>CAWDQL010000005.1:0-393361 GCA_963804465.1 uncultured Gammaproteobacteria bacterium
GGCAAGGAGTCGGTTATGCGAAGGACGCGAGCCGGAGTCCTGTTTTTCTCGAGCAGTGAGCTTAACGTCCTTCGCATTATTTGGCCGGTCAGAGCGAGTCGAGCCAGGCCAGCAGGTTCGGATTTCGCTTCCATCGTGGAGGGCTTCCGGGGCGGGTCGAGCGATCAACCAGCTCGATGGCACGTCGCTTCGTCTCGATGTTCGCGCGAGCGTAGTGGTTCGTCGTGTCGAGGCTGACGTGACCGAGCCAGCTCCGGATGACGGTGATGTCGACGCCGGCGGCAACCAGCTGAACGCCCGCGGTGTGCCGGAACGTGTGCGGCGTGACGCGTTTGTCCGGAGCGAGGTCAGCTCCTTCGCTGCGGCGCGGACATACTGGGCGAGCTTGAACGCACACCCGCGGCGCCCGAGCGGCCGGCCGTAGCGATTGACGAACAGCGGTTCATGGTCAGGCCGGGGATAGCGTTTCAGCAGCGCTGCGAGCAGCTGCGCGGTCTCGGGCCACAACGGGCAGATCCGCTCCTTTCGACCCTTGCCGTAGAGCTTCACGTGCGCCGGAGAGGTGAGCCGAACCGCTGCCGGGCAGAGACTCAAGGCCTCTTGGATGCGCGCGCCGGTGTTATACAGCAAAGCGAGGAGTGCATGATCGCGCTGCCCTTCGAGCGTAGATCGATCCGGTTGTCTCAGGATGGCCGTGACCTCTTCGCTGTCGAGGTAACCCACCGCTGGTCGCACGGTCTTCTTCATCGGGATCCGCAGGACCGCGGCGCATTGCGCCGCTGCCAGCGGCTCGCGATCGGCAACGGAAGCGGTAGAACGAGCGGATCGCGGCCAAGCGGCAGTTGCGGGTGCCGATCTGATCGCGCCGTTCGGCCTCGAGGTGGTTCAGGAACGCGAGCACCTCCTCTGCAGTCGAGTTCGGCAAGTGTGAGCGCACTCACCGCTCGGTGCCGGCGCGTCGCAACGTAGCGCAGGTACAGCCGCCAGGTGTCGCGGTAGGACTGGATCGTATGACGCGAGCAGTTACGCTGCTGGCGAGCCACTCGTGGAAGTAGGCGTGGAGCCAGTACGTGAGCGGCGCCGGAGTCATGGCTGATCTCCCGCATCGAGTGCCGCAGCACCTCGCCGTCGGTAGCGCTCACTCGCCTGCTGCAAGAGCTCCGGGGTGATGTTGAGGTAGACGAGCGTGGACAGGATGTCCTTGTGACCGAGGTAGGTTGCCAGGTGCGGCAAGCGGCTCTGCGGATCGACGCCGTCGCGGTACCACTTCAGCATCCGGTGCGCGACGAACGCGTGTCGCAGGTCATGGACGTGCGGTCCGCGCCGTCCTCTGGCCGGTTTTAACCCCGCGCGCCGGATCACCTGCGTGAGTAGCTTCTGGATTTCTCCGTAGCTGTATCCTTTGCGGCGCAGCGGACTCCACCATAAGGGAGCTTCGGGCGCGCCCGGCGCTCGAGCCGCCTGGCGCGCCGCGAGGTAACGCTGCAGGACCTGCATGACGCTCGACGCAAGCGGCAGTCGCCGGGATTTAAAGAACTTGGTGTCTCGGATCTCGATCAGGCGATCATCGCGATCGACATCGGCCAGGGTGAGCCCGGCGATCTCTCCGAGCCGCAGTCCCGCGCAGTACGCGAGCGTCAGCATCGCCTCCACCATGAGCGGTCGGTGAGGTGTGTTCCGCCCGGAGAACGTGCGCACCGCCTGGTAGAGCCGTTGGATCTCGGCTTCGGTAAAAAGGTGCGGCTTGCGCTCGGCTCGTTCGACGCGACGCTGCAGCCCTCGCGTGACCGCCACGATCGGGAGGTTCAGATCCTTACGGTGCAGCGCCTGGGTCAAGGTGCGCGCGCATTGCTCGACCCGCAGCTCGTGTCGCGGCGTCCTTAAGATTCGACGCCAGGCCGCGAGCTGCGCCTCGAGCGGCTGTCCCGCCAGCTCGGCGTGCCGCTGCAGGTAGCGGTCGAAGCGCCTGAGGTCCCGAGCGCGGACTTCGTATTTGTAGCCGAGCGAGCGCATCCGCGCGATGTGCTCGCGCATGAGGGGACCCTGCACGCTTCCCCATTCGGACAGCGGTCGCAGCGCTTCGAGCGCGCTTTTGTAGTCATCCTTGAGCAGCGCACGGACGATCGGCGTCAGTCGGCTGCCGTATTGGGCTTTGAGCTCGGCGATGGGGTTGGGGCCAGCGCCGTTTGCGGCGCGCCAGTTGAGGTAGCGGCTGATCAGCGCGGCCCGCGAGATCACGCTCGGGAGCGGTGAGCGCGCCGCATCACGCTTGAGCCACTCACGCATCGTGTCGATCGAGGGCGCGCACTTCGCGCACAGCGCGCGGAACGCGCGCAGGCTGGTGACGTAGCTATATCGGGATCGGGGTGCGACCGCGAGCGACTCGAGGAAGCGGTTGATGTCGTCGGTGGCACTCATAATGCCACCTCCGAGGGTAAGTCCAGCGCCACCGATCGCAGATCCTCCGTGGCGAGCTTTAAGTAGACGGCCGTGGATCGCTCGCTGCGGTGTCCGAGCACATCCCCGATTACTTTGAGCGGCACGCCGCCGCGCAGCAGGCTCACCGCTCGAGCGTGTCGCAGCGCATGCGGCCCACATCGCCCCCTCGGCCGCACGCCCACGGCGGCGAGCCGCCGGATCACGATGCCGTGCAGGTTCGTATTTGGATTCAGTGCTCGGTAGGGGGCTTGAGCTCTCAGGAACACCGTACGCGCCGGGCTCGCCGGCCGGCTGTAACGCAGATAGTTCAGCAACGCATCGGCCGGCGCGCGCAGGAGCGGCAGCTCCGAGTACACGCCGGTCTTGGCGTGTCGGATCCTCAGCCGCTCGCCCCGCCAGTGGATGTCCGAGAGCTTCAGCGCCTTGATCTCTCCGGCGCGTAGACCGTAAGACACCAGCAGCATCCAGATCGCATAGTCTCGGCGCCCGAGCGCTGTGCGATCCTGCTTCAGAACCTTGAGGGCTCGCTGCACATCCTCAGCTCGGATCGCCGAGGGGATACCCTCCAGAGCGTAGATCGCAGGACCTGTGATCTCCCCAGCGAGGTCCACCGGCATCAGTCCACTGCGGTAGAGGTGCCGAAGCACCCCGCGCACGCAACTGACCATCTCGGCGATGCCCGTGCGTCGCTTCCCCTGACTGCGCCAGGTGATGTACGCATCCAGGTCCGCCACCGCCAAAGTGGCCGCTGTCTTACCGTGCTCGCGCATCCAACACAGCAGCCGCCGAGCCTCGGCCCGACCGTGACGCCGCGTATTGGCCGACAGTCCGCGCAGATCTCTCATCCATGTGTCGTAGTGATCGACGATCGCCTGATCGGCGCGCTCCTCCGCGCTCGCCGGCAGCTCCTCCGACGGCCACTGCCCGCAGATCACCCGCAGCAGCATTTTGATTGCCGCTCGGTGCATCCGGCGGAACTGCTTCGGGTAGGGCCGCCGCGAGCCCTTCAGGCGCCGCGAGTCCAGATAGCGCTCGAGCTCTGCTGGCGTGACCGCCTCGACACTCTGACCTCGGTGCTCGAGGTACCGCAGGAACGATCTCGCAGCGTACGGATAGCTGAACCGAGCGCACTCGCCGTAGCGCTCCTCACGGAGATAGGTCCGCAGCTTCTCCAGCAGCGGTTCGAATTGGGGCTCGTTAAATCGGGACATAGGCGTAGCTCCTTGGGTGGGAACCCAAGGACCGTACGCCCCAGATAATGCGAAGGAGCAAGGCCAGATTTCGCCGCTCAGAGCCGCGCCGTCACCGTCCTTCGCATTACGGAGTCCTTCCCATAAAAGGAGTAATGGCAAGCTTGGCATTAGTCGCGGAGCCGCCGGGTAATGAGTTCATCGGCCTGGCTCGCTTCCTCGGCACCCGATGGATGTGGATGCGCCAGGACCAGAGCGGCGGCATTTCGGGCGAGGGCAAGCTTTACCACCTCGCGAGGGTGCACGCTCGCCTTGTCGATCGTGCCCCGAAAGAGCTCCACGTAGTCAATGAGCCGATGGCGCGTGTCGAGCAGCAATACGGCAAAGGTTTCATGCTCGAGGGTCCCCAGCTTCATCGTCAGGAATTCTCGGACGGTACCCGGGGAGTCCATAGCCATCCCCCGACGGACACGCCGCGTCATCGCCCGTCGCGCGGCCGTGATGATCTCAGTGGCCGTAGCGGTTCGCAGCTCATCGCACGCGCCGCGGACCCACAGCCGTACGGCCTGCTGTGGCTCAGCCGTGAGGTTTCCGAACCCGGCAACGGCATCGGCTTCCGGGGGCTCTGTCAGCGGCAGAGGCAGCTGCTCCGAGGCGCTCATTGGCCCGACCCCGCCCCGAATCGGATGGCACCAGACCCGGTGGTGACACCCGCAGCGCAACATAAGGGGTGGTTGTGGGCGAAGATCACCGCGGCCGCATTGTGGTGCAGCGTCTGGCGCAGCACCTCGCGCGGATGCACGCCGGCGCGATCGATGGTGCCGCGAAACAGCTCCTCGAAGGCGATCAGCCGATGGCGGCTGTCGAGATACAGACAACAGAACACCTCGTACGGACGGTCGCGCAGCTGCGCGAGCAGGAAGCTGCGGGTGGCCTCGGGGGACTCGAGCGCCGGCCCTGAGCGCAGTGCTTCGCGAAACTGCCGGCGCGACAACTCGATCGCCGCCAGCAGCTGCGCGAGGCGCGCCGGGCCGATGCCGTGCTGCGCGAGCAGGCGCGTGCGTCCCGCACCGAGCAGCGCACGCAGCGAGCCGAACTCCGCGAGCAGATCGCGCGCCAGCTCCACCGCCGAGCGACCGCGCACACCCGAGCCGAGCAGTACGCCGAGCAGCTCCGCATCCGAGAGCGCCTGCGCGCCGCGCTCGAGCAGCCGCTCGCGCGGCCGCTCGGCATCCGCAGCGCTGCGCACCGTCATTCCCTTCGGTTCTGAGCTCAGGGAAGGCGAGTCTAAGGAGCGCGGGGAGCGCCGCGGCAGGGGTCAAAGCACCCGCAGGCGCGCAATTTCTCGGCTCGTGAAAGCGGTTTGCGCCGCGCGCCCGCCGCGGTGAGATAATCCCGTTTCAGAGGCGCACGTCATGCAAGGCAAACACATCCTCCTCGGCGTCACCGGCGGTATCGCCGCCTACAAGAGCCCGGATCTGGTGCGGCGTCTGCGCGAGCGCGGCGCCGAGGTGCAGGTGGTGATGACGGCCGGGGCGCGCGAGTTCGTCACCGCGACGACCTTCCAGGCCGTCTCCGGCCGCACGGTGCGCACCGACCTGTGGGATGCGGCTGCGGAAGCCGCTATGGGTCACATCGAGCTGGCGCGCTGGGCGGATGCCGTGCTGATCGCACCGGCGAGCGCCGACTTTCTGGCGCGCCTCGCGGCCGGCCGCGCCGACGATCTGCTGGCGACGCTGTGCCTCGCGACCGAGGCGCCGATCGCGGTGGCGCCGGCGATGAATCACGTCATGTGGGCGAACGCCGCGACGCGCGCCAACGTGGCGCAGCTCGCCGCGCGCGGCGTGCGGGTTCTGGGCCCCGCGGCCGGCGACCAGGCATGCGGTGAGGTGGGTGAAGGGCGCATGCTCGAGCCGCTCGAGCTCGCCGAGCAGCTGGCGGCGCTGCTGTCGGTGAGCGGCGAGCTCGCCGGGCGGCGCGTGCTGATCACCGCCGGCCCCACCCGCGAGCGACTCGACCCGGTGCGCTTCGTGAGCAACCGCAGCTCCGGCAGGATGGGCTTTGCCGTGGCGCAGGCGGCGCGCGCGGCGGGCGCCGAGGTGGTGCTGGTAGCCGGGCCGGTGACCCTGCCGACGCCTGCCGGGGTGCGCCGCGTCGACGTCGAGAGCGCCGCCGACATGTTGGCGGCAGTGCTCGCCGAGCTCCCCGGGACCGACGTGTTCGTGTCCACCGCCGCGGTCGCCGACTATCGGCCGCTTGAGGCCGCGCGACACAAGATCAAGAAGACCAGCGAGCGGCTCGATCTCGCCATGGAGCGCACCCCGGACATCCTCGCCACGGTGGCCGCGCGCGCCGAGCGGCCGATGGTCGTGGGCTTCGCCGCCGAGACCGAGTCGGTCGAGCAGAACGCCCGCGCCAAGCTCATGAAGAAGAATCTCGACATGATCGCCGCCAACGAGGTCGGCGACGACAAGGCCTTCGACAGCGAGGACAACCAGCTCATCGTGCTGTCGCGCGGCGCGCGCTACGAGCTCGGCAAGGCCGGCAAGCTCGCGCTGGCGCGCGGCCTGGTCACGCTCATGGCCCGCGAGCTCAGCGCGCGGGCCGAGCGCGGCAAGCGCGGCAGCGCGCTCGGGTAAGCGGCGGGTGAGCGCGACCGCCCGCCGCGCGCTCAAGGTGCGCATACTGGACGCGCGCATCGGCTCGGAGTTTCCGCTGCCGGCCTACGCCACTGAAGGCTCGGCCGGCCTCGACCTGCGCGCCCTGCTCGGCGCGCCGCTCAGCCTCGCCCCCGGCAGGGCGGAGCTCATCCCGACGGGACTCGCGATCCACCTGGATGACCCCGCGCTCGCCGCCGTCATCCTGCCGCGCTCCGGTCTCGGTCACCGCCACGGCATCGTGCTCGGCAATCTCGTCGGGCTGATCGACTCTGACTACCAGGGCCAGCTCATGGTGTCGTGCTGGAACCGCGGCGCCGAGCCCTACACGCTGAGCCCCGGCGAGCGCATCGCCCAGCTGGTGATCGTGCCGGTGGTGCAGGTGGAGCTCGAGGTGGTGGCGGAGTTCGAGACTTCAGCGCGCGGCGCGGGCGGCTTCGGACACTCCGGCCGCGGCTGACACGCGGGCCCGTGCCGGCGCCGGCTTTGGATCGCGCGTCACTCGGTCGAGTGCAGCGTGTGCAGCTCGCGGTAGCGCTCGATGTCTTCCTGGAACTGCGCGCGCAGCTTCGCCTCCTGATCGCTCTCGGTGGCGAGTGCGTTGGTCTGCGAGCGCATCTCGTTGAGCGTGCGCACCAGGTCCTCGGCCAGGTCATCGGGCATGCGGCGCGCATCGGCGCGCGAGTTGTAGGGCCGGAAGCTCAGGGCACGGGTCTGCAGCGCACCTAAGCGGGAGCGCAGGCTCTCGACGTACTGCTGCGCCGCGCCCCGCTGGCCCTTCAACTGCTCGAGCCGCGAATCGCGCAGCGCCTCGATGTCCTTCACCGAGGTGTAGGTGGTGACGAGGAAGGCGTCGTGCTGCTTCTGACGGATGACCGCGGCGCGATCGCGCGCATCGGCGGCGACCTGCTCGGGGCTCTTCTGCGCGTCGAAGTGCTGCACCGGAACACCCGCGCCGTTCAAGACCTCGCGGTCCTTGCCGGCGTATTGCGGCGGCACCTGGTCGCCGTAGTGCACCACTCCCTGCTCGTCGACCCAGCGGTAGGTGATGGTCTTGGGAGCATTGCGGTTGGCTTGGGCTGCGGCACCACCGGCGGCGCAGGCCGCCAGCAGCGCCGGTACGAGGATGCGCAATGCAGCGGCTCTCATTGCACTAGTTTCCGGCCGGATGACAGCCGCTGGCAAGCGTTACGTCGCTCCGTAACGTGTCCGATAGCCCTCGAGCGCCGCGAGCTGCTCCGCAGAAATGCGCTGTTGCCCGCCGACCGGGCGCGCCAGCGCCTCGATGAGATCGGAGAGTGTGACGATGCTCACACATTTGAGGCCCTGATCGCGCTCGAGCTCCTGCACGGCGCTCAAGGCCCCCTGACCGCGCTCCTCGCGATCGAGCGCCAGCGCCACGCCGACCGGCTCGGCGCCCCCGGCACGGATCAGCTTGAGCGATTCGCGCACCGCGGTGCCGGCGGTAATGACGTCGTCGACGATGAGCACGCGTCCATGGAGCGCTGCGCCCACCACCACGCCGCCCTCACCGTGTCCCTTGGCTTCCTTGCGGTTGTAGGCATACGGGACGCTGCGTCCGTGGTGCACGGCGAGCGCCACCGCGGTGGCGGTGACGAGCGGGATGCCCTTGTACGCGGGGCCGAACAGCATGTCGAAGCCGAGCCCGGAGCGCACGATGGCCGCCGCGTAACAGCGGCCGAGCGCGGCGGCGGCCTCGCCGTCGCTGAATAGCCCGGCGTTGAAGAAGTACGGGCTGTCGCGCCCCGACTTGAGACGAAACTGCCCGAAGCGCAGCGCCTCGCGCTCGAGCGCGAGCTCGATGAACATGAGCTGATACTCCTGCATGCCATATCATTGCCCGATGCGTGTCATCACCGTCAATGTCTGCGGTCTGCGCGCGGCGGCCGGCAAGGGATTGTTCCGCTGGCTGCGCCGGCAGCGGGCCGATTTCATCTGCCTGCAGGAGACACGCTGCCTGGCCGGGCAGCTCGAGGGATACGACGTGCGGCTGCCCGGCTACCAGGCCTTCTTCTGCGAGGCCGAGCGCAAGGGCTACGCCGGGGTGGCGCTCTATACGCGCCACCGGATCGATAAAGTGATCCGCGGCTTTGGAGTGCCGGAGTTCGACCGCGAGGGCCGCTACCTCGAGGCGCGCGTCGGCGACCTGTCGGTGGCGTCCCTTTACCTGCCGTCCGGTTCCGCGGGGCCCGGGCGGCAGGCGTCCAAGTACCGCTTCCTGGAGGCGTTCACGCCGCACCTGGCGCGCCTGCGCCGCGGGCGCCGCCGCTGCATCCTCAGCGGCGACTGGAACATCGCGCACCGCGCCATCGACCTCAGGAACTGGAGGTCGAACCAGAAGAACTCCGGCTTCCTGCCCGAGGAGCGCGCCTGGATGGACCGTCTGTTCGGGCCCGAAGGCTTCGTGGACGCGTTCCGCGAGGTGTGCCCGGGGCCGGACCTCTACACCTGGTGGTCGAACCGCGGCCAGGCGCGCGCCAGGAACGTCGGCTGGCGCATCGACTACCAGGTGGTGAGCGGCACGCTCGCCGGCAAGGCGCGCCGTGCCTCCATATACAAGGAGAGGCGCTTCTCGGATCACGCCCCGCTCACTATGGACTACGCTCTTTGAGCGCGCGCTCCGCGGGCGAGGGCGTGGGGCTGCGCGAGCTGCTCGCGAGTCCCAAGATGCTCGCGATCCTCGCCCTCGGCGCGGCGTCGGGATTCCCAAATCAGCTCACCGAGAGCGCGCTGCAGGCATGGCTCAAGGACTCCGGCCTCACCAACACCGCGATCGGCGTGACCTCCTACGTTGCGCTGCCGTACCTGCTGAAGCCGCTGTGGGCGCCGCTCGTCGACCGCTACCCGTTGCCGTTCCTCGGCCGGCGCCGCGGCTGGATGCTCGTCATGCAGCTCGCGCTCGCCGCCGCGATCGCGCTGCTCGCGCTGCAGAACCCGGTCGCCTCGCTCGGCGCGGTCACGGTGTGTGCGCTCGCCATCGTGTTCTGCTCGGCGACCCAGGACATCGCCATCGATGCCTGGCGGACCGACGTATCGCTGCCGAGCGAGCGCGGACCGGCCGCCGCCGCCAACAACCTCGGCTACCGCACCGCGGCGTGGGTCGCCGCGGCGTTCGCGCTGGTAGTCGCCGATCACTTCGGCTGGCGGCTCGCGTTCCTCATCCTCGCGGGCGTCATGCTGGCTTTCTGCGTGGCGAGCGCCCGTGCGCCGGAGCCGGCGTACCGGCACGCGCCGCCGCGTACCCTGCGCGAGTCAGTCGTCGCGCCGTTGCGCGAGCTGCTCGACAGCCCGAGCGCCGTGATCCTGATCGCGGTAGTGATGCTGTTCAAGATCGGCGACGCTTTCGCCAACAAGCTGTTCACGCCCTTCATGATGGATGTCGGGTTCTCGAAGACCGAGATCGGCCTCATCGTCAAGGCGCTGTTCACGGCGAGCGCGCTTGGTGGCTCGGTTCTCGGCGGCGTGCTGATGGTGCGCCTCGGATTGGTGCGCTCGATGCTGATCTTCGGAGTGCTGCAGGCGGCGAGCAACCTGCTCTACTGCGCGCTCGCGGTGGCCGGCAAGAGTTACCCGATCATGGTGATGGCGGTGGTGATCGAGCACATCGCCGGCGCGATGGGCAACATCGCGCTGGTGGCGCTCATCATGGCGCTGTGCGACGTGCGCTACAGCGCCTTCCAGTACGCGCTGCTGTCGGCGCTGGCGCTGCTGCCGCGCTACAGCCTGGGTTATCCGGCAGGGTGGGTTGCCGACCACGGCGGCTGGTATGTCTACTACGTGACGAGCTTTGCCCTTGCCTTGCCGGGACTCGCCATGGTGTGGGTTACGCGCGCGCGGATCGCCACGCTCGAGCAGCTGCGGGCGCGGGAGGCGCCGTGAGCGAGCCCGAGCGTTCCGCGGACGGCGCTGCATTCGACGTCGAGCGCGTGGTGTGCCGCGAGACCGAGCTCGGTCCTGGGGGCGTGCGGGCTTTCACGATCGGCGGCGGGGACTGGCCGCTGAAGGGTTTCGTGGTGCGCGCCGGGGCGCACTTGCGCGCCTATGTGAACCGCTGCCCGCACGCCGGGCATCCGCTCAACCTGCTCCCCGATCGCTTCCTCGCGCCCGACGGGGCGCTCATCCTCTGCTCATCGCACGGCGCGCTATTTGAAAAGCTCACCGGCTACTGCGTGGCGGGCCCGTGCGCCGGACGCCTGCTCACCCCCGTGGCACTTACGGTGCGCAGCGGCTTCGTGATGATCGCGGACGGAGTGGATATTGCGGCGCTGGCGGAGGCCGCTGCCTGAAGCCTTAAGCCGCCTCACTCGAACAGGTCGATGCCGTCGAGCGGGCTCATGCGCAGATCGCGATCGTCGCTCAGGCTCTCCGAGCCGCGGGTCTCCTCATCGCCCGCTTCGACGTCGACCGAGCCGCTCCAGTCCTCGGGCGCCTCGGCCGCCTCGAGGCCGCCGTCGTCCCACTGTGACTCCCAGTCCTCGATATCCATCTCCTCGACCGTGCCGTCGAAGTACTGGATCTCGATCGTGCCGTCGTCATCGTCGACGGCAACGACTTCGAACAGCTGGCCGCCGTTGAGGCGATACCAGTCGCCGATGCCAGGAGCTGGGGCCGTCATCGTCGCAACCTCCCGAGGCCCGTTGCGCCAGCTGTTATGCTGCGCGCTGTCCGCGGGCCTGGCGAACACTTCTGCTACAGGGGTGCCCGACGCAATTCATGTTGCGCTTCGCCCGTGACGCTTTCAAGACGCAATTGGCGCCGCACAGCATCAATGTTCGGGCAAGCACTAAAGTTCTTCGTGGTGTTCTTCGTGGTGGTCGACCCGGTGTCGCTGATTCCGCTGTTCACGGGGCTGACCGCGGGCGCCAGCAGCAGCTTCAAGCACCGCATGGCGCTGCAGGCGGTGGCGATCTCGGCGTCGATCCTGCTTCTCTTTGCCCTCGGCGGTGCGGCGTTCCTGCAACTCATGGGCATCAGCCTCGAGGCGTTCCGCATTTTCGGCGGCTTGCTATTGTTTCTGCTGGCGCTCGAGATGGTGTTTGCGCGCGAGTCGGGCGCGCGCACCTCGAGTGATGAGGCCGCGGAGAGCCGCCGCCGCGCGGATATCTCGGTCTTTCCGCTCGCCTTTCCGTTCATCGCAGGTCCTGCCGCCCTCACCACCATTCTCTTGTGGTTCGGGCGCATCCAGCTGCCGGGCCAGGCGGGGCTGTTCGCCGGGCTCGTCGTCGCGGCGGTGCTGGTGCTCGCAATCGTGCTGGCGCTGCTCCTGGTCGCGGAGCCGCTGATGCGCGTCATCGGCGTCACCGGCGCGAACGTCGCCAGCCGCCTGCTGGGCGTCATCCTCGGGGCGCTCGCGGTGCAGTTCGTGCTCGACGGGCTGCGGGCGGCGCTCGGCTCCAGCTGAAGCGGCGGCGCTTAGCTTCAGGCGCTGCGCCTGAAGGCGAGGTCCCACACCTCGTGGCCGAGCCGCTCGCCGCGCCGCTCGAAGCGGGTGGGCGAGCGCTCCGCGGGGCGCGCGACGAAGCCGCCGCCGGGGGCGAGGCTGGTCAGCTCCGCGGTGGCACCGAGGACCTCGAGCATCTCGAGTGCATACGGCTGCCAGTCGGTGGCCAGGCGCAGCAATCCGCCCGCAGCGAGCGCACGGGCGAGGAGCGCTGCGAACGGCGGCTGAATCAGCCGCCGCTTGTGGTGACGCTTCTTCGGCCACGGGTCGGGGAACAGGATCAGGATCTCCTCGAGGCTCGCGGCCGGGAGCTGTCGCTCGAGTACTTCGACGGCGTCACGGCAGATGAGGCGGACGTTGTGGAGTTGCCGTTCCTCGAGCGCGAGCAGCAGCCGCCCGACGCCGGGGCGATGCACCTCGATGCCGAGGTAGTCACGCTGCGGATGCGCAGCGGCGAGCGCGACCAGATTCTCGCCGTTGCCGAAGCCGATCTCGAGGGTGCGCGGTGCGGTGCGCGCGAACAGCCGCTCGAGATCGAGCCGGCCTGCGCTCTCCTTGACGCCGTACTTCGGCCACAGGGTCGCGAGCGCGCGCTGCTGCGCGGGGGTGATGCGTCCGGCGCGGGTGACGAACGAGCGGATCGGGCGCGGGTGGCCGGCGTCGGTCATGACAGTGGAGCGATCCTAAGCGCCGCAGCGCACACCGGGGCATCCGGCATGGTATAAGCCCGCGCTACTCTACAGGGCCGCGGAGGGTCTCATGCTGAAGTCGCTGGCCGCAGTTGCGGCTGCATTCATGGGTATTTGGGGCGTGGCCTACGCCGCGCAGGAGCCGCCCAAGAGCGCGGACTCCCACGCCGAGGCGCCGGGCGATGGCGGCGCGCTGATGCGGCTGTGCCACATTGACGTCAAGGGCGACCTCAAGGACGAGTGGCGGCGGCTGCCCGTGGCGGAGAGCTCGGTTACCGAGCATCACTTCAGCGCGGGAGCTAAGCCCTTCGACTACACCGCCACCGCCGGTACGCTCATCGTGCGCGACGACGACGACAAGCCGATCGCGAGCCTCGGCTACGTGGCTTACACGGCCAGGGGCGGCAAGGCAGGCGAGCTGCGCCCGATCACCTTCGCGTTCAACGGCGGGCCCGGCTCCTCGTCACTGTGGCTGCACATGGGAGTGCTGGGACCGAGACGCGTCGTGGTCGCCGATCCGGGTCCGACGCCGAGTGCGCCCTATCGCACGGTCGAGAACCAGTACGGCCTCATCGACAAGAGCGATCTGGTGATGATCGATCCGGTGGGCACGGGCCTCAGCCACGCCGTCTGCAACCACAAGGACGATGAGTTCTTCGGGGTCGACCCGGACATCGACTCCATCAGCCGCTTCATCGCCCAGTACGTGAGCGACAACAACCGCTGGACCTCACCGAAGTACCTGCTGGGGGAGAGCTACGGCACCACGCGCGGCGCGGCGATCGTCAACTATCTGCGGGCGCGGCGCTCGCTCGAGTTCAACGGCCTGATCCTGGTCTCGGTCGCCACCGACCTCGAGGCGATCTTCGCCGAGCTGCCGGGGAACGATCGACCGTACTCGGTGTATCTGCCGGGCTATGCGGCGGTGGCCTGGTACCAGCACGTGCTGCCGCATCAGCCGGCTGCACTCGAGCCGTTCCTCGCCGAGGTGCGCGCCTATGCCATGGGCGCGTACACGGCGGCGCTCCTCAAGGGCGATGCGTTGAGCGATGCCGAGCGTGACGCCGTGGCTGCGCAGCTGCACGAGTACACCGGCCTGTCGAGCGAGTACCTCAAGTTCGCGAACCTGAGGGTGAGCGAGGTCATGTTCGCGCACGAGCTGCTGAAGAGCGAGCGCAAGACCATCGGCCGCCTCGACGGGCGCTTCGTGGGCCCCACCCAGGATCCGCTGGCGAAGGAGGCCGACTACGATCCGCAGCTGGCGGCGATCGGCGCCGCCTTCACCGCGGCGTTCCTCGACTACTACCACGGCGAGCTCAAGTTCGGGCAGGGCAAGACCTACTTCACCACCAACTTCGGCATCGGCGAGAAGTGGAAGCTGACCCACAAGACCGACAACGGCGAGCAGCCGATCGTGAACTCGGACGTGGATCTCGCGCAGGCGCTCGTGCAGGACGTCAACCTCAAGGTGCTGGTGCTGTGCGGCTACTACGACCTGGCGACGCCATTCTCGGCGACCGAGTACGTGATGGCGCACTTAGGGGTGCCGCAGTCGGCGAGCGCGCGCATCAAGCTCGAGTACTACGAGGCGGGCCACATGATGTACGTGAACCCGGCCTCGATCGCCAGGATGAAGAAGGACCTCGACGACTTCATCGACTCCACCGACCGTCTGTAACCGGCAGCACCATCTGGGCCCTGAGGCCCGGATGGTTGTCGAGCAGCTCGAGGACGCCGCCGTGGAGCCTGGCCACGGCATCCACGATCGAGAGCCCCAGACCCACGCCGGGCGTGCCGCGGCTGGCATCGCCGCGGAAGAAGCGCTCAGTGGCCTTGAGTCTGTCGGCGGCGGCGATCCCCGGGCCGTTGTCGGCGACCGCGATCTCTACCGCGCCGTCGCTGCGCCTGCCGACGCACACGCTGATCGCGCCGCGCTCGGGCACGCACTTGAGTGAGTTGTCGATCAGGTTGCTGAGCGCCTGGGCGAGCAGCACCGGATCGCCCGCCACCGCGGCCTCGCCGGTGGACTCAAACGAGAACGCCACGCCCTTCTGCTCGGCGGCCGGCTCGTAGAACTCCACCACCTCGGCAGCGACCCGTGCCGCGTCCACCTGCACGAAGCCCGAGCGGCGCGCGCCGGTGTCGAGCTCGGCGAGCCGCAGCAGCGCGGCGAAGATGCGCATCACGCGATCGACGTCGGCGACCGCCGCGTCGATCTCGGCGAAGGTCGCCGTGGGCTCAGGGCGCGTGAGGATGAGCTCCTCGAGGCGCGAGCGCAGCTCCGCAAGCGGCGTGCGCAGATCGTGGGCGATGGAGTTGGAGACGTTGCTGATGCCGTGAATCAGCCGCTCGATGTGATCGAGCATGCCGTTGATGGTCTGCGACAGGGTGTCGAGCTCTTCGCCCGAGCCCGCGGCCGGCAAGCGCTGATGCAGATCTCCCGCCATGATGGCCGACACCGCGGTGCGCATGCCCTGCACGCGCGCCAGCACCTGACGGCGGATGAGGATCGCGCCCGCGACGCCCACCACGAACAGGAACGTGACCGCGGCGGTCAGGCCCCACGCGAATTGCCGCTCGAGCGGCAGGAACAGACCCAGGTCGCGGCCCACCAGCAGGTGATAGCCACCCGGGAGCGTCGTGCGCACCAGCAGCGTATGCGTCGGCTGTCCGGTGAGCGCGTTCACCATGATCGCATGGGTGCCGGAGTCATCCGGGATCTCGCGCGGCCAGGCGGCGAGATTCCCGGCCAGCGGCCGGTAGGCCGGGTCGGTGAGCAGCAGCGTGCGCTCGCTGACGATGTGCAGGCGCAGGCGCGTCTCGATGTACGCCGTGAGCCCCGCGGGCCCCTCGTGCGCGAACACGTCCGTCAGGTGCTGCGCGTCGGCGCGCAGGATCTCCTCGCGTCCCGAGAAGATGCTCACGTTCCACGCGTACCACAGCAGCACCGCGAAGGCGACCAGGGCGGCGAGCCCGAGCAGCAGGTAGCCGAGCGCCCAGGTGACGGGGGAGGAGCGCAACAGCCTATTCATGGTCGGACATCATGTAGCCGGCGTTGCGCACCGTGCGCACCAGCGGCCGCTCGGTGTCGAGCTCGATCTTCTGGCGGAGCTTGGAGATGTGCACGTCGACCACGTTGGTCTGCGGGTCGAAGTTATATTCCCACACCGCCTCCAGCAGCATGGTGCGCGTCACCACCTGGTTGGCGTGGCGCATGAGGTACTCGAGCAGCTTGAACTCACGCGGCTGCAGCGTGATGGCGCGGCTGCCGCGCGTCACGCGCCGCGACAGGAGCTCCATGCGCAGGTCGCCCACCTGCAGCGTGCGCTCGGCATCGCCGCCGCCGGCGCGCCGGCCGAGCGCATCGAGCCGCGCCAGCAGCTCGCCGAAGGCGAACGGCTTGGTGAGGTAGTCATCGCCCCCCGAGCGCAGCCCCTTGATGCGCTCATCCACCGCATCGAGCGCCGACAGGATCAGGATCGGCGTGCGGTTGCCGGCCTTGCGCAGCGCCTCGATGATCGCCAGGCCGTCGATGTTGCCGGGCAGCATGCGGTCCATGACGATGACGTCATGCGGCTCGCTGGCGGCGAGGAACAGGCCGTCGCGGCCGTTGCCGGCGTGCTCGACCGTATGACCCGCCTCGCGCAGTCCCTTGGTGATGAAGTGCGCCACGCGCTCGTTATCCTCGACGATGAGGATCTTCACAGGACGCCCCCGGCCTCGTCGGCCGCCGCCAGCACGCCCCCGGTAAGCTCGCGCTGCGGGTGCTTGCGTGCCCAGCGCACCGACAGACGGTCGAGGTACAGATAGACCACGGGTGTGGTGAACAGCGTCAGCATCTGGCTCAACACGAGCCCGCCGACCATTGTATAGCCGAGCGGCTGGCGCAGCTCCGAGCCGGTGCCGCGGCCGAGCATCAGCGGCAGCGCGCCGAGGATCGCCGCCATGGTGGTCATCATGATCGGCCGGAAGCGCAGCAGGCAGGCGCGGCGAATCGCGGCCTCGGGCGCGAGGTGCTCGTTGCGCTCGGCGTGTAGCGCGAAGTCCACCATCATGATGCCGTTCTTCTTGACGATGCCGATCAACAGGATGATGCCGATGAGACCCACGACCGACAGGTCGAAGTGGAACAGCATCAGCATCAGCAGCGCGCCGACGCCGGCCGAGGGGAGCGTCGAGAGAATGGTGAGCGGGTGGATGTAGCTCTCGTAGAGCACGCCGAGGATGATGTACACGACCAGCAGCGCCGCCACGATCAGCAGCGGGGCGGTCTTGAGCGACGCCTGGAACGCCTGCGCTGTCCCCTGGAAAGTGCCGAGGATCGCCGCCGGCATGTGGATCGTGGCGGCGGTCTTCTGAATCGCCTTGACCGCATCGCCGAGCGCCACGCCGGGGGCGAGGTTGAAGGAGAGGGTGACGGCGGGGAACTGTCCCTGGTGGTTGATCGACAGGTAGCTGGTGTGGCCGGTGTCGTACTTCGCGAAGGTCGAGAGCGGCACTTCCTGGTTGGTGAGGGGCGACTTGATGTAGATCTTGTTGAGCGTGTCCGGCTCGCCCTGCAGCGCGGGCGTCACCTCGAGCACCACGTGGTAGCTGTTGAGCTGGGTGAAGTACTGGGTGACCTGCCGCTGGCCGAAGGCGTCGTAGAGCGTATTGTTGATGAGCGCCGGCTGGATGCCGAAGCGCGCCGCCTGGTCGCGGTCGATGACCAGCGACACCATGGTGCTGCTCGACTGCTGGTCGGAGGCCACGTCGCGCAGCTGCGGCAGCTTCTCGAGCCTGCCGAGCAGCCGCGGCCCCCACTCGTTGAGCTCATCGATGTTGGCGTCCTGGAGCGTGTACTGGTACTGGGTGCGCGAGGTGCGCCCGCCGACGTTCAGGTCCTGCTGCGCCTGCAGAAACACGGTGCCACCGGGCACCGCGGCGAGCTTGCCGCGCAGGCGGTTGATCACCTGGTCGGCGGTCGCATCCCGCTGGTCGCGGGGCTTGAGGCCGAGCACCACGAAGCCGTTGTTGAGCGCGCGGCCGCCGCCGACGAAGGCTCCCCAGCTCTCGATCGCCGGATCCGTGGCGATCACCGCCATCAACCGCCGCTCGAGGTCCACCATCTCGTCGAAGGACACGTCCTGGGGAGCATCGGTGATGCCGACGATGATGCCGGTGTCCTGCTGCGGGAAGAAGCCCTTGGGCACGATCACGTACAGGAACACCGCCACACCCACGGTGGCGAGGAAGCTCAGGAGCGTCGCGCGCTGGTGGCGCAGCACGAAGTCGAGCCCGCGCGTGTAGTGATCGATCAGCCATTCGAAGCCGCGCTCGAGCAGCGTGTAGAGGCGTCCGTGACGCGCGTGCTTCTCGTCGCGCAGGAACAGCGAGGCCATCATAGGCGAGAGCGTCAGCGCCACGACCGCCGATACCGCGATGGTCATGGTGACCGTGACCGCAAACTCGCGGAACAGCCGACCGACGATGCCGCTCATCAGCAAGAGCGGAATGAACACCGCCACCAGCGAGATGCTGATCGAGAGGATCGTGAAGCCGATCTCGCCGGCGCCCTTGATGGCGGCCTCGTAGGGCGTGAGGCCCCCCTCGATGTGGCGATGGATGTTCTCGAGCATCACGATCGCGTCGTCGACCACGAAGCCGACCGCGATGGTGAGCGCCATGAGCGACAGGTTGTCGAGGCTGTAGCCGATCACGTACATGAGCGCCGCCGTGCCGAACAGCGCGAGCGGCACGGTGATGCCGGGGATTGCGGTGGCCCAGAAACTGCGCAGGAACAGGAAGATCACCAGCACCACGAGGATGATGGCGAGCAGCAGCGACATCTCGACATCGCCGACGGACGCCTGGATGGTGGTGGTGCGGTCGATCACCTGGTCGACCTTCAGCGACGGCGGCACCGAGGTCATGATGTGCGGCAGCGCGGCCTTCACCTCACGCACCGCGTCGATCACGTTGGTGCCCGGCTGCTTGTAGATGAGCAGCAGCACCCCCACCCGGCCGTTCTGGAAGCCGCGGATCTGGGTATTCTCCGGACCGTCGACGGCGACGCCGATGTCGCGGATGCGGATCGGAGCGCCGTTGTGGTAGGCGACGATCACGTCGTTCCAGGGTGCGGCCTTGAGCAGCTGGTCGTTGTCGTAGATGGCGAAATTCTGGTGCTTGCCCGTGATCGCACCCTGGGGTGAGTCCACCGTCGCAGCGCTGATGAGATTGGCGACGTCCTCGAGCTGCAACCCCAGCGCGGCCACCTTCACCGGATCGACCTGGATGCGGACCGCGGGCTTTTGCTGACCGCCGACGTTCACCTGCGCGATGCCCCGGAGCTGCGAGAGCTGCTGGGCGATCACGGTCTCGGCGTAGTCGTCCACCTGGGTGATGGGCAGCACATCGGAGTGCACGGCGAGGATCAGGATCGAGTAGTCCGCCGGGTTCACCTTGCGGTAGGAGGGCGGGATCGGCAGGTTCTTCGGCAGGTAGCCGGCGGCCGCGTCGATGGCCGATTGCACGTCCTGCGCCGCCGCGTCGATGTTGCGGTCGAGGTCGAACTGCATGGTGATCTGCGTCGTACCCAGCACGCTCGTCGAGGTCATCTGCCCCATGCCCGGAATCTGCGCGAACTGCGTCTCGAGCGGCTGCGCGACCGAGGAGGCCATGATCTCCGGGCTCGCTCCGGGAAGCTGAGCGCTCACCAGGATGGTCGGGAAGTCGACCTGGGGGAGCGGCGCCACGGCGAGGAACGGGAAGGCGGCGAGCCCGACCAGAGCGATCCCCGCCATCAGCAGCGTGGTGGCGACGGGGCGCTCGATGAAGGGCCGGGAGATGTTCACGGCGCAGGCCTAGCGGTTGCCTGTGTGCGGGTCCTCGCGGCCGCGGGCGCGGCGGCCCGCACCAACGTGCCGGGCTGCAGCCGGTACTGATTGCTCGTGACCACCTGCTGCCCGGCGCTGACACCCTTCTCGACCACGACGATGCCGGCTTGCTGTTCTCCGACCGTGAGCGGCACCATGGCGACCGTGGAGTCGGACTGCACCACGTAGGTGAAGGTGCCGTCGGGGCCGCGCTCGAGCGCTGCGGCCGGGATGGTCAGGACCTGCTGGCGGGTCTGCGTCAGCACCCGTACGTTCACGAACTGTCCGGGCCACAGCCGCTGCTGGCGGTTCGGCAGGATTGTCTTGACGCGGATGGTGCCGGTGGTCTGGTCGATCTGGTTGTCGATGAGCTCCACCGTGCCGGTGTCGAGCACTTCCTTGTCATCACGCGACAGCGCCGCGGCGGTGACGGGCCCGCGCTGCAGCGCCGCGCTCAGCGGGCCGAAGTTCTCCTCCGGCAGGCTCAGCAGGACGGCGATCGGCTCGAGCTGGGTGACGACCACCATGCCGGCGGTGTCGGCGGCGTGAACGATGTTACCGGGATCGATCAGCCGGATGCCGGTGCGGCCCTCGATCGGCGAGGTGATGGTGGTGTAGTCGAGCTGCGTGCGCGCGTTGTCGATCGATGCCTCATCGCCCTTGACCTGTGCGATGAGCTGCGCGATCAGCGCCTTCTGCGTGTCGACGGTCTGCTTGCTCGCGAGATCTTCCGGCGCGAGCAGCTGATAGCGCTCCATGTCGAGCCGCGCATTGGCGAGCAACGCCTCGTCCTTGGCATGGCTCGCAAGGGCGACTCCGAGAGCCGCCTGGTATGGCCGCGGGTCGATCTGCACGAGGAGATCCCCCTTGCGCACGTGCTGCCCTTCCTTGAACGCCACCTTCTCGATCTGGCCGTCGACGCGCGCCGTGACCGTGACGGTGTAGAAGGCCTGCACGGTGCCGAGGCCCTCGAGATACACCGGTACGTCGGCGCGTTCCACCGGCGCGACGTCGACCGCGATGGCGGGCGGCGCCTTCGGCGCCGCCGCGGGCTTGTGGGCGAGCCAGTACCCACCCAACACGCAGCCGAGTGCGATGGCACCTGCCATGGCGCGGCCGAGCTGGGTACGCGGGCCGAGGTCCTCCAGGCGCAACTTCACAGCGGCTCGTCCTTCTGCTGCCAGCCCCCGCCGAGCGCCTGATACAGCGACACGAGCGACTGCAGGTGCGCGTATTTGGCCTGCGCCAGGGCATCTTCGGCGGTGAACAAGGTGGTCTCCGTATTGAGAAGCGTCAGCACGTTGATGGTGCCGGCGCGCATCTGCGCCTGGGCGAAGCGATAGGCGCGGCGCGCCTGTTCGGTCGCCTGCTGCTGCCGCGTGACCTGCTCGGCGGTCTGCTGCACGGCGATGAGGGCGTCCTCGACGTTGGCGAGTGCCGAGATCACCGCCTTGTGATAGTCGGCGAGCAGCTCCTGGTACTGCGCTTTGGCGAGCGAGTAGCCGGCGATGAGCGCACCGCCCTGGAAGATCGGCTGAGTGAGACCGGCGCCGAGCGTCCAGACGCGGCTCGCCGGCGTCAGCAGCGTCGCGAGTGCCGGGCTCTCGTAGCCGCCGTTGGCGGTCAGATTGATGCTCGGGAAGATCGCGGCGCGTGCCGCGGCGATGTCGGCGTTGGCGGCGATCAACTGCGCCTCCGCGGCGGCGACGTCCGGCCGGCGGGCGAGGAGCTCTGAGGGGAGCCCGGCGCGCACCGCCGGCTGGCTGACGGTGTCAAGGCCGCCGCTCGTGACGTCGACCCCCTCGGGCGTCGAGCCAATGAGGATCGCGAGCGCATCGAGACTCTGGCGCAGCTGCTCGCGCAGCGGCGGGATGGAGGCATTCACCGTGGCCACCACGGTCTGCTGCTGCGCCACATCGAGCGCGGTCGCGATGCCGGCGCGCTCCTCGAGCTCGAGTCCGTGCAGCACCTGCGAGGCATTGGCGAGGTTCGAGTCGGCGATCCTGAGCCGGTCACGCAGCTCGAGCGCCTGGAAATAGGTGGTGGCGACGCCCGCCATGACGGTGAGCTCGACCGTGGTGCGGTCGTAACGGCTGGCATGGGCGGTGGCGGTCGCCGCCGCGAGCAGCGCCCGGTTCTTGCCGAAGAAGTCGAGCTGGTAGCTTGCGGCGAGCAGCGGGTTGAAGTCATCGCCGGTCAGGTACGCGCCATTGGGTGGCTGCGGGGCACGCGAGCGCGTGGCCTGGGCGGAGACGGCGAGCGCGGGCAGGAGCGGTGCGCCGGCGATGCGCCGCTGTGCATCCGCCTGGCTCACCCGGGCGACTGCCGCCCGCAGGTCATCGTTGGCGCGCTGCGCTTCGGCGATGAAGACATCGAGATCGGAGCTCTGAAAGCTGCGCCACCAGTCGGTGGTCGGCCATTCCGCGGCCGCCGGGTCGCCCGGCGTGAGCCAGTGATCGGGTGGCGGGACGTCGGGCCGGTGGTAGCGGGGACCTAAGCTGCAGGAGGCGAGCGCGGTGGCGGCGACGCACGCAGCAACGCCGGCACGGCTCGACCACACCCGCGGGCCGAGCGCGCGGCCGCGAGCCATCAACCGGGCAGGGTTGTGCCAGCTGGGCATCGCGGCCACCTTAGTCCCGCGGACATTCCCTGCCGGTGGGCGGATGATTAAAGTCCGTTAATATCCCCAAGGGGGGATGGCTCGCAAAGGGCAAGCGGGCTGAACATCACACTCTACAATCCCGCCGTGCCCGAGAAAGGGGTCTCCATGGCCGTCAAGTTCACGCTGAACGGAGCGAGTCGCGAGCTGGATGTCGATCCCGACATGCCGCTCCTATGGGCGATCCGCGATCACGCCGAGCTCTCCGGCACCAAGTTCGGCTGCGGTATGGCGCTGTGCGGCGCCTGCACCGTGCACATCGACGGGCAGCCGACGCGCTCGTGCGTTACACCGGTGTCGGCGGTCGAGGGCCGCAGCGTCACCACCATCGAGGGACTGGCGACTCCCGCCGCCCGGGCGGTGCAGGAGGCCTGGATCGCGCTCGACGTGCCGCAATGCGGCTACTGTCAGAGCGGACAGATCATGTCGGCTGCGGCGCTGCTTGCCACAAATCCGCAGCCGAGCGATGCCGACATCGACACCGCGATGGCGGGCAACATCTGCCGCTGCGGTACGTACCTGCGCATCCGCGACGCCATTCACCAGGCGGCATCCAAACTCGCCAAGCCGGCTGCCGGCTGAGGGGTCGAGCCATGTATCTGCGACACTTCGACGAAGCCGCGGCGCTGGCCGCGGGCATCCCCCGCAACGAGCTGAGCCGGCGCGAGTTCCTCAAGCTCACGACGCTCGCAGGCTCGGGGCTCACGCTCGGCGTGATGCTTCCCGGGTGCAGCGCATCGGGACCCCCGACCGCCGCTCCCGCGGAGCCGCTGGTCATGCCATTCGTGCGCATTGCGCCCGACAACACCGTCACCGTGTTGTCCAAGCACCTCGAGGCGGGGCAGGGCGTGTGGACCGGTCTTCCGGCCATCGTCGCCGAGGAGCTCGATGCCTCATGGGAGCAGATGCGGGTCGAGAGCGCACCGGCGAAGGTACCGATGTACGGCAATCTTGCGATGGGCGGCAAGATCCAGCTCACCGGAGGCTCGACCGCGGTCGCCAACTCCTGGCAGCAGCTGCGCGAAGCCGGGGCCACGGCACGCGCCATGCTGGTCGCCGCGGCCGCGCAGCGCTGGAGCGTGCCGGCGGCGGAGGTGACCGTGAGCGAGGGCGTGGTCGCGCACGCGGCCTCCGCACACAAGGCGACCTTCGGCGAGCTCGCCGGGAGCGCGGCGCAGCAGCCGGTGCCGACCGGCGTCAAGCTCAAGGATCCGGCGAGCTTCAGGATCATCGGCCGCGAGAAGCTGCCGCGGCTCGATGCGCGCGCCAAATCGACCGGCACCGAGCAGTACGCGATCGACGTGCGGCTTCCCGGGATGATGACGGCGCTGGTCGAACGTCCGCCGCGCTTCGGCGGCAAGGTCAAGTCGTTCGATGCCGCCAGGGCAAAGGCGGTCGCGGGTGTGGTCGATGTCGTCGAGATCCCGCGCGGCGTCGCAGTCGTCGCGCGCGACATGTACGCGGCGAAGAAAGGGCGCGAGGCGCTCAGCGTGACCTGGGACGAGTCGGCTGCGGAGAAGCGCGGCACGACGCAGCTCATGAAGGAGTATCGCGAGCTCGCCCGCGGCAAACAGGCGGTGATCGCGGCACAGACGGGCGATGCAGACAAGGCGCTGAGTGAGGCCGTGCACCGGGTCGAGGGCGAGTTCGAGTTTCCTTATCTCGCGCACGCCACCATGGAGCCGCTCACCGCGGTGTGCAGCCTGGCGCCCGAGAAATGCGAGATCTGGGCGGGCTGCCAGTTCCAGACGCTCGACCAGGCGACTGCCGCGACGATCCTCGGGCTCAAGCCCGAGCAGGTGGTCATTCACACGCTCGCAGCCGGCGGCACCTTCGGGCGCCGTGCGACGCCCGACTCCGATTACGTTTCCGAGGTGACCTCGATCGTCAAGGCCACGGGTGGCAAGTACCCGGTGCGCCTCATCTGGACGCGCGAGGACGACATCACCGGCGGCCGTTACCGGCCGCTCAACTATCACCGCATCGAGGCGGGCATCGACAAGGACGGCAAGGTCGCGTGGCGGCAGCGCCTGGTCGGGCAGTCGATCATGGTGGGGACGCCATTCGAGTCCATGATGATGAAGAACGGCCTCGATCCGACCGCGGTCGGCGGCAACGCCGCCGAGGAATATGACCTCGACCACACGCACGTCAGCTGGACGCAGCCGAAGGTCGGAGTGCCGGTGCTGTGGTGGCGCTCGGTCGAGAACACCCACACGGCATATTCCAAGGAAGTGATGATCGATGAGCTCGCGCAGGCGGCGGGCCAGGACAGGATCGCGTTCCGCCTGGCGCACCTCGGCAAGCACCCGCGCCACGTCGCCGCACTCAAGCTCGCGGCCGAGAAGGCCGGCTGGGACCAGCCGTTCGCGAAGGCGGGTGGGCGCGGGCGCGGGGTGGCGGTGCACGAGTCCTTCGGCACCGTGGTGGCGCAGGTCGCCGAAGTGACCGTCAAGGGCGACAAGCTGACCGTCGATCGCGTGGTGTGCGCGGTGGACTGCGGCATCGCGGTGACGCCGGATGTGATCCGGGCGCAGATGCAGAGCGCGATCGCCTACGGACTGTCGGCGGCTCTCACCGGGAAGATCACGCTCACCGACGGGCGTGTCGATCAGAGCAACTTCCACCAGTACACGGTGCTGCGCCTGCCCGACATGCCGCGCGCGATCGAGGTGTACATCGTGCCGTCGACGAATGCACCCTCCGGTGTGGGCGAGCCGGGCACGCCGCCGATCGCGCCCGCGGTCGCCAACGCGGTGCGCGACGCTACAGGACTCAGGCTCCACACGCTGCCGTTCGATCTCGTCGCGGCGCGCCGCGTGCACGCCTGACGGCGTGCCTCACACTGCCGCGAAGCTGCGCGCCTCGGCGACCCAGGCCGGGGCGCGCGCCAACGCCTGCGGTACCTCTTCGGGAGCGCCGACCACCTGCCACATCGCGAGGTGCCGCTCGTCCATGAAGTGTTCCTTCACGGCGCGCTCCAGCAGCTCGACCAGCGGGGCGAAGAATCCGCGCGTGTTCACCAGCACGATGGGCTTCAGGTAGAGCCCGAGGCGCTTGAGCGTTATGGCCTCGAGCAGCTCCTCGAGCGTGCCGGAGCCGCCGGGGAGCGCGATCGCCGCATCGCTGCGGCTCAGCATCAGGTGCTTGCGCACGCGCAGGTCTTCGACCAGCTCGAGCTCGGTGAGCCCGCGATGCCCCCACTCGAGCTCCGCCATGAAGCGCGGCAGGATACCGATGACGCGTCCACCCTTACCGAGCGCACCGTCGGCGAGGGCGCCCATCGAGCCGACCGCCCCGCCCCCATAGATGATGTCGATGCCCGCAACGGCGAGCACTTCGCCGAGGCGCTGCGCCGCCGCGCGGTAGTCAGGGTGCGAGGTGCGGCTCGAGGCGCAGTACACGCAAACGGCGCGTCCGCCCGGCTGTCCGGCTGCAGAACTCATGGGAGAGCACCTTTCAAAGCCCGGATGCGCAATTATAGGATGGGACATTCTGTTACATTGGCGGCAGCGCAGCTTGGGTCCTGACCGCTGTCCGTGAGTCGGTCGCAGTTATAAAAAAGCGGAGGATCGCCGAAATGTGCCCGCCACAAGCTGAAGACTCCCGACGAAACGCCACCTCGCGCCTGTCCTGCGGCATCGCTGTGCTTGCCTTGAGCGCGCTCGGCTTCGCTCCCGCCGCGCTGCCGGCGGATGAGGCGCCGCAGGCGAATGCCGCGGCGGAGTCGAGCGGACCGTTGCAGGAGGTCATCGTCTACGCCCGGCGGCGCGCCGAGCCCGTCGAGGACACGCCGGTCGCGGTCAGCGTGCGCACGGGCGAGGAGCTGCGCGAGTCCTCGGCAGTGTTGCTGCAGGACATCGGGCGGGACGTGCCGAATACCACCATGTTCGCCTCGCCGCAATCGGTCTCGGCGCTCGATGTCACGATGCGCGGCCAGACCGTCACCCGCGACGCGATCGTGTTCGATCCCGCGGTGGGCCTGTACGTCGACGGCGTGTACGTCGCGAGCGGCCAGGGCGCCATGGCGACGCTGCTCGACATCGACTCGGTGGAGATCCTGCGCGGCTCGCAGGGGACGCTGTTCGGCCGTGACAACACCGGCGGCTCGATCCTGCTGCTCACGCATCGTCCGGATCTCGATGGTCCCGCGGCGGAGCTCGCGACCTCGGTCGGCGATTACGGCGAGTTCATGGGACGGGCGATCGCGAATGTGCCGCTGAGCAGCACCTTCGGGCTGCGCTTCGCCTTCCAGAGCAACGACCGCGAGGGCTTCGGCTCGAGCATCTCCTCCGGCCAGGACGACCTCGAGAACCAGCACCGCTGGCAGGCGCGCGCCGGTGCGCTGTGGAAGCCGGACGCGGCCACCGAGGTCTACTTCACCTACGAGCGCTTCGAGGCGAACGAGGCGGGCGCGATCCTGCATCCGCTCGCCGGCCCCGCGCCCGGCACGCTGGTGGCACAGCTCGGGGGTGCGCTGGCGCCATTCGCGATGATCCCGGGGATTCCGACGGTCGCATTCCCCGCCAATCCCTACCAGACGGACGGCAATTTCCCGGCGAGCGATGACGCTACGACCGACAGCCTGCAGCTCACCGCCACGCACACTCTCGAGGGCGGGCTCGCGCTCAAGCTGATCCTTGGCTACCGGCACCTCGATGCCACTACCGCGCTCGACGTCGATGCCTCGACGCTGCCACTCGCCGACTCGACTCTCGGCAACACCTCGAACGAGAAGAGCGCCGAGGTGCAGCTGAACGACAAGGCTCTCGACAACCGCCTCGACTGGGTCGCGGGCCTCTACTGGTTCCGTGACAACGGCAGTGCACCCTCGGTGCATGCCCCGGCGTCGCAACAGTTCCTCAACGCGCTCGGTGAGGTCGATGGGCTCACCGGCGGGGCGCTCAACCTCGCGCCGTACTTCGCTCCGTTGCCGGTGTACGAGACAAACTCGGTGATGAACAGCTCCGGCGCCGCCTATGCACACGGCGAATACCAGCTCACGCAGGATTGGTTCGCCGCCGCGGGCCTGCGCCGCACGGATGACCGGCGCGACCTCGACGAGAACGACTACGTGATCGTGCCCGGCTTCGGTGAGAACTGCACCATTGGCGGCGCGCCGCCCGGGCCCTGTCCCGGCGATGATCACGGCGTCGGCTACAACTTCTGGTCGTGGGACCTGTCGACGCGCTATCGCCTGACGCCGGAGCTCAACGCCTACGCGCGCATCGGACGCAGCCAGAGATCCGGCGGCTGGAACGTGCCGGTCGCATCGCTCAACGACCAGCCGTTCCGCCCCGAGCAGCTCACGGACTTCGAAGTGGGATTGAAGGCCGACCTGCTCGAGCACACGCTGCTGATCGACGGCGACGTGTTCTACGGCAGGTACGACGACATGCAGCGGCTGCTGGCGCAGCTGGTGGACGGCACACCGTCGACGCTGGTTACCAATGCCGGACGCGCACGCATCAGCGGCGCGGAGCTCGAGACCGTGTGGCAGCTCGCACGGCCGCTACGGCTCCAGGGCTCGTTCGGCTACACCGACGCGCGCTACCTGAGCTTCCTCTACCAGCCCGTCCCGGGCGGACCCACGGTGGACCTGTCGGGGAACGACTTCTATCAGACACCGCGCTATCAGGCCTCACTCGCCGCCATCGGCGAGCTCCCGACCGCGGCCGGTGATGTCACCGTGCGGGCCGATTACGCCTGGCAGGACAAGGTGCAGTTCAACGTCATCAACGATTTCAACTATCAGTCGGCCTACGGCACGCTCAACGGGCGCGTGGCGCTTGCCAGCCCGGTGCGCAGCTGGGAGCTGGCGCTGTTCGGCCGCAACCTCACCGACAGGCGCTATGCCTACACCGGCGGCACGGTCGAGGCGTTCGGCGCCGGGCCCGGCGGGCTGCCAGTGCCGACGCCCACCATCGCGTGGAACATCCCGGGCGCCCCGCGCACTTACGGCATTGAGGGCACGTATCGCTGGAATCCGGTGCACTGAAGCGAGGCTTCGGTTGCGCCCGCGGCGGAGGTTCACGGCAGTGGCCGGCGCGTGCGCGGCGGCGCTGGCGCTCGCGGTTTCACTGGCTGCGGCCGCGGCGCGCGCCGCTGATGGTTCCCTGAGCCGCTACCTCGATCCGGCCACCGCGCCTTTCATCCCGATCCCCGAGATCGACCTCGATCCCTACAGCGGCACGACGCTCGGGGTGATTCCGACGGTGCTGCACACCAACGCGCACAACGAGATCGACGAGATCATCGCGCCCGATGTCATCCGCAACCAGTACTTCGGCTGGGGCAGCCGCATGCGCGCGTTCGGCTTTCCCTCGGTCGACGAGGAGTGGATGGTGGTCGGCGGGGGCAAGCAGCGCGTCGAGCGTGAGTTCGACGGGCGCTTCGCCTCGGGCGAGACGCGCCAGGGCGAGCTCAGCTGGTCGGTCGAGGCGATCTACGACCGCAGCGGCACCCCGCGCTTCTTTGGAGTGGGGAACGATTCCCTCTACTCCAACCAGACGAACTATCTCGACAACCAGGGGCGGCTCGATCTCAAGGTGGGGCACAATTTCTCCCCGACGCTGCAGCTTGCCTACCTGGTACGCGCGCGCTACGTCGACGTGCTGCCGGGTGTGCTGCCGGCGGTCGCTTCGATCACCACCGTGTTCCCCGGACAACCCGGGATCGGCGCCGAGCACGAGCTGCAGCAGCGCCTGATCCTGGCCTACGACACGCGCGATTCGCCGGTCATCCCGCGCGCGGGCGTGAGCTATCTCCTCTACGCCGGAGTGGTGACGCGCGCTGTCGCGAGCTCGGTGTCCTACGACTACCTGGGCGCCGAGGCGCGCGGCTACGAGGGGCTCGGGCGCGACGTGACGCTCGCCTGGCACGCGGCGCTGCGTTATATGCCATCGGCGAAGGACGCACCGTTCTGGGCGCTCAGCAGCCTCGGCGGCGACTTAAGCGTCCCCGGCGAGAGCCAGCCGCTGCGCTCCGACGGCGCCGGTCGCTATCTCGACCGCAATCTGAGCGCGGGCGGGATGGAGCTGCGCACCCGGGTGGCTACCTACGACGCCTTCGGCACAGTCGTGACCCTCGAGCTCGCGCCCTTCATCGATGTGGGGAAGGTCTTTTCGGATCCCGGCGAGAGCCCGGTCTCGCACCTGCACAACGCCGCGGGACTCGGGGTGCGTGGCGTCGCCAGCCCGCACGTCGTCGGCTACGTCGACGTCGGCTACGGCCAGGGAAGGGGCGCGGTGTTCAGCGGCATCAACTATCCGTTCTGAGCCCGGCAGCCGTACAATCGGCCACCGCCGCGGGTGTAGTTCAATGGTAGAACTGCAGCTTCCCAAGCTGCTAACGTGGGTTCGATTCCCATCACCCGCTCCAATCCTCGCCAAGACTACCCAACGGCAGCTAAGTCCGTCCGCTCCCGCCTCGTGGTGCCGTATTCAAGACGGTGGCTGCCATGATCGCGCCGTGCTCAGTGAACGCATGGGGCGGGAAACGAGGATCCCGGTGCTTTTGTGAACCGGTCGCAAAATGCGACCGGTTCAGTGTTTCGATTTCATCCTGCGTCAGCCGGAAGAGGAAGTCCTTAGGAAATCGGGCAAGGTTGCGTTTGACCTGCTCGTTCAGGCGCTTCGTGCCGACTCCGCAGAGGCCGGCCAGCGTGGAATCCAGCAGCACTTTTTGCCCGCGCACCACGACAATTGACTGCGTGATGTGCTCGATCGGAACGGTGGTACTGTGGCCAGGCATTACGCATAGGGTAGTCGCCCGCTCACCAGGGGTAGCGCGCGAGAAGGCGCCGCCTTCGTTCAAAAATGCTCAATACCGGCGCACTTCGCTTCACGCTGCCAGCCCGTGATCTTAGGCAGAAGGGCCTCCCATTCAGGAGCTTAGGCGCGGACCGATGCGGGTCCGATTCCCATCACCCGCTCCACGTTCGACCGACTGGGGTCGCTGACACTGTCGCGTCCCGGTGGCGCAATCGTTCAAGCGCACAGAACCACCCCCTCGCCGCATTGTCGCTTTTTGCCAACGCCTGCCGAGGTTGGTTGAGCCTACAATTTTGACTATGCTACGCCGTCTCGATGCCGACGCTGCGCGCACGCAACACGGCATTCATGCCAAGAATTAAGGGGAGAGCCTTCATGCAGATCACATTGCGCGGTAGCCTCATTCCCGCCGTCGTCGCCGCACTCTTCACCACCTCGGCGAATGCCCAGCAGGCACAGGCGCAGGCCGGCGCCCAGCCGTCCCTGCAGGAAGTCGTCGTCACCGGCTCCCTGATCAAGCGCACCGACACCGAGACCCCGAGCCCGGTGCAGGTCATCAGCGCGCAGGACCTGGTCAACAGCGGCTACACCAACGTCAACGACGTGCTGCGCAACCTGGCCGCCAACGGCCAGGGCACACTCAATCAGGGCTTCACCGAGGCGTTCGCCGCCGGCGCGTCCGGCGTCGCGCTGCGCGGTCTCACGGTCGGCGACACGCTCACCCTGATCGACGGCGAGCGCATGGTCCCCTATCCGCTGAGCGATGACGGCGAGCGCAGCTTCGTCGACACCACCGCGATTCCCTTCAACGCGGTCGAGAGCATCGAGGTGCTGAAGGACGGCGCCTCGGCGCTGTACGGCGCGGATGCGATTGCAGGCGTGGTCAACATCAAGCTGCGACAGACCTACGAGGGTGCGCAGGTGACCGGCGAGGGCGGCGCGACCCAGCACAATGACGGCTGGACGTGGCACGCGGCGGGGATCGTCGGCTGGGGCGATCTCGGATCCGACGGCTACAACATGTACATGGCGCTCGACTGGCACCGCCAGGAGCTGATCCTCGGCTCCAACCGCACCGGCCCCTGGACCACCCTCAACTGGACGGGCCTGCCGAACGGGCTCAACGAGACGCCAGGCTCGCCCACCCAGGGGTTGTTTACCTATCCCGACAGTATCCAGGGCTATCTGCTCAATCCGACGACCCCGAACGGCGCCGGTGTGTATCCGAACGGATTGCCGGCGCGGGCGTTCCTCACCACCGGCCCGCAACCCGGCTGCAACAGCGCGGCCGCGCAGGCCGCAGGCGCGTGCGAGTTCTCGTTTCCCGGTCAGATCCAGCCGCCCACCGAGCAGACGAACTTCCTGAGCAAGTTCACCAAGGCGCTCGCCAACGACTGGAAGTTGACCGTGACCGGCTCGATCTTCGACAGCGATGCTGAGCAGGTGGCGCCCGAGACGCCCCCGTTCGGCCACGCACTCAACCAGACCGGCGCGAACACGGGTAGCATCGTGCTCACGCCCATCGGGCCCGGGATACCCGCGTCCGCTGTCACGTACCCGGTGTTCACGCTGCCGGGGAATTCGCCGCTGAACCCGTACGGCCAGGCGGCGCAGCTGGTCTACAGCTTCCCGGACGTCGGCCCGGAAGTGACCGACGTCGACACGACGACGTACCGACTGTTTACCGACGTCCGCGGCACGGCGGGCGCATGGGAGCTCGACGGCACGGTCGGGCTCATGTACGCCCTGATGCACGACCACATCTCCGGCTTCCTCGAGCCGACGCTGGTGCAGGAGGATCTCAACAACGGCACGTACGTGCCGGGAATCAGCACCAACGGCGCGCAGCTGTTCGCACCCGTTGAGACGACCGATCCTTCGAGCACCCTCGGCGTCATCGATTTCCATGGCTCGCGTCCGCTGTTCGATATGCCGGGCGGACCGCTGACCCTCGCGACCGGTGTGCAGTACATCCACAAGGCGCAGAACTACGTCAACCCCGCGACCGTGATCTCCGGCGTGCAGGAAGGCGCGTCAGCGTTCGCTGTTGGGTCGCAGGACGATACTGCGGGCTTTGTCGAGCTCGGCGGCAAGATCGTCAGGCAGCTCGAGTTCGACGCCGCCGTCCGCTACGACCACTACGACACCTATGGTGGTCAGGCGACGCCGAAGTTCGGCCTCAAGTACACGCCGATCGATATGCTCAGTCTGCGCGGCACCTGGGGCAAGGGGTTCCGGGCGCCGTCGATTGCCGAATCGGCCGTGGCCGGGTCGGCATTCGGCGAAGGCAACATCAACGACCCGGTGCTTTGCCCCAACGGCGTGACGAACGTCAAGGGCACGTACAACCAGTGGTGCGCCTATCCCGCGGTCGGCGTGTCTTCGTCCAACCCCGATCTCAAGGCGGTGACCTCGAAGAATGCGACCTTCGGTGTCATCTTCGAGCCGCTGCCGCAGTTCAACGCGTCGGTGGATTACTACTGGATCCAGCTCAACAACGACATCATCTCGGCGTCCGCAGCCGGGGGCCTGGGCGCCTCCTTCCTGCAGCTGGTGCGGGGTGCGTCGCAGAGCGAGCCGGTATGCACTGCGACCACCACCACCACACCCTGCCCGACGGCGATGGTGACGACGCCGGTCGGTCTTCCCGAATACACCGTCGTGCCGTATGTGAACGCGGGCATCACCACGACCTCGGGGATCGACGTGGACCTGCGCACCCGCTGGGACCTCGGCGCAGCCGGCCGGCTGACGGGTGAGATCAACTTCACCCACATCATCGAGTACGACTACGGCTACCAGGGCACGACCTTCCACCTGGCCGGCACGCACGGCCCGACGAGTATCTCGGGCGACACCGGCAATCCGGCCAATCGCGCGGTCGCGACCCTCACCTGGAACAAGGGGCCGATCACTTCGAGCCTGTCGGTGAACTACATCAGCTCGTTCAGCATCACCGACCCCTCGGCGGGCTACAACACGTGCCTCGAGTCGATCTCCGCGGGTGCACCGTCCGCCTACGGGCCGGTCATTTCTCCGCCGGCAGTTCTGCCCGCCGGCTGGGGTCAGTACTGCTCGATCGCGCACTTCACGGAGCTGAACCTGTACAGCGCCTACCAGGTGACCGAGCACTTTGACGTACACGGCTCGATCACCAACCTCGGGAACTCGGACGCGCCGGTGGACCTGCAGACCTACGGCGGCGGCGCCGAGCTGCACTACGACGCCGCGCTCCACCAGGACGGAGCCGTCGGGCGCTTCTTCCTGCTCGGTGCGACCTACAAGTGGTAAGCCCTCAGCGGACAGCTGCCTGAGAGATCGGCCCCCTTCCGGGGGCCGATCTCTTTTCGGGGTACACACGTCACACTGCTTGCGCAGCGGGCGGGCCTCCGTGACCATTCGGTGACATTCGCTCCTTGGCGAGGCGGTTAAGCTCGTTGAGATGCAGCAGATCGGTGTCGTAGGCCTCTCCTACCGGCATGTCGGGGTGGAGGAGGTCGCGCGATTCGCCGTCCCGCGGGCGGAGGTCGCTGCGCGCCTGCCGCGGCTGCGCGAGCGCCTCCAGGCCGCCGAAATCCTCTACGTCGGCACCTGCAATCGCGTCGAGGTCGTGTATACGACCGCCGACGGCAGTCCCGCGGGAGACTCTCGTCAGCAGGTGTTCCGCGCGCTCACCGGACGCGACTCGCAGCCCGGGGAAGCCGCGCGCACGTTACGCGCCTGGACCGGAGAGGCCGCGGTGGAGCACCTGTTCCTGCTCGCCTGCGGACTCGATTCGGCGCAGACCGGCGAGCAGGAGATCGCCGCCCAGCTGCGCGACGCCTGGGAGGAGTCGCGCGCCGCCCGTACCTGCGGGCCGCTGCTCGATCGCCTCGTGGGCGAGGCGCTCGGGATGGCGCGGCGCGTGCAGCGCATGACCGCGCGCGCCCGCGCTCCATCGCTCGGCGATCTGGCGGCCGAGCGGGTACTCACGCATCTCGATGGCAAGGGCGGCACGACCGCGCTCCTTGGCGTCTCGCCCATGACCCGTCGCTGCGCGCTGCTCCTCGCCCGCGAGCGCCGGCCGCTCGTGATCGTGAATCGCACCCTCGAGACGGCCGAGGAGCTCGCGCGCTCGGTCGCGGCCACGGCCCTGTCGCTCGAAGAGTTTCGTCTCCGGCCGCCGGCGGTGAGCGCGCTGGTGCTGGCCGCAGGTGGCGGCGAGCCGCTCCTCGATGCGCTCACGCTCGAGCGGGTGCGCGCTGCCGCCGCCGGCAACGGTGCGGCGGGGCCCCCGCTGCTCATCGATTTCGGTGTGCCGCCCAACGTCGACGCGGGCGCCGCGCAGCGCGCAGGCCTCAAGCGCCTCGGGATGAGCGATCTCATCGAGGCGGCGCAGGGACAGCGGCTCACCCAGCTGCTGCGGCTCGCACCGGTGCGGGCGGCGATCGATGAGCGGCTCGCGCATCTGCGCGCCGATCTCGCCACCCGTGCGCTCGGTCCGCGGCTTCACGACCTGCGCGTCAGGTTCGAGGAGATCGCGGCGCAGGAGGTGGCGCGGGCGCTGCGGCACGAGCTGCGCACACTCGATGAAGGTCAGCGCGTCGAGCTCGAGCGGCTCGGCGTGGCGGTGGCGCACCGCCTCGCGCACCTGCCGCTCGCGGGGCTGCGCGCCGCGGCGGTGCACGCCAGCTCGGACGCGGTGGATGCGTTCTTCGAGGCGGCCAAGCCGGGGCGCGAGCCATGAAGACAGCGGAACGCTCGGCGCAACTCTTCGAGCGCGCCTGCCGCGCGATCCCCGGCGGCGTGAGCTCCCCGGTGCGTGCTTTCCGCGCGGTCGGCGGCACGCCGCTCTTTATCGCGCGCGGCGCCGGCGCGCGCGTGACGGATGCCGACGGCCGCACGTACCTCGATCTCGTGGGCTCGTGGGGCCCGCTGATCGCCGGCCACGCCCACCCCGCGGTGCTCGCTGCCATCGGCGCGGCGCTCGCGCGCGGCACCACCTTCGGCGCGCCCTGCGAGGCGGAGGTCGAGCTCGCAGAGCGGGTCATTGCCGCCTACCCGGCGGCGGAGCAGGTGCGCTTCGTCTCCTCGGGGACGGAGGCGGTGATGAGCGCGATCCGCGTGGCGCGTGCGTTCACGGGGCGTGACCTGATCGTCAAGTTCGCCGGCTGCTACCACGGGCACGCCGATCATCTGCTGGTCGCGGCCGGCTCGGGGCTGGCAACCCTCGGCAAGCCCTCGTCCGCCGGGGTGCCGCGGGCATTCACCGACTGCACGCGGGTGCTGCCGCTCGATGACGAGGCAGCGGTGGAGGCGCTGTTCGCCAGCGACGGCGCGCGTATTGCCGCGGTCATCATCGAGCCGGTGCCCGCCAATCACGGGCTGCTCATCCAGCGGCGCGAGTTTCTCGAGCGGCTGCGAGCGGTGACGCGCAGGCACGGCGCGCTGCTCATCTTCGACGAAGTGATCTCGGGATTCCGCTTGAGTCCGGGCGGCGCGGCGCAGCTCCTCGGGATCACCCCGGATCTCGCCACCTTCGGCAAGGTGATCGGCGGCGGCATGCCGGTCGGCGCCTTCGGCGGCGCGCGGCGCATCATGGAGCGGCTCGCGCCGCTCGGCGATACCTACCAGGCGGGCACGCTGTCGGGAAATCCGGTGGCCATGGCGGCCGGGCTCGCGACGCTCGAGGTGCTGGAGCGCGAGTCGGGGTGGGAGCAGCTCGAGGCGCGCGGCGCGGAGCTCGAGAAGCTGCTTACGCCGGTGCTGGCGCGCGCGCCCTTCCCGGTCCACCTGGTGCGTGCGGGCTCGCTCCTGTGGATGTCGTTCCATGAGCGCGGCGCGCCGCGTACGGCCGTCGCGCTTGCAGCCAGCGAGGCGGCGCGCTTTGCGCAGCTCTTTCACGCCCTGCTGGAGCGCGGCGTGTACCTGCCGCCGTCGGCCTACGAGGCGTGCTTCCTGTCGCTCGCGCACACCAGCGCGGACCTGCAGGAGTTCGCGGCGGCGCTCGCCGACTCCCTCACCCGGATTGCGCCGTCATGAAGGCCACGCGCGTCTTTCAGCTCACCGCACTCGCGCTGGTCGTGGTGTCGGCGGTGCAGGTCGGCTGGTGGCTCTTTGACCAGCGCGCCTACACTCTCGAGAAGGTGCAGGCGGCGCGCGCGTTCTACTCCGGCCAGGTGCGTGCGGCGCAGGCGCTGATCGATGCGGGCGTGAGCGAGACGCGGATACAGGAGCTCCTCCCCAGTGTCCGGGTAACCGGGCGCACGGCCGCCCTCGACCCCGCCGTCGAGCACTCGTTCCTCACCGAGGAGCAGCACCGCAGCAACCAGTACGCCTGGGAGGGCGCGTTCTTCCTGCTGGCACTGGCGGTGTGCATCGCCGTCATCGCGCGCGCGTTGCGCGCCGAGGCGCGGGTGCACGAGGAGCAGGACAACTTCCTGGCGCTGGTGTCGCATCAGTTCAAGACGCCGCTCGCCAGCCTGCAGCTGTCGCTCGAGACCATGGCGCTGCGCACACTCGCACCGGAGCAGGCGCGCACGCTCATCGACCGTATGCTCGCGGACCTCGAGCGCATGGAGCTCATGGTCACGCAGATCCTGGAGAGCGCGCGGCTCGAACGCGGGCGCGTGGAGCTCAAATCCGAGCCGCTGGAGCTCTCGAGTGCGGTGACGCACGTGCTCGGCGCGCTGGACGAGCGCGCGCGGGCGCAGCGCATCACGCTGACGAGCGAGGTTGCTCCCGGGCTGTACGTGCTCGCCGACCCGCTGGCGCTCGATGTCATCGTGCGCAACATCCTGGAGAACGCGCTCGCCGCGGTGAGCCCGGTCGGCGGCGGCAGCATCACGCTCAGCTCGCGCAGCGCCGCGGGTGAGGTGACACTCGCCGTGCGCGACAGCGGCGTGGGTTTCAGGCCCGCCGACAGCGCGCGCCTGTTTGAGAAGTTCAGCCGTCTCCATCCGGGCGGCGGCAGCGCGCAGTACGGCACGGGACTCGGTCTCTACATCGTCGCCCGCCTCATGCAGCTCGCGGCGGGCAAGGTCGGCGCCGAGAGCGCGGGCCTCGGGCAGGGCGCGTGCTTCTCACTCACCTGGCCGGCAGCGCCGGCGCCCCGCCCATGAGCAGCGCCGCGGAAGCCACCGTCAAGGTGCTGGTGGTGGAGGACGACCCGCACCTCGCCGCCGGAGTCATGGAGAACCTGCGCGCCGAAGGCTACGAGGTCGCTGAGGCGAGTGACGGGCGTGCGGCGCTCGAGTGGCTGCACGGCAACGCTTGCGCGCTCATCGTGCTCGACGTGATGCTGCCGGAGCTCGACGGGCTCGCCGTGTGCCGCACGCTGCGCGAGCAGGGCAACAACACGCCGGTGCTGTTCCTCACGGCGCGCGGCGATCCGGCCGACCGCGTGCGCGGACTCGAGGCCGGGGGCGATGACTATCTCGGCAAGCCCTTCCACCTCGCGGAGTTCCTGCTGCGGGTACGCGCGATCCTCAAGCGCTGGGACTGGTACCGCCAGTCTTCCGCGACCGCCGCCACCGCGGTGCTGCGCTTCGGCGGCAACGAGGTCGATTTTCGCGCCTTCCGCGCCCGCGCCTGGAACGGCGAGGCGCAGGAGCTCACCGAGAAGGAGGCGATGATCCTCAAGGTGCTGGCCGAGCACGCCGGCGACATCGTCTCCCGCGAGGACCTGCTCGAGCGGGTGTGGGGCTACGATGTGTTCCCCTCCACCCGCACGGTCGACAACTTCATTCTGCGGCTGCGCAAGCGCTTCGAGCCCGAGCCGGCCAACCCGCGCCACTTCCTCACGGTGTGGGGCGTGGGCTACCGCTTCCTCATCGAGGGCGAGCCGTGAGCGGGGCAAGGACGCTGCGGGTCGGTACGCGCGCCTCGGCGCTCGCGCTATGGCAGGCGCGGCACGTCGCAGCGCTGCTCGAGGCACAACCCGGGGCGCCGGCCGTCGAGCTGGTGCACATCCACACCCAGGGAGACGCGCAGCGCGAGGCTCCCCTGTGGCAGGTGGGCGGACGCGCCTTCTTCACACGCGAGATCGACGCGGCGCTCACCACCGGCTCGATCGACGTCGCGGTTCACAGCCTGAAGGACCTGCCCACCGGGCTCGCGCCGGAGCTGACGCTCGCCGCGACGCTGGCGCGCGCGGACCCGCGCGATGCGCTGTTATCCGCAAGCGGCGCGACGCTGGCGCAGCTGCCGCCGCGCGCGCGCATCGGCACCAGCAGCCTGCGGCGCCGCGCCTTCATCGCGCGCCGCCGGCCGGATGCGCAGGCCGTGGAGTTGCGCGGCAACGTGCCGACGCGGCTCGAGCGGCTGCGCGGCGGGGACTACGAGGCGATCATCCTCGCCGCCGCGGGCCTCACGCGCCTCGGCCTTGCACAGCACGTCACGCAATACCTGTCGGCGCTCGAGTTTGCGCCCGCGGTGTCGCAGGGCGTGATCGGCGTATGCGCGCGCGCCGACGATGATGAGTGCCTGCGCCGGCTGCGGGCGCTCGATGATCGTGCCGCGCGTCTTGCGGTTAGCGCGGAGCGCGCGCTCCTCGCACGCCTCGAGGGCGGCTGTCAGGTGCCGCTCGGGGCGCTCGCGCAGCTGCGGGGAGAGCAGCTCGAGCTCGCGGCTTGCGTGTGCGCCCTCGACGGCTCGCGCGAGCTGCGTGCCAGCGGAGTACAGGCAGCCGCGCCGGGCGCGGCGCTCAACGTCGCCGACGCCGCGGCGCTCGGCGAGCGCGTCGCGGACGAGCTGCTGGCGGCGGGTGCCGCCGAGCTCATCGCGCAGCAGCGCGAGGCACTCGCGGTGACCGCGCCATGAGCGCTGCGGAGCGCTCGCGGCCCATCGTAGTGACGCGCGCGGAGGCTGCGGACGGACCCTTAAGCCGCGAGCTGCGCGGTCTCGGCCTCGAGGTGCTGTCGTGGCCGGCGGTGAGCGTCACGCCGGCGGACTCGGGACCGCTCGAGGCGGCGCTTGCGGACCTCAAGTCATTCGGCTGGCTGGTGTTCGCGAGCCGCCACGCGGTGGCCGCAGTTCTCGAGCACCTGCCGAAGCCGCCCGTGGGCGTGCGCATCGCGGCGGTCGGGCAGGCGACGGCGCTCACGCTGCGCCAGCGCGGCTGGCCGGTGGAACTCGTTCCGGAGGAGGCCAGCGCGGGCGCGCTGGTGGCCGCCTTCGCCGCGCAGTGGCGGGCGGCGGATGCGGGCGTGCGGGTCCTGTATCCCGCGAGCTCGCGTGCGCTGCCGACGATCGCCGCGGGCCTGAGGGACCTCGGCGCTATCGTGACCCAGGTCGAGGCCTATCGGACCGAGGCTGCGGCCCTCGACGTCACCGAGTGCCGCGCGTGGATCGAGCGTGGCGGACTCGGCGCGGTGACCTTCGCGAGTCCCTCGGCGGTGATCGAGCTCGCCCGCATCCTCGGCGAGGGCGACTTCGCGCGGCTGCTCGACGACGCACCGCCGGTCGCCATCGGCCGCACGACCGCGGCCGAGCTCGCCGCGCGCGGCCGCAACGCCACGCTCGCCGAGCCTGCGACGCTGCAGGGACTCGCCCTCACCACCTACCGTCTGATGCAAACGAGAGCCTGAACATGCCATTCCCCCAGCAGAGACTTCGGCGCACGCGGCAGTCGGAGGTCTGGCGCCGGATGGTGCGCGAGACGCACCTGCGCCCGGATGCGTTCATCTACCCGCTGTTCGTGGTGCCGGGCCGCGGCGTGCGCCGGCCGGTCGAGAGCATGCCCGGGATCTTCCAGCTCTCGGTCGATGAGGCGGCGAAGGAAGCCAGGGCGGTATCCGCGGCCGGGGTGCCTGCGGTGCTGCTGTTCGCGGCGCCCGAGGAGAAGGACGCGCGCGGGAGCAGCGCGCGTGACCCGCACGGGCTCGCGGCGCAGGCGATCGCGGCCATCAAGAACGGCTGCAGCGAGCTGCTCGTGTGGGCCGACGTGTGCCTGTGCGGCGCGACCGATCACGGGCACTGCGGCCACGTCGTCGCGGGGGGTCGGATCGACAACGACTCATCCATCGAGACGCTCGCCGAGGTGGCCCTCAACTACGCGCGCGCCGGGGCGGATGCCGTGGCCCCGAGCGACATGATGGATGGCCGCGTGCAGGCGATCCGCTCGCTCCTCGACCGCGAGGGCCACACGACGACACCTATCGTCTCCTACGCGGCGAAGTACGCGTCCGCCTTCTACGGCCCGTTCCGCGAGGCGGCGGAATCCGCCCCGGCCTTCGGCGATCGCCGCAGCTACCAGATGGATCCCGCGAATGCGCGCGAGGCGGTGCGCGAGGTGCTCAGCGACGTCGCCGAGGGTGCCGATCTGGTCATCGTGAAGCCCGCCGGACCCTATCTCGACGTCATCCGCCGGGTGCGCCACGCGGTGCGGGTGCCGCTGGTCGCGTACCAGGTGTCGGGGGAGTTCAGCCTCATCAAGGCGGCCGCGCAGCGCGGCTGGATCGATGAGCGCGCCGCGGTGCTCGAGACGCTCACCGGGATCTCGCGCGCAGGCGCCGATCTCATCATCAGCTACTTTGCACCTGAGGTTGCTGAATGGCTGCGCGCATGAGCGCGAGCGCATTCCTCGCAGCCTGCCGGCGCGAGCCGGTGCCGCACCGGCCGGTGTGGATCATGCGCCAGGCGGGGCGCTACCTCCCCGAGTACCGCGAGCTCCGTGCCAGGGTCGACTTCGAGACCCTGACGCGCACGCCCGAGCTTGCCGCGGAGGTGACGCTGCAACCGCTCAAGCGCTTCGAGCTCGATGCCGCGATTCTCTTCAGCGACATCATGACCCCGCTCCAGGGAATGGGCGTGGGGTTGTCCTTCGAGCCCGCGCCCATCGTGCGCGAGCCGATCCGTACCACGGCGCAGATCGATGCGCTGCCCTCCCTCGATGCTCGACGCGACGTGCCGTTCGTGCTCGAGACCATCCGCCTGGTGCGGGCGGCTGTGCCGCGCGGGGTGCCGCTCATCGGCTTTGCCGGCGCGCCGTTCACGCTGCTGTGTTATCTCGTGTGCGGCCGGCCCTCCAAGGAGTTCGCGCCGGCGCGCACCTTCCTCTATGCGCAGCCCGCCGATGCCGAGCGCCTGCTCACCAAGCTGGCGGACGCCATGGCCGCCTACCTCGCCGCGCAGGCCGCAGCCGGCGCCCAGGCACTGATGCTGTTCGAATCGTGGGCGGGGCTGCTCGGGGAGCGCGAGTACCAGCGCTTTGCGCTGCCGGCGGTGCGCCGCACGGTCGCCGCCCTCAAGGGCGCAGGCGTGCCACTCATCTATTATCTCAACCAGGGGAGCGCGCTGCTGCCGGCGGTTGCCGCGCTCGATGTGGACGTGGTCGGAGTCGACTGGCGCTCGAGCTTGAGTGAGGCGCGACGCGTGCTCGGACCGAACAAGGCGCTGCAGGGCAATCTCGATCCCGCGGCGCTGTTCGCGGCCCCGGCGGAGCTCGAGCGTCACGCCGCCGCGGTGATCGCCGAGGCGGGCTTAAGTCCCGGACACATCTTCAATCTCGGTCACGGCATCTGGCCGCACACCGACCCGCAGGCGGTCGCTCGCCTGGTGGACTTCGTGCATGAGCAGCGCTGAGCGCGCGCGCGCCGGCGGGAGCGGCGCGGATGACTTCGCCGCGACAGCCGCGGGCTACTTTCGCGATCTGCAGGCGCGCTTCTGCGCGGCGTTCGAGGCCTTCGAGCCCCACAGCCGTTTCGAGGCGCGCAGCTGGCAGAAGCCCGCGGGCCATCGCCTCGAGGGGGGGGCGAGGCGCGGCTGATGCGTGGCGCGGTGTTCGAGAAGGTCGGCGTGAACGTGAGTCACGTCTGGGGCGTGCTCGCCCCCGAGGCGCATTCGCAGCTGTCGGGGGCGGCAGAATCCCAGGGCCGGTTCGTCGCCTGCGGCCTGTCGCTGGTGGCGCACATGGCGAACCCCTATGTGCCGGCCATGCACCTGAATCTGCGCTACCTCGCCACCAGCCGCGCGTGGTTCGGCGGCGGCTCGGACCTGACGCCGACCTTTCCTTTTGCCGAGGACACCGCGGATTTTCATGCGGCGCTGCGCGCGGCGTGCGCGGGATTCAGACCCACGGCCTACGCGGAATACCAGGCGTGGTGCGATCGCTACTTCTACCTGCCGCACCGGCAGGAGCCGCGCGGTGTCGGCGGGATCTTCTTCGATGATCTCGCCGCGGGCGATGCCGGCGGCGGAGCGGAGTTCGCCTTCGTGCGTGCGGTCGGGGAGGCGGTGCTCTCGGTCTACCCGCGCATCGTCGCGCGGCGCAGGGACACCCCCTACGACGAGGCGGCGCGCGAGCGGCTGCTGGTCAAGCGCGGGCGCTACGTCGAGTTCAACCTGGTGTACGACCGGGGCACGCGTTTCGGCTTCAGCACCGATGCGGACCCCGACGCCTACTTGATGAGCCTGCCGCCCCTGGTGAGGTGGTGAGGGTCTGACCCGCGCTGCTCGAGCGCCTTCAGCCAGCTGTCCCCTGTCGGCCCGAAGAGTCGCAGCGTATGGTCGCGGGCCTTGCTCCAGTGCTCGCCCAGCACGGTCGCAAAGGCATCGAGCGCCGCGTGCGGCGGGCGCCAAAGGCTCCGCCACAGGGGCTGCACGGCCGGGTCGCGCTCGTCGCCTTTCGTCTCCATGCAGAGCTAGAGTGTTGCGGCGCCACAGAGTTCCCGGAAAAAGTGTTCCCAGTCAGCGACGTAAGGTGTCTTTAAACCGATGGAAACCCGGCAGTCTCTAATTCCACGATGACACTTGCGCAGGTCGAGGGTTTGCCGATCGACTGGGAGGGGGCGCTGGTAGAGCGGGCCCGTGCCGGGGATACCCGCGCGTTCGAGAGACTCTACCGCGAGCATTCCGGACGGGTGTACGGCCTGTGTCTGCGCATGACGCGCCAGCCGGCGCTCGCCGAGGACTGCACGCAGGAGACTTTCATCAACGCCTGGCGGGCACTCGCGCAGTTCGAGACGCGCAGCTCGCTCAGCACGTGGCTGCACCGGATCGCGGTCAACGTGACGCTGGCGAGGCGCCGCAGGGATGGCCGCCACGAACCGCTGGCCGAGGCGGAGGTCGAGGAAGCGGGGACGGAGGGTGATTGGACACTCGAGACCCCGGTAGAGGTGGAGGAGATCGAGGCGGCGATCGACTCACTCCCGCAAGGCGCGCGCGATGCCCTGGTGCTGCACGCGCTCTATGGTTACTCGCACATCGAGGCGGCGCAGATGCTCGGTGTGGCGGAGGGCACGTGCAAGGCACAGCTGCATCGCGCCCGCAGGCTCCTCAGGGAGCGGTTGAGAATGGAGGTTGGCTGAGATGACCGAGCCCACTGACAGTAAGAGCGTCACGACGCTGCGCGATCTGCCGCTGGCAATCGAGCCACCGCGCGACCTGTGGCCGCAGATCGAGGCGCGCCTGGGCGCGCAGCGCGATGCCGGGGCGACGCCGGCCGGCGCCGCAGGCGCGGCCCGTCGAGCCGCGCGCGTGCCGCTGCGCTGGCTCGCGACCGCGGCCATGGTGGCCTCGCTTGCGGTCGGCGTGTGGATCGGGCGCAGCGTGGCACCCGGCGCCGTGCCGCCGGTCGCGGGCGACACCCGGCCCGCGTCGGCGATGATCGCGACCGCGTGGGAGAGCGACCCGCGCTACCAGCGCCAGCACGAGGCGCTCATGCAGTCGCTCGGTGCGCAACTCGCTACGCTCCCGCCGGCGAGCCGCTCGAAGGTGCTCTCCAGCCTGGCGACCATTCACGAGGCCAAGCGCCAGCTCCAGGATGCGCTCGGCAAGGACCCGGGCAATGCGCTGCTGCAGGAGCTGCTCGTCAACACTTACCAGGATGAAATGCGCGTCCTCACGGACGTGCACGAGGCCAGCGACGCTGGCAGGGGGATCTGATCATGCGCATCGTTCATCGACTGCTGTTCGCCGCGCTGGCGCTCTCGTTGAGCGCCTGGGCGTGCGGGGAAACCACGAGCTTCGAGCGCGAGGTCAAGGCCGACGCGCACGGCACCGTGGAAATCTCCGCCACCAACGGCACGATCGACGTGAGCGGCTGGGACAAGGCCGCGGTGGCCGTCAAGGCCGAGCTCGGGCCCGATGTTGATCACGTGGAGGTGACGAGCTCCGGCAACCACACCGTGGTGCGCGTGATGCTGCGGCCGCACGTCTCGCTGGGGTTCGGCTGGAGTCACGATGAGACACACCTGCGAGTGCAGGTTCCCAAGGAGAGCGCGCTCGAGGTGTCGACCGTGAGCGGCAATGTGACCTCCGCGGGCGTGCTCGGGACGCAGCGCCTGCGCACGGTGAGCGGCGATATCGCCGCGGAAATCGGACCTGCGGACATCGAGGCCAAGTCGGTGAGCGGCAACGTCAGGCTCCGCGGCCACGGACAGCCGGCGCGTCTGCACGTCAGCAGCGTGAGCGGCGACGTCGAGCTCAAGCACGCGGCGGGTGAGCTTGAGACCAGCACGGTGAGCGGCGAGATCACGGTGGAGCTCGATCCGGCGCGTTCGGTGCATGCCCGCAGCACCTCCGGCGATATCACCTTCGAAGGCCGCTTGATGCACGGCGCGGACTTCGACGCGCAGTCGGTCAGCGGCGACTTGAAGCTGCGCGCCAGCTCCGAGGACGGTTTCGAGTACGAGGCCCAGACCCTGTCCGGCGAGATCAGCAACTGTTTCAACGCCGAGGCCGAGCGCACCAGCAAGTATGGTCCGGGCCGCAAGCTCAGCGGCACGCGCGGTAGCGGCAGCGCGCATGTGCGCCTGAAGAGCATGAGCGGCGACCTGGAGATGTGCGATCACTGACCCAAGCGCCGCGCTTTTCGTCGCGGCGACCTGAGTGCGGGAGCGTAGAATCCTCCCGCGTGTCCCCGGCAAGAGCAACACCCGACAAGACCCCCGACTCACCGATCGCCGCGGCACTGCTCAAGTGGCACGAGCGCGCCGGGCGTCACGACCTGCCGTGGCAGCGAGACCGCACCCCCTATCGCGTGTGGCTCGCCGAGGTGATGCTGCAGCAGACCCAGGTCGCGACCGTCAGACCCTACTACGAGCGATTCCTGCAGCGCTTCCCCGACGTGGGCTCACTCGCCGCGGCGAGCATCGACGAGGTGCTGCACCTGTGGTCCGGGCTCGGCTACTACGCGCGCGCACGCAACCTGCATCGCGCCGCCGGCGTCATCTTGAGCGAGCACGGCGGCGAGTTTCCCGGAAGCTTCGCCGAGCTCGCGCGCCTGCCGGGCGTTGGCCGCTCGACGGCCGGCGCGATCCTGGCGCTGTCCCGCGGCAAGCGCTTGCCGATCCTCGACGGCAACGTCCGCCGGGTGCTGGCGCGCTACTTCGGCGTCAGCGACGGGGCGGCGGCGGCCGGCACGAAGCGCTTGTGGGATTTGTCCGAGCGCTGCACGCCGCACGAGCGCGTGGCGCAGTACACGCAGGCGATCATGGACCTGGGCGCGACGGTGTGTGTGCGGCGGCGGCCACTGTGCGCGGGCTGTCCGCTCGGCCGGCATTGCTTCGCGCGGCGCACCGGCCGGCAGCACGAGCTGCCGGCGCTGCGCAGCGCGCGTGCACGGCGCACGCGCCGCGTGTTCATGGTGGTGGCGCGCAGCGCTGCCGGTAGCGTGCTCCTCGAACGGCGGCCGCAGAGCGGCGTATGGGGCGGCCTGTGGTGCCTGCCGCAGTTCGACACCGTTACCGCCGCGCAGGCGTTCATCCGGGCGACGCTCACCGTGAATGGCGGCGCGCCGCGCCGGCTGGCGGTGGTGGAGCATGCCTTCACCCACTTCAGTCTGCGCATCACACCGCTGCTGGTGCAGTGCGCGGGCCCCGCCGCGGTCGTGGAGGAGGGGGCAAACCTCTGGTATAACCTGCGCACGCCGGCGCGCGTCGGCCTGCCCGCGCCGATCAGCGCACTGCTCGCGCAGCTGGCGGGCGGTTCCATGTTCGATACGACTCAACCGTGATGCAGAGGTGAGCGCAGCGTGTCGCGAGTGGTGCAGTGTGTACTCCTGAAGCGCGAGGCGCCGGGACTCGAGCGCCCGCCGTATCCGGGCGAGCTCGGCCGGCGCATCTACGAGAGTGTGTCGCGCGAGGCCTGGGCCCGCTGGCTGGCGCAGCAGACCATGCTCATCAACGAGTATCGCCTCACCCCCATGGAGCCCAAGGCACGCAAGTTCCTCGAGGGCGAGATGGAGAAGTTCTTCTTCGGCGCAGGCTCGGAGCCGCCGCAGGGCTTTCAGCCGCAGGGCTGAGCGCGTGCGACTCTGGACGCTCCAGCCGCGCCGCCTCGATGCGCGGCGTGCGCGGGTCGGGCCCGCGCTTACAGGTGGATCAGGCCGCGCTTGTGCGCCACGGCGACCGCTTCGGTGCGGCTGATGGCATCCAGCTTGGTGAGGATCGCCTTCACGTGGGTCTTGGCGGTGCCCTCGGTGATCGACAGGCGCCGGGCGATGTCCTTGTTGCTGCGGCCCTCGGCCACCAGCTGCAGCACGTCGAGCTCGCGTTGCGTGAGGCTGGGCTTGCCCATGCGTTGCAGCGCCTTGGCGGCGACCGTCGTCGAGGTGTAGGGCCGGTCCTCGCTCACGGCGCGGATCGCGGCCAGGATCTCCTGCCGCGGCGCATCCTTCAGCAGATAACCCTTCGCGCCCTGCGACAGGCACTGGAAGATGTCCTCATCGCCGTCGTAGGTCGTCATGATGAGGATGCGCGCCTTGGGGTTGAGCTCGAGCACGCGCTGCACCACCGCCACGCCGTCGCGCTTGGGCATGCGCAGGTCGAGCACCAGCACATCGGGGCGGTGCTGCTCGTAGCAGACGATCGCCGCATCACCGTCGCCGGCTTCCGCGACCACTTCCATGTCGGGCTGCTGGTTGACCATCGCGGCCAGCCCGTCGCGTACCACCGGATGATCGTCGGCGAGCACGACGCTGATGGTCTTCATCACCGCCGCCATCAGCTTGCCCGCTTCGCCATGCGCACGCTCACCCGCGTGCCTTGCCCCGGCTGGCTCTCGATCTGCCACTCGCCGCCGATCGCTCCGGCGCGCTGGCGCATGCTGGAGAGTCCGAAGCCCTGGCGGGCGTAGAGCTCCGGCCGCTGCTCCATGCCGACGCCGTCGTCGGCGATCGCCATGGACCAGTGCGCCGGCTCGTCGGTCGTGGTGATGCGCACGGTGCGCGGCCGCGCGTGGCGCACGGCGTTGCTCACGGCCTCCTGCGCGATGCGCAGCAGCTCGTGCTCGTGCTCGGGCTTCAGGCCGGTGATCACGCCACCGCCGTCGAAACTACAGGTGACACCTCCCTGCACCGTGGAGCGCTCGGCGAGCTGCCGCAGGGCGAGCTCGAGTCCCGCGCGGCGCGTCTGATCGAGGCGCACCGACATGACCGAGCGGCGCGCTTCGGCGAGGCCGTCGCGCGCCAGGTCACGGATGCGCCGCAGGGGGATCGCGAGCTCGGAGTTGCGTTTCTTGCAGGAAGGAAATTCCTCGACGGCGCCGAGCTGCATGAGAATCCCGGTGAAGGCCTGCGCCAGACCGTCATGGATCTCCTGGCCGATGCGTGTGCGCTCCATGAGCACCGCGGCCTCCTTGGCCGAGTAGGCGAGACGCGTGAGCTGCACGGCGAGCGTCGCCTGCTGCGCGAGCGCCACGAGCAGCCCGCTGCGCGGCACGTCCTCGGCATTGCGCCGGAAGGTGAGGATAAAGAAGCCGACGCTCTGCGCCCCGAACACCAGCGGATAGAGCACCGTGCCGACCGCGCCCTCGCTGCGGTGGAAGGCGCGCACGCCCGGCCAGATCTCCTCCTCCTGCCGCTCGACGTCCACGTAGTACGGCTCACGCAGTTTCTCGTACCTCTCGGTGAAGACTGAGCCGGCCACCGGCACCTTGACGGCGTACGAGGGCTCGGCGAGCTGCCCGTCACGCACGTGGGCGACGATGCGCCACTCCTGCGCCGCGTCCTTGCGCACGATGACCACGCCCGAGATCGCGTCGAACTGGCGCGTCGCCTCGAGCAGCATGTGCCCCATGAAGCTGTGCAGGTCAGGCTCGGCGGCGAGACGCTCGAGGTTGCCGCGAATGACCGCGTTGGCCTTGGCGAGCTCGGTGAAGCGCTCCTCGGCGGCATGCTCGCGCTCATGACGCACGTCGTCCACCAGCCGCTCGCGATGCAGCGCCGCGCCGATCACGCCGGCAGCGGTCTCGAGCGCTGCGAGCTCCGCCGCATCGACGGCGCGATCCTGGCGCGTGTTGTCGAAGCCCACGACGCCGATGAATTCCCCGGCCACGAAGATCGGCACGATCGCCTTCGACTGCGTGCCGACGCCGCGGAAGCCAGTCGCGTGCCCGTCCGCCACGTCGCTCTTGCTGAACAGCACGCTGCGGCCGGCACGCAGCTCGGCGCACATGTCGGCGAAATTGCGCTCATCACAGGCGCAGCTCTGCGGATCGTGCAGCTGCGGTGCCACGCCCGCGGCGCTCCACTCGCTCACCACCACCAGCAGCGGCTCGCCGTTCGGGCCGCGGCGCGTTTCCATGAGGTTGACGCGATCGACGTGCGCGGCCTCGCCGATCAGGCCGAGCACGCCGGGGATCGCGGCGCGCACATCCACCGTCTCCAGCAGCAGGCGGCTTGCGCGCGCGGTGGCTGTGAGCAGCCGCTCGCGTCCCTGGAGCGATTCGTTGATGCGTGTCAGCTCCTCGGTGCAGGGGAAGCTGTCCTGGGAGTCAAGCAGGGCCGGATGGGCGCTCATGATGGGTAGTCTTTGGGCCTTGCTGCTGGGTAATTGGGAAGTTTAGCGCGCCGCAAGCCGGATCTATGCGCGCTGCTCCACAGGCAGGCCCGCGCGTCGCCCTTTAGAGAGAGTGGGCGGTGCAGTCTCCGGAAGGCAAAGACCGGGATTCCCGGGGTGCGGGCTGCGAACCGTCACGAGAATCAACGGCTTAGAGCCAGGATTGCTTGACGCCCCGGTTCCGGGCCGGTCTAATACGCGGCCTTTCACGCCGGCGGCCAGGTAGCTCAGTTGGTAGAGCAGCGGACTGAAAATCCGCGTGTCGGTGGTTCGATTCCGCCCCTGGCCACCATTCACACCGATATTTCGAATCAGGAAGTTGCATCGGAGCGAACGGACTTTTTGTCCAATATCGGCGCCGGTGTCCAATATTTCGGTCCACTGTTCGCCTGATCAACACGGCTCTTTGTGCTTGGTTGGAACCGTCGTGCTATTGCGGCCACGAGCAGCCGTTCACCCCATCGAATTGGGTTCCATAAACGGTCGTTCCTGTACGCCGGCCCCCTTGGTTGCCAACCTCGAAGGCATCCGCGACGATGCCGCACAAGCTGCGGGGGATCGGAAATGGCCGAGGGCGGTAGCGGCGAGAAGGCGAGCGGAACTACGCCCTCCGTCTTCGTTAGCTACGCCTCGCAGGACGCGGCTGCTGCAGCTGCCTTAGTCAAGGCGCTAGAGCGGCACGGCATCCCATGCTGGATCGCGCCGCGGGATGTGAGGCCGGGCGCCCAGTATGCTGATGCCATCGTCCGGGCGATCAACGAGGCGAGGACCGTGGTGCTGGTGCTCTCGGGGAATGCCGTGAGCTCATCGCATGTGGCAAGGGAAGTCGAACGGGCGTCCTCCAAGCACAAGCCCATCATCGCGTTTCGGATCGATTCTGCACCGCTTGCTCCGGCACTCGAATATTTCTTGAGTGAATCACAATGGATCGACGTGGTGAAGCTGGGGATGCCGGCGGCGTTAGCCAAGCTTTCGGGAGCCGTGGGGCAAGGGTCGGGCCTGATCGTAGCCGCGGCTTCCGTGGCGCATCCGAAGTCACCTCGTACCCGGATTCTGTTCGCGGTGGGAGTCGCGGTGGTCGCCGTGGCGCTCGCCGCGCTATGGGCCGACAAGGTCTGGATATCGAAACGCGTGCCGGCGTCTCAACCGGTGGCCTCCGCCGCCCCGCAGAGCACTAGAGCGGCAAGTTCGACCCCGGCGACCGAGGCTGCCTTCGCCCCGCCATCCCACTCGATCGCGGTGCTGCCGTTCGTGAACGGCAGCGGAGACAAGGAGCAGGAATACTTCTCCGACGGGCTGACAGAGCAATTGCTCAACTCCTTGTCCCGTATCACCGAGCTACAGGTCGCCGGCCGCACCTCCTCGTTCTATTTCAAAGGCAAGGACGTCGACCTCAGTACGGTGGTCCACAAGCTCAACGTCGCTACCGTTCTCGAGGGGAGCGTCCGTCGTTCCGGGCATACGGTGCGCATCACCGCGCAGCTCGTCAATGCGGTGACCGGGTTTCAACTCTGGTCGCGGACATATGACCGGAATCTCGGTGACGTGCTGAAGCTGCAGAGTGAGATTGCCAATGCGGTAGCGAGTGCCCTCGAAGTCACCCTGCTCAACGACGTCGCCGCAAAGATTGAGTTGGGAGGGACGCGCAATCCACTCGCGCTAGACGCATACCTGCGCGGCTCAAAGCTCACTGCCGCCACGGCGCACAGCGCGGCGGAGGTGCGCGCGACAATAGATGCGTACACCGACGCGCTTCGTGCGGATCCCAACTTCGCTCTTGCATACGCCGCTCGAGCCAGAGCACGGATGAATTGGGGTTACTTCCTGATTGAAGCCCCACAGGATGCGTTTGCGAGCGCACGGACTGACGCGGGCCACGCAATTGCCCTGGCGCCCGAGCTCGGCGACGGTCACGCAGCGCTCGGTGAAGTGCTTGAAAACGGATTTTTCGATTTCGCGGGTGCAGCAAAAGAGCACGAGCGCGCTCTGGCGCTTGCACCCGGAGATGCGCGGGTGCTGCGCGCGTACAGCCACTTTGCCACTTACATGGGCCACACGGACGCGGCGATCGCCTGTGCACGACGCAATGTTGAATTGGATCCGTTGAATGTACTGGCCTACCGCACTCTCGGTGAAGCGTTACACACCGCCCGGCGCTATAAGGAAGCCATCGCCGTCTATGATCAAGCCATTGGCCTCAGCCCAGGTCACGCAAGCGAGGTCTATCAGCGCCGAGCCCGCTCATACTATATGGCGGGTGACTTCCCGCTGGCCAAAGCGTCGTGCGAGGCAGAGCCTGATCACTATCAGGTCCAGCTGTGCATGCCGCTAGTGTACGAGAGGCTCGGAGAGCGGGCGGCAGCGGAAGCCGCGCTCACGGCGGCGATCGCTGCCCAACGCGAGTTCTCAGCGTATCAATATGCCCAGATCTACGCACAATGGGGCGACGCCAAGAAGGCGCTCGACTGGCTCGACACGGCCCTGCGCATACGGGATACGGGTCTGGAATATCTGAAGACCGATGCGTTTCTCGATCCGCTTCGCAGCCAGCCGCGCTTTCAGGCGATCGAGCGTCAACTCAAATTCACCGACTGAGAGCGAACGTTCGCTGCAGAGAGCCGCCGGACCTGATCCGATCGCGGCGACAGCCCGGAGTGTCGAGCCCATGATGGATGTCCGGCTCGGGCATCAGTAACTAGACGGCTGGTCGCCGGGGCGCCAACGCGAGAAGCTTATTAACCACAGGAACGCCAATGACTAGCGAAGCGGGTACACGTCGCCCGACGACGACCTGGGGTGCGCGAGCGCTGAAGAATTCTGTCGTCCGAATAGTAGTAGCGCTTCTCTCGATCGCGATACCGTTCGCCGTTGTAGCCACGCCTTTCAACCTCTTCGTCTCGGACAAGTCCCTGAAGCGGGTAGGAGCGCTTCTGCTCACAGCCATCGTCCTGGGCGCCTACTGGGCCTACGTGCGCATCGTCGAGACGCGCCCGGTTGCTGAGCTCTCTCGTCCCGGTATGCTCCGCGAGCTCGGCGCCGGCGTGCTGCTCGGGGCATTTCTACTCAGCTTGACGGTGGGCCTGCTTGCCGCACTTGGGGCTTATCAGGTAACCGGCAGCAACGGCTGGGCAGCGATGCTCGGGACCGCGCCTGGTTTCGTCCTGTTCGGGGTTCTAGAAGAAGTCGTAATGCGAGGGGTTGTGTTTCGGATCCTGGAGCAGTCGCTCGGAAGTTGGCTCGCGCTCGCAATCTCGGCCGGCATCTTCGGTCTGCTTCATCTGCTCAATCCCGGAACGACGTTGCTAAACGCCGGCTCCGTCATGGTGGAGGCCGGAGTCATGCTGGCTGCGGCCTATATGGTGACGCGCCGCCTTTGGCTCTGTATTGGCATCCATATCGCCTGGAATTTCGCGGAGGGCGGAATATTCTCGGCCGCAGTCTCCGGAGGCGACACAAAAGGCCTGCTGCAAGCAAAGTTGATTGGCGCGGACTGGCTGACCGGCGGGGCTTTTGGCGTGGAAGGGTCGGTCGTGGCCCTGGCAATCTGTGCTGCCGTGGGAATCCTGCTCGTGGCCAAAGCTGTGAGGAAGGGCAATATCGTCCAGCCCTTCTGGTTGGCCAAGAACTCCGTCGGGAGAGCAGCGTGACCGAGCGCGTGTTAGCAATCAATTTCGACCGGCGCGACCCGTGACAGCCACCTCGCTGGGCTCGGCGGTGCAGGCGGTCGTCGTCCATCGCGGTGTCCAACTCGCCGCGACCTTGTGGCTGGTCGGCTCCGTCGTCGCACTGTGGCTCGCGCAGGGTTCGTTGCCGTTCGATCGTCCCGCGGTCGCGGCGTTGCCGTTCTCCCTGCAGATGGCGATGCCAACACTCGGCATGATCGAGATCTTCATCTTAATGATGGTGATTTTCCTGCTGACCTCTAGGCGGGCGATTCCTGACATGGCCGCTCGCGCGCCGGAGCGTCGCCTGGCGTTGCGTGAGACGGTCGGACTTCTCGCCTATGCGTTCCTCGGCCAGGTAGGCGGCTGGCTCGTGGGGCCGGCGCTGGGCTACCGCCCATTCAGCTTTCATATCGCCGGTGCGGTCTTTGGCTGCTCCGTCCCACCCACGCCCAGTGAGGTCGGCGTCTGGGCGCTGTACAACTTCCTGGTATTCGCGGTGGTGCCGTACGTTTACTTCCGGCGCCGATATACCAACACGGAGCTCAATCTGCGCTCGACGAACCGCCGAAATGACACCCTGGTGGTCTTCGTCATTCTGATCCTGGAGTCCGCTGTCGAAGTCGCGATGTTCGACAACAACATCCTGAGACTCAACCTGCATCAGGTGAGTCTGGGTGCACCGCTGACCTTTCTTATCTTTTTTGTCGGAACCGTGTTGCCGACGATGGTGCTGATCTACGCCGTCTTGCTGCCGCGGTATCTCAAGCTGAGCGGCTCGACGATCACCACCGTGCTGCTCGGTGGACTGACGTACGCGGCAATGCATATCGTCGAAGGGTGGTCGACATTTGATTCGCCGCGAAACGTGACGCTCTCGCTGATGTTCGTGCTGTTCCAGTATTTCGGACCGGGAATGATCAAGAGCGTGCTGACATTGCGCACCGGCAACGCGTGGGTTCACGCTCTCAGCTATCACGCTGTTGCGCCGCATGTGCTCATCGACACGCCTCTGATGGTGAAGGTCTTCGATATCCGCTGAACCCGGAAGCGCCCGGTCCCCGCGGTGGCATCTTCGAGGTGGGAGTGAAGATTCAAATGTGCAAACAATGGTTAGTCGTCGGACTAGGAGTTATCGGGCTGCCGGCCAACTGTAATGCCGCCGCGGCGTTGGCACTGACCGCGTCTGGCTCAATATCTGGCGTGCGCGCCGATGGATTGAGCGTCTACAAGGGCATCCCGTTCGCAGCTCCGCCGGTGGGCGAGTTGCGTTGGCGACCGCCCGAGCCGGTTGCGCCGTGGACGGGTACGCGGACAGCGACGGCGTTCGCTCCGGCATGCATGCAGGAGGGCGTTTCCATGCCGGGCGAGATTCCGCCGAAGGTCAGCGAGGACTGCTTATACCTCAACATCTGGACTCCGGCGAAACAGGCAGCAGAGCGTCTGCCGGTGATTGTCTGGATTTATGGCGGTGGCTACCGCAACGGGTCGGCCTCGATGCCGCTGTATTGGGGCGACCAGCTCGCGCATAAGGGTGTTATTGTCGTCACCATCGCGTACCGAGTGGGTCCGCTGGGCTTTCTCGCGCTTCCAGAACTGACGCGCGAATCCTTGTATGGGTCGTCTGGGAATTACGGCCTCATGGACCAGATCGCCGCGCTCCGGTGGGTGCAGCAAAATATCTCGGCCTTTGGCGGTGATCCCAGTCGCGTGACGATCGCGGGCCAATCCTCCGGCGCCATCTCGGTCAGCGTACTGATGGCTTCTCCGCAGGCTAAAGGGCTATTTGAGCGCGCCATCGGTGAGAGTGGCGCTCTGTTTGAGCCGCTGCAGCTCGCCCCTGGCTACTTACTGGCCAACGCCGAACGTGATGGGGAGAAATATGTCGCCACTTTAGGCGTGCATTCGCTCCAGGAACTGCGCAGGCTTCCGGCGGCCAGCTTACTCGGCGGCGGCAACGCCGGCGGCGTCACCCATCCAGTGATTGAACCTTACCTACTCCCGATGGCGCCTTACACGGTGTTCGCGGCGGGGCGGCAGAACGATGTCCCGCTGCTCATCGGCTCAAACGCCGAGGAAGCGCGTTCACTGACCGATGTCACCCACGTCAAGGCCGCCACCTTCGATGCCGACATAGAGCGCAGTTTCGGTGCACTACCGCCCGCGATTGTTGCCGCCTACCCCCACACGAGCGACGAAGCCGCGCGCCAGGCCCGCCTTGACCTCGAGCGCGATCTTCGCTTCGGCTGGGACATGTGGGCTTGGGCGAGACTGCAGGCTGCAACCGGCCAACGTGCCGTGTATTACTACTCGTTTCGACAGCGGCCGCCGTTCCCGACCGACTCGTTGTACGCGGGATGGGGCGCGAGTCACTTTGCCGAGCTCTGGTACGTATTCGATCATTTGAACCAAGAGCCGTGGCGCTGGAGCAAAGCGGATCGCGAAGTGGCGGAAACCATGTCCCGGTACTGGACCAACTTCGCGCGATCCGGCGACCCAAACGGCAAGGGGCTGCCTTCGTGGCCGGCATTCACAAACGCGGATAGTCGAGTTCTGTATTTCGGTGATCCGATCGCCGTCGGAGAAGTGCCGAATATCCGTAGCCTGACGGCCCTGGATGCCGTATACGCGAGCGTGCGCGGAAGCCCAGTTGCGAAGTAGCGGCACATGTAGCGATGACGCCCGAGCCGGCAAGCGCTATCGGCGCCGATGTCCAATATTTCGGTCCGCTGTTCGCCTAACCAACACGGTTCTTTGTGCATGGTTGGAACCGTCGTGTTACGGCCACTTGCCGTCCTTCGATCGCGCGATTTGGCCTCCAGTTAGCTGCCCTTCACGGTGCTCCATCCCTTCTCGGTTGCCAACCCTCTGGGCATCCGCGACCATTCGGACACACAGGGGGATGCTCGACAGGGTCGAGGGTGGCTGCGCACCTTGAGCGCAAGTTCGCACGCGGTATTTCTAAGCTACGCCTCACAGGATGCGGAGGCGGCCCAGAAGATTTGCGAAGCCCTACGTGCGGCCGGCATCGAGGTCTTTTTCGATCGGAGCGAGCTGCGGGGAGGGGACGCCTGGGATCAGAAGATCCGGCACGAGATCCACGACTGCGCGCTCTTCATTCCGATTGTCTCCCAGCACACCCAGGCGCGGCTCGAAGGCTATTTCCGCCACGAATGGAAGCTCGCCATCGAACGCACACACCACATGGCCGAGCAGAAGCCCTTCCTGGTACCGGTCGTCGTTGACGATACGGGCGACAGGGAAGCCTTTGTCCCGGACGCGTTCCGGGCGGTGCAGTGGACGCGCCTGCCGCGAGGCGAGACATCTCCCGCGTTCGCTGAACGCATGAAGCGCCTGCTTTCCCCTGAGCTGTCGCCGATGAGCGCGGTGTCCGGTGCTGTACCCGGACCACCCAGGGAGCCGGTCCGTGCCGCCTGGTGGTCACAACCGGTCTTTCTCGCGATCGTTGCGGTCTTCGTCGTAGCGGCGCTGGCGTACTTCGTTGCTGACAAGTTCTGGATCTCGAAGCACCTCACGCCGGCTGCCGCCGCCTTCGCCCCGCCGCCACATTCAATCGCGGTGCTGCCGTTCGTCAACATGAGCGGGGACAACGCGCAGGAGTATTTCTCGGACGGGCTTACGGAGGAGCTGCTCAACTCCCTGGCTGAGATCAACGAGCTCCAGGTCGCGGCCCGCACCTCGGCGTTTTCCTTCAAAGGCAAGGACACCGACATTGGTACCGTTGCTCGCAAGCTCAATGTCGGGGTGGTGCTCGAAGGGAGCGTACGGCGCTCCGGGAACACCGTACGCGTCACCGCACAGCTGATCAATGCGGTCACGGGCTTTCACCTCTGGTCCCACACCTACGACCGCGATCTTGGCGATGTGTTGAAACTGGAGACCGAGATTGCAGGTGCCGTCGCAAGCGCCCTCAAAGTGAGCCTGCTCGGAGACGTGGCTGCGAAGATCGAGCTGGGTGGGACGCACGTCCCTGCGGCGTTCGATGCGTACCTCCGTGGTCAGAAAGCTCGCTTTGCGGCGCACGGTGACAATGATTACCAAGCTGCGATCGCCGCCTATACGGAGGCCATCGGGCTGGATCCGAACTATGCGCTCGCATTTTCCAGCCGCTCGCTAGCGCTCATAGAGTATGCCGAGTACGGCGCTCCGGGACCCGATAATTTCGACAAAGCGCACGCAGATGCGCTGAAGGCGATTGCTCTGGAGCCTGATCTTCCCGAGAGTCACGCAGCGATGGCTCGCTATTTCGTGTGGGGGTTGCAGGATTTCACCCGGGCGAGCGAAGAGTACCAGCGGGCACTCGCGCTTGGTCCGGGAAATGCGGAGGTGTTGCACCTCTACGGCAACTTCGAGGTCTACATGGGTCGCGCCGACGCGGGCATCACTGCCGCGCGGCGCGCCGTCGTACTGGACCCACTGAACCGCTATACCCACTTATCTCTCGCGCATGGCCTCTATTTCGCACGTCGTTATAAGGAGGCCATCTTGGCATGTCAGGACACCCTCGCTCTGGACCCTGAGGAACCACAGGCCCATGCGGTGCGTGGCCTTGCCTACTACGCGCTGGGCAATTTCCAGAGCGCCCGCGAGTCATGCGAAACCAAACCCGGCTTCTGGCTTGATCAACAATGCCTCGCCGTCACTTATGAAAAGCTTGGCCGGCATGCCGACGCCCGAGAGATGCTTGCGAAAATGGAGGCTGCGGATGCGGAGGGTGACGCTTACCAGTACGCCGGGATTTACGCGCAGTGGGGCAATCGTGCCAAGGCGCTCGAATGGCTCGACACCGCGATGCGGCTGCGCGATTCGGGCCTCATGGCACTCAGAACCGATCCGCTTATGGACCCGCTGCGCAAGGAGCCGCGGTTCCAGGCTCTTGAGCGCCAATTGAGGTTTCCGTAGATGGAAGCCGTAAAGCCCCGCACCGACTGCGCAGCGCAACCTGGTGGTACGGGGTCTGCGCTCTACTGGATGGTGTAGGCGTAAGGCAGCGCGTACACCTCGTCAGCCGCGGAAGCGCCATAAGGCGGCACGTTCAAAGCCGCATGATTCACGTACAGCGTTCCACTCACCACCTCGCCAGAGATACCTTGCGGAGTGATCGTGACGACGATGCTGCCTTCCTCGCCCGGTGGCACTTGCAACAGCCCGAACTGGTAACTCGGATTGAGGGCAGTAAGCCACCAGTCGCCCGTGGCGCTCGTGACCGTCGGGTCGAAGGCCTTGGTCGTTGCAGTCAACGTCACGTTGACGTAGCCCGTCGGTGCGGGCCCCGCATAGGGTCCGATTTCGTCCGGAGCGATGTCCCAAGCGAAGCCCTGCGACACGACTCCTCCGGCCGGCGCGTACGAGCCCGCAGCGAAGTAGGGATAGTCCCCGAGCAGATTGCCCTTAGGCACGGGCGCGCCGAAGAGATCCGGATCCCCCGCGGGACCCTCAAAATCGAACTCGATCGGCAACGTGGCATTCGCCACCGCCTGCAGCGCGGAAGTCTCCGTGGGCACCACATACAACGGAAAGCCCTGATTGCTCGGATTCGAGCCGAGCGGCAGGGGATAGCCGGCAGCGGTGGTGGACGGAGCCTGCGCCGCAAGCGCCAGGCTGGTGAGTTTGTTGAGCCGCGCGTCGATGAAGAAGTCGCCGAGGGCCGCGCTTGTGTTCTTGATCCGCACCAGAACCCTGAGGGGTTGGGCGGCCGGCAGATGGATGAAGGGGTTGTTCGGCAGTCCCTGGGCCTCGGCCCAGGTGGCATCCAGGCGGATGTTGCCAGTGAAGGGCTCGGAGATCTCGTTGCCGGTGATCGGGTCTGCGAAATCGACGATCAGCGTCCAGCGACCCGGCACTGGGTTGAGTGCGTACGCGGTGGCTGCAAGTCCCGGTGTGCCCGTGGCGCTGTCCGTGTTCTGACCAAAGCCGACGGCGACACCGTCTGGATTCACCAGGTACAGGCCGAATGCGTCCGTGGCATCGTTCGCGAGCACCACATTGGCCATGAGACTCGAATGGCCTGGGCCCACGTCAAACTCGTAAAAGTTCTCCTGTCCCTCACCGCTACGCCCATTGCCGCCGGTCAGCGTGCCGGAGAAATTGCCCCCTTGGGACACCTTGACAAGGCTACGCAGCGTGACGGCGATCGAGTTGCGTTCGGTGCCAATGTACTTGTCCGAGTCATCGCCGGAGGCGCTCACTACGATCGAGCCGGCGGCATCACCGGGTTGGTCGGGAGTGGTAGCCGTGATCTCCACGGTCTCGCTCTGAGAAGGGGCGAGCTCGAAGAAAGCCGGCGACACGGACCCGAAGGGGACAAAGCGCTGGGTGGCCACGCGCCAGGGGACGGGTCCGTTGGTACCGCCCTCCGATGCCACGATGCCGAAGATCACCCCCGTCCAGGTGCCTGCCAGGGGCTGGCGCACATCCACGACCCCGAAATTCCCCGGGCCCTGGGGCAGCGAATGCGCCGCGAAACGCCCGGCCGGATCGATGAGGCTCAGGCGCACGCGCGCATTGAGGTCATTATTGTCAAAAGCCCCAGCCGGGGACTGGTAGGCGACCTCACCGGTGAGTCGGTCTTGCCCTGGGGCCACCTGGAATTGGAACGTCGCATAGTTGACCTGTAGCCCCAGATAGTTCTCGAGCTGCGGACTCACGCCGTCCGTGAGCGTCACCGAGCCGGTCTGGACGTAGCCATCCGGACCGATCGTGCGGCCCGTGAGCTTGACCCACTGAGCGGAAGCGCCGGTATTAGTCACGGTCACCGGCCAGGTCCTGGTGGTACCGGGCGAGGCGACCTCCGTCAGCTGATTGCTCGAGAAGAGCAGCGTTGGTCCGACCGGGCCGCCGACCCTTCCCAGCGAAACGCCATTGTCGATCGATTGCGCGAGCAGGACGGCCCTGTAAGTATTGAGCAGTCCCGCACCCTGCTCGGACGCGGGTGCGCCCAGGTCGGTGGCCGTGCTGGTCAGAATCCGCTTGACCATCGCGGGGGTCGGGGAGGCGCCGAAGTGGGTCTTGCGATAGGCCTCTATTACGAGCGCCGCGGCTCCTGCGGTCAGCGGTGAAGACTCACTCGTGCCGCCGCTCTCCTCGATGTCAGATAACTGCGTCTCGTCGTTCTGGAAGTCGAGACAGCCACTGAACACCGGGTTTTTGTCGCAGGAAGCGTATGTGTTGTCGCCAGGAGCCACGAGGTCGACAGTGCGGCCGGTCTCATTGAAGCCACTCGAGCTGAGCGCACTGATGTTGTCATCGAGCCAGCCGCTGGTCGCGAAGTAGCGCGCAAGGCCGTAGTTGACCTGCGCATAGAAGCGGAAGGTCGTCGTCCCGCCGACAGCGATCAACCTCGGATCGCTGGAGGGGCTTGCCTGCGTGTTGGTGACGCCGGAGTCGCCGCTCGCGGCGACGACCACGACACCCGCTTCGATTGCGGCGTCATTGAAGATGTTGGTGATGTCCGTCGCTGTTACGTCGGGGAAGGGGTTGCCGCCGAAGGACTCGTTGATGACGTCGACATGATCAACGGTCACGGCGTATTCGATCGCCTCGAGGACACTGGATTCGACGATGTCCTCGTAGTAGCCATCAACATTGAAGCCGGCCAGCGAGGCGCCCGGCGCTACTCCCTCGATACGGACCCTGCACGGACCCGGCAGCGACTGCGTACTGAAATTCTGCACGTCATAAACCACGCGTCCCTGTCCAGCGATGGCATTGGAATCGGTGAATGCCTCACCGCCGCCAGTGAGCTGCCCGGGGCCATCGCCGCTGAAATCCTGATAGTCGAAGAAGACCGACGTGCCGTCCTGGCGGATGAAATTCACGTTGTGCGGATCGATGCCGTCGGCAATGTAGGCGACCTTGACCCCCTTGCCGGTGAAGCCCAGGGCGTGTGCCGTGTGCGGATTCGAATCGTTCGAGTCTGTCTGCGTCACCTCGAGCTCCTCGCCGATCCATGACTCGCCCGCCGGTGCGCAGGCGCCGGGGATGTTGCGGAGTGCGAGCGCTGCGGCGGCGGCCGGACTCGATGCGCTCGGGCTAGCGCTCCTCGCGGAAGCGGCGCTTTGGGCATGTCGCGTGCGACGAATGAGCACGTCGGGGGCGACGAGGGCTACTGAGGGGTTGGCCTTGAGCCGTTCGACTTCACCATCCGACACGGTGGCGGCGAAAGCGTTTACCAGATGAAAGGACTTCACACGCGTCGCCCCCACCTGACCGAGCTCGCGCATGACGGGGGCCTGATCGTTGACCGCATCCGCATCCTTCAAGTGCAAGTTCCTCATCACCACGATCACCTGCCGACTCACGTTCTCAGACAACTGAGACGCAACCTCCGGTGTGAGGAGCGCCGTCGGATCAGTGCCGGCGGATTCGGCGACCCCGGTCCAGCTCGTCGCCCACGCGAAGGCGAGAAGCCCAACGCTCACCGTGGAGACCTCTGAGCGACGTGACATGGATTTCCCCGGACTCGAGATAGTGACTTGTGAGCGCGCCACTCGACGTGCGACGTACGCGGCTCGTTGTTCCTTATTCCTTCGAAAGCACTGCGCCGTCTTGCGGACGCTTGCAACGGAGCGCGTCGGTTATTGATTCATGCAACGCGTTGCCGGGCTGCTGCCAGACAAAGGTGAGGGAATTATCTGCTCCTTCCGCTCACTCGGCAATGGCGTCTAATCCGATCGACGCCTTCACGGGGGCGATCGTGCTCGATCCGCTGAGCGTCAACAGCCACCGCTCAGGGTCAGCGGAGGGCTGGCATTGCGGCGGCTGAGTGACCGTGACGAAAGGCCGAAGGCGCTAGGCACCGAAAATAAAGCGGCTACCGGTATATGAGCGGATGAACTTGCCCGGCATCTCCTGTTGGACGATGTCGGTGAACGCTTCCCCGGTGCAGTGCATCGGGATCACGTGATCGGGGTTGATGGCCTTCAGGGCCGCCACCGTCTCGCGCACGTACTCCTCCTTATGTGGCGCGAGGTGGAACCCGCCCACCACTGCATGAACGGTCTTTACGCCTGAAACCTCGATCGCGCGTTTCACTACGTTGACGACCCCGCGGTGGCTGCACGAGGTGAGCACGACCAGGCCGCGGCCCTTGACGTTGAAGCAGGTTGCCAATTCATGCTCGAAATCGTCGGGGATGACGGTAGCACTACGCTTGTTCTCGGGAAGCTTATCGGGGAAACAACCGACTCCGTCCTTAACCCCGACGGTCATACGCGTAGGCGAAAGCACTTTCTCGAACGAAGTGACCGGGACGTGGCCGGTGGTGAAGGCGTGGCCTGCGACGACGGCGGGCGCTTCTGCGAAGATTATCTTCAGCTTCGCGTCGGCCAGCGCCGTGCGATCCAGCGCGCCGAAATCCTGCGGCTTGCCGATGATCAATTCGCGGCTGCAGAAACACTCCTCCCCGCCCACGTACAGGGGCAGATCCGCTCGGAGCCCGGCATGGTTCTGCTGCAGGAAACCCGCCAGTCCGCCGAAATGATCGTAATGCCCATGGCTGAGGATGAGCGCATCGATACTCTCCGGGGCGATCCCGAGCATCGCAAGGTTGTTGTTCAGAGTCCCGGAAGTGAAACCGAAATCGAGTAACAGGTTACGACTCTCGCTGCCGCGCCTGGACTCGAGGTGCATCGAGAGGCCGAATTCCTCGAGCAACGATTTGCCGGCCGGCGGTAACCCGAAGCGCTGGACCTCAACTTCACCGACTTTCGTGCTTGGTGAGATCGCCTGCTGGAAGCTATCGATGACGACACGAACTGCGAGGCGCTCGACCTCCGGCACGGTTCCGCCAAGAGCCTGCGCCCGTGCAGGCTTGGCTCCTCCAAGGAGCGCACCAACCAGCGCACTGAAGGCGGCCGCTCCGCCGGCACACAACACGCCACGGCGGGAGACACCCGATCGATGGGCAATATGCGAGTTAAGTTCAGTGCGAGACATTTGTCACCTCTAACATCGTTCTTTGTGCACGGTTGAACCGTCGTCTCACGACCCAGGAGCAGCCCGCCCGCCAGCGAGGCTGGCAGCCCACACGCCTAACGCAGACAGATACCTGTTCACGGTGACCACCTCCCTCAGTTCGAACGCCATTGCGCGCAGGGTACCGATCCTACGGCTAGTAGTCCTTGGGGACTCCTGCTATTTTTCTGATGAACTTCTCAGGACCTCGTGCGATGGTCTCCGGTCAATATGAATTCGGCGCGTACCGCCTCGAAGCGCAGAGCCGGATGCTGTTTCGCGAGGGTGACCGCGTGGCCCTGCCTCCCAAAGTGACCGAGCTCCTGGTCGCGCTGGTACAGGCCGCGGGCAAGGTGCTGACCAGAGAAGAACTGCTGCAGCGTCTGTGGCCCGACACGGTCGTTGAGGAGGGAAGCCTCACCTCCCATATTTCCATGCTGCGCAAGGCCCTTGGCGAAGGTCCGAAGGGGCAGGACTTCATCGAGACCCTGCCGAAACGCGGCTACCGGTTCGTGGCGTCCGTGAAGCGGTCTGCATCCCAGGCACCGGACAGCGGGGTCGATCGGGCCATGCTGGTGGTCCTGCCGTTCGAGAACCTCACTGCAGGCGAGAGATACGACTACTTCAGCGAAGGCTTGACCGAGGAGATGATCACCGAGCTGGCCCGCTTGAGCCCGGAGCGCCTCGGAGTGATCGCCCGAACCTCAGCGATGCAGTTCAAGTCGACCACGAAAAACATCGCGCAGATCGGCAGCGACCTTGGTGTGTCTCATGTCCTGGAAGGCTCGGTGCGCCGGGTGGGGGAGCGTGTGCGCATCACGGCACAGCTCATCCGGGTCAGCGATGAATCACACCTGTGGGCACAGAGTTACGAGCGGGGTCTTCACGATGTGCTCGAGGTACAGGCGGAAGTGGCGCGGGCAGTGGCGCGGGAAATCCAGATCAAGTTGACACCGCATGAGCAGCGACGCTTGGACCCCGACAAGACGCGGTCAATCAATCCGCAGGCGTACGAGTTGTATCTTCGGGGCCGTCATTTCTGGTACCGGCGTACGGAGGAGGGCATACGCAAGAGCATTGAGTGTTTCGAAGAAGCACTGCGGCACGACCCAGGCTTCGCGGCCGCCTACGACGGGATCTCCGACGCCCATACGATGCTCGCCTGCCGAGGTATGACTCCCGCCCTCGAGTCGTTCCACAAAGCCAAGGCTGCGGCCAGACAAGCCGTGCGATTACAACCGGAGCTCGGTGAAGGCTATGCGTCGCTTGCCCACGTGCGCTTGCACGACTGGGATTGGGTGGGCTTAGAGAGCGATTTCGGGCGTGCGGTGGAGCTCGATCCCGGATACGCCATCGCACACTACTGGTACGCGGAATACCTCATGGCGATGGGCAGGACTAGGGAAGCGGTCGGCAGAGTGGAACACGGCTGGGAGTTGGATCCGCTAAACTCCGTGATCAACGCCTCGGTTGGAATGATTCGCTATTTGGCTCACGACTACGATGGGGCGCTGGTAGCCCTGCGGCGAGGGCTCGAAATCGATCCCACCCACTATGTGTCATATCTGCGCATGGGGCTCGTGTGCCTGCAGAAGAACCTGCCGAACGAAGCGATCGATGCAATGCGGCAGGCGGTGATGCATTCCGGAGGCAGCACCGAGGCTCTGGCGGGACTGGCGCAAGCGCACGCTGTCACCGGAGACAAGCTCGCCATGGAGAGGATCGTGAAGGAGCTCGGCGAAAGTGCTGACCGCTATGTTTCGCCGTACAACGTTGCAAGAGTCTATGGGGCGATCGACGACAAGCAGCGAGCGCTCGAATGGCTGGAGAGAGCCTACCGGGAGCACAACCCGGATCTCATCGAGCTGACTCGCGAGCCCTCCTTCGGGGGTCTGCATTCCGACGCGAAATTCCGCGAACTGGTGGAGCGAATCGGTTGGCGCGGCGTGGCCGCTGACTGACCGGCAAAATCCGGTGCTTTTTGCCTTCGCGGCGTGGTCGCGGTACAGAGGCGCCGGTGAATTCCGAAGAGACCACCCGTCGGAGCGTGGGCGACGTGACTATTCCCGATACCCGGGATTCAATCGATCAAGTTTTCGCAACAGCCCCGGCCATGCGAGGCTGCCTCCCAGGCCTCGTGTCACCTGGCCGGCCGCGGCCCGAATGCCGCCGAGAATGGGTTCGGGTATTCGGATCAGTTCTTGTCCGCCGCTTTGCGCACGCACTTGGATCGCGCACGCGGATTCGAAGACATACATGTACAGAAAGGCATCGGCCGGCGACGAGCCGGCCGTCAGGAGTCCGTGATTGCGCAGCATCAGATAGGACTTGTCGCCGAGGTCCGCGACCAAGCGCGGCTGTTCGGCGGCATTGAGCGCGACACCCTCATAGTCGTGATAGGCCAACGACGACAGCACGAACAGGGATTGCTGTGAAATCGGCAGCAACCCCTGCTTTTGTGCCGCGACGGCGACGCCGTTGAGCGAATGAATGTGCATGACGCACGCCACATCCTCTCGCGCCGCATGAATGCAGCTGTGAATCGTGAAGCCGGCCGGATTGATTTCGTGGGGCGAGTCCATGATCTTCCGGCCGCCGAGATCGATCTTGACGAGCGAGGAAGCCGTGATTTCCTCGAACATCATGCCGTAGGGATTGATCAGAAAATGATGCTCCGATCCGGGAACCCGGGCCGACACGTGAGTGAAGACGAGGTCATCCCAGCCGTAGAGCGCAACGAGCCGATACGCCGCGGCGAGATTCACGCGCACGTCCCATTCGGCGGCGCTGACTTTCTGTCTCACTGAAGTGGCCGTTTCGTGCTTCATTCAGTGTGCCGCTTCCGCCGCGGTGGGTGCCCCGATGAGCCTGCCGACGACGATGGTGGCGCCGATCAGCAAGCCGCCGCCCGCCGCCTCCATGAGCAGCCATAGCTGAGGATTGGGATGTGGCGTCGCCAAGGCGAGGCCCGCGACCGTGAACAACATGAAGGTATGGCTGTTGAGAACCAGCGGAATCATTTCGCCGAGCGCGAAGATCGCGTAAACGGCGGCCAAAATGTAAATTAATCTGGCCCAGTCGGCGCCGATGAAGTGCGCGAGCAAGCCGATGACGCTCGGTGCAAGGATCACGAGTCCGATGCCGGCGGCGGCGCCGATCAGAATATGCGGCGCCCGCTTCGGGTTCATGTGTTCGACGAAGAACAGCACCCACGCCACGTACGCCGGCCATGCCGGCAGCTTGAGATGGTGGGTGACGAGCTCGGTGATGACGATCAGCGCGAGCACGTAGAGTCCAAGAATCAGGCGGCGGCGGTTGAACTTCATGAGGCAGCTCCTACGGCTCCGACTCGCAGTGCTTCGCCGAAGCGCGCTAAATGATGCTCGGCGTCGCCAAATGTCATATCGATCATCGTGAGGGCTGGTGGAGCGAATCGGTTGGCGCGGCGCAGCCGCTGCCTGACTCGAGCTCGGGGCATTCACTCACAAGTCGAATTGCGCCACGGGAAGCGAAATGCAGATACGCGTTCCTTGCCCTGGCTGCGAATCGATCCGCAGGGTGCCGCCGCCGACCTCTACGCGTTCCTTCATGCCGATGATGCCGAGGTTACCGGCGGTGCCGGCTCGCCCGGGAGTTCTCGTGACGTCGAACCCGACCCCGTCATCCCGCACTTCGAGCTGAAGCAGGCCATCCGGCTGGCTCACATCGATCCACACGTGCCGCGCCCGTGCATGCCGCACCACGTTGGTAAGCGCCTCCTGGACCACGCGGAAGCACACGATCGCTCGGTCGCGGGACACCCTGCTCACGTCACAGGCGAGCTGTACGGCGATGCCGGTGCGTTGCTCGTGCTGTTGGGCGAGCCATCTCAAGCTGGTCTCCAGCCCCTCGGTTTCCAGCATCCTCGGGCACAGCTCGAGCGCCAGGCTACGCACCTGCGTGCCGGCTTGCTGGAGCAGGCAGATACTCTGCTCCAGGCTCGGCTTGGCTGTCTCTCCCGCGACGGCTTTGGCCGCCTGCAAATGCAGCATTACGGCGGCAAGGAGTTGTCCAAACTCATCGTGCAGTTCGCGGGACAGATGGCGGCGTTCTTCCTCCTGCACCATCAGCAGGCGGCGGTGTGCCTGCCGGAGCGATTCGGCGGCACTCCGCTCCGTAGCGGCCATCCATATGACGTAACAGGCGACGATCGCGAATAGGATCTCAGGTACGAGTTGTATCGGTTCGACCGCCACGGCGCCATCAAGCGGCAGCACGACGTAATAAAAGCCAACAAGTGCGAGGGCGGTTGCCAGCAAGCCCGGTCTCGTGCCCCCGAGCCAGGTACTGGCAGTGACCGCGGCGAAATACACCGCTGCTGGGGCGGAAAGCTGCCAGCGGATCTTCATCAGGTAACAGCAGACTGTTGCGACAGCGACTAACAGCACCGCCGCGCAGTAGCTCAAGGCTGGGTGGCGCTGCAATGATTCTATCGAACCGCGGCTCAGCATGTTCTTCTCCGGAACCGCCGACGCATGCAGCGGCTCGTGCTTGACTTCAGCGTCAATGCTTACGCGTGCGATATGTGACCGTGTCGTCGAGGTCGGCACCGGATGGCGAGGCGACTCTTCGCAGCGATGGTACGCGTGGAGCGTCCAATATTATCTGGTCGCTTCTCGATCTTTCAGCGGGTTAAGTGGCCGAATCTCTCCAAGATATTGGACACTGCCGGGGTAATTTCGCAATGCCTTTAGTAACTTAGCGCCGGCCGGGGGAACGCCGTTGCCATCTCGCGCAGCCAGGCAAGGAGCTGCTGCACCTTCGGCATCGTGACGTACGTCTCCGGGCATACGAAGTAATAGTCGCGCGGACAGCGCACGATGCGCTCACTGGCTTGCATGATGCGGCCGGTTGCCAGGTCCTGCGCCGCGAGCGACCAGCGCGTGAGTGCCAGGCCTTGTCCCTGTTCGGCGCCGGCCAGCACCGTCAATGAGTCGTCGTAGGCAGTCCCGCGCTCCTGCCAGGCGACCGTGACTCCCGGGTGCAGCCATAGCGACCATTCCTCGTCGGAGGAGTGCAGCAGGGGAAAGCGCTGCAGATCCGCGGCGTCGCGCAGCGGACCGTATTTCGCCAGCACCTCACGCGTGCACACCGGCACGAACCACTCATCCATGAGCTTCTCGCTATAGAGGCCTGCGCTCGGGCCGGCGCTCATGCGCACGGCCGCATGAAAGTCGCTGCTCGCGAAGTCGACCGGCGTGCGCGAAGTGTGAATGCTCAGCTCGATCTCAGGGTGGCGGTCATGAAACTGCGGCAGACGGGGTAGCAGCCATTTCTGCAGGTACGAGGCCAGCGTGCTGATTCTGAGCGGACCGCTGAGGCGATCCTGACGCAGCTGCTGCATCGACTGCTGCAGCGTACCGAGTCCCCGCCGCACGCCCGGCAGCAGCAGCTCGCCTTCGGCGGTCAGGGTGACGCTGCGTCCCTTACGTCGGAAGAGCGGTACGCGCAGGTATTGCTCGAGTGTGCGTACCTGCATGCTCACCGCCGCGGGCGTCACGTGCAGCGCCTCCGCCGCCTCCGTAAAGCTCAGGTGCGAGGCGACGCTTTCGAATACTCGCAGCCCGCTCAGGGGCAGCCTTTCGAACCCCGGCAATCGTTTAGCTTTTCTTAAGCGATGAACAGACATTGCGTTTGCTGATCGGGTGCTGCCCGCCGACACTGTGACCCATCAGAACGGAGGTGTTGACCATGAAAACCAGTAACTTAGTAGGGATCATCATAGCACTGATCATCTCAACGGGAGGATTTGAGGCGATCAATATTCTCTTTACTCAGGCTTCAAGCAGTCACGAGCGGCCATCTCAGGCGCTGATCGTGCGCACCTAGGGAGGCTGCCATGACGGTACGCGCTGAAATCGAATTTCTCGCCCCTGGCACCGAACGCCCCTTCACCTATGCGCGCGAGATGCCCTCCGGTGCCGAACCGGAGACCGCGCGCTTCGTAGGCCACGCGGTAGAGATCCGCGACCTGCGCGGCGGCGAGGAGCTACGGCTCGATGAGCACGGTGGGATGCTCGGGCGCTGGCGGACGCAGGTGCGACGCTTCGACGACGACGACTACATACGCGAGCGTTACTACCCCGAAAGCGCCGAGATCATCCAGTCCGCCCTGGGCGCCAACCGCGTCGTCGTCTTCGATCACAACGTGCGTCGCGGCGGATCGTCTGGTTCGCAAGCCGACGGACACGCCGTCGGCCGGCCGGTGCATCACGCGCACACCGATTACACGCCGCGCTCGGCGCTTGAACGTCTGCGCCACGAGTTCGGGCCGCATGCGGAGGCAGGACTGACGCGCTACCTGCAGATCAACCTCTGGCGGCCGATCCGCGGCCCGGTGCGGGAGGCGCCGCTCGCGCTGTGCGACGCGACGAGCGTGGCAGCGGATGCCCTGCGCGCCGTCGAGCTGCGCTACCCGGAGCGCAGCGGCGAGATCTACTACCTCATGCACGAGCCCGAGCAGCGGTGGTTCTTCGCCTCGAATATGACGGTCGATGAGGCGTGGCTATTCAAGAACTTCGATTCGGCGCCGCCGGGACCGGGCCGTGCCGCGCCACACAGCGCGTTCACGGATCCGCACCATCCGAACGCCCCACCGCGCGAGAGCATCGAGGTCCGCGCACTCGCGCTCTTCCAGTGAAAAGAGCAAGCCGCAATCGGGGTTAAATGTTTTGCGAGAGAGGCCGAAGTGACGGCAGGTCTGGGCAACGCTCCCAGGTGTGACGCTGGCTTCCCGCAGCGGCTTCAGCCGCCAAGCTAAGACTCGGTTCTGTTCCTGGGTCGAGAAGGGAGTCAGAATGTCACCTTAGTCTTGGGAGTTCACCCATCAGAAGGTGCGAGAACGCGGCGCGATGAGTGAGATGAGCAACCGGTTTCGGGCGTTGGACGTGCTGCGTGGTCTCACGCTCGCGCTGATGATTGTCGTGAACATGCAGATCGGCGACGGCAAATCCTACGCGCCACTGCTGCACGCGGGGTGGGACGGCCTGACGCTGACAGACCTCGTGTTTCCGACGTTTATGTTCGTGGTCGGGACGACGCTCAGCTTCACGCTTGAGAAGTACGAATCTCTGGGCGACGCGGCAGTGCTGCGCAAGATCGCGACGCGCACGGCTCTGATCTTCCTGTGCGGGTACCTGCTCTACTGGTTTCCATTCTTCACGGTCGATGGCACCGGGCATGTCGCCCTCGCGCCGGTTGCACACACGCGCATTCTCGGCGTGCTGCAGCGCATCGCCCTCGGCTACGGCGCCGCGGCCCTGATCGTTCACTATGGAGGACGCGCCGGCGCGATCAGCTTCGGGCTGGTTGCACTGCTTGGCTACTGGTGGGTGATGCACGCCTTCGGCGATTACTCGCTCGCCGGCAACGCCGCGATCAAGCTCGACAAGCTGGTACTCGGCGAGGCGCACATGTACCACGGTGAGGGCGTGGCCTTCGATCCGGAAGGCATCCTGAGCACGCTACCTGCCATTGTGAATGTGCTCGCCGGCTATCTAGCCGGTCGTTTCATCCGCGACCATGCCACGAACGGCGGCACGATCGTCAGGCTGCTGCTGGCGGGGGCTGCCTGTGTTGTTCTCTCGCTGTGGTGGGATACAGTCTTCCCGATAAACAAGAAGCTGTGGACCAGCTCCTATGTGCTGTGCACGGTGGGAATCGACCTCGGCGTTCTCGCGATCATCGTCTGCATGGTCCCCCAAGCGCACGACCGCCGCTGGACGTACTTCTTCGAAGTGTTCGGCCGCAACACGCTGGTCATTTACCTCCTCAGCGAGGTCGGACAGGAGTTGCTCCAGATCACGCACATAGGCCAGCGAAGTCTCTTCGACTGGCTGTATGCGGTTGGGTTCGCGCCCTGGGCCGGTGACAAGCCCGGCTCGTTGTTGTATGCGGTCGTGTACATGCTGGGCTGCTGGACGGTAGCCTGTGCGATGGATCGCAAAGGCATTTACATCAGGCTCTAGCCGATTGTCGGCCCCTGTCTGCCCGCCTCAGAGCGGGACCCATGTTGGATTCTCGCACGCTCTTACTCGACTGAGCGGAGCGTCACTGCTCGACGATTCGTGAATATCGGCGTTGGCCTGCCGGATCGCTGATGCCAAAGCAAGTGAGTCGATAGTGCGAATTCGAGGCAGCATGTAGACCTGTAGCCGGTGGAGCGCGCCCTCAAGCCTGGCCAGCTGCCGAAGCAACTCAGCGCTCGTGTCGATCCACTGCTCGCGCAACCCCGGCTGGGCCACAGCTGCCGCCTCGCTCGAGGAGATCAGATGGTGCTGCAACGTTATCTCCGGCCTCAGCACCTCCACGCAGTACATGGAGTGAAGTTCATCGTCGCTAGGCGCTCGCGGTTGCGCCGTCGCGTTGCCGGTGAGGGCAGAGAGCAGCACCGCGGCGCAACCCACGGACCATCTTTCCGTCGTCCACATGGCGGGTCACCGCCCTGGGCTCATCGACGAGCCCGCATGTTTCCGACTCCGCCTGGCATCTTCCCCGACATCCGTCAGCCACTACAGCGGTTCCAACTTGATCGGATAGGTACGATTCGATCCCCACTGCGCGACGTAAATCGCGCCCGCGGCGTCGACGTAGAGGTCATGGGGGTGGTTGAACGTGTAGTTGAAGTTCTCCAGCTGCTGCAACTTTCCGTCGACGTATACGGGCGGCATACCGCCGATTACGGATACCACGCGATCCGCGCCGTCCAGAATGAGAACCATCCCCGCGAGGCACGCGATGGCCAGGTGGTCATCGAACTGACCGCCGCGATAGCCGTGGAACGGAGCGACGTTGCACGGCAAGGCCCCGACGGGCTCGTCGTCGATCTCCATCGCCCCGAAGTCGATGCCGCGCAGAAACTCGCCCCTGAGCGAGAACCATTTCAGCGCGTTGTGGCCTCGATCGCACACCAGCAGGAGCGGTTTGCCCGACCGCCGGTCGATCCACACCGAGTGGGGGATATTCAGGTTCTCGGGCGCATCCCCCTTGCCACCGAAGCTGGATATGTATCGCCCCTGCGGATCGAAATGGTGCACGAGGCTGGAGCCGTAACCGTCGCTTACGAAGAAGTCTCCATCCGGCAGCGTGGCGGTATTCGTCGGACGGTAGCTCGACAGATCCGGATACTTCGACTTGACCGCCTCGGGGCCGACGTGCAACAGCTCCCGGCCGTCGTGATCACACACGGACACGAGTCGGCGGGTGTGATCCGTAATCCAGTATTGGTCCTCACCCTCATGATCCACGATGTCGAAGCCATGCGCCCCCGGGAAGCGATTCTCCCAGGCTTGCAGCAGTCCGCCTGCCGTGGTGTAGGCGATCAGGTTGTTGTGGGTGTCGTTCGTCAGCAGGACGATGCGACCATTCCGGTCGCCGCTGATACCGTGGCAATCCTTGACCGGAAATTTCCGGTGGTCGAGGCGGCCCCAGAGGCGACGGGCGCGATAGCGGAAATTCCCGTGGCCGAGGATCTCACCGTCACCGCTTCCGCCGTCCGCCGGCACGGCAGCGGCGGCCGCTCGGTTCGGCGTCGAGGCCGCGGCCGCGGTGAATACCGCCGCGCTTTGCAACAGCAATGCGCGGCGCGAGCAGGAGCCACTCATGCGAGAGCGTCGCGCGAGCGGGCGCGCCAGCGTCGAAACATTCTCCACCACTCACGCTGCGTGAAGATCTGAGCCTCCCAGAACGACTGAATCTCCGCCTCGCCATCCACGCCCGTCGGCGGAAATTCGTCCCGTAACGGCGCATAGTATGTTCCGAAAAGAACATCCCACAGCGGCAAAGCAAAGGCGAAATTCTTGTCCTGGTGCTGGGGCAGCCGGCTGTGGTGGATCCGATGCATCTGCGGACTGCAGTAAAGAACGCTCGCCTTGCCCACCTGAAAACGGACGTTCATGTGGCCGATCCCCAAGACCGTGCCGAACACGGTGGCCAAGGTGCCGGCCAGCAGCCCCAATTCCGTTGGGTCGGGCCTGTCGACCTTAAATAAGAGTGCCACGGGCGCGAAGATCAGCAGGGCCGCGATGAACACTTCGATCCAGTTCTGACGATTGAGCGTGATCGCTTCGAGCTGCTCGTCCATATGATGCAGCTTGTGGTGCTGCCACAGGATCCGGCTCTTGTGGAGGGCGCGGTGGAACCAGTAGAAGAAAAAGTCACCGAGGACCATGGCCACCCATATCGCCGCCGCGAGCACCAGCAGACCCTTCCCTGCGGCGAATCTCAGGTCGATCAGTCCAAGGTGGATGCCAAAGTGACGCGCCAGGGCTGACAGCGCAACGGCGTTCAGCGCCGCCGCAATGCCGGCCATGAATATGTAGAACACGTGAACGTGCAGATGCAGGAACCATTGCCGGAGCGACTTGCGAGGCCCCGCCGGAGGAAAGAGCCGTTCGATGAGCGACAGCAGTACTACGGGCACAATTGGGATGAGCAACGCGGATATCAGAATTGAAGCCAGTGTCTTGCCGGCGCCGGGCTTGGAGATTGCGGGCCAGACGTAGAGCGCGCCGAAAACGAGGATCGCGAGGAGCAACATAGTAAGGAACAGGTCGAACAGCACCCGTCTCGCACCGCCGGCGGCGCGTAGCTCACCCTCCGGGCGCATCGCTGTTGCAAGCACTGGCACTGCGGTCTCGGTTCTGAACCCCACGGGCTACATCCTAAACGCTGGGTTGAGCGTCGCGCTAGTCACCGCACTTGAGAGTTGATCGACGATCGTCCCAACTGCGACCTCCACTTGCTGCAGATCGGTGAGCTCGTCGAGGAATCATGCCACCGCCAAGAAAAGAGCGGCCGGAGCGTAACGATCCGGCCGCTCGGCGCCTGTCAAAGGCGCGTCCGTCTAGTGGGAAGTGTTGACGGAAGTCCCCGCGGAAGTGTTCTCCGACGCTCCGACGGATACGTTACCTGGCGTCGCGCTCGCGCCGCCGGCGGCTGACTCGTTCAGCCCGGCGCGCGCGTTTGGCCCGGTCGGCTGTGACGTCGACTGCTGCGACGGCTTGCCGGCCGGCGCCGGCTTGTTGTTCGCCGGGGGCGCAGTGTTCGCCGAGGGTCTGCGGGTCGAGGAGGGCTGGTTGCCCGTCTCGTGAGTGCTCATGGCGCTCGCCCCCGCTGACTCAGCAGCGCCCGCGGGGACACGGCCGTCGGCTGAGGTCGTACCTGCAACCGTCCGGGCCCCATTCACGGTCCCGTTGGCCGCCGCACGGCCCTCGGTCGCTCCAGCACCCAGGGCGGCGTGCCCCTCGCCCGCCGCCGAGGTGGCGGCACCACGTCCATCGGCCGCGACATGTGAGCCGGCTCTCGCGCTAGCGTCAGCGCCGGTCTTCACGGCGCCCGCCGAGGCGCGGGTCGCCCCACTCTCGCGCGCTGTAACGCCGCTCGTGCTGGCGGTGGCGTGCGCCCGCTCGAATCCGCTCACCTGGGTGCCGCCGATGCCGCCTGCCGCACGACCGCGAATCCCGCCGCCCAGCGGCTGTGCATGGGCCGGTAGGGCCGCGACAGATAGCAGGCTGATGGCGGCGCTCGCGAAAAGAAGATTGGTCCTCATGGTCGTCTCCTCTTGAGGCCGCGGACCATCCGCGACCCTTCGATGAGTACTACGACCGGGGCTTGCGAATTCTTCCTGTGCCGCCGCGAAGCTGTAGGGTTCTCCAGTTAACCTAATCCGTGCCGCGGCTCGCCAGGGTCGCCGGCGGGCGCAACTCCGCGCCCACCACCCCGTAGCCGTAAGCCGGATCGATGCCCGCCGAGCCGCGGTGCTGGGCCCGCGCAGCGAGAGTCTCGACCGCCCGCTCCGCCGCAGCCACGTCCGCCGCGGACAGCTCCAGCGCCAGGAGCGCGGCGACGATCGGCGTGGCGAACGATGTGCCGCGCACCAGGACGTACCCATGCGGCGGCCTGGCCGCCGCCATGTCGGCGCCGGGAGCGGCGAACTTGACCTGCGGGCCGCGCTCGGCCTCGGGCAACACCCGCCCCCGGGTGTCGACCGCCGTGACCCCGATGACACCAGGCCAGGCCGCGGGATACAAAGGTGGCGCGGCCGGGCCGTCGTTGCCGACTGCCGCGACCACGAGGTAACCGCGCGCGACGATGTCGAGCACGATGCGCTCGAGCGTGCGGTTGGCTGGCCCGACGAGACTCACGTTGATCACCGCGACACGCTCGCCGACCAGCCACGCGAACGCCGCGGCCACCGCGTCCACGGAGCCGCCGGTCGCGAGACCACAGAACACGTCCGCCGCGTAGAGCTCCGCGCCGGGCGCAGCCCCGTGAAAGCCGTCCGCGCGTCCCACCAGGAGCGATGCGACGGCCGTGCCGTGGGCCGCCGGTACTACCGCCCCTGCGCAGCCATGTTGGTGAAGTGCGAGCCCGTGGAATGCCCCGTGGCCCGCGTCGACGCCGCTGTCGATGAGGCCTACGCGGGCCACCGCCCCCGGCGCGCCTAGATTCGCATCCGGCCGATCTGTGTCGCCGGCGACGTCGGCCGCGGACCGCGGCGCGCCGGGAAGAGCGCCGCTGTCGAGATAGACATGATTGAAGTCGTAGCTGCCGACGGCATCGAGCGCTTGCATGCGCTGCAAGGCGCGCGCGGTGTCGCCCGTCACATGCAGCACCACGAGCCGCGTGCCGAGCTCGGGGAAGGTCTGCTCACGCGCAATCGTGAAGCCCGCGCCCCTGGCCGCATCGAGCGCGGCCGGCTCCGGCGCCAGCGCCAGCACTTCACCACGCACGATGGGCTCACCGTGAGGATCGGCCTCGAGCACGTCGCGGTGGCGGCGCAGGAGCTCGCGCACCCGCAGGTGCCGCAGCTCGCGCAGTTGCCCGGTATCGAGCGGCGCCGTGGCCGAGTCGGTGATGCCCGGAAGCACTCCCGGAACGTTCACCGCCGGTAGGCTCGGCAGGCGCACCGGCGGCAAGCCGAGCTGTGCGCCGGCGCTCGGTGCGCAGCAGAGCAGCAGTGTCGCCAGCAGAACGCGCATGCGATCACCATAGTCGAATGTGGCTATGCGTGGAAGAAATGGAAGAAAATGGCAGCCGTGATCGTACTCAGGTCATAGCCGCGTGTCCGTCGACGGCTTGCGCACGGAGCTCGTTGAGCTGCTGCCGCGGCTGAGGCGTTTCGCGCGCGTGCTCGCGAGAAACATCCACGATGCCGATGACCTGGTGCAGACCGCGATCGAGCGTGCGCTCGCCCACGCGGGGCAACTGCGCCCCGGTGCACCGGTCGCCGGCTGGATGTTCGGCATCCTGCGCAACGCGTGGATCGACGAGCAGCGCGCGCGCGGACGGCGGACCGCGCTGCTCGCGCCGGCGGCATCGGGCGAGAACGTCGCCGACCCATTGGCCGGTGAGCAGTCGGACTCACTCGCGGTGCAGGACGCCGTGGCGCGCCTGCCGGAGGAGCAACGGCTGGCGGTGGCGCTGGTGCTGGTGGAGGGTCTCTCCTACAAGGAGGCGGCCCACATCATGGAAGTGCCGATCGGAACTCTCACGAGCCGCCTGGCGCGCGCCCGCGAGGCGCTGCAGGCGATGCTCGGTGACGCAAACGGAGCGTAGCGCATGACTTTCAGCGACGAGATCTTGAGCGCGTACGCGGACGGTGAGCTGGACGCGGCAACGCGCGCGGCCGTCGAGGCCGCGCTGGCGAGCGACCCGCAACTCGCGCAGCGCAGCGCAGCGCATCGCGCGTTGCGGGCGCGGCTTGAGCAGGCATTCGCGCCGGTGCTCGCCGAGCCGGTGCCGGAGCGGCTGCTTGCCAGCGCGCGCGGCGCGCCGGCCCGCCAGCGCCCGAGCAACGTCATCGAGCTGCAAAGGCGGCCGCGTGCGCGCTGGTCCTGGCCGCAGTGGGGGGCGATGGCGGCGAGCCTGGTGATCGGCGCGCTGCTTGGCCCATTACTATTGCGCTCACCCACGGGCAACACTCCAGTCGACACGCGCGATGGACAAATGCTCGCGCATGGGATGCTGGAGCGCGCCCTGTCGGAGCAGCTCGCCAGCACGCAGCCGGCCGCTGCGCCGGTGCAAGTCGGGGTCAGCTTCCGTGCCAGGAGCGGCGCTTATTGCCGCACCTTCGTCATGCACGATGAGAGTCAGCTCGCCGGACTCGCCTGTCGCGAGCGCAGCGCCTGGCGCGTCGAGACGCTGGCACGCACCGACCCGGGTCCCAGCGGGGCGGGTTTGCGTCCCGCCGGTTCCGCCCTGCCGGCCGCCGTGGCCGGAACGCTCGATGCGCTGATCGTGGGCGAGCCGCTCAACGCGGCCGCCGAGGCCGCGGCGCGCGCCCGCGGTTGGAATCGGTAGCCCGCTAGAGGCCCGGGTTGGCGCCCTCGGGTGTTTACCTGATGAGCGGGCTCTTGCCACCCTGTAGAGTGCCTCGGGGAGATTCCCTCCGAATAGCCGTCTTTGGAGCAAGTGTCGTGGCCAACAAGAAACCCGCTGAGGTACTTCAGCCGCCGTCCACAGAATCGACCGAGCTCCTGCGAGAGCTCGTGGCACATCTGCGGGAGAATCGGACGCAACTGCGAGAAGAATGGGCGAACCGCATCACCGAAGCCAAATTGCTGACGGCGATGACCAAGGACGAGATCTTCGCCGAGGCGACGTCAGTGTACGACAACTACGTGGAAGCACTGGCCACGGGCACCTTCGAAGCGCTGCAGTCCTATTCACGGAATCTCTCGGAGCGCATCATTCCGCGCGGTGTGGAAACCCACGAAGTCGTAGGCATAGTGCTGCTGCTGCGCGATGTCCTGGCGCGCTCACTGTTCGCCAAATACCAGGGTGACTTCACCAAACTCAATCGCATTCTCGATGCCTACGAGCCAGCGGCAAATCGCATCGCCAACACGGTGGCCGTCGGGTTCGTGCAGGAGCGCGAGCGCGTCATCCGTCAACAGCAGGAAGCGATACGTGAGCTCTCAACTCCAGTCCTCCAGGTACGCGAGCGCCTGCTCATTCTGCCGATCATCGGCGTCATCGATCCGCAACGTGCTCGCCAGCTGACCGAGCAGTTGCTGCGCGGCATTCGTACCAACCGCGCCAAGGTGGTGGTGATCGACATCACCGGCGTTGCTGCGATGGATGCCACGGTCGCCAATCACCTGGTGCAGACCGTGGAAGCATCGCGGCTGCTCGGCGCAACGGTCATCGTCACGGGCCTGTCACCGGAGATAGCTCAGACCATCGTCAATATCGGTGTAGACCTGGGCAAGATGAATACCGTGGGCGACCTGCAGGGCGGTATCGAGCAGGCCGAGCGGCTATTGGGATACAAGGTCGTCCCCGTAGGCGAAGCGGCCGCCGCGGCCTAGGACCTCCGGCGTGGAGGTGCCGATTCTAAAGCAGGGTCGCTATCTGATCGCCACCATTCAGGCGGCCTTATCGGACGAAGATCTGCTGCAGTTGCGGCGTGCGCTCCTGGAGCGCGTGATCCAATTTCGATCACGTGGCGTGGTTGTTGACGTGACGGCGCTCGATGTAATGGATTCGTTCGCGACCCGGACGTTGCGCGACATCACGTATATGATCCGACTCCGAGGGGCCGACACGGTGATCGTTGGCATTCAGCCGGAAGTTGCATTTGCCATGGTGCAGTTGGGGTTGACCCTAGAGGGCGTGGCTACTGCTCTCGATCTGGAGGAGGGTCTCGCGCATCTCGAGCAGCGCGCCCGCAGCAGCTCCTGACGAGACTGCTCCTGTGCCAGACGATATTCGCGTTCTCATCCGGTCGAACCTTGACATTGTGACGGCCCGCCAGGAGGGTCGCGCACTGGCCGCCCGCACTGGCTTCAGCGCTACCGATGTAACTTTGATTGCTACCGCCATCTCGGAGCTGGCGCGGAATATCGTGTCCTATGCGCGTCAGGGCGAAATCGTTCTGCGCGTCGTAGAGGGCCCTAATGCAAAAGGCGTGATGATCGTCAGCCGAGATTCCGGACCGGGAATCCGCAGCATCGACGACGCAATGCGCGACGGCTATTCGACATCCGGCGGACTGGGCCTGGGGCTTCCCGGAGTCCGCCGACTCGTGGATGAGTTCATAATCGAATCGGTCCTCGGACGGGGGACCGTGGTACGCGTGACGAAGTGGCTCAGATGATCACCGAGGCTCTGGAATGGAGCGTCGCGACTGCTGTGATGCCCGGAGAGACTGAATCGGGCGATCGGCATGTCTTCTGCCCGTTGGCTGACGGTGCCCTGGTTGCGGTCATCGACGGTTTGGGTCACGGTGCCGAGGCCGCAGCCGCAGCGCGTGTGGCGGTGGGGGTGCTGGAAGAGCACACCGGCGATCCAGTCACGAGGCTCGTTGAGCGTTGCCACAATTCGCTTCGGTCCACGCGCGGAGTGGCGTTGAGTCTTGCAATGATCAGTGCGCGTGCGCACGTCATGACCTGGGCCGGCGTCGGCAACGTCGAAGCTGTGTTGCGACGAGGGCAACCGGGCCTCCCTGATGAAAAGCTTCTGTTGCGTAGCGGAGTCGTCGGCTCGCATTTGCCGCCCCTGCAAGCGAGCGTCGTGACCATCGGTCGCGACGATTTGCTCGTATTCACCACGGATGGAGTGTCACAGGATGTTGCGCGGCGCCTGCCCGTGCGGGGTACGCTGCAGACAATCGCAAATGGAGCTCTGGCAAGGGGCAATAAGGGGATCGACGACGCTCTTGTGTTGCTGGTGCGTTATCGAGGCAGCGAATGGTGATCGACGGGACAGATAGCGCAGTGCCAGTGGAGCGCGCGGCTTCCGTCACCGCCTACCTGTCCGCGGTTGAGGGCTATCTCAAGGGCGACGGCGAACCCGCGTTGGAACGGGCATACGAGATAGGCCGCACTGCGCTCGCGCAAGGAATCGGTCTGCTTGAACTTGCGCGGATTCATCACACCTGCCTTGAGACACTCCTGGCGCGCGCGACCTCCACTCAAGGACCTGAGACGACCCTCTCGGGCGCTGCGGACTTCTTCGCGGAGTGCATCTCTCCCTATGAAATGACTTATCGGGGCTTTCGCGACGCAAACATGGCGCTGCGTCGATTCAACAGTGTTCTGGAGCGCGAAGCGAAGCGCATCGCACACTCACTGCACGACGAAGCGGGCCAACTGCTGGTTGCAATCTACATTGCGCTGGCGAACCTGGCCCAGGATCTGCCGCAGGCGGCGGGTCATGTCGCGAATATCACCGAGCTGCTCGATCGAATCGAGGCGGAACTGCGCCGGCTGTCGCACGAATTGACGCCTGCGATCCTCAAGGATTTTGGCCTTGTCCCTGCGCTGAAATATCTGTCGGAAGGCGTATCGCGGCGCTCTGGGCTGCGAATCATCATCGAAGCGACGCCCGAGGGGCGTTTGCCCGAGCCCATCGAGGCTGCGCTATACAGGGTCGCGCAGGAATCGCTCACCAATGCCGTAAAACACGCGCGCGCCACCCAGGTCACGATCCGACTCCGCCACGAGGCGGCTGCGATCTCCTGCCATATTCGTGACGACGGTGTCGGCTTCGACGCGAAGTTGGCGGCAACCTCAAGCGACGAAAGGGGCTTCGGCCTGATCGGAATTCGCGAGCGCGCAGGCTCGCTCGGAGGCACGCTGGAGATCAAATCCGCCGCCGGCGCCGGCACGGAACTCATCGTGTCAATTCCTTTGGAGACCTGACATGCCGATTCGCGTAGTCCTTGCAGACGACCACGCAATCGTTCGCCAGGGATTGCGGCTGCTGCTCGAGAAGGAGCAGATCGAGGTGATCGGCGAGGCCTCGAACGGTCTGGAAGCCATCGAGGTGATTCGCGAGTCGCTGCCGGACGTCGCGGTTCTGGACTATGAAATGCCGCAACTGGGTGGCCTCGGAGTGCTGACAGAGATGCCGCGGATCAGCCCGAAGACTCGCTCGATCATTCTGACGCGTCATATGGAGGAGCCCTACGCGATCGAAGCTCTGCGCGCGGGCGCCCGCGGTTACGTCCTCAAGACGCAGGCGGGCAACGACATGGTCGCTGCCGTCCAGCACGTGCAGCGCGGCGAGGTGTATCTGAGCCCGAAAATTTCCACGGCGGTCGTCGAAGCCTATCTCGCGGGCACCGACCCGCAGAGCGTTGCGTTGACGTCGCGGGAACGGCAGGTGCTGCAGTTGGTGGGTGAAGGTCGCTCGACCAAGCAAATCGCGGCGCTGCTGGGCATTAGCGCTAAGACCGCCGATAGCCATCGGGCCAAGCTAATGGAAAAGCTCGATATTCACCAAGTCGCAGGCCTGGTCCGCTACGCGATCCGCAGCGGACTCATCGAGCCCTGAATCGTCCTCCTCAGGGCTTATCCCGGCCCATCGCCGGGAGTTCACCCGGTTGTAGTCCTGCGGCCGCGGTCTATTGTTTCCGATCATCGCCAGGCACCGCTTGGCGCCGTAAGGGAGCAGGTCGATCCATGAGCGTTGCGAGGATGACAGCGTTGTTGGTCTTCGACGGCCGCGAAGATTTGCGCCATCCAGACCGAACGGTCGTCGACAATGGCTTCGTTTGTGACGTGGTCGACGTCGAGGGGTTGAACGCTCGACTCCGAAGTCTGGAGGCCCAGGAACCCGACGTGGTGTTGCTGGATTCCACCTGGTCGGCTGCGCGCCTATGGAGCACTGCCCTGCGCGTGCGCGAGGCGATACCGAATGTGCCCGTACTGCTGCTGCCGGATTTGCGCGCCAAGTCCGCTGCTCCGCAGGAGCGCGGTCGCTTGACAGTGGTCAAAGCCGTTCGCTACGCCCGGCGTCGCCAGCGCGTGCAGGAAGAGCTGCTGTATCTGGCCCTAAGAGACGACCTCACGGGTCTATACAATCGGCGTGCATTTCGTGCGCTGGCCAGCCAGAGCCTGCGTTCGGCTCATAGACTGCAACGGCAAGTGCTGGTCTTTTTCGCCGATCTCGACGGCTTGAAGCGCATCAACGACCGCTTCGGCCACAGCGAAGGTGACCGGGCGCTTTCGCGAGCGGCAGCAGGCCTCAAAGCCATCTTCAGCTACAAGTCTGACATCGTCGCGCGGCTCGGCGGCGATGAATTCGTTGCTCTGGTGATCGAAGAGGATGGGCGTCGTGCGGATGATCTGTGCCCGCGTCTGCGGCAAAGCGTCGCAGCTCTTGGCGCCGGGGAGTCCCGCTACGCCTTGAATTTAAGTGTCGGTGTTGCGCGTTCCGACTCTGAGCGCCCGCGCTCCTTATCCGAGCTCATGGCGCAGGCCGATGCGGCGCTGTACCGCGACAAGCGCTCGGGACACGCCACGCCGGCAACAAGCACCGAGGACACCCCATCGACCACGGATCCGCTCGTATACGCCGCGCCGATCCTGTCGTAGGGCCGAACTGCAGGAGGTACCGCATGCAATCGGGAAGGCTCGAAGGGAGAATGGCGATGTGCATTGCCGCACGCCTTGAGATACCGGGCGAACCGGCCGTCGAGCGGGTGGTGATCAAGAACATCAGTACGCACGGCGCGTGTGTAGTAGCGAAGCGATCGTGCCGTGTGGATGAGCCCGTCGTCATCAGCGATCTGCTTGGGACATTTCGTATCGATGCGCGTGTGATTTATTGCAGCGAGAGTCTCCTCGATGGTGAGTGCGCCATCGGCCTGCGGTTCAGCGAAACTGGCCCGGCTTACGTGGGTTGATGGCCCCCCTTGATGACGGCGGATCCCGAAGCGTCATCGGGTGACGGTTCGTAGCTGCAGCATGCGGGCTATGCTGACCGTGCGCGCCGTTCCTCAAGCGATTCCCAGCGTGCGAACTTCTCCAGTAGCAGCTCTTCGAGCTCCGCGAGCCGCTTGCGATCGCCCCGCAGCCGCTCGCCTCCGACTCGGTGATAATCCGCTTCGCTCATGCGCGCGGTGAGCTCGGTTTGCTCGCGCTCCAGCGATTCGATCTCCTCGGGCAGGGCCGCCAGCTCGCGCTCCTCCTTATAGCTCAGGCGCGTGCGCGTCTTGACGGCAGGCTCACCCGTAGTGCGGTCGCGCGAGGCCCGGCGCGCTGGCGTCTTCCCGGCCTCACTTGCGCGGCCCACCGGCATCGGCGGGCGCTGCTGCAGGTAGTCGCTGTAACCGCCGGCGTACTCGCGCCATAGCCCATTTCCTTCGGCGGCCAGCGTCTGGGTGACGACATTGTCGAGAAAGCGCCGGTCGTGACTCACCAGCAGCAGCGTCCCTTGGTAGTCCTGCAGCCGCTCCTCGAGTAACTCCAGGGATTCGATGTCGAGATCGTTGGTCGGCTCATCCAATATGACAAGGTTTGCAGGTTGCGCGAACAGGCGCGCGAGCAGGAGACGGTTTCTCTCGCCGCCGGAGAGCATGCTGATCGGTGAGTTCGCGCGCTGTGCGGGAAACAGGAACTCCCCCAGATAACCCACGATATGCTTGCGCTCACTGCCAAGCTGCACCCAGTCCGAGCCTGGACTTATGGCCTCGGCGAGGGTCGCGCTTGGATCGAGTTGGGCTCGCAGCTGATCGAAGTAGGCGATGTTCAGGCGGGTTCCGAGGCGTACCGTGCCGGCGTCCGGCGCGAGTTCGCCGACAATGAGACGGATAAGGGTCGACTTTCCCGCGCCGTTCGGGCCGATGAGGCCGATGCGGTCGCCACGCATGATCCGCATCGAGAGATTTTCGATAAGCGGTGGGGCTGCAAAGCGTTTGCTCACCCTGTCGAACTCGGCCACCAGATCGCCTGAGCGCTCACCGGCATTGAGAGCGAAGCGAATATTTCCCAGCCGGTCGCGTCGCGTAGCGCGCTGGAGGCGCAGTTGCTCGAGACGGCGCACGCGTCCTTCGTTGCGCGTTCGGCGGGCCTCGACGCCTTTGCGGATCCAGGCCTCTTCCTGCTGCCAGAACTTCTCGAAACGGCGCCGCGCGGTGACCTCCACCGCGAGCTCCTCGTCCTTGCGCAGCTCATAGGCCGCGAAGCTGCCGGGGTAGGAGCGCAGTACGCCGCGATCTAGTTCGATGATGCGGGTGGTGGTCCGATCGAGGAAGGCGCGATCGTGTGTGACGACAATGGCGGCAGGCACCTTGAGCAGCAGCTCCTCCAGTCGTTCGATGGCTTCGATATCGAGATGATTGGTGGGCTCATCGAGCAGCAGCAGATCGGGCTGTAGCGCGAGCGCCAGGGCAAGCGCAGCGCGCTTGCGCTCGCCACCCGAACAACTCGCCGGCGAAGTGACGCCCGTAAGATCGAAACGGTGCAGGAATTCCTCGAGGCGCGACTCCAGGCGCCAGTGCTCGCGCTCATCGGCTGACGCTGCGTCGCTCCGGGCCGTGCATGCCCTGGCTTGCAGCAGCAGACTGTCTTGCAGAGTTTCCGCAGCGGGGAGCTGCGGTTCTTGTTCGACGAGCCCAAGGCGCAAGCCGTCGCGTCGCTGCAGCTCCCCCTCATCGAGCGGGGTCTTGCCTGCGAGTACGCCGAGCAGTGTCGACTTACCGGTGCCGTTGCGGCCGATCAGCCCGAGTCGCTCGCCGACCTGAACGGTGAGTTGCGCGTCATCAAGGAGCGGACGCTCGCCGAAGGCGATACGCGCATTGAGAAGTGTAATCAGGGACATAGATGCATTTTCCGCTCGGCGACAAAGATCGCGATGAGAACCAGCTTTCCCCCGTGGGCAGCCACATTAGCTCGATTAATCGCTTATTATTGACTTAAAGATCGATTTTAGGGTCAGAATGCCTGATATTTGATCCTAACCTTCCTCTCATGCTATGATCGATTAATCGCTCTTTAAGTATTTAACGATTGGTTAAACGAGTATGAAGGTCACCCAATCCGCACTGCTGAACTCAAGCCAAGCTGCTGAAGCCAAAAGGCTGGGGGCGGCCCTCGCGCGCTTGAGGATCGCTCGCAACATGAAACAGGACCAGGCGGCACTGCGCGCTGGCGTGTCACGAAACACGGCCTATCGGCTGGAAAAAGGCGATCCTGGAATCGCGATGGGTCAAATCCTGCGCTATCTGGAAGCCATTGTGCCGGGCAAAACCCTTTTGGAGCTCTTGTCCGAGACGGATCCTGCTTTAGCCGCTCTCAGTGCGAAAGAGCAGCGGCACCGCGCCCGCGAGCTGTCGAAGCGCGAACTCGAAGAGATCGACTTCTGAACCATGACCGCAACGGAACAGAAGCTGTACGTCTTCACCTATCTCGACACCGAGTGGGTGCCTTGCGGCCAGCTCACTATGTCCGAAGACGGAGCGAAGCTGGCGGCCTCGACGTTCGCGTACGGGCTGCGCTACCTGCAACGTTCCGGCGCCCTCGAAGTGGATCCCGTAAGCCTAAGCCTGCGGGACATGGAACTGGTACGCGGCACGGCTCTATTCCCACCGAACAATCTCCCCCTGTTCGGCGGAATTCGCGATGCAGCGCCCGATGCCTGGGGCCGGCGGGTCATCGAGTCCCGCCTCAAAGCACCCGCCAACAGCCTGCCAGAGTCGAGTTATCTGGTTCATGCGGGCAGCCAGCGTGTAGGAGCGATCGATATTCGGTCTTCCCGAGATTCGGCCGCCACGCCGGGCTTTGGAGCTTGGGGCAATCTTGAATACTTGATGGACGCTGCCCAACGGATCGACGAGGGCTTACCCGTTCCAGCCCAGCTCGAGGAAATCTTCGCGGAGGGCAGCGCGCTGGGCGGTGCAAGGCCGAAAGCGACGGTTCGTGATGAGGAACGGGTGTTGTGGCTCGCTAAATTTCCGAGCCGCAAGGATGCGCTGCTGGTTCCCGTGCTTGAGGCGGCGACGCTGCGCCTGGCGGCCGCCTCGGGTCTCACCGTGCCTCCGGTCAGGCTGGTCCATTTTGGTTCCCGGACTGTAATGCTCATCCGCCGGTTCGACCGATATTGGGCCAAGGCAGGTCAGGACGTCCCGCTGCCGGAGGATCTTCTCAGCACGGTTCCAACGTACGGAGTAGCAGAGAAGCGTCTGGGGTTTGTCAGCGGTCTTACGCTTCTGGCGTGTGACGAGCTGGAATCACCGAATAAGTCCTACGGAGATCTGGCACAGGCGGTCCGCCGGTACTGCCACCCGCAGGTGATACGCGAGAACAATCGCGAGCTGTTTGAGCGCCTGGTCTTCAACATCTTCGTCAATAATGACGATGATCATCTGCGCAACCACGGCTTTGTCTGGGACCCGCGCCTTCCCGGATGGCGGCTGAGCCCGCTGTACGATGTCATGCCGCGAGCGAGTTTGGCGCCGGAGCGGCGCTTGCACCTGGGTGTCGGGCCGCAGGGACGGATCGCCACCCTCGACAACGCTTTTGCCGGTCGTGAGATGTTCACCTTGGCCGCGGAGGCTGCCGCCGAGAGCATCGCCAGGATTTGGAGGATCGTGCGCGAATGGAAGGTGTACTTCGAGGAGTACCAGGTACCTTCCCATCAGATCGAGAGGATCGCACCAGCATTTCGGCACGTGGACGATCTCGCGACGCGGTCACTACGTAAGCTCTTACCTTGACCGTGCGCGCCTCTAAGTCGCCAGCGGCACGGGCGAGTCTGGATGCAAGGTCTGCACCAGTATTGCCAGATCCGCAGCGCTCGTCTCGCCGTGCGTGACACAGATCCGCACCACGTCCTGCTCCTCGAAGCGCGCAAGCGACACCCAGGCGCGCCCTGATTTCAGCACGCGCGCGACGACCGACCGCGGATCGCCCAGTGCCGCGGGCGGCACGACGTTGAGGAGCGCTAGCGGTGAATCATTGACGACCGACCAACCCCTCGTTTCCAGCTCGGTGCGGATCCAGGCCGCTTGCGCCACCGCGCGCTCGATGTGGGCCGCGTGCCCCGCCCAGCCGGCCGATGCCAGCGACAGAAATAGTCGCAGTCCTAGAAGGCGGCGCGACCATTGCAGGGTATTCATATACGGATCGAGTGACTGCTCGCGCGAGGGCATGTAGCTCGCCGCCACCTGAAAAGCGGCGGTCAGGGCTGTGGGGTCGCGGACGATGAACATGCCGCAGCCCATGGTGGTCGCGAACCACTTGTGCGCATCGATGGTCGCCGAATCGGCGCGTTCCAGCCCGGCGACCGCCGCGCGCAGCCGCCCGGAGGCCACGATTGCGCCGCCCCAGGCCGCATCGACGTGGTACCAGAGCCGCTGGCGTGCGGCGAGCTCGGCGCAGGCATTCAGGGGATCAACCATGCCGGCGTTGCTCGTTCCCGCGGAGGCGACGATCAGGAAGGGTACGCGGCCGTCGGCGAGATCCCGCGCGATCGCCTGCTCGAGCGCCGCGGCCGACATGCGCCCGCGCCCATCGGTGGCCACCAGGTGCGCGGCGGAGCGGCCGATGCCGGCCTGATGCGCGATCTTGACCCAGCTGCCGTGACACTCCCTCGAGGTATAGAAGACCGGTTGCCCCGGAAAAGCGCGCGCGCCATCGGACGCGAACGCAGGATGCGCACGCGTAAGCGCACATAACATGCCGGTGTAGTTTGCCTCGGACCCGCCCGAGGTGAAGTGGCCGCCCGCGCCCGGAGGAAATCCGACGCGCTGCGCGACACTGCGAATCACGTGCGCTTCCAGCGCCACCGCCGCCGGCGAGGTCGTCGAGCTCGCGAGCTGCGGGTTGAAAGAGCTCACGATGCGGTCGGCGCATTGCGCCGGGAATGAGGGTGCGGGATTGAAGAGCCCGAAGTACCGCGGGTGCGTCTGGTGCGTCACGCCGTGCTCGAGCACGCCGATCGACCACTCGAGCAGCTCAGTCAGCGGGCGCCCGGCGGCGAAATCGAAGCTCGTCAGCTCACGGCTGAAGGCCTCGATATCGATGGTCGGCGTGGCGGGTCCTGCGCGCACCCGCTGCTGCGCGAGTGCCAGCGCACGAGTCAGGTAGTCATCCAGCTCCTGCCGCTGGGCGCTCGCGGGGAACAGCGCCGCTTCGGGGGTGCCGAGCGAACCGTCTCCGTCTGAGCCGGTCATCAGCTCTCGAAGACGCCGAACGCGCCTTCGAGCGCATCGCACAGCAGGTCGATCTGCGCCCGCTCGATCGTCAGCGCCGGCGAAAGAATGATGTTCGCCCCCGACAGCCTGATCATCGCTCCGCGCTTGTACGCCTCGCGATGGACCCGGGTGAGTTCCGGCGCCCCGCGCGGAAAGGGGGCGCGGGTGCGCTGATCCGCGACCAGCTCGATACCGGCCATCAGGCCAACGCCACGCACATCGCCCACGATCCGGAAGCGCTTCATTGCATGCAGCCGCTCGAGAAAATAACCACCCTCGCGTGCGGCACGGGCCGGAATGTCCTCGCTCTCGATGATGTCCAGCGTGGCCAGCGCCGCCGCCGCCGCAACCGGGTGTGCGCCGTAGGTGTAGCCGTGATTGATCGTTCCCAGTACGGGGTCCGCGCCCTTGAACGCCTGCATCACCCGGGCCGAGATCGCGGTAGCGCCCAGCGGGATGTACCCCGAGGAGATGCCCTTGGCAAGACACCAGAGGTCCGCCTTCACCCCCCACAGTCGCGTGCCGAACATGTGGCCGGTGCGCCCGAAGCCGGTAACTACCTCGTCGGCGATCAACAGCACGCCGTGACGATCGCAGATCTCGCGCACCAGCGGCCAGTAGTTCGGCGGGGGAACGATCACGCCCCCGGCGCCCTGGACTGGTTCGGCGATGAACGCGGCAACCGTGTCCGGGCTCTGAAACACAATCTCACGCTCGAGCAGCTCGGCGCAGATCTTCCCCAGTTGCTCCGGGTCCTGGGTGTAGGGGTTGCGATACAGCCAGGGTGTGTCGACATGAAAGCATCCGGGCAATAGCGGCTCGTAGGCCCGGCGAAACGGCGTATTGCCGTTGACGCTCGCGCCGCCGAAGTGCACGCCGTGGTAGCCCTGGCGCAACGAGATGAACTTGGTCCGGTCACGCTGACCGAGCACCTTCCAATACTGGCGTGCCAGCTTCAGCGCGCTATCGACGGCATCCGAACCGCCGCTGCTGAAGTGCACAGCGCCGACCCCGTCCGCTTCCATGAGATTCGCCAGGCGCTGCGACAGCTCGATGGCGCGTGGATGATTGGCGCCACGGAACGTGTTGTAGAACGGCAGCTCGTCGAGTTGCGCGACGATGGCATCGCGAATCTCCCTGCGACCGAAGCCGAGGTTCGCGCACCACAGCCCGCCTACCGCATCGATCAGGCGATGGCCGTCGACATCCCAGATCCAGCTGCCGTCGCCGCGCGCGATGATATCGGGTGGCGCCTCGTGCACCGTACCCGGGTGCGTCATTGGATGCAGGAGGTGTCGGGTGTTTTCCGCCTTGAGTTCTTCTTTCGACAGTTTACGCATAGGCCTTAAGTCTAAGCCGGCTCGGGTCCGTAAAACACTGCAGCCAGCGGCTGCGGTATGTTAAGTGACGAAGGATGCGCGCTCGGCGCCCCAGCCCCCGATTGTCCGCCGAAGCATGCGCCGGGGGAACCTGCTGACAAAAGGAAGCCTGGTCAGCGCGGCGTCGGAACGGGCACCGGCCCCTGGGTGGGGCTGGCTGGAGGTTGCGGGGCAATTCCCAGCACTCGTGCAATGCCCGCTGCAATCTGGCGGGCATCGCCGTGCGGCTGATCGGGATAGTGCTGCGTGCCGCGGTTCCAGGCGTCTCCGAGTGCGAACCAGTCGATCGGTGCCGCAGCATGGCCGGTGCGCAGTTCGTCGTCGAGCGAGTGGAAGTAAGCTGCCCAGCGGACACGATAATAGTCGCGCGTCAAACCAGCCCAATCCTTGTTGCCATAGTCATGCAGCTGGGCGCTGTCGCTGGCCTTGCGATCACCCCAGGTCGTCAGGATTGAGCGGGCATCGTAGTTGAGACGTGCAAGCTCCGCAGGGGTCGATGCCCAGCGTGGCACAAAGCCGAGCCACGTGCCGACCAGGAACCCTCGCTCGGTGGCGAGCAGTTGATCCTGCAGCTCCATCAGTGTCAGCCAACGATGCGTCAAATTCTCGAACCGCAGGCGATCCTTCGAGTCATACGCGTCCTTGATCTGCGGCAAGAGCACTCGACTCTCGTTGGCGAGCGTCTGTCGCGTCACATCCACCAGGTCGTACGACTGGTTGCGCAGCTTTGGCGCGGCTCGCAGCAGCGCCGGCAGCGCACGCCTGAAGGCTGTGGTGTCGTAGCGCACTGCTTCCGGAGACCAGTTGGATGCCCGATTGGCTGTCAGACTGGGCTGTGCGGCAAACAGCGATTCCTGCGGTGCATCGCGCTCACTATTGAAGGCGACGTCATCGACGCGTATCGCGTAAGCCGTCCCAAGTATCGCCTGCCAGGCATTGACCGCATCCGGATCCGCCACGCCGTAGCGGCGCTGTACGTAGCTGGTGGTCCAGCTGGGCATGTCGAGCGGTGCGCTGCGCCAGGCCATCTCAGTGAACAGGTCGAAAGCGAATGGATTGGTGTCCAGGCCTTCGGTAAAGAGCGCAGTTCCCGCCATATTGCTGTTAGCTCGGCCCAGGCGCTGTAGGCGCTCGGTGATGTTGCCGACGTTTGCGCCGAGTGTGGTACGACCGCCGAACTCCCAGATGCCGCCATACAGGAATGGCGCGCCCTGGAAGTCCTTTTGGCGATCATCGCGCGGCACACGGTCGTGATCGATGTCCACTACCAGCAAATGCCGCCGGTCCACACCCGCGAGCAGATCCTGACGCGGATTGCCTTGCCAGGCGAGCATCATCCAGCTTGCGCCCGGGTGTGCCGCCCACAAGGCACTCTGCACCGCGCGGGCGGCTGCCGGCACGGGGACGTCGCCGGCGTTGCCGCCTTCCTGGAACACCTCCATGTCATAGATGCTGCTGTCGCCGAACAGCTCGGCTTGATGCCGGTAAAAGGCGCTGGCCACTCGTGCAAACATCGGGTCGCGAGGATCCAGCCAGTCCGGCCGGGTGAAACCAGCCCATTCGCCTTGTGGGACGACATGAGCGTCGGGGAACCTTCGCTGGAAGTCGCTCGGGACGATACCGTAGAAGCCCGGCATCACCGGGGTGATGCCGAGCTCACGCAGGCGGGCGATGATCCTCTGCGCCGACGCAGCGCGCTTTTGCAACAGCTCAAGGCTGATCGGGCCGTTGAAGCAGCACAGATTGCCCATCAGCTGCCAATTCTGATGCGCCGGCTGAGTGATCCATTCGCGTATCTCACCGTCGGAGTAGCCGAGGTCGCGGAAGGTCCGATAAAGCACCAGGTCGGCGCCGCGCTCGACCAGCACTGCGTTGATGCCGGACAAGGCGAGCACGTCGATCTCACGCGCCCAGCGCGCCCAGTCCCAGTACGCCGTGGTATAGCCATCCACGTTCTCGTTGAGTGCGTAGCGGTAGGCGTAGGGCGTCTCCAGTTCCAGAGTGGTAACTGGCACGGGAAGCTCGTCCGTTGTGCCGAGTTGATCGCCGTTGGTCGAGACCTGCAGGTGCGCAAGGTATTTCAGATACCAGTTCACACCGAACAACAGTGCGCTCGGCGTGCTGCCCTCGATCCTGATGCGTCCGTGCGAGCCTGAGATGCGGCACATCTCATGGCCATCCCGGCGCTCGATCGTCCCCAGCTCGAACTGCGAGGCGTGCCGCGGCAGCAGGTGCTCGAGGACACGCTCGGCGGCGCCGACGTCAAAGCCGGGAGCGGCCGCCGCGCACGGCAGCCCCACCAGACACAGCAGCGCCCCTCTAAGGCTCCAATGCATTGGTCCGCTTTCCTTGTGCAGGAATATGCGCCGCAGTTTGACCGGGCGCATACCCTGTGCAAATGTTTTCGATGGTGCTTCCGGTGGCGGCATGAGCGGCGGTCCTGCAAACCAGGACCCCGAGCTGTTGCGCCGCCTGCTGCGCGCGAAGGACCGGATGGACGCCGCCTCGCACGAGCACTGGCCGGTCGGGCGCCTGGCGCGCGTGAGCGGCGTCTCCGAGGCCCACTTCGCGCGCTCGTTCAAGCAGGCCTTCGGCGTCCCGCCGCATCGCTACCTGCTCACGCGGCGCATCGAGCGGGCGATGGCGCTGCTGCGCGACACCGATCTGGCGATCACCGCGATCGCCTTCCAGACAGGTTGGGGGAGCCTGGGCACGTTCGGGCGCATCTTTCGCGACATCACCGGCGAGAGTCCGGGGGCGATCCGCGCGCTCGGAAGGACTACTGCTGACGAGCTCAGCCGCGTGCCCGCGTGCGTGCTGCGCGCCGCGCACCGGCCCCACCTCACGATCGCAGTTTCGGAGAAGCGACGCCGCGTGGCGGACGGTATAACGGCATCCGAAGAAGAGGAGGATCTATGAGTCAAGGTGTCGCAGTGGTGGGTCTGTACGTGCGCGATCAGGATGAAGCGCTTGCGTTCTACGTCGACAAGCTCGGGTTCCGTGTTCACACCGATGTGCGCAACGGTGACTACCGCTGGCTCACGGTGCAGCACCCGGACCAGCCGTCGTTCCAGCTCGGCCTGTTCCTGCCTGGGCCGCCGGTGCTGGATGCGGCGACCGCGCAGAGCGTACGCGCGATCGTGGCCAAAGGCGCGATGCCGCCGCTCGTGCTGGTCGTCGACAACTGCCGCGCCGCCTACGAGCGGCTGCGCGCCCGCGCGGTGGAGTTCACACAGGAGCCGGCGGACCGCTACGGCAGCGTGGACGCCGGCTTCCGCGACCCGTCGGGAAACGGCTGGAAGATGATCGAGGCACGCGGCTGAGGTTGCTTGCGCTGATGCCCGGGAACGCTGCGCCGACCGCGGTGCGCAGCTTTCACATTGTGTTCGCATCGCTTTAGACTTGCGACCCGATGAGCACGCGTTACGACTCCGGGGCGCTGGCTTTCCACTGGACGATGGCGGTGCTGGTCGTCGCCGTGGGTGTGCTGGGCCTGCTACATGACTCCTGGCCCAGGGGCACCCAGGCTTACTGGATCAACCTGCACGCACTGCTGGGACTTCTGGTCTGGGTGCTGCTGATGGCGCGATTCTGGTGGCGCTTGAGACACCCGCCTCCCGAGCTGCCGGCGCAGGTCGGTGCGCTCGCGCGTCGGCTCTCCTACCCGGCTCATCTGCTGCTGTATCTGCTGCTGCTCGTGATCCCGATCCTCGGTATCGTGACCTTCATCTGGCACGGCCGGGTGTTCGACTTCGGGCTCTTCAAGGTGGACTTCGGGGTGGCGAAGAACCGCGCGATCTTTCACCCCACCGAGGACATTCACGGGTACCTGGCGTACACGCTGTTCGGGCTCATCGGCATACATGCACTCGCGGCGCTGTGGCACCAGTTCGTGCGGCGCGACGGCGTGCTGTTGCGGATGTGGCCGGGGAGCGACTAGCTGGCGAGCCTGCGCGTGAGCGTAACAATGACTGCAAGACCCGCGTCCGTTCTTGTTTGCACTGCCGTCGCCGCGCTCGTCCTGGCGGTCTCGAGCGCGCAGGCCGCGGCTCTGCGCGACACGGTGCGCAGCTGGCGCAAGGCCCACGAGCAGGCGATCGTCAGCGACTTCGTTACTTTGCTCTCGATGCCCAACGTCGCCACCCGGGTTGCCGACGTCGACAGGAACGCGGACTACATCCAAGGTCAGTTGAAAGCCCGTGGCTTCGCCACACAGCTCCTGACCGCCGCACCGGGGACGCCGGCGTCGGTGTTCGCCGAGAAGAAGGTTCCCGGAGCCCGGCGGACGGTGATCTTCTATGCCCACTACGACGGCCAGCCCGTCGGACAGAAGGGCTGGATCACGCGTCCGTTCGAGCCGTCGATGCGCACCGCTCTCCCCGAGGCGAGGCCCGTCGACTGGCAGCACGCGGCGCCGCCGCTCGATCCCGACTGGAGGCTGTTCGCCCGCGCGGCCGGGGACGACAAGGTATCGATCCAGGCGATGCTCTCGGCGCTGGACGCCCTGGCGGCCAACGGCATCCATCCCACCGTGAACATCAAACTGCTCTATGAAGGCGAGGAAGAGCAGGGGTCGCCGCACTTTTCCGCCCTGGTCGCGAAAAACCTCGGCCTGCTTAAGGGTGACCTTCTCATCATGGGCGACGGGCCGATGCATCAGAGTGGCAGGCAGATGGTTAACTTCGGCAATCGCGGGATTACGAGCCTGACACTCACTGTGTACGGCGCGACCAAGCCTTTGCACGACGGTCACTACGGGAGTTGGGCGCCGAGTCCTGCGGTGATGATCGCCCATCTCATCGCGAGCCTGCGCGATGAGGACGGGCACATTCTGATTCCGCATTTCTACGACGACGTGGCGCCGGTGTCGGCCGCCGACCGGGCGGCGCTCGCCGCCATGCCTCCCGTGGAGGACGACCTGAAACGGGCACTGGGACTCGGGCGCAACGTGGGGCCTGCGCGCCTGGCCGACGGCTACCTGCAGCCCACGCTGAACGTGCGCGCGATCCACGTCGGCGATGAAGGACCCTCGGCAGCCAATGCGATCGCGACTCACGCGGATGCCGCGCTCGACTTTCGGCTGGCCCCCGGGGAGACACCGCCGCACACGCGCGAGCTGCTCGAGGCTTACCTGACGTCCGAAGGTTGGTTCATCGTGCGCGGCGAGCCGGATCTCGAGACGCGCCTGGCGCATCCCAGGATCGTGAAGCTTGTCTGGGAAGAGGGCGGTGCAATCGCCACTGAGACGGCGCTGGACCTCCCCGCCTCGAGGGCGGTGGTCGCCTCGATCGGCCGTGTCGTGGGTTATCAGCCGATCGAGCTGCCGATCGTCGGCGCGAGCTCCGGGATGGCCGACATCGTCGGCCAGCTCCACGTTCCCATGGTCGGCGTCAGCATCGCCAACTACGACGATAACCAGCATGCCGAGAACGAGAACCTGCGTCTCGGCAACCTGTGGGATGGGATAGAGGTCTACGCGGGATTGGTCGCAGACCTCAACTGGTGAGCTCAGCCGCGCTGCCGGTACTCCGCCACGGAGATGATCTGCTGCGTGCGCGTATCCCACAGAATGCAGTGCAGCGCGCCGAGCACGTCGTGCAACTTCAATCGCGTGACCCGCGAGAACAGGTGCTGGAATTCATTGTGACACTCGACCAGGCGGTAGTTGGGGATGCTGGCCGACAGGTGGTGCACGTGATGGTAGCCGATGTTGACGGTGAACCAGTTCAGCCAGCGCGGCAGCACCAGGAAGCTCGTGCCTTCGATCGCTCCGGTATCGAGGTCCCAGTTTGCGTTGCCGCTCGCATAGGAGTGCTCGAAGTTGTGCTGCACGGTGAACAGCACGATGCCAACGGCGCCGGCGACCGACACGCTGACAAGATAGATGGAGAAGAAGCGCGCTGCTCCGCACGCCCAGCACATCAGCGCCCAGATGCTGAGCAGCACGACGTTGTTCCACAGCATGTGCCGGTACTCGCGCCAGGAATTCCAGTAGCGCGTCTGGTAACTCGCGGCGTGCGCCCGCAGCGACACGCCGGGTTGTGCCAGCTTCTGCCTGACCGTGTGGACGAGCAGGCCGATGCTGCCCCTGATCCAGGTGTAGCGCGGATTGAAGATCAGGTAGATGAAACCCACGAGCGGCGAGGCCGCCAGGCTGCACTTACTGCGGTACATGCGCTGCGCTCCGCGGCTGAGCGCGGCGTACTCATCCACCGACAGCGTCGTGTAGGGTCCGCGGTAGCGGTCCCAATTGCCGTTGTTCGCGTGGTGATAGTTATGGTGTTGCGCCCATACGTACTGCGGCATTCCCGACACGACGCCGAGGACAAACCCTGCCACGTGGTTGAGCCGGCGGCTGCGAAACAGGCTCCCATGGCCGCATTCGTGCATCAGCCCGAAGACGCGCACGGTAAAGAGGATCATGAGCAGCACCGGCGGGACGGCGAGCCAGGGCGATACGCCGGCGCACCACACCGCAGCCCACCACAGCAGCGCCAACGGAACCAGCGTGGTCAGGACCTGTGTCAGTCCCTTGATGTCGTCCGACTTCGCATAGCGGCCGATCATGGCGCATGTCTCGCGCCGCAAACACTCGTGCGACACCACGATCGAAGACACGATAGAACGCCTGCCCCCCGAACCTGTAATCGTATTTGTCGACCACCGCCGCGTCGGGGCCCCGGCGGAGCGGGGGCAGTATGCTGCAGGCGAGCCGTCGGGCGCCACCGTGATTGGCGGGCGTGCCGCTCAAATCCTGCAGAAACCCCGCCGGAAGGTCGTTGCGGAAGGCCGCGCCTCAGCTCGCGAAGCGCGTCGGCCGGTAGGGCGTGAGCGCAGCTGCCGGCACCCCGGCGACGATCTCGCGACTCACGTAGCGGCCGAGGATGGCGGCGAGAGTGATCCCGCTGTGCGTCACGGCGACGTACACGTCGCGTGCCCCGGGCGCGGGGCCGACGACCGGGAAACCGTCGATGGGCATCGGGCGAAAGCCGAGGGTGAGACGCTCGAGACCGACACCCCGGGCACCCGGCATCATCGTCCCGATGCGATCGAGGATGCGGCGTCCGTGCTCGGCGCGCAGCGCCGGGTTGGGATAGTCGATTGTGCGGGCGCGGATCTCGCGGTGCACCGGAATATCGGGAGGCTCGAAGTGCCATTCACCGACGATGCGCCCGCTCGCCATCTGCTTGAATTCGAGCTCGTCCGGGCCGTCATACACGAGCCTGGTCAGCGGCGGAACGCGGACGCTGTGAGCGAGGATGCCGGGTGCATGACGCAGCGGCAGCCGGTAGCCCACCATCGCCAATAGCGCGGGCGAGTCGACTCCGGCTGCTACCACCAGCCGGTCGAGCGCTACCGACCCCTGCTCCGTGCGCACGCCGGCAAGCCGCTCGCCGTGCAGCTCGATGGCGAGTACCTCACAGGGATAACGCACCTCGACGCCCAGCTTCTGCGCCCGCTGCAACATCCGGTATGTCACCCACACGGGATCGACGTGACCCGCGCAGGGCGAGTAGAAGGCGGCGGTCAGCGGCCCGGGCTCTACGGCCGGGCTCAGGCGGCGAAACTCCGCGGCATCGATCCGCCTGACTTCATAGGGAGTGCCGTTGAGCATCCCCGCGGCAGCGCGCACCTGCCCGGCCTCAGCCGCGGAGGTCGCCCAGTCGATGTAGCCGCCCCAGGTGACTGAGAGACCGAGCGTGGCATCCAGCCGGCGATAGGCGAGATAGCTCTGCAGGCGCAGCTGCTGATAGGTGCGGTCGGGATCGAAGATGTTGATGAAGCCGAAGGAGTTTTGCGTCGCGCCGTGAGTCGGCGTGACCTTCTCAAACAGCGTGACGCGCGCTCCCGCCTCTGCGAGGTGCAGTGCGACCGAGGTGCCGATGATGCCGCCGCCCACCACGCCGACGCGCAGCGGCGCACGCGCCCACACGCGGGACGGGCGACTCGAGCTGAGCGCAAGCCCGGCCAGCGTCTTGAGGAAAGTCCGGCGCTGCAGCATCGCTCTATCGTACAGCGAAACGCTCGTGCCACCCGGCGGGAGCGGACCGGTGCCGCGACGCCCGAACGCAGGCGTTGCCAGCGTTGCGGACGCGTCCTACGCTCACGTCATGAAGAAGTCATTCCGGGTGACCATTGTGCGAGCGGGCTCGATGTGCTTCATCCCGGTGCCGTTTGATCCGCGCACGGTGTTCGGCAAGGCGCGCCTGCCCGTCATAGTCACGCTCAACGGCTACAGCTACCGCAGCAGCATCATGTCGGTCGGCCGCGGGCCGTGCATCCCGCTGCGCCGGAGCAATCGTGAGGCCGCCGGGCTCGAGGGCTGCGAGACGCTCGCTATCACCCTCGAGCCCGACACCGCGCCGCGCGTGATCAAGGTGCCGCCGGACCTCGCACGAGCGCTCAAAGCGACTCCGGGCGCCTGGCATCGCTGGGGTGAGCTGAGCTACACCAATCAGCGCGAGTATGTCGAGGCCACGATGGGAGCGAAGAGGCCCGAGACCCGGGCGCGGCGCATCCGCGCCGCCGTCGAGGTGCTTGCCGCACGCAGGACCTGAGGCGCAACGGCGCCTGAAGCCACGCGGCTCAGTCGTCCTCGTCCGCGGGCACCTTGGAGTCCACCCGCGCGGCGATGGCGGCGGGGTCGGCTCCGGCCACCGGCCAGGAATCACTCCACACCACCGAGCCGTCCTCCACCTTGACCAGCGTTACCGTGAGGCTCTGCACGGGCACGCGGCTGTCGACCGTGCCGTAGATCACGTAGCTCGCATGTTGTACGCGCCCGCTGTGCGCCGCGGCCGCCGCATCGGGCGAGGCAAGCGGCAGGTTGGCGAGACCGACGCGTCCGTGATGTGAGATCGCGACCCGCCCATAGACTTCCGCGAACGTCGAATCCGCGAGCTTCTTCGCGGCGGCATCGCCCGCGGGCGCCGTGAAGGGGATCGCCAGCAGCGGGTGCTCGGCGGCCGCGATCTGGGCGCCGACCTCGTTGGAGAACTGCTGTGCGATCTGCGCGCCGAGCTTCATGATGTCGGCCTTGTCGGAGCTCCCCTGGTAGCCCTGCGAGATCTGCTTGAGCTTCTCGGCGTCCGCCGCCGAGAGCTTCGCCGCGCGATGCTCCGGTGGCTCCGGCCGCATGACCGAGCAACCGCGCTCCATCAGCACGATAGCGAGCCAGATGTAGATGAGGATGCGGATCCAGCGGGGAAGGCGCTTGAAGAGCAGCCAGGCCGAGCGCAGCGACCAGCCGAGCACCTGGAACCAGAAGCGTACCTTCTGCCCCGGCTCTTCCCGGGGGAAGGGCGGGTAAGCGACTGCCGCAGGCTGAGCGTCGGGTGCTGCTGGCGCGGCCGGCCGGGGCGGGGCATCCGGGGCGCGCTTCGCGGTCTGCGGCGGGGCGGCCGCCTGACCGGTAATGAGCCGGCGGCACAGGGCCTCGAGCGCGGCATTGGGCTGCCCGCCCGGGACTCGCAGCCATTGCACCGAGAGAAACCTCTCGGGAACGCGTGCCGCGGCTTCGGAGATCTCATCGATGGCCACCGGCAGCAGAAACGGGTGGTCGTCCGCCATGTCGAGCGTTCTCTCGACAGCCAGGCGCCACTCCCTGCGAAAATAGCCCTCGGGGCGCGTGGCGGTCTGCGCCGAGATGAGCGGCATGAAGTAATCGCACCCGCGGATCTGGCGGCGGATCTTCTGGTCCCAGGCATCGCCGCCGTCGAGCGCGCTCTCGTCGTACCAGATCTCCAGCCCCAGTGCGCGCAGGGCGTCCCTCAGGGCCCGGGCCGCCTGGCGATCCTCGGAGGCGTAGCTGAGGAATACCGTGGGCGCGGGACGCGGCGGGTCCTGAAGGGCGTCGGACATGGTGGGTGCGAGCGGACGTGCGTTAAGCGGCAAGGTTAGGATATTTTTTTGGGGAATGCCCGGATTTCAAGCAGGCGGAACTCAACTCATGCAAGCAGCAGCCATAACCCCTTCGAGCCCGCACGTCCCGTCCGCACCGGTGGTGTCGGTACAGGGTCTGCGCAAGACCTATGCCAACGGGCTTGCCGCTCTCAAGGACGTCTCGCTCACGATCCACCGCGGCGAGATCTTCGCGCTCTTGGGTCCCAACGGCGCCGGCAAGACCACGCTCATCAACATCATCTGCGGCATCGTCACGGCGAGCGCCGGCACGGTGGTGGCGGACGGTCACGATATCGTGCGCGACTACCGCGCGGCGCGCCGCAAGATCGGGCTGGTGCCGCAGGAGCTGCACACCGATACCTTTGAGACGGTCTGGGCCACCGTGAACTTCAGCCGTGGGCTGTTCGGGCGGGCGCCGGATGCCGCTTTCTGCGAGCGCACGCTGCGCGCGCTGTCGCTGTGGGACCGCCGCGACGCCAAGATCATGACGCTGTCCGGCGGCATGAAGCGGCGCGTGATGATCGCCAAGGCGCTGGCGCACGAGCCGCAGATCCTGTTTCTCGATGAGCCGACCGCGGGTGTGGATGTAGAGCTGCGGCGCGACATGTGGCAGCTGGTGCGGCGGCTGCGCGACAGCGGCGTCACGATCATCCTGACTACGCACTACATCGAGGAAGCCGAGCAGATGGCCGATCGCATCGGCGTGATCCACAAAGGCGAGCTGATCGTGGTGGAGGACAAAGTGCTGCTCATGCGCAAGCTCGGCAAGAAGCAGCTGACCCTCAACCTGCGGCGACCGCTGGCGGCGATCCCCGCGGGCCTCGCGGCGCAGCCGCTCGAGCTGAAGGACGCGGGACACACCCTGGTGTTCACCTTCGACGCCCACAGCCATGAGACCGGCATTCCGACACTGCTGAAGCGCCTGAGCGAGATGGAGATCGAGGTCACGGACCTGCACTCGAGCGAGAGCTCGCTGGAAGACATCTTCGTCGGGCTGGTGAGCGAGCGCACATGAACACACATGCAATCCGCGCGATCTATCGCTTCGAGATGGCGCGCACCTTCCGCACCCTGATGCAGAGCATCGCCGCGCCGGTGCTGTCGACTGCCCTGTACTTCGTGGTGTTCGGCGCCGCGATCGGCTCGCGCATGGGGACCGTGGATGGCGTGCGCTACGGCTCGTTCATCGTGCCGGGCCTCATGATGCTGTCGATCCTCACCGAGAGCGTGTCCAACGCCTCGTTCGGCATTTATCTGCCCAAGTGGTCCGGCACTATTTTTGAGCTGCTGTCGGCGCCGGTGTCCTACGTCGAGGTGCTGATCGGCTACGTCGGCGCCGCCGCCACCAAGTCGCTGCTGCTCGGCCTGCTGATCCTGGCGACCGCGCGGCTGTTCGTGCCCTACGACATACTCCACCCGCTGTGGATGGTGGCGTTCCTGGTGCTCACCGCGGTCACGTTCAGCCTGTTCGGCTTCATCATCGGCGTGTGCTCCGGGAGCTTCGAGCAGCTGCAGGTCGTGCCGCTCATGATCCTGACGCCGCTCACCTTCCTCGGCGGTGCCTTCTACTCGATCAGCATGCTGCCGCCCATCTGGCAGAAGCTCACGCTCTTCAATCCGGTCGTGTACCTCATCAGCGGCTTCCGCTGGAGCTTCTTCGGCGCCGCGGATGTGAACGTGGTGGCGAGCGCGACGGCGACGCTGACGTTTCTCGCGCTGTGCGTGGCGGCGGTGAGCTGGATCTTCAGGACCGGCTACAAGCTCAAGAGCTAGCGGGGTCGGATATCCTCGAAACGCACGTTCTGGATCGCGTAGCTCTTCCAGTCGCGGTAGTCGAAGTGCCACCATTCGAATTCGTACACCGTGAAGCCCTCGCTTTCCATGTGCCGCCGCAGCAGATCGCGCGCCGCGCGCTGCGCCGCCGTGCCGCCGCTATAGGTCGGGTAGGCCCGCTCGGTGGCCTCGTCGTACAGGCTCGGCATCTCAACCTCGCGGCCGGTCCTGAGCTCATAGAGTGTCAGGTCCACCGCACAGCCGCGATTGTGGCGCGAGCCGACCGCAGGGTCGGCCACGTACCTGTGGAGCCCCGGCGGCATCGCGTCCCAGAAGATTTTCGTCACGTACCACGGCCGGTAGGCATCGTGCACCAGCAGTCCATAACCCTCGCGCGCGAGCGAGCGCTGCACACGCAGCAGCGCGTCGGCGGCCGGGCGCTGCAGGAAGGCCCGCGCCTCACTGTAGAGCGGCGTGCCGAGGAAATTCGCGCTCGTGGCGTAGCGGATGTCGAGCCGGATCGTCGCATCGAGCGAGGTCAGCTCGACCAGATCCGCACGCCGGAACTCGCCGCTCTCGGCGGGCGGCGTGGCTGCCAGCGCCAGCGGCAGGAGCTCGGCAACCGGCCGCACCGGCGTGACATGAAAGACCCCGCCCTGAGGGGCGGCCTGATCCGCGGCGCACGCGAGCGGCGTGCCGAGGATGAGCGCGAGGGCGCCGAGCAGCGCGCCCGCGGAGCCTGGCGCCCGTCTACGGTGGCGGCAGCGGAAACTGTAGTTGTGCGGCGAGCGCATGTACCAGCTCCTTGAGCTGCACCTCATCCATATTGGCGAGCACCGCGAGCGCGAGGCGTTGCTGCGGAGCGATGAGCAGCACCGTGCTCGTGCCTGGCTGCCCGCCGGTGTGCATCACGAGCTTGCCGCCTTCGAGCACTTCGAAGCCGAGGCCGTAGCTGTCCTTGCCGCTCACCGGGGTCGGGGTCCACATCTGCGCGAGCGTCGCCGGCTGCAGCAGCTTGCCGGCGAGCAGCGCCTGCGCGAACCGCACCAGGTCCTCGGCCGTGGTCACATAGCCGCCGCCCGGGATCTTGTAGCTGCTGTCCATGAGCGCGGCGTTCTTCACCTCACCGTCGATCTTCTGATAGCCGCGCGCGCGCTGCGGCACGATGTCGAGGGTGTCGTCGACGAACGTATGGGTCATGCCGGCGGGCCTGAGCACGTGCGCGGCGACGTAGTCCTGAAATCGCTCGCGGCGGCGCCTTCGATGACACAGCCCACGACCGTGTAGCCATAGGTGCTGTATTGATAACCGCTGCCGGGGCGGAACAGCAGCGGGTCCGCGGCGAAGATCGCGAAGCCGTCGGCCATCCAGCGGTAGTGGCGCGTGCTCTCCATCTCTCCGGGGTTGTAATGGCGGATACCCGAGGTATGCGACAGCAGCTCGCGCGGGGTGATCGGCCACTGTTTGGGTGGAAACGGCGGGCAGTAGGACTGCACCGGTGCATCCAGGTCGAGCTTGCCCGCCTCGACCACGTCATCGCCGCCACGGCGCTGATCGACTTGGCGATCGAGGCGGTGCGGATCAGCGTCGCGGGCGTCGCCGCCACCGAATTCTCGAGATCGGCGCTGCCGAAGGCTCTGGAGTACACGATCTCGTCCGCGCTCGCGGCGGCGACCGTGATCGCCGGAATCTTCTGCGCCCGCATGGTCTCCGTGACCAGCGCGTCGAGCCGCGCCGCGCTCGCCGGTGCTTGAGCTGCCGGCGCGCCCGGGAGGCGCAGCGTCGCCAGCAGTGCCAGCACGACAGTGGCTGTTGCTCTCATGGGATTGCGCCTCGTTGTTTTTGCCCGCCAGGGAGCCGCACGTCCGATATTATCGGCCATAAGGTTTCGATGCTGCGAGAGGCCGGGGGGTCGATGGCATCAGCATCCGCACAGCGGCCGCGGGCGCTCGGCCTCGCCGATGTCACCTTGTTCATGGTCACCGCGGGCTCGAGCCTGCAGTGGACCGCGGTGGCCGCCGCTGCCGGCCCGAGCTCGCTCGCCGTGTGGGTGCTGGGCGGGCTCGCGTTCTTCCTGCCGCTCGCGGTGTGCGTGGTGTTTCTCGCCTCGCGCCATCCCGACGATGGGGGCCTGTACGCCTGGACCGGGCGCGCCTTCGGGCCGTTCGCCGGCTTCATGACGGGGTGGACCTATTGGACCGGGACGCTGGCCTTCCTGCCGAGCGTGCTGTACTTCGCCGCGGGCAGCGCGCGGCTGGCTGCCGTCGACAGCGATCCTGCCAGCGTCACCCCCGCATGGTTCGTGGGCTTCGCGATCGCAGCTCTCATGCTCTCCGTGGTACTCAACCTGCGCGGCCTGGCCGTCGCCAAGTGGCTGAACAGTGCGGGAGCGGTGGCGCGCTGGATCGGAACGGCGCTGCTCGTGCTGCTGGCGCTCGCCAGCTGGTCGCGATTCGGCTCGGCCACCGCCATCAACACCCGCACGATCGTGCCGGAGTTCCGCCTGGCCGACGTCGTCTTCTGGAGCACGCTCGCCTTCTGCTGGACCGGGCCCGAGGCGGCCTCCTTCATGAGCGGCGAGATCCGCGATGCGCGCCGCACCGTGCCGCGGGCGCTGGCACTCGCGGCCCCGATGATCGCGACGATCTACATCGTCGGCACGGCGAGCGTGCTGCTGGCGATCCCGCCCGAGCGGGCGAGCGGCGTGTACGGCGTGATGGAGGCGGTGCGTGGCGCCGCCTCGCGCCTCGGCCTGTCGTGGCTCATCCCGCTCGGCGCGGCGTGCGTGGCGCTCGATCGCATCGGCAGCTCGTGCCTGTGGATGGGTGCCCTGGCCCGCATACCGCTCGCGGCCGGCGTCGACCACTTCCTGCCGCGCAGCTTCACGCGGCTCGATGCGCGCGGCTCGCCGTCGGTCGCCATTTGGACGCAGGCGATCATCGTCGCACTGCTGGTGGTTCTCGGTCAGAGCGGTACCTCGGTACGCGGCGCCTACAATGTGCTGATCGAGATGATGATCGTCTGCTCGCTGCTGCCGTACCTGCTGCTGTTCGGCGCGGCCATCCGACTCTCGGGCGGCGCGCCCGCGAGCGGCGCGGCGCGCACCCCCGGCGGACGGGCGCTGGTGGTCGCCCTGGCGATGCTCGGGTTTGCGACCACCGCGGGCTCCATGGCGCTCGCATTCGTGCCGCCGCCGGAGGAGATGAATCCGACGCTGGCGGTCATCAAGGTCGCAGGCCTCAACGCGGTGCTGCTCCTCGGGGGCGTGGCGATTTATCTCATCGGCAGTGCCCGCGCGAGGCGCACATGATTGCACTCAACGCCGCCGAAGTTCTCAGCCTCCTCGAGACGTCCGAGACGATCGCGCTGGTCGAGTCGGCCGCGCGCGCCGCTCATGGAGGGGAGCGACAGTGTCGTGCCCAGGCGCCAGCACATCACGTGGTCGGGCGGGACGCTGCTCACCATGCCGGCGATCGGCGCCGGTGTCATGGCGGTGAAGCTGGTCTGCGTGGTGCCGGGCAATGCCGCCCGCAAGCTCCCGGTGACCAACGGACTGCTCATCCTGAGCGATGCCGAAACCGGGCTGCCGCTCGCCATGCTGAATGCCGCCGCGCTCACCGCTATCCGTACCGGGGCGGTCGGTGCGCTCGGCGTCAAGTACCTGACCCCGGCCGACGTGACGTCGATCGGCATCGTCGGCACCGGAGTGCAGGGCGCCTGGCAGGCGATCGCGGCCTGTGCCGTGCGGCCGATAGTGCGCGTATTTGCCCTGCAGCGCTCGCTCGCGAGCTTCGCCGCTTTCGCCGCCACACTCGAGCAGCACGCTCCCGGGGTGACGCTGATCCCGTGCGCGAGTGCCGCGGAGCTGCTGACGCGCACTGCGGTGATCGTCACCGCGACCACCTCGAGGGAGCCGGTGCTGCCCGACGATGCGCGGCTGCTCGAGGGCCGGCACTTCATCGCCATCGGCTCGTACGAGCGCCATATGCTGGAGCTTCCGGACAGCGTGTTCCGCCTCGCCGGCCACCTGGTGCTGGACTCGGAATTTGCGCGCCACGAGGTGGGCGAGGCCGTCCGCCCGCTCGAGCAGCGCATCCTCACGGAGGCGGATATCTTCCCCGTAGGCGAGCTCGTGACAGGGCGCCGCGTGCTCGACGTCACCCGCACGACGGCCTACAAGTCGGCCGGCATGGCGCTTTACGATCTGTACCTCGCGCGCGCGGTGTACCAGGCGGCGCTACGGCGCAATGTCGGGCAGCAGCTCACACTCTGAAGGCTCGAGGACGCGATCATGACTCACGCACTCGTCACCGGCGCTTCGGGTGGGATCGGTGCGGCGATCGCAAGGCGGCTGGCCGCGCGCGGCGTCACCGTGGTGCTTCACTGCCAGTCCGGGCGCGAGGCTGCGGAGGCGACGCGGCGCAGCCTCGCAGGTGAGGGCCACGCGATCATCGCGGCGGATCTCGCCGAGCCGCGCTCGATCGAGCGTCTGTGGCAGGACGCCGATGCGCGAGCGCCGGTCGACGTGCTGGTGAACAACGCCGGTATCTTCCCCGACCACCCGCCGCTTACCACCGACTATGCGCGCTGGACCCAGGCCTGGCAGCGCACGCTCGCCGTCAATCTCCTGGGGGCCGCGCACCTCGCCTACTGCGCCGCGCGTGCCATGGCAGCACGCGGCGGCGGCAGGGTGGTGAGCGTCTCCTCGCGCGCCGCCTTCAGAGGCGAGCCGACCGCACCCGCCTATGCTGCGAGCAAGGCGGGGCTCAATGCGTTCAGCCAGTCGATGGCGAAGGCACTCGCCGCGCAGGGTGTCTACTTCCTTGGCGTCGCGCCGGGCTGGGTAGCGACGGCGCGAGTTGCCGACAGGGTCAAGGAGCCGGCGGTGATCGCCGACCAGCCGCTCGGCCGGGTAGCGACGCCCGAGGAGGTAGCCGAGGTGGTCACGTTCTGCGCGCTCGATGCACCGCCCAGCATGACGGGCGCGGTTGTCGACGTGAACGGCGCCTCGTATCTGCGGTAGGTCCATTGGCAAAAGCCCCTGCTGCGGCGCATGTGCGGACAGTGCCTGTGTTGCTGGCCGCGAAAGGCGCGGCTTTCGCGGCCTGGTCAGTCTCCTGCGTGGCTGGTGCGGCGGATGAAATCCGCGACGTTGTCGTGCAGCTGCTTGAGCGAGCTCTCCTTGGCGTAGACCATGTGCCCCGAGTCGTAGAAGCGGAACTCGATGTTGCCGACGAGGCTCTGCGGAATCGGCAGGTGCTGCATCTCGTAGACGCCCTGGAAGAAGGGCGTAGCAAGATCGAAGTACCCGGCGTTCAGCTGTACCTTGAGGTTGGGGTCGCGCTTCATCGCATCCGCGAGGTCGGGCATGACGTTGGTTGCCTGGCGCGCCGACAGCGGCGCGCCGGTCTGGCCCGGCAACTGATGGGCGAAGTTCCAGGTGCGGAAGGTCTGGATGCTGGGGTGGAACTCCTTGTTCTGCCCGTAGTGCAGCTCCTTGCGCGCGTAATCGTTGAACGCCGACACGTAGGCCGAGCTGATCGATGCGGACTGCGGGTCGTAGTCGGCGCGCTGCGCCAGCGGGTCGATGTCCGGGCCGGAGAAGCGGGTATCGAGTCGTCCGGTGGTGATATCGCCGTCGGCCTGCAGGTTCTGGCGGAACTCTCCGCCGTCGATGCGTAAGTCGGCCTTGAGGATGTACTCGAGCGGCAGCCCGGTGTACTCGTGCAGCTTCGCGGCGATGGCGGCGCGCTCGTTGCTGCCGAGCGCCGACCCGGCGGCGAGCGCCCGCGCGTAGTCACCCAGCGCGAACTGCTCGACCTCGGTGATGAACGCCTCGAGATTGGCATGCTCGCCCGGCAGCTTCTTGTGATACCAGGCCGTCGCGGCATAGGTGGGGAGCGCGGTCTCGTAGGGCAGATCGATACCGGGGTTGCCGGTCGGGCGATCCGGGCTCAGATCGAAGTTGAGGATCTGCGACAGCAGGATGACGCCGTTGAGATCCACCGAGCGCTCGGACTCCAGATAGCGCGCCACCACGGCCGAGCGTGGCGTGCCGTAGCTCTCGCCGAACAGGTACTTGGGCGAGTTCCACCGGCCGTACTTGGTCAGGAACTCGGTGATGAACTGGGTAAACGCGTAGGCGTCCGGATCGACGCCGAAGAAGTCCTTCTCCTTGTCCTTGCCGGCGATGCGGCTGAAGCCCGTGCCCGGCGCGTCGATGAATACCAGGTCGCTGGCATCGAGGAGGCTGAAGGCATTGTTGACCAGGGAGTAGGGCGCGGCCGGGGTATGCGAGTCGGTCGACGTCACGATGCGGCGCGGGCCGAAGGCGCCCATGTGCAGCCACACCGTTGCCGAGCCCGGGCCGCCGTTGTAAAGGAATGTAACGGGCCGATCGCCGCCGCCGTTCTTGAAGTAGGCGACGTAGAACATCGACGCTTCGGCGGTGGGGTTGCCGGCTTCGCCGCCTTCCTCGCCGCCGCCCACCGGCGGCTTTGCGTTGGGATCGCGCGGCACGTCGTCCCAGCCGCGCGGATGAACGATGATCGTGCCGGCGACCGCTTGATAGGCGATCGCGCGCCCGCCGATGGTAACGCTGCCGTTGCTGGTGACCGATTCGGACTTGAAGGGCTCGAACTTGTGGTCCGCCTTCTCGGGCTCGCCGTCGGGCTTGCGGTCCTGCGACGGTGCGGCCTCCGGAGCGGCGGCGACCGCAGCGCAAGCGATCGCTGACAGAAGAAACGCGAGGCAGCTGTTGAGATTGCGGCGGCTCATGAGCTCTTCCTTCTTTTGATCCGGGCCTCGAGGGTGCGAGAGTCTAGCCGAGCGGCGCGCCTCCCGCATCAGCCGCCGCGGTCGCGGCGGCCGGCCAGCCTCCCTTGACGATCGCGCTCAGGGTGACCGCGTACACGCCGGTGAGTGTCATCACCTGCTTCGCCTCGCAGGTCACCTCGACCGGGAGCTCGATCCGCCCGCGGCCGCGGCGCGCGAGCAGCAACTCGAGCTTGTCGCGCTGCGCGACCGACGGCTCGCCGACGCCGGCGCGGAAGCCCGCGCGCGCCGGTGCCACGAACTGCACGCTCGCGCCCTGCAGCGCCACCTCCACCTCCAGCGATCGCAGCGAGCACCAGCGCATGAGGTGCATCCAGCCGGCGAGCGCCGCCACCGAGAACAGACTCCCCGCGAATGCGGTTCCCTTGTCGTTCAGATTTGGCTCGAGAGGCGCGACGATGGTCACCGGGTCGGCCGCCTCGACGATGAGACCGAGCGCGCGCGCCGGCGCGATGCGTGCGCTCAGGTAAACCTGCAGGTCGGCGAGATCGAGAGGCTTTGCCATGTGCCGTGCCTTAGCCGCTGCCCGGGGAGTCCGTCGGCCGCTCGACCCGGACGGTAACGTCCGCGAACCACAGGTCCTTCCAGCGCTTGGTCCTGTCACCCGCCGACAGTGTCTGCGGTGACACCGGCTGCCGCGCGCCGAACGCGGCCGCGCCGTCCACGGCGTTGGCGTTGACGGCGCCGTAGAGACGTCCGCCGTCGCTGAAGAGCGGGCTCACCAGCACGCCGCAGTTCCTGCACAGCAGCAGCTCGGCCTGGCCGCTCCCCTGCGCATAGCGGGTCGCCTCGCTCTCATCGCGGATGATCAGGCGCAGCGACCCCTGCGGGTCGGAGACATAGGCAGCCTGGTGTTTGCGGCAGAAGTCGCAATCGCAGGCGCGCGGATTGTAGGTGCCGGCGGCACGTGTCAGGTCGAGCTCGATGCGGATGTTGCCGCAGTGGCACCCGCCGCTCAGCGTTTGCATGTCGCAGAACACTACGTGCGCGCTGCGCGACACGCAAGCACCCGGCGCATTTGGCACAATGGGCCATGAATACGCCAGCCGCGGATCCCATCACCCGGATCCTGAGTGCCGCCACCTTCGCCGCCGAGCGCCATCGCGACCAGCGGCGCAAGGGTAAGCACGCCTCCCCGTACATCAATCATCCGCTGGCGCTCGCGAGCCTGCTGGCCGAGCGCGGCGAGCGCGATGCCGCGCTGCTGATGGCGGCGCTGCTGCACGACACGGTCGAGGACACCGCCACCAGCTTCGCGGACCTCGAGCACGCCTTCGGCCGCGAGGTCGCGGACATCGTGCGCGAGGTGACCGACGACAAGGCGCTGTCGAAGGCCGAGCGCAAGCGCTTGCAGATCGAGCATGCCGCGCACCTGAGCCGCCGCGCCATGCTGGTGAAGCTCGCCGACAAGATCTGCAATCTGCACGACATCATCGTTTCCCCGCCCACCGACTGGTCGCTGCAGCGCCAGCGCGAGTACTTCGACTGGGCGAAGGCGGTGGTCGACCCGATGCGCGGCGTGCACCCGCAGCTCGAGGCGCTGTTCGACCGCGAGTACGCCCGCAAGCCGAGGGAGGTGCAGTAACGCAGAGCGCAGCCGCTGCGCCGGGCGGTGGTGCAGGCGCGACCGGCGTGTCGGCCGTCGGACCCAGGTGAGCTACGATTGCACGCTGGACAGCCCTCATGAGGAGGCCGTGACCATGCCCGCAGCGCCGCTTGCAGCCGTTCCCGTTCTCGGGTTTTTGGCACTCACGCTCGCCGTCGTGAGCCCGGCCTCCGCCACGCCTCCCGCGCCGCTGCCGCAGACCATGGCCGCCGCCGCCATCGACCGCAAGGGCGGCCCCGAGGTGCTGACGCTGCACCAGCTTCCCGTTCCGAAGCCTAAGGCGGACGAGGTTCTGATCGCGCTAGATACCGCCGGCGTCGGCCCCTGGGACATCGACGTGCGCGAGCGACTCGAGTACTGGAAGAGCCAGAGCTTTCCGGTAGTGCTGGGGGTCGACGGCGCCGGCACCATCGCCGCCGTCGGCTCGGCGGTGCACGGCTTCAAGCTGGGCGATGCGGTCTACGCGTACGTCTGGAACAACGCGCAGGGCGGCTTCTACGCCGAGTACGTCGCCGTGCCCGCCAGCGCCGTGGGCCACGTTCCTGCGGGCATGAGCCTCAAGGTCGCAGGCACGATGCCGGTGAGCGCGCTCACCGCGCTGCAGGGAATCGACGATGCGCTGCACATCAAGTCCGGCGAGACGCTGATCATTCACGGCGCCTCGGGCGCCGTCGGCAGTCTCGCCGTGCAATTCGCGCGACTGCGCGGCGCCAAGGTGCTCGCGACCGCTTCCGGCGAGGACGGCGTGAGCTTCGTCGAGCGCCTCGGCGCCACCGCGGCGGTCGACGGCCGCCATGGCGACATCGCCGCGGCGGCGCACGCGTTTGCTCCCGGCGGCGTCGATGCCGTGCTGGCGCTCGCCGGCGGTGCGGCGCTCGAGACCTGCATCGGCGCGCTCAAGCCCGGCGGCCGTGTCGCCTTCCCGAGCGGCGTACGCCCCGAGCCGCAGGCGCGCCCCGGACTTGCGCTGGTGAAGTACGACGCGCTCACGGGAGCGGATGAATATGCGCGGCTGAACGCGGCGATCGTCGCTGCGAAGCTCGAAGTTCCGATCGCGGCGGAGTATCCGCTCAGCGATGCCGCCAAGGCGCAGCAGGCCCTGGCGGCCGGGCACGTGCTCGGCAAGATCGTGCTGCGGATCCGCTGATGCTTTAAGTCTGCGGCGCAGCGCCACCCTCGGCGCGGCGTCGGGCGACGAAAGCGTCGAGCGCTTCGCTGACCGCCGGATCCATCGCCGGCGGCTTGAAGGCGGCGAGCGTGTTCTGCCACACGGTGCACGCCCGCTGGGTGGCGGTCTTTGCCCCGTCGTCGAACCACTGGCCGTAGTTGCGCCAGTCGGAGACCAGGGGCGTGTAGAAGGCGTCGCGGTAGCGCTGCATGGTGTGCGCGGCGGAGAAGAAGTGTCCGCCCGGACCCACCTCGGCGACCGCCTCGATGCCGATCTCGTCCGGCGACACCGGTACCGGCTGGAACAGCTCGGCGAACATCTGCAGCATCTCGACGTCGAGGATGAACTTCTCGTAGGAGGCGGTGAGCCCGCCCTCGAGCCAGCCGGCGGCATGCAGCATGAAGTGGCAGCCGCCGAGCAGCGCCCCCCACAGGCTCATCTGCGACTCGTACGCCGCCTGCGCATCCGGCGCGTTGCCCGCAGTCGCGCTAGAGCTGCGCCATGGGAGCCCGATGTGTCGCGCCAGCTGCCCGGCGCCGAACGCCGCCTTGGCGTACTCCGGCGTGCCGAAGGCGGGCGATCCCGATTTCATGTCGACGTTGGAGGTGAAGCTGCCGTACATGACCGGCGCGCCGGGGCGCGCGATCTGCGACAGCGTGATGCCGAACAGCGCCTCGGCATGGGCGAGGGTGAGCGCACCGGGAATGGTGATCGGTGCCATCGCGCCGGCGAGCGTGAACGGGGTGACGATCATCAGCTGGCCGTTGAGCGCGAACTCGATGATGCCGTCGGTCATCGGCAGGTCGAGCTGCAGCGGGGAGTTGGTGTTGCAGATGCTGTAGCAGCGCGGCTGGCGCCGGAAGGTATCCTCGTCGATCCCATGGGCGATGCGCAGCATCGCGAAGCAGTCGGACAGCTGGCCGACGCCGCGGGAGTAGATGTTCAGCGGCTTGTCGCCGAGGGTCAGCTGCGCGAGCGTGGTGTCGAGATGCCGCTCGTGCACCGGCGCGTCGCCGGGCTCGGTCATCTGCCCGAGCACATGAATCACGTCGAAGGACTGCGCCAGCCGCACCAGGTCGCGATAATCGGCGAGCGTTCCGGAGCGCTTGCCGCGCTCGAGGTCACTCACGCTCGGCGGTCCGGCGACCGGCGCGAAGATGACGTGGTGCCCGCCGACGCGGCAGGTGCGCTGCGGGTTGCCGGCCACCAGGTCGACCTCGGGGGGCGCGGTCGCCAGCGCCGCCGCCACCATGCCGGGATCGAGCCGCACCATCTGCGTCGCCTCATCGACCGCGGCTCCCGCCGCAGCCAGCAGCGTGCGCCCGCGCGGCGACAGCACGCGCATGCCCTGACGCTCGAGCATCCCGAGCGCGGCCAGGTGCATGCTCTCCACCTGGTCGTCGGAGAACAGCCGCACCGGCTGGAAGGGATTGACGAGGTTGCGGTAGCGCGTGGAGCGCGGCGGCTGCGCCGCAGCCGCCGCGGCCCGCGGGTTGTCACGGCGGCGCGAGCTCATGGGGTGCCCCGCGAGCGCGCGAGCCACTCGTCCACCAGCTGCTCGAGCAGCGTCAGCGGGACGCCACCGTTTTCGAGTACCACGGCGTGGAAATCCTTCAGGTTGAACTTAGCTCCGAGCGCCGCCTGCGCTCTGGCGCGCAGCTCGAGAATCTTCAGCTCGCCCACCTTGTAGGCGCACGCCTGACCCGGCATCGCCATGTAGCGCTCGACCTCGGAGGTCACGTCAGCCTCGGACTTGCCGGTGATGGCCACCATGTAAGAGATCGCCTGCTCGCGCGACCAGCCCTCGGCATGCAGGCCGGTATCGACCACCAGACGCGCGGCGCGCATGAGCTCGAGCTGCAACCGTCCGAGGTTGCCGAAAGGGTCGTCCTGGTACATGCCGATGTCGGCGGCCAGCTGCTCGGCGTACAGCGCCCAGCCCTCGGCGTACGCGGTATACAGCGTCTGCTGGCGGATCAACGGCAGGTCCTTCAGCCCGAGTGCCGTCGAGATCTGCAGGTGATGGCCGGGAACGCCCTCGTGGTAGGCGAGCGTCTTCATGCTCCAGGTCGGTACGTCGCCCAAGTCGCGCAGGTTGGCGAAGAATATCCCGGGGCGCGAGCCGTCCATCGCCGCCTGCTGGTAATAGGCCCCCGAAGAGCCCTTCTCCTGCGATGCCGGCACGCGCTCGACGAGCAGCCGCTTGCCCGGCAGCGTGCGGAAGTACTCCGGCAGGCGTGCGCTCATCGCATCGAGGATCTGCTGATAGCGCTCGAGTGCCTGGCGGCGCCCGGCATCGTCGTTCGGCAGGAGAAAGCGCGGGTCCCTGGCGAGCGTCGCCATGCGCTCACCGACGCTCCCCGTTGCGAGCCCCTGGGCGGCGAGCAGCCCGTCCATCTGCTGCGTGATGCGCGCGACCTCGGCGAGACCGAGCGCGTGCACCTGCGCGGGCGTGTAGTCGGTGGTGGTGCTCTGCTTGAGCGCCGCCGCGTAGTAGGCGGCGCCGTCGGGCAGCCGGCCGACCCCCGCGGCCTGGCTGGCGGCTGCAGGCCGCAGCGCGATCAGCGCCGCGCTCATGCGTGCATAGGCGGGATAGACGCTGCCGCGCACCGCGGCCACGGCCGCGTCCGTGAGCTCGCGCTTAGTCGCCGCATCGAGCGCGGCGACCTTGTTCATGCGCTCGACGAAGCTCGTCACCAGCGCATTGTCCTGCGGCTGCGCGCTCACGGTGTCATGGATCACGATCAGCGAGCGCTCGAGGAGCGATGCCGGCAGCACCACGCCGAGGCGCGCCTGGCGCTCGAGCGCCGCGCTGACCTCGTCGAGCTTGACGCCCATCGCCTCGAGGCGCTTGACGTAGTTACGCGCGGTCTTGTCGTTGCGCACGATGTGCGTCGTCAGCATGAAGCTCGGCAGCTGCACCTCGACGCCGAACATCGGACTCACCGGGTAGAGCTCATCCCCCTGCAGCCAGCCGAAGCGCTCGAATGCCAGGCCCGACTGGTACTGATCGGTGAGGATGTCGTAGGTGATCTGATCCTGGCGGTCGAGGCTGGCGCGGTCGAAACGCCGGACTTCGCTGAGGAAACGCTTCAGCTGCGCGTAGTCGTCGTCGCGCTGCCTGAGCGTATAGGGCGCGAGCTTGTCGGAATGGTGGTCGAACATCGAGCCTTCGGTGATGCCGATCGCGGTGAACACTTCCGGGTTTCTCATCAGGAACTCGAGCGCCTGACGATTCGCCAGCATGTTGATGCTGAAGGGCTTGCCCCACACGGTGCGATAGCCGCCATAAGCGAGCAGCGCGAGCAGCGCGAGCCCCAGCCAGCCGGCAATGCGCCATCTTTTCTTCATTGTTCTCGCCTGGCTCCTTCGGGGCGTAGCAGCGCGGCCAGCGCTGCCGCCATAGTATAGTGCCGCCGGCCGTCATCCGGCTTTCGAGGTCCCCCTGATGTCGTCCGTCGCCAGCGTCGCCGAGATCCGCAGTCATTTCCCCGCGCTCGAGCGCACCCACAACGGCTTTCCGGTCGCCTACTTCGACGGCCCCGGGGGCACCCAGGTGCCGCGTGCGGTCGCCGCGGCCATGAACGACTACCTGCTGCACCACAACGCCAATACGCACTGGGACTTTCCCTCGAGCCGCGAGACCGACGCGGCGCTGCTCGCCTCAAGGCAGGCGCTGGCCGACTGGCTGGGAGGCACGCCGCAGGAGATCGTGTTCGGGGCCAACATGACGACGCTCACCTTCCATCTGGGGCGCGCGCTCGGGCGTGCCTGGAAGCCCGGCGACATCGTCGTGGTCACCGAGCTCGATCACCACGCGAACTCCGATACCTGGCGCGCGCTCGCGCGCGAGCGCGGCCTCGAGATCCGCACGATCCGCATGCGGCGCGAGGACGGACGGCTGGATGAGGAGGATGCGGCGAGCAAGCTGACCGCGGGCGTCAAGCTGCTCGCCCTCGGCGCCGCCTCCAACGCCCTCGGTACCATCAACGAGGTCGAACGGCTGACCACGCGGGCGCATGCGGTCGGCGCGCGGGTGTTCATCGACGGCGTCCACTACGCCAGCCACCACATGCCGGACGTGCGCGCCTTCGGCTGCGACTTCTTTGCGTGCTCCGCCTACAAGTTCTACGGCCCGCACGTCGGGGTGCTGTGGGGCCGGCGCGAGCTGCTCGAGGCGCTCGACCCGCCGAAGCTCGGCCCCGCCCCGACGAGCGCCCCGGAGCTGCTCGAGACCGGCACCCTGAATCACGAGGGCATCGTCGGCGCCGGGGCCGCCATCGATTTCCTGGCCGCGCTCGCCAGCGACGGTGCATCGCGCCGTGCGCGCCTGAAGCGCGTGGCCGACACGCTGCACGAGCGCGGCGCGCAGCTGCTCGCGCAGTTGTGGCACGGCCTCACGCAGATCCCCGGCGTACGGCTCTACGGCCCGCCGCCGGGCACGCCGCGCACCGCCACCCTGTCGTTCACGGTGCGCGGACACGAGAGCGCCGCGGTCGCAGCCAGCCTGGCCGAGCGCGGCGTGTTCGTGTCGCACGGAGACTTCTACGCCACCACGGTGGCGCGCGTGCTCGGCCACGAGCACGACGGCCTGGTGCGCGTCGGCTGTGCGGCCTATACCACGGGCGAGGAAATCGACAGGCTCCTCGAGGGCGTGCGGGCGCTCGCGCGCTGAGCCCAAAAAGACGCGGGCCCGGCTGTGAGCCGGGCCCGCGCAGTGCTCGCCAAAACAGCGAGCGTTACTTGTGGTTCTTGTTGGCGGCTTCGGCGGCCATCTTCAGCTCGTCGTTGACCTTGTCGAGCAGCTCCTTGGCCTTCGCGGCATGGCCATCCATATCCCACTCGTTCGCCTTCTGGGCGGCCATGATCTTCTCCCAGGCATCCCGCGAAAGGCGCTGGGCCGCGGCCAGATTCGGGTGATGCTTGCCGATATCCTCGACCGGCGGCGCGGCGAGCGCTGTTCCGACCAGTAACAGTACGGCGGAGCACAGTAGCAGTTTGCCTCTCATTGCGACTCCCTAAAGTGGTGTGTGTTGACCGACGCACCGGCGCCAAGGCCGGAGCGCGCGCAGTGTCGTCCCGGCAGGCGTCGATTGCAAGCCGGCGCCGGCCTGCGACGACGGTTGTTGCAATTCTGGGTGCGCGGTCACAGCCGCCGGTCCCGACCCTCCCGGCGGGGCGGCCTGCCGTGATACCTTCCGCACCTCAAGGGCCTATATAAGGAGTCAGGAAACGCATGCCGAGCAAAGTCCCGCAGGGCGCTGAGCGCGGCTGGATCATCGCGATCGGTGGTGCGGAGAACAAGGAGAACGACCGCCGTATCCTCGAGCGCTTCGTGAGCGCCTCGGGGGGTGAGGCGGCAGACATTGTGGTGATACCCACCGCGAGCCGTGCGCACGAGACCGGTGCGCGTTACGAGCAGCTGTTCGCCGACATCGGCGCCGCCCGCGTCACGGTCATGGATTTCGACACCCGCCGCGACTGCCATGAGCCGGGGAGGCTCACGCGTCTCGAGGAGGCGAGCGGCATCTTCTTCACCGGCGGCAACCAGCTGCGTCTCACGACGCTCCTCGGCGGCACGCCGGTTGCCAAGCTGATTCGCGCGGCCAACGCCCGCGGCGTCACCGTGGGCGGCACCAGCGCCGGCGCCAGCATCCTCTCCGAGCACATGATCGCCGCGGGCGATGAGGGCTCGACGGTGGTCGCCGGCAGCGTCAGGCTCGCTCCGGGCTTAGGCCTCACCAATCGCTTCATCATCGACCAGCATTTCCGCCAGCGCGACCGCCTGGGTCGGCTGTTGACGGCGCTCGCCTACAACCCGTTCGCAGTCGGCATCGGGCTCGATGAGGACACCGCGGCGGTCATCGGCCCCGACGAGACGGTCGAGGTCGAGGGGAGCGGTGGCGTGACCATCGTCGATGCCGCGGAGGTCAGCTACTCCTCCATCGACAGCGTCGAGGAAGGGCAGCCGGCCTGCGTGCTCGGCCTCAAGCTCCACATCCTGGTCGCCGGCGCCACCTTCAACCTCCACACCCGCCTCGCCAACGCGGGCGCATTGAGAAAGTCAAAGGAGTGACCCAGACTTAGAGCTAAGACCCTGCTTGGTAAGGTTGCCTTGAAAAACTATTACGACTCCGAGCAACACCCATGCGCATCCTCGATCGATCCGTCTATGTCGGCCCGTCCCTGTACGCGCGTTTTCCCGTCATCCGCCTCGAGCTCGAGCTGGGTGAGCTCGAGGCCTGGCCCACCGGCCGCCTAGGCGACGGCTTCGTCGAGGCGCTCGCGTCGGCCCTCCCCGGGCTCGCCGAGCACGGCTGCTCGTACCGCGAGCCCGGCGGGTTCTTCCGCCGCATGCGCGAGGGCGAGGGCACCTGGCTCGGTCACGTTCTCGAGCACGTCGCCATCGAGATGCAGAACATCGCCGGCGAGGAAGTCACCTTCGGCAAGACCCGCAGCGCCGGCCCCGCGGGGGTCTACACCGTGGTCTACGAGTACGCGCAGCGCGACGAGGGCATCGCGGCCGGGGAGCTGGGGCTGCGCCTGCTGTGCTCGCTGCTGCCGGAGGCGATCCGCCCGGCCGACTCCGTGCCGCCCGACTGGAGCTGGCCCGAGGCCCGCGATCAGTTCATCCGCTTCGCGCAACGGCGCGCACTCGGACCCTCGACGCATTCCCTGGTGCGCGCCGCGGAGGCGCGCGGCATCCCGTGGCTGCGCCTCAACGACCAGTCGCTGGTGCAGCTCGGTCACGGCAAGTTCCAGCAGCGCATCCAGGCGACCGTCACCGGGCGCACCCCGCACATCGCGGTCGAGCTGGCGAGCGATAAGGAGGAGACCAACAAGATCCTCGCGGGCCTGGGCCTGCCGGTGCCGAAGCAGGAGCTGGTGCAGAGCGAGACCGCGGCGGTGCGCGCGGCGCGCCGCATCGGCTTCCCGGTGGTGACCAAGCCCTACAACGGCAACCACGGCCGGGGCATCTCCATCCGCCTTACCTCCGACGAGGAGGTGGCGCACGGGTTCAAGGTGGCGCGCGAGCATTCGCGCTCGGTGATCGTCGAGACCTTCCTCGAGGGCGACGACCACCGGCTGCTGGTGGTGAACGGCGAGCTGGTGGCCGCGACCCGGCGCACGCCGGGGCACGTGGTAGGCGACGGCGAGCGCACCGTGGCCGAGCTCATCGAGCTCGTCAACCAGGACCCGCGCCGCGGGGTCGGGCACGAGAAGGTGCTCACCCGCCTCGAGCTCGATGTCCAGGCGCAGCAGATGCTCGAGCGCGCGCAGCTGACGGCGCAGTCGGTACCCGAGCGCGGGCAGATCGTCTACCTGCGCTCCACCGCCAATCTCTCGACCGGGGGCACGGCGACCGATGTCACCGACGTCATCCATCCCGACAACCGCGAGATGGCCGAGCGCGCCGTGCGCGCCGTCGGGCTCGACGTCGGCGGTGTCGACTTCCTGTCGAAGAACATCACCGAGAGCTATCGCAAGATCGGCGGCGGCATCTGCGAGGTGAACGCCGCACCCGGCTTCCGCATGCACGTGGCGCCGAGCGAAGGCACGCCGCGCGACGTCGCCGCCCCGGTGATCGACATGCTGTTCCCGCCGGGGGCGGCGGCGCGCGTGCCGATCGCGGCCATCACCGGCACCAACGGCAAGACCACCACCGCACGCATGCTGGCGCACATCGCCAAGATGGCCGGCTACACCCCCGGGCTTACCTCCACCGACGGGGTGTACATCGACGGCCAGCGCACCGTGGCCGGCGACATGACAGGTCCCGTGTCGGCGCGCATGGTGCTCGGCGATCCGCAGATCGACATCGCGGTGCTCGAGACCGCCCGCGGCGGACTGCTGCGGGCCGGCATGGGCGTCAACGAGGTGAATGTCGGCGCCGTCATCAACGTGCAGCCCGATCACCTGGGGTTGAAGGGCATCGACACGCTCGAGCAGCTCGCCGAGGTGAAGCGCATCGTGGTCGAGGTGGCCACCGACTGCGCGGTGCTGAACGCCGACGACCCGCTGGTCATGAGGATGTCGGGCTACACCGAGGCGAAGCACATCTGCTACGTCACGCTGAACCCTGAGCACACGCTGGTGCGCGAGCACATCCGCGCCGGCGCGCGCGCCTGCGCGCTCGAAGCCGGCGTCAACGGCCAGATGATCACGCTCTATGACCGCGGCGGGCACATCCCGCTGGCCTGGACCCACCTGATTCCTGCGACCCTCGAGGGACGCGCCATTCACAACGTGCAGAACGCCATGTTCGCGGCGGCGATGGCGTTCTCGCTCGGCATGAAGCTGGATGCAATCCGCCAGGGGCTGCGCACCTTCGATTCGACCTTCTTCCAGGCGCCGGGCCGCATGAACGTCTTCAACGAGCACCCCTTCAAGGTGCTGTTCGACTACGGGCACAACGCGCACGCCGTGGGGGTGATGGCCGAGCTCGCGCAGCGTCTCGACGTGCAGGGGCGGCGGATCGTGGTGCTCGCCGGGCCCGGCGACCGGCGCGACGAGGATCTCATCGCCATTGCGCGGGCCGCCGCCGGCCGCTTCGATCACTACATCTGTCGCCGTGACGACGGGCTGCGCGATCGCGGCCCCGAGGAGGTGCCGCGCCTCCAGGCCGCGGCGCTGCACGAGGCCGGGGTGCCGGACAAGGCGATCTCGATCATTCCCGACGAGCAGGAGGCGATCGAAGCCGCGCTCAACATGGGGCGGCCGGGGGATCTGGTGCTGATCTTCGCCGATCAGCTCACACGCTCGTGGAAGCAGATCACCAAGTTCAAGGCGGCAGGCGCCCCCGCGCGCGAGTCCTCGCGGGAGCCGCGCCCGGTGGGCGCTCCCGATGTCCGCCGCGGCGAGGACGGACATTTCGTCTCCGGCTTTGGTGGCGATGGCGCGGGTCACCCGGCGGAGCCCGGGCCTCCCGCCGCGAGCCTCGAGGGCCTGATCCGCGATGAGCGCGGCGTGCGCTTCGCGCCGGAGGCTGACGACTGAACGCTGCTGCCGCGCTGCCGTTCGACGCCTCGAGGCGCCTGACCGGCGCTAACCTGTTCTTCGCCTCCACCGGTGCGGTGCTCGAGACCGAGTGTCTCGAGCCCGATGAGGCGCTGCTCGAGGGCTGGCGTGCGCGTGCCGAGCGGGCGCGCGCGCACCTTGGCTGGCCGGTGCCCGGGACCATCGCCCGCCGCCACGCGGGTGGCGCCTCGCTCGCCGTGGCCGCACCGTGCGACCAGCTGTACGTCGCCACGGAAGTCAACGAGTGGGCGCTGTGCGCAACCCTGTTGGCACGCGATCCCGAGCGCTGGACGCAGCTCGAGCCGCTGCTGCTCGCGGCGGCGCTGGACGCCGCCGCCGACGGCGCAGCCGTGATCCCGCCGCTGCTGGAGGAGCGCGCCGCCTTCGAGCGCTTCACCCGGCTCGCGAGCGCCGAGGCACTGCCAGCGCTCCCGGCACTGCTCGCGGCTGCAGCCGCCCGCGAGCTCCCTTACCTGCTCGATGACGACAGGCTCACCCTCGGCAGCGGTGCCGGCGGGCGCGATTTCCCGCGCGCCGCGCTGCCGGCGGCGGATGCGGTTCCGTGGAGTGAGCTCAGCGGTGTGCCGACCGTGCTGGTGACGGGCTCGAACGGCAAAACCACCACCGTGCGGCTGCTGGCCGCGTGCGCGCGGGCCCACGGCTGGCACGGCGCTTACAGCTGCACCGACGGAGTGTTCCTCGACGGCGAGCCACTCGCTGCCGGCGATTACTCCGGGCCCGCGGGAGCGCGCAAGGTGCTGCGCGAGCGCCGCGCACAGGCGGCGCTCATCGAGACCGCGCGCGGCGGGATCCTGCGCCGCGGCATCGCCGTTTCGAGCGCCGCCGCCGCCGTCGTCACTAACGTGAGCGCCGACCACTTCGGCGAATACGGTGTCGACGATCTCGAGACGCTCGCCGACGTGAAGCTCACGGTTGCCGCCGTGCTCGGCGAGCGCGGACTACTGGTGCTGAACGCCGACGATGCGCTGCTGCGGCTGCGCGCTGCGCGGCTCGGCGAGCGCTTCGGCCGCAGCCCGCCCTGCGGGTGGTTTGCGCTCGCGGATGAGTCCGCGCCGCTCGCCGCGCACCGCGCCCGGGGAGGCGCCACCTGCGGCGTACGCGACGGCCGGCTGCGCCTCGCGGCGTTCGGCGCCGCTCATGACCTCGGCGCCGTCGCGGCGATGCCGCTCACCGTAGAGGGCAGCGCCACGTACAACATCGCCAATCTGGCGGCCGCGGCGCTCGCCGCCGCGGCGCTCGGCATCCCGCCCGCGACCATCGCGCTCACCTTTGCGCGTTTCGGCAGCGACCCGCAGGACAACCACGGGCGCCTCATGCGCTTCGAGCTCGATGGCGTGCGCTTGCTGATCGACTACGCGCATAACCCGGCAGGGCTGCGCGGGCTGCTCGAGGTTGCGCGGCACCTGCGTGCCGGCCGGGGCCGGCTCGGGCTGATACTCGGGCACGCCGGCAATCGCCAGGACGCCGACCTCGAGGCGCTGGCGCAGGTCGCGGCGGCCGCGCGCCCGCAGCTCATCGTGGTCAAGGAGAACGAGGCGCACCTGCGCGGGCGCGAGCCGGGCGAGATCCCGCGGCTGCTGCGCGCGGGGCTGCTGCGCGCCGGGCTCGAGGAGGCGACGCTGTTGCAGCGTGGCAGCGAGCTCGAGGCCGTGCGCTGCGCGCTCGAGTGGGCGCGGCCGGGCGACGTGCTGGTGCTGCCGGTGCATTCCGCGGCGGCGCGCGCCGCGGTACTCGGGCTCATCAATGCGCGGTCAGCGCACTGTAGCCGTTCCAGATGATCTCGATCCCGATACACATGAGGATGAACGCCGACAGGCGCACCAGCACGTCGAGGCCGGTGGCGCCGAGCAGCCGCCCGATGGTCTCGGCGAAGCGATAGGCGAGATAGATGCTGAGCCCGATCGCGACCACGCCGAGCACCGCGCCGATCGCGTGCTCGGCGAGCTGCGAGAGTGGCGGCAGACCTGCGGGCTTGCGGCTGCCGATGGTGATGGCCACCGACATCGAGCCTGGTCCCACCGTGAGCGGCATGGTGAGCGGGTAGAAGCTGCCGATCTTGCGGCCCGGGGCGCCCGGCGTTGCGGAGCCGCTGACGGTGTTGTGCTCCGACCATTGTTCGGCGGACAGCAGCTTCCATCCCAGCGCCGTCACCACCAGTCCGCCGGCGATGCGCACCACCGGGAGCTCGATGCCGAAGAACTCGAGCAGCCAGGGTCCGAGTGCCATCGAGCCGAGCAGCAGCGCGAAGCCGTAGATCGCCGCCTTGCGCGCCAGCATGCGCCGCTCGGCCGTCGACAGCCCGGTCGTCAGCCCGAGAAAGAACGGTGCCGACTCGAGCGGATTGACGATGGGAAAGAGGCCGGCAAAGGTGAGCAGAAACGCGCTCGCGACGCCGCTCATGGGTGCGCGACCGCGAGCAGCTGGTCGATGAGCGTCTCCAGCGGCCGCGCCGTGCCGTCGCCGACGTGCAGCTCACCTACGCGTGAGCCGTGCACCAGCCCGTCGCGGCCGATTACGTAGAACGCCGGCCAGTAGCGGTTGCCGAGCGCATTCCAGTAGGAATAGTCGCCGTCCATCATGACCGGGTAGTGGATGCCGAGGCGCGCCACGGCGGCGCGTACGTTGTCCGCGGAGCGCTCGGCGCGCAGCTCCGGGGTGTGCACTGCCACCACCACCAGCCCGGCGTCCGCCTTACGCTGCGCGATGGCTTCAACCCAGGCGCTGGAATTCAGGCAGTTGACGCACTCGAACGCCCAGAACTCGACCAGCACCACCTTGCCGCGCAGCTGCCCGAGCGTCAGCGGCGCGCTGTTCAGCCAGTCCGCCGGCGTCGTGTGGGTAAACTCCGGGGCGGGATACGGCGACTGCTCGGCCGCGCCACTGCAGGCGATGAGCGTGCCGGCGGCGACTGCGCCTGCGAGCCACGCCCACGCCCGGATCCTCAGTGCGCGCATGCACTCCGACCTTTCATATACCATCTGGCCGAGGGAATCGTGCCCAGTATGAACGGCAAAACCTGCCTCGTCACCGGGGCCACGCACGGCGTCGGGCTGGCCACTGCGCGGGCGCTGGCCGCGCTTGGGGCCACGGTGCTCGTGCACGGGCGCGATGCGCAGCTGGGCAAGTCGGTGGCCGAACGCCTCGGCCGTGAGACCGGCAATCCGGGCGTACGCTTCGTGCAGGCGGACTTCATGCATCTCGATGAGGTGCGCGAGCTCGCCGCGGACCTCAAGCGCCTGCCGCGCCTCGATGTGCTCATCAACAACGCCGGCCTGGTGGACGGCGCGCAGCGGCGCTGTACGGCCGAGGGCTACGATGCCACCTTCGGCGTCAATCACCTGGCGCCATTCCTGCTCACCAACCTGCTGCTGCCGAAGCTCGAGCAGTCGGGAGCGGCACGCGTCGTGGTGCTCGCCTCCGAGGCGCACCGCCGCGCCGGTTGGCTCGACTTCGACGATCTGCAGAACGCGCGCGTCGGCCCGCTGCGCGCCTATGCGCGCTCCAAGCTCGCCAACCTGCTGTTCGTGCGGGCGCTCGCGAAGCGTCTGCGCGACCGCGGCGTCACGGTGAACGGCGCGCATCCCGGCCTGGTCGCGAGCGAGCTGTTTCGCAGCTGTCCGCGCGGGCTCAGGCTGCTGCTCGCCACGGTTGTCCGGCCGTTCATGCGTTCGCCCGAGCGGGGCGCTGAGACCAGCGTGTATCTGGCGACCTCAGAAGCCGTGGCGGGCGAGTCCGGCGGCTATTACAGCGACTGCCGCAAGCTGACGCCGAGCGACGCCGCGCGCTGCGATGTCGCCGCGGCACGGCTGTGGGAGGAGAGCGTGCGCCTCACCGGGCTCGGCAGCCCATGAGCCGCGCCTTCACCCGCGAGTCCGATGACGACCAGGCGCCGCTCCCGGAGCGCGCGCTCAGCAGCCACCCGAACCTGGTGACGCCTGAGGGCCGGGTCGCTCTCGAGGCGCGCACCCGGGCGCTGGAGGAAGAACGGCAGGCCGCGCGCGCCGCGGGTGACCGCACGCTTCTCAAACGCATCGAGCGCGACCTGCGCTACTTCACGCAGCGGCTCGCGACCGCGCGCGTGGTGGCGCCCGCCACGACCGCGGACCGGGTGCGTTTCGGGGTGCGCGTCACGCTCGCCGGCGCGGACGGCCTCGAGAGCCGCTACCGTCTGGTGGGCGAGGACGAGGCGGACGCGGCGCGCGGGCGCTTGAGCTGGGTGTCACCGCTCGCGCAGGCGCTGCTCGGCCAGGCGGTGGGGCAAACGCTGCGCTTTCAGGAGCGCGAGCTCGAGATCGTGAGGATCGAGCCGTGAGCGCGCGAGCTCAGAAATGCCGCGACAGGTACAGCACGCCGCCGTCGATCTTGTAGAAGCTGTCGGGCCGCGGACCGGGAGGATCGCTCGGCAGGACGTGGTCGCGGGCGATGTTCTGCGCATGGCGGAAGTCCACACCCAAATCCCAGCCGGGGAGTGCGCCGAGGAAATTGCGCCATTGCACGCCGGCGCCGTAATAGATCGAGTACGCCGGGGTCGCCAGATCGTAACGATCGGCGCCGGCGAAGGCGCTCACTGCAAACGCATCACTGATACGGTAGCGCCAATCGACGGCGCGCACGCCGATGAGCGAGTGGCTGTCGACTTCATCGACCTCGAGGCGCACGCCGAGATCGTTGTTCGCTGACACCGCGCGGCGCGCGCCGAGGCCTAAGTGCGGACCGAAGCCCAACGAGGTGGTGGTGACGGGCAGGCTGCCGTTCAGGTCGACTCGCACCTGGCTGGCGTTCACGCCGGCGTCGACGAACCACTCGGAGCCGTGTGTCTCCAGCCCGTGCCCCGCGTCGTCCTCGTCCTGCGCCTCGTCGTCGCGCGACTGCGTATCACCGCCGTAGCGGATGAAGGCATCGAGGCGCGTGAAGGAGCTGCCGTCCACGTCCCGCCCCGCGGTCGCCTCGGCCCCCAGCGTCATGCCGTTCCACGGCCGCGAGTAGCTCAGCGTGAGATCGTAGTAGTGGTAGTAGGGGAAGGGCAGCGGCTCGCCGGGGGTGTATTGGCGCGTGTCGCCGCCGTAGTAGCTCTGATTGGCCAGCGTGCGCGCGCGCAGCTGCAGGTAGCCACCGAACGGTGGCTCCCACCCCAGGCGCAGCATCTGGCTGCGCGCTCCGACGCCGTCGCCGAAGTTGCGCTGGTCCGCTCCCCAGGTGCCGAGCACCAGACCGTCGTTGGTCATGCCGTCGAGGAAGATGTTGTGCACGTACCAGATGTTCTGCCACTCGGAGAACTCGTAGGTGGCATCGAAGTAGCGCCCGAGGCGCGGGAAGTCGATGCCGGCCGAGAGTGCCGCGTTGCCGAGCAGGTAGCTGCCGCCGTCGGAGTTGTCCTCGCCGGCGTACTGGAAATACACCGCGAACGGCGTCTTGCCGGGGAAGATGAAGCGGCTCACGTAGGAGGCCTGCTGGTTTCCCTGGGTCTGCGAGAGGCCGCTCGGCTTGAAGAAATCCCGCAGCAGGAAGCTCGCTGAATCGGGCAGGCCGCTGCCGCCGCCGTACTCGAGGTTGCGATTCACGCCGAGCGACCAGCCGGGGAAGGGCTCGATCGACACTTGCATGCCGAAGAGGCGCGGATCGCCGCGGCTGGCCACGCCCTGGTAGAGGATGTTGTCGCCCGCCAGGCTGGCGCCGGCATCCGCGCCGGTCTGGCTCAGGCGCGTGAGCAGAAATTCGTACTGGAGACCGAAGCGCGTCAGCGGCTCCCAGTTCGACAGCGTCACCGACGGCGTCGTCGGACTCTCGGTGCTGAGGAGCATGCTGCCGGTGTCGGTCATCGGCGACAGCCAGTGATCGCGATAGCCCGCATCGAGCTGCGCCCAGCTCGCGCCGATGCTCAGCATCGAGCCCGTGGCCTCGGTGCGCCCCGAGTAGGCGATGCCGCCGGCGCTCAGCAGCACATAGTCGCTCGGCTGCACGTAGCCCTGCGCCGACAGCTCCCACTCGTCGTTGCTCGACAGCCCGTGCTGGTTAGGCAGGATGACGTGGGCACCACCGGCGACGGCGGCGGTGGCGCTGGCATGGGTTACCGCGTAGCTGTGTGAATAGCGCTCGAGGTAGCGCCTTACCCGCTCGCACAGCCGCGCGTCCTTGCGGCAGGCGTCGGGGAGCGCGGCCTTGACCAGCTCCACCGGGATAGGGCGCTTGAGGATCGGCTCGTCAGCGAGGATCAGCACCCGCTCGACCTGCCGCTCCATCTCGGGCTCGAGATTGAGTGGCAGGTAGGCGCTCAGGCTGTCGGCCCGGGCGGCCGTGCCGAGTGCGCACGCGACGCACGCCGGCGCGATGACGCGTTTGAGGAACTGGCTCCACGACCGCACGACGCTTCAGTTGACTCCGTTCGATCAGCGCGCCGCGCGCGCCGCGACCGGAGTACACACAGCGTTGGCGTAGCCGTCAAGCGCCCCCGGTCCGCAGCCCTGCCAGCACGCCGGCCACGATGCGCTCAGCGCGTGCGCCGTCGAGCTCGAACACCGCCGCCGGGCCGTCGAGGGGCGCCGGGACGGCGAGCCGCCGGTGTGCACGGTACAGACGCGTGCGCACCGTGGTTTCGTGCAGGCCGAGGGCGAGCGCGGTCTCCGGGCCGCTGATGCCCTCCAGCGCGCGCAGCACGAACACGGTACGAAACACCTCCGGCAGCGCATCGATTGCCGGCTCGAGCGGATGCCGTGGGGCGGCGGCGGTGCGTGCCGCGGGCTGCGCCGCCTTGCGCCGGGCGCGGGCGCGCTCGAGTGCCAGCCGCGTGAGCCAGGCGGCGAATTTTCCGCCGGGCTCATGGCGCGCGAGCTCCTCGAAAGCCGCGACGCAGGTCTCCTGCACCGCGTCCTCGGCGGCGCTCTCCTCGCCGAGCACGCTGCGCGCGAGGCGATACAGGCGCTGTGCATAGCGGCGCGTCAGGGTCTCGATCGCGCGCGCGTCCCGGGCGCGGGCGCGCTCGATGAGCAGCAGGTCCGGGAGGCCGTGTGGTGCGCCGGGCGGCGCGGCGACGTTGCGGACTTCGGTTACCGGATCGAGCATGGACGCCAACCTCGTGTGTGTATCCTATGGGTCATGAAAGTCGCGGCGGCGCGCAGCGCACTCGGCCTGGCACTGCTCTCGCTCGCCCACGCGGCCGGCGCGGCCCCCGTGGTGCACCCCGGGCAATGGCCGCGGCCCGCGCCGGCACTGCCGGCGGAGCCGCACCTTGAGGCGCGCATCGCCGCGCTGCTCGCGCGCATGACGCCCGCGCAGAAAGTCGGCCAGCTCATCCAGGCGGACATCGGCAGCATCACCCCGGACGACCTCAAGCACTATCCCCTCGGCTCGGTGCTGAACGGCGCCAACGTCGCGCCTGGCAATGACAAACTGGCTTCACCCCGTGAGTGGCTCGCGCTCGCCGACCGGTTCTATGCGGCATCGACGGCACGTGGCGGGCCCGGCGTGATCCCGGTGATGTGGGCGACGGATGCCGTCCACGGGCACAACAACATCCCGGGCGCCACGCTATTTCCGCACAACATCGGGCTCGGCGCGGCGCGCGATCCCGCATTGCTGCGGCGCATCGGCGAGCTCACCGCGCTCGAGGTGCGCGTGACCGGCCTCGACTGGGCGTTTGCACCCACGCTCGCGGTGGTGCGCGATGCCCGCTGGGGGCGCACCTACGAGAGCTATTCGGCCAATCCGCACCTGGTGGCCGAATACGCCACCGCCATAGTGGAGGGTCTGCAGGGCCGCGCCGGCAGCCGGCAATTTCTCGACGCCGCGCACGTCGTGGCGACCGCCAAACACTTCGTCGGCGACGGCGGCACCGGCGGGCACGACGAGGGCGACAACTTAGCGAGCGAGGCCGAGCTGCGCGACGTCGACGCCGCGGGCCACATCGCGGCGATCGCCGCCGGCGTGCAGACCGTCATGGTCTCGTTCTCGAGCTGGCAGGGCGAGAAGATGCACGGCAACTACGCGCTGCTCACCGACGTGCTCAAGGGTCGGATGGGCTTCGACGGACTGCTCATCAGTGACTGGAACGGACACGAGCAGCTGCCCGGCTGCAGCGCGGCGAATTGCCCGGCGGCCATCAATGCCGGGCTCGACGTGCTCATGGCGCCGAGTGAATGGCGCGAGCTGTTTGCGAACACGCTGGCGCAGGTGAGTTCCGGGGAGATTCCCGAGCAGCGCCTCGACGATGCGGTGCGGCGCATTCTGCGGGTGAAGCTGCGCGCGCATGTCGACTCGGAAGGCCCGCCGTCCGCGCGAGCGTTCGCCGGGCACTTCGAGCTGCTGGCTGCGCCCGCGCATCGCGCCGTGGCGCGACAGGCGGTGCGCGAATCGCTGGTGCTCATCAAGAACCGCAACCGGCTGCTGCCGCTCAGTTCCCATGCGCGCGTGCTGGTGGCGGGCGAGGGGGCCGATAACATCACCCAGCAGTGCGGCGGCTGGACGATCGACTGGCAGGGGACGATGCCGGGCGATGACATCCGTCCCGCGGAGTCGATCTACGCCGGCATCCGCAGCGCCGTCGCCGCGGCCGGCGGCAGTGCCGAGCTCAGTCCCGCGGGTGAGTTCCGCGTGCGCCCCGACGTCGCCATCGTGGTGTTCGGCGAGCAGCCCTACGCCGAGGGCGCGGGCGATGTGGCCTCGCTCGCCGTGCACGGCGAGGCGCACGACCTCGCGCTCATCCGGCGTCTCAAGGCCGAAGCAGTCCCGGTAGTCGCCGTGCTTCTTTCCGGCCGGCCGCTATGGATCGAGGCCGAGCTCGAGGCCGCCGACAGTTTCGTCGCCGCGTGGCTCCCCGGGGCCGAGGGAGGGGGTGTGGCGGATGTCCTGTTTCGCAGCGCCGACGGCTCGGTGCGGCATGACTTTCGCGGCCGGCTGCCGCTCCCCTGGCCGCGCGCACCGGGCGGCAAGGGAGCCGGCTCCGGCACGCCGCTGTTCGCCTACGGTTACGGGCTGCGTTATTAGATTGGCGAGCTGCCGCCAGCGGGTGCTCATTCGCCGCCGCCGGCACCGACCGCGACCCAGGCGAGATCGGAGTTGGACACGGCGCCCAGGTTGAAGGTGCGCGCCGCGGCTGCCATGCGCGTCAGCGCCTCGCCGATCGGCATGGGTGGGGCGCTGGCGCCTTTCTTCACCTTGTGGAAGCGCACCGGGTTGATGCGCGCGACCACGTAGTTGCGCAGGTACGGCGACTTGAAGCCGCGCGCCTGCAGAGCTGCGACGATGCTCTTGACGCGCGTGTCGATGTCGGTGAGACGCGCCGCGTAAGTCTCGCGCTGCCGCAGGCTCACGGCCAGCGGGCGCTCGCTGAAGCGATCCACTTTCTTCAGGAACGCGCTGTAGGCGCCGCCCGCGAAGCGTGGCGCGCGCTCGTAGACGCTGCCGAGCGTCACCAGCTCCGGCGCCTCGAACTCGGCTGCGAACTTCTGCTCCGGCTCGCGGCCGCGGCTCCTGGCGAGGCTGCGCGCCATGCGGATCACTTCCAGGCTCCGGTCCTTGAGGTTATGAGCCTTCTCGGTGTTGAGCGCGAGGATGCGGTAGGCGAGCGCCTCGTGCGGCGAGATGAGCGCGGTGATCTGCTTCATCCCCAGCACCTTGGCCGCCGCGAGCCGGTGCCGGCCGTTCGGCGTCCACAGCCGGCCGTCGTCACCCCGCACCACGATGATGGGGTCGAGGAAGACTTGCGTCTCGTCGATCTTCATCGCCAGCCGCTTGGCGTGCGTCGGCGACAGATCGCGCTGGAAAGGTGTCGGTTGCACCGCGGTAAGCGGCAGGCTCGCAAGCAGCAGTGCCTGGCCACCGAGCGGCTCGTGGTAGGCGCCGAGCGGCACACCGCCCGCGCTGCGCACCAGCTCAGTGAGCGGCGCGAGCGCTGGATCCCCGAGGGAGGCAAGCACTTCGGCGGCATCCAGTCCCCGCGCCTTGCCGCGCGGCGCGAGCCGGCCGCGGCGCGCGCGACGCGCACCGCTCCCCGCAGCAGATTTGCGTGTTGCCATCGTGCGAGAATGAACGATTCCTCGGGATGTTGCCATGAGTTCCCTGATGCAAGCAGCGCGCATCGCCGCCCGCCTGCCCGCGCAGCGCATCGACGCCGCGGGACACGCGCACGTCGACCAGCGTGCGGTGCTCGCGCTGGCGTTGCCGCTGATGGCCAACAGCGCGGTGCAGATCGTGCTCAATCTCACCGACATGTGGTTCATCGGGCGGATCTCCACCAAGGCGCTGGCCGCGGTCGGGGCGGTGCAGTGGCTGGTGGTGGTCGCGGTGCTGGTGCTGGGCGGCGCCGGCACCGCGGTGCAGACCATCGTCGCGCAATCCTACGGCGCGCATCGCTACTATCGTGCCAGCCAGGCCACCTGGACGGCGCTGTGGGCGATGCTGTTCTCGGTACCGCTGTTCGTAGCCGCGGGTGCCGCGCGTCACCTGCTGTTCGCGCCCCTCGGCTTCGACAGCGAAGTCGAGCAGCTGGCCGGAACCTTCTGGTTCCCGCGCGTGGGCGGCGCGGCGACCGGCGCTGCGGTGTGGGCCATGATGGGGTTCTTCAACGGCACCGGGCACCCACGCCTCACGCTGCTCATCACCGCGGTGACCACCGTCGCCAACGCGCTGCTCAACCAGCTGTTCATCTTTCGCCTCGGTTGGGGCATCGCCGGCTCCGCCTGGGCCACCAACGCCGCGCAGATCCTGGGTCTGGCGCTCGCGCTCGCGATCTTTCTGCGCGCCGACTACCGGCGCAGGTATAAGTCGCACCTCACCTGGCGCCTGCACACCGGCCGGCTGCTCGAGCAGCTGCGGCTCGGCGTGCCGATGGGGCTGTCGCCGGCGGCCGACCTGCTCGGCTACGCGATCTTCCAGATGATGCAGACGCGGCTCGGGACAGTCGGCGGCGCGGCGACGCAGATCGTCACGATCCTCACCTCGATCGCCTACATGCCCGGCTTCGGTATCGCCTGTGCGGGCACCACGCTCGTTGGCCAGTCGATCGGTGCGGGCGCGCGCGACTGGGCGCTGACGGTGGGTAATCGCGTGATCCTGCTCGCGGCGCTCTACATGGGTGCGATCGGCGTGGTGATTGCGCTCGGCGGGCCGTGGATCCTGCCCGCCTTCGCCGGCGCGCACGATGCGGACTCGTCCGCCGCGGTCGCAGTCGGCATGCAGCTGCTGTGGCTCGCCGCCGGCTACCAGTTCTTCGACGGCCTCAATCTCGGCAGCAGCCTGTGTCTGCGCGGCGCGGGCGACGTGCGCGTGCCGGCGCTGCTGGTGCTGCCGCTGTCGATGCTGCTGCTGGTACCGCTGGCGCATGCCTTCACCTTCGCGCCGGGGCAGGGCTGGGTGCATTTCCTGCCGCAGTTCGGCTGGGGCCCCGTAGGCGGCTGGGTGGCGGTGCTCATCTATGTCATGGTGCTCGGGTCGACGCTGTATCTGCGCTGGCGCTCGCGCGCCTGGCAGAGGATCCGTATCTGAGCCTCGGTGGGAGCCATGTTCATCACGCTGAAGATGCTGCTGCGAACGCTGCTGCTGCCGCCCGCGGGGCCGCTGCTGCTGGCGGGCGCCGGCTTGTGGCTGCTGGCGCGGCGGCGTGCGGGCGCCGTCGCGGCCCGGGCCGGCTGGCTGCTGGTGATCGCGGGCCTTGCAGGCTTGTGGGTGCTCGCCACGCCCGTGATGGCAGATGCGCTCATGCGTCTCGCGGAGCGTTACCCGGCGCTCGATCTGACACGCCCGCCGGACGCCGGAGCGATCGTGATCCTGGGCGGGGGCGGGGCGCGGGTGATGGCGCCGGAGTACGGCGGACCCGCCGCGGATTTCGAGCTGCTCGAGCGCGTGAGCTACGGGGCTTACGTTGCGCGCCGCACCGCCCTGCCGGTGCTGGTCTCGGGCAGTGCGCGCGAGGCGCTCGCCATGCAGACGGTGCTGTGGCGTGACTTCGGCATCCGCACCCGCTGGGTCGATAGTGCGTCGCGCGACACCTTCGACGACGCGCAGCTGTCGGCGCGGCTGCTCAAGGCCGACGGCGTGCGTCGCGTCGTGCTCGTGACCAGCAGCAGCCACGAATGGCGCGCGGCGCACGAGTTCGCCAGCGCGGGGCTCGAGGTCGTGCCGGCGCCGGTCCACGTATCGACGTCCGCCCCGCATGGCTTTGCCTACTACCTGCCGAGCTCGCTCGCGCTGCTGAAGTCGACCGAGGCGCTGTACGAGCTGCTCGGCGATGCGATGCGCGGGCTCCTCGCCGCCACGCACCTGCGCAGGCACGGCGGCTGAGGGTGGCGCGGTTGCGATGAGCGCCGATCCCCCCGTCACGGTGTTCCGCTCGCGGCGCCGCCGTGCCTGCGAGGAGCGGCTGCTGGTGCTCACCGCCGTGGGTGTGGCCGCGGAAGTGGTGCCGGGGTTCGGTGAGTTCCTGCTGCAGGTGGACCCGCGCGACGCACCCTGCGCCACCCGGCACCTCGCCGCGTACGAGACGGAGAACCGCCCGCCGCCGCCCCCACCCCCGCCACCGCGGTTGTACGCGCACGCCTGGATCGGCTGCGTCGTTTACGCCGCGACGCTCCTCGGCGTCGCCTACGCGGTCGGCGGCGGGCACGTGCGCCTCGATGCCTTCGATCGCGGCGCGCTGGAATGCGCCCGCGTGCAGGCCGGTGAATGGTGGCGCGCCTGGACCGCGCTCACGCTGCACCTCGACGGCCCGCACCTCGCCGCCAACCTGGGAGCGGGCGTCTGGTTCGGCTATCTGGCCGCGCGGCAGCTTGGTGTCGGCACGGCGTGGTTCCTTACCGTGACCGGTGCGGCGCTCGCGAATCTCGCCGAGGGCCTTGCAGGTCCTGCCGAGCACAGCGCGGTCGGCGCCTCGACCGCGGTGTTCACGGCGCTCGGTCTGATGTCGGCGTACTCGTGGCGCGAGCGTTTCCACCTGCCGCAGCACTGGGGGCGCCGCTGGGCCCCGCTCATCGCCGGTGTGGTGCTGCTGGGGTGGACCGGCTCGGCAGGCGAGGGGACCGATCTGGTGGCGCACGTCGCCGGCTTCCTCGTCGGGCTCACGCTCGGAGCGGCGGCGGCGGCGCACGCCGCGCGGCGCTTGTTCGAGCACACGCCGCAGTGGCTGTCGGGGAGCGCCGCGCTCGCCTCGATCGCGATCGCCTGGGGATTCGCCCTCTACGGCCCCTCGACCACGTAGCCCCGTGCTCTGAGCGCCGCCAGGGCGCCGCCCTCGCCCAGCAGGCGATCCATCGACTGGACCGCGAGCGTGCCGCGGTTGCGCGCCAGGCTGTCCGTGACGACCATCAGCCAGTCGTCCTGCGCGCGTGCGATGAGGCTACGCACCCGGTCGGAGGCGGACACCGCCGCGACGCAGGCGCTGCGCTCATCGGTATGCGGCAGCGTACGCAGTGCCTCGACGTCGCCGAGCGCCCAGGCACGCGCCCGGGCCTGCATGGGACCTAAGTCGGTCTCGAGCCGCGTCACCACGGCGTCGAGGCAGGCGATCTCGGCCGCGAGCGGTGTCGAGCCCACGTCCTTCAGCACGTCCACCGGGTCGTCGATTTTCAGCTTGTCCTGACGGACGCGCACGCCCTGCTGCCGCGCGAGGCTGAGTACCGACCGCTGCACTTCGTTGTGCAGGGCGAGCCCGTTGGCGTCCAGCACCTTGAACGTCAGCCGCTCGGCCGCGAGCATCGGGCGCAGCTGCTCGAGATGCGTGTCGTGCGGGTCGTACTTCGCCTCGAGCGCCGCGACCCGCGCATACAGCGCTGGCGGCAGCGTCTGGCGCAGCGGCAGATGATCGGGAGGCCGCTGCATCCTGCGCCACTCGATGAAGAGTCGCAGCGCGGTGAAGGGATTGGCGCCGATGCCGTAGGTCGGCCAGGCCGGTACCACCTCCTGCGACTGCCTGAGCACTTCCTGCACGGCGTCCGGCTGCCACACCATCTTCTTCGGCAGCGGAGTCACGGTGCCGAGGATCCACAGCACGTGGTCTGCGCGGTGCACCGTCCACATGCGCGGCCCCTCGTGCCGGCCCTCGACGACCACCTCGGCGAGCGGGTTCTCCGCCTCGGGCGGCGCCGCCGCGGGGGCGGCGGGCGTGGCCGGCGGCTGTGCGTGCACCGCCAGGCTCAGTGCGAGCAACAGGGCGGTACCCTGCGCCGCGTGCCTCGGGCAGCGGGGCGGGCCGGGTTGGCGAACGGCAGCCAAGCTCAGTCGGTCGGGGTGAGTGCGCGCGGCGCCGTCTCGGTCGTGCGATCGTAGACACGCTTCAGCTCGATGGCCGGGAGCTCCGCGGGACCGATCTTGAGATTCTCGATGAGATGCTGGCCGTCGGCCGACAGGCCGTAGGTCTCGACCACATTCGGTCCGAGCTGCGCCCGGATGTTGATCACGTACTGGCGTCCCTTCCAGCCCGACTGCTGGTCCGCGACCCCCAGCTCGGAAGACACGACGCTGTGCGCCCCGGGGGTGAAGCGGCGCACCGTGGTGCCGTAGTCGAGCACGAACTCCTCGCTCGAGGCTCGCACGCCGAGGAAATCGCCACGCGCGAGCGCGTCGGCGAGCGTGTGCATCATCGGTGAGCGCCGCAGCGGATCCGGCCTCCGCCCCGTGTGGCTGCCGGGTGCGCTGGTGTCGGCCGCATCCGCCTCGCTCAGAGGCCCGTTTTGATCCGCGGGCTGGGCGACTGGCGGTCCGCCGCGGCGATCGCCCGGCGGCAGGCCCGTGTCCACCGGCGCGCTCGCGCGCCGGATGATCTTCAGGGCCTGGGCCCGCATCCGCGCTATGACCACCTGCGGGTCGTCGCTGGCGGCGCGATTGAGCTTCCAGTTTCCCGCGAGCGCCACGCCCTGGGGCATCTCGGCAGCCGGGCCGGCGGCGCAGCCGATGAGCCCGGCCGTCGCGCCGAGCAACGCGAGCGTCACATGGATCTTCCACATAGCGGCGTATCCTCGCACGATGACCCGGCGCAAGGCCATGGAGCTCGAGGCACTGAAGGGCCGCATCACGCAGCTCGATGCGGACAGCATCGACCGGCTCTACGGCCTCGAGCCGGTGTACGAGCCCGGTGACGATCGGGCGCCATCGCTCGCGCCGGAGGAATTCATCGCCGTACGCTGCCCGTGGTGCGGCGAGCGGCTCGAGACGCGCATCGACATGACCGCGGGCGAGGCCACGTACGTAGAGGACTGCGAGGTCTGCTGCCGCCCGATCGAATTCAGCATCGAGCGGGCCGACGGCGGAGCGCTCGCCGCGGTCGGGGTCAGCCGGCTCGAGTGACCGCCGCCTCGAGGAACTCCAGGCGCCGTGCGCCGGCATCGAGCCGCACGCGCACGCCGAGCGGCAGCGGCTCGTTGTCGCGCCCGTGGCCGATGGGGAAGCCGGCCGCACACGGCAGGCCGGTCGCAACGGCGAGCTCGCGCAGCACGTCGGCGGCGCGGTAGTCGGCCTCCTGCTCCTCGCAGTTCGTGAACGAGCCGAGGGCGATGCCGCGCACCCGCGCGAACACGCCGGCGAGGGCGAGGTGCGTCCACATGCGATCGAGCCGGTAGGGCCGCTCGCCGACGTCCTCGAGCAGCAGAATCGCGCCCTCGAGCGGCGCCAGGTAGCGCGTGCCGAGCAGGCGCGTGACCACCGAGAGCGTGCCTCCGAGCAGCGGTCCCTCCGCGACGCCCGGCACGTAGCTGTCGGTTGCGCTCAGCGCCGCGGCCGGGGAGGACGACTCGAGCAGCCCGAACAACCGCGCGTGCGTCGCCGCGGGAAGCTGCCCGAGCTGAGTGAGGACCGGGCCGTGGATGCTCACTAAACCTGAGGCCTGCAGCCACAGGTGGAGCGCCGTGATATCCGAGAAGCCGACCAGCGGCTTGGGCGCCCCGGGCGGCACGGAGCCGAGGTGCTGCAGCAGGCGGGTCGCTCCATAACCGCCGCGCGCGCAGAACACCCCCTTGACGGCGGGGTCCGCTAAGGCGTCGGTGAGCTCCCTGAGGCGCCGCTCGTCGGGGCCGGCGAGATAGCGCTGCCGCTCGAAGATCCCGTCCCCGTAACGCACATCGTAGCGTGCGGCGAGGACTGCGAGCCCCGTTTCGAACGACGGCCGGTCGAAGGCGCTCGCCGGGGCGATCACTGCGACCCGTGCCCCCGGGGCGAGCGCGGGGGGACGCTCAAAGGCTCGGGCGGCGGTCATGTGTTATATAGCGCGCTTAGGCACGGTGCGACTGTCGCGCGAAGCTCGAAGGGCGTCAAATGGCCGCGTTTCTGCTGTGGTTGCTGCTGCTCGTCGTGTGCTGGCCGCTGGCACTCGCGGCGCTGATTCTCTACCCGCTCGTGTGGCTGCTGCTGCTGCCGTTCCGGCTGCTGGGCCTCACCGTCGAGGCGGTGTTCGAGTTGCTGCGCGCGCTGATCCTGCTGCCGGCGCGGGTGCTGTCGGGCCGGCGCGGCTAGTCCGCCAGCGCCTTCAGGTCGCGCAGCAGCGCGGCGCGTCCGCGGTCGAGGTGATCGAGCCGCTGCGCCGCGTCGCGCAGCGCGCTCAAGTCCTGCACCGGCGCCGCGTGCAGCCGCCGGTAGGCGTTGCGCGCGGCGGTCCACAGCCGCTGAATCCGGGCATAGCGTGCCGCCACCTCGCGGCGCAGCGTGATGACGGCCAGTGGACTTGCTTGCATCAGGATACCCGCCTGCGGGCGGCACGAGCGCGCCGTGCCGGTCGCTGACCAGAATGCCGGCCGCTCGTGTCAGGATTGAGACAGGTCTCGCCCACAGCGCGCAATAACGCGCGAAAAGCCCCGCCGGTGAAAGTGCAGCCGTCACAAATCCCCGCGCGGGGTGCGCCGGTAATGGGGGTTTATTCTCACGCGCGCCTCACACCCGCGGCAGTAAGGTAGGCGGCCCCTGGAGCCGCCGGCGGAGGTGTAGCTGTGGACTTTATCTTCATCCTCGCGCTCGTCGTCCTGTACGGCGTGACCCACTGGGTGGCGTGGGCCGTCTCCCGGCTCGGAGGCATCGAATGAACGTCATATACCTCGTGAGCGGCCTGCTCACCCTCGGCCTGTTCGTATACCTCCTGTACGCGATGTTCCGGCCGGAGAAATTCTGATGACCGCCGCATCGCAGATCCTGGTCATCGTGTATCTGGCGGTTGTGCTGCTGTGCGTTAAGCCGCTCGGCCTCTATATGGCTAATGTCATGGAGGGACGGCCGATCTGGCCGCTGCGCGTGGGCGCTCCGCTCGAGCGTTGGATTTATCGGCTGTGCGGCATCGACCCCGCCGCCGAGATGGGCTGGAAGCAGTACGCGCTCGCGCTGCTGGTGTTCAACACCCTGGGGGCGCTCGTGGTCTACGCGCTGCAGCGCCTGCAGCTGTGGCTGCCATTGAACCCGCAGCATTTCGCCAACGTTTCCCCGGACTCCGCCTTTAACACGGCCGTCAGCTTCATCACCAACACCAACTGGCAGGGATACTCGGGTGAGTCGACCATGAGCTACCTGAGCCAGATGGCCGGCCTCGCCGTGCAGAACTTCCTCTCGGCTGCGACCGGCATTGTGGTTGCGATCTCCCTGATCCGCGGTTTTGCGCGCCACGGCGCGAAGGCCATCGGTAACTTCTGGGTCGACATGACCCGCTCGACCCTGTACGTGCTGCTGCCGCTCGCGACGCTCGTCGCCGTGCTGCTGGTGAGCCAGGGCGTGCTGCAGAACTTCAGCGCTTACAAGGACGTCACCACCATCGAGACGCTGCAGTACCAGCAGCCGAAAGTCGATGCGGCCGGCAATCCGGCCAAAGACGCCACCGGCAACCCCCTGATGGAGAGTGTGACCACGCGGACGCAGACCCTGCCGATGGGCCCGGTAGCTTCGCAGGAGGCCATCAAGGAGCTCGGCACCAACGGCGGCGGATTCTTCAGCGCGAACTCGGCGCATCCCTACGAGAATCCGACGGCGCTGTCGAACTTTCTCGAGATGCTCGCCATCCTGATCATCCCCGCCGGGCTCACCTACACCTTCGGGCGCATGGTCGGCGACACGCGCCAGGGCTGGGCGGTGCTCGCCGCGATGACGATCCTGTTCGTGACGCTGGTCAATGTCGCCCTCGTGAACGAGCAGGGGGGCAACCCCCTGGTCGGCAGGCTCGGCGTCGACCAGACTGCGAGCGCGCTGCAGTCTGGCGGCAACATGGAAGGCAAGGAGGCGCGCTTCGGGATCGCCGCCTCGTCGCTGTTTGCCACGGTCACGACCGGCACCTCCTGCGGGGCCGTGAACTCGATGCACGATTCATTCACCCCGCTGGGTGGCTTCGTGCCGCTGTTCAACATGATGCTGGGCGAGGTGGTATTCGGCGGTGTGGGCACGGGCCTCTACTCCATACTGATCTTCGCCATCGTGGGGGTGTTCATCGCCGGGCTCATGATCGGCCGCACCCCCGAATATCTCGGCAAGAAGATCGAGTCGTTCGAAATGAAGATGAGCTCGGTGGCCATCCTCGTCATGCCGTTCATCGTGCTCTTCGGGACCGGTGTGGGCGTGAGCGTCGCAGCCGGCCAGGCAGGCGTCGCCAACCCCGGGGCGCACGGCTTCAGCGAGATCCTCTACGCCTTTGTGTCGGCGAGTAACAACAACGGCAGCGCATTCGGCGGCATCTCTGCCAACACGATGTTTTACAACACGGTGCTCGGGCTTGTGATGTGGCTGGGGCGGTACTGGCCGATCGTGGCGGTGCTGGCGATCGCCGGGTCGCTGGCGGCCAAGAAACGCGTGCCGGTCACCTCCGGCACGATGCTGACCTACGGACCTACCTTCGTCGTCCTGCTGATCGGCACGGTGTTGCTCGTCGGCGCGCTTACCTTCGTTCCCGCTCTGGCGCTCGGGCCGATCGTCGAACACCTGATGCTCTGGGGTGGCTCACATGGTTGAACTCACGCCGCACGCTCTCGAGGTAGCGGCTGCTGCGCGGCCGCAGGGAGGCACGCGGCGCCGCCTGTCGATGTTCGACCGCAGCCTCATGTGGCCGGCGGTGCTCGATGCGTTTCGCAAGCTCGACCCGCGCGTGCAGTGGCGCAACCCCGTGATGTTCGTCGTCTACGTCGGCAGCATCCTCACCACGGTGTTGTGGATTCAGGCCCTCGGTGGCAAGGGCGAGGCGCCGGCGTGGTTCATCCTGAACGTCGCCATCTGGCTGTGGTTCACGGTGCTGTTCGCAAACTTCGCCGAGGCGCTCGCCGAAGGTCGCAGCAAGGCACAAGCCGCAGCTCTGCGTGGCTTGAAGCAGGACGTGATGGCCCGGAAGCTGGCCGATGCGGCCGACCGCACGCGCCAGTCGCGGGTGCGTGGTGATCTGCTGCGCAAGGGTGACGTCGTGCTGGTGGAAGCCGGCGACTTCATCCCCGGCGACGGCGAGGTCATCGACGGGGCAGCCTCCGTGGACGAGAGCGCCATCACCGGCGAGTCCGCGCCCGTTATCCGCGAGTCCGGCGGTGATTTTTCCTCGGTGACCGGTGGAACGCGCGTGCTGTCGGACTGGCTCATCGTGCGCATCATGGCCAACCCGGGCGAGACCTTCATCGATCGCATGATCGCGATGGTCGAGAGCGCCAAGCGGCAGAAGACGCCGAACGAGATCGCGCTCACCATCCTGCTCGTGGCGCTGACGCTGGTGTTCCTGTTTGCGACGGCGACGTTGCTGCCGTACTCGCTCTACAGTGTGATGGTCGCCAGGCTCGGCACCCCCATCACAATCACGGCGCTGATTGCACTGCTGGTGTGCCTCATTCCGACCACCATCGGCGGATTGCTGTCCGCGATCGGCGTGGCGGGAATGAGCCGCATGATGCAGGCGAATGTGATCGCCACCTCCGGCCGGGCGGTCGAGGCCGCAGGCGACGTAGATGTGCTGCTGCTCGACAAGACCGGCACCATCACGCTCGGCAACCGGCAGGCCGCGTCATTCATTCCGGCCGCGGGAGTCACGGAAGAGGAGCTCGCCGACACCGCCCAGCTGGCCTCGCTCGCGGACGAGACACCGGAAGGGCGCAGCATCGTCGTGCTCGCCAAGCAGCGCTTCCGCTTGCGCGAGCGCGATCTGACCTCGCTCCATGCGACCTTCGTGCCGTTCTCGGCACACACCCGCATGAGCGGCGTCGACATCGGCGAGCGCCAGGTGCGCAAGGGCGCAGCCGATGCCATCCGCCGCCAGGTCGAGCGGCTCGGTCAGGCGTTTCCGCGCGCCCTGCAGACCGCGGTGGACGAGGTCGCGCGCCGCGGCAGCACCCCGTTGCTCGTGAGCGACGGACCGCGCGTGCTTGGCATCATCGAGCTCAAGGACATCGTCAAGGGAGGCATCCGCGAGCGCTTCGGCGAGCTGCGCCGCATGGGCATCAAGACCGTCATGATCACCGGCGACAATGCACTCACCGCCGCTGCGATCGCCGCCGAGTCCGGGGTCGACAGCTTCCTCGCCGAGGCGACCCCCGAGGCCAAACTCAGGCTGATCCGCGAGCACCAGGGGCAAGGCCGGCTGGTGGCGATGAGCGGCGATGGCACCAACGACGCCCCGGCTCTGGCCCAGGCAGACGTGGCGGTGGCTATGAACACCGGCACGCAGGCGGCTAAAGAGGCCGGCAACATGGTCGACCTCGATTCCAACCCGACCAAGCTCATCGAGGTCGTGGAGACGGGCAAACAGATGCTGATGACGCGCGGCTCGCTCACGACGTTCAGCATCGCAAACGACGTCGCCAAGTACTTTGCGATCATTCCCGCGGCATTCGCCACGACTTATCCGCAGCTCGATGCGCTCAACATCATGCGCCTCGCGAGCCCCTTCTCGGCCATCCTCGCGGCGGTCATCTTCAATGCGCTGATCATCGTCGCGCTGATTCCGCTGGCGCTGAAGGGGGTGAAGTACCGTGCCCTGGGTGCGGCCGTGCTGCTCCGGCGCAACCTGGCTGTCTACGGTCTGGGAGGCATCCTGATCCCCTTTGTGGGCATCAAGCTGATCGATATGGCGCTCGTGGTGGTCCACCTCGTCTGACGCCCGGGGAATGAAGCACATGACCTCACTGTTCCGTCCAGCCGTCGTCCTGTTCGTGATCCTCACGGTGATCACCGGCATCGTCTATCCGCTCGTGGTCACCGGGATCGGGCAAGCGCTCTTCCCACGCCAGGCGAACGGCAGCCTGATCTTGCAAGGCGGGAAACCGCTCGGCTCTGCGCTGATTGCACAGAGCTTCACGGATCCGAAGCATTTCTGGAGCCGCCCCTCGGCCACGACCCCGCAGCCGTACAACGGTACCGGCTCCACCGGCTCGAACCTCGGGCCGGTGAATCCGGCTCTGCTCGATGCCATCAGGCCGCGCATCAATGCGCTGCGCGCCGCGGATCCGGACAATAAGGCTCCGATCCCGGTCGACCTGGTCACCGCCTCGGGCAGCGGTCTCGACCCCGAGATCAGCGTCGCGGCGGCGAACTACCAGGCGGCGCGCGTCGCGCGTGCGCGGGGACTGCCCGCGGCGCGCGTGCAGGCATTGATTGCCGCGCACACCGAGGGTAGGTTGTTGGGAGTTCTCGGTGAGCCGCGCGTCAACGTTCTGGAGCTCAACCTGGCACTCGACGCGCTGAAATGACCTGACATGGCCGAAGCCCGGCCCGACCCCGATCAACTGCTCGAGCGCGTGAAGGCCGAGGAGGCGCGCGAGAAGCGCGGCCGGCTGCACATTTTCTTCGGCGCTTCGGCAGGCGTCGGCAAAACCTACGCGATGCTCGAGGCGGCACGCAGCACGCACGCCTCCGGTACCGACGTAGTAGTCGGCTACGTCGAGCCGCACGGGCGCCTCGAGACCGAGCGGCTGCTCGAGGGTCTGCCGCGCCTGCCGACGCTGCCGGTGAGCTACCGCGGTATCGTGCGGCAGGAGTTCGATCTCGACGCGGCGCTCGCCCGCCACCCCGAGATCCTGCTGGTCGATGAGCTGGCGCACTCGAATCTCGTGGGTGGCGAGCCGGCGCCGCGGCATCCGAAGCGCTGGCAGGACATCGAGGAGCTGCGGGCCGCCGGCGTGAGCGTCTGGACCACGGTCAACGTGCAGCACCTCGAGAGCCTCAACGATCTCGTCTACCAGACGACCGGCATACGCCAGCGCGAGACGCTCCCCGACCACGTGTTCGATGAGGCCGACGACATCGAGCTCATCGATCTGCCGCCCGATGACCTGATCGCGCGACTGCATGCCGGCAAGGTGTACGTCGCCGGCCAGGCGAACACCGCCATCGAGCGCTTTTTCCGCAAGCAGAACCTCATGGCGCTGCGCGAGATTGCGCTGCGGCGCGTGGCCGACCGCGTCGAGGCCGCCTCGCGCGAGCTGCCGGCCGAGCGCGGCCAGGCGCGCGCCGCACGCGACCGGGTGCTGGTCGCCGTCGGACCGGACGAGCAGGCCGAGCAGCTGGTGCGTGCCGCCAAGCGCATGGCGGATGCGCTCGATGCCGAGTGGACGGCGGTGTACGTCGAAACACCCTGGCTGCTGCGCCTCTCGGATGCGCAGCGCAATCGCCGCATCGACGTGCTGCGGCTCGCCGAGTCGCTGGGCGGCGAGACGGTGACGCTCGACGGTCCGTCGGCCGCGGACGCGCTGATCGAGTACGCCGAGACGCGCCACGCCACGCGGGTGCTGGTCGGCGCGCCGAAGCGCCGCGGCTTGAGGGCGTGGCTGCGCCCCTCGACCGCCACCGAGCTGGTGCGCCGCGCGCGCAGCTTCGACGTGGTGCTGATCGCCTCTGCCGGGCGCGAGCCGCTGCCGCCGATACGCACCGCGTCCGGCCGGCAGCTGCCGGCGGCGACGGCGGCGCGCTGGGACCGCTACGCCTGGGCGGTCGCGATCACCGTGGCGTGCACGCTGCTGGCCGCCGCCATGTACCCGCACTTCGAGCTCTCCAACCTGGTGATGATCTACCTGCTCGGCGTGACGGTGGCGGGCCTCAAGCTCGGGCGCAGGCCCTCGGCGCTCACGGCGCTCCTCAACGTGGCGAGCTTCGATTTCTTCTTCGTGCCGCCGCGCTACTCGTTCGCGGTCTCGGACGTGCAGTACCTGGTGACCTTTTTCGCTATGTTCACCATCGCGCTGGTGATCGCGACCCTGACCGCCAGCGTGCGCCAGCAGACCCGGGTAGCGGGCGCGCGCGAACGGCGCACGGCGCTCCTGTATGCCATGAGCCGCGAGCTGTCGGTGACGCGCGGCACACCCACCATGGCGCGCGTGGCGGTACGGCACGTCGCCGAGGTGTTCCAGTGCCAGGCGACGGTGCTGCTGCCGGATGCCGGCGGCCAGCTCGGCTACCCGCGGGAGCCGCCGCTCGACAGCTCGTTCCGCGGCGCCGACCTCGCGGTGGCGCAGTGGGTCGCCGATCATGGCCGCAGCGCCGGTCTCGGCACCGATACGCTGCCGGCCGCCCGCGGCCTGTACCTGCCGCTCGGCGACGAGCAGCGCACGGCCGGGGTGCTGGCGGTGCTGCCGGAGAACGTGCGGCGCGTGCTGTTGCCGGAGCAGAGCCACCTGCTCGAGACCTTCGCCGGGCAGATCGCGCTGGCGCTCGAGCGCGCGCACCTCGGCGAGGTGGCGGTGCAGTCGAGCCTGGCGGCCGAGCGCGAGACGCTGCGCAACACGCTGCTGTCGTCGATCTCGCACGATCTGCGCACCCCGCTCGCGGTCATGGCCGGCGCGGGCAGCACGCTCGCGCAGCACGGTGCGACGCTCGATGAGCCGACACGGGTTGAGCTGGCGCGCTCCATCGAGACCACCGCACGCGAGATGTCGGAGCTGGTTTCGAACGTCCTCGACCTGGTGCGCCTCGAGTCCGGTCAGGTGGTGCTGCGGCGCGACTGGCAGACGCTCGATGACCTGGTGGGCAGCGCCCTGACGCGCTACCAGGAGCGCCTCGCCGCGCACCGCGTGGAGACGCGCCTGGCGCCGGATCTGCCGCCGGTGTGGGTCGACGCGACGCTCATCGTGCAACTGCTCGCGAATCTGTTCGACAACATCGCCAAGTACACCCCGCCCGGCACCCGCGTGTCCGTGTCGGCGGTGCCGGTCGGAGATTTCGTGCAGCTGTCGGTCGAGGACGATGGACCGGGGCTGCCGGCCGGGGATCCGGCGCGGCTGTTCGACAAGTTCCAGCGCGGCAGCGGCGAGGGCGCCGTGGTCGGCGTCGGGCTGGGACTGGCGATAGCCCAGGCGATCGTGCACGCCCACGGCGGCGAGATCGAGGCGCAGCGCCGCGAGGGCGGCGGGGCGCGCTTCGTATTCACCCTCCCGGCCACGGAGGGCCCGACCGCGACGCCCGCGAACGACAGGGACACGCTGCCGTGACCGAGGCGATGCACCAGGTACTGGTGATCGAGGACGAGCCCGGGATCCGTGCCGTGCTGCGCGTGCTGCTGGCCGCCGAAGGTTACCGCTGCATCGAGGCCGACACCGCACTGCGCGCCGAGATCGAGGCGCGCAGCCACAAGCCGGACCTGCTGCTCATCGACCTCGGGCTCCCCGACGGCGACGGCCTCAAGGTGATCCGCCGGGTGCGTGCCTGGTCGCCGGTGCCGATCGTGGTGCTGTCGGCGCGCACCATGGAAGAGCAGAAGGTGGCGGCGCTGGATGCCGGCGCGGACGATTACATCACCAAGCCCTTCAGTGCCCCGGAGCTGCTGGCGCGACTGCGGGCGGCGCTGCGGCGCGTGACGCACTCCGCGCGCATCGCGGCGCTCAGTTTCGGCGAGGTCCGCGTCGACCTCGCGCGGCGCGAGTCGCACCGCGCCAGCGGCGAGATTCACCTCACTCCGCTCGAGTATCGCGTGCTCGGCTGCCTCGCCCGGCAGCTCGGCTCGATCGTGATGCAGCGGCAGCTGATCCGCGAGGTCTGGGGGCCGGGGCGCGAGCAGGACTCGCGCTCGCTGCGGGTGTGCATCAAGAACCTGCGGGCGAAGCTCGAGCCCGATCCGCGCCAGCCGCGCTATCTGCTGACCGAGACGGGGGTGGGCTATCGGCTGCGCGCCGACGAGGACGCGGCGGCTTAGGTCAGGGAAACGACCAGCTTCGCGGAGTGGCTGCGCCAGTTGATCGGGATGATGAAGGAGCGCAGCCCGGGCTTGTGCGGGATGTCGGGGCGTTTCTCGCCGGTGAGCACGCACGGCACCGAGATCACGAACTCGCGGCCGAAATCGCGGCGCGCATTGCCGGAGATGGTGTTGGCGACCTCGCCGACCAGATCACGCATGGTCTCGTGGCTGAAGTCGTTCTCCTGCATTTTCATCAGCAGCACGGTCAGCATGGCCTTGGGCGCGGTAAAGAACACCACGCCCTCGCGCTTGCCGGAGATGTTGATGACGCCGGTGTACTCGTGCACCTGCGGCGTGCCTTCCAGCAGGTAAGGGGAGCCGATCGAGGCCGGCTGCTGCGCCGCCACCTCGAAGAAGTTCGTCGTTCCGTCGACGAAGGTCTTGAGCTCCTGTTCGTACAACATGCGCGGTTCTGCCTGGCTTCAGCGCATCAGGTCGGCGATCGCTTCGTTCAGCTGGCGATCGGTAAACGGCTTGTTGAGGAAACCATTCGCGCCTTTCTCCATCGCCTCGACCGCGGTCGCCTTGTCGGCGAGCGCCGAGATCACCAGGATCCGCACCGCCGGCTTGAGCGCCACCAGCCTGCTGATGCACTCGATGCCGTCCATGCGCGGCATGGTGAGGTCCATGGTGACCACGTCGGGATCGGTTTTCTTGAACAGCTCGATGGCGTCGATGCCGTTGCCGGCCGTGCCGACCAGCTGCAGCTCCTCGAACTGCTGCGAGCGCTCGATGCGCCGGCGCATGATGTTCGAGTCGTCGACGATCAACAGCTTGAAGGAGCGCCGGGCGTTCATCTTGGCCGTGCGCTCAGGCGACCGCGCTGTTGCCGGCCTGCCCTGCGGGCAGCGAGATCTTGAAACGCGTGTACTTGCCGGGGTGGGTGCTGACGGCGATCCTGCCGCCGAGCGCGTACACCGAGCGCGCCACCACGTCCATGCCGACGCCGCGGCCGGCGTCCATGGAGACCTCCTGCTGCGTGGTGAAGCCCGGGCGGAAGATCAGCGCCATGGCGGTGCGGGTGTCCATGGCGGCGGCTTCCTCGGCGGTGACCAGCTGCTGGCGTACCGCGGCGGCCTTGAGAGTCTCGGTGGCGATGCCGGCGCCGTCATCCTCGAACACCAGCTCGTAGCCGTCCGAGGACCTGCGGAACTCGACCTTGACGACGCCGATGTCGTCCTTGCTCGCTGCGCGCCGGGTGTCGAGGTCCTCGATGCCGTGTACTGCGGCGTTGCGCAGCATCTGGATCAGGCAGTCCTTCACCGTCGCCACGAATGGCGCCGGCACTTCATTGAGGCCGCCGATCCGCAGGCGAAAGCGCTTGCCCTGGTCCTGCGCCAGCCGTTCGGCGAGCGCATGCAGTGTCGGCCCGAGGTCTTCGGCGCGGCGCGCGTAGCTGGCTGCGGTGCGCGGCGCGGCCGGCCGGGCCGCGGGCGGCGGTGGCGGCGGAGTCACGTGCACGGTCCCCTGCCCGGGCGGCGGTGCGGGCGGCGGCCGGCGGTTGGTCTGGGTGGCGGCCGGCTGGACCAGGCTGGCGGCGGCGGCGGCGGCGCTGTCCTTGAGCGCCGTCAGGCGTCCGGCCATCTCGCGTACCGAGCGCAGGTGCGCCAGCAGATCGTCGAGCTTCAGCACCATCGGCAGGAAGTCGTTGCCGGAGAGCTCGGCCTTCTTCTTCAGCTCGGTGACGAGGTCCTCGAGCGCGTGCACGCGGTGGGCGACACTCGTGAGACTCAGGGCCGAGGCCTCGCCCTTGATCGAGTGCAGCTCGCGGAACAGTCCGGCGAGCTTCTTGCGGAATTCGGCGTCGGTGCGCGCCGGCTCCTTGAGGATCGTGTTGACCAGCTTCAGTCCGGTCTCCGCGCCGTCGAGGAACGACACCAGCTGCAGCGGGTCGATGTGCATCATCGCCAGCATCATGTCGACCTGCGCGTTGGCGTTCTCCTGCGACTCCTGCAGCTCGCGCGACAGCAGCACGCTGGAAGTGATGTCGCCGACCGAGCACAGCACGTGTTTGATACCCGTCGGCCCCATGACGCGGTGGAAGTCGAACTGCAGGTAGCGGGTCTCCTTGCCGCCGTGGCCGTTGTCCATGGTGATCTCGAGCTGCCCCAGCGGGTTGATGCTCTTCATCAGGTTCTCGTGGGCGCGCTCGCCCCACAGGAGCTTGATGTACTTGGTGGCGGTGGCGAGGGTCGCCGGCGGCACCAGGCCCGTGAGCAGCTCGTCGAACGACAGTCCGGAGAAGTCATCGCGCGCGAACATGCGCGTCAGCGCCTCCGACCACACCGAGCCGATGCGATAGTTGGCGTCCAGCAGGAAGAAGCCCTCGCGCACCGTGCGCAGGATGTCGCGCGTCTGCTCCTGTGCCTCGCGCGCCACGCGCTCGTGACGCGAACGGGTCAGCTGGAACCACGCCGCCGCCGCCGCCAGCACCAGCGCCGCCAGCACGCCGACCGACAGCAGGGTGCGCAGGTGGGTGGCGGCGTTCGAGGAGTCGCTCTGCAGCGAGGCGGCGAGCGTCGCCAGCTGCCCCTGCAGCGCCTTGGCGTTGTCGATGGCAAACAGCTGGGCGCGCTTGACCTCGGCGTAATGCGCGCGGCCGTCGCGTGACAGCGAGCTGCCGGCGGTGTCGGAATCCACGTACGGCTGGCCGTCGAAGGCCACCACCGGCTCGATCACCGGCCCGTACTCGCGCCACAGCTGTAGCGAGCGGCTGAGCTCGGGCGAGCGCACGTAGCCGGAGGAGTTGAGCTCCTTCAGCTGCCGGTCGAAACGCCGCACCGTTCCCTGCAGATCGGCCAGCGCCTGGCCGGAGTAGGCGCGCGCCTCGAGGCGGTCACGGAGCGAGGTGAGCTGCTGGGTGATCTCGTCGGGATAGGTCTGCAGGGTGCTCGCCGTCTGCAGCGCGGTAATGTTGGCGCGCATCTGCGTGGCGAGGCGGAAGCCGAAGAACAGCACCGCGCCCATCACCAGAGTGAGCACCGTGCCGATACCGGCGGTGACGAGTTGGCGACGGCGTTCTGTGCCGCTCAGGGTCATCGGATGTTCTCCAGCTGTACTTCAGCTACTGCTTCGGCAACTCGAAACGCACCAGCGTCTTGGTCGGTACCTCGACCGCGGCGCCGTTGACGAGCACCGGCTGATAGCGCCAGCGCCTCACCGCGGTCACCGCGGCACGGTCGAAGGTTCCGGGCGGCGTCGACTGCAGCACCTGCACGTCGCGCGTCCCGCCCTTGGTGTCGACGGTGTAGCTCAGGATGACGCTGCCGGCCACGCGGTGCTCGAGCGCGCTCTGCGGATATTCCGGCGGCACGGCCTTCACCGGCTTCAGGCTTGCGGCGAGGCTCGCGAGATCGACGCTCGCTCCCTTGGGCTGCACGGCCTGCTGCACGGCGGCGATGTCCTTGGGATCGGCGCCCCAGTGGCGCGCCGCGCCGAGATCCTGGTCGGCGCTCTTGCCGGTCTGCAGCGTAGCGCGCGCGCGGTCGAGCAGCAGCTTCGCCAGCTGGTGGCTCGCCGGGGCGAGCGCCGCATTGTCCGGATCCGTCGACTGCAGCTGCGTCAGGTAGTAAGCGGCGCTGTCCTGCGCCGGATCGGTCAGGTGGCCGTCGCGCGTGCGGTCGCGCGCCAGCTGCGCCAGGCGATCGCCTTCGGCCTGCGCGGCTTTGGCGCGTGCGGCAACCAGGTCGTGCTGGAAGTTGCTGATATCGGCGGCTGTGGCGCCGGCGTCGCGCGCCTCGTTGAGCCAGCGATCCTGCTCGGCGCTGTTCTTCGCGAGCGCCGCATCGCGCGCCTTGTGCAGGCAGGCGGCGGCGAGATCGTGCGCGGCGCGCTGGGTGTTGGGGTTGGTCGGCGAGCTCGCGCCGAGCTGGTGCACGTAGTACTTGGCGCTGTCGTCGGCGGGATCGACCAGCTTGCCGTCGTGGATGCGCTCCTCGACCACGGCCGCGAGGCGCTGCACGCGCACCTCGTCCTGGCGGCGCGCGATTTCCTTTTGCCACTTGGCGAGCTGATCGGCGCGCAGGCTCCCTGCCTGCTGTACCTGATGCAGCAGCGCCACGGCGCGCTCGAGGTTGCCGTCGGCGAGCGCCTTGGTGAGCTGTGCGGTGACCAGGCGCTCGCTCAAGTCCGCGACGCGCGGATCGTCGGGCACGGCGGCCTTGAAGTTGGCGAGGTTCTGCGCGGCCTCGTCCAGATGGCCGGCATTCAATGCGTCGTCGAAGCGCCCGGCGATCACGCCGGCGACGCGCTGCAGGCCGTCGCGTGCCTCGCCGTTCGAGGCATTGGCGGCGACCGCGGAGCGGTAGTAGAGCAGCGCGTTGTCGCCGGCCGGCTCGGTGTAGCGGCGCTCGCGCATGGCAAGCCGGGCTTTCTCGAGCAGCTCGTCCACCTTGCCGTGCACGATCGAGAGATCGGCGCTCGGTGCCGGCGCGAGCGCGGGCTCCGCACCCGGGGCGGCAGCGGCAGCTGCGGGTGCCGCGACCGGCGCAACCGCCGTAACCGGCGGCGTGCTGTTACCGCGGGTGAAGTACCAGGCCGCGCCGCCCGCGACGGCGAGCGCCGCCACGACGCCGCCGACGATGAGCACCAGCCGGCTGTTGCCGCCGCGCTCCTCCAGCGCGAGAGCCTCGGGCGACCGCGGGCTGAATGTACCGAGGGTGAATTCGGCGGCCGGGGCCGCCGCGGCGCTCGCGGCCGCAGTGCTCCTGCGGGCGGTCGCTTCCTCGATCACGCCGGCGAACACCGCCTGCGTCTTGCGCGCATCGATCGGCGAGGGGAGCAGGGCGAAAACCTTCGAGCCCTTGACGGCCGCGGCCACCTGCCGCTCGAGCGCCTCGGCGACGAACACCAGCATGACGGCGTGCGGCGCGCGGCCCTGCACGGCATCGACCGTCGGGCGCACTTCATTGGCCTGGAGCGCATCGAGCACCAGCACCTGGCCGCGCTTGTGCGTAGCGGTGAGGCTGCTCAGCGCCGCCTCGACGGAATCCACGGGCCGGATGGAGGCCTGGCCGCCGAGGGTCTGGCCGAGCTCGAGCAGAAAGTCGTCGCGGGAAGTGATCGCGGTGACGTCGACCGTGGGCTGGACGTTCGCCGGAGTGCCGCTCGCGCCTGCCGGCGCCGCGGTGGCCGGGTTGCGGGACGATCTGGAAGCTGCACTGGGCACGGGACGCTGTCTCCCACCTTGTTTGCGGTCACTGACGAAGCTGAAGAATCCCCTCCGTCCGTGAAGCGCGGCCGCCGCGAGCCTGGTAAATACGCAGCGCGGAACTCCTCGGTGATGAGGATATGTAGCCTCGAGGAAAGGGGAGTGCGGCAGTTCACAATAACGACAGGGCGCGTCGGGGGGCTGCGACGGCGATGGCCAAATTCGGCAGTACCGCTCGCTTCACGCGCCGCGGACCGCCGCGGCACGCGGGACGGGTGCGCGAGCCGCGTGTGCGCCGCGCGTGGTGCCGGGCAATGCTGCGCGCTGATGCTCCAGGTCCGCTGCGACGGAACGCCCGCTGCGGGTAAAAAACCGCTCGCGCCTGCTGCCCGGCAGGCGCCGGCGGCGCAGCCCCGGCGCGCTTTGCAATCAGCCACTTAAGCGCACGCGGCGGGCCGCAGGCCGGTGCCGCGCACGCAGCGGTGGCAGCCGCACCCTCTGGCGTGAACAATTCGTTGCTGTGACACTCTTAACGTAATCAGGGTACGAGGATCTGAAGGCCGTCACTTTTTGCGTGGTACGTTGGGACTAAGTTAAGCCACGCGGACCAACCGGCGGGGGCCGGCATCCTAAGGATGGGTGAGAGCTCAACGGAGGAAGAGACGATGCGATCTGACGCGGATTCTCCGGGCACAAGCGCCACCTTCATCGACACTCTGAGTTCCTTCAGCCGGCTGCATCGCGCGCAGCGCTGGGAAGGGACCTTCGGCGAATTCCTCGGCAACATCCTGCCGCCAAACCCGAGCGCACTGGCGCGCTCGAGCCACGAGTACATCTGGGACATGCTGCGCTGGCACGGCCGCGCGGCGACGGGCGAGGCAGCCGAGAACGTGCGCGCCCGCGAGCTGTTCAAGCTCGAGCTGTTCGGCATCGACGAGCCGCTGTCGCGCCTGGTCGATTACTTCAAGGCCGCGGCCGCGGGCTCCGATGTCGGCCGGCGGCTGCTGCTGATGCTGGGTCCGCCCTCGGGCGGCAAGTCCACGGTGGCGATACTGCTGAAGCGCGGCCTCGAGGAATACAGCCGCACGGATGAGGGCGCGCTGTATGCCATTCGCGGCTCGCCGCTGCGCGAGAATCCGCTCAACCTGATTCCGACCAGCCTGCGCGCCGAGTTCCGCGAGCGCTACGGCATCGCCGTGCAGGGCGAGCTGTCGCCCTGGGCGCGCGACTTCGTCGAGCGCGAGTACGAAGGCGACTTCGTACGCGTACCCGTGGAGCGCGTGTTCCTCAACGAGGCCTCGCGCGTCGGCATCGGCACCTACGCGCCGCACGATCCCACTACCGCGGACATCGCCGACCTCGTCGGCTCGGTGGATCTCGCCAAGGTCGCGCAGATCGGCGACGAGGGCGACCCGCGCGCCTGGTCCTGGTCCGGCGCGGTGTACGCCGCGAGCCGCGGTGTGCTCGAGATGATCGAGATCCTGAAGGTGAAGCGCGAGTTCCTGTATCTGCTGCTGACGCTCACGCAGGAGAAGAACGTCAAGGTGTCGCGCTTCCCGCTGATCCACCTCGACGAGACCATCCTCGCGCACACCAACCTCGCCGAGTTCCACAAGTTCCTGCAGGAGAAGGAGAACGAGGCGCTGCTCGATCGCATGGTGATCGTCAAGATCCCCTATGCGCTCTCCTACCGCGACGAGTCGCGCATCTATCTGAAGCTGGTGTCGGGTGCGCCGGCGTTCCGCAACGTGCATCTCGATCCGCACGTGCTGAATCTTGCGTCGGTGTTCGCCATCCTCACCCGCCTGGTGAAGCCCGAGCGCGAGGGGCTCGACGTTCCCAAGAAGCTGCGCATCTATGCCGGCGAGGCGGTCGAGGGGATGCCTGAGACCGAAGCCGCGCGGCTGCGCGCCGAAGTGCCCGACGAGGGGTTGACGGGGGTAAGCCCGCGCTTCGTCATCAACGCGATCTCCAATGCCATCACCCGCGGCAACACCCACAGCCTCACCAGCATGGAGCTGCTGCTGGCGCTCAAGGACTCCATCGAGAGCGACGCGCGCACGGACGCCAAGCAGAAGAAGGCCTGGATCGATCACCTGGTCACGGCCCGCAAGGAGTTCTACAACCGCTGGGTGAAGGAGGACGTGCACCGGGCGATGTTCGCCTCCTTCGAGGCGGAGGCGCAGCAGCTGCTGGAGAAATATCTCGACGAGGTCGAGGCCTCACTCGATCACCGCCAGGTCACCGACCCGATCACCGGCGAGACCCGGCCGGCGGATGAGCGCTTCCTGCGCTCGGTCGAGGAGAAGATCAAGGTATCGGACTCCGGCAAGCTGTCGTTCCGCCAGGAAGTGGTGCGCAAGGCCATGGTGGCGTTCAAGGCGGGCGAGAAGTTCAAGCTCGTGAGCCACGCGCGCATGCGCGAGGCCATCGAGCAGTATCTGTTCGAGGAGCGGCGCGACGTGCTGCGCCTCGTGACCTCCACCGCGCGCCCCGACGACGATGCGCGCCAGAAGATCTCGGTGGTGCAGCAGCGCCTGGTTACCGAATACGGTTATGACGAGCACAGCGCCAAGGAGGCGCTCAGCTACGTGACCACGCTGCTCGCACAGGAGTAGCGCCGCTGAAAAAAAAGGAGTACCAGTAGAACATGGACGACGAGGGCGGGAGCTACGGCCGACAATCCCCGCTCAGTGCCGCGAAATGGTACGAGCTGTTCTCGCGTGGCGCGCGCGACTGGTTGCGCCACGACGAGAAGGTGCGCGAAGCGGTACGCGCCAACCTCCCCGAGATCATCGCCGGCGGCGAAGTGATCACCGACGGCGCCCGCACCGTGCGCGTGCCGGTGCGCATGCTCGAGCACTATCACTTCCGGCTGCGGCGCGCCGAGGAATCTCAGGGCGCTGGCCAGGGCAAGGCCAAGCCCGGCGACGTGTTCTCCGATCCGGCGCACAGCCAGGGCCAGGGTGAGAAGGGCGCGGGCGGGCGCGACGAGGGCGAGGTCCAGCTGCTGCTCGAGTTCAAGGTCGATGACATCGTCGACTGGCTGTGGGAGGAGATGCAGCTCCCCAACCTCAAGGCGCGGGTGGGTCCCTCGGAGGAGACCGACTGGACGCGTGAGGGCTGGGACCGGCGCGGCGCACGCTCGCGACTCGACCGCCGCCGCTCCTTCAAGGAGCTGGTGAAGCGCCGCGGCACCCCCGGCGCAACCCCGACCTTCACCGACGAGGACCTGCGCTTCCGGCAGCTGGCGCGGCGCAAGCAGCCGGCGGTGCACGCGGTGGTGTTCTTCATGCTGGACGTCTCGGGCAGCATGTCCGACCGTGACCGCAAGCTCGCCAAGACCTTCTTCTTCTGGGTGGTGCAGGGCCTGCGGCGCCAGTACCGCTCGCTCGAGACGCTGTTCGTGGCACACACCACCGAGGCCTGGGAGTTCAACGAGCCGGACTTTTTCCAGGTGTCGGGCACCGGCGGCACGGTGACCTCGACCGGACTGCTGAAGGTGCGCGAGCTCATCGACGCGCGCTACAACCCCGGCCGCAGCAACATCTACCTGTTCTACGCCTCCGACGGCGACAACTCGGTGAGCGACGCCGCCGAGGCGCGCACCGCGCTGGCCTCGATCGCGGCCGACACCTGCTTCACCGGCTACGTGGAGGTGTCCTCGGGTCTGTCGCGGCAGCTCGCCACCGAGTGCGGCAAGCTGTGGGCGGAGCTCGCCGGCGCCGGCATCGCCGCCGGCAGCTACGCGCTCAACGATTTCGACGACGTGTGGGGCGCGGTGCGCCACTTCTTCGCGGCGGAGACGCCGCAGGACACATGAGGCGCTGCCGGTCACGCCGCGCGGGGCGCCGCCGATGAGCGGTGACTGGCGCGACTACGTGCGGCGCATCGAGGAGCTCGCCAACAAATCCGGGCTGGTCTTTCATGCGATCGACTTCGAGGCGGTGCCCGACAGCTTCATGATGGAGATCGCGGTCTACGGGCTGCCGGTGCGCATGCCGCACTGGTCGTTCGGCGTGCGCTACATCTATCAGCTCATCCAGCGCCGCATGGGCCATTCGCGTCTGTTCGAGGTGGTGTTTCCCGGCAATCCCGGTCACGCCTATCTCGCCGCCAGCAACGGCCTCGCCGAGAACATCCTGGTGACCGCGCACGTGCTCGGGCACGCGGATTTCTCGCGCAACAACCTCTTGTTCCGCCGCTGTCAGGAGCAGGTGAGCGAGCACATCGTCGAGCACGCCGCCAACCACGCGCGCCAGATCCAGCAGATCATCGAGACCCACGGCGCGCAGCGCGTCGAGGCGGTGCTGGATGCGGCGCTCGCCCTCGAGCAGCACATCGACGTCGACCAGCCGCTGCGCCGCGAGCGCTACGCGGAGTACCTCGAGGAGCCGAAGGTGCTGGCCGACGACGGCTTCCGCAAGCGCTTCGCGGCGCTCGATCCGGTGGCTGCCGGCACGGTGGAAGCGAAGAAACGCGCACCGCTCCCCCCGCACCCGGAGCGCGACCTGCTGTGGTTCGTCGCCAACTACGCTCCCGAGATGGACAGCTGGGAGCGCGATATCTTCCTCGCGGTACGCGAGGAGTCGTTCTACTTCTACCCGGTGTTCGCCACGCAGATCATGAACGAGGGCTGGGCGTCCTACTGGCACGCGCGGCTGATGCGCGAGGCGGACTTCATCCCGCAGCAGTCGTACCTGGATGCAATCAAGTGCCACTCGGACGTGGTGCGGCCGATCGCCGCCGACGCGCAGGTGTCGCTCGCCATCAATCCCTACCACCTGGGTTTCTGCATGTGGGAGAAGATCGTCGAGCGCGACGGGCTGGAAGCCGCGCGCCACATCATGGAGCAGGACGACGACTTCGCCTTCGTGCGTAACCAGCTGACGCGCGAGCTGGCGGATGAGCTCGGCCTGTTCCGCTACAGCGAGCGGAGCGACGGTCAGGTCAAGGTGCTGGAGCAGGACCTGACGGCGCTCCACGAGACGGTGCTCGCGCCCAAGTACAACTTCGGCGCGCCGATCGTCTCAGCGCAGCACGTGCGTAACGACGGCACGCTCGAGCTCGCGCACGACAGCAAGATCGACGGCCGTGGCCTCGACCTCGAGCGTAGCCGCAAGGTGCTCGATTATCTGCAGCGCGTGTGGCGCCGGCCGATCGTGCTTACGACGGTGAACCAGGCCGGGTCGACGCTGGAGCTGACGGCTCCGTAGCGTCCCCGGCGTCGCTCGGGTCCCCCCAGTCCTCCTCCGCCACCGAAGTCACGATGGCGACCGGGTCGCTGGCCGGGAAGCTGTCCGCCAGCGCCTCGTCCAGCGCGCGCTGGATCCTCTCGCTGCGCGCTTGGTTAGCGCGCCTTGCCGTGGCGGTCTCACCCATGGGGCAATCATACCCCGCAAGTAGCCGCCGGTACGCCCCCCGGAGTAGGCTTCTTGCGAAACCGGTGATGCTCCTTGCGGGCGTCTAACGAACAGGCAAAAGATCCGGGAGCATCCACCATGGGGTACGCAACTTCTGGCATCCGAAACATTGCGCTGGTCGGTCCGGCCGGCGCAGGCAAAACCTCGCTCGTCGAGACACTGCTGCTGCAGGCGGGCGCCACCCGCAGCCGCGGGAGCCTGGCGCGCGGTACCACCGTGTCCGACTTCGATCCACAGGAGAAACGCCTGCAGCACTCGCTCGATACGGCGATCTGCAGCTTCACCGCCGGCGACAGCCGCATCAATCTCATCGACACTCCCGGGTACCCGGATTTCCTCGGCAAGACGCTCTCGGTACTGGAGGCGGTGGAGGCGGCGGTGATCGTGGTGAGCGCCGTGACCGGCGTCGACACCCTCACCCAGCGCCTCATGGACTTCACCCGCGAGCGCGGCCTGTGCCGTCTCATCATCGTCAACAAGATCGACAGCCGCGACGCGCACTGCGCGCAGGTGCTCGAGCAGCTGCGCGAGTCCTTCGGCAGCGAGTGCCTGCCGCTGAATCTCCCCGCCGCCGGCGGCGACTCGGTGGTCGACTGCTTCTTTCAGCCGCGCGGGCGCGCGACCGACTTCTCCTCGGTCGAGGCCGCGCACACCCAGATCATCGACCAGGTGGTCGAGCTCGATGACCAGCTCATGGCGCTGTATCTGGAGCAGGGCGAGGAGATCACCCCCGAGCAGCTGCACGCGCCGTTCGAGCAGGCACTGCGCGAGGGGCACCTGGTGCCGGTGTGCTTCACCTCGGCGGAGGCCGGCGCCGGGATGGCGGAGCTGCAGCAGATCATCGTGAAGCTGATGCCGAACCCGGCCGAGGGCAACCCGCCGCCGTTCCTCAAGGGTGCGGGTGACAGCGCCGAGCGCGTCCCGGTCGTGCCGGATGCGACCAAGCACGTCCTCGCGCACGTGTTCAAGGTCAGCATCGACCCATACGTAGGCAAGCTCGGGGTGCTGCGCGTGCACCAGGGCACCGTGCGCCAGGGCAGCCAGCTGTTCGTCGGCGATGCGCGCAAGCCGGTGAAGATCGCGCATCTGTTCAGTCTGCTCGGCAAAGATACCATCGAGGTCGCCGAGGCGGGCCCGGGCGACATCGTCGCGACGCCCAAGGTGGACGAGCTGCATCTGGACGCGGTGCTGCACGACTCGCACGACGAGGATCAATATCACCTCAGGCCGGTCAGCTTCCCGCCGCCGATGCTCGGGCTCGCCATCGAGCCGGAGCGGCGCGGGGATGAGCAGCGCCTCGCCGACACGCTGCACAAACTCACCGCCGAGGATCCGTGCGTGCGCATCGAGCACCACGCCGCGGTGAATGAGACGGTGCTGTACGGCATGGGGGAATTCCACCTGCGGGTGCTGCTCGAGCGCATGGCCGAGCGCTACGGCGTGCACGTCAAGACGCACCCGCCGAGCATCCCGTACCGCGAGACCATCACGCGGCCCGCCGATGGGCACTGCCGGCACAAGAAGCAGACCGGCGGTGCCGGACAATTCGGCGAGGTGTTCCTCAAGGTCGAGGCGCTGTCGCGCGGCGCGGGCTTCGAGTTCGTCGACGACGTGGTCGGCGGCGCCATTCCCGGACAGTTCATCCCGGCGGTCGAGAAGGGCGTGCGGCAGGTGCTCACCGAAGGTGCACTCGCCGGCTTTCCGATCCAGGACGTGCGCGTCATCGTCTACGACGGCAAGCATCACGCGGTCGACTCGAAGGAGGTGGCGTTCGTGTCCGCGGGACGCAAGGCGTTTGTGGATGCCCTGCAGAAGGCCGCGCCGATCGTGCTCGAGCCGATCATGCGCATGGAGATCACCGCCCCGGCGAGCGCCATCGGCGACGTCACCGGCGATCTCGCCACCAAGCGCGCGCGCATCTCCGGCAGCGACACCCTTCCCGGGCAGCGTGCGACGCTCAAGGCCCTGGTGCCGCTCGCGGAGATCTCCGAGTATCAGTCGCGGCTGAAAGCGCTCACCGGCGGGCAGGGTGCCTACACCATGGAGCTGAGCCACTACGACCCGGTGCCGCCGCGCAAGCAGCAGGAGCTCGCGCAGGCCTGGCGCCCGCGGGAGGCGCAGGACTAAGGTGGCAGGGATTGCGCCGCCCGCACGGCGGCCGTATCTCGCCTTCGTGCGCGCCGGCGCGGGATCGCTCCACCGCCGGCTGATCGCCGAGGACCCGCAGCGCAACTGGGACTGCTGCGTCAGCTGGTACAGCGCACCGCTCGCGGAGCACCTCGCCGAGTACTACTCCCACGGCGGCTTCAACAAGCTCGACGGCTTCTGCGAATTCTGGCGCGAGTACCGCGAGGCGCGCGACTACCGCTACCTGCTGCTGCTCGATGACGACGTGTACCTGCGTCCCGGGGACGTGTCGCGCTTCTTCTCGCTGTGCGAGCAGTACTCCACGTATCTCTCGCAGCCCGCGCTGCGCTGGTTCACCCACACCACCCTCAACGCCCTGGTGCGCAACCCGGTGTGCGTGCTGCGGCAGGTGAGCTTCGTGGAAGTGATGGCGCCGTGCTTCTCGCAGGCCGCGATCGTCGAGCTGCTGCCGACCTTCGGCATGACGCGCAGCACCTGGGGGACCGATCTCGCCTGGGCCGGCAGCATCGCCGGGCGCCATCCGATCTGCGTCGTGGACGCGGTGGCCATGGACCACACCCGCACCGGCGACGGCCGTCCCACCGCCTTCTACGCCAAGCTCGAGGAGATGGGTGTCGATGCGGGCGAGGAGCTCGCGAGCGTGCAGCGCATGTATCCTGGGTTTGGCGGTTCGCGCACGCTCGGCAGCGGCCACGTGTACCGGCCCGGGATCCCGCGCTGGGCGGCGCCGCTGCTGCTGCGGCTGTTCGAAGAGCTGAAGTTCATCGTGCGCATCCGCAAGAAGCTGATGCTGCACCTGCGCGCCTGGCGTGCGCGCATCGAGGACCGAGTGCGGGCGCGCTGAGCCGGCGAGCTGCGGGCTAACTGCGCCGCGCGATCAGCGACCGGAGCCGGTACTTCACCTCGTGGTAGCCGCGTTCGCCCAGGACTTTCACCAGCAGCTGCTTGCTCCACCAGGAGACGGGGGCCTTGAGCCGCTTCAACAATCCGGGACCGCCCTCGACGGTGATCGCATCGACCAGCGCCTTGAGGTCCAGAACCCGGGACTGAACACCGGGGTCTTCTACGGGCGAGGCCTTGATGCCGAAGAGGTACAGATCCTTGGAATAGATGTTCTTGGAGAAAAAGAATCGGGAGAAATGTCGGCCGAGGTCGATACGCGCAAAGAAATCGCGCTGCGACAGATTTCGATAGTAGGTCGCGACCTGTCCGCTCAGGCTCGTGAGCGAGGCGCCGGGAGACATCCTCGGAGTGCCATGTTCGCGACGTCCAGGGGCCCCGCACGACATGATGAAGCAGCCCCCGGGACGGAGCATGCGCATCATGTTGACCGTAGTCTCGAGCCAGTAGGGATTGTGCTCGAAGCACTCACAGGAGATCACCACGTCGAAGTGGCCGCTCGGGAACCCGATGTCCTGCCCGGCGCACGTCAGATCCACTCCGCTGCCGGCCGCGATGTCGGCACCGACGTAATCGCATTCGGCGAACACACCCCGGACGCTGCCGTTTACGTCCCAACTGCCGACTTCCAGAACTCGCGTCTTGCGGAAGTACTCGGGAAAGAGCCGCTTGACCGTCCTCACAAACTCGAGTTGCTGATAGTGCGCCATGGGCGGGCCGCTGAGCTCTAGCCGTGCGCCGGCGGCGGTGCGTACTGCCGCGCGTACCACTGCCGGTACTCGCCGCTCACCACCGCGCGCCACCAGCTCTCGTTGTCGAGGTACCAGCGCACCGTATCCTCGAGCCCCTGATCGAGGCGGATCGCGGGGCTGAAGCCGAGCTCGCGGCGGATCTTGCCCGAGTCCACGGCGTAGCGGCGGTCGTGTCCGGGCCGGTCGCGGACATGCTGGATCAGGCTGCGCGCGCTCCTGCCCTGGGCGGGGGCGCTGCGCGGAAAGCGCCTGGTAAGCGCGGGCAGCGCGGCGAAGGCCCGGTCAAGAAGATCGCACACCGCGCCGACCACCGTGAGGTTGGGATCCTGGCTGGACCCGCCGATGTTCCAGGTCTCGCCGGGCGGGGAGCGCTCGAGGATCGCCGCGAGTGCGCGGCAGTGATCGCTCACGTGCAGCCAGTCGCGGATCTGCAGGCCGTCGCCGTAGATCGGCAGCGGCCGCCCCTCGAGGACGTTGAGAATGCACAGCGGCAGCAGCTTCTCCGGGAACTGGTAGGGCCCGTAATTGTTGGAGCAGTTGCTGATGGTGCAGGGCAGAGCAAAGGTGTGCGCGCAGGCGCGCACCAGATGATCGGCCGCCGCCTTGCTGGCCGCATACGGTGAGCTGGGCGCGTACGCAGTGCTCTCGGTGAACGCCGCCTCGCCGGGGCCGAGCGAGCCGTAGACCTCATCCGTCGAGACGTGATGGAAACGGCAGCCGCGCGAGGCCGCCTCCGCCCCCCACGCGGCGCGCGCCGCGGCCAGCAGCGCCTCGGTGCCGAGCACGTTGGTGCGCAGAAACTGCGCCGGATCCTCGATCGAGCGGTCGACGTGCGACTCCGCGGCGAAGTTCACGATCGTATCGATGGCTTCCTCGGCAAGCAGCGCCTTGAGGCGCTCGCGCTCGCCGATGTCGCCGCGCACGAAGCGCACCCTCGCGGTGTCGATGAGCGCGGCGATGCTCGCCAGGTTGCCGGCGTAGGTGAGCGAGTCGACCACCACCAGCCGGTCCTGCGGGTGCGCCGCGCACCAGTGGTGGCAGAAGTTCGCGCCGATGAAGCCGGCGCCGCCGGTCACGAGCAGGCGCCTCACGGGCGCGGTCCGCCGGGCGCACTGCCGGCGGCGAGCCCGGCCAGCGTCGCGCGCAGCGCCGTGCGCCAATGGGGCGCAGTGATACCGAGCAGCTTCTCGGTGGCGCGCTTGTCGAGCACGCTTAGGGCGGGTCGCTCGGCCGCCGTCGGGTAGTCGGCGGTGCCGATCGGCGTGACGGCGGGGGCCCTGGTGAGAATGCCGAGCCGCACTGCCTCCTCGCCGATCGCCACCGCGAAGTCGTACCAGCTCGCGACCCCGGAGTCGCACCAGTGCCACAGTCCCGGCGCGCGGCGTGTCGACAGCGCCCACAGGACTCCGGCGAGCCCCGCGGCGTGGGTGGGCGCACTCACCTGATCGCTCACCACCTTGAGCTCGGGCCGGCCCTGCATCAGCGCCAGCATGCGTCCCGCGAACCCGCCGGTGGCGCTGTACAGCCACGAGGCGCGCACCACCGCGGAGCCTGCCGCCAGCTCGCCCATCACGGCGCGCTCGCCGTCGAGCTTGCTGCGACCGTAGACCGAGAGCGGATTGGGCTGTGCGCCGGCCTCGTAGGGCCGGCCCTGCCGGCCGTCGAATACGAAATCGGTCGACACGTGCGTGAGCCAGCTGCCCGCGGAGCGACAGGCGCCAGCCAGCACCCGCGGCCCCGCGGCGTTGGCGCGCGCGGCGGCCGCGGCGGCGCGCTCCGCCTCATCGACACGGGTGAAGGCGGCGGCGTTGAGTGTGAGCTGCGGGCGGAAATCCCGGAACAGCGCCCCCACCGCGGCCTCGTCCGCGATGTCGAGCTCGGCGTGCGAGCAGGCCTTGAGCTGCGTGCCGGCGGGCGCCGCGGCCGCGAGCGCGCGGCCGAGCTGACCCGTAGCGCCGGTGATCAGCACTCTCACGGGAAGCACTCCGCGCGCGCCAGCGGCTCGCCCTCGCGGTCCTTGGGTGAGAGGAGCGGTGCGACGCCCGCCGGGAGCGGCCAGCGGATGCCGAGCGCGGCATCGTCCCACCTGAGCGTCCGCTCCGCCTCGCGCGACCAGAAGTCGGTAACCTTGTACTGCACGCGGGTGTCATCGCTGAGTGCGAGAAACCCGTGGGCGAAGCCCGGCGGCACCCACAGCGAGCGTGCAGCCGCGCAGTCGAGGTTGAGCGCAAGGCTGTTGCCGAAGCCGGGCGAGGAGCGGCGCAGGTCCACGACCACGTCGAAGATCTCTCCGGCGAGCACGCGCACGAGTTTTCCCTGGGTGTGGTGGATCTGGTAGTGGAGCCCGCGCAGCACGAAGCGACGCGAGCGGCTGACGTTTTCCTGCACGAAGCGCGCCTCGATGCCGGCGGCGGCGAAGGCGCGCTCATTCCAGCTCTCGAAGAACGCGCCACGCTCGTCGTCGAAGGCCTGGTGCTCGATCAGCTTGACGCCGGGCAGGCCGAGCGCGGTGGTGCGCATCAGAACACCCGCTCGTCGAGCATGCTCTCGAGGTACTCGCCGTAGCCGGTGCGCTTGAGCGGCTCGGCGAGGCGCTTGAGCTGTGCGCGGTCGATGAAGCCCTGGCGGTAGGCGATCTCCTCCGGGCAACAGATCTTCAGCCCCTGCCGGGCCTCGACGGTCTCGACGAAATTTGCGGCTTGCAGGAGCGAGGCGTGCGTGCCGGTATCGAGCCAGGCCACGCCGCGCCCCAGCACCTGCACGTGCAGCGCGCCGCGCTCGAGATAGGCGCGGTTCACGTCGGTGATCTCGAGCTCGCCGCGGGCCGAGGGCTTGAGGCTGCGGGCGATGGCGACGCACTCCGCGTCGTAGAAGTACAGGCCGGTCACCGCGTAGCGCGAGCGCGGACTGACGGGCTTCTCCTCGAGCCCGACCGCGCGACCTGAGGCGTCGAACTCCACCACGCCGTAGCGCTCGGGGTCGCGCACGTAATAGGCGAACACCGTCGCGCCGCGGTCGCGCGCGGCGGCGGCGCGCAGCTGCTCGGGCAGGCCGTGCCCGTAGAACAGGTTGTCGCCGAGCACCAGACTCACCGGATCGCTGCCGATGAACTGCGCGCCGATAGTGAGCGCCTGCGCGATGCCGCGCGGCTCGGGCTGAGCCGCATAGCGCACGCGCATGCCCCACTGCGAGCCGTCCCCGAGCAGCCGCTCGAACAGCGGGCCGTCCTCGCGGGTCGAGATCAGCAGCACATCGCGGATGCCGGCCAGCATCAGCGTGGCGAGCGGATAGTAGACGAGGGGCTTGTCATAAAGCGGCAGCAGCTGCTTGGAAACTGCCCGCGTGACCGGATAGAGTCGGGTTCCGGAGCCTCCGGCGAGGACGATGCCTTTGGTGATCATGGTGCTTTGGCGGTCAGGGCGGCGCATCCTAGCGTGCCGCGTCGGGTGGTACCAAGCGCCGCGGCTGGTGCTGCGAGCGGCCCGCCGCCTGGCACTCATCGCGGCGCTGCTGCTCGCGGCCGCGGCCGCCGCGGCCGCCACGGCGCCACCTGCGCTCGCCGACCCGACGACCCCGCCCCCGAAGCCGAGCTCCCTCGCTCCGCACCACACCGCGAAGCGCAGCTTCGGTGCGCCGATCCAGCCGCAGATCCTTCACAAGCGACACCCGAAAAAGCCGAGCCACGCCGAGCCTGCCCTGCACTCGACTCCGCTGCCCGACTCACCCAAGTAGTCAGCCGTGACGGGCGTGCATTAGAGTCGCCGCGTGCTCACGGCGGCCGAACTCGACACCCAGCTCACCCGCGCATCCGCGTCCTTCAGCCGTGGGGAGCTGGCGCAGGCCGAGAGCGTCTGCCGCTCGGTGCTCGCCGACCATCCCAACAACGCGGCGGCGCTGCACCTGCTCGGGCTGGTGCGCGCCCGTGGGGGCGACCCCGCCGCGGGCGAGGAGCTTCTGCGGCGCAGCGTCGAGCTCGATCCCGCCGACAGCCGCTTGCGGCTCAATCTCGCGACCTTTCTGCGCCGCGCCGGGCGCCTGGAGGAGGCCGAGCGCGTCTACCGCCGGGTGTTGCAGCTCGCGCCCGGGGAGCGGGGCGCGCGCCACGGCCTGGTGCAGACGCTCGACGGTCTGGGGCGCGCACGCGAGGCGGAGATCCAGTGCCGCACGCTGGTCGACTCCGATCGCGCCAATCCCGACGGCTGGGCGGCGCTCGGCTTCGTGCTCGTCAACCAGAACCGTCTGCCCGAGGCCGAGGGCGCGTACCGCCAGGCGGTCGCCCTCAATCCCGGCAATGGGCCGCTGCAGCGCCGGCTCGGCTCGCTCCTGGCGCTCCTCGATCGCACCGAGGAGGCACTGGTGGCGCTCGATCAGGCGCAGTCTCTCGGCCTGCGGGGCTTCGAGCTGCAGCTGGCGCGCGGCAAGGTTCTGGCGCAGCTCGGTCGCCTGGAAGAGGCAGAGCGCGCCTTCGCCGCCGCGGCGCAGCTGCGTCCCCGGCATTCCGACGCGCAGCTGCACCTCGCGCGCGTACGGCAGGCCCGCGGCGACCCCGACTTTGCGCGCGCGCTCGCCGCCGTGGTGCGTGAGGTCCCGCAGGATTTCGGCCTGCAGGAGGTGCTGGTGGCGCTGCTGCTGCGCGCCGGCCGGGGCGACGTCGCCGAGGTGCTGCTGCGCGAGGCGGTCAAGCGCGACGGGCCGCTGCCGCAACTGCGCTTCATGCTGTCCGCGGTGCTGCGCGAGACGCAGCAGCTCGCGGAGGCGGAGACCGAGGCGCTGGAATCGGCAGCCACCGTTCCCGAGAGTCCCGCTGTCATCGAGAATCTGGTGTCGATTCTGCTGTCGCGCGGCCGGCCGCAGGAGGCGCTGCCCTTCATCCGCGCGCAGCGCGCGCGCATGCCCGCCGCGCAGGCCTGGCTGGCCTATGATGCGACCGCGGCGCGGCTCGCCGGCGAGCCGCGCTACCGCGAGCTGTACGACTATCAGCGCCTGGTGCGCGTCTACGAGCTGCAGCCCCCGCCCGGCTTCGCCTCGGTGGCGCAACTGAACGCCGCGCTCCTCGAGGTGCTTGCGGCGCGCCATCGCACCGACACCCATCCGCTCGGCGAGACCCTGCGCAACGGCTCACAGACGACCCGCAACCTGGTGACGGATCCGGACCCCTTGATCGGCAGCCTGATGAGCGCTTTCGAGCAGCCGCTGCGGGAGTATCTGGCCGCGGTGGGCACCGACGCCGAGCACCCCTTCACGGCACGCAATCGCGGCACGGCCCGGATCAGTGAGGCGTGGTCGGTGCAGCTGCGGCGCGGGGGCTTCCACATCAATCACTATCACAACCAGGGCTGGATCAGCTGCACCTACTACGTGCAGGTGCCGGAGGAGGCGTCGGATCAGGAGCTGAAGAGCGGCTGGCTGAAGCTCGGCGAGCCGCGCTTCCCGACACCCGGGGCGGGCGTCGGCTGCTACGTGCAGCCGCGCCCGGGACAGCTGGTGCTCTACCCGTCGTACATGTGGCACGGCACAACCCCGATCCACGCCTCGCAGCCGCGTACCGCCGTGTCCTTCGATGCCGTCCCGGCGGGCGCTTAGCTAAGGTGCCGCCGCCGTCAGCTTCCAGCTCACCTGGTCGCCGCTGCGCAGCCCGAGGTGCTGCGCCTCGCCGCCCTTGAGCTCGAGCACTGCTGCGACCGGCACCTCCGAGCTCAGCGTCTCGAGCGACAGCGGCCGGGCGCGCTCGATGATCTTCACGACCTGCCCGTCGGCGCCTATGAACAGCATGTCGAGCTCGATGTAGGTGTTCTTCATCCACATCGCCTCGACGCGCGGGGGGCTGAGCGGAAACACCATGCCGCGCGCGGCCGGCAGCTCGTGCACGAACATCAGGCCCTGCTCGGCGCGCGTCTCCGTGTCCGCCACCCAGACGTCGAAGTGAAAGCGGTGCGGCGGCTGTCCCTGCCGCTGCTGCGCGATCTCGAGGGCGGCGCGCGGAAAGCTCGCCAGGTCCAGGGGCGCGGTCGATTGGGCGCGGCTCACGCCGCTCGCGACCAGGAGCAGCGCGGCGAGGGCAGCGCCGGAGAGTCGGATCATCGGCAGTCTCCTGTCATCGGATTGCGTCGTCGCCGTACACCGCAGTGCCCGCGAAGTCGAAGCTGCTGACGAGAATGTGCTCGGCATTGTTCAAGGTACTGGCCGGGGTCACGCAGAAGCCGCGTGCCACGATCCGATAGGTGCGCGGCTTCCTGCCGGGGGTCGGCAGGCGCTGCTCGATGAGCGAGTCCACGGTGCAGTGATCCTCACCGCGGGTAGTGTAAAGGCGCTGCGCGCCCTCGACGATCAGCGTGAGATTGGTCGGCAGGTCGCGCGCGGCGTGTCCCTCGCGCGCCGCATTCACCCCGAAAACCAGGCGCAGCCGATGCCCGTCCGGGCGCTTCGGCCCCGCGAAGCTCACGCGGATGCCGCTGCCGTCCGGGCGCGGCCCGCCATCGCAGTCGATTTCCGCATTGTGCCAGTTGAGGTCGAGATTGAGCGCTCCGCGGATGCGCGCCCGCAGATAGCCGTTGCCGGCAGGCAGACAGCCGCGCGGGGCGGCGGCGGGCGGCGCGCCCGCCGGCCCCGGCAGGGCGCTCGGTGGCATGACGATCGGCGGGCCGGAGGTGGCGGGCGGTGCCGCGCCTGGCGTTCCGGGCAGGACCGCGCCGAGGCCGAGGGCGAGTGCGGTGACGGCGGCGAGGCGCGGCATGCGTCACAGTGTAACGTGGCGCCGCCGCGGATCACCCGCCGGGGACGACCAGCATCGACTTGGCGAGCCGTGCGTGCATGCGCACCAGGCCTCGCGCCAGGTGCAGCAGCACGGTCAGCAGCAGCACCCCGATCACGAATAGCAGCACGCTGTCGAGCACCGGGTGGACGAGGGTCCACGGCTCACCGGCGTGCCAGTAGATGTGCTCGTTGAGGCTCCAGTCGATCATGCCGAGGTGCTCGCCGAGGAGCGTGAGGGGCGTCGCGATGAGCGCGGCGCTCACGCTGAGCCCGCAGACGGCGATCGTGAAGTAGGCGACGCCGAGCGGCAGCATGATCAGCAGGTAGGCGAGCGTGGTCCAGGTGCGCACGTCCTTCAGCATGTCGCCGATGCGCGTCCACCAGCTCGCCGGCGGACCTGGGTGCAGCGGGCGGCGCGGCATGCGCTCGCCGCTGATCGCTTCCAGCAGCCGCCCTTCGCCGAGCGCGATGACGCGCGTGATGCCGATGAAGGCGAGGAAGAACGGCACGCCGATGATGAGAATGGCGAAGCCGAAGGACATCGACAGGCCGGTGACGACGATGGTGAAGTACACGATGCCCGTGGCGAGCACGAGCAGCATATAAAAGAGAGAGGTGTAGCTGCGCGCATCGCCGTACACGCTGAAGAAGCGCTTCCAGGCACCGGTGCCGGCGACCGTGGACGATCCCGGGGTCTTGAGTGCCGCCTTCACCTTCGCCTCGGTGTCGCGATAGGCGGCGGCCACTTCCTCGGGTGCGCCGTAGGTGCTCGCGATGAGCTCGAGCACGTCGGCCTCCGACTTGTCCGGGTGCGCCGCGACCTCGGCGCGCAGGTACTCCTCGGCGTCGTAGAGCGCGTCCTGGATCAGCGCGGGATCCTCGCCTTCGAGCGCGGCGCGCAGCTGCCTCAGGTAGTCATCGATCGAGCGGGGAGCATGAGCACTCATGAGTCGCTTCCTTCAATGAATCGGTCGACGAAGCCGCGCGTCTGGCGCCAGATGCCGCTCCACTGCGCGAGCAGCGCGCGCCCCTCTTCGGTGATGCGGTAATAGCGCCGCGGCGGGCCCGAGTAGGAGGGCACGACGCGGCTGGTGAGAAATCCTCCCGAGGCGAGGGTGCGCAGCACCGGATAGATGGTGCCTTCCTTGAACAGCGCCTCACCCTCGTTCGCCTTCTGCAGGCGCTTGGCGATCTCGTAGCCGTAGAGATCGTCCTGAGTGCGATCGAGCACGGCGAGGAGCACCAGCGCCACCAGACCGGCGTTGAGGTCCTTCTGAAACTTGCGTGCCTGACTATCGTCCATGGAACAGTACTGTATAGTGAATAATACTAGTGATCAACTAGTATTATTGACATAAGCACGGTTTTTCTGGCGTCAAGGCGCCCAATCGGGCTTCGCCGCGGCTGCTAGACTTCGGCGGCGATGAGAAGCGCGCTCCTCGAAGTCACCCCGGTCATTCCCGACAGTCTGTCGCGACTCCCCGAGCTCGCCGGGAATCTCTTCTTCAGCTGGCATCGTCCCATCCGGGCACTGTTCGAGGACCTGAACCCCGAGCTGTGGAAGCAGACCAGCGGCAATCCGCGCCTCATGCTCCGCTGCGTCGATCAGGCGGCGCTCGAGCGCTGCGCGCGTGACGCCGGGTATCTCGAGCGCTACCGGCAGGCGCTCGAAGCTCTCGATCGCTATGTGCACGCGCCCGCCCCGGCGGCTGCTGAGCCGCTCACCGCCTACTTCTGCGCCGAGTACGGCTTTCACGAGAGCTTCCCGATTTACTCGGGCGGCCTCGGCGTGCTGGCCGCCGATTACTGCAAGGCCGCGAGCGATGAGAACGCGAGCTTCGTCGCCGTTGGCCTCCTCTACGAGCAGGGCTACTTTACGCAGACGGTGGACAACGACGGCATGCAGAACGCCGAATACCGCGAGCGCGATCCGCGCGATCTGCCGGTCGAGCCGCTGCGCACCGCCGAGGGCGAGTGGCTCAAGGTGAGCGTGCGCAGTGGCGGGCGCGATGTGGTGGCGCGCGCGTGGCGGGCGCAGGCGGGGCGCGTGCCGGTGTATCTGCTCGACACCAACTGCCCGGAGAACGCGCCCTCCGACCGTGACATCACCCATCGCCTCTACGGCGGCGATGACTCGACGCGCGTGCGTCAGGAGATGATCCTCGGCATCGGCGGCGTGCGCGTGCTGCGCGCGCTCGGCCTCGCGCCGGCCGTATGGCACCTGAACGAGGGCCACGCGGCATTCCTCATCCTCGAGCTGCTGCGCGAGCACTTGGTGAGCGGGCTGCCGTTCGGCGCGGCGCTGGAAGCGGTGGCCGCCGACTGCGTGTTCACAACGCACACGCCGGTGGCCGCCGGGCACGACGCCTTCGGACACGAGCTGATCGCCGCCCAGTTCGGCGACTTCATCCGCGAGCTCGGCGTGCCGATGGAGCGCTTTCTCGACCTGGCGCGCGCCCCGGCCGCGCCACACCTCTTCAACATGACGCGCCTCGCGCTGAACGTCACACGCCACATCAACGGCGTGAGCCGCATCCACGGTGGCGTGTCGGCGCGGCTGTGCGCAGACGAATGGCCGGAGCTGCGTCCCGAGGACAACCCGATCGGCTTCGTGACCAACGGCGTGCACGTGCCGACCTTCCTGCACCAGCGCTGGACGGATTTCTTCGATCGCGAGCTCGGGCCCGAATGGCGCGAGCACTTGAGCGATGCCGGCTTCTGGAGCGCCGTCGAACGCGTGCCTCACGAGCGCTACTGGGCCACCGCCCAGGACGTCAAGTCGCGCATGCTCGCGAGCGTGCGCGAGCGGCTGCAGCGCGAGTACGAGCGCAAGGGATTGTCGTTGTCACAGCTGCGCCACGTGACGCGGCTGCTCGATCCGCAGCGCCCCGGCGTGCTCACCATCGGCTTCGCACGGCGCTTCGCCACCTACAAGCGCGCCACGCTCCTCATGCACGACCGCGCGCGCCTGGCGCGGCTGGTCAACGACCCGGAGCGACCGGTGGTGCTGCTGTTCGCCGGCAAGGCGCATCCGGCGGATGAGCCCGCCAAGCAGGTGCTGCGCGAGATCCGCCAGCTGATGATGACCCCCGAGTTCCTCGGGCGCGTGGTGTTCCTCGAGGACTACGACCTGCAGCTGGCGCGCAGCATCGTCTCCGGGGTCGACGTGTGGCTCAACAACCCGATCGCGCCGCTCGAGGCGAGCGGCACCTCGGGGATCAAGGCGGCAATCAACGGACGGCTGAACCTGAGCATCCTCGACGGCTGGTGGGCGGAAGGCTGGGTGCAGGACAATGGCTGGGGCATCGCGCCCGCCAACGTGGCCGACCCCGAGCGGCGCGACGCGCTCGAGGCGGACCTGATCCTCGATACACTCACCGAGGAGGTGCTGCCGCTCTATTACGACCGCAGCGCTCCCGCCTGTCCGCCGGAATGGGTCCGTCGCAGCAAGCGTGCGATGAGCACCGTGATCCCGCGTTTCACCATGGGCCGGGTGTTCCAGGACTACACGCGCGGGCTCTACCAGCCGGCGATCGCGCAGTACCGGCGCCTGGCGGCTGAGGGGTTTACCGGTGCGCGCACGCTGGCGGAATGGAAGCTGCGGGTGCGGGCGGCGTGGCCCAAGGTGAGCCTGAAGCTGCTCGCGGACTCCACCCGGGATCTGCCGCGAGGCGAGCGGCTGCGCATGCGGGTCGCGGCGGCCTTGAACGGCCTGTCACCGTCGGACGTGCGGGTCGAGTTCCTCGGCCGCCGGCTGCTGCCGCTTCCCGGCAGCACGCCGCCGCCGCTCACCTCCTACGGGCACCCCGAGCAGGACGGCCTGTGGCGCGCGACGCTGAATGCCACCGACGAGTCGGACCCCCGGGAGACCGTGTTTGCCCTCGACGTCGCACCTGGCGAGTGCGGCCAGTTCGCCACCGAGATCCGCATCTACCCGTGGCACGAGCTGCTTACCCACCCTTACGAGCTCGGGCTGATGAAATGGCTGTGACCCGGCGGGCGCGCCTTAGGGTTGCGCCGGCGAGGCGCCTTGCGTTGTAGTACCGCCCATGAGCCGCCAGCCCGCACGTGCTTCCTCCGGCCGCTACGTGAGCCGCCTCACCGGCGGCACGCTCGCGGTCATCATGGCGGGCGGACGCGGTGAGCGGCTGCGTGACCTGACCGCGAACCGCTGCAAGCCCGCGACTCCCTTCGGCGGCAAGTTCCGCATCATCGACTTCGTGCTGTCGAACTGCGTCAACTCCGGCATCCGCCAGATCTCGATCCTCACGCAGTACAAGGCGCAGTCGCTCATCCAGCACGTGCAGCGCGGCTGGGGTTATCTGCGCGGCGAGTTCGCCGAGTTCATCGAGGTGGTGCCGGCGCAGCAGCAGATAGGCCCGCTGTGGTACCGCGGCACGGCGGATGCCGTATACCAGAACATCGAGCTGATCGCCTCGCACCGGCCCAAGCACGTGCTGGTGCTCGCCGGCGATCACATCTACAAGATGGACTACGGTCCGATGATCGCCTATCACGTGGAGAAGGGCGCCGACATCACCGTGGGCGTGGTGGAGGTGCCGGCCGCCGAGTCGCGCCACTTTGGCGTGCTCACTACCACGGAGTGGAACCGCGTGACCCGCTTCACCGAGAAGCCGGAGGTGCCGGACACGCTCCCCAGCCGCCCCGGCTCGATCCTCGCCTCCATGGGCATCTACGTGTTCAACGCGCCGCTCCTCGAGAGCATGCTGACCGCCGACGCCGCCAACGAGGCCTCGTCCCGCGATTTCGGCAAGGACATCCTGCCGGCAGGGATCACCTCGGGGCGCCAGGTGTTCGCCTACCCGTTCCAGGACGTCAAGACGCGGGCGCAGAGCTACTGGCGCGACGTCGGTACGCTCGATGCCTACTACGACGCCAACATCGAGCTGGTGCACGTGCGGCCCGAGCTCAACATCTACGACGAGGACTGGCCGATCTGGACCTACCAGGTGCAGCAGCCGCCCGCGAAGTTCATCCTCGATGAGGACGGCCGGCGCGGCATGGCCATCAACTCCATGGTCTCCGGCGGCTGCATCATCTCCGGCGCCGTGGTACGCGAGTCGCTGCTGTTCTCCGACGTGCGGGTCGAGGAGGGCACCACCATCCAGCGCTCGGTGGTGCTGCCGCACACCGAGATCGGCCGCCGCTGCCAGATTCAGGGCGCGATCATCGACCAGGGGTGCGAGATCCCCGACGCCACGAGCATCGGCACCGACCGCGCCGCCGACGCGCAGCGCTTTCACGTCACCGAGAAGGGCGTGGTGCTGGTCACCAACGACATGCTGCGCAAGCTCCGCTCCTAGGGCATTCACCCCGTGACCGCCGCCGCGCGTCTGCCGGTCGTACTGCTCTGGCACATGCACCAGCCGCAGTACCGCGACGCATTCACCGCGCAGTACGCGCTCCCCTGGACCTACCTGCACGCCATCAAGGATTACACCGACATGGCGGCGCACCTCGAAGGCGACGCCGCGGCGCGCGCGGTCGTCAATTTCACGCCGGTGCTCATCGAGCAGCTCGAGGACATCGCCGCGCGCGTCGCCGAGCACCTCGAGTCCGGTGGCGCGCTTCCCGATCCGGTGCTGGCGCTGCTTTCCTCCGCTCCCGTGCCCACCGACCCGGTGCCGCGCCTGGCGCTCCTCAAGGCCTGCCTGCGCGCGCAGCGCAAGCAGATGATCGAGCGCTTCGGGCCGTACCTCGAGCTCGCCACCATCGCCGAGACGCTGGCGACGCCGCAGCGCGTGGCCTACGCCTCGGATCAGTTCATCCACGATCTGGCGGTGTGGTATCACCTGGCGTGGCTCGGCGAGACGGTGCGCCGCGCCGACCCGCTGGTGACGCAGCTCACCGAACGCGGCCGGGACTTCAGCGCCGCGCAGCGCCGCGAGCTGCTGGCACTTGTCGGCAACCTGGTCGCACAGGTCGTGCCGCGCTACCGCCGCCTCGCCGAGCGCGGCCAGTGCGAGCTGTCGGTCACGCCGTACGCGCACCCCATCATCCCGCTGCTGCTGGACTTCAGTTGCGCGCGCGATGCAGTTCCCGGCATGCCGCTGCCCGCATACCCGGCTTATCCCGGCGGCGCCGCTCGCTCCGCCTGGCACGTCGAGGAGGCGGTGCGGGTGTTCACGCGCGCCTTCGGCGCGCGCCCGGTCGGCTGCTGGCCGGCGGAGGGCGCGGTGAGCGGCGCGACGCTCGAGCTGCTTGCCGCCAACGGCTTCCGCTGGGCCGCGAGCAGCTCCGCGGTGCTGCGCAACAGTCTCGCTCTCACCGACAGCCAGGCCGCGCTCGAGCCGCGCAGCTTCAACCGCCCGTACCGCCCGCAGGGCGTGGGTCTCAACTGCTTCTTTCGCGACGACAGCCTCTCGGATCTCATCGGCTTCACCTACGCGACCTGGCACGGGGACGATGCGGCCCACAATCTGGTCAGCGAGCTCGCGCAGCTCGCGCGCCGCTACCAGGGGGACGCCAACCACGCGGTGCTGATCGCGCTCGACGGCGAGAACGCCTGGGAGCATTACCCGTTCAACGGCTACTACTTCCTCAAGGCCCTGTACTCGCTGCTCGCGAATCATCCGCTGCTCGAGCTGACTACGCTCTCCGGGTGCCTGGCGCGCGGCGTGCAGGCGGCGCCCCTGCCGCAGGTCGCGGCCGGCAGCTGGGTGCACGGTACGCTCGCGACCTGGATGGGAGATCCGGGGAAGAATCGCGCCTGGGACCTGTTGTGCGAGGCCAAGCAGGCCTTCGATCGCATCGTCAGCGCTCCCGCCTTCGACCCGGCGCAGCGCGAAGCGGCCGGGCGGCAGCTGGCGCAGTGCGAGAGCTCGGACTGGTTCTGGTGGTTCGGCGACTACAACCCGGCGGAATCGGTGAGCCAGTTCGACCGCCTCTACCGGCGGCAGCTGGCGACGCTCTATCGGCGGCTCGGGCTCGATGCACCCGCACACCTCGCGCAGCCGATCTCAATGGGTCACGGCTCCCCCGAGCTCGGTGGGGTCATGCGCCGCGCCAGCGCCGGGTAGCCAAGCGCGCCCGTGGGCTCGATGCGCCTGCCCGTGTTCGACCGGCGCCGTGCGGGCGCGCTGCTGCCGTTGTCGGCGCTCGAGCAGCCCTTAGGGCGCGGCGGGCGCGCCTTCGTCGACTGGCTCGCCGCGGCCGGCTTCTCCGTGTGGCAGATCCTGCCCATGGGACCTACGGGCGCGGACGGCTCGCCCTACTGGGTGCGCTCCGACCGGGCGGGGAATGCGCAGCTGCTCGATTCGGCCGAGCTGCCCGACGCATCCGCTCCGCTCGATCCGCAGTTCCGCGCCGACTCCGACGACTGGCTTGCCGACTACGCGCTGTTCGAGGCGTTGACGGGCGCGCACGCCGGCGCGCCTTTCTGGGGCTGGCCGCAGGGGCTGCGCGACCGCGAGCCCACGGCACTCGCCGCAGCGCGCGCGCAGCTCGGCGCGCAGATCGCGCGCATCGAGCGCGAGCAATACGCCTTCTGCGTGCAGTGGCAGCGGCTGCGCGAATACGCGCGCGGTCGCGGCGTGCGCCTGTTCGGCGACCTGCCGTTCTACGTCGCGCCCTCGTCCGCGGAGACCTGGGCACACCGCACGCTGTTCCAGCTGAGCCCGCGCGGCGAGCCCGCCTTCGTCGGCGGCGTGCCACCAGACTACTTCGCCGAGCGCGGACAGCTGTGGGGGAACCCGGTGTACGACTGGCACGCGCAGCGCCGCGACGGCTTCGCCTGGTGGGTGGCGCGCGTGCGCGCCCAGTTGCAGCGCCTGGACCTGCTGCGGCTCGATCATTTCCGCGCGCTCAGCGCCTACTGGTCGGTGCCCGCCGGGTCGCCGGACGCACGCGGCGGCGCCTGGCATGCGGCGCCGGGCGCGGAGCTCCTCACGCGGTTGCGCGAGGAGTTCAGCGACCTGCCGCTCGCGGCCGAGGATCTCGGCGACATCACGCCGGAGGTGTACGCGCTGCGCGATGCCTTCGGCCTGCCGGGAATGCGCGTGCTGCAGTTCGCCTTCAATGCCGACGCCGCGAATCCGCACCGCCCCTACCTGCATAAGCGGGCCAGCGTCGCCTACACCGCTACGCACGACAACGACACGACGCGCGGCTGGTACTCGCAGCTCGATGCCGCGACCGCCGCGCGCGTCGATCTGTATCTCGGCGCAACGGGTGAGGCGGCGCCGCCGGCGCTGATCCGCGCCGCTCTCGGCTCGGTGGCGCGGCTCGCGATCATCCCGGTGCAGGACCTGCTGGGTCTGGGCTCCGAGGCACGCCTCAACACGCCGGGCACCACGCACGGCAACTGGGCCTGGCGCTTGGCCCCCGAAGCGCTCGATGCCGACCTGGCACGCCGTTATGCCGCGCTCAACGCCGTGTACGGTCGCGCCTGAGGCGCACCGCGAAGCTTTGCTACCATCGCAACCGATGGGGGTGAGAGCACGGATCGCGGCCTGTGCGGCAGGCGCGCTGCTTGCGGCGGCGTGCGTGCTCGCGCCCAAGCTGAGCACTCCGCAGCTGAGCATCGTCGGCGTGCAGGTCGTGGGGGGCGATCTGCTCGCGCAGCGGCTCAAGCTGCGCATGCACGTCGACAATCCCAACAACGTCACGCTGCCGGTGGCCGGCATCGAGTACACGCTCGAAGTCGACGGCCAGCCGCTCGCGAGCGGCGAATCCGCCGCCAGCTTCGTGGTACCCGCGCTCGGCTCGGCGGAGTTCGACCTGAACGTCACGACCAACCTCACCGGCGCCGTGATCCGCCTGTTCACCCGCGGCGCAGACGCACCGAGCGTCCCGTACCGCCTGTCGGGCAAGGTCTCGCTGTCGTCAGGCTGGCTGCGCTCGATTCCCTTCGAGCAGCACGGCAGCTTCAAGCTGCAGTGAGGCCTGGCCGGCTTTCAGGTCCCGAGCAGCCGGCGATAGAGCGACAGGTACTCCCCGCCCTGGTGCTGCCAGGAGAAATCGCGCGCCATGCCGTTAGCCATCAGCCGCGCCCACTTGAGCGGCTGTGCGTACAGGTCGAGGCCGAAGTTGAGCGCCCACTCGAGTGCCGGCGCATCGAAGTCGTTGAACACCACGCCGGTGCCGACGCCGCTCGCCGCATCGTAGTGCTCGACCGAGTCGGCGAGCCCGCCGGTGCGGCGTACGATCGGCACCGTGCCGTAGCGCTGGCTGTACATCTGGTTCAGCCCGCAGGGCTCGTAGCGCGAGGGCATGAGAAACAGGTCGCTCGCGGCCTCGATCCAGTGCGACAGCGGCTCGTCGTAGCCGGCCTCGAATGCCACCCGCCCGGGGAACGAGCGCGCGAGGCCGGCGAAGAACGCCTCGTACTTCGCCTCGCCGCTGCCGAGTGCGGCGAGCGCCAGCGGCCGCTCGGCGAGCACCTTCGGCAGCGCCTCGAACATGAGCTCGATGCCCTTCTGTGCCGCGAGCCGGCTGACGATCCCGGCGAGCGGCACCTCGGGCGCGGTGCCGAGGCGCATGCGGGCGAGGAACTCGCGCTTCAGCGCGGCCTTGCCGGCGAGCTGCGTGGCGTCGTAGTGAGTCGGCAGGAAGCGATCGCGCCGCGGATCCCACTCGTCGTAGTCGACGCCATTCAGGATCCCGGTGAGCGCCGCGCCGCGCGCCCGCAAGCTGTCCTCGAGGCCCATGCCGTACTCGGCGCTGCAGATCTCGCGTGCGTGCGTGGGACTCACCGTGGTGATGGTATCGGCGTACAGGATCCCGTGGCGCAGCGCGTTGATGCGCCCGGCGGCGAGGTCGGGCTGGTGCAACAGCTGCTGCTCGGGAGGCGTGAGCCCCAGGTCGGCGATGTCGGCGGCCGCAAAGATCCCCTGGTAGCCGATGTTGTGGATGGTGAGCACGCTGCGGGTCGCGGCGAACGGCCTCTGGCGGCGGTAGTCGGTGCGCAGAAACAGCGGCGCAAAGGCCGTGTGCCAGTCGTTGCAGTGCAGGATCTGCGGGCGGAAATCGAGCCGCGCGCAGCTGAGGAACGCGGCGCGCGTGAAGGCGAGAAAGCGCAGGTGCTCGTCCGGGTCGGCGGTATAGAGGCTGCCGCGCGCATACAGCTCCGGGCAGTCGATGAGCAGGAGCGGCGCGTTACTTCCCGGGAGGGGCGCCGCGAGCACCGAGAACAGGTAGCGCTGCGGCCCCACCTCGAGCGGCACCGCGGTGAGCTCGGCGAGCGGTCGGGCGCCGAGGGCGGCGCGGTCGATCGAGCTGTAGCAGGGCGTCACGAGCCGCACGTCGTGCCCGCCGGCGTGCAGGTACTTGGCGAGCGCCGCGGCAACGTCGGCGAGTCCGCCGGTCTTCGACAGCGGCGCCACCTCGGAGGCGAGCAGGCAGATGGAGAGCTTCGCGGTGCTGGCGCTCATTTATTTTGCGGACCGTTGTTGCGGTTATGATGCGCGGATGCGGCGCTTCCTGATCGGGCTCACGCTCGCGTTGCTGCTCACCGTCTCGATCAGCGTCGGGGTGACGGTCGCCCGCTGGCCCCATTGCCGGCAGCTGTGCCCGTGGATCTGCGCGCGCGGGGCAGTTTAACCCAAGGCCCCCTTGCCACCTGCGGCCGCAAGAATCGGGTCGCGCCGCACGCGCGGCTGCCTATCATTGCATCCCATGACGACCGCCAACGAAGCCTTCCTCGACAGCCGCGACTTCCGGCGCATCGCCCGGGCGATCCGCTTCATCGATGAGCATTTTCGCGAGCAGCCGCGGCTCACGACCATCGCCGCTTTCGCGGGACTCTCCGAGTTCCATTTCAACCGGCTGTTCCGCCGCTGGGCGGGCGTGACGCCGCGCCAGTACCTGGCGTTCGTGACGGCGCGCGCCGCGCGCGGCGCACTCGCCGGCGCCGCCTCGGTGATGGACGCGGCCTACGAGGTCGGCCTCTCCGGCCCCGGGCGGCTGCACGATCTGATGGTGACGCTCGAGGCGGTGACTCCCGGGGAGCTCAAGACGCAGGGCTCGGGGCTTGAGATCCGTTACGGCCTCAGCGACACGCCCTTCGGCACGGCGCTCATTGCGAGTACACCCCGTGGGCTGTGCCAGCTCGGCTTCCGAGACCTGGGCGGCGGGCCCGCGGCGGCTACCGAGCTTCGCTCGCAATGGCCGCTCGCGCAGCTGATCCGCGACGACGACACGGCCCGGGAGACCGGCGGGCGCATCTTTGGCCCATCCGTGGCGGCACCCAGGGGGCCGCTGCGGCTTGTCGTGAAGGGCACGAACTTTCAGCTCAAGGTCTGGCGGGCGCTGCTTGACGCCGGGGCGTCGGGGCCGACTACCTATCGCGAGGTGGCGCGCGCCGCCGGTGTTCCCGGGAGCGAGCACGCGGTGGGCCATGCGGTCGGCCGTAACCCGATCGCCTGGCTCATCCCGTGCCACCGCGTGCTGCGCGTGGACGGCTCGCTCGGAGGCTATGCGTGGGGCCAAGACCGCAAGCGCGCGATGCTCGCCTGGGAGGCAAGTGACATAATCCAAGGCCCCCGGAAGACGCATCGAAGCCTCCGGCTGGGTGGGAGCGTCTCTCTCTAAGTATATGTTTTAAATAATAAAAGACAAAAACATGCGGGGCGGAAGGTGCGGGGAAGTGGTAGACTAACGTGTCTCCCCGGTGCCACCAAAGCTTTCCGAACTACGCGCGTGAAGCCCCGAGAGGGGTCTGCGTCGCGCGACGAAGACATCATGTCCGCCTCGCCCTACAAGCAGCTCGAGCAGGAGTTCAAGCGCCTCCATGCCTTCCGTGGGGCGCTGTCGCTCCTGCGCTGGGATGCCGCGGTGATGATGCCGCGTGGGAGCGCCGACATTCGCGGTGAGCAGCTCGCCGCTCTCGAGACCGAGTACCACGCGCTGCTCACCGCGCCACGCATCACCCGGCTCCTCGATCGCGCCCAGGCCAATACCCAGGGACTCGCCGACTGGCAGGTCGCCAACCTGCGGGAGATGCGCCGCCAGCGCGACCATGCGATCGCCACCCCCGTCGCCCTGGTGGCGCGGCTCGCCAAGGCTACCTCGCGTGCCGAAGCGCGCTGGCTCGAGGCGCGTGCGCAGGGGAAGTTCGAGACCTTCGCGCCCCACCTCGAGGAGGTGGTGCACCTGGTGCGCGACAAGGCCACGCTCCTCGGGCAGGCACTCAATCTCGCCCCCTACGATGCGCTGGTGGACGAGTTCAGCCCCGGCATCACGACCGCGGACATCGACGCCATGTTCAAGGCGCTGTCGCGCCGGCTGCCGTCGCTGATTCGCGAGGCGATCGCGGTCCAGGAGGGCAGGGTGCTGCTGCCGCTCACCGGCAAGTTCCCGGCGAGCAAGCAGCGCGCGCTCACCGTCGAGGTCATGAAGGCGGTGGGCTTCCCCTTCGACCGCGGGCGGCTGGATGAGAGCGAGCAGCCGTTCACCGAGGGTGTGCCGGGGGATATCCGGGTCACCACGCGCTTTGTCCCCGAAGATGTGTTCTCGGGTCTGCTCGGCGCGCTGCACGAGACCGGGCACGCGATGTACGACCTGGGATTGCCGCAGGACTACCGCGATCAGCCCGTGGGGCGCGACCGTGGCATGGCGCTCGAGGAAAGCCAGTCGCTGCTGTTCGAGATGATCGTGTGCCGCAGCCGCCCGTTCGTGCGCTACGTGCAGCCGCTGCTCGCCAAGCACTTCGCCGTAAGCGGAGCGGAGTGGGATACGGAGAATCTCTACAGCCACCTGACGCGGGTGCAGCGCGGCGTGATCCGCGTGGATGCGGACGAGCTCACCTATCCGCTGCATATCATGCTGCGTTACGAGCTCGAGAAGCAGCTGCTGTCGGGCGAGCTCGCCGTGCGCGATCTCGCCGAGGCCTGGAACGCCGGCATGGAGAGCCGCCTCTCGATCCGCCCGGCGAACGATCTCGAGGGGTGCCTGCAGGACATTCACTGGGCCGTGGGGTCGTTCGGCTACTTCCCCTCCTATGCGCTCGGCGCCGTCATCGCCGCGCAGCTCTACGAGACCCTGCGCGCGGAAGTGCCGGCGCTGGACGAACAGCTCGCAACCGGCGAGTTCTCCGGGCTGCTCGGCTGGCTGCGCACCCAGGTGCACGGCCTCGGGGCCAAGGTACCGGTGCAGGACCTGCTGAAGAGCGCGACCGGCAAGCCGCTGTCGGCCACTTCCTTCATCCGCTACGTCGAGGCAAAGTATCTGGAGAGCGCCGCGAGTGTCGCGGCCGCCTGAGCGGCTGCTAAGCCGCACCTCGGGGATGCACGACCGTTCGAAGAGCGACGTGACGCACGCCGACGCCAGGCCCTCGCGCACCCTCGAGCGCCTCGCCGCGCGGCTGCGCGGTGCCGTCGGCAAGGCGATCGCCGACTTCCGCATGATCGCGGACGGCGACCGCATCATGGTGTGCCTGTCGGGCGGCAAGGATTCCTACACGCTGCTCGACATGCTCACGTCATTGCAGCGCAGCGCGCCGGTGCGCTTCGAACTTCTCGCCGTCAATCTCGACCAGAAGCAGCCCGGCTTTCCGGCCGAGGTGCTGCCGCGGTACCTCGAGCGCCTCGGCGTGCCGTACCACATCATCGAGCAGGACACCTACGGCGTCGTGAAGCGCGTGGTGCCGGAGGGACGCACGCTCTGCGGGCTGTGCTCGCGGCTGCGCCGCGGGGCGCTGTATCGCTTCGCCGCCGAACACGGCATCAGCAAGCTCGCCCTCGGGCATCATCGCGACGACATCGTCGAGACGCTGTTCCTCAATCTGTTCTTCGGCGGGCGGCTGAAGGCCATGGCGCCGAAACTGCTGTCCGACGACCGCCGCCACATCGTCATCCGTCCGCTCGCCTATGTCGCCGAGCGCGACATCAGCCGCTACGCCCGCGGCCGGGCCTTCCCGCTCATCCCCTGCAAGCTGTGTGGCTCGCAGGACAACCTGCAGCGCCGCGCCGTCAAGCAGATGCTCATGGGGTGGGAGCGGGAGTTTCCGGGACGCACCGCGACGATCTTCCGCGCGCTGCGCAACGTCGAGCTCGAGCATCTCGCCGATCCGCGGCGCTTCGACTTCGCGGGCCTCGATCTCGAGCGCGTCGCGCCGATGAGCGAGCGGGAAGAGCAGACGCTCGCCGACGAGCTCGACGCCGAACCGGCACTCGCCTGATGCCTTGATGGAAGCCGCGCCGACGCCCGAGGTTCCGAAGCTGCCGTTCGCCAACTGCTACTGGGTGCTGCCCGGGCGGCTGCTGGCCGGGGAGTATCCCGCCGGCGCGAGCCCCGAGGCCACGCGCGAGCGCTTGCAGGGTCTCGCGGCGGCTGGCGTCGGCCTGTTTCTCGATCTCACCGAGCCTGGGGAGCGTCCGCCGTACGATGAGTGGCTCCCCGCTGGTCTCGAGCACCGGCGCTTCCCGGTTACCGACCATGGGCTGCCTGCTGTTGTCAGTCAGATGGCGGAGATTCTCGAGTGCCTGCGCGAAGCGCTGCACGCGCCGCGCGCGGTGTACCTGCATTGCCGCGCCGGGATCGGCCGCACCGGCATGGTGGCCGGGTGCCTGCTGGTCGAGCAGGGCCTCTCGGGGGAGGCCGCGCTCGAGGAGCTCAACCGCCTGTGGCAGCAGAGCGCGCGCTCAGCGCTGTGGCCGAGTGTCCCGGAGACTGCGGCGCAGGTGGAATACGTTCGCAGCTGGGTGCCGCGGGACGCCGCGGCGCAAGCCGATCCGCTGCTCGAGACCAGGACGCTCGCGGCGGCGCGCGGGGTGCGCGAGCGCTTTCTCGGCGCGCTGCTCGGGCTTGCGGTCGGGGATGCCGTCGCGGCCGCGACCCAGTACCGTCGACCGGGGCGGTTCGCCCCGGTCGGGGACCTCCTCGGCGGTGGGCCTTTCGATCTGCCGCGCGGGGGATGGAGCGATGACACCGCGATGGCGCTGTGCCTGGCGGAGAGTCTCACCGAGTGCGACGGCTTCGACGCCCGTGACCAGGTGGGGCGCTACCTCAAGTGGCAGCAGCAGGGCCACCTGTCCGCGACCGGCGAATGCTTAGGGATCACCGCCGGCACGGCGCGGGCGCTGGCGCGCGCGCAATGGCGCCGGCAGGTGTTCTCCGGCTCGCACGATCCCGAGGTCCTGGACCCGGAAGCGCTCTCGCGGGTCACGCCGGTCGTCATGTACTTCTTCGCCGACGCGCAGCTCGCGGAGCAGCAGGCCGCGGAGGCGGCGCGCACCACCTCGCAGGCACCGTCGGTGCTTAGCTCGTGCCGGATACTCGCGCGCGCCCTGCATGCGGCGCTCTCGGGTCTGCCGCGCAACGCCATCCTGGCGCAGGCGCCGGGTCGCGCACGCGGCGGAAGCCAAGCCCCGGCGACCGCCGGCACCAGCGCCCCGGAGGCCCTGGCAGCGGCGATCGATGCCTTCGCGCGCACCCACAACTTCCGCGATGCGGTGCTCGCCGCCGCCAATCTCGGCGGCAACTCTGACGTGATCGCGGCCGTGTGCGGCGCCCTCGCCGGCGCCCACTACACTGCAAGTTCTATCCCCACTTTGTGGCGCAACAGCCTGATGAAGCGACAGTTGATCGAGGCTTACGCCGACCGGCTGCTGGCTCACGCCCTGGTCGAGCTCGCCGGCTGAGCGGCTTAGGCTCCCTTACCCTGAAGACACTCTCCGAGCGCTCGGCTAAGCTCAGCGCTTCGCCCGCTGCTTCCCCAATAACAAAGCGCTCGCACCTATGTCGCCACGCGCCGCCGGCCGCCGATCACCCGTGGTGCGCTCCGACCGCAGTCGGCGCGTGCGCTCGCGGCATCCGTGGGCGCGCCTGCCCGACGAGCAGCTGCTCAAGCTGCGCTTCTGCGATCTGAAGCTCACCATCCGCCACTCGCCGCTCGCAGCGCAGCTGCGCCGGCTGTACTCCGATCTCGCGCGCCACGGCCTCGCGGTACGGCCGCACGTGTGGCTCTCAGAGGAGTGGTTCTCACCCGATGGCGTGCCGGGCTTCGCGGTGCCCTTCTATCTGGCACACCCGCGGCTCGAGCGGCTCGAGCGGCGCCTCATGCACGAGGTCGAGGGCGGCAACACGCGGCTGCTGCTGCGCATCCTGCGGCACGAAGCCGGCCACGCGCTGGATAACGCCTATCGGCTGCGCCGCCGGGCGCGCTGGCGCGCGGCCTTCGGGCACGCCTCGCTCCCATACCCGGCGCGCTACCGCGCGCGCGCCGGCAGCCGCCGCTACGTGCACCATCTCGGCGAGTGGTATGCGCAGGCCCATCCCACCGAGGATTTCGCCGAGACCTTCGCCGTGTGGCTGACGCCGCGCTCGGGCTGGCGCCAGAGCTACGCGGACTGGCCGGCGCTGCACAAGCTCAAGGCCGTGGACGAGCTGGTCGCGAGTGTACGCGGGCAGCGTCCCCCGGTGCGCAACCGCACCCGCATCGAGCCACTCGATCTCAACACGCGCACGCTCGCCGAGCACTACCGGCGCAAGCTCCGCCACAGCCGCATGATCCGCCGGGGACTCGCGGACGAGCTGCTGCAGCGCGCCTTCACGCGCCAGCCCGCGCGCCGCGGCGCGCCGCGCGCCGCCAGCCTGCTGCGGGCCGACGCGCAGCGACTGTCCGCTGCCGTAGCACGCGCGCTCGAGGTGGAGCCCTACAGCGTCGAGCAGGTGCTGCGCATGCTGATCGAGCGCTGCGAGCAGCTCGAGCTGCACGTGCGTGGCAGCCGCCGCGATGCGCTGCGCTACGTGCGCTGGATGCTCGAGCGGCTCACCGGGCTGTATGCCCAGGGCGCAACTCCCCAGCTCCCCTTATGAGGCGATTGCGCACGCTCGTCGTGGTGCACGCGAGCCTGGTGCCGCCGGAGAAACTCGAAGGTCACAGCGACAAGGAAATCGAGGAATGGCGTACCGAGTACGACGTCACCTCGAGCCTGCGCCAGCTCGGACACGACGTACGCTGCATCGGCGTGCTCGACAGTCTCACCGAGCTGCGCAGCGCAATCGCCGACTGGGAACCGGACATCGTCTTCAATCTGCTGGAGGAGTTCGACGGCATCGTCACCTACGACCAGCACGTGGTGGCATTCCTCGAGCTGATGCGCCAGCCCTATACCGGCTGCAACCCGCGGGGGCTGCTGCTGTCGCGCGATAAGACGCTCGCCAAGCAGCTGCTCGCCTTTCACCGCATCGCCACGCCGCAGTTCGCGGTATTCCGCCGCGGTAAGCGTATTCACGTGCCGCGCAGGCTGCGCTTCCCGCTGTTCGTGAAGTCCACCGTCGAGGATGCCTCGCTCGGCATCGCCCAGGCCTCGGTGGTGGAGGATGCGGCGCGCCTCAAGGAGCGCATCGAGTTCGTCCACGAGCAGGTCAAGTCCGACGCCCTGGTCGAGGAGTACATCGAGGGACGCGAGCTGTACGTCGGAGTGCTGGGCAACGAGCGCCTGACGCGCCTGCCGGTGTGGGAGATGGTGTTCGGCTCGATGCCGGGCTCGCTCGCCAGCATCGCCACCCGCAAGGTGAAATGGGACAAGCGCTACCAGGCCAAGTACGGTATCAGCACGCACGCCGCCGCGGATCTGCCGCCCGCGGTACTCACCGCGCTCGACCGCCTGTCACGGCGCATCTATCGCACACTCGGCCTGTCCGGCTATGCTCGCATGGATTTCCGGGTCACCGCTCAGGGCCAGGTGTACGTGCTCGAAGCCAACGCCAATCCCAATCTCGAGGCTGCGGAGGATTTCGCCGAGTCGGCGCGCGCCGCCGGCACCGCCTACGGCGAGTTGCTCGAGCGGCTCATGGACCTCGGGCTCAAGTACCGCGCGCAGTGGCGGGCTACCTATGGCTAGGCGCGACCGATTCGCTCGAGCTTGCGCCGCGCTCGGCTGCGCTGCGCTGCTCGCGCTCGGCGCCTGCGCCGGCGGCGCCAAGCCCAAGGAGACCGAGAAAGATCTGCTGCTGATGCTCACCATGCTGCCCGGCCGCTACGACAACGCCGCCCAGGCCGACCTCGACGTGCGCAACAACACGCACCCGGCCCACGTCGCGGTGCTGCTGGTGATCACCCATGTGCTCACCCCGCGGCTCGGCCACTACGTGTACTACGCCCAGGAGAGCGCCGCCGACGACCCGCGCCGGGTCCTCGGGCAGAAGATGTACAGCTTCCAGCTCGACGACAAGCGCGGCATCGTGCAGACGCTCTACGAGTTCAACGAGCCGGGGCGCTGGCGCGATGGCTACGTCAATAAGGACCTGTTCACCAGCGTCGAGATGGAGGACGTGCAAGCCGAGGGCTGCCAGCTCATCTGGAAGAAGAAGGCCGACGGCTTCGCTGCCACGCACGACCCCAAGGTCTGTCCCGACAGCGGCGCTGCTACCGCCGCGCCGCAGATGGAGCTTACCGCGGGCGCGCTCTCGGTCGGGGATTACAAGTTCCGCAAGGGGCGCTGACTAGTTCTTCAGGTGCGAGTCCAGCCCGAGCGCCTTGCTTTCTACGGAGTGCTCGACTGGTGCGGTGAGTCCTTCAGATGCGCATCGAGCCACTCCAGCACCGTGTGGTACCACTGCACGCTGTCGGCGGGCTTCAGCACCCAGTGATTCTCGTTGGGGAACACCAGTAGCCGGCTCTCGATGCCGCGCCGCTGTAGCGCGGTGAACACCCCGAGCCCCTGCGACACCGGGATGCGGTAATCGAGCTCGCCGTGGATGACCAGCATCGGCGTGCGCCACTTGGCGACGAAGTTGAGCGGGTTGACGCGCTCGTAGCCGGCCGGGTTCGCGTATTGCGGGCCGCCCATCTCCCATTCGGTGAACCACAGCTCCTCGGTCGCGTAGTACATCATGCGCTGATCGAGGATGCCGTCGTGGCTGACGATGCAGCGGAAGCGGTCCGGCCAGTTGCCCTCGATCCAGTTCATCATGAAGCCGCCGTAGGAGGCCCCCAGCGCGCACACGTGCTCGCCGTCGAGCCACGGATAGCGCGCGATGGCCGCGGCCAGTCCCTTCTGCAGATCGACCAGCGGCTTACCGCCCCAGTCGCCGCTGATCGAGTCGGTGAACGCCTGGCCGTACCCCGTCGAGCCGTGGAAGTCGATCGCCACCACACCATAGCCGTGTGCCGCGAATACCTGGGAGTTCCAGCGGTAGGTCCAGGTGTTGCCGAAGCTGCCCTGTGGGCCGCCGTGGACGACGAACGCCACCGGAAAGCGCTTGCCCGGCTCGAAGCCATAGGGCTTCATGACGTAGCCGTACACCGTCTCGTCGTTCCAGCCCTTGAAGGAGAACTGCTCGAACTCGCTCAGGGAGCGCGCTGCGAGCACCTCGTGATTGGCGTCCGTAAGGCGCCGCGGCGTGCCGCCCCTGAGCGGCAGGCGATAGAGGTCGGCGGGCCCGCCGAGGCCCTCGAGGCCGAACACGATCCACTCGCGCGCCACGGAGAAGTCCGTCACCTCGCCGCTCGCGGTGAGGCGCTTGACCGCGCCGCTCTTCACATCGATGGAATAGAGCACCTTCTGGCCGAGCTCCTCGACCGAGGCGATCAGCTGTGCGCCATCGGCTGTGGCTGCCAGGTGATCCACCGAGCGGTCCCACGAGGCGGTGAGCGCGCGCAGCTTGCCGCTGGCGGCTGACTTCAGCATCACATGGAAGCGATCCGCCTCGAAGCCCGGCCGGTCCATGGCCAGCCACGCCAGGTCGCCGTTCGGCAGAAACACCGGTTGCGCATCCCAGGCCGGATTGGCCGCCGTGAGATTGACCGGGGCCGAGGAGCCGTCGACCGGCACCTCGAACAGGTCGAAGTTGGTCGACCACGGCTCGGTATGGCCGGCGATGCGCGCCGACAGCACCAGCGACTTGCCGTCGACGCTGAAGGCGTAGTCGGCATCGCCGCCGAAGGGCTTGCTCGGCACGTCCGCATCGAGCGATCGCGATACGTCGATGGGGACGCCGGCGCTGCCGTCGGCCGCGAGGCGCACGCTGAACAGATGCGAGCGCGTGCCGTCGCTCCAGGAATCCCAGTGGCGCACGAACATGCGGTCGTAAACGCGCCCGGTTGCCTTGTCCTTGGCGCGTGCGTCGAGGCGCGCGCGGCTGCAGGCGAGATCGGCGCAATCGGGGAACACACCCATGGAGAGGGCGAGCGCATTCCCAAGCGGCGACACCTTCAGCGATCCCACATCGAGCGGATAGTCGCTGACGCGGCGCGCCTCGCCCGAGGGGAACGCCAGCCGCCACACCTGCGAGCTGCCGGAGCGCTCGGAGAGAAAATACAGCGTCCGCCCGTCGGGCGCCCAGCGCGGACTCGAGTCGTTCACCTTGCCGTCCGTGAGGCGCAGCGGTGCGGGGTTCGGCCGCGTGAGATCGAGCAGCCACAGGCTGGTGCGGCCCTTGTTCGCTTCCATGTCGGTCTCGCGCTGCACGTAGACAACGCGGCGGCCGTCCGGGGACAGCTGCGGGTCGCTCACGCGCTTCAGCTGCACCAGATCTTCGACCGTGAGCGGTGCCGCCGCGGCGCGCGCCATGAGCGGCGTGCCGCCGAGCGCGAGGCCGAGGCCGGCGAGACTCAGGGCGGCGAGCGGAGTTGGGCGCATGCGGACTCCCTTGCGGAAGAAGTGGGTGCGGGTGTTCAGCCGACTTCGTCGCTGTCGATGGTCCAGGGCTCCGCGCGTGCGGCCTCGAGCCACTCCTGCAGGGCGGCGTCCTCCAGCACCGTCGCCATGTAGCCGCGCGCGCTGTCGGAGACGCGCGCGCCGTAGGTGTTGAAGCGCAGCACCACCGGCGCGTACATCGCATCGGCGATCGTGTAGTCGGCGCCGAACAGCCACGGACCACCGGCGCCGAAGCGGTGCCGACAGTCGTTCCAGATCTCATCGATCCGCTCGACGTCGGCGGTGAGCGCGGCGGTCGGCTCGGTGCGGCGGTTGCGCGCCCGCGCATTCATTGGCCACAGCGACCGCAGGCTCGCGAATCCCGAGTGCATCTCGGCACTCACCGCGCGCGCCACGGCACGCGCCTCGCGCGCTTGCGGCCAGCCACGGCCGGTGAGCTCGGCGGCGAACTCGCAGATCGCCTGCGAGTCCCACACGACGAGCTCGCCCGCGCGCAGCACCGGCACGCGGGCGCTCGGCCCGTGGCGCTCGAGCTGCTCGCGCGTCTGCGGCGTGTCGAGAGGCAACAGCAGCTCGTCGAACTCGAGACCGAGGTGCCTGAGCGCGATCCAGGCACGCAGCGACCACGACGAGTAGTTCTTGTTACCGATGACCAGAGTGAACTGCGCCATTTAGGTGGTAACCTTTGCCGGTGCTGAACGACGTGCGTGCCGTCGCTTTTGATCTCGATAATACACTGTGGGATGTGGAGCCGGTGCTGGCGCGCGCCGAAGCGCGCCTGCTCGAGTGGCTGCACGAGCATTGCCCGCGCATCCCGGAACAGGTCTCGGTGGCGGACATGCGAGCGGCACGCGAGCAGCTGGCGCGTGAGCAGCCACACCGCGCCCACGACGTCAGCTACCTGCGCCTGACGGCGCTCGAGCGCCACGCACGCGAGTGCGGCTACCACGCGGCGGTCGCGGCGCGTGCCTTCGAGGTGTTCCTCGCCGCACGCTGCGAGGTCGAGATCCTGCCCGACGTGCGCCCGGCGCTCGCGCGCCTGCGGCAACGCTTCCGGCTCGCTTCGCTCAGCAACGGCAACGCGGACCTCGGGCGCATCGGTCTCGACAGCGTGTTCGCCGTCTCGCTCAACGCCCGGCAGATCGGCGCGGGCAAGCCCGACCGGCGCTGCTTCGAGCGCCTGGCGCACGAGCTGACGCTGTCCGCGGGCGAGATCCTCTACGTAGGCGACGACCCGTGGCTGGATGTGGCCGCGGCGCGCGCCGCCGGCTGCCGTAGCGCGTGGATGAACCGCCGCGGGTCCGGCTGGCCCGGCGAGCTTGCGCCGGCGGACGTGAGTGTCGGCGATTGCAGTGAGCTGGCAGCGCTCCTCGGCAGCTGAGGCGCTTGCGGGTGCGCTCACACCGGCAGTGCCCGGCCGCGCGTCTCCACGATCACGAAACGCGACAACAGCGCGGCGAGCAACGGCACGACGCCCAGCCACAGGAGCACCTGCATGAGCGCGGCAGGCGAGCCACCGGCGGTGGCGGATACCCAGCCGATGACCAGGGGACCTAAGGCGGCGAGCACCCGCCCGGTGTTGTAGCAGAAGCCGGCACCCGTGGCGCGAATGCGCACCGGGAACAGCTCCGGCAGGTAGAAGGTGAAGGCGCCGAAGATGCCGTAGACGCCGGCGCCCACGAAAAACAGCAGCGTCAGGCGCGTGTACGGCTCGAGCGGCAGACCAAAGGTCGCGAACAGCGCGAGCGCCGAGTACAGGAAGTAGGCGATGAACATCGGTCGGCGGCCGAGCCGCTGCGCGAGCGGGATGGCGGCGAATGTGCCGATCAACCCGCCGAGGTTGAAGGCGTTCGAGGCATGCGCCTGCCACGCCGCGGCGAGCGCCTGCACCTCTCGGGGCGACAGGCCGAGCTGTTGCGCTTCGTGCGCCGACAGGCTGGCGCCGAGCAGCGGCACGAACGCGTTGCACCCCCACCAGCAGAGGATGGCCACCGCGGCCGCGAACAGGCCGCCGAAGGTTGCCGCGCGCATCCCGGGTGCGAACAGCTCGCGCGGACCCGAGGACGCGGCACGCACGCGGCTCGCCTGCCACTGCTCGCTCTCGTGGAGGAACACCCGCACCAGCAGCGCCAGCAGCACCGGCAGGAGACCGGCGAGGAACACGTAGCGCCAGGCGATCTGCGGCTGACCCGCGAACCACACTCCGGTGATCAGGTAATTGGCGCCGCCGGCGAGCAGCACGCCGAGGGGCGACCCGGTCTGCATGATCACCCCGGCCTGCACGCGGCGGTTCTCCGGGACCGCCTCCGCGACCAGTGCGGCACCGATCGCCCACTCGCCGCCAATGCCGAGGGCCGTGACCGCGCGGCACAGGATGAGCTGTCCGAGATTGCCCACCAGGGCGCAGGCGCCGGTTCCGAGCGCGTACAGCGCAATCGTCATGAACAGCGCGCGCTTGCGGCCGATGCGATCGGCGATCCGGCCGAACAGAAATCCGCCGAGCGCCCAGCAGACGAGCAGTGTGGAGGTGATGACGCCGTTCCAGAACACCACGGCGGAGCGGGTGGCCGGCGCGTCCGGCGGCAGATGCAGCAGCACCGGGATGCAGTTGCGCGCCACGAAGTTGAACAGCACGGCGTCGTAGACGTCGAACCCCCAGCCGGCCCAGGCGGCGGTGATCACCAGCCAGTGATAGCGGTTGAGGCCGAGAAAGTTCGCCTGTGAACCAGTTAACGGACTTGCCTGCATGCCTTCCCCGCGCCGGCTGTCAGCACTCCCCAGGGTGCGCTGCCAGTCTCATGTACGCAGTTTAGCTCCCGTTCAGCGCAGCGCGTCACAGTATCGGAGCGGGGCTTGGAGAGAGCCTTTGTGCAGGCCGTTACAGGAGTGAGGAGGCGGCGGACCATGAGCGTTGATGCTGAACGGGTCGTAGCGGTGGCGAACCTGCAGGAGTTCTTTCGCGACAGCCTGCAGGAAGCGCTCGCGCGGCAGCATCTCGCGGTCGAGGACCAGACCGAGCACTACGTGGTGAATCTGCTCACGTTGTTTGCGCGCTCCGAGGCGCTCTACGAGGGCGCACCCGGCAACGTGCGGCTCAAGCCGCTCGTGGTCATGCTGTGCGAGGCGCTCGAGGCGCCGACACTGGGCGAGCGCAACCGTGCACTGCAGCGGCTCGGCGACGTGTCGCTGTTCATCGCCGGATTCTTCGCGCGCGGCTTCGCCGCCAGGATCATCGACATCGATTACCACATCGCCATGGGCGGACGCGCTTACGCCGCGCTGGCGGACGTCTGTGCGCGCGGTCGCGGGCGCGTCCTGGGCACGGTGTTCGCCGAGCTGGCGGAGAAGTTCCAGCCGATGGTGGACGCCCTCAACGAGATCAGCGAGACCTCCTACCGCCACACCGACCAGGACATCCTGCGCCTCTACGAGCTGTGGCTGAAGACGGGAAGTCAGCGCTGCTATTCGCTCCTCGAGCGGCTCGGCGTCGCGCCGACCCGCGGCGGCGGCGGCGGCGTCGCGCGGGAGCACTGAGGGCGCTGGCCATGCTGCTGTCACGGCTCCAGGCTCTGATCGGCGGCATCTACGACGTCAGCGTCGCATACGATGTGTATGACTTCCTGGTCACCGACCGCACGCACCTGCCGCACGCCGCGCACGGCGGGCTCGCCGATGAGGAGTTGATTGTCGCCGAGAGCCCCGACGGTGCCGAAATGGCGCTGTCGCTTTATCTCGATCCGGCGCTGCTCGAGCGCCTCGACTGCGCCGACCCGCTGGTCGAGCTCAATGCCGGCAACGTCGCCGACTGGTGGACGGCGCTCGAGGGCGTGAGTCATTTTCTCTACCTCGCCTGGAACGCCGGGCACGACAAGCCGGTGTCACTGCTCGAGCTCGAGATGCAGGCCGAGGTCGACAAGTACGTGGCCAGCTACTGGCTGCTGCGGCGGCAGTATCCCGGGCACGTTCCGGCGGAGCTGCACCGCGTGCTGTTCGAGCGCACCCGCATCGATCCGCGGCTCGAGCGGCAGCGGGCGCGCCTGTACGGCGAAGCCAGTGGTTATGCGGCGCGCTTCTGCCGCCGCCTTGAAGAGCGCCTCACCAGTCGCGGCCACCGTGAGCGCGAGGTGCTCGCGGAGCTGCGGCGTTTCTATCGCTTAGGAAACGCCCGCAAGCGCGCGCACATCGAGCGGACTTCGTGAGGGCAGCGATCGCTTGAGGCGCGCGCTAAGGCGCGCGCGGCTGCGGGGTCTTCAGCTCTCGTCGTCGTCGTCGCTGCGGAGCTTGCGCGCGTCGAGCTCGCGCTTCTTCTTGATCCACTCGGAGAGCTTGCGCAGGTCGGTGCGCGTGGTGTTGCCGGGGTTGGGCTTGGGGAGCGACGCGGTGTTGCGCGAGTAGGGATCGAAGCTCTCGTCGTTCTTTAGCGCGAGTTGCGGATGGCCGAGAATCTCCAGCACCGGGCGCTGCTCATCGGCGGGCGCGTCGCGCCATTCGACCGAGGCCATGCCGCGGTCGTCGTGCACGATCAGACCGACGCGCCGGCGGTGGTGAGCCGCAGCTTCGGGAGTCGGTTTCTTGTTGCTCTGGTTGGGCACAGATTATGGTCAGTGGCGCGCGATGCATTTCACGCTTCGAGAGCGTAGCTGTGTACGCGGCGGAGGTTCTGTGACCGATGTCACGGATCATTCGGCGACAGCTGTGGTGCTTATGGCAAAGCGCGCGCGCAGCAGCCCAATGACCGTCTTGCTGTCGGTAATGGTGCCCGCGAGCGCCCAGTCGCAGGCTGTGTCGAAAGGTAACCAGTGAATCTCGATCACTTCGGCGCGCTCGTGCGCGATCGCCGCGGGCGCGATCCCGGCGGCAAGGAACAGATGCAACACTTCGGTGAACACGCCGGGCGAGGACAGGCAGGTGCCGAGGCCCGACCACTGGCGTGCGCTCACGCCGGCTTCCTCGGCGAGCTCGCGCTGCGCGGTGACGAGCGGCGGCTCGCGGGGCTCGAGCTTGCCGGCCGGCAGCTCCCACAGCCAGCCGCCGGCGACGTAGCGATACTGGCGCAGCAGGCATACGCGCCGTGCGGCGTCGACGGCCACCGCCGCCGCGCCGCCGGGATGATGCACGACCTCGAGTTCGACGCGATGGCCGTTGGGGAGCAGCACGTCGTCGGTCGTGACCCTGATCACCCTGCCGGTGAAGCGCTCGATCTGGCTGAGAGGTTTCATGGCGCGCATCGTAACCTCGCCAGCGCCGCTTGGCCCCGAGTATAGTCGGCGCGCCGATGCCCACCAGCGCGCACCTCGACAAGCTCAACACCGCCCAGCGCAAGGCGGTGACGCACGGCCAGCCGCTCGCCGACAAGGGTTTCGCCTCCGGGCCGCTGCTGATCGTCGCCGGCGCCGGCACCGGCAAGACCGACACGCTCGCGCACCGCGTTGCGCATCTGGTGATTCACGGCGTCGACCCGGCGCGCATCCTGATGCTGACCTTCACCCGGCGCGCCGCCCAGGAGATGCGCCGGCGTGCACACGAGATCACCAAGAAGGCGCTGAACGAATCGATGGGCGGCGTGAGCGCCACGATCTCGCAGCGGCTGTCGTGGTCGGGCACCTTTCATTCCATCGGTAACCGGCTGCTGCGCCACTATGCCGGGCAGCTGCAGCTCGATCCGCACTTCAGCGTGATCGATCGCGGCGACAGCGCCGATCTGATGGACAGCCTGCGCGCCGAGCTCGGCCTCGCGGCCCGCGACCAGCGCTTCCCGCGCAAGGACACCTGCCTGCAGATCTACTCGCAGCGCGTCAACACGCGCGGCGCGCTTAAGGACATCCTCGAGCAGAGCTTTAGCTGGTGCGCCCAGTGGGAAGAAGAGCTCACGGTGCTGTTCCGCGGCTACGTCGAGCAGAAGCAGCACGCGCACCTGCTCGATTACGATGACCTGCTGCTCTACTGGCACGGCATGATGTCCGAGCCGCGGCTCGCACAGCACATCGGCGCGCACTTCGATCACGTGCTGGTGGACGAGTACCAGGACACCAACCGGCTGCAGGCGGAGATCCTGCACGGCATGAAGCCCGACGGCGCGGGGCTCACCGTGGTGGGCGACGACGCACAGGCGATCTACTCGTTCCGCGCAGCGGCGGTGGACAACATCCTGGGGTTCGCCGCGCGCTTCCAGCCGCAGGCCGAGGTGGTGACGCTGGCGCAGAACTATCGCTCCACGCAGCAGGTGCTGGACGTGGCCAACGCCGTGATGGCCGAGGCGCCGCGCGCACACCGCAAATACCTGCTGTCGATCCGCGGCCAGGGGGTGCGGGCGCGTGCGGTCACGGTGGAGGAGCTCGCGACCCAGGCAGAGTTCATCTGCACCGAGGTGCTGCGGCGGCGCGAGGCGAACGTGCCGTTGCGGCGCCAGGCGGTGCTGTTCAGGAGCGGCAGTCACAGCGACGTGCTCGAGGTGGAGCTCGCCAAGCGCAAGATCCCGTACGTCAAGTACGGCGGCCTCAGGTTCCTCGAGGCGGCGCACGTCAAGGATCTGCTGTCGGTGCTGCGCTGGGCCGACAACCCGCGCAACTCGCTGGCCGCCTTCCGCACCCTGCAGCTGCTGCCCGGCATGGGCCCGGTGAATGCCGCCGCCGCAATCGAGCACCTGGAGGCGGGCGGGCACTCGTTCGAGTCGCTGCGCGGCTTCAAGCCACCGCAGACCCACGAGATGGACTGGAAGCGCCTCATCGACCTGCTGCTCGAGCTCACCGATCCGCAGCGGGCGTGGCAGGGGCAGGTGCATCAGGCGCGCGAGTGGTACCAGAAGCACTTCGAGCGCATCTACGAGCACTTCCACACGCGGCTCGGCGATCTCGACCAGCTCGAGCACCTCTCCGGCACATACCCGTCGCGCGAGCGCTTCCTCAGCGAGCTGACCCTCGATCCCCCCAACGCCAGCAGCGATCTCGCCGGGCAGCCGGTGCTGGACGAGGACTACCTGGTGCTGTCCACGGTGCACTCCGCCAAGGGCATGGAGTGGGACACCGTGTATGTCCTCAACGTGGTCGACGGCAGCTTCCCGTCGGAGTTCGCCACCGGCAAGTCTGAGGCCATCGAGGAAGAGCGGCGGCTGCTGTACGTCGCCATGACGCGGGCGCAGAACGATCTCATGCTGATGGTGCCGCTGAAGTTCCATCTCACGCAGCAGTCCCGCCAGGGAGATGCGCACGTGTACGGCGGCCGCAGCCGCTTCCTCACGGAGAAGGTGTTGAAGACACTCGACGCGAGCGTCTTCCAGGGCACGCTCGGGAGCGGCGAGAGCCTGCAGCAGGCGAGCGCGCCGGTCACCGTCGACATCGGCGCGCGGCTGCGCGACATGTGGTAGACGCGGCGGCTATTTCGCCGGCTTGACGAACTTCAGCGTGAAACGGTCGCTCTCACCGATCGCGGCGTACTTGTCGTGGTCCCTGTCACCTAAGCGATAGGTGGGCGGCAGGGTCCACACGCCCTGCTCGTAGTCCCTGGTGTCCTTCGGATTGGCATTCACCTGCGAGCTCGCCACCAGGCGAAAGCCGGCCGCCTCGATGAGCTTGATGGCGTAATCCTCGTTCACGTAGCCGCTCTTCGCCTGCGGGTCCTGCGGCAGCGCCGGATTGCCACGGTGCTCGACCACGCCGAGCACGCCGCCGGGCTTCAGGGCCCGGTACATGGTCGCGAAGGCCTGGGGTGCCGCGCCGCGCGCCATCCAGTTATGGATGTTGCGGAAGGTGAGCACCATGTCGAGCGTCCCGGGTGGCACCACGTCGGCGCCATCCGGCGGGAAGTTCACCACTATCACATGAGCGTAGATCTCCGGGCGCGCGGCGAGCTTCTGCCGGTACTCCTCGAGTCGCTTGCCGATGTACTGGCTGTGCGGATCCGGCGGGATGACGCCCGCGTAGTACCGGCCCTTGTCGGCGAGCAGCGGCGCCAGCACCTCGGTGTACCAGCCCGGCTCGGGCCACACCTCGAGCACCGCCATCTCCGGGCGGATGCCGAAGAACAGCAGCGTCCGCTTCGGGTGCCGGTAGCGGTCGCGGGCGCGATTCTCTTCCGCGCGCCAGTCGCCGGCGAGGATGCGGTCGAGCGCCAGCGAGGTACTCTGGCGCGTGCTGTAGGTGGCGCAGGCACTGAGCAGCAGCGCGCAGGCGATCACCAGGGCGGGCTTGTTCTTATTTATGAGACTCATAACTGTCCCGTGCAGCCGAAAGCGGCTGCGCCGTGCGTGTGCCGAATAAAAGAACCCCGCAGAGTGCGGGATTCTTTTACGGACGATTGCCGGCCGCGTGCTCGTTAGCGACGGAACGGGCCGCCGCCCTGGCGCGGGCGCTGCGGGCGCTCCTGTGCCTCGTTCACGCGCAGCGGCCGGCCGTTCATCTGAAAGCCGTTGAGCGCCTGGATCGCGGCCTGCGCCTCGCTCTGCGGCATGTCGACGAAACCGAAGCCACGCGGCTTGCCGGTTTCCCTGTCGTTGATGAGCTTGACGGACTCCACCTTACCGTGACGCTCGAACAAGACCTTGACGTCCTGCTCGGTGGCGTTGAAGGGCAGATTACCTACGTAAATCGTCGTCACAGGTCAGTCTCTCTTTGAAAAGCGGACAGCGGCGGCCGCGCGGCGTCGGTCGCATGTACCGCGTGAACAGTTCAAACAGGTTGAGGCTTCAAGGGACACGATCAGACAGTTCAGTCAATGCGCAGCGCTTGGGCCGGCGGCCTGCACCTGCGTTCGCGCGCGGATGAGAGGCGCGGGGCGGGAGTTGAAGTCAGCACATTCAGGCAAAGCGCACTCATCCACGACGGATACGAACGCCGCATGTCATGCTACTCCCGGCTCCGGCAGGACGCAACGAGGGGTGGCCAGTGGAGGCGTTGCTCGTATCGACCGGCGTGATCGCGCTGGCCGAGCTCGGCGACAAGACGCAGTTACTCGCGCTGCTGCTGGCGGCGCGCTTCCGGGCGCCGCTGCCGGTGATCGCGGGAATCGTGACCGCGGTGCTCATCAATCACCTGCTGGCAGGCGTGGTCGGCACGCTGCTCGCCGCGCTGATCTCCCCCGCGGTGCTGCGCTGGCTGCTGGTGGCATCGTTCATCGTCACCGCCGTGTGGATGTTGATTCCCGACAAGGAGCCCCGTGGCGCCGAGCGGCCGTCCCGCTACGGCGCCTATGTGACGACCGTGCTGACCTTCTTCCTGGTCGAGATGGGCGACAAGACGCAGATCGCCACGGTGGCGCTGGCCGCGAAGTATCACGCGCTCGTGCCGGTGGTGGCCGGCACCACGCTCGGCATGCTGATCGCGGACGTGCCGGCCGTGCTCCTCGGCAGGGTCGTGGCTGAGCGGATTCCGCTCACGCTGGTGCACCGTATCGCGGCGATCGTGTTCGTCGCGCTCGCGGTGCTCGCGCTCTTCGGCGTCGGGGCTTAAGCGGGCGCGCTCTCGAGATACGCGTAGCCGTCGAGCTCGCTCTCGTAGAAGCGCTTGAGCGCCTGGCTCTCGGCGATCGTCATGCGGCCGTCGCGGATGGCGCGCTCGCAGTCGCGCGCCAGGGCCGGGTAAAGCTCGGCGACGTCGTACTCCATGTACTCGAGCACTTTGTTGGCGGTGTCGCCCTTGACGATCTCCTCGATCCACCAGCCGCCCTCATCGTGCAGCCGCACGTGCACCACGTGGGTATCACCGAACAGGTTGTGCAGGTCGCCGAGGGTCTCCTGGTAGGCGCCGACCAGGAATGCCGCCATATAGTACTTCTCGCCGCTGCGCAGCTCGTGCAGCTCGAGCGTGCGCTTCACGTCCCGCAGCGACACGAAGTGATCGATCTTGCCGTCCGAGTCGCAGGTGATGTCGGCGAGCACCGCGGTGCGCGTCGGGCGCTCATCCAGCCGATGGATCGGCACGATCGGGAACAGCTGGTCGATCGCCCAGCTGTCGGGGAGCGACTGGAACACCGAGAAGTTGCAGAAATAGGTGTCAGAGAGGATCGACTCGAGGTCCTCGAGCTCCTCCGGCAGCCGCTCGAGCTTGCGGCAGGCGTCGCGGATCTTGGCGCAGGTCGCCCAGTAGAGCCGCTCGGCGAGGCCGCGGAACTCGAGCGACAGCAGTCCGAGGTTGAACATCTGCAGCACCTGCTCGCGGGCGGTGAGCGCGTCGTGGTAGCACTCGACCAGGCGCCGCTCGCTCACCGCGCGGAAGGCCTCGAACAGATCCTGCACCGGCTGCGGCAGCTCCTCGTCGCCCGAGTAGTCCTCGGCCTCGTAGCCGGTGACGCGGAACTTGTCGAGCGCCGAGGAGCCGAGCGCATCGAAGATGAGCACGCTGTGATAGGCGGCGGTCGCGCGGCCCGATTCGCTGATGATCATCGGATGCGGGATGTCGCGCGAGTTGCAGACGCTGGCGATGCGGTAGACGACGTCGCTCGCGTACTCATTCAGCGTGTAGTTCATCGACGAGGCGAAGTTGGTGCCGCTGCCGTCGTAGTCGACGCCCAGGCCGCCGCCGACGTCGATGTACTGCAGCCCCGCGCCCATGAGCTTGAGCTCCGCGTACACGTGCGCCAGCTCGTTGATCGCGTCCTTGATGCGGCGGATGTCCTGCAGCTGGCTGCCCGGGTGGCAGTGCACCAGCTGCAGGCAGTCGAGCATGTCGCGCGACTTCAGCACGTTGAACAGCTCGAGGATCTCGGTGATGAATAAGCCGAACTTGGATTTCTCACCGGCGGTGGCGCTCCAGCGCCCCGAGCCTTCACTGAAGAGCTTGACGCGCACACCGAGGCGCGGGCGCACCTGGTAGGCGGCGGCATGCTTGAGGATCAGCCCCAGCTCCTCGAAGTTCTCCACCACCGGGATGATGGTGCGGCCGAGCTTGGTGGCAAGCGTCACCGCCTCGATGTAGCTGTCGTCCTTGAAGCCGTTGCAGATGATGAGCCGCTCGGGTGCATTCTCGGTCATGGCCATCACGGCGAGCAGCTCGGGCTTGGAGCCGACCTCGAGCCCGAAACCGTAGTCGCGGCCGTAACGGTAGACCTCCTCGACGACGAGGCGCTGCTGGTTGACCTTGATCGGGTACACCGCGGCGTAGCGGTTACGGTAATCGTTCTCGGTGATCGCCGTGGCGAAGGCGTCGTGCAGGCGCTTCAGGCGGTGCGCCAGGATGTCGGAGAAGCGCACCACCACCGGCGTGCTCAGGTCCCGCGCCTGCAGCCCCTCGACCACCTCGAGCAGGTCGATCTCGCGCTCCTCGGTGGTATCGGGGCGGACGACGACGTGGCCGGCAGCGTTGATGGCGAAATAGCCCTTGCCCCAGGCCGTGACGTTGTACAGGTCGAGGGAGTCCTCGATCCGCCAGGGTTGTGCGGGGTTGAACTTGCGATTGCCGTTGAGGGCGATCTTCGGATCGGCGGCCACGGGGCGCGTTATATCAAAATTGTGTGGCGAGTAAGAGTGCTGCGTCACACAGTGTCAGGTCCGCGCGCCACCGCGCGCGCCGGGTCGCGGAGCCACTCGCTCCACGAGCCGGCGTAGAGCTGCGCGCCGGCAAGCCCCGCGACCTCGAGCGCCAGCAGGTTGTGGCAGGCGGTGACGCCCGAGCCGCACATCGCCACCACCTCGCCCGGCGGGTGCCCGCGCAAGCTGACGGTCCACGCGCGCCTGAGCTCCGCGGGTGGCAGGAAACGGCCGCGGGCGTCCAGGTTGCCGGTGTAGGGATGGTTGTGGGCGCCCGGAACGTGGCCGGCCACCGGGTCGATGGTCTCGTTCTCGCCGGCGAAGCGGTCGGCGCTGCGTGCATCGATGAGCAGCGGTTCGCCGCGTGCGAGCGCACCTGCCTCGAGCGCCGCCGCGAGGGCTGCGGTCGTGACCACCTGGGTAGCGGCCGGCAGTGCCCGGAACGTGCGCGGCGCCGGTGCGGACCGCTGCGTGCTCACCGGCAGCCCCGCTTCCAGCCACGCGGCGAAGCCGCCATCGAGCACCGCCACCCGCGAGTGTCCCAGCCAGCGCAGCAGCCACCAGAGGCGCGCGGCAAAGGCGCCGGGACCCTGGTCGTAGGCGACCACCTGGACTGGCGCATCGATGCCGAAACGGCCGAGGGTGGCGGCCAGGGTGCCGACCTCGGGGAGCGGGTGCCGTCCGGTCGAGGCGGTGTGCGGCCCGGCGAGGTCGCGGTCGAGGTGGGCGTAGAGGGCGTGCGGGATGTGCCCGGCGGCGAACGCCTGCTCGCCCCAGGCGGGCCGCGCGAGGTCGAAGCGGCAATCGATACTCACCCAGTCGGGGTCCTCGAGGTGCGCGGCCAGTTCAGCCGCCGCGATCAGTGGTGCAGCCATGTGGGTTCCTTTCGGCGGACTGTAGCCGCGCATTTTCTGCGCCGCGCAGTTGTCGTTACAATCACCGCCGGCATCTCCGGCGGGGGATCGATGGGCATCGACGTCTACTGGGGCAGCGGCAGTCCCTACGCCTGGCGGGTGCTGCTGGCGCTCGAGCACAAACGCCTGCCGTACACGAGCCACCTGCTGCAGTTCTCCAAGCAGGAGCACAAGTCGCCGCAGATGCTCGCCCTCAACCCGCGCGGCCGGGTGCCGGTGCTCAAGGACGGCGACTACGTGTGCTTCGAGTCGCTCGCCATTCTCTACTATCTCGACCTCAAGTATCCGCAGCCGCCGATTTTCGGCCGCACGCCCGAGGAGGCCGGCACCATCATGCGGGTGATCTGCGAGTACCAGGCCTACATCGAGCCGCGTCTCGCGACCATCACGCGCGGCATCTTCTACGACAAGGCCGATCTCGCCGGCGATGAGATCACCAGCGCCATGCACGCGGTGGCCAACGAGGCGCGCACCATCGAGGGCCGCCTGTCGAAGTCCGACTGGGTGGTGGGCGAGAGCTTCTCGGCGGTCGACATGGTGATCTTCCCCGGCATTCAGCTGCTGAAGCGCGCGCTCGAGCGGCCCGAGGCGCGCGAGCTGTCCTCGCGCTTCATGCCGGTGGAAGTGAACTATCCGGCGCTCGGCCGCTGGCTGCAGCGCGTCGCGGCGCTGCCGGGCTACCAGCGCACCTACCCACCCCACTGGAGATGACCGCCGCCGCGGCGCCGCGCGCGGCACGGCGTACGCGCCGGGCGCGAATTGAGCGGCGCACGGCCGATTGATAGGCTGCACGCATGGCCGCGGCACCGATCCCTCCCAGCAACCTCCGGACATCATGAGCAACGAGCACAAAATCTACGTCGAGTTTCCGGGACGCATCCTGTTCGTGGGTTTCGGCAGCATCGGCCAGGGCGTGCTGCCGCTGATCCTGCGGCACATCGGCATTGCGCCCGAGCGCATCACGATCGTGACCGCCGAGGACAAGGGGGGCGAGGAGGCCGCGAAATTCGGTATCCGCTTCATCAAGGAGCCGCTGACACGCGAGAACTTCCGCCGCGTGCTCAACCCGCTGCTCGGCCGCGGCGATTTTCTCATCAACGTCTCGGTGGAGGTCTCGAGCGTCGCGCTCGTCAAGCTGTGCTGGGAGAAGGGCGCGATGTACATCGATACCTGCATCGAGCCCTGGCCGGGCGGTTACATCGATCCCACCGTGCCGGTGGCACGGCGCACCAACTATGCGCTGCGCGAGGAGGCGCTGGCGCTGCGCCAGGGGAACGAGCGCGCGCCGACCGCGGTGCTGACGCACGGCGCCAATCCGGGGCTGGTGTCGCACTTCGTCAAGCAGGCGCTGCTCAACATCGCCCAGGATATGCAGGTCGAGGCCGGCATGCCGGCGGCGCGCGCCGAGTGGGGCGCGCTGGCGCGGCGCCTCGGTGTCAAGGTGATCCACATCGCCGAGCGCGATACCCAGGTCTCCTCCAGGCCGAAGCAGCCCGGCGAGTTCGTCAACACCTGGTCGATCGACGGCTTCGTGAGCGAGGGCTTGCAGCCGAGCGAGATGGGCTGGGGGACGCACGAGCGCAACTTCCCGCGCGACGGCAAGCGTCACGACTTCGGCTGCCTGTCGGCGATCTACCTGATGCAGCCGGGCGCCGGCACGCGGGTGCGCACCTGGACACCGCGCGCCGGCAACTTCCACGGCCTGTGCATCACGCACGGCGAGTCGATCTCGATCGCCGACTACTACTCCGTGCGCGAAGGCACACAGCTGGTGTACCGCCCCACCGTGCACTACGCCTATCACCCGTGCGATCAGGCCGTCATGTCGGTGTATGAGCTCGCCGGGCGCAACTACGTGCAGCAGGAGCAGCAGCGCATCCTCATGGACGACATCACCGGCGGGATCGACGAGCTCGGGGTGCTGCTGGCCGGCCACCGGCGCAACGCCTACTGGTACGGCTCGCAGCTCTCGATCGGCGAGGCCCGCAAGCTCGCGCCTTACAACAATGCGACCAGCCTGCAGGTGACCGTGGCGGTGCTCGCCGGGGTCATCTGGGCGATGGAGAACCCGAATCTCGGTCTGGTGGAGCCCGACGAGATGGACTTCCGGCGCAATCTCGAGATCTGCATGCCCTATCTCGGGCCGGTGGTCGGCGAGTACACCGAGTGGACGCCGCTGCACGAGCGCGAGAAGCTGTTTCCCGAGGACGTCGACAAGAGCGACCCCTGGCAGTTCAAGAACGTCCGCGTCCTGTGGTAGCGGTGAACTACCGCTGATACTCGATCGAGACGATCACATAGAGGCGCTCGCCGCCCGGGGTCGCCACGCCCACCTGCTCGTCCAGGCGCCGGCGCAGCAGCGCTCGACCTAAGGGCGAGTCCATGCTGATGTAGCCGGGCGCCAGGTCGAACTCGTCAGGGCCGACGATGCGGTAACGGCTGCGCGCGCCGTCCTCATCTTCGAGCATCACCCAGGCGCCGAAGAACACCCGGGAAGTGTCGGCGGGCGGCTGCTCCACCACCACCATCCCCTCGAGCCGCCGGCGCAGGTAGCGCACGCGGCGGTCGATCTCGCGCAGGCGCCGCTTGCCGTAGGTGTATTCGGCGTTCTCCGAGCGGTCGCCCTGGGCTGCCGCGGCCGCGACGGCCTGCGTGACCCGCGGCCGCTCGGCGCGCCACAGCTCGTCGAGCTCGGCGCGCAGCCGCCGCTCCCCCTCGCGGGTTATGTACTTCGAGGAGGCCGCAGCCGGCGGCGGGGTCAGGCGTCGCATTCGCGGCAAATCCTGTGAATTATGTCGCAATCACTTTTACAGAAACCCGGGGTTCTGTGGAACAACTCACGGACTGCGGCGGCGGCACGCCACTAACCTTTATCACCGTGGCTACTAAGTACTACACGCACTTTGTAACCGGCACCGGCAAGGCGCGCTGCGCCTCTGGGAACGAGTGGAGTGGCGTGGTAGAGCTCAGAGAGCCATTGACCCAGGGGCGCGCCAACCGTGAGCTGCGCTCGCTCCTGGCACAGAGTTTCGATCTGGATACGGACCAGATCCGTATCCTGCACTGGGCTCGATTGCACTGAATCCCCTGGCGGACTTCCTTCCCTTCATCGAAGGTCCGCCCTTCTGAACCCCAGGCCTCACAGCCTGGGGTTTTTTTTGCCTTGAATCGACGCCGCCTGCCCCCCATGTGACAATTCCGCCCCCCCGGGGCCGGCCCCGGGCCTGTTCAGACTAAGGAGAATCCGATGCGTGCGTGGAGGGTGGCGCTGCTCAGCGCCGCGGTGCTGAGCATTTCGGGCTGCGGCTACAACAAGCTCCAGCAGCAGGACGAGAACGTCAAGGCCGCGTGGTCCGAGGTCGTCAACCAGTACCAGCGCCGCGCCGATCTCATCCCCAACCTCGTCAACACCGTGAAGGGCTTCGCCGCCCAGGAGCAGAAGGTGCTGATCGGGGTCACCGAGGCCCGCGCTCACGCGACCTCGATCCAGGTCGGCCCGGAAGCGCTCAACAACCCGGGCCAGTTCCAGAAGTACCAGGCCGCACAGGGCGAGCTGACCCAGGCGCTGGGGCGCCTCATGGTGGTGGTGGAGCGCTATCCCGAGCTCAAATCGGATCAGAACTTCCTGCAGTTGCAGGCGCAGCTCGAGGGCACGGAGAACCGCATCACGGTGGCGCGCGACCGCTACATCCAGGCGGTACAGGACTACAACGTGACGGTGCGCTCCTTCCCGGTGAACCTCACGGCGAAGATGTTCGATTTCCAGGTGAAACCAAACTTCACGGTTGCCAACGAGCAGCAGATCGCCGCCCCACCGACCGTCAGCTTCGACACCGCCGCCGCCCCCGCCGCGGGCGCGCCGGCCGCGCCGACCACGGCACCGCCGGCCAAGCAATGACGTGATGAGGCATACCGCGCTTCGGGTCCGCCGCGGGCCGCGCGTCGCACTGCTCATTCTCGGCCTCGGGCTCGGCGCGGGGGCAGCCGCGCAGCCACCGTCCGGGCCGGCGGCTCAGGCGCTGCAGCCGGTGCCGAAGCTCGCCGCGCGCGTCACCGACCTGACGGGCACGCTCACCGCCGAGCAGCAGAACTCGCTCGAGCAGAAGCTCGCCGCGTTTGAGTCGGCCAAGGGCGCACAGCTGGCGGTACTCATCGTGCCGACCACTGAGCCGGAAGACATCTTTCAATATTCGTTCCGCGTCGCCGACACCTGGAAGCTCGGCCGCAAGGAGGCCGGCGGCAAGCGCGTGGACGACGGCGCGCTGCTGGTCGTCGCGAAGAACGACCGGGCGCTCTTCATCCAGGTCGGCTACGGCCTGGAAGGGGTGCTCACCGACGCCAGCTGCAGCCGCATCTACTCCGAGACGCTGCGGCCGGCATTTCGCCAGGGCAACTACTACGCCGGCATCGACGCCGCCCTCGACCAGATGATGAGCCTCATCCAGGGCGAGCCGCTGCCGCCGCCCGAGGAGCGCTGGCAGTCGGGACGGCGCGGCGCGGGCCTGTTGCCGTTCATCCTGTTCGCGGTGCTCGCGGGCTCGGTGGTGCTGCGCGGTATCTTCGGCCGCACGGTCGGCTCGGTCCTCACCGGGGCCGGCGCGGGGCTGCTTACCTTTATCGCAGGCTATGCGCTCGCGCTGGCGGCGCTCGCCTCGATCGGCGGGTTTGTGTTCACGCTGCTGGGAGGCCTCGGCCGCGGCAGCGGTTGGTCGAGCCCGGCGCGCTACGGGGGCCTCGGCGGCTTCGGCGGTTTCGGCGGCGGGCTCGGCGGCGGCGGCTTCGGTGGCGGCGGCTTCAGTGGCGGCGGCGGCGGTTTCGGCGGCGGCGGCGCCGGTGGCAGCTGGTAGGCCCACCATGCGATTGCTGCGCCTGCTGCGCCACCTGGCCACCACCCGCTACAGCACCCGGCGGCACTTCGCCGCGCCGGTGCGCGAGGCGATCGAGCGTGCGATCCGCGAGTGCGAGGCACGCCACGCGGGTGAGATCCGTTTCGTGGTCGAGACGGCGCTCGACCTGCCGGAGCTGTGGCACGAGCTGCCGCCGCGGCAGCGCGCGCTGCAGCTGTTCGGGCAGCTCGGCGTGTGGGATACCGCGCACAACAACGGCGTGCTGATCTACGTGCTCATGGCCGACCGCGTGGTGGAGATCATCGCCGACCGGGGAATCGCCGCGCGTGTCACGCAGGCGGAGTGGGGCGCCGTGTGCCGGCAGATGGAGTACCACTACCGCGCCGGGCGGTTTCTCGACGGCTCGGTCGGCGGCATCCTGGGCGTGGCCGCGCTCCTCGGGCGGCATTTCCCCGGCAAGCATCCGGGTGAGCCGGAACTGCCCGACCAGCCGGTGCTGCTGTAGCACACCGGCGACGATCTAAGGTCCTTTCACATCGGTCATAATTCACTCTTATGAAGATCGCTTGCCAGCGCCCGGCGTTCGCGGCACTCGCGTGCAGCTGCCTGCTCGCCGCCTGCTCGCTGTTCGGGTCCCTGCACCGTGGGGCGCCGCCCCCCCCGCCTGCTGCCCCGCCCGCGCCGCCGGCGCTGCCGCTGCCGACGGCCAACGAGCGCTTCGAGCTCGAGCCGGGGCAGAGCGTTGTCGGCGTCGTGCAGGTCGTGAATGCCGGCAAGGAGGACACGCTCACCGACATCGCGCGCCGCTTCAACGTCGGCTATGAGGAGATCCTGCGGGCCAATCCGGACGTCGACCCGTGGCTGCCCGGCGAGGGGCACGAGATCATCGTGCCGACGCAGTTCGTACTGCCGAACGCACCGTACACCGGCATCGTGATCAACATTGCCGCGATGCGCATCTATTACTTTCCGCCGGTGAAGAAGGGCGAGCGGACCGTGGTGCTCACGCATCCGATCGGCATCGGCAAGGTCGGCTGGCGCACGCCCGAAGGGGTCACCAAAATCGTGCGCCGGCAGAAGGACCCGACCTGGCGCGTGCCGGTGTCGGTGCGCAAGGAGCACCACGAGAACGGCGAGGATCTCGATGCGGTGATCGGTCCGGGCCCGGACAACCCGCTCGGCAAGTACGCGTTCTATCTGCAGTGGCCGAGCTATCTGGTCCACGGAACCAACAAGCCGGCGGGTGTCGGCCTGCGCTCGAGCCACGGTTGCATCCGGCTCTATCCCGAGGACATCGAGCAATTCTTCAATATGGTCCCGATCGGTACCGAGGTGCGTGTGGTGAACCAGCCGTTCCCGTTCGGCTGGAGCGACGGGCAGCTGTACCTGCAGCCCTTCGACGTGCTCGAGGACGACTCGCGCAACTGGAGCAAGGCGCCGAGCAAGCTCCTCGGCAAGGCGCTGTCGCCCGCGCTGCAGCAGCAGCTCAAAGCCCACGGCGAGCACATCGACTGGACCGTGGTCGCCGCGCTGACAAAAAACCCGCGCGGCGTGCCGGTGCCGGTATCGACAGCGGACGCGAGTCTGGCGCAGGTGCTCGCCGCTGCACCGCGGGTGCAGAACGTGCTTCCCCAGGGGTCCACGTGGGACGGCAACAGCGACCTGCCCATGGACGAGGCGTCCTTCAAGCAGATTCTCTCGGAGATCGAGCCCGGAGCGCCGGCGCCCGGCACGGCTGCGCCGGGCGCGGCCGCCCCGGCGAGCGGTGGCGCTGCCGCAGGCAAGACGCCGCTACCGGCGAACAAGGACGGCGGCTGATGTCCTCGCCCCCGCCGCCGCGGGCGCTGTCCGAATGGTTACAGCTGATGCTGGCGGAGATCCACGCCAAGCGCGAAGCGCAGGAGCGCGCGCGCGCCGAAGAAGCACGCCGCCGCGCCGAGCTCGCCGCTCCCACAGCGGGCGACTCCGCGGGCGGCGCAGCACCGAGTTAAGTCGCACGGCGATTGCACCGACGGCGGCGGTGCGCTGTGCTACAGTCCCGCCGCACAAATAGAAGAGTAGAAGAGGCGCTCGAGTGGCCAGCAGCCGCGCGTCCGGCGCACAACTCGCTCCACAAAGCCGTGACTATCACGCCATCGATGGCGTGGCGACCGGGATCACCGGCTTCGTCGGGCGCACGCTCAAGGGCCCGGTCGCGCAGCCGCTCACCGTGCGCAGCTTCTCCGAGTTCCAACACCACTTCGGCGGTTTGTGGCAGCCGTCGACGGTGGCGTATGCGGTGGAGCAGTTCTTCGAGAACGGCGGCCGTGAGGCGCGTATCGTGCGCCTCGTCAACGGCGCCCGCCCGCCGACCCTGACGCTGCCGGCGGCCGGCAGTGTCCTGACGCTCATCGCGGTCAATCCGGGCTCGCGCGAGTACCTGCGCGCATCGGTCGACTACGACGGACTGACCGCCGCGGAAAGCGACCGCTTCAACCTGGTGGTGCAGCGCGTGCGCACCGCCGGCTCGGAGCTGGTCGAGGACCAGGAGATCTACCGGCGCGTGTCGGTGGTGGCGGACTCGAGCCGCTGCGTGACCAACGTGCTGCTGCAGTCCACGCTGGTACGCGTGCACGGCGCGGTGCCGGCGCAGCGCCCGGAGCGCTCGGCCGGCGGCCCGGGCGGCGTCGCCGTCGGCTACAGCCTTTCCAACCCCGACGGCGACGACGGCGCACCGCTCAGCGACTACGACGTGATCGGCGCGCGCGCGGCGCGTACCGGGCTGTTCGCGCTCGACGGTGCGCCGCGCTTCAACCTGTTGTGCATCCCGCCGCTCGGCCGCGATCACGACGTCGGCATGTCGACGCTGCTGGTGGCGGCGCGCCTGTGCCGCGAGCACTGCGCACTGCTCATCGTCGACCCGCCCGCCGCCTGGAGCAGCGCGCGCGTGGCGCTCGAGGCGCTGCGCGGCTGGCCGTTCCGCAGCGACTGCGCGCTCATGTACTACCCGCGCATCCATGCCTTCGACCGGCTGCGCGGGCGCATCGAGACGTTCGCCTCGTGCGGCGCGGCCGCCGGCCTGATCGCGCGTGCCGACGACAGCCGTCCGCTATGGGAGGCGGCGGAGCCCGAGGAGGCGGCGCTGCGCCCGGGGCTGCGCCCTGCGGTGGCGGTATCGGATGCCGAGCGCGTGCGGCTTGCGCAGGCCGGAGTCAATACGCTGCTGGCGGTGCGCGGAGCGCGCGCCGGCGTGAGTGCGCGCACGCTCGCCGCCGGCGGCGGCGCGGCGTCGGAGTGGCGTTACCTGCCGGCACGGCGGCTGGCGCTTTACATCGCCGCCAGCATCGAGCAGGGCACGCGCTGGGCGCTGCTCGAGCACAACGGCCCGACGACCTGGGAGCGCGCGCAGAGCGTGGCGGAGGAGTTCCTGCATGCGCTCGCCGAGCGGGGAGCCTTCGCCGGCGCGACGGTCGCCGACAGCTACTTCGTCATCTGCGATGAGCGGGTGAACGGCGCCAAGTCGCTCGCCGAGGGCAAGTTCAACCTGCTGTTCGGCTTCGCGACCACACGCGCGGGCGAGTTCGACACCTGGCTCGTCACGCACCGCGCGGGCTTGAGCCGCGTGCGCCCCGTGTCGGTGAACCGCTCGGCGACCGCGGCGGCGCGCGTCGAGTGGGAGATCCAGACCTCGATCCTGCGCGGGGGACTGCGCGTTTAGTCCACTCAGTCTGCTTTGCCGAAGCCGCCGCCGCCGGGAGTGAGAATGGTGAGCTCGTCCCCCGGCAGCACATCGAAGCGCGCCGTGGCACCCAGCTTCTCGAGTGCACCACTCACGCGGCGGATGCGCGCCTCGCCGCGCGCGCCGGGCTGCCCGCCCGCGAGTCCGAACGGCGCGATGCGGCGGTGATTGGCGAGCAGCGCTCCGGAAAAGGGCGCGCGGAACTCCAGTCGTCGCACCACGCCGTCGCCGCCGTGATGCCGGCCGCGGCCGCCGGAGCCGCGGCGGATGGCGAACTCGCGTACCAGCACCGGATAGGTCCCCTCGAGGATCTCCGGGTCGGTGAGGCGCGAGTTGGTCATGTGGGTGTGCACCGCGTCGCAGCCGTCGAAATCCGCGCCCGCGCCGGCGCCGCCGGCGATGGTTTCGTAGTACTGCAGCTGCTCATCGCCGAAGGTGAGGTTGTTCATCGTTCCCTGCGAGGCGGCGAGGATCCCGAGCGCGCCGTAGAGTGCGTCCACGATGCACTGCGAGGTCTCGACATTGCCGGCCGCCACCGCCGCCGGCGGCCGCGGATCGAGCATCGAGCCGGGCGGAATCACGATCTCGAGCGGCTCGAGGCAGCCCTCATTCAGCGGGATCGGTCGCTCGATCAGGGTGCGGAACACATACAGCACCGCCGCCAGGCACACCGCGCGCGGCGCGTTGAAGTTGTGCGCTCCCTGCGCCGAGGTACCGGTGAAATCGACGCGCGCGCGGCGTGCATCGCGGTCGATGTCGACGCGCACCGCGATACAAAAGCCGTCGTCCATCTCATAGCGGAACTCGCCGCTGTGCAGCTCGCCGATGGCGTTGCGCACCGACAGCGCGGCGTTGTTCTGCACCTCGCGCATGCGCTCATGCAGGCTGCCGAGCCCGTGGCGCTCGACGGCGCGGCGGACTTCGGCGATGCCGCGCGCGTTGGCGGCGAGCTGCGCGCGCAGATCCGCGAGATTCTGCTCCGGGCGGCGCGCCGGCCAGGCGCCGGCGGCGAGCGCGGCGCGCAGCTCGCGCTCGTTGAAGCGCGCGTCGACGACCAGCGGGAAGCACTCGAACAGCGCGCCTTCCTCGGCGATGCTGCGGCTGAAGGGCGGCATCGAGCCCGGCGTCATGCCGCCGATGTCGGCGTGATGGGCGCGCGAGGCGACGAAGAAGTCGGGGCGCGCATCGCCGCCGATGAATACCGGCGTGACCACCGTCATGTCGGGGAGGTGAGTGCCGCCGTGGAAGGGGCTGTTGAGCAGCCACGCGTCTCCCGGCCGCAGCTCACCCTGGCGGGTGTCGATCACGGCGCGCACGCTCGCGCCCATCGACCCCAGGTGCACCGGCATATGCGGCGCATTGGCGACCAGCCCGCCGCGTGCATCGAACAGCGCGCACGAATAGTCGAGCCGCTCGCGGATGTTCACCGACTGGGCGGTGGCCCTGAGCACCTCGCCCATCTGCTCGGCGATGTGCATGAAGAGGTTGTTGGAGATCTCGATCCGCGCCGGATCGGCGGTGCGCGTCCCCGCGGCGTCCGTCGCCGCGTCTGCGGCGGCCGCATCCGCCTCCAGCAACAGCTCACCGCCCGCAAGCGCCCGTGCGCGCCAGCCGTTCTCGAGCACCACGGTGCTGTGCGGCTCGACGATGAGCGCAGGTCCCGCGAGCGTGCCCTCGAGGCTCCTCATGGACACGAGCGGCACCTCGCGCCAGCCGCCGAACCAGGCGCGCGCCGTCGCCGGCAGAGTCGCGCGCGCCCCAGGCGAAGGGATCCGCAGCCGCTGCGGGTCGAGCGAGCTCAGGCGCGCCTCGGCGCGCAGTGCCTCGATCACGACCTCGAGGCTGTGCGCGGCGAAGCCGAAGCGCTTCAGGTGCTCGGCGTGGAAGCGCTCGCGCACCTCTTCGAGCGCGCCGAGGGGGATCGACAGTGTTACGTCACTGTCGCCGCCGCGCACTTCGAGCAGCTGCGCCAGGGTCAGCCGCTGCGGCTGCGGCGAGAACGTATCGAGCTCGGCCCGCGCCTGGGCTTCGAGCCGCTCGAGCGCGGCCCGCGCGGCGGCCAGCCCGGCGTCGGTGAGCGGCTGCCGCAGGCTCTCGCGGCGCACCGCCAGGCGATCCGCCACGCCGATGCCGAACGCCGACAGCACGCTCGCCAACGGGTGCACCAGCACGCGGCGCATGCCCGCGGCGTGCGCCACGCGGCAGGCATGCTGGCCGGCCGCGCCGCCGAAGCAGAACAGGGTGAAGTCTGCGGCGTCGAGCCCCTGCCGCGCCGACACCTGGCGGATGGCGTTGGCCATCGCCTCGACGCCCACCTCGAGGAACGACTCCGCGACCAGCTCCGCCGAGCAACCGTGCGCCACCTCGCGGCTCACGCGCTCGGCGAGGCCGCGGAAGGTGCTCAGCACGAGCGGCGCATCGACAGCTGAGGCGCCATCGCGGCCGAACAGTGCCGGCAGCGTGTCGGGGCGCAGATGCCCGAGCAACACCTGCACGTCGGTGAGCGTCAGGGGTCCGCCGCGCCCGTAACACGCCGGACCCGGATCCGCGCCCGCCGAGGCCGGACCGACCGCGAAGCGCCCGTCCCTGAAGCTGAGAATCGAGCCGCCGCCGGCGGCGATTGAATGCACGTCGAGCATCGGCTGAGTGAGCCGCACGCCGCCGATCAGGTGCTCGAAGCGCTGCGGCAGAGCGCCGTCGATCAGCGACACGTCGGTGGAGGTTCCGCCCATGTCGAAGCCGATGAGGCGCGGGTAGCCGGCGCGCTCGCCGACCCAGCGCATGCCGATCAGCCCGCCCGCAGGTCCCGACAGCACGCTCGACATGGCGTGGAACGAACCCGCGTCCGCCAGTCCGCCGTTGCTCTGCATGAGCGAGAGGCGCGCTTGCGGATCGAGCGCGTGCAGCTGCCGCGTCAGCCCCGACAGATAGGCACGCAGCGGCAGCGCCAGGTAGGCGTTCAATACCGTGGTGTCGCCGCGCGTCACGTAGCGCACCAGCGGCGACAGCTCGTGCGACACCGACACCTCCTCGAAGCCGAGCTCCCGGGCCGCCGCGGCCGCGGCGCGCTCGTGCTGCGGGTGACGCCAGCCGTGCAGAAAGACGATGGCGAGCGCGCGCCGTCCCGCACGCCGTGCGCGCACCAGCTCGGCCTTGAGGCGTGGCATATCGAGCGGCGTCAGCACCTTGCCGGCGGCATCGATCCGCTCGTCGGCCTCGATGACGCTCGCATACAGCCGCTTCGGCAGCACGATGTTGCGCGCGAAGATGTCGGGGCGATTCTGGTAGCCGACCCGCAGCGCATCGGCGAAGCCGGCGGTGGTGACCAGCACCACCGGCTCGCCGCTGCGGGTGAGCAGCGCATTGGTCGCCACCGTGGTGCCGACCTTCACTTCGGTCAGCGGCGCCGCCGGCGCCACGCTGGCCTGGATGGCGCGCGCGGCGGCCAGCCCGGGGTCGGCGGCCGCCGCGCGGTCCGCCGGCACCGACAGCACCTTGCGGATGTGCAATGCTCCGTCCGGCGCGAGCCCCACGACGTCGGTGAAAGTGCCGCCGCGGTCGATCCAGAACTGCCAGCCGGCTGCAGCTGGCGGCGCGTACGCTGGATTTAAGGTTTCCATTACCTGCATTATTCGCCAGCCGGGGTTCGGTGGAGGTGTCCGTGACCCGTCACGTCGTGTTTTCCCACGGCCAGGAGAGCGGTCCCTGGGGCCGCAAGATCACTGCGCTCGCCGACATCGCCCGCAGCGAGGGTTACGAGGCGCACTCGGTCGACTATCGCGGCCTCGACGCGCCGCGCGCGCGCGTCGCGAAGCTGGTGGATTTCTGCAAGGAGCTCGCGGGCGACCTGGTGCTGGTCGGCTCCAGCATGGGCGGCTACGTGGCGGTCGCCTCCGCATCGCTGCTGCACGCGCGCGGGGTGTTCCTGATGGCGCCGGCGCTGTACCTCGAGGGCCTGCCGGAGCTGCGCGCCGGCGGGCTCGACTGCCCGGCCGCGGTGGTGCACGGCTGGCGCGACGAGGTGGTGCCGTACGAGCACAGCGTGCGCTTCGCGCATGCCCACCGCGCCGCACTGCATCTGCTCGAGAGCGATCATCGGCTGCACAACCAGATCCGTGTGATCCAGCACCTGTTCGAGTACTTCCTCATCGCGCTCGACCTGCCGGCCATCGCCTTCGAGTGACTCGCCGCCTTTAGCGGCGCAGCCGGATGGCGCGCGCCGCGAGGGCGTCCACCAGTGCCGGTGCCACCAGGCGTGCCCAGCGCGCCAGCCGGCCGCGCGCCGATGTGATCAGCAGCCGCTGCCGCCGGCGCATCGCGCCGGCGATCAGCCGCGCGCACTGCTCGCTCGTCATGATGTGCGGCTCGTCCATGGGACTCACGCCGAGCGGACGGCCGTCGGGCCCGAGCGCGCCCTTGTGCAGCTCGCTCACCACGAAGTCCGGAGCGATGATCGTGACGCCGACGCCGCACCCCGCGAGCTCGATGCGCAGCGACTCGAAGAAGCCCACCATCGCGTGTTTGCTGGCCGCATAGCCGGTGCGCTCCGGCACGCCGGTGAGGCCGGCGACGCTCGCCACCGCGACGATCAGTCCGCGTGACTCCTTGAGCGCGCCGAGCGCCGCGGCCGTCATCCACGCGGCGCCCAGGTAGTTGACCGCGAGCACGCGCTCGAGAACGGCGAGCTCGGTGAGCGCGTCGAAGCGCGACCACAGCGTGAGGCCGGCGTTGTTCACCAGCACATCGAGCCTGCCGAAGCGCTCGAGCGTGCGCGCAACGCTGGCGCGGCAGTCAGCGATGCGCGTCACGTCGCCGGGAACGGCGAGCGCCGGCGCCCCGAGTGCAGCGCAGTCGCGCGCGGCCGCTTCCAGCCGCCCCGGGTTGCGCGCCGTAAGCGCCAGCTGCGCACCCTCACGTGCCAGCTCGAGCGCGAGCGCGCGCCCGATGCCGGTGGACGCCCCGGTGATCAATACGGTCTTGCCGGCAAGAGTCTGCATGCTTCAGCCTGTGCGCCTTACATCCCGGGTGCGCCGCGCGGGTCGCGCCCAGCCGTATGCTAGGTGCTCCGGCGGTCGAGCGTCACGGCTAGCGTGCGGGGCCCGGAACACGCAGTTGCGCCACAGCATCAGGGACATTGCGCGGGGGATGAGCGGCTTGCCGCCCCGCGTCGCCGAGTCGTAGACTGCCCGCCGCAGGTCTTGTGTTGCGGAACAAACAAGAACCCGGCGTGCAAGCGCCAGAAAGCGGACTAGCGAGCGTCGCAATCAAGTAACGTCGGGCTCAAGCGGGCATGGGTCGAGGCGGTCGGCCCGTCGCTCCGGGCCGCAAGGCAGCGGGGGGAGACATGAGGAAAGAGCACATGGGGCGTCGTGGGCTGCTGATCGCCCCGGCGGCGGTCTGTCTGGCGCTGGGCGCCGCACCCGAGGCGCACGCCGTCAGTTTCTCCTCCGGAGACTGGAGCGGTTCCTGGGATACGACTATCGGCTACGGACAGGGGTGGCGCGTCGAGGGGCGCAACTGTGCGCTGATCGCCATTGCCGACGGGGGCTGTGGCTACGGGCCCAACATCGACGACGGCGATCTCAATTATGGCAAGGGCACATTCACCGAGGCGCTCACCGGCGTCACCGAGTTCTCGCTCAACTATAAAGAGAAGGCCGGCGTCTTCGTGCGCGGCTCGGGCCTGTACGACTTCTACGTGATGGGCGACAACACCGAGCGCACGCCGCTCTCGCATGACGCCAAGGACGTGGTCGGCAGCTACACCCGACTGCTGGATGCCTTCGGGTACGTGCGCTGGGACCTGGGCTCGAGCCCCGCGGAGCTGCGGCTCGGGCGGCAGGTGGTGGACTGGGGCGAGAGCACCTTCATCGCCGGCGGCCTCAACCAGGTCGACTACTTCGACGTGACGGCCCTGCAGGTGCCGGGCGCCGAGCTCAAGCAGGCGCTGCTGCCCGACGAGTCGGCGGTGTTCAACCTTCAGCTGACGAAGAATTTCAGCACCCAGCTCATCTACCTGTTCGACTGGCACGAGGACATCATCGAGCCGGATGGCGCCTATTTCAGCGGCAACGACATCGCCGGCGCCGGCGGCGACAAGATCGTGCTCGGCTTCGGGGCGATCTCCGACCAGGGCGTCAACTTCACCCCGCTCGGCGGCGGCCTCATCAGCAATTTCCAGGCGATCCCGCGCCTGCCCGACGACCGTCCGCCCGACTCTGGCCAGTTCGGCGTCAAATTCAAGTGGTATCTGCCGAACTTCAGCCAGGGTACCGAGCTCGGCTTCTATTTCCTCAACTACACCAGCCGCCTGCCGGTGATATCCATACAGTCCGGCACACAGGCGGGTTTCGGCAATGCCTACGGCGCGGTCAATGCGGTGGCCGCTGCGGCGGATGCGTACGTCGCGACCAGCTCGCTCCCGACAGCCATCGCCGTCGGGACGGCGGCCGGTCAGCAGGCCGCCGCGTCGCAGGGCGGCAACCTGAGCGCCGCGGCCGCCGCCGAGTACGCGGCCATCGGTGTCAACACTCTGCGCGCCGGCGGCAACGTCAACAACCAGGCGAGCAACCTGGCGGCCAGCGAGTACGCGAGCACTGAAGGCTACGTCGAGCAGTTCCCGACCGACATCAAGATGCTCGGGCTCTCCTTCAACACCCAGATCCAGGCGACCGGCACGGCGCTGCAGGGCGAGGTCGCCTACCGCCACGACGTGCCGCTGCAGCTCGACCTGCCCGAGCTCATCTACGCCTCGCTCAGCCCCTTCGAGACGGGCCTTGAGAAGCTCCTCGGCGCGCCCACGACCGGGCCCGGGCACTGCGTACCGAGCTCCGCTACGCCCATCACGGGATGCAACCAGTTCGGCCTCTACGGGCTCGGACAGACCGTGCAGGGTTACGAGCTCAAGGACACCTGGCACTTCGACGTCACCGCAACCCAGGTGTGGGCCAACGTCCTCAAGGCCTCGCAGGCGGTGTTGGTCGTCGAGGCGGGCGCCGACTACGCGAATCTTCCGAACAAGTACAGCGGCGGTCCGGAAGGCTTCGGACTGCGCTTCGGCGGTCCGGGCACGCTGAGCGGCAACCCGAACCTCGGCGGTTACCCGGAGTTCCCGGCGGTGAACGGCCAGTGCGTGATGGCCGGCTTCCAGTGCGTCATTCCGGGCTCGGCGTTCGCCAGCGACTTTGCGTGGGGCTACGTGGTCGCCGGCCGCCTCGAGTACGACAACGCGATCGGCAACTGGAACCTGCTTCCGCACCTTACCTGGAGCCAGGATGTGAGCGGCGTATCTCCGGGTCCCGGGGGCGCCTTCCTCGCCGGTCGCTATGCGAGCACCGTCGGCCTCACGGCGAGCACGCGCCAGAGGTGGGAGCTGGATGTCTCCTACACCCACTACGGTGGCGCCGGTCAGTACAACCTGCTGGACGACCGCGATTTCGTCGCGGCGACCGTCAAATTTTCATTCTGAGAGCCGCGCAGTCCTGACGGGCATGTGTGAGCGATGGAGGGGGCTGCAATGAAGAGGCTGTTACGGTTTGGCGCGGCGGCGGCGGTCGTGTTCGCGCAGCTGGCCTGGGGCGCGGTGAGCCCGGAGCAGGCCGCGCGGCTCGGCGCCGACCTGACGCCCCTCGGCGGTGAGAAGGCGGGCAACGCCGACGGCTCGATCCCGGCGTGGACCGGCGGCATCAAGTCGCCGGCCGATGCGGGCTTTCCCAACTACCACTCCGGCGATCACCACCCCGACCCGTACGCCGACGACAAGCCGCTGTTCACGATCACCGCGGCCAACCTCAGCCAGTACGCGACCCGGCTCAGCGACGGCCAGAAGGCGCTGTTCAAGACCTACCCCGACTACAAGATGATCGTCTATCCGACGCACCGCAGCGCGGCCTCCCCCGAGCACGTCTACGAGGCCACGAAGCGCAACGCAACCAGCGGCAGGCTCGTGCCGGACGGCAACGGCATCACCGGCGCACTCGGCGGCGTGCCGTTCCCGATCCCGCAATCCGGGGTGGAGATCTACTGGAACCATGTCACGCGCTGGCGCGGGCTGGCCGCCGCGCTCGAGGTCGGCCAGGCGCCGCTCACCGCGAGTGGCAGCTACACGCTGGTGAACTTCAAGGAGGAGTTCTACTTCCAGTACTACGAGCCCGGCATGACCGAGGCGAAGATGAACAACATCCTGCTGTTCTTCACGCAGGAGACCACCGCTCCGGCACGCCTCGCGGGCGAGATCCTGCTGGTGCAGGAGACGCTCGATCAGGCGAAGGAGAACCGCCGCGCCTGGGTCTACAACCCGGGGCAGCGGCGCGTGCGGCGTGCCCCCAACGTGGCGTTCGACAACCCGGGAACCAACGCCGACAACCTGCGCACCTCCGACCAGTTCGACATGTACAACGGCAGTCCGCAGCGCTACGACTGGACGATCGTCGGCAAGCGCGAGATGTACGTGCCCTACAACGCCTACCGCCTGCAGAGCCCGAAGCTCAAGTACAGCGACATCCTGCACAAGAACCACATCAACCAGGATCTCGCCCGCTACGAGCTGCACCGCGTGTGGGTGGTGGACTCGAAGCTCAAGCCCGGGCAGAGCCACCTCTACAGCCGCCGCACCCTGTACGTGGACGAGGATTCCTGGCAGATCCTCGCGGTCGACTGCTACGACGCGCGCGGGCAGCTGTACCGGGTGCAGGAAGGGCACGCCATGAACTACTACGATCTGCCGTCGCTGTGGACGACGCTCGAGCTGGTCATGGACCTGTCCAACGGACGCTACCTGGCGCTCGGCCTGCAGAACGAGGAGCCGAAGTCCTACAACTTCAATGTCAAGCGCTCGCCCGACGACTATCAGCCGAGCATGCTGGAGCGCCACGGCATACGGTGAGTCGTGGACCCGGGCGCGCCTTTCTGCGCTAACGCAATCCGGCGCCGCGCAGAAAGCCCGGGATTTGCCGTCCTTGCAGCTGCGCTCGCGGTAGCAGTCGCGTGGGCGGCTGAGCCACCACCCGCGGGACCCGCGCTCCACGCCGAGCACGCACGGCTCGCCGCGCATTCACTGCTGATCGCCCTGGCCGCCTCCGGCGAGCGGCTGGTCGCCGTGGGTGACCGCGGCGTCGTCGTGCTCTCCGACGACCACGGCGCGAGCTGGGCGCAGGCGGCCGACGTACCGACCCAGGCGCTGCTCACCGGCGTGTGCTTCTTCGACGCGCGCTACGGCCTTGCCGTGGGGCATGACGAGGTCATCCTCGCCACCGACGACGGTGGTGAGCACTGGCGCCGCACCCACGACGCGCCCGAGGCGCAGCGGCCGCTGCTCGATGTGTGGTGCGGTACGCACGGACAGGCAATCGCGGTCGGCGCCTACAGCACCTATCTCGTGAGCGCCGACCGTGGCGCGAGCTGGAGCGAGCAGCGCTTCACGCCCCGTCCGGCACCACAGGCCAAAGGAGCGGTGCGCGGCACGCCGGGTGCGCCGCCGGCCGAAGAGACGGGCGCCGCGGCGGGCGGCGGCTATCACCTCAATCGCATCGTCGGCGCCTCCGCCGCCGAGCTCTACATCGCCGGCGAAGCCGGGCATCTTTACCGCTCCGACGACGCGGGCGCTCACTGGCAGGAGCTGCCGTCGCCCTACGCGGGCTCGTTCTTCGACATCCTGCCGCTCTCCGGCGGCGCGCTGCTGGCGAGCGGCATGCGCGGCAATCTCTATCGCTCGGAGAACGCCGGCGAGAGCTGGAGCCGCATCGACACCGGCACCGTCGAGATGCTCGACGGCGCAGCGGTCCTGCCGGGAGGCACGCTCGCGGTTGTCGGCCTCTCGGGGGTGGTGCTCGTGAGCCGCGACGGCGGCCGCACGTTCACGCTCGAGCAGCAGACCGATCGCAGCGGCCTGTCGGCGGCGCTCGCCGTCGGGAGCGATGCGCTCGCGGTGGTCGGCGAGGGGGGCGCCCGGCGGGTGGCGCTCGGCGGCGCCGCCGGGCCGGCGCCGGGGACGGTGCACTGATGGCGGGCGCTGGAGAAGCGGGCGGGGCGGCGCTGCCAGGATTCGGCGGACTGCTCGAGCGCTTCATCTTCGGGCGGCGCGCACTGATCCTGGTGCTGTTTGCGCTCGGCACGCTCGTGTTCGGCACCCTGGCGCTGCGCGGCTTGCGCCTCGATGCCTCTTTTACCAAGACGCTGCCGGTGCGCCACGAGTACATGCGCACCTATCTCGACCCGAAGGTGGTGGAGTTCCAGGGTGCCAATCGCGTGCTGGTGGCGCTGATCGCGCGCGACGGCAACATGTTCACGCCGGAGTTCTTCGCAGCGCTGCGCAAGGCCACCGACGAAGTGATCGTCATGGACGGCATCGACCGCACGCGCGTGCAGTCGATCTTCACCCCCAACGTGCGCTACCTCGAGGTGGTCGAGGACGGCATCGAGGCGGGCAACGTCATGCCCGAGGATTTCACGCCCACGCCCGCCAACTTCGCGCGCGTGCGCGACAACATCCGCAAGGCCGGCATCATCGGCCGCCTGGTGGCCAACGACTTCTCCGGAGCGCTGGTGAGCGCGATCGTGCTTGACCAGGACGCACAGGGGCGGCCGGTGGACCCGATCGCCGTGGCGCATGAGCTTGAGCGCAAGGTGCGCCTGCCGATCGAGCAGCCGGGCGGCGCGGGCCGCGGGATCGACGTGCACATGATCGGCTTCGCCAAGGTGATGGGCGACATCGCCGACGGCGCCGGCTCGGTGGTGCTGTTCGCCGGCATCACGCTGGTGCTGACGCTGCTCGCGGTGCGTCTCTACTGCCAGTCGTGGCGCATCGCCTGCGTGCCGGTGCTGTGCTCGGTGGTCGCCGTCATCTGGCAGCTCGGGTCGCTGGTGGTGCTGCGCTACGGGGTCGATCCGATCGGGCTGCTGGTGCCGTTTCTCATCTTCGCGATCGGCGTGAGCCATGGGGTGCAGAAGATCAGCGCGGCGGCGGACGCGGCGCTCGCGGGCCTCGACAGCGTGGCGGCCGCGCGCCGCGTGTTCCGCCAGCTGCTGATTCCTGCGGTCATCGCGCTGCTCGCCGACCTGGTCGGCTTCGTCACCATCCTCCTGATCCCGGTACAGGTGATCCGCGAGATGGCGGTCACCGCCAGCATCGGCGTCGCCATCGTGATCCTCACCGACCTGGTGCTGTTGCCGGTGCTGGTGTCCTACGTGCGCCTGACCGCGCACTATCGCGCCCGCGTCGAGCGCCGCCAGGCGCGCCTCGCGATGCTCTGGCGGCACGTGGCCGGCATCACCGCACGCGGTCCGGCGCTTGCCATCATCGCCGTCGCCGCGCTCCTCGGCGCGGTGGGCTGGTGGAAGGGACGCGAGACCCCGATCGGCGACACCCAGGCGGGAGTGCCGGAGCTGCGCGCCGACTCGCGCTACAACCGCGACAACGACGTGATCACCACGAAATTCTCGATCGGAGTGGACGTGCTCACCGCCATCGTGGAGTCGCAGCAGCCGCTGTGCGTGAGCCACGACCTCATGACGGCGGTGGACCGCTTCGGCTGGCACATGCGCAACGTCCCGGGCGTACAGGACGTCATCACGCTGCCGTTCATCGCCAAGATGGCGATCGCCGGCTGGAACGAGGGGAGCCTCAAGTGGCGCAGCATCCCGCGCGAGCAGACCCAGCTCACGCAGTCGACGCGCTACATCGAGACCAGCACCGGACTCCTCAACGAGAACTGCGACGTCGTGCCGGTGATGATGTTCCTCACCGACCACCGCGCCGAGACCATTGCGCGCGCGGTGGCGGAGGTCAAGACGTGGCGCGCCGCCAACCCGCTCCCGGGCGCCGTCGTGCGCCTCGCTGCCGGCAACGTCGGCGTGATGGCCGCGACCAACGAGACGGTCAAGTCCCGGGAGCTCTTGATCCTCGCCGGAGTGTTCGGCGCGGTGATCGTCATGTGCCTGCTGACCTTCCGCTCATTCCTCGGCACGGTGCTGGTAGTGGTGCCGCTCGCGCTGGTGTCGGTGCTGGTGTACGCGGTCATGGCGCTGGTCGGGATCGGGCTCAAGATCTCGACCCTGCCGATGGTGGCGCTAGGCGCCGGCATCGGCGTCGACTACGGCATCTATCTCTTCAGCCGCATGCAGGAGTTCCTGCGGCAGGGGCAGGGCGTGCGCGAAGCCTACGAGCACACGCTGCGGGTCACCGGCGCCAGCATCATCTTCACCGGCATCACGCTCGCCATCGGGGTCGCAACCTGGGTGTTCTCGCCGCTCAAGTTCCAGGCGGACATCGGCATCATGCTGACCTTCATGTTCCTGGTGAACATGCTGGCGGCGATCATCCTGCTGCCGGCACTGGCTGCGTGGCTGATCCGCCCGCAGATGCCTGACGGATCTCAGCTCAGATAGCCTAAGCCGCGCGCCATCAGCGCCGCGCACCCCAGAATCACGACGATGGCGCTGAGCTCGAGCATCAGGCACAGCCGCACGCGGCGGGTGCGCGCGGCGCTCACCTCGGGCGGCGCGCCGGCCTTGAGCGCTGCGTTCCACGTGAGAAAAGTCATCGTCGGGTAGATCGAGATCAGTGCAGCGGCGGCGAACGCCGCCATCTTGAGCAGAAAGAACTCGTCGTGGAGGTAGTAGGCGGGCGGCTTCTCGAAGTACGCGACCCGCAGCGCCCCCACCACCAGCACCGCTACCGCAGACAGTCCGAAGATGAGGTCGGTGCGTTGCAGCCGCCGCGCCTGCGGCACGCTGAGCGGCGGCTTGAACATCGCGACTTCGACGGCGAGCGAGGCCACCAGTGTGAAGGCGGCGAGGTGGTGGAGGAAGGCCATCGCGGCGGACGCGTACATCGGAGCCTCCGTCAATCGTCCCAGCGCGGCCGCGCCCGCAGCCGCTTGGTGCGCCGCAGGCGCGTCTTGCCCTCGAGCCGGCGCTCGCGTGCGCCGCGGGTCGGCGCGGTCGGCTTGCGGATTTTGGGCGCGATGAGCGCACGCCGCACGAGCTCGATGAGCCGCTGCTCGGCGTCGCGGCGATTCTGCTCCTGGCTGCGCTGATTGCGCGCGACGATGAGCAGCGCGCCGTCGGTGGTGAGACGGCGGCCGCTCAAGGCTCGCAGCCGCGCCTTGACCGCAGCGCTCAGCACCGTGCTGCCCGCGAGGTCGTAGCGCAGCTGCACGGCGCTCGACACCTTGTTGACGTTCTGGCCGCCGGGGCCCGAGGCGCGCATGAAGGCGAGCTCCAGCTCGTGGTCCGGAATCGCCAGGCCTGCGTTCACCGCTAACGGCACGGCGGCAGTGGCGCCTTAAGGTGCGGACGCTTCAGTCGGCGGCCCGGTCGTGCCCGGGGAGGCTCGCGGCCGATCCGGATGCTGCGCTCGGCGGGCGGCGCGCACGCGCATCGAGGATGCGCACGTCCTGCTGCGGCACCGGGATGTGCACGCCGTTGGCGCGGAAGATCCTCCAGATCGCGCGGTTGACGTCCGAGCGCACGTTGTTGACGCCGTTCACCGGATCGGCGATCCAGAAGCGGATCTCGAGGCGCATGCCGTTGTCCTCGAAGCTCATCAGACGCGACACCGGGGGCGGTTCGCGCAGGATGCGCGGGTGATCGGCGGCCGCCTCGAGCAGCAGCTGCAGCGCGACTTCCGGGTCGTCGTCGTAGCTCACCGTCACCGGCAGCTTGATGCGCACCCGCTGGTCCGAGTAGCTCCAGTTGATGAACGGACTGGTGATCAGGTTCTGGTTCGGCACCAGCGTGTCCACGCCGTCGCGATCGCGCACCACCACGTAGCGCCCACGCAGCTCCTGCACCCAGCCGAAGTTGCTGGTGCCGCCGCTGTTGTCGCCGGTGTGGGCGGTGAAGCTGATGACGTCGCCGGGCTTGATGGACTTGTCCATGAGCAGCACGAAGCCGCTGACGAAATTGCTGGCGACCGATTGCAGGCCGAACCCCAGGCCTAAGCCGATGGCGCCGGTGAGCACGTTGAGCGTCGTGACGTCGACACCGGCGGCGTTGATGCCGAGCAGGATCCCGAGCCCGACCAGCAGGAAGTAGGTGGATTTCGACACCCCCACCCGTGTGGAGACCGCCAGCTGCTCGAGCCGCATGACGTGACGCTCGATCGCACGCGCGACCAGACTGGCCACCACCACGAAGGCGGTCACCACCACCAGTCCCTTGAGCAGCGCCCACAGGCTGACCTGACTGCGGCCCGGGACCAGGTTGACGCGGTTCAGGGCCGTCTCGATCGCGTCCAGCCAGCCAAGGAGCGCCACCGCCACGATGACCGCGAGCACGGTGGTGATGACGAGCTCGCGGCTGCGCACCCAGGAGGCGGGCCCGAGGAGCCTCCCCAGCACGTGCACGCCGAGGCGTACCACGACGATCGCCGCCGCGAGCTGCACGGCGCTGTCGACCAGCGCGGTGTCGACGACGGCGGCGGCGAGCACTGCGTGCGCGGCGAGCAAGGTCGCGAGCGCGGCGAGCAGCGGCGAGAGCAGCATCACGGCACCGAGCACGCGCTTAAGGCCGCTGCCGCCCGCATCGTCCGTGCGCCACGGTCGCACGGCGCGCACCACCGCGAACCCGACCGCGAGCGCGATCAGGATGCCCAGGATCTCAGCCACCAGCTGCGGGGTTGGCAGCCGCAGGAACGCGCCCTGCACGGCGCTGTCGGCGCTGCTCATCAGGCGTTCAGATCCGGGATCAGCTGACTCTCCAGACGCGCGATCTGGTCCTTGAGCATCAGCTTGCGCTTCTTCAGGCGCTTCAGCTGCAGCTCATTGACGTGCAGATCGAGTGACAGCCGTGAGATGACCTCGTCCAGGTCGCGATGCTCGATGCGCAACTGACGGAGCTTTTCCACGTTGCGAAACAGCTCGCGGTCGACGTTGTCTTCGATTTCCGCCATGCCAGGGGTTTGAGGAGCTGCAGGCTGCGGCCCCCAAAAGAATGGAGCTTAGCCGAGCCGGCTCCCTTGTGCCACGGCCCGCGAGCATCCGCGCCGTCGCCCGCGAAAGCATCGCCTATTCAGGTGCTTAGCGTCCGCGGCCGTGGCGTCCGCCGCGCGCCTCCCGGCCGCCCCGGTGGCCGCCGGCGGCGCGCCGCCCGTCGCCCCCGTGCGGCCGGCGGAAGCGCGGCGCGTATGCGCCCGGGAGTACCCCCTGGGCCAGCAGCTCGGGCGCGATCGAGCCGGCGGGAATCTTGTGACCGAGGAAATCCTCGATGTCCGGCAGACCCACCGCGTACTCCTCGCAGGCGAAGCTGATGGCATCGCCCTCGGCGCCGGCGCGCGCCGTGCGTCCGATACGGTGCACGTAGTCGGGGGGGTCCTGCGGCAGGTCGAAGTTGAACACGTGGCTCACGTCCGGGATGTGCAGGCCGCGCGAGGCGACGTCGGTCGCGATCAGCACCGCGAGCTTGCCGTCGTGGAAGTCGCGCAGGAAGCGCAGACGCTTCGCCTGCGGTACGTCCCCGGAGAGCGCCTGGGCGTGAAAGCCGTTGGCCTTGAGCACGCTCTCGAGCCGCTCCGCCATGCGCTTGGTATTGACGAACACCAGCGTGCGGTGCGCCTCGCTCTGGCGCAGCAGCCCGATGAGCAGCGGCACCTTTTCCTCCATCGCCGGGTAATAGATGACCTGGCGCACCGCATCCACGGTGCGCTTGTCGGGCTCGATGCGCACCAGCTCCGGGTTGTTCATGTGCTCGTAGGCGAGCTCCAGCACCCGGTAGGAGAGCGTGGCGGAGAACAGCATCGACTGGCGCCGCAGCGGCGGCGGCAGGCGGCGCAGGATGTAGCGGATGTCGGCGATGAAGCCGAGGTCGAACATACGGTCGGCTTCATCGAGCACCAGCACCTGGGCGTGGCGCAGGTCGTAGACGTGTTGCTTGAAGTAGTCGATCAGCCGCCCCGGCGTGCCGATCAGCACCTCGCAGCCAGAGCTGAGCTCCTGGCGCTGCTTGTCGTAGTCGATGCCGCCGAACACCACCATGTGCCGCAGGTTGGTGTGCGCGCCGAGGGTGAGCGCATCGTGATGGATCTGCACCGCCAGCTCGCGTGTCGGCGCCACGATCAGCGCACGCACCGAGGTGGGGCTGCGCCCGGGCGCTGGCGGGCGCGTGAGCAGCGCCTGATACATGGCGATCAGGAACGCGGCGGTCTTGCCGGTGCCGGTCTGCGCCTGACCGGCGACGTCCCGGCCGGCGAGTGCGAGTGGCAGCGTCTGCGCCTGGATGGGCGTCATTTGCGAGAAGCCCGCCTGCCGCACGCCCTGCATGACTTCCCCGCGCAGGCCGAGGGAAGCGAAGGCCACGGAGTCGGAGTGTGCAACAGTCATCAGTTAACGGCCGCGTGTTATGCGAAAAGCGCCGCGGGACTTGAAAAACCGGTCCGGAAGCGCTACAAAGTGTCTCAGTCAGCGGGCCAGCAGGTCCGCACCCGCCAGTTCGGTAATCCTCTTCCCCTAGGGGTCAGATACTCAACCGACGAGTTAGTGTAACCGTTTGACGGCTGCAACTGGCATTGCTTTTCTGCGCTTGTGCCGACCCGCCCAGATTTTCTGCAGTCTCCAATAAATTGAATTTGCCACGCTCTGCATCAACGGAGGTTGAACCGCGTGAGTAGCCCGAACATCGTGCATACCACCGACGCCACATTTGCCCAGGACGTACTCAAGTCAGACAAGCCAGTGCTGCTGGATTTCTGGGCCGAGTGGTGCGGACCCTGCAAGATGATCGCTCCGATCCTCGATGAGATCGCGAGCGAGTACCAGGACCGCGTCAAGATCGCCAAGCTCAACATCGACGAGAACCCACAGACCCCGCCGAAGTTCGGCATCCGCGGCATACCCACGCTGATTCTCTTCAAGAACGGCACGGTTGAGGCGCAGAAGGTCGGTGCGGTGTCCAAGTCACAGCTGCTGGCATTTCTTGACAGCAACCTCGACGTTGCCGACCGCGTTCGCGGCCAAGAGGCCAAGCTGTGAGAGGCTACCTCGGTAATCAGGGCCGTAACCGGCCCAACAAGGGACCGCGCCACGGCAACCGTGACGGCAACCGCGGCAACATGGGCAACGGCGGCGGACGTCCCGACGAGATGATGCACGACCAGGAGCCGTTCGAGGTCGACGACTCCGAGATCATCAGCCCGGCAGAGCTGGTGCAGTCGCGCAGCTCCATGAACCTGACGGAGCTGAAGTCGAAGCCGATCCACGAGCTGGTGAAGATGGCCGAGACCATGGGGCTCGAGAGCCTGGCGCGCTCGCGCAAGCAGGACATCATCTTCTCGATCCTCAAGGCGCACGCCCGCAACGGCGAGAACATCTACGGCGACGGCGTGCTCGAGATCCTGCAGGACGGCTTCGGCTTCCTGCGCTCGGCCGACGGTTGCTATCTCGCCGGCCCCGACGACATCTACGTGAGCCCGAGCCAGATCCGCCGCTTCAACCTGCGCACCGGCGACACCATTTCCGGGCTCATCCGTGCGCCGAAGGACGGCGAGCGCTACTTCGCGCTGCTCAAGGTGGGCGAGATCAATTTCGACTCCCCGGAGAGCTCGCGCAACAAGGTGCTGTTCGAGAACCTGACGCCGTTCCATCCGACCAAACGCTTGAAACTCGAGCGCGGCAACGGCTCCACCGAGGACCTGACCGCGCGCACCATCGACCTGGTCGCGCCCATCGGCAAGGGGCAGCGCGGACTGATCGTCTCCCCGCCGAAGGCCGGCAAGACGATGCTGCTGCAGAACATCGCCACCGCGATCACCTCCAACCATCCCGAGGTCTACCTCATCGTGCTGCTCATCGACGAGCGGCCTGAGGAAGTCACGGAGATGCAGCGCACGGTCAAGGGCGAGGTGGTATCCAGCACCTTCGACGAGCCCGCCGCCCGCCACGTGCAGGTAGCCGAGATGGTGATCGAGAAGGCCAAGCGGCTGGTGGAGCACAAGAAGGACGTGGTGATCCTGCTCGACTCGATCACCCGCCTGGCACGCGCCTACAACACCGTGGTGCCGTCCTCCGGCAAGGTGCTCACCGGCGGCGTGGACGCCAATGCGCTGCAGCGCCCGAAGCGCTTCTTCGGCGCGGCGCGCAACATCGAGGAGGGCGGGAGCCTGACCATCCTCGCGACCGCGCTCATCGACACCGGCTCGAAGATGGACGACGTCATCTACGAGGAGTTCAAGGGCACGGGCAACAGCGAGATCCACCTCGACCGGCGCATCTCCGAGAAGCGGGTGTTCCCGGCGGTCAACATCAACCGCTCGGGCACGCGCAAGGAAGAGCTCATCACCGACCAGGGCGAGCTCGCCAAGATGTGGATCCTGCGCAAGCTCCTGCACCCGATGGACGAGCTCGCGGCGATCGAATTCCTGCTCGACAAGATGAAGGACACCAAGTCGAACGGGGAATTCTTCGAGGCGATGAAGCGCTGAGCGTGCGGGCGGCGGACCCGCAGCGGTCCGCCCTCGGCCACCGCAGGTCCCCTTCGGTGTGCGCAGCGTCACGTCGGCAGCCGGCGACGCTGGCACTGTCACGCCGCCCGTCAGTAAGATCGCCGCGAAGCCCGCGTCCATGCGCGGGAGGGAGTGCACGTTCGCATGCGCATCTGGCTCGCGCTGGCCGCGGTGGTTGCCGCGCTTCATGCCCCGCTCGCGTATGCCGACCGCGACACCCTGTCGGGCGCGCCGCTGCCGCCGCGCCCGCCCGAGAAGACCAGCCCGATCCACGACCGCTTCTACGTGCTGGCGGCGTTCTATTCACCCACGGTGCAGACCAACGTGCGGGTCGACCCCACGACCAATGTGGCGCCCGGTACCCTCGGCACGCCGGTCAACGCGGAGAATGAGCTCGGGCTCGCCCCGCGCATGCATCAGGGGCGGGTCGAGTTCATGTTCCGCATGCGCGACCGCAACAAGCTGCGCGTCGAGTACTACGAGGCGGACCGCACCGGCAACCAGCTGCTGGCCAACAACATCGTGTTCGGCAACCAGACCTTCGACGCGGGCCAGCTGGTGCAGAGTGAGGTCGACTGGCGCAGCTTCGGGCTGACCTATACCTACTCGTTCTTCCGCAGCGACAGCTTCGAGGTCGGGACCGGGCTCGGCGTGTTCTTCCTGCAGGTGTACGCGCTCGGCTCGATTCCCGCCACTGGCCAGTCGCAGAGCGAGTCCGCCGCCGAGCCGCTGCCCACTCTGCCGCTCGATCTCACCTGGGCCATCTCGAGGCGCTTCGCCGCGACCGCCCGCGCCAACTACCTCAAGGCGGAAATCAGCGGCGTCGACGGCTCGTTCCTCGACCTGCACGGCGACCTGCAGTACCGCTGGAACCCGAACTTCACGATCGGCCTGGGCTACACCAGCATGCACATCTCGCTCACTGACAAGGGCGGCAACCCGCCGGGCGTGGTGTCGCTGCACTTCGACGGGCCGGAAGCCTTCATACGCTTCAGTTTTTAGTCGATTGGCAAAAAATGCGTGGTTGCTGCCGGCTGCACCACCGCGCCGGTGCCCTCAGCGCGCGCTCACCACGTAGGCGCGCGTAAACGGTTCCGGCATCCGCACCGCCCGTCCCGAGTCGAGGTTGATGCACACGTACTCGGTGCGCGCCCGTGCCAGCGTGACGCCGTCGGCGCGCCGCACCTGAAAGCGCCGCCCGACGCGCAACCGCCCGTCGCTGTCGGCGATCCAGGTGGCCACCTGCACGTGGTCGCCACGCAGCGCCGCGCGCTCGAAATCGACCTCGGTGCGCAGCGCCGCCATGCCGCGCCGCAGACTCAAGCACCGCTCGAGCGGCACGCCGAGGGCCGCCGAGTGCGACCAGGCGGCGCGATCGAACCAGGTGAGATACACCGCGTTGTTGACGTGTCCGTAGGCGTCGATGTCCTGGTCGCCCACCTCGAGCTCGACGACGTGGGGCGCGGGGTGCTCAAAGGGCGAGCGTGTCACGCGGCTCAAGTCGCGCGCGCGACCGCCCGATGGCCGATGTCGCGTCGATAGTGCACGCCCGCCCAGCGCACCGCATCGACGAGCGCGTAGGCCTGACTGCGGGCTCCGGCCACCGTGTCGCCGAGCCCCACCGCGCACAGCACGCGGCCACCGCTGGTGAGCACCTGGCCGGACTCGAGCCGGGTGCCGGCATGGAAGATCTTTCCTGGCAGCCGCGCCGCGCGCTCCAGCCCCTCGATGCGGTCTCCCGTGCGCACGCTCTCGGGATAGCCCGCCGCCGCCATCACCACGCCCAGCGCTGCGCGTGGGCTCCATTGCGCGTGCTCCCGGTCGAGCCGCTTGTCGAGCGCCGCCGTGCACAGTGCGGTGAGGTCGGAATCGAGGCGCATCATGATGGGCTGGGTCTCCGGATCCCCCAGGCGGCAGTTGAACTCGAGCACGTTGGGCGTGCCGTCGGGGGCGATCATGAGGCCCGCGTAAAGAAAGCCGGTGTAGTGGAGCCCCTCCGTCTCCAGCCCGCGCATGGTCGGCTCGATGACCTCGCGCATGATGCGCGCGTGCACACCGGGGGTGACCACCGGAGCGGGCGAGTAGGCGCCCATGCCGCCGGTATTCGGTCCCAGGTCGTTGTCATCGCGGCGCTTGTGATCCTGCGAGGTGGCGAGCGGCAGCAGCTGCGCGCCGGCGGCCATGACGATGAAGCTCGCCTCCTCGCCGCTGAGGAATTCCTCGATCACCACCTCGTGGCCCGCACTGCCGAAGCGCCCGGTGAACATGCCGTCCACCGCCGCGAGCGCCTCCGTCAGCGACGCGGCGATGATCACGCCCTTGCCGGCGGCGAGCCCGCTCGCCTTGACGACCAGCGGCGTGCGCTGCGCGCGCAGCCACGCGGGGTCGAAGCTCTCGCGGGTGAAGGTCGCAGAGCGCGCGGTCGGGATGCCGTGGCGCCGCAGGAACTCCTTGGCGAAGGCCTTGGAGCCCTCGAGCCGCGCCGCGGCGCGGCTCGGACCGAAGCACCTGAGGCCCGCGTCGGCGAACGCATCCGTTACCCCCGCGACCAGCGGTGCCTCCGGCCCGATGATCGTGAGATCGACACGCTCGGCGGTCGCGAGACGTGTGAGTCCCGCGATGTCCTCCGCCGCGACCTCGACGTTGCGCACGCGAGCTTCCATCGCGGTGCCGGCGTTGCCGGGTGCCACCAGCACCTCGGTGACCCGTGGCTCGGAGGCGCATTTCCACGCCAGCGCATGCTCGCGGCCGCCCGCGCCGACGATCAGCACCTTCATGGTCAGTGGCGGAAATGGCGCATGGCGGTGAACACCATGGCGATGTCGTGCTCGTCCGCGGCGGCGATGACCTCGGCGTCGCGGACGCTCCCCCCCGGCTGGATGACCGCGCGCACCCCGTAACCGGCGGCGACGTCGAGGTTGTCGCGGAACGGGAAGAAGGCATCCGAGGCCATGACCGCCGCGGCCAGCGACAGCTTCTCGTCCGCCGCCTTCATGGCCGCGAGGCGCGTCGAGTACACCCGGCTCATCTGGCCGGCGCCGACACCGAGCGTGGCGCCGTCGCGCGCCAGCACGATGGCGTTCGATTTCACGAACCGGCACACCGTCCACGCGAAGCGCAGATCAGCGAGCTCCTGCGCCGTGGGGCGGCGGCGGGTCGGGACGCTCAAGCTCGCCTCGCGCAGATCCTCGAGGTCGCGCGACTGCACCAGCAGTCCCCCGGTGACGCTGCGCAGCTCCAGCCCCTCGGGCTCACCCGCCGCCAGGTCGCCGACGATGAGCACGCGCACGTTGGGCTTGGCGGCGAGCACGCGCGCCGCCTCGGTCTGCACGGCCGGACAGGCGAGCACCTCGACGAACTGCCGCCCCGTGATGGCGCTGGCGGTGGCCGCATCCAGCTCGCGGTTGCAGGCGATGATGCCGCCGTAGGCCGAGGTCGGATCGGTGCGGTAGGCCCGCTCGTAGGCCTCGAGGAGGCTCGCCCCCACGGCCACCCCGCAGGGGTTGGCGTGCTTGACGATCACGCAGGCGCTGCCCTCGAGCGCCCGCACGCACTCGATCGCCGTATCGGCGTCTACGACGTTGTTGAACGACAGGTCCTTGCCCTGCAGCACCGTGGCGCGGGCTATGCCCGCGCCACGCGCGGCCGGGTCGCGATAGAAGGCCGCGCGCTGGTGCGGATTCTCGCCGTAGCGCAGCTCCTGAATCTTGTCGAAGGTCAGCGGCAGGATCGCGGGGAAGGACGGCGCCGGGGTCTCGCGGGCGATGAGCCAGGCGGCCACCATGCTGTCGTAGCGCGCGGTGTGGGCGAAGGCCTTGGCCGCGAGGCGCTCGCGTGTCGCCGCGTCGCTTCCACCCTGGTGCGTGTCGAGTTCCTTCAAGACCAGCGGGTAATCGCCCGGATCGACGACTACCAGCACCGACTCGTGGTTCTTGGCGGCGGCGCGCACCATGGCAGGCCCGCCGATGTCGATGTTCTCGATGGCCTCGTGGTAGCTGCACCCCGGGCGTGCCACGGCTTGCGCGAACGGGTAGAGATTGACCGCGAGCAGATCGATGGGCGCGATGCCGTGCTGCGCCATGACAGAATCGTCGATGCCGCGCCGGCCGAGGAGGCCACCGTGGATCTTCGGGTGCAGCGTCTTCACCCGGCCGTCCATGATCTCGGGGAAGCCGGTATGGGCGGCGACCTCGCGGACCGGGATTCCTTCGCGCGTGAGCAGTTGCGCGGTGCCGCCGGTGGAGAGGAGCTCGATACCGCGCTTGGCCAGCGCGCGCGCGAATTCGGTGAGTCCGGTCTTGTCGGAGACCGACAGCAGGGCGCGGCGCACTGGCGGCGACGACATGGGCTTCAGCCCCTCACAGCGGCCGGCGCGGCGTCGCGCCGGCGGAAGGCAACGGCCTCAGGAGCCTGCAAGTCCGAACTGCTTCAACTTCTTGCGCAGCGTGCCGCGGTTGATGCCGAGAATCCCGGCGGCGCGGCTCTGGTTGCCCTGCGCGTAGTCGAGCACCACGCGAAACAGCGGCTCCTCCACCTCGCGCAGCACCAGGTCGTACAGATGGGCGGGGCGGTGGCCGTTCAGGCTGGTGAAATACTCGCTCAGCGCACGCTCGGCGTGGTTGCGCAGCGGCAGATCGCGTCCATTCACTCTGGCGGCGGCTTCACGGGTCCGAGTCTTTTTCTTTGCCGTCATGTGCGACCCCCCAGGGAAAGACCATTCGTCAGGCCGCCATGACGGCCCCGCTCACCCACTCATCGAAATGCTTAAGCGCCTGCGCGAACTGTGCGGCGGTATTTACAGCCCCCATCAATTGCGGCCGGACCGCCGCCGGCTCGCCCAGCAGCTGCCCGCAATACCAACCGAGATGTTTGCGCGCAATCCGGACTCCGGTTTCCTCGCCGTAAAATGAGTACACCGAGTCGAGATGCGCAAGGATGATATCACGCGCTTCGCTGCGCAGAAGTGCCGGCGTCGCAAATCCCGCGCGCAGCTCGTGGTTGACAGCACGAAAAATCCATGGCGCCCCATGGCTCGCCCGGCCGATCATTACTCCGTCCGCGGCGGTGAAATCAAGTACCTCGCGCGCTTTTTCAGCGCTGGCGATATCGCCGTTGGCGAACACCGGAATGCGCACGCGCGCCTTGATCGCGCGGATCGTGGCGTATTCGGCCGCTCCTGCGTAAAGATCGGCGCGCGTTCGGCCATGCACGGCGAGCGCGGCGATGCCGCAACGCTCCGCGATGGCCGCAATTTCGACGCCGTTCATGTGCTCGCGGTCCCAGCCGGTGCGGATCTTGAGCGTCACCGGCACATCGACCGCGCGCACCACGGTCTCGAGGATACGCTCGACGAGCGGCTCGTCCTGCAGCAGCGCCGAGCCGCACAGCTTGCCGCAGACTTTTTTCGCAGGGCAGCCCATGTTCAGGTCGATGATCTGGGCGCCGAGAGCGACATTGGCGCGCGCAGCTTCGGCGAGCGCTTGCGGGTCGGCGCCTGCGAGTTGCACCACACGCGGCTCGGGCTCACCCTGGTGATCCATGCGGTGGCGCGACTTGGACGTGGTCCAGAGCCGCGTGTCCGAGGTCAGCATCTCGGAGGCGGCGAGTCCGGCGCCGAGCTGGCGGCACAGAATGCGAAACGGCCGGTCGGTCACGCCGGCCATGGGCGCGAGCACGACGGGCGAGGGCAGGACGTAGGGCCCGATCTGCACCGGCTGCGGTTCCTTAGCGGGCGCTCGCGTCGTTGGCGCAGGCGACACCGCCGCCACGCGCCGGCAGGCAGGCATCGAGCTCGAAGCCGACCGCGCTCGCCCCCGGATCGACGAACGCCAGCTGGGCATCGATGCGCTGGTCGACCGACATGAGCGACGGCGGCTCGACGCTGCGCGGCAGGTAGTCGCGCGGTGGCACCTCGCGCGAGGCGAGGCGGTTGCCGAAGCGGTCCTGGAGCGTCACGCGCAGCAGCGGCAGTGGCTGGGCCCTTCCGCCCACGTTGCGGATGCTGGCGCGGACGGTGATCGCCCCGACGCTGCCCGGCTCGACGATTGCACCGAGCTGGCGCACGTCGTAGGCGCGCAGGTCCCAGCGCGGCATGAGCCGCACTCCGAGCATCGAGTACAGCGCGGTCAGCGGCCGGCCGATGCGCGCGTCCGTTGCGAGCGCATCGCGCTGATGGTCGATGATCTGCAGCAGCAGCGCGAGCACCATCAGCCCCGCGCCGACCATCCATGGGAGGGCCGCGCGTGTCGCAAAAGTTTCGGCGGGCGCCTGGGGCGCGTCGGACTCGGCGACCTCGTCAGCGTCCGGCGGCGCCATCGCCGGCACTGGCCGCGTGCGCGCCGGCTCGCTGCCGGCGCCCGCGGGGGGCCGGGTGTGACTCAGGCGGCGCGGCCGCGGCGGCACGGCGGCGGCTGCCGGCGCGGGCGCAGGGGCGGTCTCGCGCGGCGCGGGCGCAGGGGCGGTCTCGCGCGGCGCGGGCGTGCCGGCAAGGGCCGCCCGCTTGCCGCTGTCCATGATGTCGGACAGCAGTGCCGCGTCGAGCTCCACGTCGATCGCCTCGGAGCTCGCGGGCCGCTCGGGCTCCTCTGTGGGCTCCTGGTTGGCCGCGACCAGTGCCTTGAAGGAGCCGGTGGCGGCGGTCCACTCAGGGCTCGGCGGCGGCGTGACGAATACCGAGGACGCATCGGTGATCGCGGGATTGAATTCGAGCGCGTCCTCGGGAATCGGGTCCTCGTCCGCGACACGGGCAGCCGCGGACGGTGCTGCCGCGCGCGCGGCGGGGCCCGCCGGTGCGGGAGGCGGTGGAGGCGCAGCCGGCTCCTCGGGCTCCTCAGGCTCCTGCGGCGGCTCCGGCGCTTGCGGTGCCGCTGCCGCTGCGGCGGCGTCGGAGAGCTGCGCGAGTGCGTTGAACACGCTCGAGCAGCGGCCGCAGCGCACGTAACCCTGGGCCACACGCAGGTCCGCGGCGGTCACGACCAGGGTCAGCGCGCACTTCGGGCAAACGGTGAACATCGGACGAGCGGTGGGCCGCGGCTCCTCAGTGACGGCGCGCCTGCAGGCAGCTCCAGTCCCCGCGCTCGCCGCACCCGCTGACATCAAAGCACGCGGCGTAAGCCGCTGTCACCTCGGGGGCTTCGTGCCGCATGAGGCCGGCGAGCACGACATCGCCCCCCGCACGCACGAGCGCGGCAAAGTCGCCGGCCAGGGCGCACAGCGGGGCCGACAGGATGTTCGCCAGCAGCACATCGACGCCGGCGGGCAGGTGCTGCGCGCGCTCGTGGACGTGCACCTGGTCGGCGACCTCGTTGGCGAGCGCGTTGTCGCGCGTGGCGATGAGCGCCTGGGGGTCGATGTCGAAGCAATGCACCTCGCGCGCGCCGAGCTTCGCGCACGCGAGCGCCAGCACCCCCGAGCCGCAGCCGTAGTCGATGACGCGCGCGCCCGGCGCGAGATGCGCGTCGAGCCAATGAAGGCACAGCGCCGTGGAGGGATGCGTCCCGGTGCCGAACGCGAGCCCCGGGTCGAGGAGCACGACGGCCGCACCCGCAGCGTGGACGCGCGCGTGGCGTGGACACACCCACAGCCGCTCACCGAAGCGCATGGCGTGCACATCGCGCAGCCATTCCCGCTCCCAGGCACGGTCGGCGACTTCCTCGGTGACGATCGTCGTGGCCGGAATCCCCAGCGTCGCGGCCACGTGCGCAGCGAGCTCGCGGGGCGCGCCGGCATCGACGAACAGCGCGCTGAGCCGGGTGGCCGGCCACAGGCGCACCTCGCCCACGGCCGGCTCGAGCACCGGATCGTCGCGGCTGTCGGCGAAGCTAACCGCGGTCGCGCCGCATGCGAGGCAGGCGCTCTCGGCGGCATCGGGGTCGAGCGTGCCCAGCTCGAAGGCGAGGGTGAGGAGCGCGGCCATCTCAGCGAGAGCGCCGCAGGCCCCTTGCGCACCACGGGCTCATCGCAGCCCCAGCCGCCGCTCCAGGTAGTGGATGTCGGTGCCGCCCTTCTGGAAGGCCGCGTGGTTGAAGATCTCCTGGTGCAGCGCCACGTTGGTCTTGATGCCCTCGATCACCATCTCCGCGAGCGCATTCTTCATGCGCGCGATGGCCGTGTCGCGAGTGTCGCCGTGCGCGATCACCTTGGCGATCAGCGAATCGTAGTAGGGCGGCACGTTGTAGCCCGAGTACACGTGGCTGTCGAAGCGGATACCCGGCCCTCCGGGCGCATGCCACAGGCGGATCGGCCCGGGCGAGGGCATGAAGGTCTTGGGGTCCTCGGCGTTGATGCGGCACTCGATGGCATGCCCGCGGAACTGCACGTCGCTCTGCGCGTACGGCAGCCGCTCGCCACTCGCCACCAGCAGCTGCGCCTTTACCAGGTCGATACCGGTCACCAGCTCGGTCACCGGGTGCTCGACCTGGATGCGGGTATTCATCTCGATGAAGAAGAACTCGCCGTCCTGGTAGAGAAACTCGAGCGTGCCGGCGCTGCGGTAGCCGACCGCGCGGCAGGCTTCGACGCACTGATCCCCCATGAGCTTGCGCTGCCTCAGGCTGATCCCGGGCGCGGGGGCCTCCTCGATCACTTTCTGGTGGCGGCGCTGCATCGAGCAGTCGCGCTCGCCGAGATGGATGACGTTGCCGTGCGAATCGCCGAGCACCTGGAATTCGATGTGGCGCGGCCGCTCGAGGAATTTCTCCATGTAGACCTGGTCATTGCCGAAGGCGGCACGCGCCTCGGCGCGCGTGATGCCGATGGCGTTGAGGAGCGAAGCCTCGGTGTGCACCACGCGCATGCCGCGCCCGCCGCCGCCGCCCGAGGCCTTGATGATCACCGGGTAGCCGATGTCGCGCGCGATGCGCAGGTTCTCGTCCGCGTCGTCGCCGAGCGGTCCGTCGGATCCCGGCACGCACGGCACGCCGTGGGACTTCATCACCTTGATGGCCGACACCTTGTCGCCCATGGTGCGGATGGTCTCCGCCTTCGGGCCGACGAACACGAAGCCGCTCTTCTCGACGCGCTCGGCGAAGTCCGCGCTCTCGGAGAGGAAACCGTAGCCCGGGTGAATGGCGACCGAATCGGTCACCTCAGCGGCCGAGATGATCGCCGGCATGTTGAGGTAGCTGCCGATCGAGGCCGGCGGACCGATGCACACCGACTCGTCCGCGAGCAGCACGTGCTTGAGGCTGTAGTCGGCGGTGGAGTGCACGGCGACCGTCTTGATGCCGAGCTCGCGGCACGCCCGCAGGATGCGCAGCGCAATCTCGCCGCGATTGGCGATGACCAGCTTCTCGATCATGGCCCGCCCTATTCGATTACGAACAAGGGTTGACCGAACTCCACCGGGTCACCGTTGCGCGCCATGATCGAGGTGACCCGCCCGGCCTTGTCGGCCTCGATCTGGTTCATCATCTTCATGGCTTCGATGACGCACAGTACCTGGCCCATCTCGATCTCATCGCCGATCTCGACGAACGCCTTGGCGCCGGGCGAGGGCGCCGCGTAGAAGGTGCCGACCATCGGCGCGGTGATGACGTGCTCGTTCGGTTTGGGCTTGGGCTGCGCGCTCTCGGCGGCCAGTGCCGGCTGCAACTCCGGCGCGCGTGCCGGGAGCGCCGCGGCCGGCGCAGCCGCGTGCACGAACTGGGTGACGGGCACGGCGGCTCCCATGCGGCTGATGCGCACCGCCTCCTCGCCCTCCTTGATCTCGATCTCGGCGATGCCGGACTCCTCCAGCAGCTCGATCAGCTTCTTGATTTTTCGAATGTCCATGCCGGGAGTTTCCCGTGTGTCTTGATGGCCGACGTGCGGCGTTCTTCAGGCGCTGCGCGCCAGCCGTTGCGTGGCGGCGCGCACCGCCAGCTCGTAGCCGAAGGCTCCGAATCCGGCGATCACACCGACAGCGATGTCGGAGAAGTAGGAGTGGTGGCGAAACGGCTCGCGCGCCTGGGTGTTGGACAGGTGCAGCTCGATGAACGGCACGTGCGAGGCGAGCAGCGCGTCGCGCAGTGCGATGCTGGTGTGCGTGAAGGCCCCCGGGTTGAAGATCAGAAAGCCTACGCCCTCGGAGGGCGCGCGCTGGATCCGCTGGATGAGCTCGTGCTCGGCATTGCTCTGGAAGGCGATGAGCTCATGCCCCCCCTCGCGTGCCAGCGCAGCCGCGCGCTTCTCGATCGACTCCAGGGTGTCGGTCCCATAGATCTCGGGCTCGCGTGTTCCGAGGAGATTCAGGTTGGGGCCGTTCAGGAGCAGCACACGAGCCATGGAGGCGGCTTCTTATCGCTCTCATTTCAAACAAGCGCGGCGAATGTACCCTAATTCGCCGCCATTTGGGATAGTTCTTGGGGCGATCTGCAGGGATCTGGCAGGACTTGGTCTAGTTTCGCAGCGCCGAGAGCCGCCGGATCTCATCGCCGATCTGTTGCCGGGCGGCCGCGAGGCCGATCCGGCCGGTGCGAAGGTCCGACAGACGCTCGAGGATGAAGCTCGCCTCGTCCCGATGCAACTCCCCGATCTTGAGCGTGACGATTCGCCCTTGCGTATCCGCAAACACGGTAAAGGGGAGCACGGTATCCATGCCGAAGGCGCTCACGGCCTCCAGACCTCCCTTCTCGCCCACAAGAACCGGGTAGTCGATCCCGAGCTCGTGAACGAATTTCCGCACGGAATCCTTATTATCGATCGCAATACCGACCATTTCGAAGCTATTTCGTGAATTTTCGCGGCGAAGTTCCTTCAGAAGCGGGATCTCCCGGCGGCAGGGCTCGCACCAGGTCGCCCAGAAATTGACGATGAGGGGTCGTCCACCGTAGTCCGCCAGCCGGTGGGGCTTGCCTTGGAGGTCAGGGAGCGAGAAGTCCGGCAGCCGCTCGGGGATCGAGCGGGCGGCAGGCACAGCAACCGGGGTGGTCGGAGGCACAGTGCCCGGGGCCTTTGGCGCCGTGGGCACGGCGCGCAGTCCCGGCTCCGCGGGGGCCGTCAGCCGGTGTACCAGGAAACCCACCACGCCCGCGCCGAGCAGAATGCCGGCCACCGCCAGCACGCCGGCGGGGGAAGGGCGGGAGCTCTTCACGGCGGCGCGTGCAGTGCGGCGCGGGCGCGGGCCGCGAACGTCTCGGCCTTCAGGTACCCGACCACGCGGAACTCACTTCGCTCGTGTCCGTCCGGGCCGTAAAAGGCGATGGTCGGCGGGCCGATGATGCCGAAATGCTTGAGCAGCGCCTCGTCGTCCGCGGTGCCGCGGGTCACGTCGGCACGCAGGAGCGCAGTGCCCGCGAGCGCGCTCTTCACGCCTGCGTCGGTAAAGGTGTAGCGCTCCATCTCCTTGCACGAGGTGCACCAGTCGGCGGAGAAGTCCACCAGCACCCCGTGCCCGTGAGCACTCGCCTGGGCAACCTCGCGGTCGAGATCGGCCACCGAGGCGATCGGCCGGAACGGCAGCGACTGCGAAGCATGTCCGGCGAAAGCGGGAATCGGCGCGAGCGGATCGGTGCCGCCGAGAGCCGCGCCCGCCGCCAGCGCGACGCCGTAGAGGGCCGCCGCGAGGCCGACAGCGCGCAGCGTCCACAGCGCCGCAGGGTGTGTCTTGAGCTCGAACCACAGGAGCCAGCCAAGACTCAGCGCCGGCAGTGCCCAGAGAAGCAGCGCCAGCCGATCCGGGACGATGCGCGCCAGCATCCACGCCGCAACGCCCAGCATCATGACGCCGAACAGCTTCTTGATGAAATCCATCCACGGGCCGGCCTTCGGCAACAGCTTCCCGGCCGAGGCGCCGACGATGAGCAGCGGCGTGCCCATGCCGAGACTCATGGCGAAGAGCGCGGCGCCACCGCGCGCGATCTGGCCGGTCTGGCTGATGACCAGGAGCGCCGCCACCAGTGCAGGCCCCACGCAGGTGGTGACGATGAGCGCCGACAGCGCGCCCATCATGGCGACGCCGCCGAAGGTGCCGGCTGACTGGCGGTTGCTCAGGCCGGCGATGCGCGTCTGGATCGACGCCGGCATCTGCACCGTGAACAGACCGAACATCGACAGCGCCATGGCCACGAAAATGGCGGCGAACAGGCTGAGCACCCACCACTGCTGAAACAGCGCCTGTACTTCGTGGCCCATCGCCGCCCCGGCCAGACCTGCGGCGGTGTAGGTGAGCGCCATGCCGAGCACGTAGGTTGCCGACAGCGCGAAGGCGCGCCCCGGTGTGACCTTTGCCCCGCCCCCGGCGATGATCCCCGAGAGGATCGGCACCATCGGCAGAACGCAGGGCGTGAACGCGAGCAGCAGCCCGGCGAGGTAGAAGCCGCCCACCATCACGAAGAAGTTGCCGGTGACGAGGCGCGCGAAGCGCGATTCCTCCGAAGAGTCGCCGCCCGAGCCCGCCGCGGCCGCCGTCATGACGCCCGCGGCGCCGGCGCCGTCGGGCAGCGTCACGCTGATCGACCTGGTAATCGGCGGATAACACAGGCCGGCCTCCGCGCAGCCCTGGTAGGTCACCTGCAGGGGAAGTGAGAACGTGCCGCCCGCTGCACGCGCCACCGGCACGGCGACGCGCAGCTCGTGGTGATAGATCTCCTGGCGGCCGAAGTACTCATCGGTCTTGAACTGCCCCGCAGGGAACTCGGGGGCGCCGAGCTGTGCCGCGGTGCTCGTTGTCGCCACTTTGATCCGTGCCCGGTAGAGGTAGTAACCCTCGGCGATCTCCCAGTTGAGCTGCACCCGGTCGCTCCCGCCCTCGAGAGCGTCGAAGCGGAAGGCCTGATCGGGGGGCAGGAAGTCATCCCCGGTGGTCTTCACGGACCCTGGCAGCCCTGCGGCAGGCGCGGCGGGGGCCGGGGGTCCGGCGGCATGGGCCGGCAGCCCCAGCAAGGCCAGAGCCAGGGCGCAGGGCAGAATATGTCTAATTCCAGAGCGCATATCTTGCGGCTTTATAGCGCAACGGCCTATTGGGGGGGCAGGAACTGGGGTTCATCCTGAACAAGAGACCGGATGGTGGCAAAAAAGTCCTTCGACGACTTGAATTCACGGGGTCCCTCCCTAAAATTAGCAGCCGCGAGGGGAGAGTGCTAATAACGCTCCCCACGGCAGTAACCCCATCCAAACCATCAAGAAAGTTCTGAAGGAGCGTTCACCATGAAGATTCGTCCTCTTCATGACCGCGTCATCGTGAAACGCCTGGAAGAGGAGCGTACCTCTCCGGGTGGCATCGTCATTCCCGATACCGCGGCTGAGAAGCCGATGCAGGGAAAGATCGTGGCGGTCGGCAAGGGCAAGATACTCGAAGACGGCAAAGTTCGGCCGCTCGATGTGAAGGTCGGCGACAAGATCCTGTTCGGCAAGTACAGCGGGAACGAGGTGAAGGTCGACGGTGAAGATCTCGTGGTCATGCGCGAAGAAGACGTCATGGCCGTGATTGAAAGCAAGTAACGAGGATCACGACAATGGCAGCTAAAGAAGTTCGCTTCAGCGATGACGCACGCGCCCGCATGTTCAGGGGCGTGAACGTCCTCGCTAATGCCGTCAAGGCAACCTTAGGTCCCAAGGGCCGCAACGCCGTGCTCGAGAAGAGCTTCGGCGCGCCCACCGTCACCAAGGACGGTGTGTCGGTCGCGAAGGAGATCGAGCTCAAGGACAAGTTCGAGAACATGGGCGCGCAGATGGTGAAGGAAGTCGCGTCCAACACCTCCGACGAGGCTGGCGACGGCACCACCACCGCCACCGTGCTCGCGCAGGCGATCATGCGCGAGGGCCTGAAGGCCGTCTCCTCGGGCCGTAACCCGATGGACCTCAAGCGCGGCATCGACAAGGCGGTCATCGCCGCCGTCGAGGAGCTGAAGAAGCTCTCCAAGCCCTGCAAGGACTCCAAGGCCATCGCCCAGGTCGGCACGATCTCGGCGAACGCCGACGAGTCGATCGGCAAGACCATCGCCGAGGCGATGGAGAAGGTCGGCAAGGAAGGCGTGATCACGGTCGAGGAGGGCTCGGGCCTCTCCAACGAGCTGGAAGTGGTCGAGGGCATGCAGTTCGACCGCGGCTACCTGTCGCCGTACTTCATCAACAATCAGCAGAACCAGACCGCCGAGCTCGATAAGCCGGCGATCCTGCTGGTCGACAAGAAGATCTCCAACATCCGCGAGCTCCTGCCGCTGCTCGAGGGCGTAGCCAAGTCGGGCCGGCCGCTGCTGGTCGTGGCTGAGGACATCGAGGGTGAGGCGCTGGCGACGCTGGTCGTCAACAACATCCGCGGCATCCTCAAAGTGGCCGGCGTCAAGGCGCCGGGCTTCGGCGACCGCCGCAAGGCCATGCTGCAGGACATCGCCACCCTCACGGGCGGCACGGTGATCTCGGACGAGGTCGGTCTGTCGCTCGAGAAGGCGACCATGAACGACCTCGGCGATGCCAAGAAGATCCTGGTGGAGAAGGAGAACACCACGATCATCGACGGCGCCGGCAAGACCGCCGACATCAAGGCGCGCATCGAGTCGATCCGCCAGCAGATCGAGGAGGCTACCTCCGACTACGATAAGGAGAAGCTGCAGGAGCGTGTTGCCAAGCTCTCCGGCGGCGTCGCCGTGATCAAGGTCGGTGCCGCCACCGAGATCGAGATGAAGGAGAAGAAGGCCCGCGTCGAGGACGCGCTGCACGCCACGCGTGCGGCAGTCGAAGAGGGCGTGGTGCCGGGCGGCGGCGTAGCGCTGATCCGCGTGCAGAAGGTCCTCGAGAAGCTCGAGGGCGCGAACGAGGACCAGACGGTCGGCGTGCGCATCCTGTCGCGCTCGATCGAGGAGCCGCTGCGCCAGATCGTCGAGAACGCCGGCGAGGATGCGGCGGTGATCCTGAACCAGGTCAAGGGGGGCAAGGGCATCGCCTACGGCTACAACGCCGCCAAGGGCGAGTTCGGCGACCTGCTCGAGGCCGGCATTCTCGATCCCACCAAGGTGACGCGTCTTGCGCTGCAGAATGCCGCCTCCGTGGCGGGCCTGCTGCTCACGACCGAGGTCATGGTGGCCGAGGCCCCGAAAGACGAGGAGCACAGCCATGGCGGCCCGCCGGGCGGCATGGGTGGAATGGACATGTGAGGACCCCCTCTAAAGAGGTATCGATTCCGTCATGATGAGCCGATAGGCTTTACATAACGGTTAAGGGCTCCGCCCGGCTCACCGCCGGGCGACGCCCCCAAAGACGCGGAACAAGACCCCCTATTCCGCGCATCATTAGCAGGCCCCCTCGTGGGGCCTGTTTTTTTGGTTTATCGTCCTTGGTTCGGACCCTCTTTCGTGGAGGCTCACCATGGCTTCAGGGACCTCTCGTGCGCCGCTCGTTGCGGGGTGCTTCATCGGCCTCGCTCTCGCGGCATGCGCCCGCCAGGGGCCGGATGAGATGAGCTGGGCGCGCGCGGCGCTCGAGCGCAACTCGGCGCTAAAAATCGAGGCCGCGGATGCGCAGGCCCGAACCTTCACCGTGCGCATGAAGGACACCGGGGAACTGCGCGTGCTGCGCCTGGACGAGCTGGTCGGTGGGCCGTCGCCGCAGGTCCCCACCGCAGCGAACGCCCCGGCCGCGCAGGCCGCCGCGCCCCCCGCCCCCGCCGCCAGTGAGCCGGCCGCTGCCGCCGCAGGCGAAGTCGCGCGCGAACCCGCCGAGCCGCCCACTTCACCGCCGCCGGCGGCAACCCCGGTGTTTGCTTCCAAGGCGCTGCACGCCGGCAGCCCCGCGCCCCCGGTCCCCGGACAGGTGCTCGAAGCGGGCCCGGGTTACACCATCGAGGCGGGATCGGCTGCAGCCACCGCTAGTACGCGCGAGGCAGGGCCGGCCGGCGCCGTCGAGCGGCGCCATGACCCGATCGTGTGCCAGGGCGCGCGGCTGCTGCACATCGACAACCAGAATCTGCAGTTCGACGGCGACGGCCTGAGCGCCGAGGATGGCTGCGAGATTCATATCACCAACAGCCGCATCCGCGCCACCGGTGTCGGTGTGTCGGCACGCGCCGCCAACGTCCATATCGACAACAGCCTGATCGAGGGCGACGCCGCCTCGATCGACGCTTCCGAAGGTGCGCAGATCTACACCGCGTCCTCGAAATTCCGCGGCCTGAGCCGCCAGCTCGACACCGCCACGGTGCACGACCTCGGGGGCAATGTCTGGAACTGACGCGAGCGGCGCAAGCAGCACACGCAGCCCCGAGCTCGAGAGACTGCTGACCCGCGCGCTCGAGGCACTCACGGCCGATGCGGCCGCGCGCGCGGCGCTCGAGGCTGCCGCCCCTGAGCTGCGCGCATCAGTGACACAAGTGTTTGCGGCGAGCGATTTCCTCGCCGGCTCCTGCAGCCGCGACCCGACGCTGTTCACGACACTGCTCGGTTCGGGCGAGCTCGAGCGGCGCGTCGACCCCGCCGGGTTTGCCGCGCGTGCACCGCCGCTCGGCGCCGCGACCGCCGAGGCCGAGGCACAGCGGGCGCTGCGCCGCTGGCGGCGCTACGAGCTCGCGCGCATCGCGTGGCGCGATCTTGCCGGCTGGGCGGATCTCGATGAGACCCTCGCCGATCTCACCGCCTTCGCCGATGCGGCCATCAACGCCGCCGTCGACTATGCCCGCCACGCGCTCAGTGCGCGCTACGGCGAGCCGCGTTCCGTATCCGGGGAGCTGCAGCCGTTGCTCATCATCGGCATGGGCAAGCTCGGCGGCGGCGAGCTGAATTTCTCCTCGGATGTCGACCTGGTGCTGCTGTTCCCGGAGCACGGCGACACCGACGGCCCGCGGGGCATCGCCAACGAGGAGTTCTTCACGCGCCTCGCCCAGGCGCTGGTGCGACTGCTCGAGACGCCGACCGCCGACGGGATGGTGCTGCGGGTGGACCTGCGGCTGCGGCCATTCGGCGACTCGGGGCCGGTGGTGGCCAGCTTCGCCTCCTTCGAGGACTACCTGCCGCGACACGGCCGCGACTGGGAGCGCTACGCCTACATCAAGGCGCGCGCCATCACCGCCCCCGAGCGCTACGCCGAGATCGCAGCAAGCGCGGTGCGGCCGTTCGTCTACCGCCGTTACCTCGACTACGGGGTGTTCGAGAGCCTGCGCGATATGAAGGCGCTCATCAGCCGTGAGGTCGAGCGGCGCGAGCTCGCCGACGACGTCAAGCTCGGGCCGGGCGGCATCCGCGAGATCGAGTTCATCGTGCAGGCGCTGCAGCTGACGCGCGGCGGGCGCGACTCGAAGCTCCAGACTCCCTCGTTGCGCACCGCACTGACCCGGCTCGGCGAGACGCGCGTGCTGCCCGCTGCGGCGGTGGCGCAGCTCAGCGCCGCCTACCTCTACCTGCGGCGGCTCGAGAACCGCCTGCAGATGCTCGACGACGCGCAGACTCACGCCCTGCCGGTGGAGCCGCTCAGGCGCGAGCGCATTGCGCTCGCCATGGGGGCGCGCGACTGGCCGGCGCTGCTTGGATGTCTGAACGCTCATCGCGAGCGGGTGCGCAGCCACTTCCGCGACGTGATTCTCGGCGGTGGGGCGGTGGATGAGGCCGCGGTGCGCATCGACCTGGGACGCTTCTGGGACACGCAGGCCGAGACCGCGGCGCTGGCGGAGTCGCTGGCCGCGGCCGGCTTCGCCGACAGCGCGGAGGCCGCCCGCCTGCTGCTCGAGCTGCGCGCCTCGAATGTGGTGCGCCGGCTCGATGAGCGTGGCCGCGCGCGGCTGCAGGCACTGCTGCCGGTGCTGCTCGCGGACATCGCCGCGAGCGGTGGCCGGATCGCAGTGCTGCGCCGGGTGCTGAGGATCGTCGAAGCGACCGGCAAGCGCTCGGCTTACTTCGCGCTGCTGCGCGAGAACGCCGCCGCGCGGGCGCGGCTGGTCGAGCTCCTCGGCCACGGCGAGTTCCTCGCCACGCAGATCGCCGCCCAGCCGCTGCTGCTCGATGAGCTGATCGACGCGCGGCTGCTGTCGCAGCTGCCGACGCGCGACTCGCTGGCCGCCGAGCTAAAGCAGCGCGTCACGCAGCTTGAGGAGGAGGATCCCGAGCGGCAGGTGGAGGCGCTGTGCCATTTTCAGAGTGCCGCGCTGTTTCGCATCGCGGTGGCGGATCTCACCGGCGCATTGCCGCTCATGCAGGTGAGCGACCGCCTCACCGACGTCGCCGAGCTCATCATCGAGCGCGCGCTCGAGCTCGGCTGGCGGCAGATCACCGCCCAGTTCGGTGTGCCGAGCTGCGGCGCCGGCGGCGAGCGGCGTGCGGTGAGCATCGCTGCGATCGGCTACGGCAAGCTCGGCGGCATGGAGCTCGGCTATTCCTCCGACCTCGATCTGGTATTCCTGCACGACTCGCATGGCGAGCACCAGGAGACCGACGGCGCGCGCCCGATCGACAATCAGCTGTTCTTCGTGCGGCTCGCGCAGCGCATCGTGCACCTGCTCACCATGCATTCCCCGGCCGGGCGGCTCTACGAGGTCGACGTGCGGCTGCGCCCGAGCGGCAAGGGCGGGCTCCTGGTGAGCAACATCGCGGCGTTCGCCGAGTACCAGCGGCACGAGGCATGGACCTGGGAGCACCAGGCGCTGCTGCATGCACGTGGCGTCGCCGGCGCGCCTGAGCTGCGTGCGCAGTTCGAGCGCGTGCGGCTCGAGGTGCTGTGTCACCGCGTACGCCGCGACACGCTGCGCGAGGAGGTGCGCGACATGCGCGAGCGGCAGCGGCGCGAGCTGTCGCGCGGCAGTGCGCAGCGTTTCGACATCAAGCAGGACCGCGGCGGGATCGCCGACATCGAGTTCCTGGCACAGTACTGGGCGCTCGCCTGGGCGGAGCGCTACCCGCAGGTGGTGATGTTCGCCGACACCATCCGCCAGCTCGAATCGGTGGCCTCGGCCGCGCTCGTCCCGCAGGCCGAGGTCGACGTCCTGACCGGCGCCTACCGTGCCTACCGCGCCGCCGCGCACCGCCGGGCGCTCGCCGGTGAGCCGGCACTCGCCGCGGCGGATGAATTCCGCGCCCAGCGCACCGCGGTCAGTGCCCTCTGGGAGGCCGCCATGGGCGCTGCACCGCCGGTCGTGCGGGTATAATCGCCCGCAACGCAGCAGCGCCTGAGTGCGCGAAAGATTCTTCCATGGTCGCCACCGCCCGGCCGCTCGTCCAGCCCAACGCGCAGAACCAGTACGACGTGACGGAAGAGGACCTGCCGCTCTCCTGTCCGATGCCGCAGATGTACCTGTGGAACTCGCACCCGCGCGTGTACCTGGCCATCCGGGAGAGCGGCTGGGCCAAGTGCCCGTATTGCAGCGCGGAGTTCACGCTGCGCAGGTGAGGAACTACGGGCAGGGCAGCGCCACGCGGCGTCGCCGCGCAGCGCTGCGCTTAGCCCAACAGGTGCGTCAGTTCCACAGCCTCAGGTCCGCCGGCACGTCGAGGCCGCCGGCGGCGTCCGGATCGAAGCGCCCGCCGACGGCGCGGCCCGAGCCATGCGGCTCATCGTCGTCGTCGAACGCCGTCGGGGCCGGCACGGCGAGCGGCTGCGCGCCCTTGGCCTTCAGCAGCGCATTCAGCTGCGGCAGCTCCTTGCCGGTGACTTTGGAGAACTCGGCGGTGATATCGCTCAACTGGCTGCGCAGTCCCGCGATGTTGTCGAGCTGGTAGGCGGACGGCGGACCTTCCCACTGGTTAAGCGCGCCGTAGAGCTGGTCGGTGTGCTCGCGCAGCCGCTCCTCGCCGGTGATCGCGCCGCCCTCGGTGGTGGCGACGATCTCCTTGCGGATCTTGTCGAGCTGCTGGTCGAAGCCGGTGAGGCGCTTGCCCAGCGCATCGTCCTTGGGCAGCCCCTTGCCGGCCGCAGCGACCTGCTGGCGGAGTCCCGCAATCCGCCCGTAGAACTGCGTCTCGTCGTTGAAGAGCGTGTAGACCTTCATCGACGCATCGAACTGCGCCTGCCGGTCGGCCAGGCTCCAGGTGACGCGCTTGTCCAATCCAACGCTGATCTTCGTCTGGTAGGTCTTGCCGTTGTCCTCCATGCGGATCGTGTAGGTGCCCGGAACCAGACGTGGACCCTGGGTGCTGTTGAACGCAATCTGCACGGCCGGCGGCACGTGCGGCGGCGGCAGGTGCATCGTCCACAGGACGCGCGCCAGCCCGCGGCGGCTGGTCGGCGGCAGCTGGTCGATGACGTGACCGCCGGCATCGAGCACCTCGATCCTGAGCTTGCCGAACAGGTGGCGGGTGCGCTGGTAGTAGGTGATGACGGCGCCATCAGGCGGGTCATCGCCGACGAAGGCCGCGGCGCCGTTCGGCCAGCCGCCGTTCGCCTCGATGCGCTGTTGCACCGGCCGTGCCGACACGAACGCCGCATCCTGGGAGAGGAGCTCGGGCGTCAGGTGCCTGAGCGGGGTGATGTCGTCGACGATCCAGATGCCGCGGCCGTGCGTGGCCAGCACCAGATCGTTGTCGCGCGGCTGCACGGCGAGGTCGCGCACCGCGACCGCCGGGATGTCGCCGCCCTTGAACTCGCCCCAGTGCGCCCCGCCGTCCACCGAGATCCACAGGCCGAACTCGGTGCCGAGGAACAGCAGCGACTTGTCGACCGTATCCTCCTTGATGACGTGCGCGTAGCCGCGCACGCCCTTCGGCTCCCGCGCGGTGACGAGCGGCGACCAGGTCTTGCCGAAGTCACGGGTGACGTAGACGTACGGCGCCATGTCGCCGAAAGTATGGCAGTCGAAGGCCGCATAGGCGGTGGCGGGGTCGAAGGAGCTCGCCTGCACCCAGTTCACCCACGCGCCCCTCGGCAGGCCGCGCACGTTACCGACCAGGTTGGTCCAATGCGCGCCGTCGTCGCGGGTGAGCTGCACGTTGCCGTCGTCGGTTCCCACCCAGATGGTGCCGCTGGCGAGCGGCGACTCGCTGATCGAGTAGATCGTGGTGTGCATCTCGGCGACCGAGTTGTCCACCGTGACGCCACCCGACTGCTCCTGCTTTTGCTTGTTGGGATCGTTGCGGGTCAGATCCGGCGAGATGCGCTGCCAGCTCTGACCGTGATCGCGCGAGCGGAACAGGAACTGCGCGCCGATGTACAGCGTCGCCGGATCGTGCGGCGAGAGCGCGATCGGCGTGTTCCAGTTGAAGCGCAGCTTCTTGTAGAGCTTGAGCTCCTCTGCGCCGAGCTTCGGCTGGATGTCGCGCGTCTCATGGGTGCGCATGTTGACGCGCCCGATGGTGCCGCCCTGCGCCTCGGCGTACACGTAGTTGGGATCGGTCGGGTCGGCGAACATCCAGAAGCCGTCGCCGCCGAACATGTTCTCCCAGCGCGAGCTGGTGATGCCGCCCGGGTAGGCCGAATCGCCCACCCAGGAGCTGTTGTCCTGCAGCCCGCCGTACACGTGGTAGGGGTCGGCGTTGTCGACGCTCACGTGATAGAACTGCGAGATCGGCAGGTTGTCGGTCTTCCACCACTTGTTGCCGCCGTCGTAGGAGATCCACAGGCCGCCGTCATCGGCGCTGAACACGTGCTGCGAATTGGCGGGGTCGACGAAAATGTCGTGCACGTCGCCGTGCGCGCCCTGGAAGCCGCCGACGGTGGTGAAGCTGTGGCCGCCGTCCTCGCTGAGGATCAGCGCGCCGTCGGTCTTGAAGACGCGCTTGGCGTTCTTCGGGTCAACGATCAGGTTGGCGAAATAGAACGGCCGCCACACCATCCACGTGCTCTTATCGCCCTTATCCCAGCTGGCGCCGCCGTCGTGGGAGATGAAGAGCGCGGAGTCGGTCGACTCGATGAAGGCGTACACCGTCTGCGGCTCGCTCGGCGCGTAGGCGAGGGCGATGCGGCCGTAGGGCTTGGCAGGCAGCCCCTTGGCCGACTCGTGGGTGAGCTCGGTCCAGCTCTTGCCGCCGTCGCTCGAGCGGTACAGCCCGCTGCCCGAGGCTGCCTTGGGACCGTCGCCCCCGGAGCGGAAAGTCCAGCCCTTGCGGCGGAAGTCCCAGAGGCTCGCGAGCAGCACATCGGGGCTGCCGGGCTGCATCGTGACGTCGGCGCAGCCGGTCGAGAGATTCGCGCCCTTGAGGACCAGCTGCCAGCTCCTGCCGCCGTCGGTGGTCTTGTAGAGACCGCGCTCGGCGGAGTCGCTCCACAGCTTCCCGGGCACGCAGGCATACACGGTGTCGGACGCGCGCGGGTCGACGACGATCCTCGAGATGCGCTCGGAGTCCCTGAGGCCCACGTTGCTCCAGGTCTCGCCGCCGTCGGTGGACTTGTAGATGCCGTCGCCGATCGAGACGCTGTTGCGCGTCCAGGTCTCGCCGGTCCCCACCCACATGTTCTCGTGGTGGGTCGGGTCGATGGCGATGGAGCCGATCGACTGTACCGTCTGCTTGTCGAACACCGGCTTGAAGATCGTGCCGCTGTCGGTCGACTTCCAGACGCCGCCGCTCGCCGCGCCGACCAGCACGATCAGCTTGCCGGAGGCGTCCGTGTAGCCCGCGAGCGCCGAGATGCGGCCGCTCATGGCCGCCGCGCCGATGTTGCGTGCACCGAGGCCGGAGATGACCCCGGAGTCGGCGACTGCGTCGGCGGCCCGTACCGCGGCGGGTCCGCCGGCGGCGAGGATGAGCGTGCCGGCGAGCGTCAGCAATGGGAATCGCATCAGTGTTCTCCCGAGATTACTTGTTCGCGGCCGCGGCCGGCGCTGGCGCCGGGAAGCGGAACAGAGAGCCATCGAGCGCCGTGTTGGCATCGGCCTTGTCGTACTCGACCTTCTGCCGGTCCTGCGAGCCCTTCGGCCCCGACACCTGCTCGAAAGCGAAATACACGCCGGCAACCTTCTCGTAGTCGCCGTAATCGGTGACCGTCTCGACGGGTATGCCGTGCTCGATGCGGCGGTTGATGGTGCGGATCTCGAGGAAGTAGTCGGGGTCGAGATACACGAAGGAGATGTCGCCGTTGGGCCGCGTCACGCGCAGCTTGTGGGCGTCGGTCCCGTCGACGTCCTCGGTGCCGAGATAATCGAGCTTGTAGCCCTTGGCCTGGTAGTCGACCAGGGCGCCGGTGAAGTCCGCGGCATCCTCGGCGAGCTCCTTGGCATCGTCCGCCGACATCTTCTCCGCATCCTTGCGGCCCTGGAACGGGTTGATCTTCCAGCCCTGCGTGCCGTCGTACGCCTGCACCAGCGTCAGGCCCTGCAGCTGGGCCTCGTAGCGGAGCGACCCCGGACGCTGCAGCAGAGCCACATAGCCGAGCTGCAGCTGATCGCCGTTGACCAGGATCTTGCCGCTCATGCGCAGCGAGTGGATGGCGGCGAGCCGCTCGGCTCCCCCCTTGGCGGCGACGTTCTTCGCAGCGAGCTCGTCTGCCGTGTAGGCGTAGGCGGCGTGGGCGAAGGCCAGGGACGCTGCTGCGAGCAGCACGAAAGCGGCGAACCGACGCATGCGCTTGACTCCAGTCTCTCGGAAAAAGGGCGCTATGATGCTATGCGTAAGCGGGCGGCACCAGCGGCACCGGTCGCACGGGGCTCACGGCTCGTCGGCGAGGTCGGCATCCCGCGGCGGCGCGAGGTCGGGTTTGAGCGGCGCCAGGCCGGCGGACTTCAGCCGCCGGTTGAGCTCAACGACTTCCGATTGCAGCTGCCGCCAGCCGGTCAGGAGCCTTCCGAGCTCCTCCCGGGCGGTCGCAGTCGCCGCCAGCTGTGCGCTGGTAGGCGCCGCATCCCCGCGCAGCAGCTCCGCGTACAGGCCTGAGATGTGGCCCTGCACGTCGGGGAGGAGCAGCTGCGGCGTGCCTTTTGGTGCCGCCGCATCCTTGTCCTTCTCCAGCAGTCCGGTGAGGCGCTTGTCAAAGTCGCTCACCGCCTGCACGGCGGCGCCCGTCGGTTTCAGGGCCTTGAGCTGCGCCTGCTCGGAGCGCGCGGCCGCGAGCGTCTGCGAGCTCTCGGTGAGGAGCCCCGCGAGCTCGGTCGCCAGCCGCAGTTGCTCGGCCAGGGCGTTCCCCGGCACCGTGACGCGCGGATCGGGGTTCAGGGTCAGCGGCTGCTCGAGCGAGCGGCCGTCGACCGTGAGGCGCACGCGATACCCGCCCGGCAGCGCCAGCGGGCCCTGCGGCTCGCGCGGCGTGGCATGCGGTACCGCTGAGATCGGGTAGCCGTGAGTAGTCGAGAACGGGGCCGCGTAGCGCAGGTTCCACACCCAGCGATGCAGCCCCCCGGTCGCGGGCAGGATCTGCGGGGTCTCCAGCCAGTAGGCGGGGATCAACTCGCGCGCCAGCTCCTGCGCGGTCGGCTCCGGCGCGTCATCGCTGCGGTAGCGGCGTACGAGATTGCCGCCAGCGTCGAGTACCTCGAGCGTGACTAAGTGCTTCGCATCGCGCGGCAGGAAGAACTCGATGACGGCGCCGGCGGGCGGATTGGCGGCGAGCGGCTCGTCCGGCGGAATCGGCGTATCGGTCCAGGTGCTGCGATGCACGCGGTAAGCCGCGGCCGGACGGAACAGGAGCGTCGCGCGCATCGCCGTGGTGGGCAGCTGGCGCAGCCGCGAGATGTCGTCAAGCACCCAGAAGGAGCGGCCGTGGGTCGCCACGATCAGGTCGCTTCCGTGGATGAGCAGATCACGCATCGAGGTGTGGGGCAGATTGAGCTGCAGGGAATCCCAATGCTCGCCATCATCGAAGGACACCCACACCGAGGTCTCGGTCGCCGCGAACAGGAGCCCGCGCCGCTCGGGATCCTCGCGCACGGAATTTACCGGCGCGTTCGCGGGCAGCCCCGCGCTTATCGCCTGCCAGGTCTTGCCGCCGTCGCGGGTGCGATAGAGGAACGGATGCAGGTCGTCGATGCGCAGGCGGCTCACCGAGACATAGGCGGTGTCGAGGTTGAAATGCGACGGCTCGATCTGCGTCACCTTGCTCCAGGGGATGAGCTCAGCCGGCGTCACGTTCGCCCAGTGGCCACCGCCGTCGCGGGTGACCCACACCAGGCCGTCGTCGGTGCCGGCCCAGAGCGTGTCGGCGCTCTTTGGCGAAGGCCCGAGCGCGTAAATGACGCCGCGCTGCTGCTGCGCGTCCTTGGGGTGCTGGGTGGCGACACTCGCGGGCAGGGCGCCCGCCTCGCGCGCGAGATCCGGGCTGATGGCGGTCCAGTTCATGCCGCCGTCGCTGGTGCGGTACAGGCGATTGGCGGCGTAGTAGAGAACGTGCGGGTCGAGGGGCGAGAACATGAGCGGCTGGGTGCGATCGGCGCGCACGTCGGGTCCACGAACCGGCAGCGGCGTGACGTTCTGCACCTGCCCCGTGGACACGTGGAACTTCGACACCTCGGTGCGCCCGGCGCCGTAGATGACGTCGGGGTCGAGCGGATCGGGCGCGACGTAGCCGTACTCGATGGTGCCGACCGGATGCCAGTCGCGGTCGGTGATCGAGCCGTCGTTGCCGCGGCTCGCGATGCACACCGAGCCGCTCTCCTGCTGTCCGGCGCACAGGCGGTACGGGAATGTCGGTGTGGCGCTGACGTGATAGAGCTGTGCGGTCGGCTGGTTGAGCCAGCTGCTCCAGGTCTCGCCGCCGTTGACGGTGATGACCGCGCCCTGGTCGCTGACGAGCGCGAGGATGTGCGAGTCGTTGGGGTTGATCCACAGGTTCTGGTAGTCGTCCCCGCCCGGCGCGCCGCGCAGCGACACCCAGGTGCGGCCGCCGTCGGTCGACTTCATGGTCACGATGCCCATGCTGTACACGACGTCGGGGTTGGTCGGATCGACGCGCACCACGGTGAGATCGCCGCCACCGATGCGCAGCGCCGCGCGCGGGTCGGTGGTGATGCGCGCCCAGTGCTCGCCGGCGTCATCGGAGCGGTACACCCCGAGCCCGGCCGCCGAGGAGTAATCGCCCGGCTCGGTGGTGCCGGCCACGGCGTACATGCGCTGCGGCGCGCTCGCGGCGATCGCGAAGTTGATCTGCGTGAGCTTGTCCGGGAGCCCTGCGCTGAGGCGCCGCCAGCTGCTGCCGCCGTCGGTCGACTTGAAGAGCCCGCCGTTCGTGCCCTCGAACTCGTTGCGGTCCTCCCACGGCCCGAGCCGCGACTGCCACATCGCCGCGTACACGATGGCGGGATTGTGCGGGTCGAAGGCGACCGCCGAGCCGCCGGTGTCGGCATCCTTGTAGAGCACCCGCTCCCAGCTCGTACCGCCGTCGCGCGAGCGGTAGATGCCGCGCTCCTCATTCGGGCCGTAGGGATGGCCGAGGACGGCGGCGAACACGTGGTTCGGGTCCTTCGGATCCACCGCGAGCTCCGGGATCTGCTGGCCGTCGGTGAGTCCGCCGTGCGACCAGGTCAGTCCGCCGTCGGTCGAGCGATAGATGCCGTTGCCGACCGACAGGTCCGGGCGGCGCAGGCCCTCGCCGCTGGCGACATAGATGATGTTGGCATCGGAGGGCGCCACGGCGATCGCGCCGATCGACTGGGTCGGCTGCTGGTCGAAGATCGGGCGCCAGGTGCGCCCCGCGTCGCGCGTCTTCCAGACGCCGCCGTTGACCGCGCCGATGTAGAAGACGTTGGGTTGCGAGGGCACGCCGGCGACGGCGCGCGTGCGCCCGCCGCGCAGTGGTCCGACGAGGCGCCAGCTCAGGTCGGCGAACACGCCGGGCGACTGGTGCTGCGCCAACGCCGCGTGGCTGGCCCCGAGCGCCAGCGCGCCGCAGGTTGCTCCGATCAGAATGTTGTACTTGTTCACCGAAAAGCTCCCCTCAATGCGCCGCCTGGGCGGCATCAGTCTGCTGCGATACGGCCCCGTCTCAGCGGTATTGCTTGTAGGACTTCTCCTCGACGAGGCGCGAGCCGAGCTGCACGTTGATGCGCTTCTTGATCGCCGCGCGCTCGTCGTTGGACACGTACACGGCGCGCGCCAGCTCGATGAACTCGCGGTCGAAGGTCTGCTTCGCTTCTTTGTCGCGGATGCGGTCCTCGATGTCCCACAACTGCTCGTTGACACGCTGCAGCGCGTGCTCATCCTGCGCGCGGGCATTAGCCGCGCAGCCCGAGTCGCGCCAGGTCGCTTCCAGCAGATCCAGCTCGAGTTTCACGTTGGCGAGCTTCGCCGCATCGAGGATGCGCGCCGCCTTGATCCTGAGGATGGTGATCTTGTCGAGCAGCTCGCCGGGAGAGATCGGCACGAGGATGTCTTTCATGAGCGTGATCCTAGCAACTCGTCGATCCGGGCGGTGACCTCATCCACGCCGATGAGGTCCATGACGCCGGGCTCCTCGATCTTGTGTCCCCACGGCAGCTCCGCCGGTGTGCAGCCGCGGAAGACGCGCGCGGCGCGTGCGTACGCATCGACGCACCAGCGGCCCGAGAGGTACGGCCCGCTGCGCGCCGGGTTGGTCGCGGCATACAGCCCGATCACCGGGGTGCCGACCATGGTCGCCATGTGCACGGGACCTGAGTCGGGGCTCACCAGCACGGTGGCGCGCGCCAGCAGACTCAACAGCTCCGGTAGCGTGTCCTGGCCGATCTGATTGACGAGCGTGAACGGCGCCGCCGCCGCGACGATCGCCGCCCCCATGCGTTGCTCGGCCGCGCCCGGTCCGCCGGCGAGAATCACCCGCATGTGGTGGCGCGTGGCGGCGTGCGCGGCGAGCGCCGCGTAGCGCTCGGGCGCCCAGTTGCGCCGCGGGTGATTCGAGCACGGGCTGATGATGAGCGTCGGCTGCGCGTCGGGGATCAGCCGCTCGGCGTAGGCGCGCGCCGCCGCCGGCAGCGGCAGATCCCAGCGCAGCAGCCGCTCGCGGATGCCGAGCGCTGCGAGGAAGCCGAATAAGCTGTCGAGCACGTGCTCGCGCGACGCCGCGGCGATGCGCGCATTGGTGAACAGCCACTGCAGCTCGCGGGCACGCGCGCGGTCGAAGCCGAGCTTCACGTCCGCGGCGATGAGCGCTGCGACCAGGCTCGCGCGCAGCGCGAGCTGCATGTGCAACAGCACGTCGAAGCGGCGGCCGCGTAGTGCGCTGCGCAGTGCGCGCCGCGCGCCGAGCCCTGCGCGCTTGTCCACGGTGATAAACTCGACGCCGTCGATCAGACTCATGAGGCGCGCTTCGGTCCGCCCGATGATCCAGGTGAGCTGCGTCGCCGGCCACGCCTGCTGCAGGGTGCGCACGAGCGGCACGACGTGGCAGGTATCACCGATCGCCGACAGCCTGAGGATGCAGACAGTGCGCGGCGGTTCGGCGAGGGGCAGCATGATGGAGTTAGATTTGTGACTGGGCGCTGGGCGCTCGGTCCCGAGGTGAAACGCGGCGCTCTCGCGGGCGGCGCCATGCTATATGACGCCTCCCGGGTGAGCAATTTGAGCGCCGAGTGGTTCACGCCGAAATACTGGCAGGCCCTTGGTGCGCTCGAGGGCGTGGTCAGCGGGCGCGGCGCCAGCTATTTCCTCGCCGCCGACGGCAAGCGCTACGTGCTGCGTCACTATCGGCGCGGCGGCTTCGCGGCGCACCTGTCCGCCGACACTTACGCGTGGTGGGGCGAGGACAGCACCCGCCCGTTCGCCGAGTGGCAGTTGACCTACAGCCTGCACCGCGCCGGGCTGCCGGTGCCGGCGCCGATCGCCGCGCGCTATCAGCGCCGCGGCCTGAGCTACACCGGCGATCTCATCACCGAGCGCCTCGCCACGGTCGGCTCGCTCGGGGAATGTCTGCGTACCGGCGCGCTGTCGATCCTCACCTGGATCTCCATCGGGCGCTGCATCCGCAGGTTTCATGACCTCGGGGTCTGTCACGCGGACCTCAACGCGCACAACATCCTGCTCGCCGAGGACCAGGTCTATCTCATCGACTTCGACCGCAGCCAGCTGCGCGGCCGCGGTCTGTGGCGCGATGGCAATCTGGTGCGGCTGCGCCGCTCGCTCGAGAAGCTCACCTGGGGCCTGCCGCCCGAGCGCTTCGGCGAGGCCGACTGGCACGGGCTGCTCGACGGCTACCGCGAGTCCGCCGTCCCCGCCGAGCAGCCGGCTGTCTGAAGACGAGGCGCCAGGGCTTGCGGTTCCTCTATCTCCTCGCCGTCTATCTCACCGCCCCGATCATCTCCGCCGTGCTGCTGTGGCGCGGGATCCGCGATCGCAGCTACTGGCACAACTTCAGCGAGCGTTTCGGGCTCGGCCCGCGCGTGGCACCGCACGGCGTATGGCTGCACGCGGTGTCGGTCGGCGAGGTGCAGGCCTGCGCGCCGCTGGTGGTGGCGCTCAGCCGGCGGCATCCGCAGCTGCCGCTCACGGTCACGACCTTCACGCCGACCGGCGCGGCCCGTGCGCGCGCGCTCATCGGCCACCTCGCCACGGTGCGCTACGTGCCCTACGACCTGCCGGGTGCGGTGCGGCGGTTCCTGAAGCGCGTCGAGCCGCAGCTGGCGGTGATTTTCGAGACCGAGCTGTGGCCGAATCTCTACCGCGAGTGCGGCCGGCGGCGTGTGCCGCTCGTTCTGGCGAGCGCGCGCATCTCGCAGCGCTCGCTCGGCCGCTACCGGCGCCTCGGCGCGCTGTTCACGGACGCGGTGTCGACCGCCGCGATCGTCGCCGCGCAGGCGCAGGGCGATGCCGAGCGCTTCCGGGTTCTGGGAGCCGCGCCCGCCAGGACGCACGTCACCGGGAATCTCAAGTTCGATTTCGAGCTGCCGGAGGGACTGGAGGAGCGCGGCCGGCGGCTGCGCGCAGCCTATGCCCCCGGGCGGGCGATGTGGGTGGCGGGCAGCACGCACGAAGGCGAGGAGGCGGCGGTGCTGGCAGCCCAGCGGCAGGTACGCGCGGCGCACGCGGATGCCCTGGTTGCGATCGCGCCGCGCCATCCGGCGCGGTTCGCGGCAGTCGCCGAGCAGCTCGGCAAGGCCGGCGTGGCCTTCGTGCGCCGCTCGGACGGCGAGGGCGCGCGCGGCGCAGCGGCAGCCGAGGTACTGCTGCTCGATTCGCTCGGCGAGCTGCTCGAGTTCTACGCGGCGGGCGATGTGGCCTTCGTCGGTGGCAGCCTGGTCCCCGTCGGCGGCCACAATCTCCTCGAGCCCGCCGCACTCGGCTTACCCGTCCTCACCGGGCCGAACAATTTCAACGGCCCGGAGGTGGCGCAGCTGCTGATCTCGCGTGGCGCTGCGCAGGTGGTGCACAACCCGCAGCAGCTCGGCGCCGCGGTCAGCTCGCTGCTTGCCGACGACGCCGAGCGCGAGCGCATCGGGGCGCTGGGACGCGATTCGGTGGCGGCCAGCCGCGGCGCGCTCGCGCGGCTCCTCGAGCTGATCGAGCCGCTGCTTTAGCGCTTCACGGCTTCGGCGGCGGTTGCTCGGGCGGCGGCGTGCTGTGCGGTGCAGGAACGGTCGGCGCCAGGGTCTCGGGCGTCTCCACCGCAGGCGAGGTGGGCGCGGCGGCGGTCAGCCAGTTGTTGATCGAGACGAGCTCGGCACGGTCGAGGTTGCCGGCCGCGAGCCGCAGCGTCAGTACGCTCACGATGTAGTCGTAGCGCGCCACGGCGTAGTTGGTCTGCGCCTGCACCAGATTGCGCCGTGCGGTCACCAGGTCGACCGAAGTGCGCGTGCCGACCTCGTAGCCGGCCTCGGTGGCTTTGAGCGCAGTGTGGTTGGACTCGAGTGCCTGCCTGAGCGCCTGCACGTGCGCAATGCCGCTGATGACGCCGAGATAGGCATCGCGTGCCTGCCGCTCGGTGGCGCGCGAGCTCTGCACCACGCCCTCCTTGGCGGCGATCCACAGGTACTCGGCCTGACGCACCTTCGATTGCGTCAGCCCGCCGGAGAACAGTGGCACGGTGAGCTGCAGCGTGATCTGCCGATCGTTGATCTTGTTGTCCACGCCGTTGAACGTCAGTCCCTCGAGGGTCTCGTCGGAGGTGTTGTAGGTGTAGGAGCGTCCGGCGAGGATGTCGAGCGACGGCAGATGGCCGCCGATCGCGATCCGCACGTTGTCACGCGCGATGTCGGCGGCCAGGCGGCTCGAGAGCAGCGTCGGGTTCTGCTCGAGCGAGATGTCGACCCAGCGGCTCTCGTCGGCTGGCTCGGGGTTGCGCAGCGGCATATCGGCGCCGGGCTTGGCGAGCCGGTCGTACTTCTGTCCGGTGATCTCCTGCAGCTGATCTTCCGCGGTGGCGAGCGCGCGCTTGTCGGCGATCACGGTGGCGGCGGCTGTGTCGCGTGCCGCCCGGGCATCCTCCACGTCGGTGATGGCGATCAGGCCGACGTCGAAGCGCTTCTCGGCCTGATCCTGCTGGCGGGCGATGGCTTCGAGGGCGGCCTGGTCCGCTTCCAGCGTGTCGACGGCCGTGAGCACGTTGAAGTAGGCCGTCCCGACCCGCAGGATCAGCTGCTGCTCCGCGGCCTGGTAGGTGGCCTCGGCCTGTGCGACCTGCGCGCTGGCGGCCTTGAGCGCCATCCAGTTGGACCATGAGAAGACGTTCTGCCTGAGGTTCAGGCCCCAGGTCCTGGTCGTGGTGTCGATTACGTCCGGCTCGGGAACGACGATCAGCAGCGGCGGCCCGTTGGGATTGGCGGGATTTGTGATGGCGTCGACCTCGTCCTGGAATCCCGACTGATGGTCGCGGGTGATACCCGCGGTGCCGTTCAACTGCGGCAGCAGCGCCGACAGCGCCTGCGGGCGCCCCTCCCGGGCGGCCAGCCGGTTGGCGTCCGCCTGACGGATGACCGGATCGCTCTGCAGGGCATCCTCGAATACCCCGATGAGATCCTTGGCCTGCGCGACCGGCGCCAGCGGCAGCAGAGCGAGGGCGAGAATCGCGACGTGCTTCATGAGCTTGCCTGCTTCAGAAACTGAAGCGCGCCGGCTGCGGGGCATTCACCAGCGGGTCGATCACCGTCTCGAACAGGCTGTCCGTGGCCCAGGCCGTTTCGCTCATGCGGCGCACGAGGCGCGCATCCATCACCGGCGGCTCGCCCACGACCACGAACAGGCGGCCGCCGATCTTGAGCTGCCGCTCGAAGCGCGCGTCGCCGATGGGGAGGGAGGCGGTCACGGCGATGGCGTCGTAGCGCTCGCCGGTGTCGGCATTCAGGGCGTCGGCGTTGACGATCTCGACGTCGTGCATGCCGAAGGCGCTCAGGTTGCGGGCCGCCAGCGTCGCGAGCTCGGCGAACAGCTCGAGCGAGCGCACCTGCGCGCCCGCGGCGCGCAGGCAGGCGCTGACGAACCCCGAGCCGGCGCCCACCTCGAGAACGCGCATGCCGGGGGCAGGCTCGAGCGCCTGCAGCAGCCGGCCCACGACGCTCGGCCGCAGCATGTGCTGTCCCTCCGGGAGCGGCACTTCGGCATCGGCATAGGCGAGGAAGCGCTGCTGCGGCGGTACGAAGCGCTCTCGCGGCACCTGGCGCAGGGTGCCGAGCACGCGCTCGTCCAGCACCTCCCAGGCACGCACCTGCTGCTCGATCATCTGCTCAAGGGGCTCTGCCGACTGCATTACGTAACACTCCGGGGAGTTCACTTAAGCTGAGGAAATGGCCGCAGAACTTACGGGTTTTCCAGCGCCCTGCCAAGCCGCAATGCGACGAGATATGGTGAAATGCCGACGGGGCGAGGGCGCCAGGCGCTATGCTTCCGTTCACCTGCGCGCCGCCGGCACGAGAAGTCAAATCAGAGTGCCGCAAGGGTTAACCGGTGCGCAGGCGTGAAGGCTTAAGAAGTATTCCAGATGTCGATCGTCGGGCTGTTATGCCTCCTGTTCGCGCTCATTGCAGCTCTGTTCCTGGTGCTCTATGGGTTGCAGCGGCGTGATCTGAGGAGCGTGACGCAGCTCTCCCGCGAGCTGCAGCGGCTGGCTATCGGCGGCCGCCTGCCCGGCCGCCTCGATATCGACAGCGACAAGCCGGAGGTCGCCGCGCTGGTCACCGCCGTCAATCACCTGCTCACCCGCGCCGGACCCCTGGAGCACAACCACGCCCAGGCACCGCGGCTGTTTGCCGACCTCGGGGAGCGCATCCATGAGGCGGTACTGGTGCACCGCGAGGTGATCCTGTACGCCAACCGCCAGTTCGCGAGCTTCGTCGGCGTCGACCGCGTCGAGCTCGTCGGGCGGCGGCTCGCCGACCTCGTGCCGCCGGAATATTCCGAGCTCGTGAGCGAGAACATCCGCCGCCGCCTCGCGGGCGAGTCGGCCGCCGAGCGCTACGAGATCGACATGGTCGGCGTGCAGGGCCAGATCAGCCGCCTGGAGGTCTCCTCCACGGTGGTCGACTACGACAAGGGCAACGCGCTGCTGATCACCGGCGTCGAGATCATCCCGACGCAGACCACGCCGGCGCTGCGCCTCGCAGCCGACGGCGCGCCCACACCGCAGCAGCTGGCGCTCGCCTCGCTCGCCGAGGCCATCATCGCCACCGATGACCGCGGCCGTATCAGCTTCATGAACCCCGCCGCGGAGCGGCTCACCGGGCTCGAGGCGGCCGCGGGCACCGGCAAGCTCCTCGAGGAGATCGTCAGCCTGGTCGACGAAGCCGACCGGCGACTGCTCTCCGACCCGGTGCATCAGGCGCTCACGACGGGCGCATCCGTGACCCTCGGGCGGCGTGCGCTGCTGCTGTCGCGCGCTAACGGCAACGAGCGCTCGATCGAGCTGTCGGCATCGCCGATCCGCAACGACGCCAGCGACGTGGTCGGCGCGGTGCTGTTGCTGCACGACGTCACCGAGCTGCGCGGGCTGGCGCGCCAGATGTCCTACCAGGCGACTCACGATGCGCTCACCGGGCTCGTCAACCGCCGCGAATTCGAGCGGCGGCTGGAGGAGGCGATCGAGAGCGGCCATCGGGGCGACGGGCAGCACGTGCTGTGCTACCTGGACCTGGATCGTTTCAAGCTGGTCAACGACACCAGCGGCCATCTTGCGGGCGACAGCATGCTGCGCGAGGTGGCGAAGCTGCTGCGCGATGCCGTGCGCGACAGCGACACGGTGGCGCGCCTCGGGGGCGATGAGTTCGGGACTCTGCTGGTCGGCTGCCCGCTCGAGAAGGCGCGGCAGATCGCCGACGACGTGTGCCGCTCGGTCGGCGACTACCGCTTCGTGTGGAAGGACCGGATCTTCAACATCGGTGTGTCCGTCGGGCTGGTGGAAATCTCGCGCGAGAGCGGCACGCTGGAAGAGCTGATGGCCGCGGCGGATACCGCCTGCTACGTCGCCAAGAAGCAGGGCAGCGGACGCGTGGCGGTGTACTCAGCGCGTGATGAGGCGCTGGCACGCCACACCGGCGAGATCCAGTGGCTGCAGCGCCTGCAGGGCGCGCTCAAGGAGAACCGCTTCCAGCTGTACCAGCAGATCATCGTGCCGACCCACGGCAACGACGGCGGGCCGGCGATGGAGGTGCTGGTGCGCCTGCAGGACGAGGCAGGCCACGATCTGCCGCCGTCCGAGTTCATGCGTGCTGCCGAGCGCTATCGCCTCATGGGGCTGGTCGACCGCTGGGTGGTGCAGACGACGCTCGCCGCTCTCGGGCGCGGCGCCATCGCGCTGCTGCCCGACCGCAGCGTCGCGATCAACATCTCCGGACAGACACTCGCCGACGTGCAGTTCCTCGAGTTCGTAGTCGAGTGTCTCGACAGCACCGGGGTCGCACCCGCGCAGGTGTGCTTCGAGATCACCGAGAGTGCGGTGGTCGCCAATCTCGAGCACGCGCGGCGCTTCATCGGCGTGCTGCACGGCATGGGCTGCAAGTTCGCGCTCGATGACTTCGGCTCGGGCGTCGGCTCGTTCTCCAATCTCAAGACCCTGGCGATCGACTACCTCAAGATCGACGGCTCCTTCATCCGCAATCTGGCGCGCGACACCGTCAATCAGGCGATGGTGACCGCGATGATCAAGCTGGCGCGCACGCTGAACTTCAAGGTGATTGCCGAGCAGGTCGAGGACACCGCTGCGGTCGAGGCGGCGCGCCGCATCGGAGTCGATTACCTGCAGGGCTATGCGATCGCGCGGCCGCAGCCGCTGCAACTCGCGGTGGCGGCGTAGGTAGCCGCCGCGCAGCTCGCGTCAGCCCCTGGGCTCGAACTTCAGCGCCACGCCGTTCATGCAATAGCGCTCGCCGGTCGGCTTGGGGCCGTCGGCGAACACGTGGCCGAGGTGGCCGCCGCAGCTGGCACAGTGCACCTCGGTACGGCGCATGAAGTGGCTGCGGTCGTCGTCGGTGCCCACCGCTCCCGGCAGCGGCTTGAAGAAGCTCGGCCAGCCCGAGCCGCTGTCGAACTTGGTGTCCGCCGCGAACAGCGGCGTGCCGCAGCCCGCGCAGCGGAACACACCGGGACGGTGCTCGTCGTTCAGCCGACTGGTGCCGGCGCGCTCCGTGCCGCGCTCACGCAGCACCCGGTAGGCATCCGGGTCGAGCGCGCGCCGCCACTCGTCCTGGCTCTTGTCGAGCGGAAACTTCTGTGCGGAGGCCATGCGTCCTGCCGACGACTACAGCAGCGGTACCAGCAGCAGCGCCACGATGTTGATGATCTTGATGAGCGGGTTGATCGCCGGGCCCGCCGTGTCCTTGTAGGGATCGCCAACGGTGTCGCCGGTGACCGCCGCCTTGTGCGCGTCCGACCCCTTGCCGCCGAAGTGGCCTTCCTCGATGTACTTCTTGGCGTTGTCCCAGGCGCCACCGCCGGTGGTCATCGAGATCGCAACGAACAGTCCCGTGACGATGGTGCCGATCAGCAGGCCGCCGAGCGCGCGCACACCTGAGCCCGGGCCCATCAGAATGTTGACCACCATCACCAGCACGACCGGCACCAGGATCGGCAGCAGCGAGGGCACGATCATTTCGCGGATCGCGGCCTTGGTGAGCAGATCGACGGCGCGCGAGTAGTCGGGCTTGGCGGTACCGGCCATGATGCCCGGGATCTCGCGGAACTGGCGGCGCACCTCGTTCACCACCGAGCCGGCGGCGCGCCCCACGGCCTCCATGGCCATGGCGGCGAAGAGGTAGGGCACCAGCCCGCCGATGAACAGGCCGATGATGACGGCCGGATCCGACAGGGAAAAGCTTGCGGCCTTGCCGGCCGCCTCGAGGTTGCGCGTGTAGTCGGCGAACAGCACCAGCGCGGCGAGCGCGGCCGAGCCGATCGCGTAACCTTTGGTCACCGCCTTGGTGGTGTTGCCGACCGCGTCCAGCGGATCGGTGATGTTGCGTACTTCCTTCGGCAGGCCGGCCATCTCGGCGATGCCGCCGGCGTTATCGGTGATCGGGCCGTAGGCATCGAGCGCCACGATCATGCCGGTCATCGACAGCATCGCGGTCGCCGCGATGGCGATGCCGTACAGGCCGTTGAGCGTGTAGGAGCCCCAGATGGCGAGACACACCGCGATCACCGGCAGCGCGGTCGACTTCATCGACACACCGAGGCCGGCGATGATGTTGGTTGCATGCCCGGTCTGCGATGCCGCCGCCACCTTGCGCACCGGGCTGTACTCGGTGGCCGTGTAGTACTCGGTGATCATGATCATGGCGGCCGTCAAACCTAAGCCGATGAGTGTGCAGCCGTAGAGCGGCGCGGCGGCGCCGGGCATGATCTGGCCGGTGATGTAGTAGAAGGCCCCCGCCGACACCACCCCGGAGACCAGCACGCCCTTGTAGAGGGCGTTCATGATCTTGCCGCCCTCGCGCGTCGAGACAAAGAAGGTGCCGATGATCGAGGAGACGATCGAGGCGGCGCCGAGCGCGAGCGGATAGATCACCGCGGCGAAGGCGGCGTCGGCTCCGTGGCGCGCGAACAAGAGGCCCCCGAGCAGCATCGTGGCGACGAGGGTCACCGCGTAGGTCTCGAACAGGTCCGCGGCCATGCCGGCGCAGTCGCCGACGTTGTCGCCGACGTTGTCGGCGATCACCGCCGGGTTGCGCGGGTCGTCCTCGGGGATGCCGGCCTCGACCTTGCCGACCAGGTCGGCGCCGACGTCGGCGCCCTTGGTGAAGATGCCGCCGCCGAGGCGCGCGAAGATCGAGATCAGCGAGCCGCCGAATGCCAGTCCCACCAGCGCGTGCAGCGCGCCCTCGGGTCCGAGGTCGGTGAACTGCCGCAGCACCGCGTAGTAACCGGCGACGCCGATCAGCGCCAGGCCGACGACCAGCATGCCGGTGATGGCACCGCCGCGGAACGCCACGGTGAGCGCGGCGTTGAGGCCCGAAGTGGCCGCCTGTGCGGTGCGTACGTTGGCGCGCACCGAGATGTTCATGCCGATGTAGCCGGTGAGCCCGGAGAGGATCGCGCCGACCGCGAAGCCGCCGGCGGTCGGCCACTTGAGGCCGAAGCCGATGAGCACGAACAGCACGATGCCGACGATGAGGATGGTGCTGTACTGGCGGTTGAGATAGGCCTGGGCGCCGGCCTGGATCGCGGCGGCGATCTCCTGCATCCGGGCGTTGCCGGCCGGCAGGCGCAGGATCGCCGCCATGGAGAACACGCCATAGAGCACCGCGAGCACGCCTGCGGCGATCGCGACCCACAGCCACATGCTGACATCCATCGGGAAACCTCCCCCAAAAAAGGCCGCGAACTATAGCACGCGGGGGTGCGCGGGACGGCTGCGGGGAGGCTCGCGCCGCAGCGCAGCAAGCTACAGCTTGAATTGCTCCTGGAGCTTCTTCTTCACCGACACGCCGCGGATCCGCACATAGTCCGGCAGGCCGCCGCGGTAGGGCGGATAGGCCTCACCCGCGATCAGCGGCTCGAGGTAGCGGCGGCAGGCATCCGTGATACCGAAGCCGTCGGCGCGCAGATACTCGGGGGGAAGCTTCTTCTCTTTGTTGGCGACCTCAGCGAGCGCCACGTGGCCGATCGCCCAGCGGTAGGGGCGCGAGGACTTGCGCACGATGGTCGGCATCACCGCGTTCACGCCCTTGACGGCGAGCTCGACGGCGGCCTTGCCGACCGCATAGGCCTGCTCCACGTCGACCTTCGAGGCGATGTGGCGCGCCGAGCGCTGCAGGTAGTCCGCCACCGCCCAGTGGTATTTGTAGCCGTGCGCTTCGCGCACCATGTTGGCGACCACCGGCCCCACGCCGCCGAGCTGTGTGTGTCCGAAGGCGTCGCGCGTGCCGGCGTCGGCGAGGAACTTGCCGTCGGCGTACGCGGCGCCCTCGGAGACCACGATCACGCAATAGCCGTAGTCGGTCACGCACTGCTTGACGCGATCGAGGAAGGCGCGGCCGTCGAACGGCACTTCCGGAAACAGGATGACGTGCGGCGGCTCGTCGAGGCCGTGGCCGGCGAGTCCAGCCGCCGCCGCGATCCAGCCGGCGTGACGCCCCATCACCTCGAACACGAACACCTTGGTCGAGGTGCGCGCCATCGAGGCGACATCGAGCGCCGCCTCGCGGGTCGAGACGGCCACGTATTTGGCGACCGAGCCGAAGCCGGGACAGCAGTCGGTGTGCGGCAGATCGTTGTCGACGGTCTTCGGCACACCCACGCAGGTGATGGCATAGCCGAGCGCGGCGCCGAGCTGCGACACCTTGAGCGCGGTGTCCATCGAGTCGTTGCCGCCGTTGTAGAAGAAGTAGCGGATATTGTGGGCGCGGAACACCTCGATCAGGCGCTGGTACTCGGCGCGGTTCTGCTCGATGCCCTTCAACTTGAAGCGTGCCGAGCCGAAGGCGCCGGCCGGCGTATGCTTGAGGGCACGGATGGTCGCCGCGCTCTCGCGGCCGACGTCGATCAGATCCTCGGTGAGCGCGCCGACGATGCCGTCGCGCCCGGCGTACAGCTTATCGATGTGCTTGGAGCGCATGGCGGTCTCGATGACGCCGCACGCCGAGGCGTTGATGACGGCGGACACGCCGCCGGACTGCGCATAGAAAGCGTTGCTGCGGGGGATCTTTTTCATGCTGTTGGTGCCCGCCGGAGGATCCGGCGCGCCAAGAATAGCGCACGCGGCGCGCCGCCGGGCGCTGCGTTTGACCTGCCGGTGAGCGCTCGGTAGTGTGGCCGGCCTTTGTGCTGCGAGCGCGGCGCTCTTACTGTAAATAACATGCGCATCATCCTGTTGGGGGCTCCCGGATCGGGCAAGGGCACACAGGCGCAACGCCTGGCGGAGCAACACGGCATTCCGCAGGTCTCGACCGGGGATCTGTTGCGCGCCGCGGTGGCGCGCGGGAGCGAGCTCGGGCTGGCGGCCAAGGCGGCCATGGACGCCGGCAAGCTGGTCGACGACTCACTGGTGCTCGGCCTGATCCGCGAGCGCCTCGCCGAGCCCGATGCGCGCGGCGGATTCATCCTCGACGGCTTTCCGCGCAATCTCGTGCAGGCGCGCGCGCTGGATGCGCTGCTGGCGGAGCTTAAGCAGCCGCTCGATGCGGTGGTGCAGCTCGAGGTCGAGCCGGACGAGCTGGTGCGCCGCATTTCCGGGCGCCGCAGCTGCGTTGACTGCGGGCGTGTCTTCAATCTGCTCACCGCGCCGCCGCCGACCGGCGCGGCAGCCATCTGTCCGAAGACCGGCGCCCCGCACCGCCTCACGCAGCGTCCCGACGACAACGAGGCCACCGTCGCCGAGCGGTTGCGCGTGTACGCGGAGCAGACCCGTCCGCTGATCGACTTCTACCGTGCGCGCGGACTGCTGCGGGTGATCGACGCCCACGGCAGCGTCGATGCGGTGACGGAGGAGCTGACGCAGGCGCTGTTGGCGGCGGTTGCGCCCGCGCCGCGCACGTCTCGCCCCCGACGCGCCAGCGCGCGCAGCAGCGCCCGGGCGCCGCGGCGTCGTGCGCCAGCCAAGAGCCGCAGTGCGCGCAAGAAGCCGCGCGCGCCGGCAGCGCGCCCAGCTAAGCGCGCGGTACGTGCCGGGCGCCGGCCGGCGCAACGCGCGGCACCTCGTGGCAAGCCCTCCGGCGGACGCGGACGCCGCCGCGGCGCACGGCGCGCGCGCCGCTGAGGCGACTGCACAGATTGATTGGGCAAAATCGCCTGCGGCGATTTCGGCGGACATTACTCCGTTGACCGACGGCAAAAAGCGCGGCTTTTTTCCCGGCTACAGCGCCGCGAGCAGCCGCTCGCCGAGCACTCCGCGGCGCCAGCCGCGCAGCACCGCGCCGTCACGGTGACCGTCGGCGAGCTGCTCGAGCTCACGCCGCGGCGCCAGTACTTCTGGCGCCACCTCGAGCTCCGCCGCCACCGCCTGACTCAGGTCGGCGAGCTTCCTGACCAGGGCACTGCGCTGCGGGTCGGGTCGGGGCCTGACGGGCGCGGGCGGCGCCGGGTCGGGAACCGCAGCCTGCGCCACGCACTCGAGCAGTTGCGTGCCGCGATGCTTCACCACCCCGGGCGGCAGCTCAGCGATCGCGGCGAGCTCGGCGAGGTTGCGCGGCACGCGCAGCACGATCTCGCGCAGCGCGGCGTCATCGAGGATCCAGCCGCGCGGGCGGTCGTGCTCGAGTGCGCAGCGCTCGCGCCACTCCGCGAGCGCGCGCACCAGGCGCGTGCGTGCCGGATCGAGTCCGCGCAAGCCCTTGAGCCGCTGCCACGCGTCTTGCGGGTCGGGAGCGAGGCCGCGCGCGTCCTTGAGGCCGGCGAGCTCCTCGGCGAGCCACTCGAGACGACCGAGCTGCGCGAGCCGCTGCTCGAGCTCGCGCGCGAGCGGCAGGAGATAGCGCACGTCATCGAGCGCGTAGGCGAGCTGCGCGTCCGACAGCGGTCGCCGCGACCAGTCGGTGCGCGTATGGGACTTGGCGAGGTCATGCTGCAGCAGGCGGCGCACCAGCTCGGCGTAGCCGACCTGGGCGGGGAAGCCGGCGAGCGCGGCGGCGATCTGCGTGTCGAACACTGGCCGCGTGACTCCCGCGACCGGATACAGCACCTCGAGGTCCTGGCGCGAGGCGTGCATCACCTTGACGGTGCCCGGGGCGGCGAGCAGCGTTGCGAGCGGTGCCAGCGCGGCTACGGCGAGCGGGTCGATGCACTGCGCGTCGGCGGCGGCCGACAGCTGCACCAGGCACAGGCGCGCATGGTAGGTGCGCTCGCGCAGGAACTCGGTGTCCAGCCCGATGCGCGCCTCGCCGCTGAGGCGCACGCACAACTCCTCGAGAGCGGTCGCGGTGGTGACGATGTGCTGCAAACGAAAGCGGTGATGATCTGTACAATCGGGCCGCCCCATTATGCGCAGGCGGCGCCGGTATCGAAAGTCATGCGGGAGGTCATTCGTCTGTTCGTGCAGATCGCGGTGCTGCGCAGCGGGCCGCAGGACCTGCCGGCCTCGCTCCTGCTGCTCGCGCTCACGGTGCTCGGCTACGTGGTGGTGACCATACTGGTGAGCGGGCTGCTGCCGCCGACTAGCGGCTGGCCGGCGACGCTCGCTGTCGATGTGGTGTTCACGCTCGGCTGGTACGCGGCGCTGTTGCAGCTCGCCGGCCGCCGCGAGCGCTTCCTGCAGACCGCCACCGGCGTGTTCGGGCTGCAGCTGCTGTTGACGCCACTGCTGATCGTGTTCGAGTGGCTGGTGAAGCGCTTCGGGCAGGACGCGACCTGGCAGCTCCCGGTCTATGTGGGGAGCCTCGCGGTCCTGATCTGGCTGATCGCCGCCAACAGCCACGTGGTGAAGGCGGCACTCGAGTGGTCGAGCGCGACGAGCGTGGCGCTGGTGATCCTGCAGATCGTCTCCGGGCAGCTGGTGGTGTTCGCGCTGTTTCCTCCCGTCGGCTGACGTTCGTGCACCTCCACATCCTCGGCATCGGTGGTACTTTCATGGGCGGCGTGGCGGCCATCGCCCGCGCGGCGGGCTGGCGCGTCACCGGCTCCGACCGCGACATGTATCCGCCGATGAGCACCCAGCTCGAGGCGCTCGGCATCGAGGTGACCGCCGGCTTCGGCGCCGCGCAGCTGGCGCTCGAGCCGGACGTCGTGATCGTCGGCAACGTGATGACGCGCGGTATGCCGGTCGTCGAGGCGCTGCTCGACAGCGGCCGCCCGTATGTGTCGGGACCGGAGTGGCTGGCACGCGAGGTGCTGCAAGGCCGCTGGGTGCTGGCGGTGGCGGGTACCCACGGCAAGACCACGACCGCCTCGCTCCTCGCGTGGATCCTCGAGCACGCCGGCCTGGCACCCGGATTCCTCATCGGCGGTGTGCCGGAGAACTTCGCGGTGAGCGCGCGCCTCGGCAGCGCGCCGTTCTTCGTCATCGAGGCGGACGAGTACGACACCGCGTTCTTCGACAAGCGCGCCAAGTTCGTCCACTACCGGCCGCGTACCGCGGTGCTCAACAACCTCGAATACGACCACGCCGACATCTACGCCGACGTCGGCGCAATTGCGCGGCAGTTTCACCACCTGGTGCGCATCGTGCCGGGCGGCGGGCGCATCGTGTGGAACGCGGCCGACGAGCGGCTGAAGGACACGCTCGCCATGGGCTGCTGGACGCCGCTCGAGGGCTTCGCGCGCGCCGGGCAGGGCGCAGCGCTATGGAGTGCGCAGGCCGTACCGGGACATGCGGATTTCTCCCGCTTCGAGGTGCTCGAGGCGGGACGCCCGCAGGGCATGGTCGAGTGGCAGCTGATCGGCGCGCACAACGTCGACAACGCGCTCGCCGCCATCGCCGCCGCGCGGCACGCGGGCGTGCCGGTGGCGCGTGCCATCGAGGCGCTCAGGGAATTTCGCGGCATCGCCCGGCGCATGCAGCTGCGCGGCGAGCTGCGCGGCATCCGCGTGTACGACGACTTCGCGCATCACCCGACCGCCATCGCCACCACGCTCGACGCCCTGCGCCAACGTGTGGGGCGCGGCGCGCGCATCATCGCGGTGCTCGAGCCGCGCTCGCATACCATGCGCATGGGAGTGCACCGCGATACGCTCGCCCCGAGCCTCGCGGCTGCCGATGAGGTGTGGCTGTACACACCCGCGGATCTCGGCTGGGACACGAGCGCGGTGCTTGCCGCTTTCGGTGCGCGCGGCCACGGCGCGAGCGACGTCGATGGGCTCGCGCGCGAGCTCGCGCGCGCGCTGCGCCCGGGCGATCAGGTGCTCATCATGAGCAACGGCGGCTTCGGCGGCCTGCACGGCAAGCTGCTCGCCGAGCTGGCACGCACCGCGGCCTGATCAAAGCATCCCTTGCAGCGCGCCGAGTGCGTCCTCCATGCCGTTGCGCACCTGCTGCGCGCCCGCGAGCGGGCTGAGGTGTGCGCCCGCTGAAGGTTCCTCGAGGAGCCGCACCGCCGCGCTCTCGATGGCATGCGCTTGGAGCTCGGCGCGCACCGCGAGCCCGGCACGCACGCAGCGGTCGATGCGCGCGGCCTGATCGCGTGCGATCGGCACCGCGACGCAGGGGCGGGTGCAGGCCAGCACCTGCAGCAGCGTGTCGCCGCCGTTGGCGACCACCAGGCGCGCCGTGCGGATCAGCTCGCACAGCTCCGGCAGCGGCAGGCGCGGCGCGACCCGGAGCAGCGCCGGCTCCCCGGCGTCGCCGCCGGCCCCCGTACCCACCAGCAACGTCGGGTAGCCGCGACGCGCGAGGGCGCGCGCGGCTGCGGCGACGATCGCCGGGGCGTTCTCGGCGCCCGGATGCGCGCTGCCCCCGCCGGGCACGCACAGCACGTACTCGCGGGCCTCGAGGGCGAAGCGCGCGCGGCCCACGGCGGCCTGCGCCGGATCGGACGGCGGCAGCAGCGTATCGATGTAGCGCAGCCGCGGGCGCTCGAGCAGGCGAAGCTTCAGGCGCTCGAGCCGGGTGGGCGCGCCGGCAATGAAGCGCGGATAGGCGATCCAGTGCTCGTCGATCAGGCGCATCCACTTGAGGCGAAACGCCCGCGCCCGCTGGCGGCGCCGTGAGCTGACGTAGACGATGCGCGCGCCGCAGGAGCGCGCAGCGCGCAGCTGCCCGGTGCGACCGGCATTGTCGAACATCACCACGCGCGGCTGGTAGTCGCGGATCAGGGCGCACACCTCGCGGGAATGGAAGGTGGCGGAGGCCGGCAGCAGCGTGGTGGCGAACGGCGTGTCGGCGGCGTACGGCGCCTCGCGACTCAGCACGAAGCGCATCTCGAGCGCGGGCACGCGCTGCGCGAGCGCGGTGGCGACGCACAGGCAGCGTGCGTATTCGCCCATGCCCCGCGGTCCGGACACGGGGATGAACAACAGGCGGGCGTTCGCTTGCGGCATCGGCACGAATGGTAGAGTACCGCGCCCGTATGATCCCGCTGCTGTTCTTCGATCCCCTGTGCCCACGCCCGTACAGCGAGGCGAGCCTGCGCGAGGCCGGGCTCGCGGGCACCGAGGCGAGCACCGTGCGTGTTGCGGAGGCGCTCGATGCCTGGGTGGCGCAGCACAACCGCACGCAGACCGACGGCCGCTACCGCGCTGCGAGCGCCGTGGCCCACGTACGCCACGTGGTCGTACTGCGCGACCCGCGAGCGCTCAAGGCTGCGGCGCGCCTGTTCCCCGGGGCGCGTCTCACGCTGTGGGTACACGATCGCATCGAGCCGGGCTCCTCGCGCGGGCGCTGGTTCGAGAGCGCCGCAGCGGAGCTGCGCCGCTTGCAGCCCGACATTGTGTGCGTGTCCGATTACCAGCGCGCCCATGTCGCGGCGACCGTGGCGCGGCTCGCCGGATGCGAGCGACTCGCGGTGCGGCGTATCTACAATCCGGTGGACGACACACTCGTCCCGGACGGCACGCCGGTCGACCCGGGGAAGCTGGTGTTCTTCTCATCCCCCAACAAGGGGCTCAAGTTCGCGCTCGATGCGTTCCGCGCCCTGCGCCGCCGCATGCCGGAGCTGCGGCTGTGCGTCGGCAACCCGGGATACAAGAGCGTGACCGCCGCCGCCGTGCCCGGTGTCGAATGGCTCGGCTCGCTCCCGCACGCGCGCATTCTGGCCGAGGCTCGCGCCGCGCTCTGCACCTTCAGCCCCAACTTCGTCATCCCGGAGACCTTCGGCCTGGTGTTCGCCGAGTCGCATGCGGTGGGGACTCCGGTGCTGACCCAGGACTGCGGGGCGGCGCGCGAGGTGCTCGGCGATGCTGCGCAGCTGCTGCCGGTCAGCCTCGCGCAGCGCGCCTACGAGGCGCCGCTGCACCGCCTTGAGCCGCGCTGGCGCGCCGTCCCGGCGCGGCTCGCCGACGCCCTGGGTCTGTTCGATCCCTACATCGAGCGCCTCATGCGCTGGCGCGCGGGCGAGCGCCCCCGGGTCGGTCCCGATCCGCGCTTCCGCCTGTCCGTGGTCGCCCTCGAGTGGCGCCAGCTCCTCGGGACCTGAGCCATGCGCGCGTTCCTGTGGTTCCTGCTCCTGATCGCCGCGGCGCTCGCGGCGATCGCCTGGCTCACCTACCCCGCGTGGCTGCTGCTGCACCCGCATTTCGATTTCCCGTTCCACCGTATCGGCGACCGCATCGGCATGCTGGCGCTGCTGGTCGGCTTCCTGCTGGTGGCGCGGCACCTCAAGCTCGCCGACCGGGCGAGCCTCGGCTACGGCCTGGCGCGCCCGGTGTTTCTCCGCGAGCTCGGCCTCGGGGCGGTGCTCGGGGTCGCCACGATGCTCGCGGTGGTGGCTGCCATGTGGGTGCTCGGGCTGCTCGCGCCGTCGGCCGAGAGCTACACGGGCGCGGGTCTCGCGCGCCTGCTCGTCACCCGCGCCGGCAGCGCGCTCGTGGTGGCGCTGATCGAGGAGACCTTCCTCCGCGGGGCGATGCACACCGCGATCGAGCGCGAGTCGGGTACCCGCCTCGCGGTGCTGCTCACCGCGGCGGTGTACGCGACCAGCCACTTCCTCGCCAGCTATCACATCGCGGCGAGTGAGGTGACGCCGGCGAGCGGAGTCGCACTGCTCGCGGGCAGCGCGCACGCGCTGGCGCACCCGCTCGCGGTGGCGGATGCGTTCCTGGCTCTGTTCGCGGTCGGCGTCGTGCTCGGTGGGGTGCGCGCCCGCACCGGTAACATCGCCGCCTGCATGGGACTGCATGCCGGCTGGGTCTGGGTGATGCTGGTCGCGCACGAGCTGACGCGCCCCTGTCGCAGCGCCGCGCTGGCGTTCCTCCTCAGCCGCTTTGACGGCTTCGTCGGCTGGCTGGTGCTGGGATGGACGGTGCTGCTCGCCGTACCGCTGTGGCGCTTCTACGCAGCGCGGGCGGCCCGGCCCTGAAATCGCCGCAGGCGATTTTCGGTCAATGGATCAGTTCAGCTGCTGCGCCGCGACGCCGTCCCGGCGCAGCAGCTCGAGCAGCCCGCCGCTACCCACCAGGTGCAGCGCGCCGACCACCACCAGGCAGTCCTCCTCCTGCCGCAGCAGCTCCTCGATCTGCGGCAGCCAGCGCCGGTTGCGTGCGGTGACCAGTGCCTGGTAGAGCGTCGGAAACGTGCGGTACTCGCGCGCCAGCAGCGCGCCCAGCCGCCGCGCATCGCCCTGCCGCCAGGCATCGAGCACTTCCTGCGTGTCGCTCTCGGTAGCGTCGAGATCGGTGAGCACCATATCGAGAAAGCGCAGCTGCTCATCGTGCGTCAGCGCCTCGAACACGCCCAGCTCGTCGCTGAAGCTCTCCAGGCCGCCGGTGGGCTTGTGGTCCGCGAGCGCGCGCCGCACCAGCTGCTGCTCGACCCCCTGTTCAGGGTCGAAGCCGAGGTGCACGTACTCGAGCTCCGTGAGCAGCAGCCCCACCATCCAGGGAGCATCGCGGTCGAGCGTTCCCTGCGGCAGGCCGAGGGCGGCGGCCGCCGCGCTGACGCGCTGGTAGCGGGCCGCACCGAGACGCTGCTCGAGGGTCGTGCCTGCGGGGAGCCGCGCGTGCTCGATCATCGAGCGCGCCATCTCGCCCGCATCGAGCCGGGCGAGATCGACTTCCATCACCAGTCGCGTCGAGCCCGAGTAGGCGCGCGCGAAGGCGGGCGGCAGCGTTGCCTCCGCGGCGCGCAGCAGGTGAATGGAGCCGGCAAGGTAGACGGTGTTATGAGCGCCGCGGATCGCCCACACGGGGCTCGCGGCCTCGGCGTTCAGGCAGCCGATGAGACCGAGTGCGAGGAGGCACCGCGATGCTGGTCGAGCCACACCACCTCCGTGAGCAGCGAGCCGTCGGGGCGCAGCTCGAACGTACGATACGCCGGTGGCCGGGGGTCGACCGCAAAGTCGTCCGCATTGGGCAGGAACTGGGCGCAGGTCGAGGGGGTGGCGAGCAGCCGCACGCCCTTGCGCAGCCCGTCGTAATTCTGATGCACGTGGCCCCACACGATGGCGCGCACGTTGGCATGCCGGTCGATGGCGGCCAGGAATTGCGGCGCGTTCTCCAGGCCGACGCGGTCGAGCCAGCGGCTCGCCATCGGCACCGGATGATGGTGCAGGCACACCATGCAGTGGCGCTTGTCGGCGCCCGCGAGCGCCGCATCGAGCCCGGCCAGAGCCGCCTCGCTCAGCCGGCCGCCGGCCGAGCCCGCGACGCAGCTGTCGAGCAGCACGATGCGCCAGCGGCCCAGGTCCACGTGGCCGCCGACGATGAACGGGGCGCCGTCGAGCTCGCGGCGTAAGGCCAGCGGATCGTCGTGATTGCCGGGAATGCACAGCACCGGGAGGCCGAGCGCGCCGAACAGGCGGCGGAAGTGCGGGTAGCCGGCCGGATCGTCCTGCACGATGTCGCCGGTCACGAGCAGCGCATCCGGCGGCCAGTCGCGCAGCTGCGCCCGGGCGAGCGCCGCCGTCAGCGCCGGCAGAGTGGCCACGCCGCGCAGCGTCTCGCTTGCGTCACCGTACAGATGCGGGTCGGTGAAGTGTGTGAGGCGCACCACGCTCATGATGAAAAGCAGCCTAGCAAACCGACCCTGAAGCCGCAGTGAACCAGGTCGCTTGCACGGCGGCCGCGTCGCGCGCGCGGCGGGCCGGGCTTGACCGGGTGCGCGTTCTGCGACGCGAAAAATGTGAAGCATGCCCGTGGCGTGTGCGCACTGCGGGCGAACTTAAGTCGTGTCGGCCGGTCGCGACGCTGCGACGTGTCCGGTTCGGGGGCCGGCGCGGCGATTTGAGGATCTGCCGCGTCTGATGGAAAATGCGCGCCCCCCCGCCCCAAGGCACCCCATGACCACTCGTCGCGAACTCGCCAACGCCATCCGCGCGCTTGCCATGGACGCCGTGCAGCGCGCGAATTCCGGTCACCCGGGCATGCCGATGGGCATGGCCGACATCGCCCAGGTGCTGTGGTGCGACTTCCTGCGCTACAACCCCCTCAACCCCGCCTGGCCGGACCGCGACCGCTTCGTGCTGTCGAACGGCCACGGCTCGATGCTGCTGTACTCGGTGCTGCATCTCACGGGCTATCCGCTCACCATGCAGGACATCGAGGGCTTCCGCCAGCTCGGCAGCAAGACGCCCGGGCACCCGGAGCTCGACTTGGCCGCAGGCATCGAGACCACCACCGGGCCGCTCGGGCAGGGGCTCGCCAACGCGGTCGGCATGGCGTTCGCGGAGAAGCTGCTGGCGCTGCGCTTCAATCAGCCGGACTTTGCGCTGGTCGATCACTACACCTATGCCTTCTGCGGCGACGGCTGCCTGATGGAGGGCATCTCCCACGAGGCCTGCTCGTTCGCCGGCACGCTGGGCCTTGGCAAGCTGATCGTCTTCTACGACGACAACGGTATTTCCATAGACGGCAAGGTTGCCGGGTGGTTCACGGACGACACGCCGGCGCGCTTCGCCGCCTACGGCTGGCACGTCGTGCCGGGTGTCGACGGACTCGATTCTTCCGCGGTCACGGCCGCCATCAAGGCGGCGCGCGCGCAGAGCGCGCGGCCGTCCCTCATCTGCTGCAAGACCATCATCGGCTACGGCGCGCCCCACAAGCAGGGCACCAAGGAGGCGCACGGTGAAGCGCTCGGGCCGGAAGAGGTGGCCGCGGCGCGTGTCACGCTCGGCTGGCCGTACCCGCCGTTCGTGGTGCCGGAGGAGATCCGCGCTGGCTGGGACCATCGCGCACAGGGCGCGGCGCTCGAGGGCGCCTGGCGCGAGCTGTTCAAGCGCTACGCCGCCCGCTATCCGCAGGACGCGGCGGAGTTCGAGCGCCGCATGCACGGTGAGCTGCCCGCCGGCTGGCCGGCGTTACGCGCGCAGCTCATCGAGACGCTCGCGAAGCAGAGCGCGCCGCAGGCAACGCGCGCCTCCTCGCAGGCGGCGCTCAACGTGCTCGCCCCGGCACTGCCGGAAGTCATCGGCGGCTCGGCCGATCTCACCCAGTCGAACAGCACCTTCTTCAAGGGTGCGCGCACGGTGACGCCACAGGACGAGGCGGGCGACTACCTGCACTACGGGGTGCGCGAGTTCGGCATGACCGGGATGATGAGCGGCATGGCGCTGCACGGCGGCCTGATTCCCTACGGCGGCACCTTCCTGGTGTTCTCCGACTACGCCCGCAACGCCGTGCGCCTCGCGTGCCTGATGCAGCAGCGCGTAGTGCTGGTGTACTCGCACGACTCCATCGGCCTCGGCGAGGACGGCCCGACGCATCAGCCGATCGAGCAGCTGGCGAGCCTGCGCGCCATGCCACATCTCGACATCTGGCGGCCGTGCGATGCCGCCGAGACCGCGGTGGCCTGGACACACGCGCTCGAGCACCACGGCCCGACGGCGCTGGTGCTCACGCGGCAGCCGCTGCCGCAGCAGCCGCGCACGGCGCAGCAGCTCAGCGAGATCGCGCGCGGCGGCTACGCGCTCATCGACTGCCGCGGTACGCCGGAAGCCCTCGTCATCGCCACCGGCTCCGAGATCGGCATCGCGGCGCAGGCGGTGAGCTCGCTGAATGCGGCCGGCCGGCGCGTGCGCCTCGTATCGATGCCGTCCACCGCCAGCTTCGACGCCCAGGACGACGCCTACCGCGAGGCGGTGCTGCCGCGTGCGGTCACGCGGCGCCTGGCGGTGGAGGCCGCCGCCACCCAGAGCTGGTGGCGCTACGTCGGCACGGCGGGTCAGGTGCTCGGCATCGACCGCTTCGGCGCCTCGGGCAAGGGTGCCGATGTCTTCGCTCATTTTGGTTTCACGGCGGATAATATTGCGCAACACATCCGTGCGCTGCTGGAGGTTTGAGGGCATGGCAATCAGGGTGGGCATCAACGGCTATGGCCGCATCGGACGCAACATTCTCCGGGCGCTGTACGAAGCCAAACGCACCGGCGATCTCAAAATCGTGGCGCTCAACGATCTCGGCGATCCGAAGACCAATGCGCACCTGACGCGCTACGACACGGTGCACGGCAGGTTCCCGGGCGAGGTGCGCGTCGATGGCGATGCCATGGTCGTCAACGGCGACCGCGTGCGGGTGCTCGCCGAGCGCGATCCGGCCAAGCTCCCCTGGGGCGATCTCGGCGTCGACTACGTGCTCGAGTGCACGGGACTGTTCACCAGCAAGGCCAGGGCCGGCGCGCATCTGCAGGGCGGGGCGAAGAAAGTGGTGATCTCCGCGCCGGGGGGCGAGGACGTCGACGCCACCATCGTCTACGGCGTCAATCACCAGACGCTCAAGAGCAGCTTCACGGTAATCTCCAACGCCTCGTGCACCACCAACTGCCTGGCGCCGGTCGCCCAGGTGCTGCACTCGAAGATCGGCATGAGCGCCGGGATCATGACCACGATCCATGCCTATACGAATGATCAGGTGCTCACCGACGTCTATCACTCCGACCTGCGCCGCGCCCGCTCGGCCACCATGTCGCAGATCCCGACCAAGACCGGCGCCGCCGCAGCGGTGGGACTGGTGCTGCCAGAGCTCAAGGGCAGGCTCGACGGCTTCGCGGTGCGTGTCCCGACCATTAACGTGTCGCTCGTCGACCTCACCTTCAGCGCCAAACGCGCCACCTCCGCCGAGGAGGTCAACCAGGCGCTCAAAGAAGCCGCCGCGGGTCCCCTGAAGGGGATCCTCGCCTACAACGAAGAGCCGCTGGTATCGATGGACTTCAACCACGACCCGCATTCCTCGGTGTTCGATGCCACCCTCACCAAGGTGATCGGCGGCACGCTGGTCAAGGTGTGCGCGTGGTACGACAACGAGTGGGGCTTCTCCAACCGCATGCTCGACACCACGCTGGCGTGGTCGAAGGCTGCATGAATCTGCTGCGTATCACCGATGCGGACCTGCGCAACAAGCGGGTGCTGATCCGCGAAGACCTGAACGTGCCGGTGCACAATGGCGCGGTGACCAGCGATGCGCGCATCCGTGCGGCGCTCGCGACCATCCGCTATGCGATGGACCAGCACGCCAGGGTGTTCGTGCTGTCGCACCTCGGGCGTCCCAAGGAGGGCGCCGAGGATCCCGCCCTGACCCTCGCCCCGGTGGCGGCGCGGCTGTCGGAGCTGCTCGGCAAGCCGGTGCCGCTGCGCAAGGGCTGGCTCGAGGGCGTCGACTGCCCGGCCGGGAGCGCGGTGCTGTGCGAGAACGTGCGCTTCATCACGGGCGAGAAGCAGGACGACGAGGCGCTGGCGCGCCGCATGGCGGCGCTATGCGACGTGTTCGTCATGGACGCCTTCGGCACCGCCCACCGCGCCGAGGCCAGCACCCACGGCGTGGCGCGGTTCGCGCCGGTGGCGTGCGCGGGGCCGCTGCTGATCGGGGAGCTCGAGGCGCTGGAGCGCGCGCTCAAGCAGCCGGCGCGCCCGCTGGTGGCGGTGGTTGGCGGCTCGAAGGTATCGACCAAGCTCATGGTGCTGGAGGCACTGCTCGAGAAGGTCGACCAGCTGATCGTCGGCGGCGGTATCGCCAATACCTTTCTCGCCGCCACCGGAGTCGCGGTCGGCAAGTCGCTGCACGAGGCCGAGATGCTCGACGTGGCGCGCCGCCTGATGGAGCGGGCGCGCGCGCGCGACGCGGCCATCCCGCTGCCGAGCGATGTGGTGGTGGGCAAGGAGTTCGCGGCCACCGCGCACGCCGACGTGCGTGCCGTGAGTGAGGTGCGCGCCGATGAGATGATCCTCGACATCGGCCCCGACAGCGCCGACCGCTTCAGCGCGCTGCTCAAGGCGGCCGGCACCATCATCTGGAACGGACCCGTCGGGGTGTTCGAGTTCGAGCAGTTTGGCGAGGGCACGCGCGCCATCGCGCAGGCGATCGCGCGCAGCAAGGCGTTCTCACTCGCCGGCGGCGGCGACACGCTGGCCGCTATCGAGAAGTACGGGGTCGAGGACGGCATCTCCTACATCTCGACCGGCGGTGGCGCGTTTCTCGAGTTCGTGGAAGGCAAGACGCTCCCGGCGGTCGCCGTGCTCGAGCAACGGGGTGAGGGGCTGAGGGTGGAGCGATGCTGAGGCGGACCAAGATTGTCGCCACGCTCGGACCGGCGACCGATGATCTCGAAGTGCTCACGGAAATGATGCGCGCCGGGCTGGATGTCGTGCGCCTCAATGCCTCGCACGGCACGGTCGAGGACCGCCGGCGGCGCCTCGGTAAGGCGCGCGAGGCGGGGCATCGCGCCGACCGTTGCGTGGGCGTGCTGATGGATCTCGGCGGACCGAAGATCCGCATCGACTGCTTCCGCGAAGGCCAGGTGCAGCTCGCCGAGGGCCAGGCGTTCACGCTCGACACCGCGCTCGATGCGGCGGCCGGCACGAATGCGCAGGTCGGCGTCGCCTACAAGGAGCTGCCGCGCGATGTCGCCGCCGGCGACACGCTGCTGCTCGCCGACGGCCAGATCGTGCTCGACGTGCAGCGCGTCGGCGCGACCGCCATCGAGACCAAGGTGCGGGTCGGGGGCGTGCTGTCGGACCGTAAGGGCCTCAATCGCCAGGGCGGGGGGATCTCCGCGCCGGCGATCTCGGCGCGCGATCGCGAGGACATCCGCTTCGCCGCCGAGGAGGGCGTCGACTACCTGGCGGTGTCGTTCGCGCGCGACGCCGCCGATATCGAGCAGGCGCGCACGCTGGTGCGCGCCGCCGGCGGCGAGGCGCGCATCGTCGCCAAGGTCGAGCGGCACGAGGCGGTCGACAATCTCACCGGCATCATCGAGGCCTCCGACGTGGTGATGGTGGCGCGCGGCGACCTCGGGGTCGAGATGGGCTACGCCGAGCTCACCGGGCTGCAGAAGACCATCATCCACGAGACCCGCACCCGCAACCGCGTGGTGATCACCGCCACGCAGATGATGGAGTCGATGATCCAGAACCCGGTGCCGACCCGCGCCGAGGTGAGCGACGTGGCGAATGCCGTCATGGACGGCACCGATGCGGTCATGCTGTCGGCGGAGAGCGCCACCGGCCGCTACCCGCTCAAGGCGGTGGAGGCGATGGCGCAGGTGATCGAGGGAGCGGAGAAGTACCAGCTCACCCACCCGCGCTTGCGCCAGCGTAGCGTCGAGGGCGTGTTCACCGGTACCGAGGAAGCGATCGCGATGGCCGTCATGTACACGGCCAATCACATGAAGGTGCGGGCGATCGTGGCGCTCACCGAGTCCGGGGAGACGCCGCTGTGGATGTCGCGCATCCGCTCCGACATCCCGGTGTATGCGTTCACGCGCCACGAGGCGACGCGCCGCCGCGTGACGCTCTACCGTGGCGTGTACCCGGTGATCTTCGACGTCACCAGCTCCGCCTCCGTGGAGGAGCTGTACCGGGCGCTGTTCACCCGGCTGCTGGAGCTCGAGCTCGTGGAGAGGCACGATCTGGTGATTCTCACCAAGGGCGAGGCGTCGGGCGTGCAGGGCGGCACCAACTCCATGCAGATCCTGAAAGTGGTGCTCGACTGAGGCGCCTGCTGGTCCGGCTCGGCACGGCGTGCGGGCTGCTGCTGCTCGCCGTGCTCGCCGTGCCCGTGGTGCTGGACGGCATGCTGCTGGCATCACTGCCGCGGCTGGACGGCGAGCACCGCGCTGCCGGGCTCAGCGCCCCGGTGCGCATCGCCCGCGATGCGCGCGGCGTGCCGACCATCGAAGCCGCCAACCGTGTCGATCTCGCTTACGGCACCGGCTTCGCGCACGCGCAGGACCGCTTCTTCCAGATGGACCTGTCGCGGCGGCTGGCCGCCGGCGAGCTTGCGGAGCTGTTCGGCCCTGCGGCGCTCGATCAGGATCGCGACACCCGCCTCTTCAGGCTGCGCAGCGTCGCCCGCGCCGTGCTCGCGCAGGCCACGGAGCCGCAGCGCGCGCTGCTCGAGGCCTACGCGCGCGGGGTCAACGACGGGCTCGACGCGCTCACCTCACGGCCGTGGGAGTACTGGGTGCTGCGCGCCAAGCCCGCCGCGTGGCGCGCCGAGGACACGGTGCTGGTCGAATACGCCATGTGGTGGGACCTGCAGTCGCGCGATCTCGGCTATGAACGGCTGCGCCAGGAAGTGAACGCGCGCCTCGGCGGCGCGGAGTGCGCCGGCGGCTGGAAATGCGCGCTGGGCTTCTTCTATCCCGCACGCACCGAATGGGACGCAGCGGTCGGCGCCGAGCCGCCGGCGGCCTTAAGCGAGATTCCCCCTGCCGAAGTGCTCGATGTGCGCGACGCCAAGGCGCCGCCGCCGCCCGCGAAGGCCGCCGGACTCACCACGGCGCTGCCGGAGGCGGCCGGTCCGGCGGCCGGAAGCAACAACTGGGCGGTCATCGGCCGCCTGACGACGACCGGCGCGGCGCTGGTCGCCAACGACATGCATCTGTCGCAGCGCGTGCCGGCGGTCTGGTACCCCATGCGCCTGCGCGTCACGGGGGAGCTGTCCGGGCCCGGCCTCGATCTCACCGGGGTGACGCTGCCCGGCGCGCCGCTGCTGGTCGCCGGATCCAACACGCACATCGCCTGGGGGTTTACCAACAGCGCCGGCAACTGGATGAGCGTCACCCGCGTGCCGTGCACCGCGGTGGGGGACGCACAGCTGACGACCGCTGCCGGGACGCAGCCGCTCACCGTCGCGCGCGAGCTCATCCACGTGAAGGGCGGGGCGGACCAGGAACTGGTGGTGAAATCCGGTCCCGCGGGTGTGCTGTGGCAGGCGGAGCCGAAGCGACAGCTGTGCTGGTTTGCCGGCTGGCTGGCACAGCTGCCCGAGGCCACCAACATCAATCTCATCGGGCTCGAGCATCTCGGCACCGTGGCCGAGGCGCTCGATCTCGCGCCCGAGATCGGCATTCCGCACCAGAACTTCGTGGTCGGGGATCGCGACGGGCACATCGGCTGGAGCATCGCCGGGCGCATCCCCGACGACTTGAGTTCCGGGCGTGCGCTCGGCGGGGTGCCGTGGACCACGAAGGCGGACCACCCGCGGCTCATCGATCCGCCGCGCGGGCGCATCTGGACCGCCAACGCGCGCGTCGCGGTCGACCCCCAGGCGCTGGCGCTCATCGGCGGGGCGGACGCGGCGTTCGGGGCCAACTACGATCTCGGCGCGCGCGCCCGGCAGATCCGCGGCGATCTGTTCGGGCTCGCCGGGAACCTCAAGCCCGCGGACATGCTGAAAGTGCAGCTCGACGACCGCGCCCTGTTCCTCACACGCTGGCGGCAGCTGCTGCTGCACCTGCTCGACGACGCGACTCTCAACGGCAAGCCGCAGCGCGCCGAGTTCCGCCGCCTGGTGGACGCGTGGAATCCGCGCGCCGATGTCGACTCGGTCGGCTATCGCCTGGTGCGCCAGTTCCACGAGCGCACCCAGGCGGCGGTCTGGGAGATGCTGCTGCGGACGCTGGCCGTGCCCGCGGACTACGACACCGGGCCCGCCGCGCAGTTCGAAGGGTCGCTGTGGCAGCTCGTCAGCCGCCAGCCCCCGCACCTGCTCTCGCGCGACTACCCGGACTGGCGGGCGTTTCTCACCGCGCAGGTCGATGCCACCCTCGAGGATCTCAGCCGCAGCTGCCCGCAGCTCGCCGCCTGCAGCTGGGGGAAGCGCAATGTCGTGCGCATCCGCCATCCACTGTCGCGGACGCTGCCGTGGCTCGCGGGCTGGCTCGACATGCCGGTCGAGGAGCTGCCGGGCGATCACGACATGCCGCGCGTGCAGGACGGCGCCTTCGGCGCCTCGGAGCGTTTTGCCGTGTCCCCCGGTCACGAGGACCAGGGCTACCTCGAGCTGCCGGGCGGAGCGAGCGGTCATCCGCTGTCGCCGTACTACCGGGCGGGGTTCGACGCCTGGGTGCGGGGCGAGCCGCTGCCATTCCTCCCTGGGCCTGCACGCCATACTCTGACCCTCGTTCCGAAGTGACGCGGTTGGCACTCCGGTGAGCCCGTGGGCGCCCGCTGCGCCATCGGGCGCGACCCGTGTCACACGGCAGCCGGTGTCGCGCGTTTCATAATAGGAGCGGACAGGATCACCAATGGATGGCTTCGGAGAATCCGGATACTGGCCGGCACAGCAGCCGACCGTCGGGCTGGTGCTGACGGGCGGCGGCGCGCGCTCGGCGTATCAGGTGGGCGTGCTGCTCGCGCTCGCAGAGCTGCTGCCGCGCTCGCGCAACCCCTTCCAGGTCATCGTCGGCACCTCCGCGGGCGCGGTGGCGGCGAGCGTGCTGGCCGCCGAGGCGCATCGCTGGCGGCGGGCGGTGGCCGGCCTCGAGCGCGTCTGGGCCAACTTCCGCTCCGGCCAGGTGTTCCAGGTCGACTCGCCGCACATGCTGCGGGCCGGGGCGCACTGGGTGCTGTCGCTGATCTCCGGCGGACTGGTGCTCGCGCCGCCCCGCTCGATGCTCGACAACAGCCCGCTGCGAGAGCTCCTCGGGCGGCACGTCGACTGCGCCGGCATCCGCCGCAGCATCGCCCGCGGCCACCTGCGCGCCTTCGCGCTGTGCTCCACCAGCTACATGAGCGGCTGCTCGGTGGCCTTCTTCGACGGCGTCGAGTCGATCCACGACTGGTCGCGCGCGCAGCGCGTCGGCCGGCGCTGCCAGTTTACGCTCGATCACCTGATGGCGAGCGCTGCGATTCCGCTGCTGTTCCCGCCGGTGAAGATCGACGATGAGTACTTCGGCGACGGCGCGATGCGCCAGCTGAATCCGCTCAGCCCGGCGATCCACCTCGGCGCCGACCGGCTGCTGGTCATCGGCGTGCGCGCCCGGCGCGCCGGCGGCGTGGCGCTCAACCGCCTGCAGCCCTCGATGCCGTCTCCGGGCGAGATCTTCGGCTACATGCTCGACACGCTGTTCACCGACCAGATCTATGGCGATCTCGAGCAGCTCGAGCGCATCAACACGCTGGTGGAGAGCGCGCCGGATGCGGCGCGCGGCGAGCGCCACGTGGAGACGCTGATGCTCGCCCCGAGCGTCGATCCGCGCGAGATCGCCATGCGGCACCTCGCGGAGATACCGCGCGGTCTGCGCGCCCTGCTGCGGGTGATCGGCGGCCGCCAGGCCTCGGGCTCGCAGCTCGCGAGCTACCTGATCTTCGAGAGCGGCTACACGCGCGCGCTCATCGAGCTTGGCTACCGCGACGCGATGGAGGCACGCGGTGCGCTGCTTGCATTCATGAGTGGGGCGCGGCTGCCGGCGGTGCTCACCGCGCCCGGAGTTGCGCAGGCGACCTGAGGCTTCGACAATCGGGCCATGTTGTTTCCCGACGCCCAGCACAGGCTCGAGCAGTTCCTCGCGCCGCTCACCCTCGATGAGTTCCTCGACAGGACCCTGAGCGGCGACTTCTGCCGCATCGGCGGCGCGCCAGCCGCCGGGCGCGCGGTGCTCCTCGGGCCCGATCCGCGGGCGCTGCTCGGCTCGGCCGTGCAGCTGGCCCCGAAGCTCACCTTCCACTCCGCCAATCCGCTTGGGCCCCCGCCCTCGCTCGCCGGCGTCACGGACGCGGGCGAGTTCCGGCGGCGGATCGATGAGTTCCATGCGCGCAACTACTCGGTGCGGTTCCCGGAGCTGCGGCCGCTCTGGCCGCCGCTCGATGAGCTCGCCCGGGCGCTGGAGGTGCTGCTGCATCAGCCGGTGACGACCTCGGCGTTCTGGAGCCGCGGCGGCATGCGCGCCCCGGTGCACTACGACGACCATGACCTGATCGTGGCGCAGCTGCTCGGCGAGAAGCGCTGGTACGTCGCGAGCGGCCCGTCCGAGCTGCCGAATCCCTGGCGGGGGATACCCGCGGGTGCGGACGAGCTCGGTGCCCACGAGACCTTCGACGTGCATCCGGGCGACCTCGTGTATCTGCCGCGCGGGACGCGACACAGCGTCGATTCGCAGGCGGAGTCGCTGCACCTGTCGATCGGCTTCACGCCGCTCACCGTGCGCGACGTGCTGATCGCCGCGCTCGATCAGCTCGCGGACGTCGATCGGACGCTGCGCACCACGGCGGGAGCGCGCGTCGCTTTCCAGCTGCGCGGGGCGGGGCTCGAGCGGCTCGCACCGCCGGTGCTCGATGCGGCAGAGAGACTGCGCGCGGCGCTGCGCACGCCAGGCTTCCTCGGCGCGGCGCTGCAGCGGCGCTCCGCCCGGGTCGTGGCGACGCTCGCGCCATTGCCGGTGGCGCCGCCACCGCGCCCGCCGCTCGAGCTCGACATGGAGCTCATCCAGCCGCCGCTCGCGTTCTGTCAGCTCATCGCCAACCCGGAGAAGATCGACTTCAGCCATCCGGGCGGGCACGTGTACATCCACCGCGGGGTCGAGCAGAGCCTGCTCTTCATGGTCAACACCCCGCGCTTCCGCGTGCGCGACATTCCGGGCGAGATCAGCGACGAGGTACGGCTGTCGCTCGCCGCGCAGCTGGTGGAGACGGGCTTCCTGCAGCCCGTCTAGGACGCGCCGCCCGCTGCGGCGCGCGGCGTGGCGCGGAACATCCCCATGTCGGGCAGGCCGCTGTGGCGCGCGGTGACGTTGGGGAACTCGGCGGCGAACTCCTCGGCCAGGCGATCGACGATGTAGACCGAGCGGTGCTGGCCCCCGGTACAGCCTACCGCGACGGTGAGATAGCCGCGGTTGCTCGCCTGAAATTCGGGCACCCGCGCGCGCATGAAGCCGGCGATGTCGCCGATCAGCTGCGCGACGTCGGTGTGGGTCTCGAGGAAGCGCACCACCTCGGCATCGCGCCCGGTCAGGTTGCGCAGTCCCGGCTCCCAGTAGGGATTCGGCAGGGCGCGCGCATCGAACACGAAATCGGCATCGCCCGGGATGCCGTCCTTGAAGCCGAACGACTCGAAGGTGATCGACAGCCGCCCCGCGGCGCGCTGCTCGACCCGCTTGTGGATGATCTCGCGCAGCGCGTGCACGCCCATGCGCGAGGTATCGATGATCAGGTCGGCCGCCGACACCACCGGCTCGAGCAGCGAACGTTCGAGCACCATGGCCTCGCGCAGCCCGACGTCGCTGCGGCTCAGGGGGTGGCGGCGCCGCGTTTCGGCGAAGCGCCGCAGCAGCTCCTCGTCGCCGGCGATCAGGAAGATCACCTCGAGCTGCAGACCGCTGCGTTTGAGCTCGTCAATCAGCTGCGGGACGCTGGCGATCTCGGCGGCCGTATTGCGCGCGTCCAGCCCGATCGCGGTGCGCTCATAGGTGGCCTCGGGGCTCCTGACGGTGAAGGAGATGAACGGCTTGAGCAGCGCCGCGGGGATATTGTCGATGCAGTAAAAGCCCAGGTCCTCGAGCATGTGCAGGGCCACGCTCTTACCTGACCCGGACAGGCCGCTGAGGATGACGATGCGCACGCCGGTATGTTCATCCACCCGGCGGCGTGCCGCAAGCTCAGGTCAGCTGCGGTCAGCTGCGGTCAGCTGCGGTCAGCTGCGGTCAGCTGCGCGGTGCGCGCCGCCCCAGCGCCGCGCGGGTGTAGGCGCGTTTTTCCTTGTGCTTCTTGATGCGGCGGTCGAGCTTGTCGGCCAGCAGGTCGATGGCGGCGTACATGTTCTCTTCGGTCGCATCGGCGTGAATGGCGCTGCCGCTGACGTGCAGCGTCGCCTCGGCCTTCTGTCGCAGCTTCTCCACCGTGAGCACGCAGTGCACGTCGATGACCCGGTCAAAATGCCGGCCGATGCGCCCGAGCTTCTTCGCGACATAGCCGCGCAGCGAGGCGGTGACTTCGACGTGGTGCCCGGTGACGTTGAGCTGCATATTGCGTCTCCTTTTGGTGGTTGCTGCCGGTGTCAAATCGGTTGCGCACGCTCACAGCTGCTCCATGCCGGCGCGGCGCCGCTCGCTGGACGCGGGGATTCCCATGGCCTCGCGGTACTTGGCGACGGTGCGGCGCGCCACCGGGATGCCCGCGCTCGAGAGCAGCTGGGCGATGCGGCCGTCGTTCAGCGGGTTCTCCGGATCCTCGTCCTTGACGAGCTTGCGGATCTTGGCGCGGATCGCGGTCGAGGAGGTGCCGGAGCCGTCCGCCCCCTCAACCTGACTGGAGAAGAAGTAGCGCAGCTCGAACACGCCGCGCGGGGTGTGCATGTACTTGCCGGAGGTCACGCGCGAGATGGTCGACTCGTGCATCCCCACCGCCTCGGCGATGTCGCGCAGGATCATGGGCCGCATGTGCTCGTCGCCGTGCTCGAGGAACGCGCTCTGTCGCTCGACGATCGAGCGCGCCACCTTCATGAGCGTCTCGTGGCGGATCTCCAGGCTCTTCAGCAGCCAGCGGGCTTCCTGCAGCTGCGCGCGCATGCTGGCATGGCTGGCGGCGCGGCCGATGAGGCTGGCGTAGCTTTGGTTGAGGCGCACGCGCGGCAGTGTCGCGGGGTTGATCTCCACGCCCCAGCCATGCTCGGTGCGGCGCACGAACACGTCCGGCACCACGTACTGCGCGCCGCCGGCGCTCACGGTCGCGCCGGGGCGCGGATGACAGGAGCGCACCAGGGCGAGCGCACACGCCAGCTCCTCGTCGCTGAGGCGCAGCTCGCGCCGCAGCTGCGTCAGCTCGCGCTCCGCGACCAGCTCGAGATGCTCGCGGGCGATTTTGAGCGCGGTGTCGAAGCCCGGCGTGGCCGGGTCGAGCTGTCGCAGCTGCAGCTCGATGCATTCGCCCACCGAGCGCGCGCCGACCCCGGCAGGGTCGAGCGCCTGCACGCGCTCGAGCACGGCCGCGACCTCCCCGGCGGCACACTCGAGCTCCGGGCGCAGCGTCTGGGCGATCTCCTCCAGCGTCTCGGTGAGGTAGCCGTCGTCGCTGATGGCGTCGACGATGGCGCTGGCAATTGCCAGCTCCCGCGGCGCGAGCCGCGCCAGCTCCAGCTGCGAGAGCAGATAGTCCTGCAGCGACTCCCCCGCCGAGTCGGCGTATTCCTGCTGCCGTTCCTCGTCGTCGCCGCTCCAGGGGGCATCCGCCGGACCGGTGTTCTGCTGCGCCCACGGCTCGTCCAGCACCTCGACGGTGCTCTCCCGCCGGCTCTCGGGCGGCGGCGGGGGCTCGGCAATGGCGACCACCTCGTAGGTGCCGGTGCCCTCGTTATCCTCCAGCGGCTCGAGCATGACGTTCTGCTCGAGCAGCTCGCGGATATGTGCCTGGAGCTCGAGCGCCGGCATCTGCAGGAGCCGGATGGCCTGCTGCAGCTGGGGCGTCATGGTCAGTTGCTGACCAAGCTTCAGCTGCAGTGAGGGTTTCAGCATGGTGGCTTGTGATGGGTCGGGCGTCCCGGCCCGAAGCAGATCGCAGTTCCTAAGTATTTGAAAAATTGACCTTATTTAGTGGTCTCGCGGGAGGCCTCATAGCCGGAACGTGTCGCCCAAGTACACCTCACGCACTTGGCTGTTGGCAAGGACTTCTTCGGCACTTCCCGAGGCGATGACCGTGCCCTGATTGACGATGTAGGCGCGGCTGCAGACACCGAGCGTCTCGCGGACATTATGGTCAGTGATCAGCACACCGATGCCGCGATGGGTGAGCTCGCGGATGATGCGCTGGATGTCGAGCACCGACAGCGGGTCGACGCCGGCGAACGGCTCATCGAGCAGCATGAAGCGCGGCTCGGCGGCGAGCGCCCGCGCGATCTCGACGCGCCGCCGCTCCCCGCCCGAGAGCGACACGCCGAGCGTGCGGCGCACGTGGCCGATGCGCAGCTCCTCGAGCAGCTGCTCGAGACGCTCCTCGCGCGCGGCGCGCTCGAGATCGGCGCGCATCTCGAGGATGGCGAGCACGTTGTCCTCGACCGACAGCTTGCGGAACACCGAGGCTTCCTGCGGCAGGTACCCGAGGCCGAGCTGCGCCCGGCGATGCATCGGCAGCAGCGTCACGTCCCGGTCGCCGAGCTGAATGCGCCCGGCGTCGCAGGGAATGAGTCCGACGATCATGTAGAAGGCGGTGGTCTTGCCGGCGCCGTTCGGCCCGAGGAGTCCGACCACCTCGCCCGCCGCGAGCTCGAGCGACAGATCGCGCACCACCGCACGGGACTTGTAGCTCTTGGCGAGGCCCGTGGCTTTGAGGGCGGTCATGGGTGCGGGGGATTGTCGGGCGTGGCCGCGGGCGGTGACTGCGGCTTCAGCGGCTCGCAGCCGCTGGATTCGGTCTTGACGGCGTGCGGCACGATACTGATGTGCACGCGCGGGTCAGCGCCCCCGCCGGTGGCGTCGGGCGCCGTGAGCGCCTGGATCTGCTGCTCGCGGATGTTATAGACCAGCAGCGGGCCGGAGATCTGGTTCTGGCCATCGCACAGCCAGGCGTCCTTCGTCAGCCGCACGGTGCCCTCGCCCACGTCGTAGAGGATCTCGTCGGCGTGCCCGCGCGCGATCTGATCGGAGTTGGCGCGCCGCTGCTCGAACTCGGCCGGTTTGCCGGTGATGGTGGCGCGGGCGATGTGATTGTCCCTGAACTCGACCACCGCCTGGTCGGAGCGCAGATTGCCGCGCTGCTCGGCGTCGATGCGCACGTTGCCCTCGAAATTCCAGCGGCTGTTGGCGAAGTTGAGCCCGGTGGCGCGGGCGCGCTCGGCCGAGACGCGCATGTTGCCCTGCGAGATCACCACGTTCTTCAGCACCACCTCGTTGGTGTGGAAATCCACTTCCGAGCCGCCCGACGCCTCCACCTGCACCGGCAGGCTGCTGAAGTCCGGCAGCGGTGTGCCGGTCCCGGCCAGTGCCGCGTCCGCGAGCACCGCCAGTGCCCAGGCGGTGAGCAGCGCGCCGGGCTTAGGGCAGGTAGGAGCCATGAACGGCCGATTCTAGCTGCACGCGACCCTCCTTCAAGCGCGCAATGAGACCGATGGCATGCAGCTCGTGGCCCGACACGGTGAGGGTGACGGCATCGGCTGTGCTGGCGATCTGTGTGCGCGTGTCGAAGGACAGGTGCTCGGTAGAGATCTCGGCCGGGTCCTGCGTGCCCGGCAGAAGTCCCGCGACATGCACCGCACCGTCGAGCTGCACCATGCCGGTGTCCTGGCCGAGCTCGCCGCGCTCGGCGCGCGCCGTCCACTGATCGCCGCCCGCGCCGCGGAAGCCCATGTGCACCTGCTCGAGGTCGACGGTACTCTGATCCGGCCGCTGACGGATCTGCGCCGCCTCGAGGCTGTAGAGCGGCGCGCCGTCGGGCCCGGTCTGCACCATGCGTGCACCCCGCGCGGCGTAGCCGGGGTCCTGCAGCGGCGCACCGGCGGCGCTCGGGGCGGCGGCTTCGCGCTGCGGGCCCGACAGCAGCACGACGCCGACGATGAGTGCCAGCACCGCGAGCACTGCCGCCAGCCGGTAGATCATCGGCGCCTCATGGGCCGCGCGCCGCGGCGTGCGCCGGCAGCGCCGGCGAGCAGCAGGTCGCACACTTCGCGCACCGCGCCGCGTCCGCCACCGCGGCGCGTCACGCGCATCGCTGCGCGCCGCGCTTCCCGGTGTGCATCCGCGACCGCAAAGCTCATGCCCACCGCGTGCATCAGCGGCACGTCCGGGAGGTCATCACCGACGCAGGCACAGGCGCCGGAGCTTAGTCGCAGACGTGCGCGCAGCCGCTCGAACACCGCGAGCTTGTCGCTCACGCCCTGGTAGACGTGGCGCACGCGCAGCTCGCGGCAGCGCGCGCGCACCGCGGCCGAGCGGCGGCCGGAAATCACGGCGACGGCGATGCCGGCGCGCCGCAGGGCGGCGAGCCCGTAGCCGTCGCGCACGTCGAACACCTTGAGGGCCTCGCCGCGCGGCCCGAAGTACAGGCGCCCGTCGGTCAGCACGCCGTCGACGTCGAGCACCAGCAGGCGAATCGTTGCCGTCGCGCGCACGTCGGACGCCTCACATGACGCGGGCGCGGAACAGGTCGTGGACGTTGAGTGCGCCCACGAGGCGGCCGTGCGCGTCCGCCACCGGGAGCGCCGTGATGCGGTACAGCTCCATAAGATGCACCGCCTCTGCGGCGAGCTCGCGCGGTCCGATGGTCTTCGGCCCGGCGGTCATTACCGCGCCCATGGTGGTCGTGTGCACGTCGAGTTGCGTTTCCAGCGCGCGGCGCAGATCACCGTCGGTGAACACGCCGAGGATGCGCTCATTCGCATCGACCACGACGGTCATCCCCAGGCCCTTGGCCGTCATCTCCAGCAGTCCCGCGCTCAACGGCGCCGTCGGCAGCACGCGCGGCAGCGCGGCGCCGGTGCGCATCAGGTCCTCGACGTGCAGCAGCAGCCGTCGACCGAGAGTTCCTCCGGGGTGGGAGCGGGCGAAGTCCTGGGCCGTGAAGCCGCGCGCCTCGAGCACCGCCACCGCGAGCGCATCCCCCATGGCGAGCGTCGCGGTGGTGCTGGCAGTGGGGGCGAGGTTGAGCGGACAGGCCTCCTCCTCGACGGCCACATCGAGGGTGACGTCGGCGGAGCGCGCGAGCGTCGAGTCGCCCTTGCCTGTCATCACGATGAGCGGCACACCGAGGCGCTTCAGGTGCGGCAGCAGCGCCACCACCTCGGGCGTCTCGCCGGAGTTCGACAGCGCGAGCACCACGTCGGTGCGGGTGATCATGCCTAAGTCCCCGTGCCCGGCCTCGGCCGGGTGCAGGAAGAAGGCGGGCGTACCGGTGCTGGCGAGCGTCGCGGCGATCTTGCCGGCGATATGCCCGGACTTGCCCATGCCGCTGACCACGACGCGGCCCTGGCACTGCAGGCACAGCCGGCAGGCGGCGGCAAACCCCGGGCCGAGACGCGCGCTCAGCGCCCCGAGGGCGCGCTCCTCGATGGCGAGCGCGCGGTGCGCGGAGGCGATCAGTTGCTCGTCGTCGGGGCTGGCGGCGCCGGGTGCGGCCGGTTGCGGGTCCATGCGCTTCATTATAGGCGCGCGGCGCGGCCGCGCCCGCTTCCATTTGCAGCGCGCGCGTCAACCGTCTTACTCTGCCGCAGACGCGATGCTTTGTCAGGCGCTGAGTGAGGGCGAGTGTCAATGACTGTTGAAGAAGTCGCGCGGCTGATCCGCGCCGGACTCCCCGGCGCCGAGGTCGAGGTGCGATCCGACGACCAGACCCATTTTGCCGCGCGCGTCGTCGCGCGCGAGTTCGACGGCCAGCGCAGTCTCGCCCGCCACCAGCTGGTGTATCGGGCGCTCGGCGAGCTCATGGGACGCGAGATCCACGCGCTGTCGATCGAAGCGCTCACGCCGGAAGAAGTCTCTGGAGGGATGAAATGAGATCCGTGAACCGGCAGATTTTTCGCGGGCAAAAACCACGCTTTTTGCCCGCGAGTGCGCCAGCGTCGATGGGCTGGCTGCCGACAGCGCCGCAGGCGCCTGTCAGCCCATAAACATGGACAAGCTGCAGATCCAGGGCGGCACCGCCCTCGACGGCGAAGTGCGCATCTCCGGCGCCAAGAACGCCACGCTGCCGATCCTCGCCGCAGCGCTGCTGGCCGACGACCCGGTGGTGGTGGCCAATGTTCCGCACCTGAAGGACGTCACCACCACGGTGGAGCTGCTCGGCAGGATGGGGGCCACGGTCACCATCGACGAACGCATGCGCATCGAGGTGGATGCCTCGACGGTGCGCGAGTGCTTCGCGCCTTACGACCTGGTGAAGACCATGCGCGCCTCGATCCTGGTGCTGGGGCCGCTGGTGGCGCGCCATGGGCACGCCGACGTCTCGCTCCCCGGCGGCTGCGCGATCGGCGCACGCCCGGTGAACATCCACGTCGCCGGGCTGCAGGCAATGGGCGCGGACATCACTATTGAGGGCGGCTACATCCGCGCGCGCGCCACGCGGCTGACGGGCGCGCGGCTGGTGCTCGACACGGTGACGGTCACGGGCACGGAGAATCTGATGATGGCGGCGACGCTGGCCGACGGCGAGACGGTGATCGAGAATGCGGCGCGCGAGCCCGAAGTGGTGGATCTCGCCAACTTCCTCACCGCCATGGGCGCGAGCATCCACGGCGCCGGCACCGACAAGATCGTGGTGCACGGGGTCAAGCGGCTGCGCGGCACGACCTACGAGGTGCTCCCCGATCGCATCGAGAGCGGCACCTACCTGGTCGCGGGCGCCATCACGCGCGGGCGCGTGCGCATCAAGAACACCCGCCCCGATCATCTCGACGCGGTGCTCGGCAAGCTCGGCGAGGCGGGCGCGAAAGTCACGGTGGGCGACAACTGGGTCGAGGTGGATATGCGCGGACGGGAGCTGAAAGCGGTGGATGTGCGCACCGCGCCCTACCCGGCGTTTCCGACCGACATGCAGGCGCAGTTCGCCGCTCTCAACACCGTGGCGAGCGGGGTCGGCACCATCACCGAAACGATCTTCGAGAACCGCTTCATGCACATGCTGGAGATGCGCCGGCTGGGAGCCGAGATCCGTCTCGAGGGCAACACCGCCATCATCCACGGAGTGAAGAAGCTCACCGCGGCCCCGGTGATGGCCACCGATCTGCGTGCCTCGGCGAGCCTGGTGCTCGCGGGACTCGTGGCCGAGGGACGCACCGACGTCGAGCGTATCTATCACATCGACCGCGGCTACGAGGCGATTGAGGAGAAGCTGGCGCAGCTCGGCGCGCAGATCCGGCGGGTCCCGAACTAATTGGATTGGCCGAAATCCCAGGAAGGGATTTCGGCGGACATTACCCTGGTTGCCGCCGGCAAAAGGCGTGACTTTTGCCGGCTGCGCAGTTGAGAAGGAGAGGCGATGCAGATCGGGATGATCGGGCTCGGGCGCATGGGCGCCAACATGGTGCGGCGGCTCGTCCAGGGCGGTCACGAGTGCGTGGCCTACGACCCCAGCCCGCAGGCCGTGCAGGCGGCGAGCGACTACGGTGCGCGCGGCGTGCGCTCGCTCGAGGAGCTCGCGCGCGCTCTCAAAGCCCCGCGCGCGGTGTGGATCATGGTACCGGCGGCGATCGTCGACGCGGTGCTCAAGGAGCTGCGCCCGCTGCTCGCCGCGGGCGATGTGGTGGTCGATGGCGGTAACTCCAACTACCGCGACGACATCCGCCGCGCTGCCGAGCTCGAGGCTGGCGGCATCCGCTATCTCGACGTCGGAGTGAGCGGCGGGGTGCTCGGCTTCGAGCAGGGCTACTGCCTGATGATCGGCGGCGACCCGCAGGCGGTCGCGCTGCTGGAGCCGGCGCTCGCGACGCTCGCACCCGGCGGCCGCATGGCCGACGGTGCCGCGGGGGCGAAGCAGGGCGCGGCCGCGAGCCGCGCGGCCGCCGCGCTCGGCTACCTGCACTGCGGCGCTTCCGGCGCCGGTCATTTCGTGAAGATGGTTCACAACGGCATCGAGTACGGGCTGATGGCCGCCTATGCGGAGGGCCTGAATCTGCTCAAGCACGCCGATGCCGGCCTCGCTGCGACCCAGGCTGCGGACGCCGAGACGGCGCCGCTCGCGGATGCGTGCTTCTTTCAGTACCGGCTCGACATGGCGGCAATCGCCGAGGTCTGGCGCCACGGCAGCATCATCGCCTCGCGCCTGCTCGATCTGACGGCCGACGCGCTGGCGCGCGATGCCGGGCTCGAGGGCTTCGCCGGCCGCGTCGCCGACTCGGGCGAAGGACGCTGGACCGTGCAGGCCGCGATCGAGGTAGGGGTCCCCGCGCACGTGCTGTCGGCGGCGCTGTACTCGCGCTTCGACTCGCGCGGCCGCGGGGAATTCGCCGACAAGCTGCTGTCGGCGATGCGCCTCGGCTTCGGCGGCCATCTCGAGAAGCACGGCTGAGCGCACGCCATGGAACGCCGCGACTGCGATGCCATCGTGCTGTTCGGCGCCTCGGGGGATCTGTGCTACCGCAAGATCCACCCGGCGCTCTACCAGCTGGTACGCCGCGGCATCCTCAACGTGCCGGTGATCGGCGTGGCCCGCGCCGGCTGGAAGCTCGAGCAGTACGCGGCGCGCGTGCGCGAGAGCCTCGCGGCGTTCGTGCCGGGAGCGGACGAGGCGGTGGTGGCGCGGTTCCTGAAGCTGCTGCGCTACGTGGACGGCGACTACAATGTGCGCAGCACCTTCGACGCGCTGCGCACCGCACTCGGCAGCGTCGAGCGCCCGCTGCACTATCTGGCGATCCCGCCCAGCATGTTCGCGGTGGTGGCCGAGCACCTGAGCGCGTCCAGCTGCGCGCGCGACGCGCGCATCGTGGTCGAGAAGCCCTTTGGACGCGACCTCGCGTCGGCGCGCGCACTGAATGCGACCCTGCACGCGCATTTTTCCGAGTCGCAGATCTTTCGCATCGATCACTACCTCGGCAAGGAGGCGGTGCAGAACATCCTCTATTTCCGCTTCGCCAACTCCTTCCTCGAGCCGGTGCTCAACCGCACCTTCGTCGCCAGCGTGCAGATCACCATGGCCGAGAGCATAGGGGTCGCCGGGCGCGGCCGCTTCTACGAGGAGGCCGGCGCGATCCGCGATGTCATGCAGAACCACCTCATGCAGATCGTGGCGCTGCTCGCCATGGAGCCGCCGGTGAACACCGAGGGCGAGTCGCTGCGCGATGAGAAGGTGAAGGTGCTCAAGGCCGTGCGCCCGGCGATTCAAGCGGAGCTGGTGCGCGGCCAGTTCTCGGGCTACCGCCAGGAGCCGGGCGTGGCCGCCGACTCGCGCGTCGAGACCTACGCGGCGCTCACGCTGCACATCGACTCGTGGCGCTGGAGCGGCGTGCCGTTCTACATGCGCGCCGGCAAGCGCCTGCCGGTGACGGCCACCGAGGTTGTGGTGGAGCTGCGCGCGCCGCCGGCGCAGGTGTTCGGCGACCTGGGTCCCGAGCAGCCGAATCATGTGCGCTTCCGTGTCGGGCCCGACGTGGCGATTGCACTCGGGGCGCAGTCCAAGAAGCCGGGTCCGGTCATGACCGGTCACAACGTCGAGCTGTTCGTGGCCGAGAGTCAGGGCGATGACATGGACGCCTACGAGGTGCTGATCAGCTCCGCGCTCATCGGCGATACCGCGCACTTCGCTCGCCAGGACGAGGTCGAGGCCGCCTGGGCGATTGTCGATCCGCTGCTCAACGCCACGACGCCCCCCATCGAGTACGCGCCGGGGAGCTGGGGACCGCCGCAGGCGGAGCGGCTGCTGCAGGGGCCGTGCGGCTGGCACAACCCGGGGGCGAAGCCTCAGGACTGGCAGCGCTCCTGCGGGCCGAGCACACCCAAGTGACGCTCGAGGCGCTGCGCCAGCGCGGCATGGCGCTGCACCGCGCCGGTCAACTCGCGCAGGCGGAGCGCATCTACGCCGAGGTGCTGCGCCAGGACCCGGGCGACTGGCGCGCGCACCTGAGTCTCGGCGGCGCGCTGCTCGCCCTGCGCCGCCAGGGGGAAGCGCTCGCCGAATTCGATGCGGCGCTCGCGCTGCAGCCCGACTGCGTCGAAGCGCACCACGGCCGCGGCATGACGCTGCTGCAGCTGATGCGGAGCGAGGCGGCGCTGGCGAGCTTCGAGCGCGCGCTGGCTCTCGAGCCGCAGTCCGCGGAGCTCTGCAACAGCCGCGGCAACGCGCTGCGCCGTCTCAAGCGCCTGCCCGAGGCGCTGGCGAGCTACGAGCGCGCGCTCGCGCTGCAGCCGGACCTCGCGGCAGCCCACAACAACCGCGGCCTGGTGTTGCAGGCTGCCGGCACGCCGCGCGAAGCCGCCGTGAACTACGAACGCGCCCTCGCCCTGCAACCGCAGTTCGCCGAGGCTTACAACAACCTGGGCACCGTGCAGTGCGAGCTGGGCGAGCCGGCCGCGGCTATCGCGAGCTACGGCCGGGCGCTCGCGCTGCAGCCGGGCATGCGCGGGGTGCATGGCAATCTCGGCAACGCGCTGCGCGATCTCGAGCGCCCGGCGGAGGCGCTCGCGCAGTTTGAGCAGGCGCTGCTCGAGGCCCCGGAATCGGCGGTGAGCCACTGTAACCTGGGAAATGCCCTGCTCGATCTGCAGCGCCTCGCCGCTGCCATCGGCAGCTACGACCGGGCGATCGCGCTCGATGCGCATTACGCGCAGGCTTATTTCAACAAGAGCGTGTGCCTGCTGCTCAGCGGTGATTTCGCGCACGGGCTGCCGCTGTACGAGTGGCGCAAGCAGCTCGCGCACGCGCTGGCGCCGCCGCTCGCGGCGCCCGCCTGGGACGGTACGCAGGAGCTCGCCGGCAGGAGCCTGCTCGTCTACGCCGATCAGGCGCTCGGTGACACGCTGCAGTTCTGCCGCTACGCGCACCTCGCACAGCAGCGCGGCGCGCAGGTGATCCTGCGCGCGCAGCCGCAACTCGCCGAGCTGCTCGCGACCCTCGGCACAGGCGTGCGCGTCGTCGCCCCCGGTGAGGAGCCGCAGCACTGCGACTACCAGTGTGCGCTCCTCAGCCTGCCGCTGGCCTTGAGAACCACGCTGCAGACGATTCCGCACGCCGTGCCCTACCTCAAGGCCGATCCGCGGCGCGTGAGCGAGTGGCGCGAGCGGCTCGGCCCCGCAGGCTTCAAGGTGGGCATTGCCTGGCAGGGCAGTCGCAACCGCATCGACGTCGGCCGCTCGGTGCCGCTCGCGATGTTCGCACCTTTGGCCGGCATTCCCGGCCTGCGGCTGATCAGCCTGCAGAAGGGCGAGGGGGTTGAGCAGCTGCAGCGCGAGGCGGGCGCAATGCCGCTCGAGCTTCCCGGCGAGGCGTTTGACACAGGCCCGCAGGCGTTTCTCGACAGCGCCGCGCTCATGCAGCACCTCGACCTCGTGATCACCTGCGACACGGCACTGGCGCACCTGGCGGGTGCGCTCGGTCGCGCCGCATGGGTCGCCCTCAAGTACGTACCCGACTGGCGCTGGCTGCTCGATCGAACCGACAACCCCTGGTATCCGAGCATGCAGCTCTTTCGCCAGTCCCGGCCCGGCGACTGGGAGGGGGTGTTCGCTGCGATCCGTACCGAGCTGGCGAAGCTGGTGCGGGCAAGGGCCGCCGCGGCTCCCTGAGGCGCTGCGTGGGGCCATGAGACCGAGTCGCAACGATCCGTGCCCGTGCGGCAGCGGCCGCAAGTTCAAGCAGTGTTGCGGGGCGCTACCGGGGCCCTCGGCGGATATGGCGGCCGCCGCGCCGCCGGCCGCGCAGGCTACGCAGCAGGCACCCGACCTCGCAACGCTCGGCGCCATGCTTCGGCAGGGGCAGCCCGCCGAGGTGGAGACCTGGGCGAGCAGGCTCCTGGAGCGTGACCCGGACTCCGGGATGCTGTGGAAGATCCTGGGCGTCGCGCGCGCGCAGCAGGGGCGGGATGCGCTGCCCGCGCTGCGCACCGCGGCCGGGCTGCTGCCCGCAGACGCCGAGGCGCACCGCAATCTCGGTGCGGTGCTCAAGCAGCAGGGGCGGCTCGAGGAGGCACTCGTGAGCCTGGAGCGTGTGCTGCAGATCGAGCCCGACGACGTGCCGGTGCTGGTCACGGCCGCCAACTGTTTGTGCGCACTCGGGCGGGCGCGCGAGGCGGTGCCGCTGTACGAGCGTGCCCTGGAGCGCAACCCGCGCCTCATCGAGGCGCACAACAATCTGGGGAATGCACTGCAGGAGCTCGGCGACCGCGCGCGCGCCGTCGGCTGCTACCGGCAGGCGCTCGCTCTCAACCCCAACGACGCGGAAGCGCACGCTAATCTCGGCAACGCCCTGCGGCAGCTCGGGCAGCTCGAGGAAGCGCTCACCAGCCTCGAGCGGGCGGTGGCGCTCGACCCGGCGGCGAGCCTCGCGCACAACAACCTCGGACTCGCGCTCGCGGCGCGCGGACGAAGCACGGAAGCGGTGGCGAGCTTCCGCCGCGCGCTCGAGCTCAATCCCCGCTTCGTGCAGGCGCTGCAGAATCTCGGCAACCTGCTGTGCGATAGCAGGCGACAATCGCGCGGCCGTGGACCCCTTTCGCCGCGTGCTCGAGCTCGACCCGCAGCGCGCCGACGCTCACTGCCAGCTCGGGCGCGCGCTGTATGAGCTCGGAGAACACGCGCAGTCGATTGCCAGTTACCGCCGCGCTCTCGCGCTGCAGCCCGCCCACGCGCAGGCGCAGCTCGGCCTCGCCACGGCACTGCGGCTCGAGGGTCCGGTCAGTGAGGCCGAGGCCGGCTGCCGCGCGATTCTCGGCGCCGACCCCGACCACGTCGGCGCGCTGTCGCTCCTCGGTGACCTGTGTGCCGATCGCGGCGACTTCGTCCAGGCCGGGGAGCTGTTCCAGCGCGCACTCGCGATCGACGGCGGCTCGCCCGCCGTGCTGTGCAGCTTCGCCGCCCACCGCAGAATGACGCGCGCCGATGACGCGTGGCTCGCGCAGGCCGAGCAGGCACTGGCGCAATCGCTGCCGCTCGCACACGAGATCGCTCTGCGCTACGCGCTCGGCAAGTACCGCGACGATCTCGGCAGCTACCCCGAGGCGTTCGCCGAGTACGCCCGGGCAAACGAGCTCAACAAGCGCTACGGCGCCGCCTACGACCGCGCCGGGCTCGAGCGGCAGGTGGATGAGATCATCCGCACTTTCGATCGGGCGTTCCTCGGCGAGGCTCACCCCGGCGCATCCGACTCCGAGCTGCCGGTGTTGGTCGTCGGCATGCCGAGATCGGGAACCACACTCACCGAGCAGATCCTCGCCTCCCACAGCCAGGCGTTCGGGGCCGGCGAGGTGAGTTTCTGGGATCGCGGGGCGGAACTGTTCGCGAGCGCGGGGAGTGGCGCTGCGGCACGCGGCCGGGCGCTCGCGGATCTGGCCCGCGACTACCTGGCGCGCATCGGCCAACGCTCGGGCGGCGCGCGGCGCGTGATCGACAAGATGCCCACGAATTTTCTCCACGCCGGGCTCATTCACGCGGCGCTGCCGCGCGCCCGGATCCTGCACATGCAGCGCCATCCGCTCGACACCTGCCTGTCGCTGTACTTCCAGAACTTCGGCGATCGGCACCCCCACGCCAGGGATCTCGGCAGCCTGGCGCACTACTACGGGCAGTATGTCCGCCTCACCCGTCACTGGCGCGCCGTGCTCCCGCCGCCGACGCTGCTTCAGGTTCCATACGAGGCACTGGTCGCGAATCAGGAGCACTGGACCCGCAGAATGCTCGAATTTCTCGGCCTGCCGTGGGATCCGCGCTGTCTCGACTTTCACCAGACCCAGCGGGTGGTCATCACGGCCAGCCGCTGGCAGGTGCGCCAGAAGATCAACTCCGGCTCGATCGGGCGCTGGCGCAACTACGAGCCGCACCTCGCGGCGCTGCGGCCGCTGCTCGAGCTCGTGGGCGGCGAGGGTAGCGCCTGAGCGCGCGCAGCACTCTGCGGTGCGGTGCTAGCCGCCCGGCCGCGCAGCGGGCGGCGTCACCGCGAGCTCACCGAGCGCCTCCTTGAGCGGTCCCAGCCACGGCTCGAAGTTGCGCCACTGGTCCACGGCGTCGGCATAGAGCGGCTGCCGCACCTGCTCGGAGCTCACGGTCTGCACCGCGCGGCGGGTCTCGTGAAAGCGCAGGCACTGCTCCTCGAACTTTAGCCCGCAGTGTGCGAGCAGGCGGCGCACCTCGCCCTCGAGGTCCCGCACCACGTTCTCATAGTCGACGCGGTAGACCCGTCCGGGCAGCACCGCGTCGAAGTGCGCCATCAGACTCACGTAGTCGCGGTAGAAGCGACCGAGGTCCTCGAGGCTGTAAGTGAACAATGCGCCGCGGTAGAAATGCTGCCTGAAGTTGGCGAAGCAGCAGGGGAGCGGTGCGCGCCGCACGTCGATGATGCGGGCATTCGGCAGCATGAGGTGGATGAGGCCGACGTGCTGGAAGTTGCTGCCCATCTTGTCGGTGAAATGCGGCCGCCCGAGCCGCCGGTGCGCGCGGGTCTGCTCGAGATAGCGCTCGCCGAGGGCCACGAGCTCCTCGCGCGTGAGCTCGGCGACCGACTGCGGATAGCGCGGCGGCGTCGCGGATTCCTCGTCCCGGTCGCCGAGCGCGGTCACAAACTGCGCGACATCGCTCAGCTCGCGGGTACCTTCCACTTGGCGATGGCTGGCGAGGATCTGCTCGATGAGCGTCGAGCCGGCGCGCGGCAGACCGACGATGAAGATGGGATCGGGTGCCGGGCAGCCCCAGCCGGCGCGCGCGGCGAAGAACTCGCGCGTATAGAGCGAGCGTGTCCGCGCTACGAGGCGCGTGAAGCTGTCGGCCTGGTAGCCGATGAACGCGCGCCGCAGCGCATTGCCGCGCGCGTAGTGGACGAAGGAGACGGCGAAGTCGCCGGCATCCTCCAGCGCCTTGCCGAGCGCAAATTCGAGCTGCGAGCGCTCGTCGTCGGCCAGCCCTTCGCGTGCGAGCTCGGCCTGCATGGCCTCGAGGTCGGCCGGGGCAAAGCGGAAGGTCTTGAGGTTCGCAAGGGCCACCCAGGCGCTGCCCGATCCGCGCTTGAGCTCGAGGCATCTGCGATAGGCGGCGATCGCCTCGCTGCCGCTGCCGGCCGTGCGCAACGTGTGGCCGTAGTTGAGCCACACCAGCTCGTCGTCCGGGCACTCCTTCACCACCTGTCCCAGGATCTCCATGGCGCGCTCGGCGTTCCCGAGCAGGTTGTAGGCAATGGCCTGCAGCGTGCGATAGCTGCGGTTCGCGGGTTCCACAGTCAGCAGACGCTCGACGAGCGGCAACATCGGCTCGCCCTTCTGCTGCTCATGGAGGATTCGCACCAGATCCAGCCGCGCGCGGCTGTAACCGGGGGCGAGGCGCAGGCTTTCGGTGAGCAGCCGTTCGGCCTCCCGGTAGTTCTCCCGGGCGCCCTCGGCCTGCGCCAGCAGGCGCAGCGCCGCCGCATCCTGCGGCGTGCGTTCGAGTACGCGCCGCAGCAGCTGCCCCGCGGCTCCGTAGCGCCGGTTGGCGAGCTCCGTGACCGCCTCGCTCAAGCGGACGCCTTCGGGCGCAAGCTCCTCGAAGCGTGCGTAGGCCGCATCGCACGCCACCGCCTCCCCCCGCGCCGCGTGCAGCAGCGACAGCTCACGCCAGCCTTCCGCGAGGTCGGGCGCGAGCTCTACTGCCCGTTCGAGCGCCGCACGTGTTTCCGTCTCGCGCCCCGCCGCGTGCAGCGCGCGCCCGAGCTCGAGGTGGATCACCGCGGAGCCGGGCTGTGCCCGCGCGAGCTCGGCGAACCCGGCGGCAGCCGCCTGCGGGTCTCCGCTGGCGCGATGCGCGGCGGCCAAGAGCAGCAGCGCCGTTGGGTGCGCCGGATGCGCGCGTAGAATCTCAACGGCGGCGCGCACGGCCGCCTGCGGGTCCCGCTCCAGGAGCGCCGCGACCCGGATCAGCTCGAATTCGACTTGTGCTGCGGGCTGCAACGCGCTCTCCGGACGGTGCAGGGCCGCGTTAGAATCCCGGCCCGATAGCACGCGAACATAGGTGAGACTCTTGAGCGACGTCAACGCCGCACCGAGCAGTGCCCCGGGTCCGGACAATGCCACGGTCCTGCGGTTGATTCAGGCCAGCAAGGCCGCCGGCGCCGCCGGTCGTACCACCGAGGCCGAGCAGCTGCTGGTGCGCGTCGCGCAGCTCGCGCCGGCCCATCCTGCGGTGCTGAATGAGCTCGGGCTGCAGATGCTCAAGCGAGGTGATGCTGCCAAGGCCCGGGAGCTGTTTGGTCGGGCCACCCAGGCCGACTCGCAGCATCCGAATCTGTGGTCGAATCTCGCCTCGAGCCTGCATGCGCTCAACCAGCTGCCCGAGGAGCTCGACGCCCTCGAGCGGGCGCTCGCGCTCGAGCCGCGGCACCTCGCGGCACTGTTGCAGAAGGGCGCGCTGCTCGAAGCGACCGGAGACCCCCGTAACGCCGCACGCGTCTACCGTAACGCGCTCGCCACGCTGCCACCCGGAGCCGCCCCGCCGGAAACGGTTGCCGCCATGATCGAGCACGCGCGAGTGGCGATTGCCCAGGACGAGGCGGCGCTCGCGGCAGCCATCGAGGAGCGGCTGGTCGCAATACGCGCGAGGCACGGGGGCGGTACGTGGCGGCGGGTGGACCGCTGCATCGATCTGCTCACCGGCAAGCGCACCCGGTTCACGCCGCAGCCCACGTTCATGTATTTCCCGGAGATCCCCGCGGTGGAGTTCTTCGACCGCATGGACTTCCCCTGGCTCGATGCGATCGAGGCGGGGAACGATGAGATCCGCGCCGAGCTCATGAACGTGCTGGTGGCCGACCGCGAGGGACTCGAGCCCTACGTCGCTTATCGCGAGGGCTTGCCGCTCAATCAGTGGAAGGAGCTTAATCAATCGCGCCGCTGGAGCGCGTATTTCCTGTGGAACCAGTCCGTGCCGCAGGCGGCCCACCTGGCGCGCTGTCCGCGCACTGCGCAGCTGCTGCGGGGCGCACCGCAATGCGACGTGGCGGCGCGCGGACCGACCGCGTTCTTCTCGATACTCGATGCGCAGACGCGCATCCCGCCTCATACCGGCGTGACCAATACGCGCCTCACCGTGCACCTGCCGCTCATCGTGCCGCCGGACTGTGGCTTTCGCGTCGGCAGCGAGACACGGGAATGGGTTACAGGCAAGGCGTGGGTGTTCGACGACACGATCGAGCACGAAGCGTGGAATCTGTCGGACGTCCCGCGGGGAATCCTCATCTTCGACATCTGGAACCCGTTCCTCACGGCGGCGGAGCGCGACCTGATCCGTGCCACCCACGAGGTCATCGGCAACTACTACGGTGCGGACACGGCGGGGCCGCTTTGAGCGCGCACCGGCGCCCGGCGGGGAACCTGCGGGTTGCCCTGGCACTGGGGCTCGTGCCGCTCGCCTGCGCGGCGGAGTCTGCGCCGATGATGCCGCAAGGCGCGCTGAGCGCATGTGCGGCGATCGCCGCCGACGCCGAACGGCTCGCGTGCTACGACAAGCTGGCCGGGCGGGGCGTGTCGGACCGGGCACCGTCGGCCCCCGCTGCTGGTGCTGCGGCTGCACGGCTTGCGGCCGTCGCGGCGCCGGCGGCCGCTGCTCTTGCCCCAACGGCTGCGCCCGTCGCGGCTGCCGCGCCGGTGGCCGCTCGGGCGACAACCGCGGCCGCTCTACCGGGCAGGGATTCCTTCGGGCTCTACCCGGCAGAGCATCCGCAGCCTCCCCCGGTCACCCAATCGCTCGAGGCGAGGGTCCTCGCGCTGGGGCGCAGCGCGAGCGGCCGCATGACCGTCGCGCTCGAGGGCGGAGCTCTGTGGGAGCTCGATCAGGACGATCCGCTGCTCGCCGCCGGCAACACGGTCACCCTCACGCGCGCGGCTCTCGGGTCGTACCTCATGCGCACGCCGACCGGGCGCAGTCACCGGGTACGCCGTCTGCGCTGACGGACCACTCGAGCCAAAAAAAACGGCGGGCCGTGAGGCCCGCCGTGTGAGCTCAGCAATACGACTTTAGAACTGCGCCGTGATGTGCGCGAACAGATACCGCCCCAGCGCGTCGTAGACGCCCGGGAAGGTATTGCCGTTGCAGTTCGCGCCGGCCACGCTGCCGGTGGAGCAGTCGGCAGCCGTGACGATCGGCGGGTCCTTGTCGAAGATATTGTTAACACCCAGCTCAAGCCGCACGTTCTTGTAGACATTGAACGTGGCCGACAGGTCGATCCAGTTGTAGGCCGAAATGTGCGCGGTCGGCGCGTAGAAGGAGGTTCCCTTCAGGAACGGGTTCGAGCTGAGCTGCTCCGTAGTCTGTGAGCCGAAGTAGCGCCAACGCAGCGTCAGGTCCAGCGCGTCCCAGGGCGTCGACCACGTGATGTTCAGCACCGAGCGCCACGAGGGGTCGCTCCCACCGCAGGTATCGCCGAAGTACCCGGTGCAATCGTAGGAGCCACCGCCTGCAACCGGCGTCGTCGCCAGCTTATCGAGCTTGGTTCCCTCCAGCCCGAAGTTCAGCGATCCCAGTGCCGGGAGTGGCTGGCGGTAAGTGGCCTTGACGTCGAACCCGGTGGTTGCGAGCTGACCAATGTTGATCTCGGTGTCGATCACGTAGCCGAGCGGCGACAGCCACAGCGAGCCGTTGGCCGGGTCGCGATGGACCAGGTTACAGAACTGCCCGCTGTCGACGCAGCTGTTGATGATGATGTTGCCGCCGATCGTCGTGATCTCGTCCTTGAGCTTGATGTCGAAGTAATCGACCGATATCGAGAGGTTCGGGATCACGTGAGGCTGCAGCACGAAGCCCACCGAATAGGTGTCGGCGATCTCGGGCTGCAGGCCCGAATTGCCGCCGAGCAGGCCGTTGTACTGTGCGGCCGGGTTCGGGTTGAGGTGCCCGTACTCGGCGGCCGTCACACCGGAACGCTCGCACCCCGCCAGCGAGCCGGCTGGGACGGCGCCGGTGCACGGATCCTCCGACCCATCCAGTCCCACCGTCGCCGGGAAGTACAGCTCGCCGATGTTGGGTGCGCGCACGGCACGCTGGTAACTGGCGCGCAGCCGAATGTCCTTCACCGGCGCCCACTCGAGGCCGAGCTTGTAGGTGTTGGTGTTGAAGCCCAGGTTGTAGGAGGAGTAGCGGAAACCGCCCTCGAGCGAGAGATCCTCCGCAAACGGCTGGTGCTGGGCGAGCGGCAGACGCAGCTCCGTGAACGCCTCCCACACCGAGATGGCACCGGCCACCGGGGGCGTCGCCCCGCCGCCGCCGGCCGCCAGACCCTGCTGCGAGACGTAGTCGGGGTTGAAGTCCGCGGAATCCGAGCGCCACTCGGTGCCGACGTTCAGCTGCAGGCCGTCGTCGGCGGTGGGGAGCTTCAGGCCGTACTTGCCCAAGTCGCCGGTGACCGAGCCGTCCACCACGTACTCGGTGACGGAGGCCTGGAGCTGCTCCGGAATCGAGAGATAGGCAAGCGCCGCCGGCGTCACACCCCCCGACTTCCAGAGGTTCCACGGAACGCAGCCCGTGCTCGGCGAGAAAGCCGTTCCCGGAGTCACCAGCGGACCGATGCCGAGACTGTTATTGGGCCCGCCGCACACCGTGCCGCCGGTCGCGCCCGGCAGCACGTTCAGCGACTGCTGAATGGCCGAGTTGGAGAGGTAATTCTCATTGACGTCCGAGTCGTCCACGTTGCTGCGCTGAGCGGAGACGTTGTAGCTCCAGGCGTCGTTGATGTCGCCCTTGACACCGGCCACCAGGTGTATCGAATCGCTGATGAAGTCCTCGGCGCGCGGGCCACCTTCCACGTTGCGCCGCAGAATGTAGAGGTTCAGGCCCGGATAGTTCTTGCCGTTGTAGGTCTCGTAGGGATTGCCCTGCAAAGCCTGATTCGCCGGGCTGCAGATCGCCGCTGCCTCGGAAGCATTCAGCAGCGGGTCGGCGCACGCGATGAAGGACGGGTTGCCGAAGTCGCCGCTCGCGGCGATCTGCGCGAGCTGGTCGTTTCTCATGTACATCACATTCGCGTAGAAGGTGGCGTGCGAATTGATGTCGAAGGTGAGGAAGCCGCCGGCCGTCCAGCGCACTTCCGGCGTCTCGTAATAGTTGTACGGGCCGTAGTTGAAGAGGTCGTTCGGCTCGAGGTAGGGGCGGAAGTTGTTGGTGAGCCCGTCGACCGTGTTGTCGAGGAACCGCACGCCGTTGTTGCTGTAGCCAAGGAATTTCCCGCCCGCACCGTTCTTCGCCGAGGTGCCCGAGCCGCCGCAGGCCAGCGTACTGGCGGTAGCGGGCGTGAGTGAGCACGCGCTGTAGTCGTAGGACTTCTGCAGCGCCGCACCCTGGTTGTCATACGTCATGTAGGCGGTTGCGTTGCCCTTATTGTCGGCAAAGTTCGAGCCCGCGGTGATCGCAACGTTCTTGCCGAAGGCGGTGTTGACGTTACCCGGCGCTTCGGTAAAGCCCGCCGCGCTCACCGCCTGTACCACACCGTCCGGGTTGTCGTTCTTGTGCTGGTAGAAGTTATAGCCGGCATCGATCTTCACACCCTCGAAGTGCGTGTTGAGGATGAAGTTCACCACGCCCGCGACCGCATCCGCGCCGTACACGGAGGAGGCACCGCCGGTGAGTATGTCGACGCGCTCGATGAGCGCCGCCGGAATCTCGTTGATGTCCGAGTAATTGCGTCCGTCGCCCGCCCCGGGACCGAGGCGCAGACCGTTGACCAGCACGAGAGTGCGCTGATTGCCGAGTCCGCGCAGGTCGATCGTCGCGGTGCCGTCGGCGCCGTTCGATGTCGTGGCGTTCTCGCCCGCGAACACCATCGGCAGATTGTTCAGGATGTCTTCCACGCGGGTCAGGCCGGTCGCCTGGACGTCAGCCGCCGAGACCGTCGTGATCGGACTGATCGAGGTCTCGTTGGGCGTCCTCAGGCGTGATCCTGTGACCACCACCTCGGCCATCGGTGCCGGGGTCTCCTCTGCCTGAGCGGGGGCCTGCTGGGCGTAGAGCGTGGGGACGCCGGCAGTTGCCGTGACCGTCGCGAGCGCTAAACGCACAGCCTGTTGCAAGCTGCGACTGTTCGCCATGTTTTCTCCCCTAACTTCTAGAATGCGAATAGGTCTGCGAATGCGAATCGATCTGCGAGTCGTCCGGGCTCCGCGTACCGACTTTGGGTCAGCCGTTACCCCCGGGGCGCCTTCTTCGGACAGGCCCGCATTAGAGCACCTTGACCCAGTGTTGCCAAGCAGCAGCGCGTCCCGACCATCGCGTGATCGGAGCTTTCCCGCCCGCGATTAGCGGCGTGGCCCGACTGTTGCATGTGAGCAACAGATGCCAGGGCCCGCCTTTCCGGACTGCTTGGGTGGTCCGGGCGGTGCAAGCATGGTGCCTCAGGTGAACCAGCAGTTCGTTGCCACCGTGATGCGCACGTCGCGCCCGTAGAAGGGGCTGACCTCGTGCAGGACATAGGACGGGAAGACGATGACCTGCCCCTCCTCGAGCCGCAGCTCCCGGACGCCGAAGGCAAACGGGGCGCGCAGGGCGCGATTGCCCGCATCGAGGTAGCTCCCGGCCCCCCAGCGCGGATCGAGAAAGCGCAATAGCCCGCTTCCCGGGTGAGCCGCCACCGCCTCACCGGCCCGCACGCAATACACGGCCGACCAGGAGGCCAGCGGGTGGTTGTGGGCGACGAAGGCGCCGGCGTAGCGGGTGACGTGGTACCAGGTATGGTTGTGCATCTGCAGCCGTGCGAAATCCGCGGCGGACACGGCCGAGGTCTCGAGCGCGGTGCGCGCCACGCAGTCGAGCACGAAGCCGCGCAGCTCCTGCACGCAGCTCTCCGGCCAGCGAAACAGATTGAAGCGGCTCTCGAACAGCTCCGCCTGCGGGATGTGGCTCGGGGTGGGATTGCGGTATTCGTCAGTTTCGCGCTCGAGAAACAGCGCCTCGAGCTCGCGGTTGAGCCGCTCGCACGGCACCAGCCGCGCCTCGGCGAAGGGCACGGCGAACCCGGGGTTGATCGCAAGCGGCGCGCTCACCATGGCGGCCCGACCTCCTGGCCGGGGTTGGCAAAGCGGACCCGCGCGATGACCAGCATGAGGTCGCGGTCGCTCCGGTTGAGCGCGATCTCATGCGTGACCGAGGCGGGGAAGACCGCCATGTGGCCCGGGACCGGCTGCCAGATATGGTGGCCGCTGGCGAACGGCGGGCGCAGCCGCCAGTTGGCTCCGTCCATGAACATGGTCGAGAGGCGCGGCTCGTAGAGTCGCAGCACGCCGCTCAGCGCGCGTCCCGCGGGCGCCGGCGGCCCCGCCAGGCAGTAAATCGCACACCAGGAGGCGAGCGGCAGGGTGGCCGCCGGCAGGTAACCGTCCGGGCGAATGATGATCAGGCGGGCGCGCGCCTGAAGCTTGAGCTGCCCGAATTCGGCGGGGGTGGCCAGGTTGCTCGCCTGCGCCGCGGCGCTGAGGCCGGCGAGCATCTCGCCCCTGAGCGCGGCGATCCGCTCGTCCTCGAGGTCGAACAGCACCTCGCGGCTGCGATAGCACAGCGGCTCGCGCGGCGCGTGCGGCTCGCGGTTCTCCTCGGTGGCCCGCCCGGCGAGATACGCCGCGAGTGAGCCGTCGGCGGCTCCCGGTACCGTGAGCGGAACCGCCCCGAAAGGGGTCGCGAAGATCGGGATCAGAGTGGCGGCGGGCGCATTCATGGGCCTGGCGCGGAAAGGTAGGCGGCGAGGGCGGCCAGCTCGCCTCGGTAGTGACGCGAGCGACCGGAAGCGCGCTGATAGAGCGGCTCACGCACCTGCCACACGCTCGCGGTCTTCACCGCGCGGCCGCGCGAGGCGGGGGTGAGGCAGGCCTCCTCCCACGGCAGCTCGCAGAAGGCGAGCAGCCGCTCCAGCGCCGGACGGGGATCGTGCACCAGGGAGTCGTAGCTGAAATCCAGGATGTCTTCTCCGAACAGCGACTTCCAGTGTGCCATCAGCCGGCGGTACTGGCGGAAGTAGTGGCCGATGTCGAGCAGATCGAGCGCGAAGGCGAGCTGCGGATCGAGGTGCAGAAAGAAGACCGACAGGCAGGTGTCGAGCGCGTCGCGCGTGGTGTGCACGATCCGCGCCTCGGGAAGCAGTCTCTTGATAAGGCCGATCAGCAGATAGTTATCCGGCCTCTTGTCCGTCACATGGCGCGCGCCGGGAAAGAGCGCGGCGATGCCGCGCCGATAGCGAACGCCAAGCTGCGCCGCGCCCGCCGCCGACAGCGCGGCCGCGCTCTGCGGAAACGGGGCCAGGCTGGATTGCACCAGCTGCGGCAGCAGCTCGAGCTCGCCGCCCGCGGTCACGGCCGAATGGCTGGCGAGCAGCTGCTCGGCGAGTGTCGAGCCCGAGCGCCACATGCCGCAGATGAAGATCGGCCGGACGTCGGCGGCGCCGCCCTTCGAGGCGTCGGGGTGCGGGAAGGCGCTGATCAGCGCATCGATGAGACGCTCGTGTGCGAGGCGGTCGTAGCGCGCGGGGGGCTGCAGGCTGGCGCGGCTGGCCCGATTCGCCGCCTCGGCCGCCGCGAACGCCTCCGGGTACGCGCCGGCGGCATCGAGGGTCCGGGCGAGGGCGAATCCGAGGCTTGCCTGGTCGGCGGCGCTCGCTCCCCCGGCAGTGAGCGCAGACCGCAGCCGCGCAATCAGCGGATCCTGCGGTCCCTCGATCGGGGCGAGCTGCGCAAGGCGCGCCAGGACCTCAGAAGCCTGCGGCGCGAGCGCCAGGACGCGCCCGTAGAGCTCGCGCGCCTCATCCCGTCGACCCAGGTCCTCGTACAGGTTGCCAAGGTTCTGCAGCGCCGGCAGGTAGCGTGGATTGAGCTCGAGGGCGGCGCGCAGCTCGCCTTCCGCCGCCGCTTCCTGGCGCAGGCAGTCGGCGAATATCACGCCGCGATTGAGGTGGACTTCCTCCGGCCGGCTCACTCCGCGCTCGAGGGCCTGCCCGTAGGAGCCCAGCGCGGCCTCGAAATGACCCAGGCGACGTTGCAACAGCCCCAGGTTGTACCAGCAGTCGGGGAGCTCCGGCCAGCGTGCCAGCAGGCGCTGATAGGTCGCCGCGGCCTCCTCGAGCCGGCCGGCCCGCTCGAGGCGCGCCGCCTCATCGAGCAGCGCCGCGCTGGCTGCGGCCGGCATGCCCTCGCTCACTCGCATGGCATCGCGAAGGTTCGCCCTAGCGCGACCACATGCGCTGCAGATTGTTAATCACGTACTCGAGCTGGGTGCGGTTGTTCCAGTCCATCTTCAGGCCCTCGAGCGCGCGCACCTCACCGAGCGTATAGAGAAGATCGCGCTGTCTGTCGTCGGGAATCTGGCTCTCGATGAAGGTGATCATCACCAGGCGTTGTCCGGAGCGCACCGGCACCACCTCGTGCAGGGTGGTGGAGGGATAGAAGACCGCCGCCCCGGCCTTGCCCTTGATGCGCGTCACCTCGGTGCCGAGATGGATCAGCAGCTCGCCGCCTTCGTAGTCCGCGGCGCTGGAGACGAACAGGGTGCACGAGACATCCGAGCGCAGCGGCTCCGGACCGATCGGCAGGAACGCCGCGTCGATGTGCGCTCCATACTTCATTCCCACGTCGTAGCGCAACAGGGTGGGCTGGGCGACCCGCTTCGGGAAAGTGAAATTCCTCGCGGGCTCGCTGCGCTGCAGGGCGGCGAGCGCGATCTGCGAGGCGCGACGGGCCAGGGGATCGTTGGGGTCGCTGATCGCGTTGTCCTTGGCGATGTTGTGCGGGTTGGAGAGCCGGCCGTCGATGAACTTCGCCTGGCGCGCGATCTCGGCGAGCGCCTGCAGCTCCGCGGCGCTGAGGAAGTTCTCGATCTGCAGGAACATCCACTAAGTATAGACGCAGCGCCTTTAGTCCGCGGGCGCCACCCACAGCTCCACCGCCGCGCAATCCTGTACCGCGCGCCAGGCGACGAGGTTGCGGTCCTGAGTGGTGAGCGCCCGCACGGCGTCCTGCTTGCCGGAGCCGGCCACGACGAACAGCGGCTCGCGCACGCTGGCGAGGAATTGCGGGGTGACGCTCACCGCACTCATACCATCGGGTCGCTGCACCGGGATGGCGTAGCGTCCGCGGGCCCGCTCGAGATCGGCCGCGCTGAAGAGCGAGGCCGTGTGGCCCTCGGCGCCGAGCCCGAGGAGCCCGAGCCCCACGTGCACTCCCGAGCCGAGCAGCGTGCTGAGCGCGCGCTCGTAGTCGGCGGCCGCCGCGTCGAGCGGCAACTCGGTGCGCACGCGCAGCAAGCCTTCTTCCGGCAGCCCGAGCGCCTCGAGCAGCGCCCGCGACTGGTGATAGTTGCTCGCCGGTGAATCGCCCGGTACATAGCGCTCGTCGCTGAACAGCACGTGCAGGCGGTCGTCGTGTCGGAGCGGCCCCAGGGAGAGCGCCCGGTAGGCGTTCATCGGGGTCGTGCCGCCGGAGAGCATGACCGCGGAGGCTCCGGGGGCGGCCAGGGTACGCGCCAGCCGCTCGGCAAGGGCTGCATCGAGCTCCTGCCGCGCACTGAAGGTGCGGGTGGTGAGCGTGGTCATGGCGGCTATCGCGTGCGCGGGCGCTCGATCACATGCGCCTTGAACTCGAACGGGACCCGGCTGCGCGCACCGCGCAGGCTCACCGTGGATCCCGGCTTCATGAGTGCGATGCGGCCGAGCACATCCTGCGCACCGCGCGGGCTGGCGCCGTCGATGGCGAGCAGCACGTCGCCCGGCAGCAGTCCCGCCTCCTGCGCTGGGCTGCCGAGGTAGAGATTGGCGACCACGACTCCGCCCTGTCCGCCCGGCGCGAGCCCGAGCTGCTGCGCCTGCTCGGCGGTGAGGTCCTCCGGCACGATGCCGATCCAGCCGCGGATCACGCGGCCGTGCGCGATGATCTCGCTCACCACGCCGCGCACCATGTTCACGGGGATGGCGAAGCCGATGCCCTCGACCCCGAGGCTCTTGGCGATCATGGCGGTGTTGATCCCTACCAGCGCGCCGTTGGTATCGACCAGCGCGCCGCCCGAGTTGCCGCGGTTGATCGGCGCATCGGTCTGGATAAAGTCCTCGACCGGCGCGATGCCGAGCTGCGCGCGGCCGGTAGCGCTCACGATGCCGTGGGTCACGGTGTGCGCCAGCCCGAGCGGATTGCCGATGGCGAGCACCACATCGCCCGCCCGCAGCTGATCGGAGCGCCCGAGAGGGGCCACGGGTAACGATTTCAGTCCGATCTTGAGCACCGCCAGATCGGTATCGGGATCGGTGCCCACGATGTGCGCCTCGGCGACGCGACCGTCGGCGAGCTGCACGCGGATCGACTGGGCGTTGGCGATCACGTGGTCGTTGGTGACGATGTGACCCGCGGCATCGAGGATCACGCCCGAGCCGAGCGCGCGCTCGACCCGCTGCCGGTAGCGCGGCAGGAACTCGCCGAACAGCTCCCCAAGGGACGGCGACAGCCGCTCGGTCACGATCCGGTCGGTGTAGACGTTGACGACCGCGGGGGCGGCGCGCTGCACCGCGTCGGCATAGGTGACGCGCGGCGGCGGTTCCTGTGGGCGCGACGCCTCCGGCACGGCGGGTGCGACGGGCGCGGCGGGCGTCGCCGGCACGGCGGCCGGTGCAGCCGCCGGGGGCGCGTGCGGCGCGCGGATCAGCTCCGGCCGCACTGCGACGATCAGAAATGCCAGGGCGAGTCCCCCGACGACCGATCCGGCCACGAAGGTCAGCCCGCGGCCCAGATGCTCGAGCATACAACTCCGGGAAAAGCGGCTTAGTTCCGCACCTGCCTCGCATGCGCACCGGGTGAGGGCGCGTCCGGGGAGGCGGGTCCGTTTGTGTATAATGCGCCGCCCCCCGCAAGGTACGAAACTGCACCCACGCGCAGTCCGCGCGGCAGCGATGCGCAACGAAGCTGCGGCGGGCGTGGCAGACAGCGGGAGAGTGGTGAGATGGCGGATCACGCAGTCGTCGCTGGCGGCGACGAAGTCGACCTGAGCCGGCGCAAGTTCCTCACCCGGGCCACGATCGCCACCGGTGCCGTAGGCGCGGTATTCGCGGCGATACCCTTCATCGAGTCCTGGAACCCCTCCGAGCGTGCGCGCGCGGCGGGTGCGCCGGTGCTGTTCGACCTGTCCAAACTCGAGCCCGGGCAGATGGCCGTGCCGGTGTGGCGGCGCCAGCCGATCTTCGTGGTGCGGCGCACGGCGGACATGGTGGCGCGTGTGTCCGGTCACGACGCGGATCTCAAGGATCCGGAGTCCAAGGAATCGAAGCAGCCCCTCTACACCAGGAACACGCTGCGCTCGCGCACCCCCGAGTTCCTGGTAGTGATCGGCATCTGCACGCACCTCGGCTGCCTGCCCAAGCAGCACTTCGCCGCCGGCGACCTCTACCCCTCCTGGCCCGGTGGGTTCCTCTGTCCCTGCCACGGCTCGCGCTTCGATCTCGCCGGCAGGGTGTTCGACGGCTCGCCGGCCTCGATCAACCTCAATATTCCGCCGTACTCCTACCCGAAGGAGCAGCTGCTGCTGATTGGCGCTGATGAGAAAGGAGCGGCGTCGTGACCGTAAAGACCGCAACCGGTACGGCGGCCACGCTGCCGAAGGCCGGCGCCGCCGGCGCCGGCAAGGGCTTCCTGGCGTGGCTCGACAAGCGCATTCCGCTCCGCGAGTTCATGGCCGAGCAGCTCATCGGCTACTACGCACCGAAGAACTTCAACATCTGGTACTTCTTCGGGTCGCTCGCGCTGTTCGTGCTGGTGCTGCAGCTGCTCACCGGCGTCTTCCTCACCATGTTCTACAAGCCGGGCGAGGCGACGGCCTTCGACTCGGTGCAGTTCATCATGCGCGAGGTGGACTACGGCTGGCTCATCCGCTACCTGCACTCCACCGGCGCATCGTTCTTTTTCATCGTCGTGTACCTGCACATGTTCCGGGCGTTCCTCTATGGCTCGTACCGGGCGCCGCGCGAGCTCCTGTGGCTGCTCGGCATGGCGGTTTACTTCGCACTCATGGCGGAAGCCTTCATGGGCTACGTGCTGCCGTGGGGCAATATGTCGTTCTGGGGCGCGCAGGTGATCATCAACCTGTTCGGCACCATCCCCGGGATCGGCCCTGACCTGGTGCTGTGGATTCGCGGCGACTACGGCATCGCGGACGCGACGCTCGGTCGCTTCTTCGCGCTGCACGTGGCGGCCTTGCCGCTGGCGCTGCTGCTGCTGGTGATGCTGCACCTGGTGGCGCTGCGTACCACGGGCTCGAACAATCCTGACGGCATCGAGATCAAGGAGAAGCTCGGCGCCGACGGCAAGCCGCTGGATGGCATTCCGTTCCATCCTTACTACACGGTGAAGGACATCGTCGGGGTCGGCGTGTTCCTGGTGCTGCTCGCGATCGTGGTGTTCTTCGTGCCGACCTTCGGCGGGCTGTTCCTCGAGTCGCCGAACTTCGAGCCTGCCAACCCCGTGTCGACCCCCGAAGACATCACACCGGTGTGGTACTTCACACCCTATTACGCGATCCTGCGCGCGGTTCCGGACCAGCGCCTCGGCGCGCTGCTGCTGCTGATCGCGGTGATGCTGTTCCTGTTCCTGCCGTGGCTCGACCGCTCGCCGGTGAAGTCGATGCGTTATCGCGGCTGGGTGTCGCGCTCGGCGCTGGCGATCTTCGTGGTGGCGTTCGTCGGCCTTGGATACCTCGGCATGCAGCCCGCACTGGGGCTGTATGTTGTGATGGCGCGAATCCTCGCGGCGCTGTACTTCGCGTTCTTCCTGCTCATGCCTCTCTACACGAAGCTCGACCCGGTGAAGCCCGTGCCTGAAAGGGTGGTCTACCATGCGCACTGACGTGCCGCGCGTACGTCTCGCGGGCCGCATCAGCCGCACGCTGTTGGCGGCGACGCTGCTCGCTGCAGCCGCGTGCGCGCCGCCGCGTCTGCCGGCAGCGGAAGCGCAGGAGAGTGCAGCTAAGTTCGGCGCCGACTGGGAGAGCTGGCGCGCCGGCACCAGCGTCGCCGACCTGGCGTCGGTGCAGCGCGGTGCCCGCAACTTCAGCAGCTACTGCCTCGGCTGCCATGCGCTCAAGTACGAGCGCTGGTCGCGCCTCGGTGACGATCTGCACATTCCGTCGGCGCTGCTCGAGCAGGATCTGCTGCCCCCGGGAAGCAAGACGACCGACTACATCCAGACGAGCATGCCGGTGGCGGATGCCGAGGCCTGGTTCGGCAAGGCGCCGCCGGATCTGTCGCTGATGGTGCGCGTGCGCGGCAAGGACTACATCTACCAGCTGCTCACCACGTTCTACCTCGATCCCACGCGGCCCACCGGCGCCAACAATCTGCGCCTGCCGGCCACCGCCATGCCGGACGTGCTGTCGGAGCTCGAAGGACTGAAGGCGGCGGTGTTCCGTACCGTCAACCGACCGGCCCCCGGTGGCACCGCCATCGCGGAGCAGGTGTTCGATCACTTCGAGCCGCTCGCTCCGGGCCGGATGAGCCTCGAGGAGTACGACGGCTTCGTGCGCGACACGGTGAACTTCCTCGACTACGTGAGCGAGCCGACCCAGATCGAGCGGCGTCAGCTGGGCGTGTGGGTAGTGTTGTTCCTGTTGGTGTTCACCTGGCTGGCCTGGCTGGTGAAGCGCGAGTACTGGAAAGACGTCCACTGACCGCCGCATGGCGGGAAGCGGGAGAGCGTGTCGAGCAGACGATCGATCATGACTTTGTTTTCCGCACCCGATGACCCATGGAGTCACCGGACGCGGATCGTGCTGGCCGAGAAGGGCATCAGCATCGACATCGTCAGCGTCGAGGCGGGCCGCTTTCCGGAGGATCTGCTCGACCTCAACCCCTACCACAGCGTGCCGACGCTGGTAGACCGCGATCTGGTGCTGTACGACTCGCGCGTCATCATCGAGTACCTCGATGAGCGCTTTCCGCACCCGCCGCTCATGCCCGTCGACCCGCTGACGCGGGCGCAGTTCCGCCTCGCCCTGTACCGCATCGAGCGCGACTGGTACGGCGTTGCCAAGCAGATCGACCAGGAGCCGGACAAGAAGCAGTCGGCGAAACTGAAGAAGATCCTGCGCGACACCGTGCTGCAGAGCACCGACCTCTTCAAGATCAAGCCGTACTTCCTCGCCGACGAGTTCTCGCTGGTGGATGCCACGATCGCGCCGCTGCTGTGGCGGCTGCCGCATTACGAGATCGACCTGCCGCCCCAGGCGCAGCCGATCGAGAAGTACATGCAGCTGGTTTTCGCGCGCCCGGCCTTCCGCGAGGCGCTCACCGACAAGGAGCAGGAGATGCGCCTGCTTCGCTAGGCCATGACCCGCTCCTTACCCAAGCGGCCGTACCTGCTGCGGGCCATGCATCAGTGGATCACCGAGTGCGGCAACACGCCGCACGTGATCGTCGATGCCGGGCACGACGGCGCCGAGCTGCCGCGCGCCTACGTCAAGGAAGGCAAGATCGTCCTCAACCTGAGCGAGAGCGCCACGCAGCGGCTGCGGCTCGGCAACGACGACGTGGAGTTCGAGGCGCGCTTCGCGGGCGTCGTGCACCACGTGAGATTTCCGGTGAGCGCGGTGCTCGGCGTGTACGCGCGCGAGACCGGCGAGGGCATGGTGTTCTCCGAGCAGGACCTCGGTCCCGAGCCGCCCAAGCGCCCGACTCCCGCGGAAGAGGGCGGCACGCGCCGCCCGCAGCTCAAGGTCGTCAAGTAGGTCCACGCCGGGAACGCGGCTTTTTCTTTCTTATCTTCGGCGGCGCGTCTTCGCGCCGCCCCATATGCTCGGCGTTCGCGTCCTCGCGAACGGCGCAGATCCCGCGCGTTAGCGCGTAGGAAAGAGTCGGCCTGTAAGCCGGGTTCTGTCGAGGGCAATCATTCCTCTGGGATTCACGTCACCGTGAACCTCTAGCGGCCTACCCGGAAGCGCGCGCGGATCAGCGCTGCGAGCCGCCCGTTAAGGCGCCCGCGGCTTCCCTATTTGGCCTTGCTCCAGGTGGGGTTTGCCGTGCCGTCGCGTGTTGCCACCGACGCGGTGCGCTCTTACCGCACCGTTTCACCCTTGCCGGTCCCGTGAGGGACTTGGGCGGTCTGCTCTCTGTTGCACTTTCCGTGGGCTCGCGCCCCCCAGGCGTTAGCTGGCACCCGATCCGCCGGAGCCCGGACTTTCCTCCACCCCAGTGCCATTGCTGGCGCGGGAGCAGCGACTGCCCGGCCGACTCTTACCGCGCAAGATAGGGCGGCGGCGGCCGAAGTCAAATAATCGATTACTGCGGGGTCAGGGCATTTCCTCATCCTCGGGCTCCGGCGCAGCGGTGGCCGCACGCGCACCGGCGCGGGTGGCGAGCGCATAGGCAGCGGCGCGCGTGGCACCGGTCAGCTGTACCGCTACGGCCGCCGCCCGGCCCGGCGGCAGCTCCCTGAGCAGAATCTCCATCGTATGGCGCAGCTCGGGAGGCACGGCCTCGCCGCCGGGCTCGGCTCCGCGCACCACCAGGGTGAGCTCGCCGCGGGCAAAATTCTCCTCCGCGCGCGCGCGCGCGCTGAGCTCGCCGAGCGTGCCGCGGTAGAGCGTCTCGTGCGCCTTGGTGAGCTCGCGCGCCACCACCGCCTGCCTTCCGGCACCGAACTCCTCCGCCAGGTCGGTGAGCATCGCCTGGATGCGGTGCGGTGCCTCGAAGAACACCAGCGTGCGCGTCTCGTGCGCCAGACGTGCGAGCGCCGCGCGGCGCTCGCCGGGACGCGCCGGCAGGAACCCTTCAAAGCAGAAGCGCTGCGTCGGCAGCCCCGCCACGGCCAGCGCCGCGGTAATTGCCGAGGGCCCCGGAACCGTGTGCACCGCGACTCCCGCCTGGCTCGCGCGGGTCACGAGCTCGAAGCCCGGATCGGAGAGCAGCGGTGTGCCCGCATCGCTCACCAGCGCAATGTCTTCGCCCTGCCCGAGGCGCGCGAGCAGCTCGGGCACGCGCTGCGACTCGTTATGCGCATGCAGTGACACGAGCGGCGTCGCGACACCGGCCGCCTTGAGCAGAGTGCGCGTATGGCGGGTGTCCTCGGCGGCAATTACCGCGACCGCGGCCAGGGTCTGGCGCGCCCGGGGGCTCAGGTCGCCGAGGTTACCGATGGGTGTGGCTACGACCAGCAGCTTGCCAGGCGCCTTGACCATCTTTGACGTCCTCCTCGCCCTAAAGGGCGTGGATTCCTTCTGCAAGGCGACGACGTCCCGCCGCGAGATGGTTGCGCGCGGAGTTCACGTCACGGTCGTGGACCATTCCGCACTCCTTACACGCCCACTCTCTTATTCCAAGGCCTGCGATACCTTGCGGGCCACAGCGTGCACCGCACGCTGAGCAGGTCTGGGTCGAAAACGCCTCATCGACCTCCTCGAACCACACGCCCGCGTCATCGCACTTGTACTGGAGCATGGTCCTTAACGCACTCCATCCGGCATCGAGCACCGACTTGGCCCGTCGGGTCTGCGCAAGGGCGGAGGCGTTCACGTTGCCGACGAAGATGGCTCCGTGCTCGCGCACGAGACCTGTGGAAAGCTTATGCAGGAAGTCCTTCCTGCGGTTCTTGATCCTGGCGTGCAGCGAGCGCACCCGGTCTTTCTTGCCCGCACGCTGAGCCGTTGCGACCGCGCCCTCCAAGCCCCGGTAGAACTGCTCGGCTTCGACCTTCTGCCCGGAGCTCATCGCCGCAAGCACTTTGAGCCCTAAGTCGATGCCGACGGCCATCGTGCCGATGGAATCGGCCCTCGCCCGACGCTCTTTTCTCACGGTGATATTGAGGTACCAGCGTCCACGGGCATCCTCCGAGAAACACCCGGACCTAAGCTCGTACTCCGAGAGCCCGTAAGAGTCCCAGAGCCCGATCGGGACGCCGGCGAAGTGCACCTGGCCGGCTCGGTAGACGATGGCGCTCTTTTTCAACGGCACCCAGCCCAGGGAGTAGTTCGCGCGGCCGGGGTTCGAGACCCTCCAGCGCAGCCGCACGCGCTTCGCCTGGCGCCGCCGGCGGGCGTGCTCCTCGTTCACCGCCTGCGCGGTCTGGGAGTGAAGCGGCAAGCCCTCCTTGGTTGCCCCGCGGGTGAACTCATGGAGGTCGTAGCCGGAGAGAAACCGCCCCTCGCGCTCGAGTACAGTGGCCGAAAGCTCGTTCACGTAGTTCCAGACGAAGTTCACCCAGCGGGCCTGCTTGAGGAGGAAGCCAGCATGCCGGTCACGTACGCGCAGGCGCAGCGTGCGTTCGAGGTAGTCTATATTTGTCTGCGCGTCCATCGCTCCAATTTACCCGTTTACGGCGGCGGCTCGCACCGCTCATTTCCGGGGATTTTTACGGAAACAGGTTCCGGATCATGGATTTCATACAGTACCGAGCCACTCTCCAAACTGGGGGTGCCTTAATTCTCCGCCGTGATGGTCGGAGTTTTACGGCGCGACTGGATAGCCTCAGCTCTCATGGCGCACGGACCCGCGGCCTCTCGGGCGCAGGCGTCCTGCGCGCTAACCGTATGGCCCTTCAACCGATGTCGCTCACCCGCTCGCTGAAGTGCTGCGCTGCTCTCGCGGCGGCGCTCACGTTGAGCGGCTGCCCGAGCCTCACCGTGGGGCCGCCGCCCTCGGTCGATCGCGCGGCGAGCCTCGAGCAATCCGGAGACAACGCGGGAGCTGCACGCCTGTACCAAGAGCTCGCCGTCCAGAACGCCGGCACGGAGCGCAACGGCTACCTGCTGCGCGCCGCGCGCGCCTGGCTGAATGCCGGTCGGGCAGACGAGGCGGGGCGGGTGCTCGCCGGCCTCGAAGGGAGCCTGGCTCCCGAGCAGCAAACCGAGCGCACGCTCATCGGCGCGGAAGTGGCGCTCGACCGCGGTCAGACGCAGGACGCCTGGCGGCAGCTGGCCGCGATGCCGACGCCCGCCAACGCCGCGCAGGCGGCCCGCTACCGCAATCTCAAGGCGCGTGTCGCGCTCGCGGCGGGCCACCCGGAGGCCGCGCAGGCCGTGGCGCGCGAGCAGGCCGAGTTCGTGCCGCATATTGCGCTGCTCCTGCCGATGAGCGGCCGCAACAACGCCGCGGCGCTCAGCGTGCGCGACGGTTTTCTCGCGGCCTATTACCAGTCGCCTGCGGGGCAGCGGCCGCGCGTGCGTATCTACGACACTGGAGCCGAGAGCGTGGCCGCAGCGCTCGGCCGATCCGCGGCCTCGGGCGCGGAGCTCATCGTCGGTCCGCTGACTCGTGAAGACGTGATCGCTGCCGCGCAGTTCACCGGCACGCGCCCGCCGCTGCTGGCGCTCAACTTCCTGCCGACGGAGACCCCGCCCCCGCCGCAGTTCTACCAGTACGCGCTCTCGCCCGAGGACGAGGCGCGGCTGGTGGCGCGGCGCGTGCTCAGCGATCACCACCGGCGCGGCGTGGCGATCGCGCCCGCGGGCGACTGGGGCATGCGCGTGCTCGCGGCTTTCCGCCAGGAGCTCGAGGCCGGCGGCGGCGAGCTCATCGCCACCGCCGCCATAGACCCGGCGCGCACCGACTATTCCGAGGCGGTGATCACGGTGCTGGGCATCAGCGACAGCCAGGCGCGCGAGCGGCGGCTGGAGGGAATCCTCGGCACCAAGCTGCAGTTCGAGCCGCGCCGCCGCGCCGACATCGCCTTCATCTTCTCGCCGGCGCCCGCCAACACCGAGCGGCTGCTGCGCCCGCAGCTGCGCTACCACTTCGCGGGCGACATTCCGACCTACGCAACCTCCAGCGCCTTCGAGCCGGACGTGCGCGCCAATCAGGATCTCGACGGCCTGATGTTTCCCGACATGCCGTGGATTCTCGGCAGCGACCTCGCCGAGGCAGTGCGGGCCGCGACTCACGATGCCTGGCCGAACGCCGGACTGCAACGCAGCCGGCTGTACGCCTTCGGCTTCGACGCCTACCGTCTCGCCGTGGCCATGCGCGACCGCCCCGGCGATGTCAACATCGACGGGCTCACGGGGAAACTCAGCTTCGATGCGGAGCGACGCATCCGGCGCGAGCTCAACTGGGCGCAGCTGCACGACGGCGAGTTGCGCCCGCTCCCCGATCCGGCGCCGTGACCGCAGCGCGGCACGGATGCTCACGCAGCAGCAGCACACGGGCAGACGCGCCGAGGATCTCGCGGCGGAGTTTCTGCGCGCGCAGGGCTGCACGATTCTCGCGCGCAACTTCCGTCGCCGGCTCGGCGAGCTCGACCTGGTCGCGCGCCGCGACGGCGTGCTGGTGATCGCCGAAGTCCGTACCCGCGCGGATCTACGCTACGGCTCGGCCGCCGCGAGCGTCGATCGCCGTAAGCAGCGGCGCATCACGCGCGCCACGCAGTTGCTCCTGCAGCAGCGCGCCGAGCTTGCGCGCCTGCCGGTGCGCTTCGACGTGATCGTGGTGACCGACCCTTTCGCTCGAGCGCCCCGCATCGAATGGATCCAGCATGCCTTTGAGGCCGGCTGACGATCCCTCCCTACAGTGTCCCTGCACGTGAGGCACTGTATAAGTTCCCACGACAAACCGCTGATAGATATGAATGAAATGGTGTAGCGGGCACCTTAAGCCTGGGTCTCCACACCTGTGGTTTTCCACATAAGTCGTTGTGACTGCGACGAATTTCTCACTTTTTCAATTGACATAGTTCGCCGCCGATTCCTATAGTGGCGGCCGGTGGGAGAAAGTGGGGGGAAATGGGCGTTTTGCCGCCCTACAGGTCATGTTTCGCGGTGCAACAAGAATCACCCTGGACGACAAGGGGCGGATGGTCATGCCCACCCGCTACCGCGACCAGATTGCCGGTCTCGCCCAGGGGAGATTGGTCGTCACCGTAGACAAGGACCAGTGCCTCCTTATCTACCCACTGCCCGAGTGGGAGCAGATCGAACGCAAGCTGATGAGCCTGCCGAGCCTCAATCCGACGGCGCGGCGACTGCAGCGGCTCATGGTGGGCCACGCGACTGATTTGCCGCTCGACGGACACGGCAGGGTGTTGCTGCCGCCGGAGCTGCGTGAATTCGCGAAGCTCGGGCGGCACGGGATGCTGATCGGGCAGGGCAACCGCTTCGAGCTGTGGGACGAGTCGCGATGGAACGAACGGCGCGACCTGTGGCTGAAGAATGAAGAGGTGGCGACCGATCTGCCGTCCGAGCTCGAGTCGCTGTCGCTGTAGAGCGGCCACCAGGCCGTGCTTGAGTTGAGGAGGCGCCGCGCGGCGGTCGCCTCGGGTGGAATCGGGCCAAAGGCGCACCGCTATGGGGGATGAGCACGCACCGGTGCTTGCCGCAGAGGCGCTCGCCGGATTGGCCCTGGAAGCGGACGGTTACTATGTCGATGCGACGTTCGGGCGCGGCGGCCATACGGCACTCATACTCCAGGCCCTGGGTCGAGAAGGCAGCGTGCTCGCACTCGACCGCGATCCGCAGGCCATCGCGTCCGGCCGCCAGCGCTTTGCCGACGAAGTGCGGCTTACGCTCGTCCATGCGTCGTTTGCCGACCTCGGCACGCTCGTGCCGTTACACGCGCACGGTCGTACTTGCCGCGGCGTGCTCTTCGACCTCGGCGTGTCCTCGCCGCAGCTCGACGATGCGCGCCGCGGCTTCAGCTTCCGCGCCGACGGCCCGCTCGATATGCGCATGGACCCGACACGCGGCGAACCGGTCTCGGCCTGGCTCGCTCGGGCGAGCGTCGACGAGATACGCGAAGTGATCGCGACCTTCGGTGAGGAGCGCTTCGCACGCCGCGTGGCGCGTGCGATCGTCGAGGCGCGTGAGGAGCAGCCGCTGACGCGCACCGCGGAGCTCGCCGCGCTGGTCGCGCACTCAGTGCGCACCCGCGAGCCCGGCAAGCATCCCGCGACCCGCACCTTCCAGGCGCTGCGCATGTTCATCAACGACGAGCTCGGGCAGCTGACGCGCGGCCTCACGGCCGCGCTCGCCGCGCTCGCCGTCGGCGGGCGGCTTGTCGTGATCAGCTTCCATTCGCTCGAGGACCGGACGGTGAAGCGCTTCATGCAGCGCGAATCGCAGCCCGATCCGGCGCTCGCACGGCTGCCGGTCATGCCGCTCGCCGCGCGGCCGCGGCTGCGGCTCATGGGACGCAAGTGCCGTGCCACGGCGGAAGAGCTCAAGCGCAACCCGCGCGCGCGCAGCGCGCTGCTGCGGGTGGCGGAGAAGATCGCATGAGTCCGCGGGCGCTGCTCGCGATCGCCGTACCGCTGCTGTGGATGGCGGTGCTGGCTTCCGCCGCGGGCGCGATCTACTGCGAGCATCGGGCACGCGAGCTGTTCATCGGGCTCGAGGCGCTCAATGCCAGGCGCGACAACCTGCAGATCGAATGGGGCCAGCTGCAGCTCGAGCAGAGCGCCTGGTCCAGCCATGCGTTCGTCGAGCGCGTCGCGAGTGCGCGGCTGCACATGGCGACGCCGCCGCCGAAGGACATCGAGATCATCGCTCCATGAAGGCGCGCAGCCCGCATGATCCCGCTCCACGCTCGTTCCGCTGGCGCGCGCAGCTGCTGCTCGGCGTTTTCACGCTCGCGAGCCTCGGCCTGCTGTGGCGCGCCATGAATCTGCAGCTGGTCGATCACGGTTTCCTGGCGCGCCAGGGGGACGCGCGCTTCACGCGCGTGCTGCAGATCTCCGCCCACCGCGGCACCGTCACCGACCGCTACGGCGAGCCGCTCGCGGTGAGCACGCCGGTCGACTCCATCTGGGTGAACCCGGGTGAGCTCGCCGCCGCCACCGAGCAGATTCCGCGCCTGGCGAGCGCGCTCGGGCTCGACCGCCAGGAGCTCGCGCGCCGCATCACCAGCAATCTTGATCGCGAGTTCCTGTACCTGGCGCGCGGCCGCCAGCCGGCCGAAGCCGAGGGCGTCAAGGCGCTCGGCATCCCGGGCGTCTACACCTCGCGCGAGTACCGCCGCTACTACCCGGCGGGCGAGGTGACCGGGCATCTGCTCGGCTTCACCAACGTCGACGACAACGGACAGGAAGGGCTCGAGCTCGCCTTCGATCACTGGCTGGCCGGCGAGTCGGGCGCCAAGCGCGTCATCCAGGACCGTTACGGACGGATCGTCGAGAACGTCGAGAGCATCCGTCCGGCCCGTCCGGGACGCGACCTGGTGCTGTCGATCGACCTGCGCATCCAGTATCTCGCCTACCGCGAGCTCAAGGCAGCAGTGCGCGAGCAGCGCGCCCGCGCCGGCTCGATCGTGGTGCTGGACGTCACCACCGGCGAAGTGCTCGCCATGGTGAATCAGCCCACCTACAACCCCAACGACCGCGAGCAGCTCCAGCCGGGCGATTACCGCAACCGCGCCGCCACCGACATCTTCGAGCCCGGCTCCTCGATCAAGCCCTTCTGGGTCGCGGCAGCCCTCGCCGCCGGTAAATACGATGCGCACAGCATCATCGACACCTCGCCCGGCTTCTTCAAAGTCGGCGTCAAGATCTTCGAGGACGAGCACAACTACGGCGCCATCAACATCGCCACCGTGCTCGCCAAGAGCTCCAACGTCGGTATGGCGCATATCGCGCTCAGCCTCGCCCCGCAGCAGGTGTGGACCACGCTGACCGGCCTCGGCTTCGGCGAGGTCACCACCAGCGGCTATCCGGGCGAGTCCGCCGGTCTCCTGCCTCGCTACTCGCAGTGGCGGCCGATCGGCATCGTCACCATGTCGCACGGCTATGGACTCTCGGTGACGCCGCTGCAGCTCGCCCATGCCTACGCCACCCTCGGCTCCCTGGGGCTCGAGCGGCCGGTGTCCTTCCTGGCGGTGAACGAGGCCGTGCCCGGCACGCGCGTGCTCGAGAGCCCGGTGTGCCGCGAGCTCGTCGGCATGCTCGAGTCGGTCGTGGCGGCGGAGGGCACCGGCAAGGCCGCGGCCATTCCCGGCTATCGCGTCTCCGGCAAGACCGGCACCGCCTGGAAGGCGACCGCCGGCGGCTATTCCACCGATCGCTTCATGGCGGTGTTCGGCGGCGTGGCTCCCGCCACCGAGCCACGGCTGGCGGCGGTGGTGGTGCTCGATGAGCCGAGCGCCGGGCAGCACCTCGGAGGCGAGGTGTCGGCGCCGGTGTTCTCGCGTGTCGTGGGCGGTGCGCTGCGTCTGCTGGCGGTGGCCCCCGATCAGCGCATTACCGCGCCCGAGGAGCTGCCGGCGAGTCCCGCGCCCGATACGCGTACGGCGGCACTGCGATGAGCGAGCTCAGTCAGACGAGCGCCGCCGCGCGTCCGCTCGGCGAACTCACCCAGGGCCTGCTCGCGGTACCGGCCGGCATCCTGGTGAGCGACGTCACGGCGGACAGCCGCGCGGTGACTCCGGGGGCGCTGTTCCTCGCCTGCCGCGGCCGCACCCACCACGGAGTCAAATTCGCCGCCGAGGCAGCGAGCCGCGGCGCGCGTGCCGTGCTCTACGAGCCGGACGGCGTCGACGCGCGCGAGCTGCCGAGGTCCGCCCCGGGCACCTTCGTAGCAGGGCTCGCCCGTTTGAGCGAGCGCGCCGGGCTGATCGCCGATCGCTTCTTCGGCGCCCCGTCCGCGCAGCTCACCGTGGCGGGTATCACCGGCACCAACGGCAAGACCACCTGCGCGTGGCTGCTGGCGCAGGCGCTCGAGGCGTGCGGACGCCCGGCGGCCTACATGGGCACGCTCGGCTTCGGCCGGCCGCCGCAGGTCACGCCGACGCTGCACACCACCCCGGACGCGATCAGCGTGCAGCGCCAGCTGCGTGCGTTGCGCGCGCTCGGCGCCGAGTGCGTTTGCATGGAAGTCTCGAGCCACGCACTCGACCAGTCGCGCGTCAACGGCGTGCGCTTCAACACCGCGGCCTTCACCAATCTGACGCGCGATCATCTCGATTATCACGGCACCATGGCCGCCTACGGCGCCGCCAAGGCGCGCCTGTTCAGCTTCGAAGGCCTGGTCCACCGGGTGATCAACATCGACGACCCGTTCGGCGAGCAGCTTGCTGCGCTCGCCTCGCCGGCGCGCCTCACGGTGACGACGCGCACCGCCGCGGCCCGTCCGCAGGCAGCGCAGTTCGTGCGCGCCGCGCGTGTCACGCCGGACACCGGCGGCCTCGCGATCGCCATCGACTCGAGCTTCGGCTCCGCCGACCTCGCGGTGCGCCTGATCGGCGAATTCAACGTCGACAATGCGCTCACCGTGCTGGCGGTACTGCTCGCGTGGGGCGTGCCGCTCGCCACCGCCGTGCGCGCGCTGGCGCGCTGCCGCCCGGCGAGCGGCCGCATGGAGATGTTCGGCGGCCGCGGTAGATCAGCGCTCGCGATCGTCGATTACGCGCACACGCCCGACGCGCTCGCCAACGCGCTGCGCGCGGCGCGCCTGCACTGCGCGGGTAAGCTGCGGGTGGTGTTCGGCTGCGGCGGCGACCGCGACGCCGGCAAGCGCCCGCTCATGGGGCGGATCGCCGCCGAGCTCGCCGACGACCTGATCGTGACCGACGACAATCCACGCAGCGAGGACCCGGCACGGATCGTCGCCGACATCGTCGCCGGGATCGGCGCGCTGGTGCCGCTGGTGGTGGAGCACGACCGCGCGCTCGCCATCCGCTTAGGGTTGGCGCGCAGCGTCCCCGACGACGTGGTGCTGATCGCCGGCAAGGGCCACGAGGACTATCAGATCGTGGGCGGCGTGCGCCGCCCGTTCCGCGACCAGGCGGTGGTCATGGAAGTGCTGCGCGAGAGCTCCGCATGAAGCGCACGCTGGCGGAATTCGCGCGCCTCGCCGGCGGTCGTCTTGCCGGCGCCGACCGCGCCTACACCGAGGTCGTGAGCGACACGCGCACGCTCACGGCCGGGCAGCTGTTCGTGGCGCTGCACGGCCCGAACTTCGACGGCAACGACTTCGTCGCCGCGGCCGCCGCGGCCGGGGCCGCGGGCGCGGTGGTCGACCGCGAGCAAGCCGCCTCGCTCGCGCAGGTCGTCGTGCCCGACACGCAGGCCGCGCTCGAGCGTGCCGCGCGCGCCTGGCGCGAGGAGTTCAGCGGCGCGCTCGTCGGCGTCGCCGGTTCCAACGGCAAGACCACGACCAAGGAGATGACCGCGGCCATCCTCGCGCAGGCGGGGGCGTGTCTCGCCACGCGCGGCAACCTCAACAATCACATCGGCGTGCCGCTGACCTTGCTGCGCCTCACGGGCACGGAGCGCTTCGCGGTGGTCGAGATGGGTGCCAACCGCGCCGGCGAGGTCGCGCACCTGGTCGCCATGGCGCGCCCCGACGTCGGACTCATCACCAACGCCGGGGCCGAGCACCTCGAGGGCTTCGGCAGCCTGGAGGGCGTGGCGCGCGCCGAGGGCGAGATGGTGGCGGGTCTGGCCGCGTCCGCCACCGCGGTGATCAACGCCGACGATGAGTTCGCGCCGCTGTGGCGGCGCACGACGCGCTCGCGCGTCGTCAGCTTCGGCTTGCGCGCCCGGGCTGACTTTAGCGCCAGCGAAGTCGAGGCCACGGTCGGTTCCGAGGGCTTCAGCACGCGCTTCCGCCTCACCGCCCCGAGCGGCGCCGCCGCCATCCGCCTGAACCTCGGCGGCGTCCACAATGTCGCCAACGCACTGGCCGCAGCCGCGGCGGCCGCTGCCGCCGGCGCCGGGCTCGAGCACATCGTGGCCGGTCTGGCAACGGTGCGCGCCGTCTCCGGGCGGCTGCAGTTCCGTGCCTGCACGGGTGGCGGCTGGCTGATCGACGATTCCTACAACGCCAATCCGAGCTCGGTGCGCGCCGCCATCGAGCTGCTGGCGACGCTCCCCGGCAGGCGCTGGCTGGTGCTGGGCGACATGGCCGAGCTCGGCGACTTCGCGCCCGACGAGCACGCCGCCATCGGCGAGTTCGCGCGGCGCGCAGGTATCGAGCGGCTGTATACCACCGGCACGCTCAGCGCACGCGCGGTGGACGCCTTCGGTGCGGGTGCCGAGTGGCTGCCGGACGTGCCGGCGCTTACCAAGGCGCTGCGCGCGGCGCTCGGCAAGTCGGGCGCGGACGTGCGCGTGCTCGTCAAGGGCTCGCGCTTCAACCGTCTCGAGCGCGTCGTCGAGGCGCTGTCCGCGACGCCGCCCTCCACCACGGGCGGGCACTGAATGCTCTACTGGCTCACACAGCAATTCGCCGGGCACATCGCGGGCGCACACGTGTTCGCGTACCTCACGTTGCGCGCGATCCTGGCGACCGCATCCGCGCTTGGCATCTCGCTCATCGTCGGCCCGCCGATGATCGCGCGCCTGTCGCGCTACCAGATCGGGCAGGTGGTGCGCGATGACGGGCCGGCGAGCCATCTGCCGAAGGCCGGTACGCCCACCATGGGCGGCACGCTGATCCTCGTGACCACACTCGTCAGCACGCTGCTGTGGGCGGAGCTCACCAACCGGCTGGTGTGGACGGTGCTCGGCGTCACCTTCGCGTTCGGTTTCATCGGCTTCTACGACGATTACCTCAAGCTGGTGGTGCGCAATCCGAAGGGACTGGCGCCGCGCTGGAAGTACTTCTGGCAGTCGGTCGCCGGGCTCGCCACCGCCGCGACGCTCTACTACACCGCCACCGAACCGTCCGAGACCACGCTGTTCCTGCCGTTCTTCAAGACCTTCCACGAGCCGCTCACCGCCTTCGGTTTCATCCTGCTCGCCTACCTGATGATCGTCGGCATGAGCAACGCGGTGAATCTCACCGACGGGCTCGACGGGCTGGCGATCATGCCGGCGGCGCTGGTGGCGTCCGCGCTCGGCATCTTCGCCTACGCGAGCGGCAATGCGGTGTTCGCCCACTACCTGCAGATCCCGGAGATCCGCGGTGCGGGCGAGCTGCTGGTGTTCTGCGCCTCGCTGGCCGGCGCCGGCCTCGGCTTCCTGTGGTTCAACTCCTATCCGGCCCAGGTGTTCATGGGCGACGTCGGTGCACTCGCGATCGGAGCGGCGATCGGCGTGCTGGCGGTGATCGTGCGCCAGGAGCTGGTGGTGCTGCTCATGGGCGGGGTGTTCGTGCTGGAGACGGCGTCGGTCATCCTGCAGGTCGCCTCCTACAAGCTCACCGGCAAGCGCATCTTCCGCATGGCGCCCATCCATCACCACTTCGAGCTCAAGGGCTGGGCGGAGCCGAAGGTGATCGTGCGCTTCTGGATCATCTCCTTCCTGCTGGTGCTGGCGGGACTGGCGACGTTGAAGCTGCGATGACCGGCTCGACCGACAAGCGTGCCTACGCCGTGATCGTCGGACTCGGCCGCACCGGGCTGTCCGCGGCGCGCTACCTGCGTGGCGCCGGCTGGCGCGTGGCGGTCACCGACACCCGCGCAGCGCCCCCCGAGCTCGAGGCGCTGCGCTCGCTCGATGCCGGCATCGTGGTGCGCCTCGGTGGCCTCGATGCGGCGCTGCTCGATGAGGCGCTGTGCGTGGTCGCGTCTCCCGGGGTGCCACTCACCGCACCGTTCTTCGATGCGGCGCGGCGCCGCGGCTTGGAGATCGTGGGCGACATCGAGTTGTTCGCGCGCGCCGCGCAGCGGCCGGTCGCGGGCATCACCGGCACCAACGGCAAGAGCACCGTCACCACGCTGCTCACGCGCATGGCGCAGCGCGCCGGCGTCGCGGTGCGCGCCGGCGGCAACCTGGGGGAGCCGGCGCTCGACCTGCTGAGCGATGCGGCGGCGCTCTACGTGCTCGAGCTGTCGAGCTTTCAGCTCGAGACCACGAGCTCACTCGAGTGCCGTGCCGCCACGGTGCTCAACGTGAGCCCTGATCACCTCGATCGCTACCCGACGGTCGATGCGTACGCCGCGGCCAAGGCGCGCATCTTCGCGCGCTGTGACACCGCGGTCATCAACCTCGACGATCCGCTGGTGGTAGGCATGCCGCGCGCCGTGCGCCGGACCTTGAGCTTTTCGCTCCGTGCCACCGTGGGCGCCGACTACGCCGTGGCGACCCACCACCACGAGTGGTGGCTGACGCGCGGCGGCGCGCCGCTCCTGCCGGTGGCGGCCATGCGCATCAAGGGGCTGCATAACGCCGCCAACGCGCTCGCGGCGCTCGCGCTCGGCGAGGCGCTCGAGCTGCCGCTCGATGCCATGCTGGCGGAGCTCAGGGAGTTCGCCGGTCTGCCGCATCGCTCGCAGTGGGTGGCCGAAGTGGGCGGCGTCACCTACATCAACGACTCCAAGGGCACCAACGTCGGCGCGACGCTGGCGGCGGTCGGTGGCATGGCGGGCCCGCTGGTGATGATCGCCGGCGGCGAGGGCAAGAATCAGGACTTCGCGCCGCTCGCCGCCGCGTTTCGCGGCAAGGTGCGGCACACGGTGCTGATCGGGCGTGACGCGGCGCGCATCGCGCGCGCGCTCCACGGCGTGTGCACGCTCGAGACCTGCGCGACGCTCCCCGAGGCGGTGCGCGCCGCGGCACGTGCCGCGCAGCCCGGCGATACGGTGCTGCTGTCGCCGGCGTGCGCGAGCCTCGACATGTTCCGCGACTACACGCAGCGCGGCGCGGTGTTCACGCAGTCCGTCGCGGAGCTGGCGGCATGAGCGCGTCGCTGGCCCGACCGCTCATGGGTTTCGCGCGCTCCGGGACAGCCAAGGGCGGCGTGCACTTCGACACCGTCACCATCGCGGTGACGCTCGCGCTGGTGCTGCTCGGGCTCGTCATGGTGACCTCCGCCTCGGTGTCGATCGCCAGCCGCGAGACGGGTCAGCCGTTCTACTACCTCGAGCGCCAGCTGCTGCTGGTCGCGGTCGGCGGGGTCTGCGCCCTGCTGCTGTTCTCGGTGCGCACCGAGTGGCTGGAGCGCGCCTCGGGCCCGCTGCTTGCCGCTGCGCTCGTGCTGCTGGCGCTGGTGCTGGTGCCGGGACTGGGCCACGCGGTGAACGGCAGCCGCCGCTGGCTGCGGCTCGCCTCGCTCAACTTCCAGGTCTCGGAGCTGGCGCGGGTGCTGGTGCTCGTGTACGTGGCGAGCTACGCGGTGCGTCGCGAGCAGCAGCTGCGCGAGAGCCTGACCGGCCTGGTGAAACCGCTCGCACTGCTGGCGCTGGCCGCGGCGCTGCTGCTGGTCGAGCCCGACTTCGGCGCCGCCACCGTGCTGTTCGCGACCGGCTTTGGCCTGCTGTTTCTCGCCGGCGCCCGGCTGCGCTACGTGTTCGCCATGATGCTGCTCGCCGCCGGCGGCTTCGCGGTGCTGGCGCTCGGCGCGGGCTACCGGGTGCGCCGCCTCACCACCTTCCTCGATCCGTGGGCGGATCCCTGGAACAGCGGCTTTCAGCTCACCCAGTCGCTGATCGCGATCGGACGCGGCCAGTGGCTGGGAGTGGGGCTCGGTGAGAGCGTGCAGAAGCTCTTCTACCTGCCCGAGGCGCATACCGACTTCCTGTTCGCGGTGCTCGCCGAGGAGCTCGGGCTGATCGGCGTGCTGGCGACGCTGGCACTGTTCCTGACACTCGTGTGGCGTGCGTTTCACATCGCCCGGCTCGCCTCGGATGCGGGCCTGAAGTTCCCGGCGTATCTCGCGGCGGGCTTCGGCCTGTGGGTCGGCATCCAGACCTTCGTCAACGTCGGCGTCAACATGGGGGTGCTGCCGACCAAGGGACTGACGCTGCCGCTCATGAGCTACGGGCGCTCGAGCCTGATCGTGGCGCTCGCCTGGGTGGGAGTGCTGCTGCGGGTGTATCACGAGGCCCGCGCCAAGGGGCGCGGCCCGGCGACGGTGCGCGGCGCGCAGCGGGACGGTGCATGAGCGCACCCGTCCTCATCATGGCGGGCGGCACCGGCGGCCACGTGTTCCCGGCGCTGGCGCTGGCGCGGCTGCTGCGCGCGCGCAGCCTCGATGTCGTGTGGCTCGGCACCGAGCGCGGCCTCGAGGCGCGGCTCATTCCCGCGGAAGGCATTCCGCTCGAGCGGCTGTCGGTGTCCGGCCTGCGCGGCAAGGGGTTGCTCGCTTGGGCTGCGGCGCCGTTCCGTCTGACGCTGGCGCTGGCGCAGGCGCTGCGCATCATGCGGCGCCACCGGCCGCTCGTGGTCGTCGGTCTCGGCGGCTTCGTCAGCGGCCCCGGGGGGGTCGCGGCCTGGCTGACGCGCCGGCCGCTCGTCATCCACGAGCAGAACGCGGTCGCCGGCTTCACCAACCGCTGCCTCGCGCACCTGGCGCGCGTCGTGCTCGAGGCATTCCCCGACAGCTTCGGGCGCGAGGTGCACGCGCGCGTCATCGGCAACCCGGTGCGCGCCGATATCAGCGCCGTGCCGCCGCCGTCCGCGCGCTTCGCCGGCCGAGCGGGCCCGGTGCGCCTGCTGGTCTTCGGCGGCAGCCAGGGCGCGGCGCGCCTCAACACCGTGGTGCCGTTCGCGCTCGCGCGGCTCGCGGGCCGGCTGACTTTCGCGGTGCGCCATCAGGCCGGCGAGCGCTGGCTCGAGCAGGCGCGCGGGAGTTACGCGCGCGCCGGAGTGCACGCCGAGATCGAGCCGTTCATCGCCGACATGGCGCAGGCGTACGCCTGGGCGGACCTGGTGGTGTGCCGCGCGGGTGCCCTCACCGTGTCGGAGCTCGCCGCCGCCGGTGTTGCCGCGGTATTGGTGCCGTTCCCCGGCGCGGTTGACGACCACCAGGCCTACAACGCGCAGTTCCTGGTGCGCGCGGGCGCCGCGGCGCTGATCGCCGACCGCGAGCTCACCGCCGAGCGGCTGGCAGCGGAGCTCGAGCGGCTCGCGAGCGGCCGGGAAAAGCTGCTGGCAATGGCCGAGCGCGCGCGCGCGCTGGCGATGCCGCGCGCTGCCGAGGAGCTCGCCGACTCGTGCCTGGCGCTGCTGCGGAGGGCCGCATGATGCAGGAGCGGCGCACCAGCCTCGAGCGCCCGGCGAGCGAGCGGCGCGTGCGTCCCGACCGGCGCGACCGCATGCGCCGCATCAACACCATTCATTTCGTCGGCATCGGCGGCAGCGGCATGAGCGGCATCGCCGAGGTGCTGTTGAGTCTCGGCTACGCGGTACAGGGCTCGGACCTGCGCCCGAGCGCCGTCACGCAGCGCCTCGCCGGGCTCGGCGCCCGGATCCTGATCGGGCACGCCGCGGCGAACATCACCGGCGCCGACGTGGTGGTGGCCTCCAGCGCCGTGCCGCGCGGCAACCCCGAGGTCGAGGCGGCGCTCACGCGGCGCATTCCGGTAGTGGCGCGTGCCGAGATGCTGGGCGAGCTGATGCGCTTCCGCTATTCGATCGCGGTCGCCGGCACGCACGGCAAGACGACCACCACCAGCCTGCTGGCGAGCATCCTGTCCGAGGGCGGCGAGGACCCGACCTTCGTGATCGGCGGGCGCCTGAAGAGCGCCGCGAGCGGCGCGCAGCTCGGCGCCGGGCGCTACCTGGTGGCAGAGGCGGACGAGAGCGATGCCTCGTTCACGCACCTGCAGCCGCTCATCGCGATCGTCACCAACATCGACAACGATCACCTCGTGACCCACGGCGGGGACTTTGGCCTGCTGAAGCAGAGCTTCGTCGACTTCCTGCACAACCTGCCGTTCTACGGGCTCGCGGTGCTGTGCGCCGACGATCCCGAGGTGCGCAGCATCCTCGCCGAGGTCGGGCGGCCGATTCTTTCTTATGGTCTCGAGGCCGGCGCCGACGTGCGCGCAGTCAAGCTGCGCCACGCGGGTCTCAACAGCCACTTCGAGGTGCAGCGTGCGGGAGCGCAGCTGCTCGCCGTGACGCTCAACCTCCCCGGAACGCACAACGTGCGCAACGCGCTGGCCGCCATCGCGGTCGCCAGCGAGCTCGGTATCGAGGATGCGGCGATCCAGCGCGCACTCGGCGGCTTCCAGGGCGTCGAACGGCGGCTGCAGCACGTCGCCGACGTTGCCACCACCGTCGGCCGGGTGACGATCATCGACGACTACGGGCATCACCCCACCGAGGTCGCGGCGACGCTCGAAGCCGTGCGCCACGGCTACGCCGGGCGGCGCGTGGTGCTCGCGTTCCAGCCGCACCGCTACACGCGCACGCGCGATCTCATCGACGACTTCGGCAAGGTGCTGTCGCTCGCCGACGTGCTACTGGTGACCGAGGTGTACGCGGCCGGCGAGACGGCGATACCCGGCAGTGACGGGCGCGCCATCTGCCGCGCGGTGCGCAGCCGCGGCCAGCTCGAGCCGCTGTTCGTCGAGAAGGTCGAGGAGCTGCCCGCGGCGCTGCGCGACCTGCTCAGGGACGGCGACGTGATCGTCGCCATGGGGGCAGGCAGCATCAGCGCGGCGGCGCACGCACTGCCGGCGGCGCTCGTCGCGCTGCTGCCGCCGGGAGGCGGGTCGTGACGGTCGCCGTGCCGGTCAGCTTCGACACGCGCGTACGGCGCCGCGAGCCGCTGAGCCGCCACACCTCCTGGCACGTGGGCGGACCCGCGGAAGTGTTCTTCAATCCGCGCGACCGCGCGGACTTAAGCGCGTTCCTGCGCGGCCTGGCGGACGACGTGCCGATCCACTGGATCGGGCTCGGCAGCAATCTGCTGGTGCGTGACGGCGGGCTGCCCGGGGTCGTGATCAGCACTCACGGCACGCTCGATTTGCTCACGCGGCTGTCCGCGACCGGCGTGCGCGGCGAGGCGGGCGTCGCCTGCGCGCGCATCGCCCGGCAGTGCATCAAATGGGGCCTGGGTCCCGCGGAATTCTTCGCCGGCATTCCCGGCACCTTAGGCGGTGCTCTGGCGATGAACGCCGGGGCCTTCGGCGGTGAGACCTGGCGGCACGTGATCGAGGTCGAGACCATCGACCGGCACGGCACCGAGCGCGTGCGAAGCCGAAGCGAGTACCGCGTCGGCTACCGCGAGGTGAGCGCGCCGGCGCCCGAGGAGTGGTTCATCAGCGCCACTTTGAGCTTCGAGCAGCGTCCCGGTGCCCACGTGGACGAGGTGCACAAGCTCCTCGCACGGCGCAAGGAGACACAGCCGATCGGCGAGTGGAGTTGCGGCTCGGTGTTCACCAATCCCCCGGGAGATCACGCCGCGCGGCTCATCGAGGCCGCCGGACTCAAGGGCTTTCGGCTCGGCGATGCCTCGGTGTCTGTCAAGCACGCGAATTTCATCATCAACCACGGCACGGCACGCGCCGCCGACCTCGAGCACCTCATCGAGCACGTGCGCTCGACGGTGGAGCGCGTGCACGGCGTGGCGCTGCACCCCGAGGTGCGCATCGTGGGAGTGCCCTGAAGCCATGCCGCTCAAGTTCCAGCCCGAGACGCAGCAGCGCGCACAGCAGGCGCGCGATTTCGGTCGCGTCGCGGTGATGCTCGGCGGCGACTCGAGCGAGCGCGAGATCTCGCTCCTCACGGGCAACGCCGTGCTCGAGGCCCTCAAACGCCGCGGCGTCGACGCCCACGGCTTCGATCCGCGCGACCTGCCGCTGAGTGAGCTGCTCGTGCAACGCTTCGAGCGCGTGTGGATCGCGCTGCACGGTCCGGGGGGCGAGGACGGCACGCTGCAGGGGGCGCTCGAGTATCTCGGCGTTCCCTACACCGGGAGCGGCGTCACCGGCTCCGCCATCGGCATGGACAAGCTGCGCACCAAGCGGCTGGCAGCGAGCTGCGGCGTTGCGACCGCGGATTTCGTGGTGCTGCGCGGACCGCAGGACTTCGCACCCGCGCTCGAGCGCCTCAAGCTGCCGCTGATCGTCAAGCCCGCCACACAAGGCTCGAGCGTCGGCATGACCAAGGTGGACCGGGCGGAGGATCTGCCCGCGGCCTACGCAGCCGCGGCCGGGATCGAGCCCGCGGTATTTGCCGAGCCCTGGATCACAGGCGGCGAATACACGGTATCGATCCTCAAGGGCGCGGCGCTCCCCTCGATCCGCATCGAGACGCCGCGCACGTTCTACGACTACGAGGCGAAGTACTTCCGCGACGACACGCGCTACTTCTGTCCCTCGGGGCTGTCGGCGCCGGCCGAGGCGCACCTCGCGAGCCTGGCGCTCGGCGCCTTCGAGGCCGCGGGCGCCTCGGGCTGGGGGCGCGCGGATTTCATGATGGACGGCGCCGGCCGGCCACTGCTGCTCGAGATCAACACCATCCCGGGCATGACCAGCCACAGCCTGGTGCCGATGGCGGCGCGCGCGGTCGGCATCGACTTCGACGAGCTGGTGTGGCGCGTGCTCGAGACCAGTTTCACGCGCGTGCCGGTGGCCGTCCGGGGAAGCGGGCCGTGATGCTCGGGCGAGCCCGCAACCGCCGCAAGCCACGCGAGCGCAGCTTCGCCCTGCCGCGTCTCAACTGGCGCGCGCTCGCCTCCTGGCTCGGGGCGCTGGCGGCGGTCGGTGCAGCGCTCGCTGCGGTGTCGTGGGCGCTCAATCAGCCGGTCACCGCGGTGTCGGTCGAGGGGCGCTTCCAGCGCGTCTCGCCCGGCGATGTCGAGCGCGTCGTCAAGAGCCAGCTGCGCGGCGCCGGGCTCCTGTCGGTGGACCTCGCGGCGATGCGCCGCGCGATCCACACGCTCCCCTGGGTGGATGCGGTGAGCGTGCAGCGCGCCTGGCCGCGCGGACTCAACGTGCTGGTGATCGAGCAGACGGCCGCGGCGCGCTGGGACGAAGGCGGTCTGATCAACACCCGCGGCGAGCTGTTCGCCGGCGACGCGCGCCACGTGCCCGCCGAGCTCGCCGTGCTCTCGGGGCCCGGCGAAGCCCAAGCGGCCGTGGCCCAGCGCTACCTCGCCGCCGCCGGGCGTCTCACGCAAGCCGGGTTGCGCATGACGGCGCTGCGGCTCGATGCGCGCGGCGCCTGGGAGTTCGACCTGGCGAACGGTGTCACCGTGCGCCTGGGAAGACGCCAGGTGGACGAGCGCTTCGAAAAGTTCATGAGTGCCGCGCTGAAACTCGTCACGCAGCGCGGCGAGGAAATCTCTTACGTCGACATGCGTTACACAAACGGTTTTGCCATCGGCTGGCGCGGCACCGCGACCGCCCACGCCGCCGGCAGGGAAGGTGACCGCGATGCTTAAGCGCTCGGAACGAAACCTGATCGTCGGACTCGACATCGGTACCTCCAAGGTCGTGACGCTGGTCGGGGAGGCGGGTGCCGACGGTTCGATCGAGCTGCTCGGTGTCGGCTCGCAGCCCTCGCGCGGCCTCAAGAAGGGCGTGGTGGTCAACATCGAGTCCACCGTGCAGTCGATCCAGCGCGCGGTGGAGGAGGCCGAGCTCATGGCCGGCTGCGAGATCCACTCGGTGTTCGCCGGCATCGCCGGCAGCCACGTGCGCAGCTTGAATTCCCACGGCGTGGTGGGCGTGCGCGACAAGGAGGTGACGCACGGCGACGTCGAGCACGTGATCGATGCCGCCAAGGCGGTGGCCATTCCCGCCGACCAGAAGATCCTGCACGTGCTGCCGCAGGAATTCATCGTCGACGGCCAGGAGGGCATCCGCGACCCGATCGGCATGTCGGGCGTGCGTCTCGAGGCCAAGGTGCACATCGTCACCGGAGCGGACTCGGCGGCGCAGAACATAGAAAAGTGCATCCAGCGCTGCGGGCTCGACGTCGACGACGTGGTGCTCGAGCAGCTCGCCTCCAGCTTCGCGGTGCTCACCGAGGACGAGAAGGAGCTCGGCGTGTGCCTGGTCGACATCGGCGGCGGCACCACCGACCTCGCGGTGTTCGCCAACGGTGCGATCCGCCACACGGCAGTGATCCCGATCGCCGGCGACCAGGTGACCAACGACATCGCGGTGTCGATGCGCACTCCGACCCAGTACGCCGAGGACATCAAGATCCGCTACGCCTGCGCGCTGTCGCAGCTCGCCAATCCCGACGAGAGCATCGAGGTGCCGAGCGTGGGCGAGCGCCCGGCGCGGCGCCTGGCGCGGCAGACGCTCGCCGAGATCGTCGAGCCGCGCTACGAGGAGCTGTTCGCGCTGGTGCGCGAGGAGCTGCGGCGCTCGGGCTTCGAGGAAATGATCGCGGCCGGCATCGTGCTCACCGGCGGCAGCGCCAAGATGGAGGGCGCGATCGAGCTCGCCGAAGAGGTGTTCCACGTGCCGGTGCGCCTCGGCATTCCGCAGGCGATCGAGGGCCTCACCGACGTGGTGCGCAATCCCATTTACTCCACGGGCGTGGGCCTGCTGCTGTACGCGCGCGACAACCTGATGACGGTGCGGCGCGGGCACTCAATGGTCGGCAACGGCAAGTCGATGCTCGGCCGCATGCAGTCCTGGTTCCAGGGAAATTTTTGAAGCTGACAGTAGTGAACAACGACGACTCAACCAACCTGCTTATTCGTATGAGGAGCGACAACAATGTTTGAACTGATGGACGCATACAGCCAGAGTGCCGTCATCAAGGTGATCGGCGTGGGTGGCGGTGGCGGCAACGCCGTGGCGCACATGGTGACCGCCGGCATCGACGGCGTGGAGTTCATGTGCATCAACACCGACTCGCAGGCCCTGAAGCACGCCAAGGTGAAGACCGCCCTGCAGATCGGCTGCAACATCACCAAGGGCCTGGGCGCCGGCGCCGATCCGGAAGTCGGCCGCCAGGCGGCCATGGAGGACCGCGACCGCATCGTCGAGCTGGTCGAGGGCTGCGACATGCTGTTCATCACCGCCGGCATGGGCGGCGGCACCGGCACCGGCGCAGCTCCGGTCGTGGCGCAGGTGGCGAAGGAGCTCGGCATCCTCACCGTCGCGGTCATCACCCGGCCGTTCGAGATGGAGGGCAACAAGCGCGCCTACGTGGCCGACCACGGCATTGCCGAGCTCTCCAAGTACTGCGACTCGCTGATTACAATTCCTAACCAGAAGCTGCTCACCGTGCTGGGTGCACAGACGACGCTCCTTGACGCCTTCAAGGCGGCCAACCAGGTGCTGCAGGGCGCGGTGCAGGGCATCGCCGAGCTGATCACGCGGCCCGGTCTGATCAACGTCGACTTCGCCGACGTGCGCACGGTGATGTCGGAAACCGGCATGGCGATGATGGGCTCCGGGTCGGCGAGCGGTGAGGGGCGGGCACGTGCGGCCGCCGAGAGCGCGGTGTCGTCGCCGTTGCTCGAGGACATCAACCTCGCCGGGGCGCACGGCATCCTGGTCAACGTGACGGCCGGCATGGATCTGTCGATCGGCGAATTCCAGGAAGTCGGGCAGATCGTCAAACAATTCGCCTCCGAGGACGCGACCGTGGTCATCGGCACCGTGATCGACCCCGAGCTCGACAACCAGGTGCGCGTCACCGTGGTGGCGACCGGACTCGGCAGGCCGGCAGCCGCGGCGCGGCAGGCACAGCCGCGCGAGACCCTGCAGCCGCGCGATTCCCTGCGGCCGGGCGAGATGCGCGTGGTGCGCCGCGCGCCGATGTCGCCCGGCGACTACGCAGCGCTCGACAAGCCGACGGTGCAGCGCCAGCGGGCGGTGGGCGACGGGCTGCGACCGGAGACCGAGGGTGACGAGCTGCTGGATATCCCGGCGTTCCTGCGGCGGCAGGCCGACTGATGTGATACGGTAGCGCGTCTTACATAACGCTTTGAGGCGCAAGCCCCCCGCATCGGGGTGGCCTTGGCCGTTAGCGCGTGTGTCATCCGCAGCGTGGCTGCGGTCGTCGGGACAGCATGGTCGGACAGCGAACGCTCAAGAACTCGATCCGCGCCACCGGCGTCGGATTGCACACCGGGAAGAAGGTCCTCATGACGCTGCGGCCCGCCGCCGCCGATGAGGGGATCATCTTCCGGCGCACCGATCTTGCGCAGCCGGTGGAGATCCGCGCACGCGCCGAGAACGTCGGCGACACCATGATGGGCACGACCCTCGGCAAGGGCGAGTCGCGCGTCTCCACCGTCGAGCATCTGCTGTCGGCATTCGCGGGCCTCGGCATCGACAACGCGATCGTCGAGCTGTCGGCGGCCGAGGTGCCGATCATGGACGGCAGCGCGGGCCCGTTCGTATTCCTGCTGCAGTCCGCCGGTATCGAGGAGCAGCGTACGCCGAAGCGCTTCATCCGCGTCAAGAAGCGGCTGCGCGTCGAGGACGGCGACAAGTGGGCGCAGTTCGATCCCTTCGACGGCTTCAAGGTGAACTTCGAGATCGAGTTCAATCACCCGATCTTCAAGCGGCGCGCGCAGCGCGCCTCGATGGATTTTTCCACCACCTCGTTCCTCAAGGAGGTGAGCCGCGCACGCACCTTCGGCTTCATGCGCGACCTGGAGACGCTGCGGTCGCGCAATCTCGCGCTCGGCGGCAATCTCGACAACGCGATCGTGCTGGATGATTTCCGCGTGCTGAACGAGGACGGATTGCGCTACGAGGACGAGTTCGTCAAGCACAAGATCCTGGATGCCATCGGCGATCTGTACCTGCTCGGGCACAGCCTGATCGGCGAGTTCAGCGGCCACAAATCGGGCCACCAGCTCAACAACACCCTGCTGCGCCGGCTGCTGGCCGACAGCTCGAGCTGGGAAGAGGTCGTTTTCCAGTCGTACGCCGACGCGCCGATCTCCTACATCGAGGCACCGGCCCTGCCCGGGCCGCGCTGACACCGGTTTGATCCCATGAACGCCGGGCCGGCCGAAGTGGCCTGCCGCAGTGCAGCGTCAATCGCGCGGCCGCACCCGCACCTCGATCGCCTCGAGCTCGGCCGCCGCCGCCCGCAGCTGCGGTTCGAGCTCGAGGACAGCAAAGCGCAGGCGTGCGGACCAGGCGGCGGATTCGGCGAATATGACCAGCGTGCCGTCGCGCTCGACTACGCCGGAGATCCGCGCAGCGAGGTCCGCGGGGAGGTGCTGCGGCAGCCAGTCGTTCCAGAAGTTCGCGCGCCGGGTGAGGGTTGTGACGCGCATCAAGGCCGGGGCACGGCGCGCGAGCAGCTGCTTTACAGAATCCGGCCGGCGCGACTTAAGCCCGGGACCAGTGCTCACTGGGGAGCGGCCACGCTTGTCTCGTCGGACCTTCTTGGGCATATTGCCTTGGAAGCTGTATCGGCAAACCCGTCGAAAGACGGGGACGCAAAGCCACTGGTCTAAAGCGAGGCGCCATGACGGCGGGGTTGCCAGCATCGTACAGACATTTATCTGAACGAGAACAGGGCGATACACGCTCGGGGGCCGTGCCCGTTTGAGGCGCACGCACCGGTCCGAACTGAACATAAGGCCCAGATTTCGATTGTCATGAACGTCATTCTCATACCCCGGCGCGATGGCCGAGCACGGCAGTTCAATCTGACCCGTCCGCTCACGCTCGGCGCCGTGGTCACGACGATCGTGGCCGTCGTCGGGGGCGCGTTTGCGTTCGGCATGCAGCTTGGACGCGGCGTACATCGCGAGGTGGCACTCGCCGAGACCACGCGCTTCGCCCAGGTGCTCACCCAGCAGAAGCAGCAGATCGCCGAGCTCAAGCAGCAACTGCAGCTGCGGGCCGATGCCATGGCGATGCGTATCGGCGAGGTGAACGCGCACGTCATCCGCCTGGACGCGCTCGGCAAGCGCCTCACCGAGATGGCGGACATCGACAGCCGCGAATTCAACTTCGACCGCGATCCGCCGAGCGGCGGCCCTGCCGAGGGTGACGGCGTGAGCGCGCAGATCCCGGATCTGTCGGCGATGCTCGCGCAGCTCGAGCAGCGTGCGGACCTGCGCGAGTCGCAGCTCGCGGCGCTCGAGAACGTGATCCTGGCGCGCGAGCTGAAGGAAGAGATCCATCCGGAGGGGCGCCCGGTTGCCAGCGGCTACATCTCCTCCTACTTCGGCGAGCGCGCCGATCCCTTCGACGGGCGCGAGGCGTTCCACAAGGGCGTTGATTTCGCCGGCGCGCTCGGCTCGGATGTGGTCGCCGTCGCGGCGGGCGTGGTCACCTGGGCGGGCGAGCGCTCGGGCTACGGCAAGCTCGTCGAGATCAACCACGGCGACGGCTACGCGACCCGCTACGCTCACAACGAGCGCACGCTGGTCTCCGTCGGCCAGACGGTGAAGCGCGGCGAGTCGATCGCCCTCATGGGCTCCACCGGACACTCGACCGGACCGCACGTGCACTTCGAAGTGCTGCACAACGGCCGCCAGGTGGACCCGCTGTCCTTCATCGGCCGCTGAGTCAGCCACGCGCGCGAGTCGCTCGCGCAGCCCCAGACGATCTTGAATTCCGACGCCCGAGAACCAATTGGGCGCCAGCGACGTCTATTGCGTACAATACGCCGCTTCTTGCGCCCGGGGCAGCGGATAAGTGCTTGTCGGGCAAGATATTTTCAGCTAATCACGGACAGCCCTTGCTCGAGTTCCTGACGCGCATCTTCGGCAGCCGCAACGAGCGGCTCATTCGCGGCTACGCGCGCTACGTGCGCGCCGCCAACGAGTTCGAGCCCGCCCTTCAGGCGCTCGCCGATGAGGCGCTGCGCGCCAGGACCGATGAGTTCCGCCAGCGCCTGAAGGAAGGCGCGACGCTCGATGAGCTCCTGCCGGAGGCCTTCGCAGTGGTACGCGAGACGGCACGGCGCACGCTTAAGATGCGTCACTTCGACGTGCAGCTGATCGGCGGCATTGTGCTGCACCGGGGGATGATCGCCGAGATGCGCACCGGCGAGGGCAAGACGCTGGTGGCGACGCTGCCGGCGTATCTCAACGCCCTGGGCGGCGAGGGCGTGCACATCGTCACGGTGAACGAGTACCTGGCGCAGCGCGACGCGGACTGGATGGGGCCGGTGTATCGCTTCCTCGGCCTCACGGTGGGCGTCATCAAGAATGCGCAGACCCAGGCGGAGAAGCGCGCGGCCTACGCCTGCGACATCACCTACGGCACCAACAACGAATTCGGCTTCGACTACCTGCGCGACAACCTCGCGTTCAAGCTCGAGGACCGGGTGCAGCGTAACTTAAGCTTCGGCATCGTCGACGAGGTCGACTCGATCCTCATTGACGAGGCGCGCACGCCGCTCATCATCTCCGGCCCCGCCGAGGAGAGCACCGAGCTGTACCTGCGGATCAATCAGCTGGTGCCGAAGCTCGTGCGGCAGAAGCAGGAGGACGGGCCGGGCGATTACGCGGTCGAGGAGAAGACCAAGCAGGTGCACATCACGGATAGCGGCCACGAGCACGTCGAGCAGATGATGCTCGAGGCGGGGTTGCTGCGCGAGGGCGAGAGCCTGTACGACCCGACGAACATCCGCCTGATGCACCACCTGAACGCGGCGCTGCGCGCGCACGGGCTCTACAAGCGCGACGTCGAGTACATCGTGCGCAACGGCGAGGTCATCATCGTCGATGAGTTCACCGGGCGCACCATGATCGGCCGGCGCTGGTCGGACGGCCTGCACCAGGCGGTGGAGGCCAAGGAGGGCGTGAAGGTGCGCGAGGAGAACCAGACGGTTGCCTCGATCACCTTCCAGAACTACTTCCGCATCTACAGGAAGCTCTCCGGCATGACCGGCACCGCCGATACCGAGGCGCCCGAATTCCTGCAGATCTACGGTCTCGAGGTGGTGGTGGTCCCGACCCATCGCCCGATGGTCCGCAAGGACAACTCGGACTTCGTCTACCTCACGCAGTCGGACAAATTCGAGGCGATCATCGAGGACATCCGCGACTGCGTCGAGCGCGAGCAGCCGGTGCTGGTCGGCACCACCTCGATCGAGACCTCCGAGTACCTGTCGGGGCTGCTGCAGAAGCAGGACGTCCCGCACCAGGTGCTGAACGCCAAGCAGCACGAGCGCGAAGCGCACATCGTCGCCCAGGCGGGCCGTCCCGGCGGCGTGACCATCGCCACCAACATGGCGGGCCGCGGCACCGACATCGTGCTCGGTGGCAACCTCGAGGCCGAGCTGCACGACGCCGGCGAGCTGGCGGACGCGACGCGCGAGCAGCTGCGCGCCGAATGGCAGGCGCGCCACGACCGAGTGGTGGCGGCCGGCGGACTGCACATCGTCGGCACCGAGCGGCACGAGTCGCGGCGCATCGACAACCAGCTGCGCGGCCGCTCCGGCCGTCAGGGCGATCCGGGCTCGAGCCGCTTCTATCTGTCGATGGAAGACAACCTGATGCGCATCTTCGGCGATCCGGTGCGCACCAAGCGGCTGCTGCAGATCGCCGGCATGAAGGCCGGCGAGGTGATCGAGAGCGGCATGCTCACCCGCCAGATCGAGAAGGCACAGCGCAAGGTCGAGGGACACAACTTCGACATCCGCAAGAACCTGCTGCTGTTCGACGACGTGGCCAACGATCAGCGCAAGGTGATCTATCACCAGCGCACCGAGATCATGGGGACCGAGGACCTGTCGGCGGCGATCCGCGGACTGATCGCGGATTCAATCGACGGGCTTCTCGATACGCACATGCCGAAGCACGCCGCATCGGGCGACTGGGACCTGAAGGGTCTCGCCGATGCAGTGCTCAGGGACTTCAACACGCGGATCGACCCGCAGGCGTGGCTCGCGGCCGAGCCCGAGCTCGAGGAGCGGCTGCTGCGCGAGCGCGTAGTGCAGGCAGCGATCGAGGCCTATGCGGCCAAGGAGGCACGCTACGGCGCCGCCAACATCCGCCTCGCCGAGAAGGAAGTGATGCTGCAGAAGCTCGACCAGCACTGGCGCGAGCACCTGGCGGCGATGGATTACCTCAGGCAGGGCATCCACCTGCGCGGCTATGCGCAGAAGGACTATCGCTTCGAGTTCAAGCGCGAGGCCTTCGACCTGTTCGCCGCGATGCTCGAGCGCGTCAAGTTCGAGACCTCCTCCACCCTGGCGCGCATCGAGATCCGCACCCAGGAGGAGCTGCAGCGCGAGGAGGAGGAGCGGTATCTTCGGCTGATGCGCGCCCTGCAGGCGCAGCACGTCGAGATGGGCTCGGCGCTCGCCGGCGAGCCGTCCGCCGAGCCCGCGCAGCTGTCGGCGGCGATCGCCTCCGCCGCCGCACGGGCCGGCGCCCGGGGCGCGCCGCCGCCGGCGGAAAACGCTGCGCCGTTCGTGCGCGGGGAGCGCAAGGTGGGGCGCAACGAGCCGTGCCCGTGCGGCTCCGGCAAGAAATACAAGCACTGTCACGGCGCGCTCTCGAGCGTCGAGTAACCGCCGCAGGTCCGCACCGTGATCCTGGTGGTGGCGGCGGCACTCTACGACGCCCAGGGCCGGGTCCTCATCGCGCAACGCCCGCAGGGCAAGCATCTTGCCGGCCGCTGGGAGTTTCCCGGCGGCAAAGTGGCGCCCGGTGAGCCGGAATCCGCGGCGCTCGCGCGCGAGCTGCGCGAGGAGCTGGGGATCGAGGTGACCTTCAGCCGCCCCTTCATGCGCCTCACGCACTCCTATGTCGATCGCAGCGTCGAGCTGTCGATGTGGATCGTCGAGAGCTACACGGGCGTGCCGCACGGCCTTGACGCGCAGCGCCTGCGCTGGCTCGCCCCGGCCGCGCTCGCGGACGAGGACCTGCTGGAGGCGGATCAGCCTTTCGTGGAGGCGTTGGCTGCGCTCCCGCCCCCCGGGCGACCGCCGGCGCCGGCAGGCTAGCGCCGGCACGCGTGTACAATGTGCCATGGCCGCGCAGAACGATCTTCCGGAAGTCGAGCTCGATTCCAAGGCACTGTATCGCGAGGACGTGTTCACCGACCGCCACGCCGGCAGCATCCGTCGGCTCACTCCGGTCACCGTGGACGGCGCCCCAGATGCGACGCGGCCGGTGCTGTTCTCCGGCCAGACGCAGCTGCTGACCCCGGCCGGCGTGCTGCCGCTCGGGTTCGAGATCGAAGCGCGCACGCTCGAGGAGGCGCTGAAGAAATTTCCCGAGGGGGTCAAGGCCGCCCTCGAGCAGGCGATCGACGAGGCCCGGGAGCTGCGCCGCGAGGCCGCCTCGCGCATCGTGGTTCCCGAGGTCGGCGGCGCCCTGGGTCCCGGGCCTGGTCCGGCCGCGGGTGGCGGCAAGATCAAGTTCCCCTGAGGGCGCGCGGCGCGGCGCCATGCCCGTGGCGCGCCGCTGATCCATGAGACGCGAACCGCTCCCCGCAACCGTCGCCGCAATCGTCAGCGCGCTGCTCGGCGCGGCGCTGCTCGCCGCCTGCGCGGGGGCGCAGTTCGGCAACCGCGAGCCGCAGCCCGGCGCAGGTCCCGGGGGCAAGCCGATGCGCACCGCCACCGAGACCGCGCTCGGCCTGCCGCCGATCGCCCAGGCGCCCATCTACCCGGTGACCGCGAGCGTTGGCGTCAGCGAGGACTTTTTCGGCACCAAGGTGGCGGACCCCTACCGCTGGCTCGAGGACCTCGGCTCTCCGGCCGTGGTGCAGTGGGTGGGAGCGCAGAACGCCGTGTCGCGGCCGAGCCTCGCGGCAATTGCGCAGCGCGCCTGGCTCAAGCAGCGCCTCGGCGAGCTGTGGAACTACGAGCGCTACGAGCTGCCGGTCAGGCGCGGCGCACACTATTTCTATCTGCACAATGACGGCACGCAGAACCAGAGCGTGCTGTACGTCACCGAGCAGCTCGACGGGCAAGGCCGCGTGCTGTTCGATCCCAACACCGTGAGTGCGGATGCGACCGTCGCGCTGTCGCAGTTCACGCCGGACGAGCAGGGCAACGTCGTCGCCTGCGCGACCTCCGACGGCGGCACGGACTGGCAGATCTGGCGCTTCCGGCGCGTGAGCGACGGCACGGATCTGGCCGACGTCGTGCGCTTCACCAAGTTCTGGGGGGTCGCCTGGGCGCACGACGGCTCGGGCGTCTACTACAGCCGCTACCCGGCGCTCGCCGACGGACGGGGGGATGATGCCGCGCGGCCGGCGCTCTACTTCCATACGCTCGGCACCCGGCAGGACGAGGACCGCCTGGTGTACCAGGTGACCGATCACCCGACCCGCATCCCCTCGGGCCGGGTTACCGAGGACGGCAACTATCTCATCATCACGCTGTTCGACGGCTACGAGAACAACGGCGTCGAGCTGCTCGACCTGCGCCACAGCGATGCCCGTGCCCAGCCGCTGTTCGCCGCCTGGGATGCGCTCTATACCTTCATCGGCGCGCGCGGCGAGGAGCTGTACTTCCAGACCACGAGGAATGCGCCCAACGGGCGCGTGATCGCGGTCGATGCGCGCAATCCCGCCGCCGCACCGCGCACCGTGGTTGCCGAGGGCACCAGCGCGCTCGAGGAGGCGAGCTACGTCGGCGGCCGGATCCTCGCACGCTACGTCGAGGAGGCCCACGGAGTGGCGCGTGTCTTCGAGCGTGACGGCCGTGTCGTCGGCGAGGTGCCGCTGCCCGGCAAGGGCGGGATCGAGGGCCTGCAGGGCGAAGGGCGCCAGACCGAGACCTTCTTCTCCTACACCGATTACCTGACGCCGCGCCGCGTCTATCGACTCGACGTGCCCACCAACCAGGCGACGCTGTGGCGCGCGCCGCGCATTCCGGCTTCGACCGCGGATTACGTGACCGAGCAGGTGTTCTACCCGAGCAAGGACGGCACCCGTGTGCCGATGTACATCACGCACCGGCGCGACCTCGTGAAGGACGGCAATCAGCCGGTGCTGCTCTACGGCTATGGCGGATTCAACGTCTCGCTCACGCCACAGTACCGGCCGCAGGTGCAGGCGTGGCTCGAGATGGGCGGCGTGTACGCCGAGGCCAATCTGCGCGGCGGCGGCGAGTACGGCGAGGCCTGGCACAAGGCCGGTACACTCGCCAACAAGCAGCACGTGTTCGATGACTTCATCGCCGCGGCGCAGTACCTGATCGACGAGCGCTACACGCGCAGCGCGCGACTCGGGATCCACGGGCGCAGCAACGGCGGGCTGCTGATCGGTGCGGTGCTGACGCAGCGCCCGGACCTCTTCGGGGTGGCGCTGCCCGCGGTGGGCGTGCTCGACATGCTGCGCTACCAGACGGCGAGCGCGAACGCGCGACAGTGGTCATCGGATTTCGGACTGGCGGAGGACCCGCAGCAGTTTCGCGCCCTGTACGCCTATTCGCCCTACCAGAACGTCAGGAAGGGCACCTGCTACCCGCCGACGCTTATCACCACGGCCGACCACGACGATCGCGTTGCTCCCTGGCACAGCTACAAGTTCGCCGCCGCGCTGCAGGCCGCCCAGAGCTGCCCGAATCCGATCCTGATCCGGGTCGAGACCCGCGCCGGCCACGGCGCCGGCAAGCCGGTGTGGATGCAGATCGACGACTTCGCCGACCAGTGGGCGTTCCTCGCCAAGTGGCTGGGAGTGAGCGCGCCCGCGCCGGCCTCCTGAGAAAGCGACTCAGCCGGGCGCGAGAATGGACTGCACGCGCAGCGTCGGCAGGTCGAACACGACGAGCACCCGGCGGCTCCCGCCCCACATGACCATCGTGTTGGCCTGGTCGACGGGCAGCCCGAGCCGCCTCATGCGGGTCTTGAGCGACTGCTTCTCCGCGGGGCTGAAGTTCTTGAGCTCGTCGAGCTTCTGCAGCCGCTGCTTCAGCTGCGGGAGCCCCTCACTCCAGGGCCGGAAGTAGCGCGGCATCTGGATGACGTCGGTGCCGCCGAACAGCGCGCCGCCGACGATCTTCTGCGCTTCCTCGGCGTTCTCCGGCAACGGTGCCCATACCCAGCGCGGCCGGCTGTACCAGAACGGAGCGAGTGGCGGATTCTCGCGCTGGGCTCTCGCGATCTCCTCCGCCTTCAGATCCGATGCCTGCACGATCTCGAGCCGGTCAACGGAGAACGTGTAGTACAACGGGCGACCGAGCCACAGAGTGGTCGCGCCGTAAATGAGCGCCGCCAGCTGTACGGTGACGATGATGCCGATATCGCGCGCCAGCTCCCGGCGCGGCTTGGTGGGGTTGGCGACGATCAGCGTCAGCGTCGGACCGAGCACCAGGTCCACCATGACGAGGATCCCGACCACGTGCAGCACGCTCGCCAGGTACCAGCCCGGCCACTGGTACCACGCCAGCCAGAAAGTCCCCAGCACGAGAGTGAGCGCGATAGCGCTTCCCGTCAGGTGCAGGCCGAATGCGCTGAGGCGGAACCTCATGCCCGCGGGCCTTTGACCGTGGGCTCACCCGGCGACTCGTCGGTCTCTGCCGGGGTGCTTTCCTCCGGAATCGCGCGCTGCTCCGAGAACCAGGCGCCGAGGTCCACGAGCCGGCAACGGTCGCTGCAGAAGGGACGAAACTCCGCCGTCGCCCACTCGAGCTCGCGACCGCAGGTCGGGCACTTCACCGTAGCGGGGCTCATCGCGGCGCTTGCGTCCGTCAGCTGCAACAGCTGAGCGTGAAGGCAACGTCCTCCTGCGTCTGAGTCGGACGGGCAGCGAGCCCGTTCCAGGAGAGGAAGCGCAGGTTGCAGCGATGATGGCTGCCGCTGATCTCCGGGTACAGGCCGGCGGAGGATGGCAGCGAGATGCGCAGCATCTGCAGCGGGTTATCGCGCTCGAAGACGATGGCGAAGGTCCCGCCCGTCGCCACCTCGTGACGCGCGCGCCCGTTCTGGCGCGTGAGCCACAGCAGCTCCGCGATCGCATCGCACAGCGGGCGCAGGAGCGACAGCCACTGGCTGAAGGTGCGCACGCGCAGCTCATCGCTCTGGCTGAGCCAGAAGTAATAGTCCGGCAGATCGAACTCGCAGGTGCCGCCCGGGATCGCGCTGCGATGCTTGACGGAGTTGAGGAACTCCGAGTCGCGCAGCGGCTGCAGGTAGGCCGAGCCGGCGGCGAGCAGGTCGGTGCGCAGCCGCTGCAGGTTCGCGGTCAGGGACTTCAGCCGCTGGGCGTCGACGCCGGGCCGGGACTGAAATTCCCCGAGCGTACTCAGCTGACCCTCGAGCTCCTTCAGCACCTCGGCGCGCACATCGCCGCGTGTGCTGATGGCGAGAATGTCGATCAGGCTCGCCACCGCGGCGCGACTTCCCCACTGGCTGCCCATCTCGTTGTGATAGAGCGCCTGGGCGTAGAGGAAGTCGAGGCGCAGGAAGCTGCGCATACGCTCATTCAGCGGCTGCTCGAACAACAGCATCGCGGCCTCGGGCTGGTCGGCGAGGGTGGCTTCGGACACGGATGCGGATGCGGCGGGCTCAGTCATGCCCGTATTGTGCTTGACGCGTGCGCCGTCCGTAAACGGCGTGCGGCTCGGTCGGTGCGCGCGGCCAGCCGCCTCGCCACGCAGGGCCTTCAGGCGCGTGCCGCGCCCGCCAGCCCGAGATAGCGCGCGTGCAGGGCGGCGACCTGCGCCTGCACCGCGCTCATGTCGGCATCGTTGCTGATGACGTCGGCGGCGGCCTTGAGGCGCGCCGCGCGCGACACCTGTGCATCGAGAATGGCCTGTGCCTGCGCGCGCGTCGAGCCGTCGCGCGCGTGCAGGCGGCGGATCTGCAGCTCCTCGTCGCAGTCGACCACCAGCACGCGGTCGACGTGCGCGGCGAGATTCTTCTCGACCAGCAGTGGAATGACCAGAATCTGGTACGGGCCGCCGGCCGCGGCCGAGCGCGCCTCGAGCGCGGCACCGATCGCCGGATGCGTCAGATTCTCGAGGTCGGCGCGCGCCTTGGGATCGGAGAACACGATCTCGCGCAGCGCCGGGCGGTCGAGGTGTCCGTCGGCTGTGAGAATCCCGCGGCCGAAGCGTTCCACCAGGCGCTCGAGCGGCGGTTGGCCGGGCTCGACGACCTCGCGTGCAACCTGGTCGCTGTCGAGGATCGGCACGCCGAGCGCGCCGAAGAACCTGGCGGCGGTGGACTTGCCGCTGGCGATGCCGCCGGTGAGGCCGATGCGCAAGACGCGCGAGGGAGCGGCAGGAGCTCACGGATGCGGCGGAAACAGTCCGAGATACCGGCCTACGATCTCATGGCCGAACATGAGCACCAGCCAACCGGCGGCGGCGAGGAACGGGCCGAAGGCGATCGGGGTGGCACGGCTGTGCGCGCGCATTCCGAGCAGCACGAGTCCCACCACTGCGCCGACGACCGCGGCGATCAGGATGACCGGCAGCAGCATCTGCCAGCCGAGCCAGGCGCCGAGTGCGGCAAAGAGCTTGAAGTCCCCGTACCCCATGCCCTCTTTCCCGGTGAGGAGCCGGAACAGATGATAGACGCTCCACAGACTCACGTAACCGGCGGCGGCCCCGATCAGGCTCGAGCGCACGTCGACCGGCACCGCCGCCGCGCCCTGGGGGCCCCACAGGCTCAGGGTGAGCCCGAGCCACAGCAGTGGCAGCGTCAGGCTGTCGGGCAGCAGCTGGTGGTCGATGTCGATGCAGGCGAGGGCGATCAGGAACCAGGTGAGTGTGAGTGCTGCGAGCGCGGGTAAGCCGAAGCCGAAGCGAATGGCGACCCACGCCGACAGGATCCCGGTGAGCGCCTCCACCAGCGGGTAGCGCAGCGAGATCCGCGCGCCGCAGTGCGCGCAGCGGCCACGCAGCACCAGCCAGGAGATGACGGGGATGTTCTCGAGCGCCGTGATCGGCGCCTTGCAGGTGGGGCAGGCGGAGCGCGGCACGACCAGGTTGAAGGGCGCCTGCGCAGCGGCTGGGGTGGCGGCGGCGGGCGCGGCACCGAACTCGGCACACTGCTCGCGCCACTGCCGGTCGAGCATGACCGGCAGGCGATAGATGACCACGTTGAGGAAGCTCCCCACCGCCAGTCCCAGCACCAGGCAGGTGCCGACGAACATTGTCGGGGTGATGTCGCGAGCAGCTCGATTACGGACATGGCGGTCCTGGTACGACCTCTTGCGGGGCTGTAAAGAAAACGCCGCGCTTCAGCGCGGCGCTTGCATGCAACCGAACGACGGATGCGCGCGGCTCAGACCACCGATCCGAGCTTGAAGATCGGCAGGTACATCGCGATCACCAGGCCACCGACCAGCACGCCGAGCACCACCATGATGAGCGGCTCGAGCAGGCTCGACATGGCATCCACGGCGTTGTCCACCTCGGCCTCGTAGAAGCTCGCGACCTTGCCCGACATCTCATCGAGCGAGCCGGACTCCTCGCCCACCGCGATCATCTGGTTGACCATGTTGGGGAACAGCCCCGAGGCCTCCATCGAGCGCTGCAGGCGCTGTCCGGTGGACACCTCGTCGCGCATCTTGAGCACCGCGTTCTCGTAGACGATGTTGCCGGTGGCGCCGGCCACCGACTCGAGCGCCTCGACCAGCGGCACGCCGGCGGCGAACATGGTCGACAGGGTACGCGCGAAGCGCGCGATGGCGGCCTTGTTGAGGATCGGACCGACGACCGGGAGCTTGAGCATCAAGCGGTCGAGGACCTCGCGCATGGCTTTGGAGCGCTTCTTGAAGTAGAAGAAGACTCCAGCCCGCCGCGACCGAGCACGACGGCGATGTAGAGGCCATCGTGCTGCACGAATCGCGACAGGTTGATGACCATCTGGGTGAAGGCCGGGAGGTCCGCGCCGAAGCCCTTGTAGAGCGACTCGAACTGCGGGATCACGAAGATCAGCAGCACGACGGTCACGATCACCGCGACGACCAGGACGGCCGCCGGGTAGAACATCGCCTTCTTGATCTTCTTCTTCAGCGCCTCGGTCTTTTCCTTGTAGGTGGCGACCTTGTCGAGCAGCGACTCGAGCGCGCCGGCCTGCTCGCCCGCCTCCACCAGGTTGACGTACAGATCGTCGAAGTACAGCGGATGCTTGCCGAGCGCCTCGTGGAGCGAGGTGCCGCCCTCGACGTCGGCTTTGACGTCGAGGATCAGCTTCTGCATCGCCGCCTTCTCGTGGCCGTTGCCGACGATCTCGAAGGCCTGTACGAGCGGGATGCCGGCCGCCAGCATGGTCGCCAGCTGGCGGCTGAAAATGGCGATATCACCGGGATTGACCTTGCCGCCGCGGCGGCTGTCGCGCTGCCTGCGGATGCGCGACGCCGCGATGCCCTGGCGGCGCAGCTCCGCGCGCAGCGCGCTCTCGTCCGGGGCGAGGCTGCGTCCCTTGATGCGCGCGCCACGCTTGTCGCGTCCTTCCCAGGCGAACGGAACGTCGCGCTTGATCGTCCTGACGGTGGCGGTTGCTGCTGCTGCCTGTGCCATGAGTCGTTACCCGTTCGTCACTCGATGGTGACGCTGTTGACTTCCTCGAGACTGGTGAGGCCGTTCTTGACCTTCTCGAGCCCTGCGCGGCGCAGATCCCACACGCCCTCCTTGGAGGCCTGATCGCCGATCTCGACGGCGCTGCCGCCGGCGAGAATGATGCGCGCGATGGCCTCGGTCACGGGCAGCACCTGGTAGATGCCGGAGCGTCCCTTGTAGCCGTCGGTGCAGTTGGCGCAGCCCTTGGGTCCGAAGATCCGCAGTCCCGCCGCCACCTCCATCTCGGTGAAGCCCTCCTTGAGGAGCGCCTCCTTGGGAATATCGACCGGCTGCTTGCAATTGCTGCACAGGCGCCGTGCGAGGCGCTGCGCGATGATGAGGCTCACGGAGGTCGCGATCGCGTAGGGCTTGACGCCCATGTCGATCAGTCGGGTGAGGGTCTGCGGCGCATCGTTGGTGTGCAGCGTGGACAGCACCAGGTGGCCCGTCTGTGAAGCCTTGATGGCGATCTCCGCCGTCTCGAGGTCGCGGATCTCACCGACCATGATGACGTCGGGGTCCTGGCGCAGGAACGCGCGCATGGCGGCGGCAAAGGTGAGTCCCACCTTGTTGTTGACGTTCACCTGGTTGACGCCCGGGAGATTGATTTCCGCCGGATCCTCGGCGGTCGAGATATTGGTGTCCTCGCGGTTGAGGATGTTGAGGCCGGTGTACAGCGACACGGTCTTGCCGCTGCCGGTGGGTCCGGTGACCAGGATCATGCCCTGCGGCTTCGCCAGGTACTTGGTGTAGAGCTCCCTCTGGAAGGGCTCGTAGCCGAGGGAGTCGATCCCGAGCATGGCCTGCGCGGGGTCGAGGATACGCAGCACGATCTTCTCGCCGAACAGCGTCGGGCAGCTGCTCACGCGGAAGTCGATGGCGCGGGTCTTGGAGAGCCGCATCTTGATGCGGCCGTCCTGCGGCACGCGCCGCTCGGCGATGTCGAGGCGCGACATCACCTTGAGGCGGGCGGCGAGCTTCTGCGCGAGCTGCACCGGCGGCTGCGCGATCTCCTTCAGCACGCCGTCCATGCGCAGGCGCACGCGGTAGATCTTCTCGAAGGGCTCGAAGTGGATGTCCGAGGCGCCGCGGCGGATGGCATCCAGCATCACCTTGTTGACGAAGCGCACGATGGGCGCGTCTTCGACGTCGCTGCCGGCGACCTTGTCGTCGAGCTCGTCGTCACCGCCGGTGACCTCCAGCGACTCGAGGTCGACGTCGGCCTCGTCGGTGAGCGCCTGCATCTGGTTGTCGACCTGCTCGAGCGCCTTGTCGATGGCGCGCTGCAGCTTGTCGTCCTCGACGACGATGGCCTCGATCCCGAGGCTGGTCTGGAACTTGACCTCATCGATCGCATGCAGGTTGGTGGGATCAGCGACCGCGAGGAACAGCCGCTTACCGCGCCGGAAGAGCGGCAGGACGCGATGCTTGGAGAGCAGCTTGTCGTTGACCAGGCGCACCGCGTCCAGGTCGACGTTCACGGCGTCCAGGTCGAACAGCGGTACGCCGAACTCGCTCGAGGCGGCGACGGCGATGTCGCGCGCGTTGGCGGCGCCGTTCGCCACCAGCTGCGTGACGACGCTCGTCTTGCGCTCGCGGGCGGCATTCACCGCCTCGAGCATCGCGGCCTCTTCGACCACGCCATCCTGCACGAGTCGCTGGGGCAACCCGCCAAAGCCCGAGCGGGCACCGCCGAGCGCTAAAGAGGCGTTGTCATTCATGGGCTTATGGCAAGCGAGATAAGCCGAACATTCAGTTTACCCGAGATACCGGTGGCACGCAATTGTCAAATCTCCGCCGATTCTGAATGAGCGGGCCACCCCGCTGGCGGGGTGCGCGTCACAGTTGATCTTTTGGCGTCCCCAAAAAGAGAGCCCCGGCACAAGGCCGGGGCTCCGCATCGAAGTAATCGCTAAGCGCGGATTACTTGCACTGCGTCGGCGCGTACTTGCCGAGCGCCGAGCCCAGCACCGTCACCGTATCGCCCACGGCAGCAGCCGTAGCGGTGGTCGCCGAGGCGCAGGCCCAGTCGATGTTGCCCTCGGCACCGGCCGCCAGAATCGTGCCATCCGGCACGTTCGGGCTCAGAGTGATCGTAAGGCCACTGATCTGCGGCGTCGCGGCGCCGTAGGTAACGGTGATGACGCCCGTGGCAGCGGCGATCGTGACGGTCTGCACGTACTTCGTGGCCACGAACTCGGCGAGCCACTGAGTCGAGGCGGTCGCCACACCGGGCATGTCATTCGACTGGAACCCGTCGGCAACCGCGACCTCGGCGGACCCGGCCAGGTTCAGACCCTCAGTCACCTTCGAACGGACCGTGTAGTCCTGGTACGCCGGGATCGCGATCGCGGCGAGAATGCCGATGATCGCCACGACGATCATCAGCTCGATCAGGGTGAAACCCTTTTGCAGAGACTTCATGGGTAGGAACTCCTAAAATTTTGTGTATCAACTCGATGGCGCAAAAAGGGCGCCCGGTCAGAGTGAAGCAAGCATTGTGCCAAGAGTGTCTCGGCGCCTAAGTCATTGATACCGCTAGGCGCAGGCCCTGGTGCGCGCCAGGGGTTTGACGTAAGACCTGTCGCACCCTGACGCCAGTTGTTGAACAACGCGTCACAAAGTGACCCAACGCGTCACCTATTCGATCCCGAGCTTCTTGATCCGGTAGCGCAGCGCCCGAAAGCTCATGCCGAGGAGCTTGGCCGCCGCGGTCTTGTTGTAGCGGGTCTTCTCCAGCGCCTTGACGATCGCTTCCCGTTCGATGCTCTCGAGCTGGCTTCCAAGGCCCGCACCGGCATCGATCGCCGGCGGGGTCGCAACCACACCGCCGGCCGGCGGCTCGGCTGCGGCCGGCCGGGCAGCTCCCCGCAGCCGGATGTGCTCGGCGGCGATCTCCCCGCCCGTGCTCAGGGTGAGCGCACGCTCGAGCACGTTCTCGAGCTCGCGGACGTTGCCCGGAAAGTCATAGCCCTGGAGCAGCTCGATGGCATCCGCCGCGATGCGCGGCGCCGTGGTGCCGCCGCGCCGCGCCAGGCGCTCGAGGATCGCCTCGGCGATATCGGGGATATCCGCAGCCCGCTCACGCAGCGCCGGCACCCGCAGCTCGATGACGTTGATGCGGTAGTAGAGATCCTCGCGGAACAGGCCCTGGGCGACGAGCTCGGCGAGGCTCTTATGGGTGGCCGAGAGGATGCGCACGTCGACGGTCTCCTCGCGGGCCTCGCCCACCGGGCGCACCGTCTTCTCCTGCACCACCCGCAGGAGCTTGACCTGCATGTGCAGCGGCAGGTCAGCCACCTCGTCGAGAAACAGCGTCCCCCCCTCGGCGCTTTGCAGCAGCCCCTTCTTGTCGGCCACCGCGCCCGTGAAGCTGCCGCGCTTGTGGCCGAACAGCTCACTCTCCATGAGCTCGGTGGGGATGGCGCCGCAGTTCACCGCGACGAACGGGCCGTCGCGCCGGGCACCGCTCTCGTGGATCATGCGCGCGACCAGCTCCTTTCCCGTACCCGACTCGCCGGAGATGTGCACCGGCGCCTGGCTGCGCGCGACGCGCCCGATCATGTCGCGCAGCTGCTCCATGACCGGCGAGCGGCCGAGCAGCCGCGGGCCGCTCAGAGTGGCGGCGGTCTGCGCGTCCGCTGCCGCCGCGCGCAGCTTGACGGCGCTGCCGACCAGCTTGCGCAGCACCCCGAGGTCGAGCGGCTTGGAGACGAAGTCGAAGGCCCCGAGCTTCAGCGCCCGCACTGCCGACTCGACATTGCCGTGGGCGGTGATCACGGCCACCGGCACAGTGGCGCGGTTCTCCTGGATCCAGGCCACCAGATCGAGCCCATCACCGTCCGGCAGTCGCATGTCGGTGAGGCACAGATCGAAGCTCTCGGTCTTCAGCAGGCGGCGGGCGGTGGCGAGATCGGGTGCGGTGCGCGTGCGGTAGCTCATGCGGCTCAGGGTGAGGCTGACGAGCTCGAGCAGATCCGGCTCGTCGTCGACAATGAGCACGAGCGGCTGCGCCGCATCACTCCGCGCCCCGGGAAGCGCCTGGCTCATGCAACCTCCCAGCGCCGCCGCTCGTCGGCGAACACCAGCCGAAACAGACTCCCGCCGCCCGCGCGCGGCTCGTAGAGCAGTGTCGCACCGTTGGCCTGCGCGAGCTCGCGGGCGAGGAACAGCCCGAGCCCGGTGCCGCGTCCGCCGCTGACGAACGGCTCGAAGATGCGCTCGGCAAACTCCGGGTTTACCCCCGACCCGCGGTCGGCGACCTCGAGGAACGGGCGTCCGCCTCCGGGCAGCCGTCCGAGCCGGATCTCGATACCCTGCGCGGGGGCGTCCCCGACCGCGTGCTTGAGGGCGTTCTCGCACAGGTTCCACAGGATCTGCCGCAGCTGGTCCGGATCGGCGCGCACCTCGAGGTCGGCCGGGCCGTTCACGCTGAGCCGCGCGCGCGGAAACTGCATGGTGTCGCAGAACTCCTGCTGGAACTCCTCGCTCCAGGCCGACAGCGTCAGCCGCTCGAGCCGCGCCGGCTCGCGGCGCGACAGACGCTGCACGTTGTCGATGATGCCGCTGACGCGGTCGGCGTTCGTGCGGATGATCTCGGTCAGCCGGCGGTCCTCGCTCGCCAGGGACGGCGACTCGGCGAGCAGCTGGCCGGCGTGACTCATGGCGCCGACGGGGTTACGGATCTCGTGCGCGATGCTCGCGCTCAGGCGCCCGAGCGCGGCGAGCTTCGACTGCTGCACCTTCTGGGCGAGGATGCTGGTGTCTTCGAGGAACACCAGCACCGGTCCCGGATTCGCGGAACCGAGCGAGGCAAAATGCGGCCGGATCACGCGCGCGCCGTCCGCCGCGATGAAGGTAGGGTCCGCGGCCGGCTCGGCGCCGCCGCTCGCGCCTTTGCGCCACGATTCCAGCAGAAACATCAGGCGCGGAGAGGCCTCACCGACCAGCGCGTCGGGAAAGGCCAGCTCATCGCCGAGGATCTCCGCCGCGGACTCGTTGATGAGCCGGATGCGGTCCTTGTCGTCGATCACCAGGATGCTCTCGCGCAGGTGCTGCACGATGTACTGCGACAGCTGCGCCAGGTTGGCGAGGTCGAGCTCGTGACGGCGCACCAGGGCGTCGGACTCGCGCAGCCGGTGCGCCACCGGCCAGGTGGCGAGCGAGGTCACGAACAGCACCGCCCCGAGGAGCCCGGCGGTCACGTAGTCGGTGGTCGGCATCGAGTCGGTGATGCCGGCGAACACCTGTTGTGTAAGCACCGCGAGCGCCGCGACCGCGGCGATCACGAACGCGTCGCGCCGATCGGCGAGTATGGCGAGCGCGAATACCGGCAGCAGCAGCAGCACGCCGAGGCCGCTGGCGACGCCCCCCGCGGCGTACAGGATGAAGGCGATCGCCGGCGCGTCCACACCGGCGTTGACCAGCGCCACGATGCGCAGGCTCGACCACTCGAGGCGCCGCGCGATGATGAGCAGCACCGCCGCCGTGAAGTAGGTGATGCAGGCGGCGACGAACAGTCGCGGGTGCGCCGTCACCAGGCTCCATGCCGGGCCGGCGAGTCCCTGCATCGCCAGCAGCACCAGCGGCACCAGCAGGCGATACAGATTGAGGAGGCCGATCACCCGCCAGGCGAGATCGCTGGGTGTCACGGCGGGAGCGGCGAGGGTGGCCGGCATTATCAGTGCGTGGATCGGTGCGCGAACCGTCAGCAGGCTGGAAGTCACTGTAGCATCTCCTTAGCCGGCCGGGACGCGACGCGCATCGCACGGCTGGTCACTGCCGGCCAATTTCGCGAGAATGACTGCTTTACCCCCGCGGGCGAACGATGAATCTGCACGAATACCAGGCGAAGGAACTGTTCCGCGGCTGTGGCATCCCGGTGCCCGCCGGCAAGGTCGCGGCGAGCCCCGAGGAGGCGGTGGCCGCGGCCGAGTCGCTTGGCGGCAGCGTCTGGGTGGTGAAAGCGCAGGTGCACGCCGGCGGCCGCGGCAAGGCGGGCGGGGTGAAGCTCACGCGGGACATGCAGGCGGTGCGTGCCGCGGCCGCCGCCATGCTCGGCACACGCCTCGTCACCAAGCAGACCGGCCCCGAGGGCCTGCCCGTCGGGCGCGTGTACGTCGAGTCCGGGTCCGACATCGCGCGCGAGCTGTACGTATCGATGACCCTCAATCGCGAGCGCGGCCGCATTGCCCTGATCGCCTCCGCCGCCGGCGGCATGGAGATCGAGGAGGTCGCCGCCGAGACGCCCGAGAAGATTCTGTCGGTCGATGTGCATCCGGCGGCGGGGCTGCAGGGCTATCAGGTGCGCGAGATTGCCTATGGGCTGAAGCTCGAGAGTGCGCTGATCAAGGAGTTCCAGGCGCTCGCCGTTGCGCTCTACCGCTTGTACGTGGAGAAGGATCTGAGCCTGGTGGAGATCAATCCGCTGATCGTCACGCGTCAGGGGTCGCTGCTGGCGCTCGATGCCAAGATCGACGTCGACGCCAACGCGCTGTTCCGCCATCCGCAGCTCGCGCAGCTGCGCGATGCGACCCAGGAAGATCCGATGGAGCGGCGCGCCAGCGAGCACGAGCTCAACTACGTCTCTCTCGACGGCGACATCGCCTGCATGGTGAACGGCGCGGGGCTGGCGATGGCGACCATGGACCTCATCAAGCTGCATGGCGGCGCGCCGGCGAACTTTCTCGACGTCGGCGGCGGCGCGACCGCGGAGCGGGTGACGGCCGCCTTCGAGCTGATTCTTTCCAACCCGCGGGTGCGGGCCGTGCTGGTCAACATCTTCGGCGGCATCGTGCGCTGCGATCTGATCGCCGAGGGCGTGATCCAGGCGGTGAAGAAGGTCGGGGTCAGAGTGCCGGTGGTCGCGCGGCTCGAAGGCACCAATGCCGAGGCGGCGCGCGCCATGCTCGCCAGGAGCGGACTGAAGATCACGCCGGCGGAGGATCTCACCGATGCGGCGCGCAAGGTGGTGGCACTCGCGGCGAAGGGCAAGGCATGAGCATCCTGGTCAATCGTCACACGCGCGTTCTGTGCCAGGGATTCACCGGCAAGCAGGGCACGTTCCATTCCGAGCAGGCGATCGCCTACGGCACCCGCCTGGTGGGCGGCGTCACTCCGGGCCGCGGCGGAGAGCAGCACCTGGGGCTGCCGGTGTTCGACACCGTACGCGAGGCGGTGCGTGCCACCGGCGCCACCGCCAGCATGATCTACGTGCCGGCCGCCGGCGCTGCCGACTCGATCCTCGAGGCGGCGGACGCGGGCATCGAGCTGGTGGTGTGCATCACCGAGGGCATCCCGGTGAAGGACATGGTGACCGTCAAGGCGATGCTCGCCGGCTCCGCCACCCGCCTGGTCGGCCCCAACTGCCCAGGGGTCATCACGCCGGAGGAATGCAAGCTCGGCATCATGCCGGGCTTCATCCACAAGAAGGGTGTGATCGGCATCGTGTCGCGCTCGGGGACCCTCACCTACGAGGCGGTCTTTCAGACCACCCGCGCCGGGCTCGGCCAGTCAAGCTGCGTCGGCATCGGCGGCGACCCCGTGGGCGGCATGAGCTTTATCGACGTGCTGGATCTCTTTGAGCGTGACCCGCGCACCGAGGGCATCATCCTGGTCGGCGAGATAGGCGGCACGGGCGAGGAACTCGCGGCGCGCTACATTCACAACTACGTCAGCAAGCCGGTCGTCGCCTACATCGCCGGCGTCACCGCCCCGGCCGGCAAGCGCATGGGACATGCCGGCGCGATCGTCGCCGGCGGCCGGGGCACGGCGGCCGACAAGTACGCGGCGCTCGAGGCCGCCGGCGTGCGGACCGTGAAGTCGCCGGCCGAGCTCGGCTCGACCATGGCCGAGCTTCTCAATCGCAGGCGCGCCCGCCGTGGCCGTGCCGCCGCGGCGCCGCGCGTTGCGGCTGCGCCGGCACGGCCGGCCCGCGCGGCCGGCGGCTCCCGCTCCAAGAGCCGCGCTCCCGCGCCGCGACGCCGGGGCGATGCGCGTACGCGCGCGCGTCCGGCAGCCGGACGCAAGGGAGCGAGCCGGCGGCGCTGAAGGCGCCGCACCGCCATGGGCGACACCCTCGGCATTGCACTCGCACAAATCAACCTGCTGGTTGGCGATGTGCAGGGTAATGCCGGCCGGGTGGTCGCCGCCGCGCGCAGCGCCCGCGCGCGGCTCGGTGCCGATCTGGTCCTGCTTCCTGAGCTCAGCTTGAGCGGCTATCCACCCGAGGACCTGCTGTTTCACCGTGGCTTCCGCCGCCAGATCGAGGCGGGGCTCGCGCGGCTGCGTGCGGAGGTCGATGCGGCGGCGGTGCTGGTCGGCTTTCCGGAATACAGCGGCAAGGACATCTACAACTCGGCGGCGCTCATTACCGCGGGCGAGGTCACCGCCATCCACCGCAAGGCCGAGCTCCCTAACTACAAGGTGTTCGACGAGAAGCGCTACTTCCGCCCCGGCAGCCAGCCGACCGTGGTCGAGCTGAAGGGCTTCAGGGTGGGCCTGCTGGTGTGCGAGGACATCTGGGAGCCCGAGGCGGCGCAGCTCGCGCGCGGCGCCGGCGCCGAGCTGCTGGCAGTGATCAACGCCTCGCCCTACGAGATCCACAAGCAGCGCGAGCGCGAGGACATCGCCCGGGCGCGCGTGCGCGAGGTCGGACTGCCGCTCGCCTACGTGAACCTGGTCGGCGGCCAGGACGAGCTGGTGTTCGACGGCAATTCGTTCGTTATGGATGCCGCCGGTGCCGTGGTGCTGCGCGCCCCGCCCTTCGAGGAGGGGAGCTACCTCGCGCGCTTCGAGCGCGACGCCCGCGGCAAGGTGGTGCCGCAACCCGGCGAGCTGTGCGCGGAGCTCAGCGACGAGGCGAGCGCGTATCGCGCGCTCACCCTCGGCGTGCGCGACTACGTCACCAAGCACGGCTTCCCGGGCGTCGTCATGGGTCTCTCCGGCGGCGTCGACTCGGCGCTCACGCTCGCCATCGCCGCGGACGCGCTCGGCAGCGAGCGCGTACAGGCGGTCATGATGCCGTCGCGCTATACCTCTTCCATGAGTCTCGAGGACGCCGCGCAGCAGGCGCGCATCCTCGGAGTGCGCTACAGCGTGCTGTCGATCGAGGCGCTGTTCGAGAGCGCGCTGGCGACCCTGAAGGGCGAGTTCGCCGGCCGCGCGCCGGATGCCACCGAGGAGAACATCCAGTCGCGCTGCCGCATGCTGCTGCTGATGGCGATCTCCAACAAGACCGGCCGCATGCTGCTCACCACCGGCAACAAGAGCGAGATGGCGGTCGGCTACGCAACGCTCTACGGCGACATGGCGGGCGGCTTCGCGCCCATCAAGGACTGCAGCAAGAGCCTGGTGTACCGCCTGGCGAACTACCGCAACTCGCTCGCGCCGGTGATTCCGCCGCGGGTGATCGAGCGGCCGCCGTCGGCGGAGCTGCGTCCGGAGCAGAAGGACTCCGACTCGCTGCCGCCCTACGAGGTGCTGGATCCGATCCTCGAGGCGTTCATCGAGGAGGATCTGTCGGTGGACGAGATAGAGGCGCGCGGCTTCGACCGCGCCACCGTGGCGCGGGTGCTGGACCTGGTGAAACGCAACGAATACAAGCGCCGCCAGGCGCCACCGGGGGTACGCGTGAGCCGCCGCGCCTTCGGGCGCGACTGGCGTTACCCGATCACCAGTGGTTATCGGCGCTGACGCCGCAGGCCGCGGCTACCAGAACTTCCACCAGGCGCGGCGCGTCACGGCCTCCGAGTGCCGCACGTCGCCGGAGTAGTTCGCCGCGTACACTTCGCGCGCCTGCGCGGCGAGCGGGTCGAGGCCGAGCTTGTCGTAGCACTCGATCATGATCGCGAGCGCTTCGCGCACCGCCGGCGCGCCGTCGTACTGCTCGATCGCGCCCTTGGCGCGCTGCGCGGCCGCCACATAGGCACCGCGCTTCAGGTAATAGCGCGCGACGTGCACGTCGTAGCTCGCCAGGCGGTCGCGCAGGTACACCATGCGCTGCAGCGCGTCGTGCGCGTACTCGCTCTTCGGGTACTGCTCGACCACGATCTTGAAGGACGCAAAGGCCTTGCGTGCATTGGTCGGCGGACGCTGCGTGAGGTCGGCGCGGAACAGCCGCTCGATCGCGTTCGGCGGGCGCTCGAAATCCACCAGCCCCTTGAGGTAGTAGGCGTAGTCGACGCGCGGGTGGGTCGGGTTCTCACGAATGAAGGTGTCGGCGGCGTCGGTGGCCGACTCAGTCTCCCCGGCGCGGTAATATGCGTAGATGAGGTCGATGCGCGCCTGGCGCGCCTCGTCGGTGAACGGGAAGCGCGCGGTGAGGGTCTCGAAGACCTTGATGGCGCCGCTGTAGTTGTTATTGGCGAGATCCTTGGTGGCGGTCTTGAACAACTGCGCCGGGGTCTGCTTCGCCAGCGCCTTCTCGCGGTGGGAACGGCAGCCGGAAGCGCAGACGGCGAGCAGGACGACGCACAGCGCGACTACGGCGCCGCGTACCGGACCGGAGAGAAGCATCTCGAGGGGACCTTTCTTGGGCTCGCGCCGAACGAATCGAGCGATTATAGCGAATCCACCGCCAGCACCTCGGACCGCGGAAGCGGCCGCTGAGTTCCGCTCGCACGAGCTCAGCCTGCCCGAATCCGCGGCCGGACTGCGCTTCGACCAGGCTCTGGCGCGTGCGCTGCCGCAGTACTCGCGCGCGCAGCTCAAATCCTGGATCGAGTCCGGGGCGGCAGGCGCCGAGGGCCGTAGGCTGCGGCCCCGGGACCGTGTCGCGGGAGGCGAGCGGGTGCGGGTACAGGCGCAGCTCGCGAGCCGCACCTTGGTGGACGCCGAACACCTCCCCCTCACGGTGATCTACCGGGACCGCGCGCTGCTCGTCATCGACAAGCCCGCCGGCCTGGTGGTGCATCCGGGCGCGGGCAACCCGCGCCACACGCTGCAGAATGCGCTGCTCGGGCTGGATCCGAAGCTCGCCCTCGTACCGCGCGCCGGGCTGGTGCATCGGCTCGACAAGGACACTTCGGGACTGCTGGTCGTGGCACGCACACCCGAAGCCCACGCCGCGCTGGTCAAAGCGCTCGCGGCGCGCGCGATCTCGCGGCAGTACCTCGCGGTGTGCAGCGGTGTTATGACAGGCGGCGGCACGGTCGATGAGCCGATCGGCCGGCACCGCACGCAGCGCACCCGCATGGCGGTGCGCCGCGACGGGCGGCCGGCGGTGACTCACTACCGTGTGCTGCAGCGTTTTCGCGCGCACACCCTGGTGCGGGCGGAGCTGGAATCCGGCCGCACGCATCAGATCCGCGTGCATCTTGCGCACATCGGCAACGCCATCGTCGGCGATCCCCTCTATGGCGGACGCCGCCGCATGCCGGCGGGCTGCGCCCCGCAGCTCGCCGCCGCGCTCGGTGCCTTTCGCCGCCAGGCCCTGCACGCCGAGCGCCTCGCGCTCGACCACCCGGTCACGGGCCGCCGCATGGAGTGGCAGGCACCCGCGCCGGAGGACTTGCGGGAGCTGCTCGCCGCACTCGAGAAGGATCGGGCGTGAGCGGTGCCACTGCGGAGCCGCAGGTGCTCACACCCGAGTGGCGGGCCCCGCGCGCGGTGCGGGCGGCGGTCACGCTGCGCGGCGGTGGTGTGAGTGCCGCGCCCTTCGACTCGCTCAACATCGGTGCGCACGTCGGCGACAGCGCGGCGGCGGTCGCGGAGAACCGGCGGCGCGTGCGTGAGCGGCTCGCGCTGCCCGCGGAGCCGCGGTGGCTCGAGCAGGTTCACGGCACGGGCGTTGCCGACCTCGACGCACCGGGGGACGCGAGGCACGCGCCCGCCGATGCGGTGATGACGCGCGAGCGCGGCCGGGTGTGCGCGGTGCAGGTCGCCGACTGCATGCCGGTGCTGTTCGCGGCCCGGGACGCCGCCGCAGTCGCGGTCGCACACGCGGGCTGGCGCGGGCTGGCCGCCGGAGTGCTGGAGGCGACGGTCGCGAAGCTCGGCGTCGCGCCCGGCGAGCTGAGCGCCTGGCTGGGTCCGGCGATCTCGGCGCGGCACTTCGAAGTGGGCGCGGAGGTGCGCCAGGCGTTTGTCGCGGTCGACCGGTGCGCCGACGCCGCGTTCACGCGTAACGCGCGCGGTCGCTGGCAATGCGATCTCGCGACCCTCGCGCGGCAGCGCCTCGCGGCGCTCGGCGTGGGGGAGGTAGCCGGAGGCGCCTGGTGCACCTATTCGGATCCCGCGCGCTTCTTCTCCTTCCGCCGCGACGGCCGCTGCGGCCGTATGGCCGCGCTCATCTGGCTGGCCTGACTCGAGCACGCGGGGAACAACGATGCCGCTGCTCGCCGTGATCATGCTGTGTGCCGCGCTCGGTGGCATCGCGAGCGCCGCGCTCGCGGTGGTGTTCCTGTGGCTTCCGGAGCGGCTCACGGCGCGGCTGCTGCCGCATTTCATCAGCTTCGCGACCGGGGCGCTGCTCGGCGCGGCGCTGCTCGGGCTGCTGCCGGAGGCGATGGCGGGAGCCGGAGCGAGCGGGGCGCACAGGCTCGGGCTGATGCTGGTCGCCGGGCTCGGCGTATTCTTCATCATCGAGAAGCTCATCCTTTGGTGGCACGCAGACCATGACGGCGCCCACCAGCACGCGCACGACACGCTGCGCGACCGGGCCTCGGGCGTACTGGTGCTGGTGGGCGACAGCGTTCACAACGCCCTCGACGGCGTGCTGATCGCGGCCGCCTTTCTCACCAACCGACCGCTCGGGCTGGTGACGACGCTGGCCGTCGCAGCGCACGAGATCCCGCACCGTGTCGGGGACTTTGCGCTGCTGGTGCACGCCGGTTTCACGCGCCGGCACGCGCTCGTGCTCAATCTCGCGACCGGGCTCGCTGCGGTAGTCGGAGCAGTCGCGGCCTGGTACGGGCTACGGCGCGTTCTCGGTCTGCTGCCGTACGCGCTGGCGTTCGCCGCCGCGGGGTTTCTCTACATCGCGGTCGCCGGGCTCATTCCCGGGCCTCCATCGTCGGGCCGACCTGCGCACCAGCGCCGGCCAGGTGGTCCTCATCGCTCTCGGTATTACCGTGATCGCCCTCGCCGAGCGCCTGGCCGGACGGTAGGGCAGCGGATTTGCGATTGAGTAGGCGAATTGCGGTGAGCCGAGCGGGTAGCATTTGACGTAGTTGCGCGGACAGGTTAGTAGGACGCAATGCTGTTCAAATGGCTGGACGCCAGCGAGGCCACTCAGGTGGGCACCGCGCTGGCAAATGATTTCTACCTGCAATCCTCCTCCGGGCTGTCGAAGGGCGCGCGCAGGGAGCCGCGGCCCGCGCTGCGCCAGGAGCTGCAGCGCTTCCTGCAGCAGTTCCTGCAGCAGGTGGACCGCGCGGCCCGCCCCCTCAAACTCAACGTCTTCAAGAGGGCCAAGCTCGCCAACTCCTTCAAGTGGCGGCTGCTCGAGCAGGGCGTCGAGGCGGAGATCGTGGAGGAGCTGACTCGGGCGCTGGTATTGCGATTGTCTGGAAAGCCGGCCAGCGCGCTAGCACCTAACAAACCCTCGCGTGGGGCGGCGCGTCGGGCTACCTCTGTCAAAATTCAAGCTCTTCTTGAGAAGGGTACCGAATGCATCGCCCGGGGCGCCGCCGCCGAGGCGATAGATTCCTTTCAGGAACTGTTGAGTCTCGATCCCAGTAATGTCTTCGCTCGCAACAATCTTGCGGCGGCGCTTTCCAGGCTGGGCCGCTACCGGGAAGCGGAGGATCAGCTGCGGCGCGCCACGCTGATCAGACCGGCTTTCGCCGACGCACACGCCAATCTTGGAGCCATCCTGCGATGGAAGGGTCGCACGGTCGAATCGGAGACGCACCTACGACGTGCGCTGAAGCTGCAGCCGACGCATGTGGATGCGCACATCAATCTCAGCACGACTGTGCTTCTCCTTGGCCACTTGCGTGAGGCCAAGGGTCTGTTCGAGAAGGCACTGAGGCTAGCACCCCGAAACGTCGCTGCATTGGTGGGTCTCGGACACATCGCCGAGGCTGAAGGACGCCTCGACGAGGCGGAGACGTTGTACAAGCGCGCTCTGGACGTGGATCCGAAAGCGTACGAGGCCTGGGCGGCGCTGGTCTGGGCGCGCAAGATGACGCCTGCCGACGGCGACTGGCTGAAACGCGCGGAAGAGATCGCCGGCTCTGGATTGGCTCCATTCGAGGAGGCCTCCATCCGCTACGCCATGGGGAAGTATTGCGACGACGTCGGGGACTACGCTCGGGCGTTCCGCAATTTCCAGCGCGCCAACGAGCTGCAGAAGATGTCGGTCCAAGCCTATGACCGGGATTCGCGCACCCGCTTCGTCGACGACGTGATGCGCGTCTACACGCGTGAGGCGCTGGCTGACGCAGACGATGGAGCCGTGGACTCCGAGCGGCCGGTCTTTGTGGTCGGCATGCCCCGCTCCGGTACTTCGCTCGTCGAGCAGATCATCGCTTCGCATCCGGCAGCGCGGGGCGCCGGGGAACTGGGATTTTGGAGCGAGGCCGTGCAGCGGCGCGAAGCTGTCCTGCGACAGCGAGCCACCGGGCGAGACACTGAGAAAGCGGCTGGCAGCAGGATATTTCAGCGTGCTGGCAGGGCATTCCGCGGATGCGCAGCGCGTCGTCGACAAGACGACGTTCAATTGCGACTATCTCGGGGTCATTCATGCGGTTTTTCCGCGGGCGCGCATGATCTATCTGCGACGTGACCCGATCGATAGCTGCCTGTCCTGCTATTTCCATCAGTTTTCCCGGCGGCATCGACTTCGCCATGGACTTGTCGGACCTGGCGCATTACTACCGTGAGCATCACCGCCTGATGGCGCACTGGCGGAGCGTGCTGCCGGCGGAAACCCTGCTGGATGTGCCTTATGCGAGCCCTGGTCGCCGATCAGGAGGGCTGGACGCGCAAGATCGTGAGCTTTCTCGGGCTGGAGTGGGATGAGCGCTGTCTGGATTTCCACCGCACGGAGCGAGCCGTTATTGACGTCGAGCTTCTGGCAGGTACGGCAGAAGATCTACAAGGGCTCGGTGGGGCGCTGGCGGCACTACGAGAAATTCATCGGCCCGCTGCTCGAGCTCCAGGGCCTCGAGTAGCACCGCGGTCCCGCCGGACCCGAACACCCCACGGGGACCCGAGCCTGCGCTATCTTTAGCGACCGGCGCGCGCCGTGCGCCGCCGCCGGGCCCAGGCCTTGAAGGCAAGCGCTCGAGGCCCCACAAACCCGAGACTTCCCAGGGGACTAGCTTAAGATTTCGGTTCCATGCGGACGGACAAGCTCACCAGCCGGTTTCAGCAGGCGCTGGCCGACGCGCAGTCGCTGGCGCTCGGTCGCGAGCAGCAGTTCCTCGAGCCGGCCCACGTCATGCTGGCGCTGCTCGACAGCGGCGGAGCAGGCGTGCGCCCGCTCCTCATGAAGGCGGGGGCCGACGTCAATAAGCTGCGCTCGGGCCTGCTGGCCGTGCTCGATTCGCTGCCGAAGGTCGAGGGTACCCCCGGGGAGGTCCACGTCTCCAACGACCTCAACCGCGTCCTCAATGTCACCGACAAGCTGGCGCAGCAGCGCGGCGATCAGTTCATCGCCAGCGAGCTGTTCGTGCTCGCCGCGTTCGAGGACCGCAGCCTCACGCGCGTCTTCAAGGACGCCGGCATGGTGCGCGGCGCGATCGAGAAGGCAATCGAGGAAGTGCGCGGCGGCGAGAAGGTGGCCGATGCCAATGCCGAGGAGGCGCGCCAGGCGCTCGAGAAGTACACCATCGACCTCACCGCCCGCGCCTCATCCGGCAAGCTCGATCCGGTCATCGGCCGCGACGACGAGATCCGCCGCACCATCCAGGTGCTGCAGCGCCGTACCAAGAACAACCCGGTGCTGATCGGCGAGCCGGGGGTCGGCAAGACCGCGATCGTCGAGGGGCTCGCGCAGCGCATCGTCAACGGCGAGGTGCCCGAGGGCCTCAAAAACAAGCGCATCCTGGCGCTCGACATGGGCTCGCTCATTGCCGGCGCCAAGTTTCGCGGCGAGTTCGAGGAGCGCCTGAAGGCGGTGCTCAGCGATCTGGCCAAGCAGGAAGGCCAGGTCATCCTGTTCATCGATGAGCTGCACACCATGGTCGGCGCCGGCAAGGCCGAAGGCGCCATGGATGCGGGCAATATGCTGAAGCCGGCGCTGGCGCGCGGCGAGCTGCATTGCGTCGGCGCCACGACGCTGGATGAGTATCGCAAGTACATCGAAAAGGACGCGGCCCTCGAACGGCGCTTCCAGAAGGTGCTGGTGGACGAGCCGTCCGTCGAGGACACGATCGCCATCCTGCGGGGACTCCAGGAGCGCTACGAGGTGCATCACAAGGTGGACATCACCGACCCGGCGATCGTCGCCGCGGCCACGCTCTCGCACCGCTACATCAGCGACCGCCAGCTCCCCGACAAGGCCATCGATCTGATCGACGAGGCCGCGGCGCGCATCCGCATGGAGATCGACTCCAAGCCGGAGGCGCTGGACAGGCTCGAACGGCGCATCATCCAGCTGAAGATCGAGCGGGAGGCGCTGAAAAAGGAGAAGGACGAAGCGTCCCGCAAGCGGCTGGCGACCCTCGAGGAGGCTCTGGCGACGCTCGGCAAGGAGTACGCCGATCTCGAGGAGGTGTGGAAGTCCGAGAAAGCGGCAGTGCAGGGCGCGGCGCAGATCCGCGAGGAGCTCGATCGCGCCCGCCTCGAGCTCGAGGCGGCGCGCCGCGCCGGCAATCTCGGCCGGATGGCGGAGCTGCAGTACGGCAAGATCCCCGAGCTCGAGAAGCGCCTGACCGCCGCCCAGGCGGCCGAGGACAAAGCCCCGACGCTGGTGCGCAACAAGGTCACCGAAGAGGAGATCGCGGAAGTGGTCTCCAAGTGGACCGGTATCCCGGTGTCGAAGATGCTGCAGGGCGAGAAGGAGAAGCTGCTGCACATGGAGGAGGCGCTGGCGAAGCGCGTCGTGGGCCAGGACGAGGCACTGCGCATCGTGTCGGACGCCATCCGCCGCTCGCGCGCCGGGCTCGCCGATCCGCGCCGTCCCAACGGCTCGTTCCTGTTCCTGGGTCCCACCGGTGTCGGCAAGACCGAGCTCTGCAAGGCGCTTGCCGAGTTCCTGTTCGACACTGAGGAGGCGATGATCCGCCTCGATATGTCGGAGTTCATGGAGAAGCACTCCGTGGCGCGCCTCATCGGCGCGCCTCCCGGCTACGTCGGTTACGAGGAGGGCGGTTATCTCACCGAAGCGGTGCGCCGCCGGCCGTACGCGGTGATCCTGCTCGATGAGATCGAGAAGGCGCACCCCGACGTCTTCAACGTCATGCTGCAGGTGCTGGACGACGGCCGCCTCACCGACGGGCAGGGGCGCACGGTGGACTTTCGCAATACCGTCATCATCATGACTTCCAACCTCGGCTCGCAGCAGATCCTGGAGTTCACGGGCGAGAAGAACTACTCGAAGATGAAGAGCGCGGTCATGGAAGTGGTGCAGCAGAGCTTCCGGCCGGAGTTCATCAACCGCATCGACGACATCGTCGTGTTCCACCCGCTCGGCACGCGGCAGATCCGCGCGATCGTCGACATCCAGCTCGCTTATCTGCGCAAGCGGCTGGCCGAGCGCAACATGGATCTGACGCTCGATGATGCAGCGCGCGATCTGCTGGGCGAGGCAGGCTTTGATCCGGTATACGGCGCCCGACCACTCAAGCGCGCCATCCAGCAGCAGATCGAGAATCCGCTGGCGCAGCGCATTCTGCAGGGCGAATTCCTGCCGGGCGATCGCATCCGCATAGGTGCCCGCGACGGCCAGCTCACCTTCGGCAAGATCGAGGAGCGCCGCGCGGCGCGCGCCTGAAGTGCGCTGCGCGCGCACCCGATCGCGGGGTCCCGGCGCGCGTCCGCTATAATCCGCGCAGCTCCCCGCAGGATTCCCGACACCCAACCCATGCCCTTCTACGAGTACGAATGCCAGGCCTGCAAGTTCTACGCCGAGGTCATGCAGAAGATCAGCGACCCGCCGCTGAGCCGCTGCCCCTCGTGCGGCAAGAAGCGCCTGAAGAAGCTGGTGTCGGCGCCGGCGTTCCGCTTGAAGGGCGCGGGCTGGTACGAGACCGACTTCAAGTCCGACAAGGAGAGCAAGCGTAATCTCGTAGGCGCCGACCGCGAGGAGCCCAAGGCCGAAACCAAGGCCGAAACCAAGGCCGAAACCAAGGCAGAAACCAAGGCAGAAACCAAGCCCGAGTCGAAGGACGGCAAGCCCGAAGCAAAGGAAGCCAAGCCCGCCGCCGCGACGCCCGCGGAGCCGAGCGCGGGGGGGTCAGCGGCGCGCGGGCGCGTGACCGTGTCGGGCGGGGCACGGCGCAGGGGAGCGAAGAGCGCGAAGCGCAAGAGCGCACGCACGCGGCGCCGCTAGGCCCGCAACCGGAGTCGACACAGCCGATGGACACAGATCCGGGAAAGCCGGAGAGCGGCGCGAGAAAATGGAACCTGCGGCGGTATCTGGTCGCGGGGGTGCTCGTGTGGCTGCCGATCCTCGCCACTGTCTGGGTGGTGAGCACGCTGCTGCGCATCATGGACTTCACGCTGCTGTGGCTGCCGCGCGCCTATCGACCGCAGACGCTGCTCGGGTTCTCGGTCCCGGGCGTCGGCTTCGTGCTGGCGCTGATCGTGCTGCTGCTGACGGGGCTGCTGGTCACGAACCTGATCGGGCGGCGCCTGGTGGTGTGGGGTGAGGAGCTCCTGAATCGCATTCCGGTGGTGCGCACGGTCTACGGCGGAGTGAAGAGCTTCGCGGAAAGTGTCCTGTCGCAATCCAACTCCTTCCGCAAGGTGGTGCTGGTGGAGTATCCGCGCACCGGCGCCTGGAGCCTCGGCTTCCTGACCGCGGATGACGTGCCGGAGGTGAGCGAGCGGCTGGGCGAGACACACGTGGCCGTGTACATCTCCTCGGCGCTCAATGCCACCGCCGGGTATCTGGTCATGCTGCCGCGCCGGCAGGTGATGGAGCTCGACATGTCGGTGGACGCGGCGCTGCGGATGATCGTCACCTGCGGCGTGGTGGTGCCGCCCCATCCGCCTCACCCTGCGGTCATCAAATCCGAGGCGGGCAAGAACGCGGCCTGAAGACCTATGCAGGCCATGCGCCTCACGGCGCCGGGCGCGCCGCTTACGCCCACCGAGCTCACTCTGCCGCCGCCACGCGAGCACGAGCTGTACATCGCCGTCGAAGCCTGCGGCGTATGCCGCACGGACCTGCACGTGCGCGACGGCGAGCTTGTCGACATCCACTGCCCGCTCACTCCGGGCCATGAGGTCGTGGGCCGGGTGATCACCGCCGGCAGCGCGGTCACGCGCTTCCGTGCCGGCGACCGGGTGGGCGTGCCGTGGCTCGCTCACACCTGCGGTGTGTGCGCCTACTGCCGCAGCGGGCGCGAGAACCTGTGCCGCCAGGCGCGCTTCACCGGCTACACACAGGATGGCGGCTACGCCGAGGAGCTGCTGGCGGACGCGCGCTACTGCCTGCCGCTGCCCGAGGGTTCGGCCGCCGAGCTGGCGCCGCTCCTGTGCGCCGGGCTGATCGGCTACCGCGCCTACCGTGCCGCCGGTGTTGCGCCGACGCTCGGGCTGTATGGCTTCGGCGCCGCCGCGCACCTCATCGCGCAGGTGGCGCAGCACGCGGGCCGGCGCGTGCTGGCTTTCACTCGCCCCGGGGACGAGCGCGCGCAGCGCTTTGCGCTTACGCTCGGGGCGCTGTGGGCCGGGGGGTCGGATGAGCGCACGCCCGAGCCGCTCGATGCCGCGATCGTGTTCGCGCCGGTTGGCGCGCTCATTCCCGCGGCGCTAGCCGCCGTGCGCCCTGGCGGGCGGGTCGTGTGCGCCGGCATCCACATGAGCGACGTGCCGGGCTTCCCTTACAGCCTCCTGTGGGAGGAGCGCTCGGTCTCGTCGGTAGCGAACCTCACGCGGCGCGACGGCGCGGAGTTTCTCGAGCTCGCCGCGCGCTTGCAGCTCAGATGCACGGTCGAGCGCTTCCCGCTGAGCGAGGCAAATCGCGCGCTCGAGCGGCTGCGCAGCGGGGAGCTCAGCGGAGCCGCGGTGCTGGAAATGCCGGCCGCCGCTTCAGTTGCGAGCCTCCCCTCACGTCCGTAACATCGCGCGCCCTATGCGCTCACATTACTGCGGTCAGGTCGACGAGCAGCTCCTCGGCCGGGAGGTCACGGTCGCCGGCTGGGTGCACCGTCGGCGCGACCACGGTGGGGTCATTTTCGTCGACCTGCGCGACCGCGAGGGCCTGCTGCAGATCGTGTTCCACCCCGAAGCCGCGGCGGTGTTCGCGGAAGCCGAGCGGCTGCGCAACGAGTTCGTAGTGAGCGTCACCGGCACGGTGCGCGAGCGCCCCGCTGGCACCGTCAATCCGCAGCTGGCGTCCGGCAAGGTGGAGCTCATCGCCCGCAGCATCGAGCTCCTCAACCGCTCCGAGCCGCTGCCGTTCCAGCTCGATGAACAGGTGGGCGAAGAAGTGCGGTTACGCTACCGCTATCTCGATCTGCGCCGCGAGGTGATGAGTCAGCGCCTGCGGCTGCGCCATCGCCTCACGCGCTCGATGCGCGGCTATCTCGATGCGCACGGCTTCATCGATCTGGAGACGCCGATGCTCACCAAGGCGACACCCGAGGGGGCGCGCGACTACCTGGTGCCGAGCCGCACCCACCCCGGCAAGTTCTTTGCCCTGCCGCAGTCGCCGCAGATCTTCAAACAGCTGCTGATGATCGCGGGCTTCGACCGCTACTACCAGATCGTGCGCTGCTTCCGCGACGAGGATCTGCGCGCCGATCGCCAGCCGGAGTTCACGCAGCTCGACATCGAGACCTCGTTCCTGTCCCAGGACGAGATCATGTCGCTCATGGAAGGGCTGGTGCGGCACTTCTTCCGCGAAGTGCTCGACACGGCACTGCCGCAGCCGTTTGCGCGCCTGAGCTATGCGGAGGCGATGCGTCGCTACGGCTCGGACAAGCCGGACCTGCGCATTCCCCTCGAGCTCAGCGACGTCGCCGACCTGGTGCGCGACTGCGACTTCAAGGTGTTCGCGGCGCCCGCGAAGGACACCGAAGGCCGGGTCGCGGCGCTGCGCGTGCCGGGGGGCGGGGCGCTGGCGCGCTCGGTGATCGATGAGTACACGGCCTACGTCGCGCGCTACGGCGCCAAGGGTCTCGCCTACATCAAGGTGAACGAGCGCGCTCGCGGGCGCGACGGACTGCAGTCGCCGATCGTCAAGTTCCTGAGCGACGCGGCGCTCGCCGGAATCCTCGAGCGTACCGCAGCCACCGACAACGACCTCATCTTCTTCGGCGCCGATCGCGCCGCCGTGGTCAACGATGCGCTCGGGGCGCTGCGCATCAGGATCGGCCACGACATGAAACTGGTCGAGGCCGGCTGGCGCCCGCTGTGGGTGTTCGACTTTCCGATGTTCGAATGGGAGCGGGAAGCGAAGCGCTGGGTGGCGATGCACCATCCGTTCACGGCGCCCAAGGATCCGGACCCGGCGGCGCTGCGCGCCGCGCCCGGTGCGGCGCTCGCCAAGGCCTACGACATGGTGCTGAACGGCGCGGAGATCGGCGGCGGCTCGGTGCGCATCCACCGCCAGGAGATGCAGTCGACGGTGTTCGAGCTGCTGGGCATCGCCGCCGACGAGGCACAGAAGAAATTCGGCTTCCTGCTCGATGCGCTCAAGTTCGGCGCGCCACCCCATGGCGGCATCGCCTTCGGGCTCGACCGACTGGCGATGCTGATGACGGGCGCCGACAGCATCCGCGAGGTGATCGCTTTCCCGAAGACCCAGACCGCCGCCGACCCCCTCACCGATGCGCCGACCGAGGTGAGCGAGGCGCAGCTGCGAGAGCTGCACGTGCGGGTGCGCGTACCGCCGCCCGCTGGCTGAGCGCGGCCCGCGCGCGCAAGGTCGCCGGAGCTCACCCGCGGTGCACGCCGTCTACGTGCATGGGCTGTGGCTGCCGGGCGAGGAGGCGCTGCTCCTCAAGCACCGCCTGGCGCAGGAGTTCGCCCTCAGCGTGCACTGGTTCCGCTACTTCGGCGCGTCCGAGAGCATGGCCGACATCACCTCCAGGCTCGGCGACTTCGTGCGCGAGCTCGCCGCGCCCGAGGTGCATCTCATCGGCCACAGCCTCGGCGGGCTGGTCATCTACCGCTTCCTCGAGCGCTTTCCCGAACAGCCGCCGGGGCGGGTGGTGTTCCTCGGCGTGCCCTGCGTCGCCAGCCGTGCCGCCGAGCGCGCCGCGGCCTTCGCGCCGGCGGCGCATCTCATGGGACCGTCGGTGGCCGAGGAGCTGCTCACGGCGCGCGAGCGCCGCTGGACGCATCCACGAGGGCTCGGCATCGTGGCGGGGAATCAACCGCTCGGCCTCGGGCAGTTGTTCGCGCGGTTCGACGAAGACAACGACGGCACGATCGCGGTGAGCGAGACGCGCCTGCCGGGTGCCACCGATCACATCGTGCTCCCGGTGAGTCACTTAGGGATGCTGCTGTCGGAGCGCGTCGCGCACCAGACGGGCCGGTTCCTCACGCAGGGGCGTTTCTCGCTAGCGTGAGTCGAGCAGGCGGCGCAGCCGGTACAGCTCCTCGAGCGCCGCGCGCGGCGTGAGCGCATCGGGGTCGAGGGCGGCGAGCGCACTGCGCAGCCGTTCGAGGGCTTGCGCTTGCGGGTCAGGTGCCGCGGCCGGGCGTGCGGCTGCAAACGGCAGCTCGCTCTGGCCTGCAGCGGCGCCGTTCGCGTTGGCGCGCTCGCGGTCGCGCTCGGACTCGAGCGCCTCGAGGTAGCGGCGTGCCTCGCCGATCACGGACCGCGGGACCCCGGCCAGCTGCGCCACCTGCAGGCCGTAGCTGCGGTTGGCGGGCCCGTCCTTCACCGCGTGCAGGAACACGATGCCGTCGCCGTGCTCGGTCGCATCGAGGTGCACGTTGGCGCAGCCGTCCACCTCGGCGGCGAGCGTCGTGAGCTCGAAGTAGTGCGTCGCAAACAGCGTGAAGGCCCGCACCCGCGTGGCGATATCGCGCGCCATCGCCCAGGCGAGCGACAGCCCGTCGAAGGTGCTGGTGCCGCGCCCGATCTCATCGAGCAGCACGAGGCTGTTCGCCGTGGCGTTGTTGAGGATGTTGGCCGCCTCGGTCATCTCCACCATGAAGGTCGAGCGACCGCCGGCGAGATCGTCGGCGGCGCCGATGCGGGTGAAGATGCGGTCGAGCGGCCCCACCACCAGGGCATCGGCCGGCACATAGCTTCCCATATGCGCCAGCAGCACGATGAGCGCGGCCTGGCGCATGTAAGTGGACTTCCCGCCCATGTTGGGGCCGGTAATGATCAGCATGCGTCGCTCGGCGTCGAGGTGCAGGTCGTTGGGGACGAACGGCGCGTCCGAGAAGCGCTCGACCACCGGGTGGCGGCCGGCGGTAATGTGCAGCCGCGGCTCATCCACCAGGGTGGGAGCGGTCCAGTCGAGGGCCGCAGCGCGCTCGGCGAGCGCGCCGAGCGCATCGAGCGCGGCCAACGCGCCCGCGGTGCGTTGCAGGGGTGCGAGGCGGTCGATGAGCTGCGTCAGGACCTCCTCGTACAGCTCGCGCTCGCGCATCAGCGCCTTGTCGCGCGCGCCGAGCACCCGATCCTCGAAGCTCTTGAGCTCGGCGGTGATGAAGCGCTCAGCGGAGCGCACGGTCTGGCGGCGGATGTAGTCCTTGGGCACCCGCTCGGCATCGCGGCGCGCCACCTCGATGAAAAATCCCTGCACGCGGTTGTAGCCGAGCTTGAGAGCGGCGAGCCCGGTGCGCTCGCGCTCGCGCCGCTCGAGGTCGAGCAGGAACTCATCAGTGTGGGTGGCAATGCGGCGCAGCTCGTCGAGCTCGCGGTCGAAACCTTCGGCGATGACCTCGCCCTCGCGCACCAGGGTCGCCGGCTCCGCGGCGATGGCCGCGGACAGCAGCGCGAGAGCTTCCGGGTGCTCCTCGGCCTGGCCGTGGAGCTCGCGCAGCAGCGGGGAGTCGAGGGGGGCAAGCGCCGCGCGCAGCGCGGGCAGCACCTCGAGCGAGGCGCGCAGCTGCGTGAGATCGCGCGGTCGCGCCGAGCGCAGCGCGACGCGCGCGAGGATGCGCTCGATGTCGCCGACCCGGGCGAGGAGCTCCCGCAGCGGCGCGCAGCGCCGGCCGTCGCCGAGCGCGCCGAGCGCGTGATACCGCGCCCGCAGCAGCGCGTGGCTGGTGAGCGGGCGGTTGAGCCAGCGGCGCAGCTCCCGTGAGCCCATGGGGGTGACGCAACTGTCGATCACCGCGAGCAGCGTCGCGTGCTCGTCACCCGATAGGCTCGAATCGAGCTCGAGGTTGCGGCGGCTCGCGGCATCGACAGTGAGCGCCTCGCCGCGCTCCTCGACATGCAGCGCGCGCACGTGTGGGAGCGAGGAGCGCTGCGTGTCGCGCACGTACTGCAGCAGCGCACCGGCTGCGCGGATGGCGAGCGGCAGCTCGTCCGCCCCGAAGCCCTTGAGATCCAGCGTGCCCAGCTGATCGGTGAGCGCCCGCGAGGCGCTCGACAGCTCGAAGTGCCACGGCGGCCGCATTTTGACCACCGTGCCGCTGCGCGTGACCTCGGCCGCTGCGCCTTCGGCGATCAGCAGCTCGACCGGCTTGAGGCGCTCGAGCTCGGCGGCCAGCGCCGCGCTCCCCTCACCCTCGAGCACGGTGAAGCGCCCGGCGGCGAGGTCGAGCCAGGCGAGGCCGAAGCGCGCACCGTCGCGCACCAGCGCGGCGCCCAGGGTGTCGTGCCGCTCGTCGAGCAGCGCCGCATCGGTGACCGTACCGGGAGTCACGATGCGTACCACCTCGCGCTCGAGCGGACCCCGCGAGGACCCGGGCTCGCCCTTCTGCTCGCAGATCGCGACGCTTTCGCCCTTGCGGACGAGGCGCGCGAGGTAGTTGTCGACGGCGTGGAACGGCACGCCCGCCATGGGGATGGGCTGGCCGGCGGAGGAGCCGCGCGCGGTGAGCGTGATGTCGAGAAGCGCAGCCGCACGGCGCGCGTCGTCGTAGAAGAGCTCGTAGAAGTCGCCCATCCGGTAGAACAGCAGGATGTCCGGATGCTGGGCCTTGATGCGCAGGTACTGCTGCATCATTGGCGTGTGCTGCGACAGGGGCTCCGCGCTCATGGTGCGCGAAGGCTACCGTAAGACGCCCCGATCGGGGGCGCCGGCGCAGGTCCTGGGTACGCTGCGGGCGGCTGGCGCGCCGTTTGGGCTTATGCTGTGCTCAGGCACTCGCATCTGGCTGAACCGGGCCACCGCAGATCCACCATGAAAGCAACGCGACAGCATTCCATCGGGGGGCGCGAGGTGCGTGTCTATGACGGGCTGCTGCAGGCAGACGACATCCAGGGCCTGACGGTGGCCCTGCAAAACGGGGCATTCACGCGTACCGAGCACGCGCGCCCCGAAACCGCAGCCTTTCGCCATTGGGTGCTCAATATACCCATGCAGGCCGCCACCCAACTGCCGGTTTACCAGCCGACCCTTACGGCAGCCGCAGACTTCGCCATCGAAACCGCATACAGAATTTACCGCTGTTACTGCAACTACGCCGCCTACGGCGACATGCTGTTTACGCACACGGATTGCGCACCGGACGCCCGGGAATTGACCGCCCTGTGGTTCATTGCTCCGGAATGGAACGTGGAATGGGGTGGCGAGACACTGTTTTTCGATTCCGGCATGGATGCGCAGGTGGCGGTGAGTCCCCGACCCGGGAGGCTGGTGCTGTTCGATGGCAGTCTGCCTCATGTGGGACGTCCCCCGAACCGCATCTGCTATGCGTCGCGATTCACGCTAGCCTACAAACTCCAGCCAGTGAAGCGCGCCGCGGCAAGTTGACCGGAGGGCGCGCAGTGGTGCCGCTACCGGCGGGCTCATTCGTGGGGTAGCCTCGTCGCATGGTGAGCGATCCGGAGCTCTACGAGTTGGCCGCATGCGTCGGCCAGAGACTGCGCGCCGCCGGCCGGCGCCTGGCGACCGCCGAGTCGTGCACCGCCGGATGGGTCGCCAAGGCGATCACCGACGTGCCGGGGAGCTCGCAGTGGTTCGAGTGCGGCTACGTGACCTATTCAGACGCCGCCAAGGTCCGCGATCTGGGCGTGGCGCCCGCAACGCTGGCCGAATTCGGCGCCGTCAGCGGTGAGACCGCGCGCGAGATGGCGCTCGGCGCCTTAGCGGTTCCTGAGGTGAGTGTGGCGCTCGCCGTGACCGGCATCGCCGGGCCCGACGGCGGCACGCCGGCGAAACCGGTCGGCACGGTGTGGTTCTGCGCCGCCGCGCGCGGCGAGCGGGCCCTGAAGGTGATCGCCGAGCGGCAGCTCTTTCCGGGCGACCGCGCCGCCGTCCGCGGCCGCTCCGTGCGGCACGCGCTGGAGCTCCTCATGCGAGTCGATCTGCCTTCGGGCGGCGCCGCTACGGGTTGAGGCTTGAGCAGCGAGCCGACGCGCCGCCTGTTCTTTGCACTGTGGCCGCAAGAGGTTGAGCGCACGGCGCTCACCTACGCGGTGCGCAAGGCGGTACGCGCGAGCGGCGGCCGGCCGGTGCCCGAGGCGAATCTGCACCTGACGCTGGCGTTCCTGGGTGTGGTTCCCGAAGCCCGCATCCCGGGATTGAGCGCCATCGCGCGGCGCGCCGCCGCGGCTTTTCCGGACGCGGCGATCCCGCTGCTCGTCCTTGCCCTCGAAGGCCTCGCTCACTGGGCACAGTCACAGGTGCTGGCGGTGCTGGTGCGCGAGGAGTCGAGCGGCCCGCCGGCCGGCAACGTCCAGGCGCTCGCCGGGACGCTGTGCCGCGAGACGGCCGCGGCGGGATTTAATCCGGATCTCAAGCCCTTCCGCGCGCACGTGACCGTGGCGCGCAAGGTCGTACGGGCGCCGCGCACCAGTGTCACCTGTCCGGTCACGTGGAGCTTCGCTGCCTTCGCGCTCCTCGAGAGCCGCACGCTCACGACCGGTCCCGTATACAGTGTCGTTGAGTCGTTCGCACTGGGTAGCGCGGAAAAAGTGCGTACATAGGCGTCAAAGAGCGGCGCCGCCATGCTCCGGGCGCCAAAACTTTGTGGGATAATCGCTTTTACAAATGTCGCCCGTCGTGACACCACTCCCGGGAACCCCGCAGATGGATGAGAACCGCAAGAAGGCGCTTGCCGCCGCTCTGGGTCAGATCGAGAAGCAGTTCGGCAAGGGGACGGTGATGCGCCTCGGCGATGCCGCCGCGGCTTACGACGTGGAGACGGTCTCCACCGGCTCACTCGGGCTCGACATCGCGCTCGGGGTCGGCGGATTGCCGCGCGGACGCGTGGTGGAAGTCTACGGACCGGAAGCCTCGGGCAAGACCACGCTCGCGCTGCAGGTGATCGCCGAAGTGCAGCGCGGCGGCGGCACCGCCGCGTTCGTCGATGCCGAGCACGCGCTCGATCCGAGCTACGCCGAAAAGCTCGGCGTCAACATCACCGACCTGCTGGTCTCGCAGCCCGACACCGGCGAGCAGGCGCTCGAGGTCACCGATATGCTGGTGCGCTCGAACGCCGTCGACATCGTCGTCGTGGACTCGGTCGCCGCGCTCACGCCGAAGGCGGAGATCGAGGGCGAGATGGGCGAAATGCAGATGGGGCTGCAGGCACGCCTCATGTCCCAGGCGCTGCGCAAGCTCACCGGTAACATCAAGCGCTCCAACACCATCGTGCTGTTCATCAACCAGATGCGCATGAAGATCGGCGTGATGTTCGGCAACCCCGAGACCACCACGGGCGGCAACGCGCTCAAGTTCTACGCCTCGGTGCGCCTCGACATCCGCCGTATCGGCGCGATCAAGAACGGTGAGGAGGTCACCGGCAACATGACGCGCGTCAAGGTGGTGAAGAACAAGGTGGCACCGCCGTTCCGCGAGGCGGAGTTCGAGATCATGTACGGTCAGGGCATCTCGCGCGAGGGCGAGATCATCGAGCTCGGCAGCTCGCTCGGGATCATCGAGAAGTCTGGCTCCTGGTATGCCTACAAGGGCAATCGCATCGGCCAGGGCAAGGACAACGCGCGCACCTACCTGCAGTCGAACCGTGACGTGGCGCGCGAGATCGAGGAGCAGATCCGCGCGCGGCTGCTGCCGCCGCGGCAGCAGCGCAACGGCGAGCAGGCCACAGCCAACACAGCCTGACCGCCGCGTCGCGGCGTAGCGCTTACTTGCTCGCCGGAGTCATGCTCTGCTGGCGCTGACCCTGCTCGACTTCCGTCTTGGCGCGCTGCTCCTGCAGCTTCAGATCCTCGATTGTCCCGCAGTTCTTCACCGCCGAGACGCGCGAGCCGGTGGCGAGCTCCTTGCGACAGTAAACCTCCTGTCCGTGACGCATCTCGGGCTTGAAGCCCTCCTGCGTGAAGTGCTGCACGTCCGGATCGACCGCGGGCTTCGCCGCCGCAGCGGCCGTGGTGACCGAGGTGGCGGCACTCGCTGGGGTGGCAGCGGCAGCCGCTATGGATGGGGCCGCTGCCGCGCTCGCGGCGGGAGCGGGCGGCGGATCATCGGCGAGGGCAAGATTCACGGCGCCGGCGCAGGCCAGCACTCCAACTACGAAGCGCATACACGTTCCTCTATATATGTCGCATATGAATGACGACGACCTCGCGAGGAGGCCGCCGGGCGGATGACTATACTGAAAAAATGATCTCGCGCCGAGCACCCCGGTCCGCGCGCCGAGCTAAAGAGGCGGAACGCGCCGCGGACCCCGCTGCGGCCCGCAGCGCCGCCGTGGCACTGCTCGCGCGGCGCGATTTTGCGAGCGGCGAGCTGCACGCCAGGCTCACCGCACGCGGCTTCACGGCGCCGGCCGCCACCGAGGCGCTGCTCGCGCTCGCCGCGCAGGGCGTGCTGAGCGATGAGCGCTATGCGCACAACTTTGTCGCATACCACGCCGGCCGCGGTCAGGGTCCGATCCGCATCGCGGCCGAGCTGCGCGCGCGCGGCCTCGCGCAGTCGCTCATCGAGGCGGCGCTTGCGAGCGGTTCGGACTGGCGGGCGCTGGCGGGTGCGGCCCGGATACGCCGCTTCGGCAAGGCGGCCCCTGCGAGCTGGAAGGAGAAGGCGCGGCAGGCGCGCTTTTTGCAGTATCGTGGCTTTTCAGCGGATCATATCCGCGCGGCGACCGGGACCGATCCCGACACGGACTGAAGGACCTTGGCTAAGCCAACCTACATGAGCGCTGCGGACGTGCGCTCCGCGTTCCTGGAGTTTTTCCGCGTCCACGCGCATGCAATCGTGCCTTCGAGCTCGCTCGTGCCCGGCAACGACCCGACGCTGCTGTTCACCAACGCCGGCATGGTGCAGTTCAAGGATGTGTTCCTCGGGCGCGAGACGCGCGACTACCTGCGCGCCGCGACCTCGCAGCGCTGCGTGCGGGCTGGCGGCAAGCACAACGACCTCGAGAACGTCGGCTACACGGCCCGGCACCATACGTTCTTCGAGATGCTGGGCAATTTCTCCTTCGGCGACTACTTCAAGCGCGAGGCGATCCGTTTCGCCTGGGATTTCCTGATCTTCAACCTGGGGCTGGATCCGGCGCGGCTGTGGTGCACGGTCTACACGGACGACGATGAGGCCGCCGACATCTGGTTGAAGGAGGTGGGGGTGAGCCCGCGCCGCTTCGCGCGTCTCGGCGAGGAGTCGAACTTCTGGGCGATGGGCGACACCGGACCGTGCGGACCGTGCAGCGAGATCTTCTACGACCACGGACCGGAGGTTGCCGGCGGCGCGCCCGGCTCGCCCGAGGAGGAGGGCGACCGCTACGTCGAGATCTGGAACCTGGTGTTCATGCAGTACGACCGCGGCGCCGACGGCAAGCTCACGCCGCTGCCCAAGCCATCGGTCGACACCGGCATGGGCCTCGAGCGCATCTCGGCCGTGATGCAGGGCGTGCATTCCAACTACGACATCGACCTTTTCAAGAACCTGATCCGCGCCGCCGGCAAGCTGGCCGGCACCTCGGTGCTTAGCTCGAGCTCGCTGCGCGTGATCGCCGATCACATCCGCGCCAGCGCCTTCCTGGTGGTCGACGGCGTGCTGCCCGCCAACGAGGGCCGCGGCTACGTGCTGCGCCGGATCATCCGTCGCGCTATCCGCCACGGCTACAAGCTAGGCATCCAGGAGCCGTTCTTCTACAAGCTGGTGCCGGTGCTCGCGCAGGAGATGGGCGGTGCGTATCCGGAACTCATCTCGCGACGCGCGGTGACCGAGCGTGTGCTGCGCCAGGAGGAGGAGCGTTTCGCGGAAACGCTCGCCAACGGCATGGTGTTGCTCGAGAGCGCAATCCGCAACCTGCGCGGCGCCAAGGTGATCGACGGCGAGACGGTGTTCAAGCTGTACGACACCTACGGCTTCCCGGCCGACCTCACCGCCGACGTGGCGCGCGAGCGCGGTCTCAGCATCGACCAGACCGGCTTCGAGGCGGCGATGGAGCAGCAGCGGCGCCGTTCGCAGGAGGCGAGCAAGTTCGGCGCCGAGCGGCGCGATGCCGTGGTGCCCGATGTACGCAGCGTGTTCCGCGGCTACGAAGAACTCGTCACCGTCGGCCAGGTAGTGGCGCTCTTGAAGGGCGGAGCATCGGTGCCGGCGCTCGCGGCGGGCGACAAGGGCGAGGTGGTGCTCGAGCGCACGCCGTTCTATGCCGAATCGGGCGGCCAGGTGGGCGATACGGGCGAGCTCAGCGGGCCGGGTGTGCGCTTCGCGGTCGCCGACACGCAGAAGCGCGGCGCGGCGCACGCCCACATCGGCGAGGTGGTGGAGGGCAGCATCAGGATCGGCGACACGCTCGAGGCGCGGGTCGACGCCAAGCGCCGTCAGGCGACCGTGCTCAATCACAGCGCGACGCACCTGCTGCATGCGGCGCTGCGCCAGGTGCTCGGCACCCACGTGCAGCAGAAGGGCTCGCTGGTCGCGCCCGACCGCCTGCGCTTCGACTTCGCGCACTACCAGGCGGTGACGCCGGAGGAGCTGCGCGAGATCGAGCGGCTGGTCAATGCGCAGATCCGCGCCAATGCGGCCGGGGAGATCCGCGTCATGGACTATGACGCTGCAGTGGCCGCAGGCGCGATTGCCCTGTTCGGTGAGAAGTACGACAAGGAAGTGCGTGTGCTCAAGCTCGGCGACTTCTCGATGGAGCTGTGCGGCGGCACGCACGTGCAGCGCGCCGGCGACATCGGCTTGTTCAAGATCACCGCCGAGAGCGGCGTCGCCTCGGGCGTGCGCCGCATCGAGGCCCTGACGGGCGAAGCGGCGCTGCGCTACGTCGAGGACAACGACGCGTTGCTGCGGGATCTGGCGGGACTGGTCCGCGGCTCGCGCGATGATCTGGGAGAAAAGGTCCGCGAGCAGCTCGAGCGCGTCAAGCAGCTCGAGCGGGAAATACGCACGCTCAAGGATCGGCTCACCACCGGCAAGAGCGTGGACCTCGGGGCCGGTGCGGTGGACGTGCTGGGAGTCAAGGTGGTGGCGACCAAGGTCGACGGGGCGGACGCCGGCGCGCTGCGCAGCGCGGTCGATCAGCTGAAGCAGCGCTTCAAGTCGGCGGTGGTGGTGTTGGCGAGCGTCGAGAGTCCGGCCAAGGTCGTGCTGGTCGTCGGCGTGACCGACGATCAGACCTCGCGCATCAAGGCCGGGGAGCTCGCGGGCGCCGTGGCGGCGCAGGTCGGCGGGCGCGGCGGCGGCCGGGCGGACTTCGCACAGGCCGGGGGCAGCAAGCCCGAGGCGCTCGATGCGGCGCTCGACTCGGTGCGCGAGTTCGTGCGCGCGCGCCTCGGCCCCTGATGCACCAGGGGCGGTCCGGAGCCGCCGGGGACGCGGCTTTTGCCGCACGCTGACCGCTTCAGTATCATGGCGCGCCGCGCGCGCACCGGCGCCCTTCCGACCGATGCAATGGCCGGATTTCTTAACGGCGAGCGGAGAGATGGCCGAGTGGTCGAAGGCGCACCCCTGCTAAGGGTGTAAGGGTCAAAAGCCCTTCGAGGGTTCGAATCCCTCTCTCTCCGCCAAATTCATATACTTGCGAAGACGTCGCACTCCACAGAAAAACGATAAACTTCGCTGTACGGAAAGTGTACGGAAAGTCTGGGGTGGACGTCGATGGACTACGAGTTGCGTCTCATGGTCACGATGCAAGATGCGGAAAGGCTCGCGCGGCTCGTTTGGCCGAGCTAGACGAAATGCGCGAGGCCGCCGCACTGTAGGATGTATGTCCTGCGCGCCGACTTGAATATCCGGAGTCGGCCGAGGTGTGGGGGCGTGGTGCTGCGGGTCTGCCGTGTGAGATTGCGGAACGCGTCGAGACAGTGGCTTAGTATTAGGCCGTCTCGTACCTTCGGTTATTTCGATCACACGGCTCCGGCTTAGCTCGGAAGGGAGACAGATGGCGAAAGGGGACCACCTTCGGGCGCTGCTGCGTTCTTACATTGATGGTGACGACGCCCACTTCTTTTCGATAGCGATGCAACTGGCTGCCACTGAAGCTCGGCAAGGTCACGGCAAGCTTGCTGAGGAGCTTCGAGCGCTCATCGACGAAGCCAAGAGTCGACGAGCAATTCGAGCGGCCCCGCCAATACCTATCAACCGGCCGCGGGGCGAACTCGCGTCGTTGTTGCGAGTTTCGTACCCCAAGACCCGTCTTGGGGACCTTGTCGTTTCTGAGGCGATACGCGAGAGCCTCCAGCGTATCGTCAAGGAGCAACGACACATCAACAAGCTCCTCGAGCACGGCTTGGCCCCGCGCCGCAAGATTCTGATGGTCGGCTCACCCGGAACCGGCAAGACTCTCACGGCGTCTGCGCTGGCGGGTGAGTTGGGCATACCGCTGTTTCTGGTGAGGCTCGATGCACTCCTCACGAAGTTCATGGGTGAAACGGCGGGAAAGCTGCGCCAGATTTTTGACTCTGTGATCGCCGTACGTGGCGTGTATTTCTTTGATGAGTTCGACGCAATTGGTAGCCAGCGAATCACGACGAATGATGTGGGTGAAGTGCGCCGAATTCTCAACAGTTTCCTAGTCATGATTGAGGAGGATGTTTCAACTAGCCTGATACTGGCGGCAACCAACCACCCAGAGATCCTCGATCACGCATTGTTTAGGCGATTCGATGACGTTATTGAGTATGACTTGCCGAATGTGCACCAAATCGAGGCTATCCTTCGCAGCAGACTTGGACGTTTTGCGCCGGCAAATTTCGATGTGATGTCAATTGCGAGCGCGGCACAGGGACTGAGTCATGCGGACGTCACGCGCGCTGTCGAGGAAGCAGTGAAGAACGCTGTCATGCAGGACGTCGAACAGATCGATTCGGATGACTTGCGGAGATTGTTGAGTCAGCGGCCTTTCGCGAAGCTCTCGCGCAGGTAGACGACTTGATATCGCATGGCCAACGGACTAGACCGACGACCGCATTTCCTCCTTCAAGAACCCGGTACCGCCGAGCGATTTACATCTCCAAAGAGCGGTCGCAGCACGGCGCACGTGCCGGCGCGAAATCGCGAGCACCACTCCGCTAACCTCCGCGCTCAGCTTGAGGCAATAAGGGAGGCGACAGCCGAGGACCGGGACCCCGGGATTGGCTTGCAGTTGGAGTTTCGAAGCTTTTCAGGGATCGAACTGACCACTGAAAGCCTTGCGCGGGATGCCTCTGGAATTGAGCTACTGAACGCGCGCCAGGAAGGCAACACGCTCTTCGCGACGGTTTTTGTCCCGCAGGGCAAGCTCGCGCATTTCGAGCGGCTCATCACGGCCTACGTCGAACGACGCCGCGACAAGAATGGCGACCCTATTGATCACCAAAAGTTGATTGATGCGATCCGCGACATCCGCTTAGCTACGGTGCGCGCGCTGTGGACTGACGATCGTGAACTATTACCCCAGGATCCCACGCAGGCCATTGGATGGGAGGTTTGGCTACCCGTGCGGGAAGCTCGCGACCAGGTTTTGACCGATTTTCGAGCGCTAGCCGATGCCGTTGGGTGGCAACCGTCGACGCGCGTGATGGAGTTTCCGGAACGGACCGTCCTTGTTTGTGTCGGCTCGCAGGCGCAGTTGGAACACTCCGTTGCCATGCTGTCGCTAATCGCAGAGCTAAGGCGGGCGAAAGAGACAGCTGACTTTTTTGACGCCCTGACGCCTGAAGAGCAGCAACAACAGGCCGAGGCTCTTCGACAGAGGATGTTGATCGCGGATGACGATCGCCCATACGTCTGCATCCTGGATACCGGTGTTAATCGTGGTCACCCGCTCCTATCGGACTCCATCGCACCAGCTGACATGCACACGGTCGAGCCTGCCTGGGGCACTGCCGATCTGGATGGACACGGCACTGGACTCGCAGGTATCGCTCTATTCGGGGACCTAACAAGTGTCCTGGTAACGGCAGGGCCCGTGACACTTCCTGCGCGGCTAGAATCCGTAAAGATTCTCCGAGAGGGTGGCGACAATGAAGGCAGGATATACGGCGCGCTCACCCAGGAGGGGGTGAGCCGGGTAGAAATAACCGCGCAACAGCGTCGCCGAGTGTTCAATCTCGCCGTCACGGCAACGGATTCTCGCGACCGAGGACGTCCTTCATCTTGGTCCGCGACAATCGATTCGCTCACGTCAGACTGGGAGGGCGACGGCGCGCGACCTCGCTTGATCCTCGTATCCGCAGGAAACTGCCACGATCCGACGCACTGGATTCATCATCCTACACATCTTGCCACTGAGCTCATTCACGACCCGGCGCAGGCTTGGAATGCCCTGACGGTTGGCGCATACACTGAAAAGGTGAATATCACAGAACCCGATGCGCTCGAATATCAGCCCATCGCCCGCCGCGGCAGTCTAAGTCCGTTCACTACGACATCCGCTACTTGGGAGCGTAAATCCTGGCCCTGGAAGCCGGATGTCGTCTTCGAAGGTGGTAACGCTGGGAGGGACGGGCAATTTCCGAGCGAGTTCGCGAGCCTCTCGCTTCTCACAACGCATCATCTTCCACAACAGCGCCTGTTTACTACAACGAACGCAACCAGCGCTGCCTGCGCCCTCGGTTCGAATATGGCGGCTCGCATCGCGAGCCAATACCCGCAGTTCTGGCCCGAGACAATTCGTGCGTTGATCGTTCACTCAGCACGGTGGACTGCTCGTATGGAGGAAGAGTTTGCGGCGGAAGGCAATGAGACCGCTCGACGGACCAATCTGCTCAGGCACTGCGGCTATGGTGCACCCGACCTGGAGCGAGCGCTATGGAGCGCTCGCGACTCTCTTACGCTCATCGTCCAGGACACTCTGCAACCATTCGAGAAGACTGGGCAGGGCATTAAAAGTCGAGACATGCACTTGCACTCGCTCCCGTGGCCAGTCGAGGCACTCCAGCAATATGGTGAGCTTGATGTGAAGTTACGTGTGACGCTCTCGTACTTCATTGAGCCGAATCCGGGTGACCGCGGAGCGGGGAATAAGTATGTCTATCAGTCGCACGGTCTTCGCTTCGAAGTTCGTCGAGCGCAGGAGACGACCCCCGCGTTTCGGGCGCGAATCAATCGGCTCGCACGGGATGAAGAGGAGGGAACTTACACTGCGGCGCCCGATATTGGATGGCGCATCGGAGACCAGCTACGTCGGAGAGGCTCAGTTCACTCTGATGTGTGGGAAGGCTCTGCCGCGGAGCTTGCCAATCGGGGGTTGCTTGCGGTGTACCCTGCGATCGGTTGGTGGCGCCGCCGACAGCGGCTCGAGCGATATGATCGAAGCGCTCGTTATGCACTCATCGTATCCATCGAGGCTCCAGAGATTCCCGTCGACTTATACGCGATTGTGGCGGCTCAGATTGCGACGACAATTGAGGTCTGAAGCCCCCTCGGTTGAGCTTTGCGCGCGCCATCGGTGAGAACCGTCGTTCGACAAATGAGCCTAAGGCCCGCATCTATCTTAGTCAGATCCGCCACGGAGGCGGATCTGAACGACGTCGCTGGCATGGTGCGACGCTTTGTCGAAGGACATCCGGCGGAATCCCATCCACGGCCGATTTCGCGATTGCGGGAAGCTTATTTTGGGGCTAGTCCCGTGGCTCACCTTCTCGTTGCGAGCAAGGGCCCTCAGGTCATTGGCATGGGCCAATGGACACGTATTTACGATATGTTCTGGGCGATGTTTGGTGGCTACGTGGAGTGGCTATTCGTCATCCCCGAACTTCGTGGCCATGGGATCGCCCCGGCCATCCTGGCGGAAATTTGCCGCCAGGTGCGTCTGGTGGGCGGGGAGTTTCTGCGCGGTGGTGCGGATGGGCCGGACGTGGCGGCGCTATACGAACGCGTTGCTATCGGAGCGCCTAGCTACGGGTTCCACCTCTCTGCATCGGCGTTCCAGCAGTTCGCTGATCTTGCCGGCCTGCGGCCGCGGGAAATCGCACGGCGCCTGCCACACCCGGACCTAAATGGTGTAGCTGCATCTACAGTGGGGAAACAGCTGGACTCGCCCGGGTAGTTGTTGCGCTCGATAGCTGACTTCGCCAACCAGCTCCAGGTCGCGAAGCGACTGTCGGCGATTCGGTCGCTACAGACCCCCTCACCGACAGCGGGGCCCGTGCAAACGAGGGTCGTCCGCTCAAGGGTTGCGCTGGCTCATCCGATCCGTCGCCTGCACGATCGCTACGCAAGCGGGAGCCTGGCCGGTGTGCTCCTTGCAATTTGCTTTGACGCCGGTAGCATACCTCGCTAGACAAGGTATCGGCCCATTACCGTGGCGCAAACTGCCTCATTGATGTCCGGAGTTCCAGAACTCCTGGTGTTGCGACTGCTGAGCGCGCGCGAGATGTACGGCTATGAGCTTGCTCGCGCAATTCGTGAGTCAACCCGGGAAGCCATCTCCCTCGGAGAGGGGGTGCTGTATCCGGCGCTTCATGCCATGGAACGCCGCGGCTTCCTGAGAACCCGCCGGCGAACGGTATCCGGGCGCACGCGCGTGTACTACGCGATCACGCCCAGGGGAAATCGCCGGCTCGCCGAATTGAGTGGGGAGTGGCACCGCATCGCCGGCGCCGTCCGGGCGGTGTTGGCGGAGACCTGACTTGCCCACGGAGCGATTCGCGGGCCTTTCGCGGCGGCTGTTGCGGGCCGGAGTTGCTCCTCGCCACGTGACGCGCGCGATTGCAGAGCTGGAGGCGCACTTTGCCGACCTCGTTGCGGAATTGCGGTCGACGGGCCGGTCTCAGGCGGAAAGCGTGTCACAAGCCGCCGTCCGTCTCGGGACCGAAGATGTCATTGCCGCAAGCATCATCGCGCGACCGGAACTGCAATCCTGGGCACGGCAGTGGCCATGGCTGGCTTTTGTGCTGCTGCCTCTGCTCGCCCTGCCATTGCAGTTTACCCTGTCAATGCTGGCAGCCGCCGGCGCGTTCAACTTCTCCACTCGGGTCTTGGGACTGACCGCTCTTCACCCCGGCGCCGTTCCCTGGGTTGTGGCGGGTCTCCAAGCCTACGGTATGTGGATTGCGCCGATGCTCGCGGCAGGAGCCGCCTGCTTCCTCGCGGCACGCCGCGGCGCCCCAGCGTTCTGGCCCGTCGTCGGCAGCGCCCTGATCGCGCTTGCCGGTGCCTCAACGAACGCGAGCTTCGAGTGGTCCTCCGCAGTCCCGCGAGGCGCGCTGTCCGGCGGTATCGGGATTCAGTTCCCGGGCGTAGGACTCGCTTGGAGTCTTCGCGTAATCGTTACGTTGCTGATCATTTTAGTCCCCTACCTGTGGCTAAGGTCGAGGGCGGAGAACACAGAGAGTCAAACACTCTCCGGATAGAGCACTAGCAGCCGCGTTTCAATACGGAGGCATCGCGGTGGATCCTGCCCCAAATAAAGCATTCGCACTCCTCGGCGTCCTCGCAACTTTCGGCTCTGCAGCTGCTAGCGGTCCGATCGTCCTGCCCTTGCGGCTGGCGGGTCATTTTCCGATCGTCGTGGCGAAGGTCGACGGTCTGGACGTTCCGCTGGTCTTCGACACGGGCATTTCGGACACGGTGGTGCTGGAACCATCCGCCCTCGATCACATCAAGGTAGTGCTGCTCGATGACTTCAGCAAGGCGCTCGACGCCAAGGGAAATCTCAAGGATTCACAGAAGGTCCGCGTGTCTCGCTTGCAACTCGGCGATTCCGTGTTTACTGACGTCATCGGTCGCCTGGCCACCCATGCCCCAACGTATAAGCCACCGGACGTCGGCCAAGAAGGCTGGCTGGGGACCGGGCTCTTAAAGACGTATGAGGTGGTCCTCGATTACCCGCATCTCACGATGACCCTGGTGCCGCTCGCCGCCAATGACACGCCGACTGAGTATTGCCGTGGAACGAGCGTGCCATTTGCCGTGACAACGGGTGGTGCTGAGCCATTCACTAAGGCTGACACTGATATGGGTCAACTCACCTTGGGGTGGGACACGGGTTCGCAGCTCTCGTTCGTGAGCCAGGAGGTCATCCACCGGGGCCACGCTCAGGTATCCGGCGAGGATGTGATCACGCAGCGGCTTGTACTCGGGGGCACTGACTTTGGGCGCTGGCAGTTCAAGTGGATGGAACTGCATTTGCCGTTCTTTGATGGCACCATTGGGTATGACTTCTTTGCGACGCACGTCGTGTGCATCGACTTCCCTCACAGGCTAGTTATAGTCCCGTCATAGCCCACCCGCACCGCGCTGTACTCAACATGAAGGGTCGAGGTCGGGCCATTTCCTGCCACTCAAGACAGCGCCCAATCTTCCTCAGAGCGGTCATCCAGTTACCACCTGGTTGCGGCCAGCGACAAACCGGCGGCGGCGGTCCTACAAGCTGCACAGCTTGTGCTTTCGGTGAAGCCTGCCTTTCGGCGCTCAGGTCGATATGATTTGTCAGCCTCAAGGCGCAGGCAGATGCAATCGCCGGCAGGGAGTAACCAGGATGCGCGGTTCGCGATTGTACTTTGACGGGACCGGCTTTCTGAGCCTGCGAACTGCTTTTGTCCTCGTCGCACTTCTTGCGACCTCCCCGACGCGCCCCCAAGAAGCCGTGCCCCTATCCGGTACGAAGCCCGGTGAATTAGCTGGTCAACTCCTCAAACTGTGCGAAGCGCCCCAACTCGATGAAGTCACCAAATGGCTCACGGGCAACTCACCCCCAGATGTTGTTGCGCGCGGTGTCGTTGGGTTCGTCGCGCACAACCTGGTCGATAGATGTGGCTTCAATGGTGGCGTTCGCGCGCAGAAAGTAATGAACTCCACCGCGAGCGACTTGTCCGTCGTCGTCATCGGGAGGAAAACGGATATCTGGTATAGCCTTAGTCTGCGGACCAACAGCGACGGCAAAATAGTCTGGGTGGGATTTCAGCCGGCCACGCCGGAAGAGGACTCCCTGCCGAAGGACCTGAGCGATGCAGCGATCGAGACCGATCTAAGACATACCGTCTCGCAGGTGTCTGAGGGAGGCTTGTTCTCTGGGATCGTGGTTGTCGCGCGAGGCCGCCGCGAGCTTGTGAACGTCAGTGCAGGATATGCCGATCGTTCTAAGCGCTCACCCATAACAGGCCGCACTCAATTTACGTTGGGCTCGATGGGCAAGATGTTCACGGCGACAGGCATCGGCCAACTCGTCGACGCGCACAAACTGTCTTTCGATGACCCGGTTGGCAAGTTTTTCCCGGAATACCCGAACAAGACGGTGCGCGAGAAAGCCACCGTCGGAATGCTCCTGTCGCATACTGCAGGACTCGGCGATTTCCTGGCAAAGCGCACCCCGGAGATGATGAAAAACGGCGTCAAACGCGCCGTGGAATTTATGCCGCTCTATGACGAGGAAGAGCCAAAGTTCGAGCCCGGAACGAGCTGGGCGTACAGCAATGCGGGGTTGGCGCTAGCTGGCGCAATTCTCGAAAAGGTATCCGGCGAGGACTATCCGAACTACCTTCGCAAGCACATCTTTGCGCCGGCTCGAATGAGGGACAGCGACCCGAACAATGTTCCCTATCGCTCGGCAAACTTGGTCATCCCCTGCACTCGACAAACCCCCGACGGTCCGTCGCGAGAGTGGCAGGAAGCGCCAGCCGACATTGGAAGTCCTGCAGGAGGAGCTATCTCGACAGTGGATGATCTGATCCGCTTCTCCGATGCGCTGCGTAGCGGCAAGCTTGTTGCCAAGGCGACGTTCGCGGAGATGACGAGGACGCATGGCACTATGCCAGGCGGCGCGCGGTACGGCTACGGAGTGGGAATCGACGATGTTTACGGAAGCACCGTAGTCGGTCACAGCGGGGGCTTCCCTGGTGTCAGCACACGTCTGCAAATATTTCTCAACGCGCCTTACACGGTGGTGGTCCTCGCGAACCAGGACCCGCCGGCGGAGGCCTATATCTCTTTGAGAGCGGTTGCGCTCGTGGCAGAGAAGGCAAAGTTAGAACACTCCCCGTCGCACTAGCCGACCCGCAGGGACGAAGACCTGTTGGCGTTGATTACCCCTATCTGAACGGGCGTTGCGAGTCAGGCGCAGACTTCACAGTGCTAAGATCGAAGCCCGATAGCGGTCGATCACGTGGGCGGGGCCTGCGATGTTGCACCGAACAGCCCGTAGCGTTGTAATTTTTCTGTGCATCGCAGCGGGCACCGGAAGCGCCGCGACCCTCCGGGCAGATGACCCAGCCTACCTGTCGTGGGCGCGGCGATCGCTCGACCCAATCACTTCTCTTGACATGAATGCATCGTCAAGCGACTTGAAGCCGCTGCGCCGGATTATCGGCAATGCCAGAATAGTCATGTTCGGTGAGGGACAGCACTTCGCAGCCGAGCCGCTCGAATTCCGGAACCGGCTGTTTAAGTATCTGGTCGAAGACCTCGGATTCGAGGCCATTGCGCTGGAGTCTGGTGTCACAGAAGGACGCTTGGTGCACGACTACGTGCTCGGGACCCCGGGTGATCTTGATGCCATCCTGTCCCAGGGGCTAAGCTGGTCGTTCGACCTCTTGCCGCAGAACAAACAACTAATCGCCTGGATGCGCGAGTACAACGCAGACCCGAAACATTCGCATAAACTGGAATTCTTTGGCTACGATGTCTCCGGTAGCCCTACAGTACTTCAAGCAACCCGCAACGCAGACACCGCGCTGAATGAAGCAATTCGCTATCTCCAAAGTGTTGACTCGCCAGCGGCTGACGCAATCAATTCGCGACTGAAATCCATCATTCCCACTCTCAAATGGAGCGTGGGGGACTATCTGGCGTTTCCGAGCTCGACACGCGACGCTCTCACAGTCATCGTCGCAGACGTAGTTTCCGGTATGGAAGCGCGACAACTGACCTACATAGATAAGAGCTCCAAGGAAGAATACGAATGGGGTAAACGTAACGCGCTCGTTGCACGTCAAGTCGACGACTCGATGCGACGCATCCCGCTGGACGCCAAAGGGCGAGATTACAAGTCTTATATCGGGGAGCTGTTCGCCGTCCGAGACCACGGAATGCTGGAAAACGCGCGCTGGATTATCGACCGGTTAGGGCCAAACACAAAGATTCTCTTCTTTGCCGCGCTGGCTCACATAGCTAATGCGCCGTATGTAGAGGACGATGGCCCACATGTCCCGTTCGGTGCCTACATGAAAAGACACTACGGCAACGAAATTGTAACCATTGGGAATCTCGCGGCAGGAGGAAGAATCGGCGGGTGTCCACGAACGTTTGACCTGAAACCCACGCCGTCGACCGCAGTCAACGCGAGGTTTGCTGAGCTGAACGAGCCGCTGTACTTACTCGATATGCGCGACGCCCCAACCAGCATCACTTGGCTGCGAGAACCGAACGAGCTTTGGTACGGAGGTCCGAGCAATACCATGGTGCTTACGAAGGCGTTCGACGTCCTGTTCTTCTCGGCTAATTTCAGTCCTGCGTGCAAGACGATTCAATAAACCCGCCGCTCCAGGCACTCTTCGCCACCACGGAGCCGTTCCGAAGAGCGGACAGTGACGAGTGGCGTTCGGGGTCGGAAAGGACAAGTCG
>CAWDQL010000006.1:0-261577 GCA_963804465.1 uncultured Gammaproteobacteria bacterium
CCATTATAAATCAAGGTTTATGGAGTCGAAATACGGTCAAGCCCGACTCTACGGTAACGGTACGGTAGATTTTTCGCCTCATCCCAGTCACAGAGTGTCAGGACTGCAGCGCAACGGCTGGCTCCAGACTCAATGCGATCCACGCGTTGCGCGCCGCAGCCAACGCAGTGATGGCAAGAGCCGAAACCGTCGCGAAGACCAATGTCCAGAATGCGATGGGTGTCTCTTTCGAGGCCCAACGGTTGCCTTCGACTACCGCCAGCCCAGCGAGTACGTCAAGTCGCGGCACGCTACGGGTCGCCGCTGCCGATCTCGAGCCGCCGCTGCACCACGTAGGCGTCGAGCTCCTCGCGGACCGCGGGATCGAGCGGCGGCTGCTCGTACTCGGCGAGCGCGCGCTTCCAGATTTCGGTCGCGCGCTGCGTCGCGTCCTTGCCCCCGGCGAGCTGCCAGTTCTCGTAGTTCTGCCAGTTGGAGACGAGCGGTTGGTAGAAGGCGTGCTCGTAGCGCTCCATCGTGTGCGGTTCGCCGAAGAAATGCCCCCCGGGGGCAACGCCGCGGATCGCTTCGAAGCCGAGCTCCGCCTCATCGACGACCGCAGGCGTGAGGAACTCGATCATGAGCTGCAGCATCTCGACGTCTAGCACGAGTTTCTCGTAGGAGGCGGTGAGTCCGCCCTCCTGCCAGCCGGCCGCGTGATAGATGAGGTTGCCGTGGCCGAGGATCGCGCCCCAGAGCGACATCTCGGTCTCGTAAGCGCCCTGCGCGTCGGCGGCGTTCGAGGCGCTCGCGTTCGAGGTGCGGTAGGGGAGGCGATAGCGCCGCGCAAGCTGCCCGCTCGCCACGTTGGCCTTGGCGTTCTCCGGCGTGCCAAAGGCGGGAGCGCCGGAGCGCATGTCGACATTCGAGGTGAAGGCGCCGTACATCACCGGCGCGCCCGGCCGCACGCACTGCGCCAGCACCACGCCGAACAGCGCCTCGGCGTTCTGCTGTGCCAGCGCCGCGGCGAGCGACACCGGCGCCATGGCCCCCATCAGCGTGAAGGGCGTCACGACGACCGCCTGGCCGTGCTCGGCCATGGTCATCAGGCCCTCGGCCATGGCCTCGTCGAAGCGCCGCGGGCTGTTCACCGAGATGATGGTCACGAGGCCGGGACTGCCGGCGAACTCCTCGAGCGACAGGCCGCGCGCGAGCGCCGTCATGCGGATGCCATCGAGCGCCCGCCCGGCGCCGATGGCTGAACAGTGAAACACCCGGTCTGAATACAGCAGGTTGGCGCGGTAGGTGTCGAGATGACGCGAGTTCGCCGCCAGCTCGACCGGTGCGCAGACCTGATTGCCGAGCAGGTGAATGACGTTGAAGTACTGCCCCAGGCGCGTGAAGTCGCAGTAGTCGCGAAAGTTACCGGCGCGGCGCCCGCGCTCGCGGTCGTGCACGTTCGGGGGTCCCGCCACCAGGCCGAAGTTGACGTGATTGCCCCCGAGCGTAATGCTGCGTGCCGCATTGCGCGGCGTGAGAGTAAAGGTCGACGGGGCGGTGGCAAGCCGTGCGATCACGAGCCCGCGATCGAGGCGCACCGTACCGCTCGCGTCGTCGACGTCGGCGCCGGCCTGGCGCAACACCTCGCGCGCCCGCGGCGACATCAGCTCGATGCCGAGCTCCTCGAGGATCCGCAGCGAGGTCAGATGGATCGCCTCGAGCTGATCGGCGCTCAACACCTCCATCGGGGTGTAGGGGTTCGTCACCGCTCGCCACGGGAGCTGAGCCAACACGCCACCGCTCCTGCGCGGGCGGCTACCTTCGCGACGTTTCCGAGGCTCCATGCTGCAAGTGTTCCTGTCCCGGGGCTGAGCGCCTGTGCAGGTACGCGACATCGCGGTGCTGCGGTCCGACGCGCGCCGCGTGCGGGCGCAGTCCGGGCGAGGGCCGCTCAGTCGCTGAGCGCGCTCTTTGGCGAGGCCGGGTGAGTTGACGCGCGCATAGCGGCCGATGGACGGCGGCGCTCCTCTGCCGGAGTCTGCTCGAAATGACGCTTGTAGGCATGCGCGAAATGCGAGCGCGATCCGAAGCCGCAGGCGAGCGCGACGTCGGAGATAGGGTCCGCAGTCTGCAGCAGCAGCCTGCGGCCGCGCTCAAGGCGCAGGCGCAGGTAGAAAGCCGCGGGAGACTCGCCGATGTGCCGCCGGAAGAGGCGCTCGACCTGGCGGGCCGAAAGCCCGACGCGGGCCGTGATCGCCTGCACATAGAGCGGGCTCTCAAGGGTTTGCTCCATCAGGCGGATCACTTCGACGAGCTTCGCGTCGTGCAGCCCGTAGCGAGCGTGTAGCTCCATACGCTGATGGTCCGCATGGTCGCGTATCCCGGGGTGGAGAAACTGATCGGCGACGGCCAACGCGAGCTCGTGACCGCAGTCCTCGTCCACGAAATGCAGCATCATGTCGAGCGCCGCGGTGCCGCCCGAACAGGTGAACACCTCCCGGTCGATCACGTACAGGTCCTGCGTCAGCTTCAAGCGCGGATAGCGGGCTGCGAACTGCTCGCGGTACTCCCAATGTACGGTGCATGCATGACCCGCCAGAAGGCCGGCGTCGGCGAGGATGAAAGAGCCGCCGCTCACTGCCCCGATCCGGCAGCCGTGGCGCGCAAGGTAGCGCAGCCGGTGCTGCAGCACGCGATTACCGGCGTACTGCAGCGGCTCGAGCCCTGCGCACACCACCAGCCTATCGGGCCGCGGTGGCGGATCGAGCAGAGCGTGGACGGCGATCGAGATGCCGTTGCTCGCCGCCACCGGCCGGCCGTCGAGCGAGAGCAGCTGCCACTCGTACACCGCGCCGCCCGCGAGGCGGTTGGCCGAGCGCAGCGGCTCGATCGCGGCGGAGAATGCCAGCAGCGAGAACTGCGGCACCAGGAAGAATGCGAGCTTCACCGGCTCGCGGGGCGCGACACTCACGGGGGTGGTGCCGGCTTCGGGAACATCTCGTAAGTTGGTGGCGCGCATGCGTGCTGCTTCCAGCGGAGGCGGTGGCTGTGGCGCGATGTTACAGGGCATAATCGCGCCGCGGCGCGGCTGTGGCAACGCGGGCATCCATTACGGATGCCGGCCCTGCCTGTGCTTCCCAGGGCCAAGCCTCGATTCTGGAGCTATTGATGAAGGAGCATCGCGAACGAGACAGATCGCGCCGAAGGTCAACGCGTGCGACGCTGAGCGACGTAGCGCGCGAGGCCGGTGTTTCGGTCATGACCGTATCGAACTTTATCCACACCAAGCCGGTCCGTCTCCGGACCCGCAGGCTGGTGGAAGCGGCAATCGCTCGACTCAACTACCGCCCTAACGTCAGCGCCCGCAGCCTGCGGCTCTCCAAAGAATACTCCGTCGGCATCGTTATTGCCGACAACGACCCGGCATATCTGAACGATCCCTTCATCTCGCGCCTCGTCAGCGGCCTGAGCAACTACCTCAGCAGTCTCGATTACACGCTCGACGTTCAGGGGGTGGCGCCGGAGCGCTTCGAGAGCGCGACCATTCTGAACAAGGTCGGCAACGAAGCGCTGTGCGCGATCCTGTGTGGCCCGCGGACGCTGCGCAGGGAGCACTTCGCCTATCTCGGCCGTCTCGGCCAGCCGATTATCATCTTTCGGGAGATCTTTCAGCCGCACTCGCCCCACGTAGCCGTCATCGGTCAGGACGATCTCTCCGGCGGCAGGCAGCTCGGGGGTCATCTGCTGACCCGGCGCGTGCGCTCGGTAATCTTTGTGCGCCCGGCGCTGGAATGGTGTGCGGTGGAGCAGCGTGAGAAGGGACTGCGCGCAGTCCTCGCCGGCGCGAGGGCGGCCATCGAGATCAAGACACTGATTGCGCCCACCGAGGGATTCGAGGATGTGCACCAGGTCGTCCGCAGCCAGCTCGCCAAGAAGGCTCCGGATGCGATCGTCGCCGCCACCGATTCAATGGCGGCGGCGGCGCTGAAGGCCTGCGAGCACAGCGGACTGCGGGTGCCGAAGGACCTGCTGCTCGCGGGTTTCAACGGCTTCGACGTGTGGTGTCATACCTCGCCCACGATCACCACGGTCGTCTCGCCGGCCTATGAAATGGGGCGCCGTGCGGGCGAAATGCTGATCGACCGACTGAAGAACGGTACCTTCTCGCGGCGCAGTGTCACGCTGCCCGTTCATCTGCAGCTCGGCGAATCGACCGGTTGACCGCCGGCGGGCGCTGCGGTGACGGTTTGCGCCTGCTCGCCAAGACGATCGATGCCGCATTTCACCACGTCACCGGGACACAGGTACCTCGGAGGTCGCGCGCCGAGCGCCACCCCGGGCGGAGTGCCGGTTGCGATGATGTCGCCGGGGCAGAGGGACATGAAGCGGCTGATGTAGCTCACCAGGGCCGCTACCGGGAATATCATCTGTCGGGTCGAGCTGTTCTGCCGCAGCTGGCCATTCACCGAGAGCCACAGCCGCAACGCCTGCGGATCGTCGATCTCGTCCCGGGTAACCAGCCACGGGCCGATGGGACCGAACCCGTCGGCGCTCTTGCCCTTGGTCCACTGGCCGGTGCCTTCGAGCTGCCAGCCGCGCTCACTCACGTCGTTGACCACGCAATAGCCGGCCACGTGGCTGAGCGCATCGCGCTCGGGGACATTTCTGGCCCGCGCGCCGATGACGACGCCGAGCTCGACTTCCCAGTCGACCTTCGCGGCGCCCTCGGGGATGACCAAAGGATCCCCGGGACCGGCAAGGCAGCTGGTCGCCTTCATGAACAGTATGGGCTCAGCAGGTACGGCGGCTCCGGACTCGCGCGCGTGGTCGAGATAGTTGAGTCCAACGCCGACCAGCTTGCCCACCCCCGCGACGCAGGGCCCGAGGCGCACACCGTCGGCAACCCGCGGCAGGCCGTCGGCGGGGATGGAGGCCAGCCGGCGCAGGGTCTCGGGAGCGAGGGTGGCGGGAGATACGTCCGGCACCTGGCTCGAGAGATCGCGAATGGCCTCGTCCAGGCCGACGAAGCCCGGGCGCTCGGCTCCCGGGTCTCCGTAGCGAACCAGTCTCATCCGCTTCCTTTCACGGTCGGCTTATCGGATGTAACGATAAAACAATCTATGTCATTGCGCGGCGCATGCGCAACGAGGCTTGCTGCGGCAGTTCCTGCTGCGGGTTAATGGCAAAAGGTGCAGCAATTCGTGGTGCTGCGTCGCGTCAAACATGTTACGTTACAATTCAGGGAGCAGCTGCGCAGCGGCCAGCCGCCTCGGATCCGCCACCGGCACCTTCGTCCTGCCGGTGATCGTCGCCGCTTACGGAGTGCGAACGGCGCTCTCAGCGGCTGCAGTTGCGCCGCCGGGGAGCGGTACATCCGGGGAGGTGGTGCGCTGAATGTACGGGCCGAAGCAACACACGGCGAGGCTCATCACTGCCTCGACGCGCGCGGTTCTCGGCGAGGGACCGGTGTGGGACGAACGCAGCCAGACTCTCTGTTGGGTAGACATCGAGCGCGGTGCGTTGCACCGCTGCCGGGCGGACGGATCGGATGAAAGCTCGGTACTCGTCGGGCAGCGGCTCGGCTGCGTCGCATTGCGGCGCGAGCGGCCAGGATTCGTTGCCGGCCTGGAGCGTTGCATCGCGCTCATCACCCTTGATCCGCTGCACATCGAGATCGTGGCGACCCTCGAGGGACAGCCGCAACGCAATCGCTGCAATGACGGCAAGTGCGATCCCGCGGGGCGGTTCTGGGTCGGAACTTACGATACCAGCGGACAGGCGGGAGACGGGTGGCTGTTCCGATTCGAGGGCCGCGGTGCGCCGCGGCCCACCGCCGGACCCTTCATCTGCGTCAACGGACCGGCGTTTTCACCCGACGGCGAGACACTCTACTGCGTCGACAGCTACGGGCGTGCGGTCTACAGCTACCGGCTCGACCCCTCCGGAGAGCTCTCCGGCCCCGAGATGTTCTGCAGCTTCCGGGAGGAGGGCTGGGGATATCCCGACGGCCTGACCTGCGATGCAGAGGGTGGGGTGTGGATCGCGCACTGGGGCGGCGCGCGCGTCTCGCGCTTCAGCCCGAAGGGGGAGCTGCTCGAGGAGGTGCAGGTGCCGGTGCTGCAACCCTCGAGCTGCACCTTTGGCGGCGAGGACCTGCGCCGGCTGTTCATCACCAGCGCCGCGGTCGGCCTCGAGGGCGCCGCCAACGCCAGTGGGCTCGCCGGAGCGGTGTTCGCCGTCGACCTCGGCGTGCGCGGTCTGCCCGCCGCGCGCTACCGGGGTTGAGGAGCCGCCGCGCACAGCGCAATTCAGATTGACTTTGCCGAAGCCGAAGATGTAACGTTACATCTTCGCAGGGGGCAGACGAGAGAACATGACCGCCAAAAGCAGCGGCTCCCTCGCAGCACAGCTGGCGCGCAACAGCGCCTACCTGCCCGGCGGCGTCAGCTCGACCAACCGGGTCATCGACCCGCCCATGATCTTCTCGCGCGGCGAGGGGGCCTACATCTGGGACCTCGACGGCAAGCGCTATATCGACTATCACGCGGCCTTCGCCCCGCACTTCCTCGGTCACAACTTCAAGCCCGTCAATGACGCGGTCACCGAGGTGCTGCGCAGCGGCGAGAGCCTGTACGGCGCAGGTAGCACGGTGCTGGAAGGGCGGCTGGCCGAGCTGGTTTGCGAGAACATCCCGGTGGCCGAGAAGGTCTGCCTGCTCAATACCGGCAGTGAGGCAACGGCGCTGGCGGTTCGCATCGCGCGCGCGGTCACGGGCAGGCAGCACGTCATCGTGGTGCAGGGCAGCTATAACGGCAATCACGACGAGCTCGCCTGCAACGTCTTCAACGATCTCGCGGAGCTGGGCCCGCGGGTTTCTCCGGGGGAATACCCGCTGCGCCCCCTCGGCGCGGGCACCACCATCGCGGCGACGCGCTTCGTTCACCCGATCAACTTCAACGATCTCGAATCCGTGCGCTACGTCTGCCGGCGCTACCCGGTGGCCGCGATGATCACCGAGCCGATCCTGCAGAACATCGGCGTGGTGCGGCCGCGCGAAGGCTACCTCGCGGGCCTGCGGACGCTGGCGAACGAGCTCGGCTTTCTGCTGATCTTCGACGAGGTCAAGACCGGCTTCCGCCACGCCCTCGGCGGATACAGCGAGATCTGCGGCGTCAGGCCCGATCTGGTCACCTACGGCAAGGCGGTCGCGAACGGCTACCCGTTGGCTCTGGTCGGCGGCAAGCGCGAGTATCTCGACTATGTGGTTCATCCCGACCCGGCCCGGCGCCCGCTCGTCGGGGGCACCTACAACGGCCACCCGGTGGCTGTCGCCGCCGCGATCCGCACTATCGAGTACCTGTGCGCCAACCGCGCCGACCTCTATGCACGGGTGGAGACACTCGGACGCGAGATGGAGGACGGCTTGCGCGAGCTGTTTGCCGCGCACAAGGTGATGGCGTCGGTCGCGCGTCAGGGCTCGGCCTTCTCCTTTTACTTCATGCCGCGGAACCCCACGGACTTTCACGATTTAGTCGAGCATCACGATTTCGAGCGCGACGTGGCGCTGCGGCGCGCGCTCATCGAGCTGGGCGTGTTCTTCATTCCCATAGCGACCAAGCAGTGCTCGATTTCCGCGGCGCATACATCCGAGGACATTCGCGAGACGCTCGCGATGTTCGATCGCGCCCTGTCGACTGCGTGGTCCGGGCAGACGGTCGGCGGGAAGGGCCCGACCCCGGCTTAGAGCCGCCATCACCTGGAGCGGCTGCGGGCCTGTGGATAGCCGGTGACTCAAAACATGCGTGGAGGGGGACCAAGATGAAATCAAGCAAGATTGCCTGCGCGGTTGCAGCCTTTGTGAGTGCGGCAGCGGCCGGCGCGAGCGAAAGCACCGCCGAAAGCAGCGCCGGGGCCGCCGCCCCATCCGATCAGCTGAGCGCGATCATCGTCACCGCGCAGCGTAGAACGCAGAGTTTGCAAGACGTGCCGGTTACCGTCCAGGTGCTCACCTCGCAGGCGCTGCAGCAGCTCAACCTGGCGAACTTCGACGACATGATCAAGTACCTGCCGAGCGTCTCCCAGGCCACCAACGGTCCCGGCCAGACCAACATCTACATCCGCGGACTGAGCATCGGCTCAGGCGGAACCGAAGGGAGCGGCGCCATCGGCAACTTTCCCAACGTCGCGGTCTACCTCGACGACCAGTCGATGCAGCTGCCGGGCCGCAACCTTGACGTCTACACCATCGATCTGGAGCGGGTCGAGGTGCTCGAGGGTCCCCAGGGCACGCTGTTCGGCGGCGGGGCGGAGGCGGGCGTGGTGCGCTACATCACCAATAAGCCCAAGCTCGACACGACGGAGGCGACCGCCGAAGGGGGCTTCGGCACCACGGAGCACGGCGACGCGAACGACAGCGTCAACCTCACCATCAACTTGCCGCTCATAGACGACACGCTCGCCGTGCGTGGCACGGTGTTCCTCGACCGCCGAGGCGGCTACATCAACAACGTCGGCAGCGAGTTCACACGCATGGGGACAGACTTGGGTCTGGCGCTGCGCAACGGTGGCACGGTGAGCAACACTGGCCAGGTCATCACTCCGGGTCAGGTGCCGGCCGACAGCCAGGTGATCAACAACTACCTGATTGCCGGCAACGCAATCAATCCGCTCACTTACGAAGGCTTCCGTCTGTCCGGCCTATGGCGAATCAACGACGACTGGCAAGCGCTGCTCACGCAGTCGTATCAGAGCATGGACGCCGAGGGCGTTTTTTATCAGAACCCGGTGGGCTCGGAAGGCAACGCACTGCCGCCGCTATCGGTGACAGTGTTCAACCCTTCCTACGATCACGATAGCTTCGAGAATACCGCGCTGACCGTCACCGGCAAGATCGGCGACTTGAAGGCGGTCTACAGCGGCGCCTATCTGGTGCGCAACGTCGATCAGGTGCAGGACTATACGAACTATGCACGCGGGGTGTGGGCCACATACTATCAATGCACTGGCTACAGCAAGGGTTTCGATCCGCCTACGAAGTGCTACACGCCGAGCGCCACTTGGAGCGACGTCGACCATGTGACGCACCAGAGCCATGAGCTGCGTCTCAGCACGCCGGACGACAAGCGGCTGCGCGCCCTCGCGGGGGTCTACTGGGAGAGCTTCCAGATCGACGACCAGATGGACTACAACTACCGCTCGGTCCCGACCTGTACGCCGACGTTCAATACGGAGTGTTTCCTCGACATTCAGCCGTGGCCGGGAGTACCGGCGAACAATCCCAACGTACGCAATCCCGACGACGCGTTCTTCGATGACGTACAGCGCGGCTACAAGCAGACCGCCGCCTTCGCCTCCGTCGACTTCGACCTCGTTCCCAACACGCTGACGCTCACCGCCGGCACGCGCTACTTCAAGTACGACGAGCACGACTTCGGCGGCGACGTCGGCAGCTTCTACTGCAAGTTCTACAACGGCGCGGTGCCGAGCAGCTTCGGGCCCTGCTCGATCACCAACTATAACGGTTACGGTCCGGGCGGCCCGTACGGGACCAATCTCGACAACCAGGTGCCCGACAGCACCACGGCCTCGGGCTTCAGGAGCCGCGCTAACCTGACCTGGAAGATCACCCCCGAGGCCATGGTTTATTACACCTTCTCGCAGGGGTATCGCCCGGGTGGATTCAATCGCGGAACCTCTTCCCACCTCCCGGATGCCAACGGCATCCCGCAGTACATCACGCCGGTCGTCTGGAACCCTGACAACCTCACCAACAACGAGGTCGGCTGGAAGACCGAGTGGCTGGATCACCGCCTGATCTTCAACGGCTCGATCTATCAGGAGAACTGGAGCAACGTACAGATCGGCATCGACGATCCGCAGGGCGGCCTCGGCAATCTCGCCTTCTTCACCAACGGGCCGAGCTACCGCGTACGTGGCTTCGAGCCGCAGCTGACGGCGCTGGTGACCCACGGGCTGACGGTACAGCTGGCGGCGACCTGGAACAGCAGCAGCCAGACCAACTCGCCGTATCTCGTCAACGACAATCCCAAGAGCCCGACCTATGGCCAGGCGATCACCTCGATCCCGAATCCCTTCGGGCCGCTGGGCAGCCCGCTCGCGAACGCACCGGCGTTCCAGGGGAACCTGCGTATCCGCTACGAATGGAATTTCAACGGCTACGACATGTTCTGCCAGGTCTCTGGACAGCACACCGACCACAGCTTCACGAGCACCGGCTACGTCGAGGCCTACACCCTGCCCGCCTACTCCACCATGGACGCGGCATTCGGCATCTCCAAGGACAAGTGGTACGCGGAGGCCTATGGACAGAATCTCACCGACAACAATGCCTACGTCTCGGAGAACGACGCGCAGTTCATCGTGACGCAGGTGCCGTTGCGGCCGCGGGTTCTCGGCATCAAGGTCGGCTACCACTTTGCCGGGCAGTAGCCGACATGCGCTAGCATCCGATGAGGGCGGCTGAAGTACTCGTCCCGAGGGGGATCCTCACGGAGAGCATGAGCCAGCAGTCCGGGCCCGGGCGAGCGGTCGCGGACGGGCACGCGGACGATCCGGCGTCGCGCGCCGACGCCGAGTTCCTCCGCCTGCGCGGGCTGCTCGAGGCCGCCGACTACCGGCGAGCGCTGGCCGCTGCCGAGGCGCTGCTCGCGCAGCTGCCGCAGAGTCGCGAGGCGCTCTACGCGCTCGCCGTCAGCCAGCGCCACCTGAAGCGCCTGCCCGAGGCGCTCGTGACGCTCGCGCGGCTCGAGCAGCTCTGCCCGAAGTACTCGCGCCTGTTCCAGGAGCGCGGCCAGTGCTACGTGGCGCTACGCTCGCCGGAGCGGGCGATCCAGGCCTTCGAGCGGGCGGTGCAGGTGTGCCCGGCGCTGCCGGCGAGCTGGCAGGCGCTGCAGACTCTCTACCGCATGAGGGGCCGCGACGCGGAATCGGCCAACGCCGCCGCGCAGCTCGGCAGGCTCGCGGGCCTGCCGCGCGAGGTCGTGACCGCGACCGTCAGGTTCTCCGACGGCGACCTCTACGAGGCAGAGCGAATCGTCCGCCAGTACCTGCTGGCGCACGGCGACCACGTCGAGGCTATGCGGCTGCTTGCCAGGATCGGACTCGAGCTCGACGTGCTCGATGACGCCGAGCTGCTGCTCGCGAGCGTGCTCGCGCTGGCGCCTGACTATCACGCGGCACGCTATGACTATGCGATTGCGCTGCTGCGGCGGCATAAGCACGTGCGCGCGACCGAGGAGATCGCGCGGCTGCTCGCTCACGATCCAGGCAATCGCGTCTATCGCACCACCGACGCCGCGGTGTCGATGGGGCTCGGCAACTACGCGCGCGCCCTGGGTCTGTACCAGGAGCTGTTGCGCCAGTCGCCGCAGGACCCCGAGCTGCATCTTTCGGTGGCCCACGCGCTGAAGACCCTCGGACGGACTCAGGAAGCGGTCGCCGGCTATCGCGCGGCGGCGGCCGCCAAGCCCGACTACGGCGAGGCCTACTGGAGTCTCGCGAACCTCAAGACCTATCGCTTCGCAGAGGAGGAGCTCGCGGGCATGCGGCGCGCGGAGACGGCGGCAGGGACCGGACTGCAGGATCGCTACCACCTGTGCTTCGCGCTCGGCAAGGCGCTCGAGGACAGGGGCGAGTACGCCGAGTCCTTCGCGTTCTACGAGCGCGGTAACGCGCTCAAGGACGGCGAGCTGCGCTACAAGCCCGAAGTGATCGAGACCAATGCCCGGTTGCAGATGACCATGTGCACCCGCGCTTTCCTCGCCGCTCGCGCCGGGTTCGGCTGCGAGGCCGCCGCACCCATCTTCATCGTCGGCCTGCCGCGATCGGGGTCGACGCTGCTCGAGCAGATCCTCGCGTCGCATTCGCAGGTGGAGGGCACGACCGAGCTGGCCGACATCCCGCGCCTGGTGCAGGACCTGCAGGGGCGGCAGCACGACGACGCCCACCCCCGCTACCCGGGCGTGCTGACCGAGCTGCAGGCGGCGGACTGCCGCCGGCTCGGCGAGCGCTACCTCGAGGACACGCGCATCTACCGCAAGAGCGCCAAGCCGTTCTTCATCGACAAGAACCCGAACAACTTCCGCCACCTCGGGCTCATTCACCTGATGCTGCCCAACGCCAGGATCATAGACGCGCGGCGCAACCCGATGGCATGCTGCTTCAGCAACTACAAGCAGCTGTTCGCGGTCGGGCAGCGCTTCAGCTACCGCCTCGAGCACATCGGACGTTACTACCGCTCGTATCTGGAGCTGATGGAACACTGGGATCGCGTACTTGCCGGGAAGATCCTGCGCATCCGACACGAAGACATCGTGAACGATCTCGAAGGCAACGTGCGCCGCATTCTCGAGTTCTGCGGGCTCGCCTTCGAGCCCGCCTGTCTGCGCTTCTACGAGACCGAGCGCAGCGTCAATACCGCGAGCTCCGAGCAGGTGCGCCAGCCGATCTATCGCGAGGGCCTCGATCAATGGCGGCAATTCGAGCCCTGGCTGGGGCCGTTGCGCGCCGCGCTCGGAACGCTGGCTGAGCCATGAGCCGTGCTTCTGTCAGTGCGGCGGAGCGTCGCCCGAGCCTGCGCGCGCGTCGCGCCGTGCGGCGCCTCGTGCTGGTGGTGGCGCTGGCGGCGACGCCGCTCGCGCCGCCCGTGGTCGCCGACGAGGACGTCTACGTCAACGCGCAGGTGCCCTGGCATGCGGTAGTGCTCGACACCCAGGGGAAACTGCTGGCATGGTACCGGCCGCAGCAGAGCCTCGGCTACGATGAGGTGCTGCGCCTCGGCTGGGAGTTCATCGAGCACAGGATTCCGACCGATAGCGTCCACGGCACGGGCCTGCCGATCTACCTCATCAACTCCGTCTACGACGGCAAGACGCTGCAGGGAACCTACTGGCAGCACAACCCGGCGATGGTGTACGCCGCGTTCGTCGACTCGCTCGTGTCTTGGTATGCGTACGCCGCGGACGAGCAGGCCGTGCGAACCGTGCGCGGCATGCTCGATTACCAGCTCGCCCACGGCACCACGCCCGCCGACTGGGAATGGCCCGGCGTGCCGTTTGCCACCAGTTGCGGCAACCAGCCCGACTATGGCCGCTGCATCGAGGACATGCCTCACGAGTTCTACGGGGGCATCGAGACCGACAAGGTCGGCGAGCTCGGCACCGGCTACGCACTCTTCTACCAGCTCACTGGCGAGCGCAAGTACCTCGAGGCGGCGATTCGCTGCGCCGCGGCGCTCGCCCGGCATGTCCGGGCCGGCGATGCCGACCACACTCCATGGCCCTTCCGTGTGGATGCACGCACCGGCGTGACGCTGGCGCTCGAGGAATACGGGGGCGACGTCGCCGGCTCGCTGCGGCTGTTCGAGCAGCTGATCCGGCTCAACGCCGGGGACATCGCCGCCTGGCGCACTGCGCGCGCGACCGCCCTCAAATGGCTGCTCGATTACCCGCTGAACCACGACAGCGGCGCGTGGAACAAGTGGTCGGGATATTTCGAGGACATTCCGCGGCACACTGACGACGTGAATCAGCTGACGCCGATGGCAGCCGCTTACTACATCCTGGCGCGCGAGGATCCGGCAGAGGTTGATCCGAAGTGGATGGGCCATGTGGGGCGGCTGCTCGACTGGGTGCACAGCAAATTCGGGCGCGGCCCATTCTTCGCTGCTCAGGCCATCGACGAGCAGACGACGCCCGATGCCAGCTTCGGGTGTTGCTCGCGCGCCGGCCAAGGGGACCATACGGCGCGCTGGGCGGCGATCAATGCGATGTTCTTCGAGAAGACGCGCGACGGGCAGGCGCGCGAGGACGCCTTCCGCTCCCTCAACTATGCGACCTACTTTGCCGGCGGCGACGGCCGCATCGCCTGCTGCGGCGTCGACTACTCGGACCCCTTCTGGTTCAGCGACGGCTACGCCGATTACCTGCGGCATTTCCAATGGGCGATGGGCGCGGTGCCAGAGTTCGCGCCCGCGGGCGCCGATCACTTGCTGCGCTCGAGCTCGGTGGTGCAGCAGGTGAGCTACGCGCCGGGTAGCATTAGCTACCGGACCTTCGATCGAGCTGCGACTGAGGTCCTGCGCCTGAGCTTCAAACCGGCGCGCGTAACCGCCGGCGGCGCGGCTCTGCACGAGCGCGCCGACACGAGCGCCGCGGGCTACACACAGCAGGCTCTGCCCGATGGGGACTGGGTCGTCCGCGTGCACCACGAGAGCTCCGGTGACATCAGCCTCCACAGCCGGAATTGAGGCGCGCGGCGGCGCGACGGTGTCGCGCTCGGCCGCAGGGCGCCTGCCGTGCGGGGCAGAGGTGCTGGAGTTTCGCCTGACGAACCGCACGGGGATGCAGGCGAGCATCCTTACGCTCGGCGCGACGCTGCGCACCCTCAGCGTTCCCGATGCGCGCGGCCGGTGCGGCGATGTGGTGCTCGGCTTCGATGACGTCGGCGACTATCTGCGCAGCAGCGATTACTTCGGCGCGACCGTCGGGCGCTACGCCAATCGCATCGCCGCCGGCCGCTTCAGCCTCGGTGGCCGAAATTATCAGCTCGCATGCAACTCACCGCCCAACGCGGAACACGGCGGGGAGGAGGGGTTCCACAGGAGACTGTGGAGCGTCGAGCGCACCAGCAGCGGCGAGGAGGCCGTGCTCGGCCTCTCGCTGCTGAGCGCCGATGGAGATCAGGGGTATCCGGGCGAGCTGCGCGTTCAGCTCGGCTATGCGCTCACCAACGACAACCAGCTGCGCATCGAGTACTGCGCGTGCGCCTCGGCCACCACCGTCGTCAACCTCACCCACCACAGCTACTGGAATCTTGCCGGCGGCGGCAATGCACTGCAGGCCCTGCTGTCGATCGACGCCGACGCCTACACGCCGGTGGATGAGCACATGATTCCCACGGGTGAGATACGCCCGGTCGTCGGAACCGCCTTTGATTTTCGTACCCCGCGGCCGATCGACGCCGCGATCCGCGACGGTGCCGATGCGCAGCTCGCGCTCGCGCACGGCTATGACCATAACTTCGTACTGCGCGGCCCGACCGGCACGCTGCGGCGGGCGGCGCGGCTCGAGGAGCCGGGCACAGGGCGGGTGCTCGAGCTGCTGACCACGGAGCCCGGACTGCAGCTCTACACCGGCAACTTCCTTTCGGGCGCCGTGCGCGGCAAGGGGCAACGGCTGTACCGCCAGGGCGATGGCGTCGCGCTCGAGCCGCAACACTTTCCCGATTCGCCCAACCAGCCGCGCTTCCCGAGCACGACCCTCGAGGCCGGGCAGAGCTGGCGCTCCCTCAGCGTGTTTCGCTTTCTCACGGCGTCCGTGCCGCGCTCCGCGCGTCGGCCGGGCAACAGGACCGACAAAACATGAAGATCACCGCGATCAGGTCCCTGGTCTGCAATGCGCGCATGCGCAATTGGATATTCGTCAAGGTCGAGACCGATCAGCCGGGCCTCATCGGCTGGGGGGAGGCGACGCTCGAGTGGCACACCCGCTCGGTCGTCGGTGCGATTGAGGATCTGGCGACGCTGCTTGTCGGGGAGGATCCGGGGCGGATCGAGCATCTGTGGCAGATGATGTTCCGCCAGCACTTTTGGCACAGCTCCGGGATTGTCCGGGCGACGGCCATGTCTGGGATCGACATTGCGCTGTGGGACATCGTCGGCAAGACGCTTGGCGTGCCGTGCCACCGTCTGTGGGGCGGACCGGTCCGCGCCTACATCCGGCTCTACTGTCACCTCGGCGGGGGGCGCATGGAGGATTTCTACGAGACACCGGTGGCGAATGCCGAGCGGTTTGCGGAGCTCGCGCGCCAGGCGGTAGCCAGGGGGTACTCGGCTTTCAAGTCGATGGCGGTGCCGCCGACCGGTCCACTCGAGGGCTCGGCGCCGGTACTCGCCGCGGAGCAGGCGGTGGCGCGTATGCGCGAGGCGGTCGGTCCCAATGTCGACATCATGGTTGACTGCCATGCCCGGCCGTCGCCGGCGATGGGAATGCTGTTCGCTAAGGCGCTCGAGCCTTATCGATTGTTCTTCCTCGAGGAGCCCTGCTGGCCGGAGAGCGTCGAGTCGCTCAGCCGCATCAATGCCGCGGTGTCGACACCGATCGCGACCGGGGAGCGACTGACGAGTCTCGTCCAGTTCCGCGACCTGTTCGCCGCGCGCGGCTGCGAGATCGCGCAGCTCGACATTACGCACTGCGGCGGCCTGACGGCCGCACGCAAGATCGCCGCTCTCGCGGAATCGCACCGCATCGGACTCGCCCCCCACAACCCGCAGGGACCGGTGAGTACCGCGGCCTCCTTCGAGTTCGGATTTGCCCAGCCCGAGTACGTGATCTGCGAGACGGTGAGCGAGGACGTCGCCTGGCGGGCGCAGGTTGTCTGCGACTCCCATCCCCTGGACGAGAAGCGGCGCACCGTCGGACCCACGGAGCGGCCGGGACTCGGCGTCGAGGTTGATGAAGCGGCGATCGCGAAGCACCCGTTCAAGCAGGAGATCCTGCAGCGCGCGTTCTACGCCGACGGATCGGTTGGTGACTGGTAGCCGTGCCGCGGTGCATCGGCCGCGGGCATTCCCGATGCATATCTCGTCGGTAACCTGAGGAGTCCGCGCTCATGGATCTGCGCTTCATGCCCGTCCTGCTCGCCGCCCTGATGCTGACGCTGCCCGCGCGCGCCGACGTATCCGGAGTTCTGCCCACCCAGGCGTTCGAAGCCGGTCACGCGCTCGCCGCGCCGGTCGACAACGCCGCCTTCGCGCCGGACGCCGCGGCGCTCGCGGCACCCGAGTTCACCGGCGTGCTCACGGTGCGATCCGCGCCGATGCAAACCCTGCCGGTGCTCAGGCAACCGATCATCGAGGGACGCGACGTGCGCATACTTCCGGGCGTACGGCTCGAGTTCTTCACTCTCGGCGACCTGCTGGTCCCGGTCGAGCGCGGCGAGATGGTGCGCGAAACCGGCCGCGGCCAAACGGCGAGCTACTGGCGCATCATTCCGCAGTTCGGCCGGGTGTGGCGTGAGGCTCAGGACGGCGACTGGTCGCGTGCCGCGTTTCCCGTCATGCTGGTGAACGACACTGAGAACCACGCGCATCAGGGACTCGCGACCTTCCTCTACCGGCGCGGCGAGGTGAGCCGGCTCGTCTTTCAGTTCATCCAGCAGACCGGCCCCTATCTCATCAAGCAATACTTCGCAGCCTGGGGATCGGCGCCGGTGGAGCTCGCGGCAGGCGATGGCGCCCGCCTCGAGGCGCGCCGCGCGCAGGCCCGGGCGGAGCTCGCCGACCGGCTGCCGGCAAAACCGTGGAGCGAGCTGCTAAAGAGCGTGCCGCCGGGCACGCTCGAGGGATTCGGGGGGCCGCTCTACCCGAAGTGGCAGGTGGCGGTGGCGCTGCTTCGCGGCGGCACTCTCTATTATCAGCAACCTGAGACGCCCTACGGACCCTACCCGTACCCGCTCGAGATGCGCTTCGGCGTGCGCTCGGTGACTAAGAGCGTGTTTGCGCCGCTCGCGCTGCTACGCCTCGCACAGGTCTTCGGTCCGTGGGTGCTCGACCTCAAGGTCGGCGACTACGTTGCGGGGCTCGATCCGAAGTGGCGGCGGGTGCGGTTCCTCGATGCGGCCAACATGGCGACCGGCTTCGGCGGCACCGGCACGACCCGCACCCATCCGAACGACATATTCGATGGCTACCTCGACGGGGACTACGACGCCTGGTACACGGCGCCCTCGTTTGCCGAGAAGCTCCGCCACATCAACACCTCCTTGCATCCCTATCCGTGGGATCCGGGCACGGTGATGCGCTACCGCGATCAGGATTACTTCCTCCTCGGCGCCGCGATCGAGGGCTTTCTCAAATCAGTCCGCGGGCCGCAGGCGGACCTCGGCGAGATGGTGAGGGGTGAGGTGCTGGCCCCGATAGGCATCTACGAGGTTCCGGCCGTCAGGACCCGCGAGGCCGGCGGCCACGACGGGCTGCTGTGGTGCAACGCCGGCTACTATCCGACGCTCGATGACCTCGCCAAGATCGCGCTGCTCTACGAGGACCGCGGTGCGCACGGCGGTGTGCAGCTGCTCAACCGGGAACTGACCGAGCGACTGCTGGCCGCGCGCGAGGCCATCGTCAAGGACGGCGACGCCTCGCTCGGTCCGGTGCCCCGGCCGGGGCCGGGTGCCGCCGAGGACGGTCTCTACATGCTCGGCTTTCACTTCCTGCGGTACGTGAATCGCGCGGGCGCAGTCGAGTATCTGCCGAGCATGCATGGCTCCGGCGATAACGAGGTGATCCTCTATCCGAACCGCATGGTATCGATCGTCATGGCCAAGGCGGCCGTCGAGGTGCTGGGCCCGGAGAAGACGCGCTCGGACGAGGGTCCGGTGACCATCCGTGCGGTCGAGCGTCTCGCGCCCTTCTGAGTAATCTCGTGCACGGCCGCGCGTCAGCGAAGCTGCTCGACTGGTTGCTGCTCATCGCCTGCAACCTCATCTGGGCCAGCCAGTTCGTGCTCGCCAAGCTGGTGCAGGCGCAGATGGGGCCGATCTTCGCCACGTTTCTTCCCATGGGTCTCGCGACGCTCTGCCTGATGCCGATGGTGAGCCGGGAACTGCGCCGGCGGGGCGGCGCTCAGCGGGTCGGCCGGTCCGACCTGGCGCGATTCGCAGTGATCGGCGTGCTCGGACAGGTAGTGGCGCAGCTCGGGGTGACCTGGGGCGTGAGGCTCGCGCCGGCCTCGAACGCCGCGCTGCTTTCCCTCACACTGCCAATCGCGACGGCGCTGCTCGCCTATCTGCTGCTCGGTGAGCGCATGACCGCGATCCGCTGGATCAGTTTCGCGCTGGCGATCGTCGGGGTCCTGCAGTGCTCCGGGATCGAGTGGGGCGAGCTGCGCTTTGCCAGCGGCCCGATCGTGAGCGGCAATCTGCTCATCCTGCTGGGAGTCCTCGGCAGCTCCTTCTACAACGTCTACGGCAAGAAGCTTCTACACCGCTACACGCCCCTCGAGGTGCTGCTCTACAGCTATTACGCGGTGCTGCTGTGCCTGCTGCCGCTGGTCATCTACCTCGAGCCCGGATCGTTCCGGGCCGTGCCCGAGTTTGGACCGCAGGTGTGGCTCGGTATTCTGCTGCTCGCGGCGCTGCAGTATTTCCTCTCAATGGTCCTCTTTCTCAACGTTCTCGCCCGGCTCGACGCGGCCCAGGCGGGGCTGTCGAACTACCTCATACCGGTTTTCGGCGTAGTGATCGCCGCGCTCGTTCTCGGTGAGCGGCTGACCGCCCGCATGATCATCGGTGCAGTGGTGGTCCTCGCCAGTACGCTGCTCGCCACGGTCTACGAGCATCAAAGCTCGCTGCGCGAGCGGGCCGCGTCCGCCGCACCACCCTGAAGGAGCTTCCCATGACCTCGGCGCATGCAGACAGGCACGTGTTCGTCACGGGCGGCGCGCGCGGCATCGGGCGTGAGATCGCCGGGGCATTTGCGCGCGAGGGCGCGATCGTGTCGATGGCGGACTGCCATGTCGACAACCTCCGGAGCGCGGTCGCGGAGCTGCGTGCCGGCGGCAGCAGCGCGCACGGACACGTGCTCGATATCACCGATCAGGCCGCGGTCCTCGCGGCGGTCGCCGACGCCGAGCGCCGCGCGCCGATCGACGTGCTGGTGAATAACGCGGGCATCGCGCACGAGACGGCGTTCCTCGAGATCCCGCTTGAGGAGTGGCGGCGCGTGCTCGAGGTCAACCTGACGGGTATGTTCCTGGTCGCTCAGGCCGTGGCCCGCTGCATGGCGCAGCGCCGCCGCGGCGCGATCATCAATATGGCCAGCAAGAACGGCGTCGAGGGCGAGGCCGGCTACGCGCACTACAACTCGAGCAAGGGGGGTGTCGTGATGCTGACCAAGACTATGGCGCTCGAGCTGGCGCAGTTCGGCATTCGCGTCAATGCGGTCGCCCCGGGCTACCTGCAGACGCCGATGTCGGCAGCAATCGACAGTCCGGAGTTCGTCAGGGACTTCGTCGAGCGTTACATTCCTCTCGGGCGCTGCGGGAGGGTGCAGGATGTCGCGCCGCTGTTTGTGTTCCTCGCGGGCGATGCGGCCTCCTTCATCACCGGACAGGTGTTCATTGTAGACGGCGGACAGCTTGCCGGTCAGAAGGCATCGGCGGAGCTGCTGCGCCGGCTGAACCTGCCGAGCGGCGGGGGCTGAGGTCCGGCGACCGCTGCGGCCGGTTAGTTAATAAGCTCCGAGAATCCCCGAAAGGTGACTGAAAATCCGCGTGTCGGTGGTTTTGATTCTGCACCCGCGCGCACCGCGGCGCGGGCGGTTCAGGAATGAATGCGGGTTAGCCCGGAATTTAGCCGCTCCGGAAGGCGCACGAGCTCACGGTCGCTATGCGCAAGCCGCATGCGGAATTCCGTGTGCCCTTTTTGTGCCCCGACCCCCTGCTTTGGGCCCGTTTTTGCCCGGTTGTGAGCAAACTAAGTCCTTGATTCCAGATGCCGCCTTAGCGCTCAAAGTGCGGGGTCGAGGGTTCGAGTCCCTCCCTTTCCATTATAAATCAATTTTATGGAGTCGAAATACGGTCAAGCCCGACTCTACGGTAACGGTACGGTAGATTTTTCGCCTCATCCCAGTCACAGAGTGTCATACAGCCAAACCTGCTAAGGGTGTAAGGGTCAAAAGCCCTTCGAGGGTTCGGCGGACGTCGATGGACTACGAGTTGCATCTCATGGTCACGATGCAAGATGCGGCAAGGCTCGCGCGGCTCAGTTGGCCGAGCTAGGCGAAATGCGCGAGGCGACGCACTAGCGATCGTTCGCAAGTCCTTACCGGGCGCGTGTTCTCGCGCTCATGTGGCGCAGCAAAAGGTAAAAGATCGCCGAGAATGCGGCGCAGAACGCCGCCGATGCCACGATCTTCTCAAGCGACGGTGCGTGGATGTTGAAATAGAGCAGCTGGAGGACGTTGATGGCAATTATTGCGATCAGCATCCAATTCACGTGGATCCTGCTAAGGACATACGCGCCGCAGGGTGCCATGAACAGCACGACAGGGAACGCGCATAGCCACGTGTCGATCTGATAGCGGCTCAGTCCATGGTCCACGAATGCGCGATAGCCAAAGCCCAAGATGCTCATCGCGGCCTGCAAGACGATGCTCACGTAGGTCGCCGACTTTTCCAGCATCCTGAAATGCGTGATCAGAAGTGTATATAAGAGGATGTCGGCACCCGTTCCGAACAGGCTGGTGATCATGCCGCCGAGGAACAGGGTGATCCACAGGTACGCTGTGTCCCTGCGCGACCCGACGACGAGACTGCGTTGGTTGCCACGGTGTTCGTGCAGGTAATAGGCGATCACAAAAGTCGCAGTCAGGGACAGAAACAACGCCTGAATGAGATAAACGGGGATGGCCTGCAGCGTGATCATTCCCAGCACGAAGCCGGCAGCGCACACCGGGACGAAGATGAGGAGAGGCTTGTAATCCCTCAGCACCGTCTCGTCCCTGGTCAGAATGAAAATACTGGCGCTGGTCATGCCGATGCTCTGGATCATCAGGCTGAAATCTCGCGCCAGAATGCGGTCCACATGCAGAAAGACACTCAACGCCGGAAAGGCGACCGCGCCGCCGCCCTGGGGCGTTAGCCCCGCGACGAAGGCGCCGAGCACCATCACCGCCGGGTAGTACCAGTAGCCGCTGAGGAAGGCGACGCTGTCGAAAGTGGTGAACAACGCGATCCAGGCAAGGAGCGCGAAGGCAAACCAGAGGGAGAACAATTTGCTCTTGAACATCAATTGTCCCTTCCGGCCTCCGGCGTAACGCATTTTGGGTGCGAAACTTGTCAGTCTACGGCGGTGTATCGCCACGGCCCGTATTAACGCGAGAGTCCCTCAAGCGACCTGACTTCGCTGGGCGGCGGGCACGCGCGCCTCCTTTGATTAATAGTGAAACTTGTGGCGCAGCTCTCCGTAGAGCTGGCGATGGCTGAAACCGCGCCAAGGTTCCTGGGCGATTGAGAACTGCACAGGAGGCTGAATTCGGCTACTATACTCCTGGACAGTATCGAAAAAAGCCGAGGCATGAGCCATACCGTAAGGAATAAGTCGAACTTGCTCGCTCGAGTGGGACGCATTCGCGGGCAAGTAGAGGCGCTCGAGCGCGCACTGGAGGCGGAGAAGGGCTGCCACGAGATCATGCAGCAGATCGCGGCGGTACGCGGAGCGGCGAACGCCCTGATGACCGAAGTGATCGAGGAGCACGTGCGCACGCACGTCGCCAGTCCCTCCATCACCAGTAACGCCACTCGCACCCGAGGCGCCGACGAGCTGATCGAGGTCGTTCGCACCTATCTCCGCTAGCTTCCGGAGCCATCGATGAGCACGCAACCCGACCAGGCGCCTGACTTGGCCGAGCAGCCGCTGAACCGCACCACGGCCCCGGCGGCGAGCGGGCAGGAAATGAAACGCCCGACGCATGACCATGAGGCGGAAGGCGATCACGAAGACGGCGATCACGAGCACGCCCTTGAATGGCCTGAGATGCTGCGCATCGCTCTCGTGGCGGTCGCTGCCGCCGCGGTCTGGTGGCGTCTATGGGAGCCGTTGTCCGTCATCAGCATCATCGGAGTAGCGGGTCTACTGATCGGGGGCTGGCCGATCTTCAAGGAGGCCGTGGAGAACCTCCTCGCCCGGCGCATGACCATGGAACTGTCCATGTCGATCGCCATCGTGGCGGCGGCCGCCATTTCAGAGTTCTTCACCGCCCTGGTGATCACTTTGTTCGTGTTGGTCGCCGAGGTTCTCGAGGGCATGACCGTGTCGCGCGGCCGGCGCGCGATCCGTGATCTGCTGGACTTCCTGCCGCGCGCCGTGTCCGTCCGGCGGGGGGGTGCCGTCGCGCAGGTTGAGACCGAGGCGCTCGCGGTCGGCGATGCCGTGCTGGTAAACCCTGGCGGCCGAATTCCCGTGGATGGCACGGTGATCGCCGGTCATTCGTTCGTCGATCAGGCCCGTATTACCGGGGAATCGATGCCGGTGGAGAAGACGGCCGATGCGCCAGTGTTCGCTGGGTCGATCAATCAGTCCGGGGCGCTTGAAATCCGCGCCGAGCGGATCGGGCGGGATACCAGTTACGGCAAGATCATAGAGGCGGTAGAGCAAGCCGAGCGCTCGCGCGCCCCGGTACAACGCCTGGCAGACCGCCTGTCGGGCTATCTGGTTTATTTCGCGCTGGGCGCCGCGGCAGTGACCTATCTGCTGACACGGGACATCCGCTCGACGATCTCGGTGGTCATCGTGGCGGGCGCCTGCGGAATCGCAGCCGGCACACCATTGGCCATTCTCGGCGCCATCGGTCGTGCGGCGCGTGCTGGTGCCATCATCAAAGGTGGCCTGTTTCTGGAGCAGCTCGGCCGAGTGAACACGGTGGTGCTGGACAAGACGGGCACCCTGACATTCGGCCGGCCTGAGATGCGCGCGCTTCTGCCCGCGGCGGGCGCCGACGCGGCGCAACTACTGGATACCGCGGGATCGGCGGAGCTTCGCTCGGAGCATCCCCTGGGCAAGACGATCGTGGCGCACGCACGAGGCCTGGGACGCCATCTTAAGGAGCCCGAGCGATTCGGCTACACCCCTGGGCGCGGCATCGATGCGCTGCTAGAGGGAGAGCTCGCGCTGATCGGCAACCAGGCGCTGATGCGCGACCACGGCATCGCCGTGCCGGCGGATTTGCTTGCCGGACACCCGGAGGCCTCGGAAGTGCTGGTGGCGCGCGGCGGCCGGCTGCTCGGCGCGATCGTGATTGCCGACACGGTGCGCCCGGAGGCGGCTCAGGCGGTCAAGGCCATCCACGAGATGGGGATCAAGACCATTCTCCTGACCGGCGATGCACAGGCTGTTGCCGAAGTCATCGCCCGCGAGCTGGGCATCTCCGAGGTCGCAGCCGATCTGTTGCCCGACGATAAGCGGATACGCGTCAGGGCACTGGTCGGTGCAGGGCGCATCGTGGCGATGGTCGGCGATGGAATCAACGATGCGCCTGCGCTGATCGAAGCCCAGGTCGGCGTGGCGATGGGCTCCGGCACCGACGTCGCGCGCGAGAGCGCCGACGTGGTGTTACTTGGGAACGATCTGCTGAAGTTTGCCGAGACGCTCGGCATCGCGCGTCGCACGCGCGGAATCATCTGGGCCAACTTTGCCGGCACGATCGGGGTGGACGCGCTCGGCATAGGCCTCGCCGCCTGCGGCCTACTCAACCCGCTGTTTGCAGCCTTCATTCACGTAGCGTCCGAGCTTACGTTCATTCTGAATTCGGCGCGGCTTCTTCCATCGCGAGCCAGAGAGGAACGGTTGACCGCGGCCACAAACGCGCCCACAACGGTCGCCGCATCCTGATCGAGGAACGACATGAGCGAGGCGCCTAGGCGGACGTGGCGGGAGCTAGCGACGGTTTGGAAGGTCTGGCTTGGGTTGGCTGTGTGCGCGATCGTTGCCGCACTCACGACCTACGCTCACCGTGATTGAAGAGTCCGCGGGTCGGCGCTCATAAGCCCGGGTAGCGTTTGGATCTTCATCTGTAGCGTCAGAGAGCTACTAACTTCGCCGGGTGGAGGTTGCCGAGCATGTGCGGGGGACCGAACGTCGACCATTGCGCAGTCGAAGTTGCACCGACGGTTACGTCACCCGCAGATCCGGCGCTTACTCAGGGATCTGCCGTGTCGTCTGCGCCGCCGCGCACAGGGCGCCGGTGAGCCCCGCACGATCGCCGAGCTGGCTGGGTGCGATGGTGATGGGTCGTGAGGAAAGGGCGGGGAGAGCCCTTCGGACCCGCTCATACAGCTCGGGACGCACGCCGATGCTTCCCCCGAAGACGATGAGCTCCAGATCGAGGAGCGATTGCAGGGTCACTGCGGCGAGGGCCACCCAGTGCGCCGTTGTGTCAAGGACGGATGCCGCTAGTTCGTCGCCTTGCTCGACGAGTCCGAAAATGTCGCGCACTGTGACGGCCACGGTTCCGCCCTGACTGCGGTATCGCTCGATGATGGCCCGCGAACCCACCTCGAGCTCGAATGTTCCGCTGGTGGACGGGACCGGCGCAGTCGGATGGCGCGCGATGGGGAGGTCCGCGATTTCGCCCGCCGCGCCATGTGTGCCGCGAAACAGCTTGCCGTCGATGAGCAGGCCGAGTCCCGTGCCCGTTCCGAGCGCCAGGAACGCCGCGTTGCGGCACCCGCGGGCGCAGCCGAGCGAGTACTCACCGAGCATCGCGAGATTCACGTCGTTCTCGATTGCCACGTCCGGCCCGAAGCGGCCGCGCAGGTAGCCGAGGACATCGAAGTCCTCCAGCCCCGCGATGTTTGGAATCATGGAAATACGGCCGGTGCGAGGATCGATGGCCCCAGGCACTCCCACCATGACATGGCGCGCCCGCGTGACTTCGACCCCGACGGTTTGCGCCAGCTTGGCGGCGCAGGCCGCAATCTGCTCGGCCACGTGCGCTCCGCCGCGCCCGTCCGTGGGCTCGGTGAGCTCCGCCAGGATGCGACCATGCGCGTCTGCGATGGCTGCGGCGAGCTTCGTGCCGCCCAGGTCCGCCGCGAAGCAGTAATCGGTATGGTCGGTCATTGGTGTGCGCTGCGGGGCGGTGGAAGAGGCAAAGCTGCCGCAAGTTCCGCAACCCCGAACGCATCATGATGGAGACGGCGCAAGGCGACGGACAATGCACCGACGACGCCCGCGCGCCGGCCGAGCGTACTGGTGCGAACCTCCACGGGCTGCCGCGCCAGCTGTCCCACCACGCGCGCGACCTTGTCCGCAAAGTCCGGACGCGCCCCGACCGAGCCACCCAGCACGAGCAGTTGCGGGTCTACCGTTGCGATGACCGTCGCCGCCGCAAGACCCGTGAGCCGCGCCGTCTCCTCGACCACCTCGGTAGCCAGCGCATCCCCCGCCTGCGCGCGCTCGAAGACCTGTCGGACCGAATCGACCTCGAAACCACCGGCCTCCCGATAGCGCCGCACGACACCCGTGGCGCCGACCTGATACTCGAGGCAACCCTGGAGGCGCGACTCGGCTTGCAGCGGATCGCCGCCGAGCGGCAGATAGCCGATCTCGCCGGCGGCGCCGTTCTCGCCGCGCACCAGCTGGCCATTGATATAGAGGCCCAGACCGACGCCGCTGCCGAGCGCGAGGAACGCAACGTTGGCGACGTTCTGCGCGCAGCCATGCCAGATTTCCCCGAGCAGCGCGAGATTGATGTCATTCTCGAGGACGACCCGGCTGCCGAGCTTCTCGCCCAGGAGACCAACGACATTGAGTTGACCGAGACCTGCGATGTTGGGCGCCATCTCGATGGCGCCGCTCTTGGGGTTCACCACCCCCGGGGTGGCCAGCACGATCGAGCGAATCCGGCTCGGGTGGGTATGGTTGTCACGCGCCAGACGGTCCGAGAGCCGCGCAATCTGCTCGATCGCCCAGGCTCCGCCGCGGCTGTCGGTAGGTTCATCGGCTTCGGCGAGGACTCTGCCTGCGATATCGGCGAGGGCGACCGTTAGCCGCCGGGCTCCCAGGTCGATGCCTAGCACGTGACCGCCTTCCGGGCTCAACTCGTATAACACGGCAGTCCGTCCGACATTGCCACTGGTTCGTCCGATCGGGCGGACGAGCCCCTGCTGCTCGAACGCGTCGATGACCTCTGAGGTGGTCTGTTTGGATAGCCCGGTCACCTTGGCAAGGTCCGCCCGTGAGATCGGGCTGCGATGCAGAAGGGCTTCGAAAACGCTTCGTTGCGACAGCTGGCGGGTCACGCTGCTTGTCGGCTGGGAAGGCATAGCGGGTCCATTGATTCGTCTAACGATCGAACTATCATAGCCATATCGCCAGCTAAATCCACCATAGGTTGACGTTAGTCGCCCGAGAGCGGCAATATTGATTCGTCAAGCTACCGAATAAATAAACGCCGCAAGGCATCTATGAACGGGGCGATCGGTCATTGGGGTCGACAACGGGAGGCCCCGAGAGCGCTGTTTTCGGCGGGGGCCGCCGGGAATGTGCCTGTCCGCATCTTTTCGATGTTGCGCCGGGCGGGAGCGGTGTCGGTGGGATTTCCCATGGCCGTGCTGTGGCTGGCGACCACGGGAATGGCGATTGCGACACCTGCTCCTCCGGCCGCTGGGCTTCTGCTGCCGGCGCCCACCCACATCCGCCTTGCGTCGTCCGGCATCGTGGCGATCGTCGATGGCGCCCGGGTCGCGGTGCGTAGCGCGGACCGCGCGCAGGTTCAGCCCATCGTGGATCGGTTCATCGAGTTGTTGGCTACGACGCGCGGCTTGCAGTTACAGGCGGCTTCAGTGGCCGATGCTCACCCTGCAATCATATTCGAAGTGGATCCGCGTGCGAGCGTTGCGGCGGATGGCGGTTATCGCATCGTGTCAGGTGCCCGGGGGGTCCGCGTGATCGCGCGTTCGCCAGCCGGCCTGTTCTACGGCAGCGTCACGTTGTGGCAACTGCTGACGCCGCCCGGCTGGATCAGCGGCACCGCGGCCGAGGTCGCCGCCGGCGTCATCGATGATCAACCGCGCTTCGCCTGGCGCGCGCTGCTGCTCGATTCCGGGCGGCATCTGCAACGCGTCACCGACATCGAGAAGTTGATCGACTGGATGTCGCTCGAGAAGCTCAATGTGCTGGTCTGGCATCTGACCGAGGACCAGGGCTGGCGCCTCGAGATCCCGAAGTACCCCGCGCTCACCAAGGTCGGCGCGTGCCGTCAGGCGGCGGGCCTCGACAGCGAGCTGACCGGCGCTGCCGAGATTCCCTACTGCGGCTTCTATACCGAGGCCGAGGTCCGCGACATCGTGCGCTACGCCGCCGCCCGTTTCGTCAGCGTCGTCCCGGAGATCGACCTGCCCGGGCATTCGCAGGCGGCCGTAGCCGCCTATCCGTGGCTCGGCGTCACCGGCGAGCGTCCGCCCGTGTGGACGGACTGGGGGATCAGCCCCTGGTTGTTGAAACCCGACGAGCGGACCTTGCAGTTCGTCGACGACGTGCTCGACGAAGTGATGCAGCTCTTCCCCTCACGTTATCTCTCGATCGGGGGCGACGAAGCGGACAAGCAGCAATGGAACGCATCCCCGGAGCTGCGCGCGCGAATGCAGCGGCTCGCGCTCAGGAATATGGATCAGCTGCAGGGCTGGTTCACCGGCCAGGTCGCCGAGCATCTCCTCCGGCACGGACGCATGCCGGTCGGCTGGGACGACGAGCTGGTCGCGGGTGAGAAGCTTCCGGCATCGCAGGTGGTGATGTCGTGGCACGGAAGCGATCAGGAGCAAGTTGCACTCGAAGCGCTCGCGCAGGGTCATGAGGTGGTCCTGACGCCCGAGGAGTCGCTGTACTTCGACCACTATCAATCGGGCCTGCCCGACGAATCGCCGGGCCAGCCGCCCATGACGACACTTCGCCAGGCCTACGACACCGTCGTCATTCCGAATGGCGCGACCGCCGCAGAAGCGCAGCGTGTCATCGGGGTGCAGGGCAATCTCTGGACGGAGCTCATACCCGACTTCGGGCTCGCCCAGCACGCGCTCTTCCCGCGCATGGCGGCGTTGTCGGAGCTGGGGTGGTCGCGGGCGGACACGCGTGACTGGAACGGATTCCTCGAGCGCCTGACCGCCGAGCTCGGCCGCTACCGCGCTCTTGGCGTCGCCTATGCCGACACGGCGTTTGCGCCGGCGTTCGATGTGACCACCGTTCAGGAGGGAAAACTGCGAGTCGCGCTCTCAAACCAGGTGAGCTACGGCGAGATCCGCTACACCACGGACGCCTCGGTGCCGACCTCGACGTCTGCACGGTACGTCGGTCCGTTGGAGTTCGCCGCGGAGGGGGGAGTTACGTTGCGCGCGGCCACCTTCGCCCCGAGCGGGTTCGAGCTCGCCGCGCCGCGCGCGCGCGTGCTCGATGCCTCGACGCTCCTGACGCACGACAGCAGCGAGCTTCCTTCCTGCTCGAACCAGCCGGGGATGCGGTTAGGCGGCCGGCAGCCGGCGCAAGGCCCGCGACCGGTTTACGCGGCGGACGTCGGGGACATGTGCTGGCTGTGGCGTCGTGCGCCGCTCCGGGGCATCGGGCACGTCACCCTGACCGTCGAGCGCGTGGCATGGCGCTTCGGCGATGAGGCCCAGGGCGCCGTCGTACGCCCCAAGGCCGGCGCGGCCGGCGAGTTTGAGATCCATGCCGATTCCTGCGCAGGGCCGCTGCTCGCCAGATTACCGCTGACGCCCGTCGGGCAGGGGGACGGGCAAAGGGAGCTGAGCGCGAGGGTTTCCTTCTCGGCGCCGACCGATCCTCGTGACCTGTGCATCTTCGCCACGGGCGATCCGCGCGAGGGCCAATGGGCACTGGCGCGCATGGAATTTTCCAAGTGAGCAAGACGCGCCCGGTGGGCCGCAAAGATCCGAAAAATATCAGTCCAGAGGTACAGCCCGTGTCAAATGTACAACGCAAGCATCCCGTGTCGATCGCCGTCTCCATGGCGTTGCTCGCCGCCGCGGCGAATGCGGCCCTGGCGTCGGAACCCACGGGCACTCCGGCGGAGAACGCGGGCGCGTCGGACCCCGCCGCGCAGGACGCCCCTGCGTCCCTCTCGCCCGATGCCAAGAAGAGCAAATCCGGCGAGGCAGCCGATACGTCGGACCTTCAGACCGTCACCATCATCGGCGTACGCGAGTCGCAGGAACGCGCGATCCAGGTGAAGCGCGAGGCTGCGAGTATCCAGGACAGTATCTCGGCGGAGAGCATCGGCCAATTGCCCGACACGACCATCACCGATGCGCTGCAGCGGATCACCGGCGTGCAGATCGACCGCAACGGTGGCGAGGGTACCGAGGTGGACGTGCGCGGCCTGCCTCAAGTCGGCAGCATGCTCAACGGCGAAGTATTCATCACCCCGGACCAGATCACATCGCAACAACCCAATTTCGAGACACTGCCGGCGACGCTGTTCAATCAGGTGGACGTCATCAAATCGCCCACTGCAAGCCAGACCGAGGAAGGCATCAGCGGCTCGCTCGATCTGCACACCTATCGACCCTGGGATTTGCCGCATGGATTCACCTTCAGCTACAACGCCGACGGAGAACGCGGCGACACCGCCAAAAAGATCGGACCGGAGGCAAGTGGCCTCGTCTCATTCAACGACGATGGCCGTTGGGGTCTGCTGCTTTCCGGTGACTTCTCCGACACCACGCGGGCTGGCCCGGAAAGTAACAACGCGGGCAACGGGGTGGGGGCGCCAGGCACAGGCTCGAGCGAGGGCCTCGACCAGTATGGCGTCATTCTCAACGGTGAGAATGCCGAGAGCGCGGGCGGCTACGCAGGGTTCGTGGGGGCATGGAACGGGCTGCCGATTCCTTCGAAGATCGTGCAGTATCCTAACGGTAGTGTCTCCGTGAACGGTGACGGCAGGACTAATGAAATATTCATGGGAAGCCAGGACATCGGCCTCTACGACTCGAGCATTGAGCGCAAGCGCGAGGCCGGCAATGCCTCGTTCCAGGCCGATCTTGGTGACGGATTCACACTGACCAGCGACTACTTCTACACGCAGCAGAGGCAGTACAACCGCAACGTCGGCCTGCAGTTCAACTCCACCGACTGGGAGGGCGCGACCTACGTGCCGGTGCAGTCGCAGAACACCGGCGCCCACGTGCTGGGTCAGTACAATACGCCGCCGCAAGACCAGGCTTGGGCCGGTTCTACGATCTACACCACCCAGGTGTACGAGAAGTGGCCGGGTGACGTCGAATCGTACTCGCAGCTCGAAAGCACCGGCTCGGTCGCGCAGAACGCCAATCTCCAGGTCAATTTCGACAATGGCGGCGACTTCAAGGGGAGCGTGCGCGGCATACGCGAGACTGCAAAGCAGTCATATATCGAGACCGATCTCAACATTTCCGATTCCGATGGCTGTCTGTGGCCCAATGAGTTGATGCCCGGTGTCAATGTGCCCTGCGGCACCTTCATCTATCCGGCCCAACTGGGCGGCAACCGCGTATTCAACCCGATCGGCATTCCCGAGGACTCGACTCCCATCATCGCGAATTTCACCGGCCGGAACATCACGGTCAGCATGCCCGCATCGATGGCCGCCAATTTCGCTAACCCCAACGGCTGGACGTTCAAGACAATCGAGTCCTCCGGCGACGATTACACCGCCAACGCCGCGATCACCGCGCTGCGCTTCGATGGACATTACGACCTTCATGACGGCCTCAAGCTCGACTTCGGCGTGCGCAATAGTATCCATACCGCCAATAACTACGCGTACACCCTGGTAACCCCCGTGTACGCCGGCATAGGCGCCAGCGACCCGGACGGATGCCTGGTGCGCTATGTCGGCGCCGATGTGATCCTGGCTGGCGACGGCAATGGCGGCGGGTGCACCGCTGGTAACGCGCAGGGCTACTTCCGTGCCGGCCCGCTATCGGCAGTACAGATGTCGAAGACCCCGGCGCCTCTGTCCAGCAATTGGCAGGAATACTTCAACCTCCTCGGCTCGGGGATCAACTTCTGGGCAGTCAATCCCTCCGCCATGGACAATCCTATGGCGTTCTGGAAGTCGCTTTATCCGAACACCACGACCCAGGAGGACCCGGGAGATACATGGGGCGTGTGGATGAAGGAAACAACCGCCTATCTACAAACCGACTTCAGCGAAAAGTTGGGCGATATGCCGTTCAACGGCAACGTCGGCGTCCGCGTGATCCATACCAACCTGGACATCACGCAGCATCTGGACGGCCTGCCGGGGTTATACGGCACGAATGCCGCGGATATCGGCACCACTGACACCCTGCGCAGTTACACCGACGTCCTGCCGGCTCTCAACCTGTCATTGGGCTTGACCGACAAGCTGATCGCTCGCTTCGCCGCATCGAAGAACATGCAGCCGCTCGATCTCCAGACCTGGGGCGGCGGCCTGGCATTGAACTACGCGCTGGCGTATGTCAAGAACCCGAGCAACCCCAGCGGGCCGCCGATTCAGTTGTATGAAGTGGCGCAGGGGCAATCGAACGGCAATCCGAACCTGGACCCGTGGCGCTCTGCGAATTACGGCGCTTCGCTCGAGTATTACATCAACCCCGTGAGTATGGTCGGCCTCGAGCTGTTCCGCATCGACGTGAAAAGCTTCATCGAGAACGGCAACGTGCAGAATTGCGATCTGCCGGACGAGGACGGGGTCGTGCGCCATCGCTGCATCACGATCATCGAGCCGGTGCAGGGCTACGGTAACAGCATCCAAGGCGCGGAGTTCGACTACCGCCAGGGATTTACCTTCCTTCCGGGGCTGCTGCGCTTTACCGGCACGGAATTCAACTTCACGTACGCGCCGAGCGACACGGGACAGAGGGATCTGGCCGGGCACGCGATTCCGTTCCAGGACAACTCGACCGAATCGGGGAACTTCATCCTGTGGTACCAGGACGACCGCCTGCAGGTCCGCGCGGCGTACAACTTCCGCTCGAAGCGAGCGGCGGAGAATGATGTGGGCAGCATCCAGGGCTTGGAAGAGTACGAGGCGCCGCAGGAGTATCTCGATGCGTCGATCCAGTACAAGATCGACAAGTACATCACGGTGTACGTGAACGGTAGCAATCTCACCAACGAGTACAATCGGTACTACCTCGTCTGGCCCAGCCAGGAAGCGCACGCTAACTTCTCCGAGCGCAGCTATACGGTGGGCGCGCGCGGACAGTGGTGATGGCGTTCTGGGAGCAGCTGACACGACACGAGTGCTGCGGATGCCCATAGTGCGCGTGATGGCGGCGCTGGCCGCGCTGGCGGGCACGTCGCTCGCCTGTGCCGACGGCGCCTATGCCCCCACTCCGGTAGCTGGCGAGGCCGCGTCCGCCACCCCCATCGCCCATTGGCAGATTCAGTCGAGCGCCAAGGCGCAGCAAGGCGGCGCCGAGGTCTCCTCGGCCGGCTTCTCAACCGAGGGCTGGTATCCCGTGAGCGGGCGTGCGACGGTGATGGCAGGGCTGCTCGAGAACGGCGCGTATGAGAACGTGTTCTACAGTGACAACCTGCGGGCGGTGGAGGAGCCCGATTCGAGCGGCAACCTGTTCCTGATCCCCTGGTGGTATCGCACCGAGTTCACGCTCGATGAAGGCGCGCCAGGCGCACGCACGTTGCTGCGGATCAACGGCATGGTTGCGAGCGCCGAGGTCTGGCTGAACGGGCACGCGGTCGCTGAGCAGTCCACGGTCGCAGGCGCCTATCCCGTGCATGAGCTCGATGTGACCCGCTGGATCCATGCCGGCGTCAATACCCTGGCATTGCGTGTGCATCCCGGAGATCCGCGGACGAGCTTTTCGATCGGCTGGGTCGACTGGAACCCGACGCCACCGGACAACAACATGGGCCCGTGGCGGGGCGTGGATCTCGTGCGGACGGGACCGGTCCAGCTGCGCTTCCCGCAGGTGACATCGACGCTATCGCCCGATCTGGCGCGCGCCGCGCTGATCGTGAAGGTGGAGGCGCGGAACCTCGATAGGGCGGCACACGATGTCACGATTACGGGCGTCGTGGCTGGCGTTGCGCTCAGGCGCGCCATCCACCTCGCGCCCGGTGAGACACAGGCCGTGTCGTTTTCCCCCCGGAGCGATCCCGCCCTCGACCTTCACCGTCCGCGGGTCTGGTGGCCGGTCGGTATGGGGGCGCAGCCGCTCTATAGTCTGCAAATGACGGCTGCCGTCGATGATGCGATCTCCGATCGGGCCGGCGCGACCTTCGGCATTCGCAGCGTCACTTCCCACCTTACGCCGCAGGGCTATCGGCAGTTCGTCGTAAACGGAAAGCCGGTTCTGATTCGCGGCGCCGGCTGGGCGCCGGACATGTTCCTGCGCGATGACCCGAGGCGCCTGGAGGCCGAATTCAGTTACATCGTGAATCTCGGGCTCAACGCCATTCGCAGCGAGGGCAAGCTCGAGGATGCGGGTTTCTACGACCTCGCTGACCGCGCAGGCGTCATGGTTCTCGCCGGCTGGGAGTGCTGCGACAAGTGGGAATCGTGGGCCAAGACCGGTGGCGAGCCGTGGGACGCTGCGGATGAGAATGTGGCCGCAGCCTCGATGGCAAGCGAGGCGCGACTGCTGCGGAACCATCCATCGGTGATCGGCTTTCTGATCGGCAGCGACAACGCGCCACCGCCCGCGATTGCAAAGAGGTACGTCGACACATTGCAGGCCGAGGACTGGCCGCTGCCGATCATCGCGGCGGCATCGAATCAGGCCACGGCCGCGACCGGACCGTCCGGGATGAAAATGGACGGGCCCTACGACTGGGTGCCGCCGGCCTACTGGTATGCCGACAAATTGGGCGGCGCCTTCGGGTTCGACTCCGAGGTGAGCGCGGGAGCAACCATTCCGCTGCTCGAGGACCTGACCCGCATGCTATCGCCGCAGGAGCTCGAGGCACTGTGGAAATACCCCGAGGTGCGGCAGTTTCATGCCTCGGCCGCCTGGTCGACCTTCGCGAAGCTCGCGGCGTTCGACACCGCGCTGGCCAAACGCTACGGCCCACCCCGGAGCCTCGAGGACTACGTTGCCAAATCGCAGCTAGAAAACTATGACAACGTCCGAGCGCAATTCGAGGCGTTCAGTGCGCGCATGGATGCGGACAAGCCCTCGACCGGCGTCATCTACTGGATGCTCAACAACGCGTGGCCGTCGCTGCACTGGCATCTGTACGACTATTTCCTGAATCCGGCCGGCGCCTACTTCGGCGCGCGGATCGCCAACGAGCCGCTGCACATCCAGTACGCGTACGATACGCGCGCGATCCTGCTGGTCAATCACACGCCCAACACTGAGCGTCGACTGCAGGCTGTGATCCGCGTCCATAACGTGGATGGCAGCGTGCCTTACGAGCGGCGCCTCAAGGACCTCGATCTCGCGAGCGGTACCCGGCAGGTGGCCACGCTGCCGGCGGTGGCCCGCTTGTCGTCCGTCTACTTCGTCGAGCTCGAGCTCGCTTCCGCCGGCGGCAAACCGATCAGCCGCAATGTCTATTGGCTCTCCACCCAGACCGACGAGCTCGACTGGGCGCATTCGAACTGGTCTGTCACGCCGGTAACGCGTTACGCGGACCTCACCGCACTTCAGTCCCTGCCCACCACGGCGACTGAGGTCCGGGCCACGATGCGGCACGAGGGCGCCGGGGACATCGTCGCGGTCACACTCACGGTACCCCCTTCCGCCAGGGGCGTGGCGCTGTTTCAGCACGTGTCGGTGAAGCGATCCGCAGGCGGCGAGCCGGCGCTCCCCATCCTCTGGAGCGACAACGACGTCACGCTCTGGCCCGGCGAATCGCTCACTCTGACGGCGCATTTCGCGACGTCGGCGCCGGCGCCGGCGACGCCGATCGTCGAAGTGACGGGGTGGAATGTGGTGACCCGGAGCGTCCCGCTCGCCGCCGAGACCGGCTACCATCCGCCCGAGACCCCGGGTGGGGCGGTTTCATACGGTTCAGGGCAAAGATAGAGAGGAGGGGCCCACATGCCTGCGGCAGCTCGCCCCGCGAAGGGAGCCCGAAAATTTCACTTCATCTCCGGGCTGCCGCGCTCCGGCAGCACGCTCTTGGCCGCCATCCTCAATCAGAACCCGTGTTTCCGCGCCGGCATGACCAGCCCGCTCGCCGACATCATGGGGGTGGTGATGGCGGAGGCGAGCAGCAAGAACGACTTCTCCTTTGACGTCTCCGACGAGCAGCGCGTCGCCATGCTGCGCGGCCTGCCCGAGAACTTCTACGCGGGGGCGGCGGATAGCCAGGTCGTGTTCGATACCAGCCGGCTGTGGTGCAGCCGGATGCAGCTGCTCGAGACACTGTTTCCAGAGGCGAAGGTCATCGCGTGCGTTCGCCAGCTGCCCTGGGTACTGGACAGCATGGAACGGCTCGTGCGCAGGCAAGCGGTCGCAGTCAGCAAGGTGTTCCGCTTCGACACCAACACCACGGTGTACTCACGCGTCGAAGCGCTGACCGATCCGCGCGGCATGGTGGGGTTCGCCTTCCAGGCCACCAAGGATGCCTTCTATGGTCAATATGCCGCCGGCCACCTGCTGCTCCTGACCTACGAGAGCCTGGCGCGCAATCCGTCAGCGGCCATGCGCGCGGTCTATCAGTTCATCGGCGAGCCGTGGTTCGAGCATGACTTCGACCACATCTCCTACAACGCGGACGAGTTCGACGCCCGCGTCGGCATGCCGGGCCTTCATACCGTGCGCCCGAAGGTGGAGCCGATCGAGCGCACCCCCATCCTGCCGCGCGAGATCTTCGCCCGGTTCGTCAACGAATCGTTCTGGATGGACCCGAAAAACAACGTCAGCCAGGTGCCGGTCGTCTGATGCAAACCCGCGTCTTAATCATCTCCTACATCATGTTGGTCTGGTTCGTCGTCTCGTTCGTGACCAATCTGATCGGCCCGCTGATGCCCGTCATCATCGACGACTTCCACCTGAGCCTGGGGCTCGCCGGTTTCCTGCCGTTCTCGTTCTTTCTCGCGTATGGGCTGATCTCGATCCCGGCGGGCGCGCTGGTCGAGGCGCGCGGGCCGCGGACGACGTTGCTGGCGGCCTTCGGTCTAAACCTGCTCGGGTGCCTCGGGATTGCGCTCTACCCCTCGTACGCGGTCGTCATCTGTGGACTCTTCGTGATTGGGCTCGGCATGGCGATGCTGCAAGTCGTCATCAACCCGCTCACGCGAGCGACCGGCGGCGAAGGCCATTTCTCGTTCTTTTCCGTCATGGGACAACTCGTGTTCGGCCTCGCATCGTTTGTCAGTCCGTTGGTGTTCTCGATCCTGATGCAACGCCCGGGCGCCGAGCACCAGGCGCTCGTCTGGGTGCAGTTCTATTGGGCGTTTCTGCTGGTGTTCCTGGGACTCATCGCATTGACCGCCTGGCTGCCGCTGCCACGAGTGGAACTCGCCGAAAACGAGCGCGTCGGCGGGCTCGAAGCCTATCGAAAACTCATTGCGGATCGGTACGTGCGCCTGTTCTTTCTCGGCATCATCGCCTACGTCGGCACCGAGCAGAGCCTTGCCAACTGGATGTCACAGTTTCTGAGCACATACCACCACTTCGAGCCGACCCGGGAGGGAGCGCACGCGGTCGGCTCATTCTGGGGATTGATGTCCATCGGCTGCCTGCTCGGCCTGGTTCTTCTCAAGCTCCTCGACGCGAAAGTGGTGCTGGCTGCGTTCACGCTGTTGGCCTTTGTATCCGTGAGTCTGGCCTTGTTTGGACCGGCGCAGGCATCGCTCGTCGCCTTTCCTATGTCGGGATTCTTTCTGTCGGTCATGTGGTCCATCGTCTTTTCGCTGGGCCTGAACTCCGTGAGCCGGTATCACGGCGCCATGTCGGGCATCCTGTGCACCGGCATACTCGGCGGCGCGGTCGTGCCGCTGCTCGTCGGATTGCTGGGAGACCGGTTTGGCCTGCGAGTCGCGCTGCTGTGCGTGTTCGTGACGCTCGGATACATATTGAGCGTTTGCTTCTGGGCCCGCCCCCTCGTGCGCAATGAGACGATCCTGCGTAACCGCAGGAGAACGGCTGCTACACCGGTCGCTTGATAGCGCGGGCTATGGCGACTCAGCTTGGTCGGCAGGGCTGTGCCGGACGCGAGCTTCAAAGGCATACGGGAGTCTTGCAGGCAAGACATCGCGCCAGCCCTATCCGCATCTTCCGTGCTCCCGAAAACTCTTCGTCACCGCGCTCAAAGATGGTCCCTAAGAAAGCCGAGGCGCGATATCAATCGGGGATAGGGACAACAACCGGCCACCACCGGGGCCTCGGGTCTTGCGGGAGCGATTGCGGGGTTAGGTCTGCTCAGTGCTGCTCCGTGGTGCCAATTCGCAACGGGCGCCCCTTGGCAAGTCGTTGAGTTACCTATCTAAAGCAATCAAACATCTGAATTTCTCGAATGTACCTGGCGACGTCACGAATGTGGGCGTCGCCGACCAGCAGCGGCAGCTCTACCCTCATCCACCGCTATCTAACAGTAAAGCCACACCGAATACACAAGTGGGTGCTTCGGGGCTTTTCGGGAAGGCCAATACTCTGTCCTGCTTCATGATGCCAAGTGCAACGGGCGTCCCTTGGCAGGTTGATCTATCTGGATCTATGTCAATCTAACACGGACCTAACATCTAACATCTAAGCGGACTCATAATGCCCTTGCTTATGTCAGTTACTTGCCAACACCGATCTGCTTCATAAGCGTAGCGTTATCCCAGAACAGATATTCCTCGGCCATGACGCCCTGCTTGTTCCAATGCCCCAGGGTCGCATCGGCAGATGGCGAAGCGGTGCACCCGAAGCGAATCCCGGCACATCACCGGTCTATGGCGGTGTGCGTCTTCATCGATCCTTGAGGCGAAGCACTCGAAGCACGCCCGGGTCTCACCATGAGCTGACCGCGAGGGACCAGGAGGGACCTCAGTAGCGCGGGTGAGACCCCACAAATTGCTAGTCGTCATCAGCGGGCTGGCAGGCTCCGCTCACGCCCTGGTAGTACTGCTCGTAGATCGCGCCGCCATCGCCGAAGGGTCGCATCACCGGCGTACCGCCCTTTAACGCCGCAAAGTCGATCGGTCTGACGTTGCGAAAGTCATCGGCGCGGGTGCGACCCGAGGCGATGCCGATCGTGCCGAGAATCGCGGGGGCGTAATTGGGACCCGTGGAGGCGAGCGCTCCGATGGTGATGTCGATTTCGCCGCTCGCGTAGATCACCACCTGCAATGTATTAGGGGCGGTCGTGCCGGCGGCCGGTATCCCCTGGTAGGTCACGATCACGCGCTGGTTCGTCGTATCGTAGGTCGCGAATACGCCCCCGCCGGCGGTGACTGCGGTACTGTCGAGGTCCTTCATCAGGGCCCCTATCGTCAGTCGATTGGTGAGCAGCAGCTGGCCTCTCATGTACCAGGGTGAACCGTTGTCATCGACTCCGGTGTAGTCGCCCGAGGTGCGGGAGGTGATTGCACCGTCCTCACTCACGAAGAGTGTCGTCACGGGGTCCGCGGTCCCCGGAACCGGAAATGAGAATCCGGCATAGCTGACAATGGCGGTCCCATTCCCTGCCACCGATAGCTGGGTCGTTCCGGGACTGAGTAATGGCGCACCGGAGCGGACTGTTACGCTGTAGGAATCGCCGGCGGGCACGAATGCAATCTGATCGCCCGGGCCGAGATCGAACGGATGTGGCCGCACGTGCTCGCAATCCTTGACGACCCGCACCAGCGGATCATCAAGGTCGTGCATATCGCGGTCCTCGTGTTTGAGCACGGCATCGAAGAATGCCAGGGCGTAGCCGTTGGTGAGGCGCGTCGTCTCGGTGATCGGCAGCTCGGGCTCGAGCGGCATGGAGGGCTGGAGCGAGCTCTTCGCCGCCAAAATCTGCGCATTGCCGAACAACACCGCTTGCAGCTGGGCGTCGCTCACACCGTCAAAGACCGAGCCGTCACAGAAATTGTAGACCCCCAGCTCATAGGCTCCGGTATAGCTCCAGTAGAAAGTCGCATCGAACACAAAGTTCGCGATGTCCGACGGGTTCAGGGTCGAAGGATTGATGAATGCCTGCGGGAACACCGCGGCGTTCACCGCGACCAGCGAGTTGTGGATGTCCTGACACCAGCTCGTCTGATAGCCGCCGACATGGTGATTCCAGCCGGCAATATCGACGCGATATTTCCTCGGGCTGTTGGTGAAGGCATTGAAGCTGCTGTAGACGATACCGGTGTCGTTGGCGAAGAACATCAACGGTACTTGCGCGTTGGCGTAATCGGTCGCATTCATCAGCAAGCCGTAGTTGCTGCCCGCACCCATGAAGGCGGCCTTGACGCGGCGATCGGCAGGCAGGCCCTGCGCACTGATGCCGGTGACGGTTGCGAGCGAAGTCTGACCGCCCAGCGAGTAGCCGAGCACTCCGATCTCCTCCGAATCGATCTGCGCGGCCAGTGGCACGTCGGTGCGATCGGCCTTGCCAGCGAGGACCGCCCCGATCACGAAGCTCACATCCTTGACGCGCTGAAAGATTGTGTCGGCGTAGATGCTGGGGTTCGGACCTAGGTTCAATCCGACATACGTCTCCATGAAATCAGTCTGATACCAGGCATCGTCATCGCCCGTGTGCTCCACCGACGCGACGACGTAGCCGTGGCTCGCCAGCGTCTCGAGCGTGTCGGGCATGTTCTTCTGGGCGGAAACCTCGAGACCGTGAGTCGCCACCAGCAGCGGGAAACGGCCTCGGGCGAGGGGCGCGTTCTCGGCAACCTCGTGCGCCGAGACACTCCCCATAAAAGTGAGTGGTGGTGTATCTGGAAGCCCAGGGTAAACGGCGCCACCGGGATTCTGGTTGTACACCGGATTGTTCCAGGTGTAGCGGATCGTCTGCGTCGGGTGGGCCGAGGTGGGGTACCAGATATGCAGGTAGAGCGGTCGTCCGGCCGTCGTGACGGGAGTGGAACCGTCAGGATTGCGCGATGAGTCCGTGAGAACCAGTGTCGCGTGGCCGATCGCGTACTCTCCCGCCTGGTCCGATGCATCCCACGCGCCGCTCACCCGCGGAATTGCGATCACGAGCGCGAGGATCGATATGGTGAGTGCGAGGCGGCGTATGCCCGTTGGCCCTATCTTCTGCATCGGACTTCCCCTGTGGCGATCGAATGCGCCTTGCGGATCTATATACGCTTCGATAACGAGCTGCAGCAATCGAATAACCAGCTACCGCAATCGAATATTTATATCCTCTTAATCTTGCGCTCTCCGGCGACTGATCTCTACAGATCGTGCATCAGCATGAGCTTGAGCACGCAGGAATCGCTCGCGCGGGTGAGGCCTTTGCCGACGCCGAACTCGATGCCGTTGCTGCTGCTGCCGTAGTCCAGTACGCCGAACAGGGTCTGCGACTGCGCCCCGGCGGATTTGAAGTGCTGCAGCGGCCCGAAGTCGGCGTACTGCTCGATCGCAACGGCGACCTTTTTGCTGAGATTGTACGCGACGCGTGCCGCGGGCGCGAAGTCGAGTTTGCCGAGGCCGTTGAAGTTCGTATCGAGAATGGGATTGACGATCAGATCGAACTGACCGAGGTGCGCGCCGATGATCGGGCGCATCTCTCCAGAGAAGCGGCTGGGTTCCCAATGCGGCGTGTTATAGCTGAGCTCAAAGTTCAGGCCGTAGAACACCGTGCGATCGTGGGCGTCAGGTACGACAAATAGAGCGCGCAGCTTGACACTGTCGAACAGCAGCTGGCCGTCGTTGGTGACCGTGTAGACCGGCAGATAGGTGCCGGCTTCAAACCAGTCCGTGACACCGTAGGCCCATTCCGGTACCCCGTTGAGCGCGTGGTTGGGAACGATCCCGCCCGGGAACGCAGGCTGCGTGCGCCCGGAGGGCGTGAAGTTGTTATGCCACGTCAGATTGAACTCCCCGGGGGCCGTGATCTCGGCGTCATACACTTGTATCTCATCGGTTTGCGCTCGAGCGGGTTGCACCCAGACCAGCAATCCCGCCAGCAGCGCCACGTACCCCAATACCCGGCGGCGCGGCCTTATGAGCCTGGGACGCTGGAACGGCGGCCGAAGACGCTGCGGCATAGCCAGGCTATGCGGCTGTCTGGTCTTGGGTCGGCAGTTCGGTGAACGGCAAGCGGACCGTAACCACGAGGCCCGTGCCGACGGCCGGATCCGACAGCTCGATCTCGCCAGCCAGGAGCTCCACAACCCTGCCGACGATTGAGAGCCCGAGACCGCTGCCGGACGACGCGCTGCCGGGTATCCGGTAGAAGCGTTCCAACGCGCGCGAACGCTCCTCGCTCGGGATCCCAGGGCCGTTGTCGTTGATCGAAAGCACTGCGTGCTGCTCGCGCTCGATCACCGTGAGGCCGACTTGGCCCCTCTCGCTCACGTGGCGGATGGAGTTCTCCAGCAGATTACGAATCAGCAAGTAGAGAACCTCGGGAGAGCCGGGTAGTCGTTGCAGGCAACCCTCGAGCGTGATCTCGACGTGCTTATCGCGCGCCGCCGGCGCCAAATCCTCCAGGACCAGATCGACCACAACGCTCGCCTGCGTGCACTGGCCGGCGCTGAAGGAGGATCCGGGTTCCAGGCGCGCCAGCGATAGCAGCTGGCTCATCAGGTGTGTGGTCCGATCGATGTTCGCTTGCAGCTTGTCGAGAGCGCGCCGTGCCTCGGAGGGCGTCGTGGCCCGGGCAGCGACCTGCGCCTGGGCGCGCAGTGCGGCGAGCGGCGTGCGCAGCTCATGGGCCGCATCGGCGGTGAAGCGCCGTTCGCGCGCCAGGACTTCCGCGTGCCGCGCCAGCAAGCCGTTGAGTGCGACCCCGAGCGCATGCGTCTCCACCGGCATCTCCGCTGTGTTCACCGCGGAAAGATCATCGGCGCCGCGCCCGGCGAGTTCCGTCGCCATGCGGCGCACTGGCCGGAAGGCACGCTCCGTCACCACACCGATCAAGAAGGTCAGCAGCACCAGTGCAAAGACCAGGGGCAGGGCTACGGCGTGTAACGTGCGCGACAGCGCCGCATCGCGGTACTCGAGCGGCTCGGCGCTATGGATGACCAGCGGAGTGGTGCTTGAGCTCAGCGAGTACACACGCCAGGAGCGCCCGTCGAGCACCGCGTTGGAGTAGCCCGGCCCGCTACCGATCGCGAGCGGTGTCTGCGGTGAGCCCGGCGAACGGTAGAGAAACTGATTTGCGCGCGTGGTGATCTGGTAGACGACGTCGAACGGCATCGCCCGGGCGGTCGTGGCGAGCGAGCGTGGTACCACGCTCTCGCCTTCGTTGTACTCGTGATCGGCATAGCGCAGGGCGAGCGCCGCCTGCTGCTGGAGCATGTCGTCAAACTGCGCAGCCGTGCTGCTGGCCACGGCGCGATAAACGAGGAGGCCGAGGATCAGGAACACGATGCAGGCCGCGCCCGCCACGGCGATCGCCATGCGCCGGCGAAGCGACCAAGGCCGCTCACCGGATCTAGCGGACAGTGTCGACTCGATAACCGCGTCCTTTGACGTTGGTAATGAAGTGCGGACCGAGCTTGCGTCGCAGGTTGTGGATGTGGACCTCGATCGCGTTGCTGCCGATATCGTCCTCGAATCCATATAGCTCCTCCTCGATCTCGGCGCGCGTCACCAGGCAGCCCGCCTTGCGCATCAGCAGCTCGGCTACCGCGTACTCGCGGGCAGTCAGCGCAGCCGGTTCGCCCTGACGAATGACTACGCGCTGGCGCAGGTCGAGTATCACGTCACCCACGGTGAGTATGGACTCCGCACAGCCCTCCACCCGGCGCGTGATAGCGCGCAGCCGCGCAGCGAGCTCATCGATGTCAAACGGCTTGATCAGGTAGTCGTCTGCGCCGGCATCGAGGCCCATGATGCGGTCGGTGACGCGATCGCGGGCGGTCACGATGACGACCGGCGTGGTGTGTCCGTTCTGCCGCAGCCAGCGCAGTACACTGAGCCCGTCGCCTCTCGGCAGCCCGAGATCGAGCACCAGGGCGCTGAAGGCTGCGGTCGAGAGAGCCGCGAGTGCGGCGCCGCCGTCCTGTACCCAATCGACGACATAACTCTCCTGGCGCAGTCCGTCGCGAACGGCCTCGCCGAGCATGTCATCGTCCTCTACCAGCAGAATTCGCACGACCGCGTTCCTTCACCCGCTGGCCGATTCCAGCACGGACGCGCTTAAGTTTGCCTTAAGTGTGGGCCTTCTATTCTGCCCTCGCCATGGGAGATCACGCGGCGATACTGCGGGGCATTGGCGGCAAGCACTTGGCGCGCGCCGCCTGGCTCGTATCGCTGCTGCTGCTCGCGAGAGTGCCCGCATGTCTCGCTGGCGGGGGTCCGTTCGGTATCGATCACGAGTGGACCTATGATGACAGCGGCATCTGGAAGCGCAGTAACCAGGAAGCGCTCGAGTACGGCCTGATTGGTGGTGAGGTGGTCGGCGCGCTTTGGGAGGGCGGTGAAACGCGGCTCGGCCGCACGCTGTGGCAGTCGGTGGACGCTTCTGCGGCTTCGGGCATCGTCGCCTTCGCCATGAAGTACGCGTTCTCGCGGGTGCGGCCGAACGCCAGCAACAACGATCCGAATCTCTGGTTCAAGGGAAGCGGCAACGAAAGCTTTCCCAGTGGCGAGGTGACCGCGGTAAGCTCAATCGTCACGCCCTTCGTACTCGAATATGGGCCGGATCATCCCTTGACCTATGCGCTCGAGGCGCTGCCCATCTATGACGGCATCGCGCGCATGAAGGTGCAGGCGCATTGGGCATCGGACGTCCTCGCCGGCTACGCGCTCGGTACCGGGGCCGGGTGGCTGATGCACCGGAATCCGAACACACCGTATATTCTGAGCGTCATGCCGCACGGGATTTATGTCGGCATCAGCAAGAAATTCTAGCGCGCCGGCGGAAGACTCCGGAGTAGGGCGACGGGCATGCGCCCGGCGCATACGTTCGCTCACGGCCCTCGCAGCCGCGCTAATGCTTCTCATTGGCGCGTGGCCGCCAGCAATTGCGACCAGCGCCGACGACGTTCTCGATCTGACGGCGTTCAAGGGCCAGGTGGTGTATTTGGATTTCTGGGCCTCCTGGTGTGCCCCGTGCCGGGAGTCATTTCCCTGGATGAATCACCTGCAGAGCGAGCTTGGACATGACGGGCTGGTAGTCATTGCCGTTAACGTCGACCGCGAGCGCGCCGATGCCGACCGCTTCCTGCGCGAGCATCCCGCTAAGTTTCGCATCGTCTATGACCCGGACGGCCTGCTGCCCGAGAAGTTCGGCGTCCTGGGAATGCCCACGAGCTTTCTCATCGACCGTAATGGTCATGTCCAATCGCGGCACGAGGGCTTCCTCTTGCGCGACCGCGATGCTCTGATGCAGCAGATCCGTGCACTGGTGCTCGCGCACTGATTTCTATGAGACCACACCTATGCGCATCCAAAGTATTGCTCGCCTCGCGATCCTGTTGGGCGTGATGGTGGGCGCGTGCGGTTGTACGTCGCTCGGCGTCAAGCCGTGGCAGCGCGAAATCCTCGCGCGGCCCGAGATGGCGCTCAACGCCGAGCCGATCGATGCGGCTTTCGATGATCACATCTACTTCAGTAAGGAAGCCGCGAGCGGCGGCCGCAGCTTCGGTGGCGGGGGTTGCGGATGCAACTGAAGCGGCCGGCATCGCCGCTGCACCTCGGCCTGATGGCGGCAAGCTGCGCGCTGCTGCACGGCACCGCGCGGGCACAGGCTGCGCCCGAAGATGCTGCCGAGCAGCCCCTGCAGATTGACACGGACCTGCTCTACTACAAGGAGAACGCAGGCCGGGTCCAGACGATCGAGCCCGTGGTGAGCCTGAAGAAGGACTTCGGTGATCAACGAGTTCTCGACGGGACGCTGACGATCGATTCGCTCTCGGGGGCCACCCCCAATGGCGCCATCCCGGCGCGCACGCCGCAGACCTTTGCGAGCCCCTCGAGCACCAGCCTCACACCCAAGCCCGGCTACAAGACCACCCTCTACACGATCGCCCCGGGCGCTTTGCCGCAGGATCCACATTTCAAAGAGGAGCGCATTGCGGGCGACCTCGACTGGTCGCAACCGATCGGCCTCGATAACACGCTGTCCTACGGCGGACATGCATCCACCGAGCACGATTTCGACTCGGTGGCGGCGCACGCCGGAGTGAGTCACGACTTCAACGAGAAAAACACCACCCTCTCGGCGGGGGTGAACGAGGAGTACGACCGGATTCATGCGCACGGCGGTAATCCGGTACCGGGCAGTGATTACACGCTGTATGAGAAGGAGTCGAGCCAGACGAAAAACGTCGCCGGCGGACTCGTCGGCGTAACCCAGGTCATGCGCCGCAACTGGCTCACGGAGCTCAATTACACCTTCGACCACTCGCAGGGGTATCTCACCGATCCGTACCGGATCATCTCGGTGCTCGATGATACGGGCGCCGCGACGGGCTACCGTTATGAGAATAGGCCGGATACCCGCACGCGGCAGAGCCTGTACTGGGTGAACAAGGTGGTGCTCGGCCGCACCGTCCTTGACCTGTCGTACCGGCACAGCAAGGACAACTGGGCCATCGGTTCGAATACTGTCGACGCGAGGTTGCGGATCGATCTCGGCTCCGGCATGTACCTTGAGCCGCACACGCGCTGGTACCATCAGTCCGCCGCAGATTTCTACAACCTCTATCTGATCGAAACGGCTGCCGCGCCTACTTACATGTCCGCAGATCCCCGGCTGGCTGCCTTCTCTGCCACGACCTTCGGGCTCAAGTTCGGCATCGCTACCGGCCACAACGGCGAGCTGAGCCTGCGCCTCGAGCAGTACGAGCAGAGACCCAACGATCAGTCGAGCTCCCTCATCGAGCTGCAGGGCCTCGATCTCAACCCCAATCTCAAGGCGACCATCGTGCAGCTGAGCTGGCACCTGGAGTACTGACGATGAGCCCGGGGCGCGCTGCAGCCGGCGGGGCATCGCCGCCTCCTCATGCGCCCGAGTTCGAAGTCGTGCCGCGCGAGAATGGGATCGTCGCGGTGTGCTTCGTCGCGATGGCGAGCCCCTGCGAGTTGCTGCTGGAAACGGACGCGGCTGAGGCCCGCGATCTCGGCCGCGTCGCGGCACAGGAGGCCTGGCGCATTGAGGCCAAGTTCAGCCGCTACCGCCCCGAGAGCATCATCAGCGTGATCAACAGTAGCCGGGGTAACGCGGTCGTGGTGGATGGCGAGACCGCCGCGCTCCTCGACTACGCTGCGCAGTGCCACGCGCTTTCACAGGGACGCTTCGACATCACCTCCGGGGTGCTGCGTCGCTGCTGGACGTTCGACGGGTCCGATCGCCTACCGGAGCCCGCCGCAGTAACCGCCCTCCTGCCACTCATAGGGTTCGAGAAGATCCGGTGGGAATCCCCCCGCATCACGCTGCCCGCGGGCATGGAAATCGACTTCGGTGGCATCGGCAAGGAGTACGCGGTGGACCGCGTACTGACTCTCGTCGCCGCGCGCTTCAAAGGAGCCGCGCTGGTCAATTTCGGGGGAGACCTCGCTGCCAATCGCGCTCCTGCCGCAGATCCATGGCAAGTAGGCGTGGAGCGCCCCGATACCGAGCGCGAGGCGCGTCTGTTATTGGAGCTGAGCCGGGGCGGCCTTGCGACCAGCGGCGATACGCACCGCTTCCTGCTGCGGGATGGAGTGCGCTACAGCCACGTCCTCGATCCAAGGTCCGGCTGGCCGGTCCGCGACACACCACGCTCGGTGACCGTGGCCGCGGCTAGCTGCGTCGAGGCTGGGATGCTCGCGACCTTCGCCATTCTGCAGGGCAGTGACGCGGAGGCGTTTCTGGAGGGGCAGGGCGTGCGCTTCTGGTGTCTGCGATGAGCGCCGGCTGGCCGATCGAGCCCCCACGCAAGACGTGCGCTCCAGCATGATGGAGTGGACTATGTCGCAAGACTCGCGGGCGTCTGTCGCGCGATATCACCCTGTCGCGAAGGCGCTCCACTGGCTGGTTGCGCTCCTCGTAGCCGTTCAATTCGGCATCGCATGGGCGATGCCGGATATTGGGCCGCACACGAAGCTTGGTCGTTTAATCAGCCTGCACTTGACGGTGGGCGCACTGATAGGCCTCGCCACCTTTGCGCGAGTCTCCTGGCGCGTGCGCCACACGGCACCCGGCGACATCGCAACCGAGCCTCGTTGGCTGCGCGCAGGCGCACGAGTGAGCCATGCGACGCTCTACGTCCTGCTGCTCATCGTGCCGTTACTCGGGTGGGCCGCCGCATCCGCGCGGGGCTGGCGTGTGACACTTTTTCCTCGCCTGGCGCTGCCCGCATTGCTGCCACGCGGGTCTAGGTCGGGGTTTCTAGCAGGCGATGTGCATACTTTCCTGGCTTACACGCTCCTCGCGATCGTGGCCCTTCATATCGCCGCGGCCCTGTACCATCGATTCATCTTGCACGACCAGGTGCTGGCGCGAATGCTCCCGGACACGGCAGAGCCTTCCGTTGGACCCCGAGGGACCCGAGGACGTCGAAATCGTTGACTATCACTGAGGCCACCACGCTAGCGGGCGCTCAGCCGAGAGGCGAGCCGCCGAACAGCCGCACATGCGCCCACATGATAAAGAACACATAGAGTGCGAGGCCCACAATCACGGTACTTCGCGGTGCAGGCCTACACCCCAGTCGGTGCCTATGGCCTGTTATCCAACGTGGTCAGCGAGACGATCCAATAGCGTGGGCAGGCCGTGAGGCTTGTGCGGGTGCGCGGGGCCTGGAGCGCTTTCAAGCCAGTGGCGGCTATTGGCTGGCGTCAGCGCCGCCCTCGCAGCAGCGTCCGGATGCAGTACAACTCGCAGTGCGCGACGCGCAGGCGCTGCCCAAGCTGCATGCGGCCTGCCTTGCTGCGCGCCTGCACACTGAGCTGCTGCACTCGTGCTGCGAGCCGCTTCGCGCCATGCCTCGCGGCCGCCTGCGAGCGATATCTCGAATGGCGTAACCCGCAGACCTTCACCTGCCACCAGCCGGCGCGTTCGACCACCTCGATCTTGATTTTCTTCACCGCCAGGCTCCTCGTCGAACGGGCCGCCCGCGGGCACCCGCGCGGTCACAAGATACCGCTATCCGGTCCCGGGCGCGCGCCGATGCTGCACCGCGCACTGCGCCACCTGTGGCAACGCAGCCGCGGTCCTCCCATACTCGGACCGCCGCTTCAATGGACGAGACATTCCGCGGCAACCACGCGAGTCAAAAAAGGGGGAGCCGGAGCTTATGAAGAACCTCAACGCCGCCTCGGGAACCGCACTACTGGTTGCAATGGTCGTGGGGGCAGCTGTCCTTGTTGTCCCGGTACGGGGCGTCTCGCAGACACCCGCGGATCCCGCGTCAGGGATTCCGAAATCGACCACGACCGTGATCGCCGACGCCTGCACCGCCTGTGTGCAGGCGGTGGGCTGCGATCATAAATTCAGCGAATGTACCAACGGCTGCAGTTCGAATTATCCGCCGAATGACCCGCGCGGGGCGAGATGTCTTGATAGTTGTACAAAGGTACAGAATCGTTGCGTGCGGGGCGCGCAGAAGACCTGCCAGGCGTGCAGACCGTAGGGCGGGACCACCCTCCAACCCCCCGTAAAGGGGGTGGAGGTATTCGATCCGCGCGGCGGCGAGTGTCCGCCGATCAGGGGCGGCTGAGAAGGCGATCGACCGACGGTTCGGCGAGGCCGAGCTCGCTCGTGGGCTGCAGCGCAGCGGCCGTGCGTCCGGTCGCCGCGGACTGCGCGCCGCTCATGTCGACGCTGCCGTTGAAGTTTGCCCCCTCCGTGATCCCGACTCGCGGCGCGACGATGTTGCCACGCACCTTCGCGGTGGCGGAGACGAGCACCGACACTAACCCGTGCAGATCACCCTCGACGGTTCCTTCGATCAGGATGCTGCGCGCGTGGATATCGCCCACCACGACGCCGTCGACCCCGACGGTGAGGCTCTGGGTGTGATGGATCGACCCTTCCACGCGACCCTGAAGCACCAGGTCCTCGTCAGCGGACAACTCACCCTTGAACACCAGGGTCTTGCCCAACACCGAAGGCTGCCTGCGCTGCGCCGGCTCGGCCGTGGGTGCGCTCGTCGGTGTGACTTGTGGAAAGCCGGGTTGAACCGGGCGCCGCTCCGGCGCCGGCACTCGCTCGGGTTGACTATTGAACACAGACATTATGTTACTCCCGTTTACTTCGCGGCCGCGGCGGGCTTCGGGGCCCGCGCCGGCTGGGATTGATGATCGGAATGAATTGCGTGGCTGTCCGCGCGCTTGGCGACGTCCATGCTGATGTTTCCGTTGAACTGCGCGCCATCGATGATGCTCACGCTCGGGGCGTGTACATTGCCCTTGAGCACCGCGGTCTCCTTGATCTGCACGGCCTTCTCCGCGTGCAGATCTCCCTGCACCGTGCCTTCGACCGCGATGATCTGGGCGCGGATGTTGGCCTTCACCATACCCTCCGCGCAGATCGTCACGCGTTGAGTGTGGGTGATCGAGCCCTCGATCTGTCCCTGGATCAGTAACTCTTCCTCTGCATGCAACTCGCCCTTGAAACGCAGCGTGGGCCCGAGGACCGAGGTGCGCTCGTTGGCGGAATCGTACGGATTACCCATTGATGATCTCCTCCTCCACAAGGGGATGACGGCGGGCAAGTGCGACCGGTCAAGCAGCAAGCGACGCGCAACCCGGTGCACGTGAGAGCGTACCCTCGTGGGATTTTTTGCGGAGGGGCCGTCAATGCGACCTGGATCACAGATCACACCTTGGTCATCGGACCGACATAGTCGATTCGACAGTGTGCCTGTCTGCCGGCGCGCCGCCGCGCCTGGCGCGCTCGCTTATGTCACTCGCGGAATTTTCCGTATCCGCCGAGACGGATCATCGGACTCTGGAGACAGAGAGGGCCGCCTCATGGCGGCCCTCCCAAGGACTGAACCCGGTGCGCAGCTAGAGGGAGCCGGGCGGAGACGGGAAGTTGAAGAAGTCGAGCCAGTTCTATCTGCTCGGCGTCGTGTTCGGAACCGCGTACAGCGGCGTCATGCCGCTGTACGCGGTGCTTGCCCGCGAGTACTTCGACCAGCGCATCATGGGCACGGTGTTCGGTGCCGCTATTATGCTGTCCAGCTTAGGGATGGCCCTGGGGCCCGTCGTGGGCGGCTGGATTTTCGACACCTATCACGACTATCGCTGGCTGTATCTGAGTTCCACGGCCATTGCGCTCGCAGCCACCGCGGTAGCTTTTGCTTTTCCGCCATCGCCGCGCGCGCCGGCAAGGGCCGTCACTATTTGAAGCCGGCGGCGCCGAAGATCCGGTTCATTGCACCTGAAGCGGCCATCTGGCTAGCTGCGCGGCCGCACACTGCCCGGGTCGTAGAACGGCCGCAACGTCGCGCGCGCGGGCACGGCGCGCTTGCCGATCAGGATCTCGAAGCGCCCTGAGGCGATCAGCTCATCCGACACGTCGCGCTCGTCGCTCACGTAGCCGAGCCCCGCGGCTGCGCCGAGAGTGTGCGCAAACATCCCGGAGGTGATCAGCCCGACGCGCGCACCATTAAGGAGTATCGGCTCGTTATGGTAGAGCATCGGTTCGGGATCGGAGAGCAGGAACTGCACCAGCCGCCGCCGGCGCGGCTGCGACCGCTGCGCCAGCAGGGCCTCGCGTCCGATGAAGCCCCCGGGCTTCTCCCAGGCGCAGGTGAACGCGAGCCCGGCATCGAGCGGCGTGTCGTCGGGACCGATGTCGTGCGACCAATCCCTATAGGCCTTCTCGATGCGCAGCGAGTTGAGCGCATGGTAGCCGCAGTGCCTCAATCCAAGAGGCTGGCCGGCCGCGACCACGGCGTCGTAGACGGCGGTCGCGAACGGTACGGGTACGTAAAGCTCCCAGCCCAGCTCGCCGACGTAGGTGATGCGGATCGCGAGCGCCCGCTGGTAGCCGATCTGCACTTCACGCGCGGTGCCGAACGGGAACGCTTCGTTCGACCAGTCGCCGCTCGCGATGCCCGACAACAGCTCGCGCGAGCGTGGGCCCTGGACGTTGAGCATGCACCAGCCGTCGCTGACATCGGTGACCACGCAATGGCAGTCCGCATCGATATGGTCGCGCAGCCACGCGATCACGTGGGTCGCGGTGAAGGCTGCCGTGACCACTAGGAACTGTTCGGTCGCGAGCCGCGTGACGCTGAGGTCGGCCTCGATCCCGCCGCGCTCGTTGAGGAACTGGGTGTACACCACCTTGCCGACCGGGACGTGGCAATCGGCGGTGGCGATGCGATTCAGCGCGCGCTCGGCGTCGCGTCCCTGAACGAGAATCTTCGCAAACGACGTCTGCTCGAAGAGGCCGATCGCCTCGCGCACCGCGCGGTGCTCGTCGGCATTGTTCTCGAACCAGTTTTGTCGTCCCCAGGCATAGTCGTAGGCGGGCTGCTGTCCGGGCCGTGCATACCAGTTGGGGCGCTCCCAACCCGCCGATTCGCCGAAGCAGGCGCCGGCGGCGGCGACGCGATCGTGAAGGATGCTGCGCTTCACCCCGCGCGCAGTGGTCCACTGCCGGAACGGCCAGTGGTCCTGATAGCCGATGCCGAGCGTCTCCACCACGCGATCGGCAAGGTAGCGGGGATTGTTCTGCCAGGCGTGGGTACGCCGGATGTTCACCGACCAGACATCCATCGGCGCATTGCCGTTCGCGATCCAGTGCGCCATCACGAAGCCGACGCCACCGCCCGAGAGGATTCCCAGTGAATTGAAGCCGGCGGCTACGAAGAAACCCTTGAGGTTCGGGGCTTCGCCCATCAGGTAATTGTGATCCGCGGTGAACGACTCGGGACCACAGAAGAGGAGCTTGACACCCGTCTGGGCGAGAAGGGGCACGCGCTCGCACGCCCGCTCGAGGTATGGCTGCATGCGGTCCCAGTCCGGCGGTATCTCCCCGAAGGCGAACTCCGCCGGGACAGCTGCGACGTTCCAGGGGCGCGCCACGTCTTCGAAGATGCCGACCATGAGCTTGCCGGCTTCTTCGCGGATGTAGGTGCTGCGACCCGGGTCGCGGAGGATCGGCAGCTTCGGATGCACGCCGGCCACGGGTTCCGTGATGAGGTAGTAGTGCTCGGCGGCCTGCAGCGGCACATCGACACCGGCGAGGAGTCCGACCTGCCGCGCCCACATGCCGGCGCAATTGACGACGATGTTGGTCGAGATGCGTCCCAGCGCACTGTCGACCGCCGTGACCCGGCCGTCACTCTGCTCGATCGCCGTGACGGGACATCGCTCGAAGATCGCGACGCCCGCCTGGCGTGCCCCCTTGGCGAGCGCCCGCGTGACATCGGTGGGATTGATGCGCCCGTCCTGCGGGAAGTGGAACGCGGCCTGTAGGTCGCCGACGTACGCCAACGGCCACAGCCGCTGCACCTCGGCCGCGTCGATCTCCTCGCATTCGATTCCCCAGCTCTGCGCGGCGCGATAGCCACGGCGCATCTCCTCGGCTTTGTCGGCTGTCAGCGCCAGCTGAATCGACCCGCACTCGATGAGCCCGGTCGCCTGGCCGGTTTCCTCCTCGAGACGCCGGAAGAGCTGCTGCGAGTAGGCCGCGAGGCGGGTCTGGGTTTCGGTATCGCGGAGCGTGGTGAGGAGACCCGCCGCGTGCCAGGTCGTGCCGGAGGTGAGCTGCGCACGCTCAAGGAGCAGCACGTCCGTCCAGCCGAGCTTCGCCAGGTGGTAGGCGATGGAGCAGCCGGCCATGCCGCCGCCGATGATGACGACGCGGGCCTGCTTCGGGAGCGATCTGTCACTGGGGGCGGAGCTCACGGCTCAGTATGCCGGCATCCACGAAGGCGCTGCCAGAATTCGCCCGAATTCCCCCACCGGGGTTCCCGAATGGGCCGGCACTCTCTCTGTCCAGGGACGAGGAGGGCAGCGCCATGGTTTCACAGGACTTGCGGATCTGGCTCAATCACTTTGCGTACCACTCTGAGCATCCGCGTTACATACCGTCGGGTCTCGGAGATCTCCTGACCGCTGAGGAGCGCCGGCTCATCGCCGGCTCGATGGCGACCTTTCAGCTCGGCGAGCAGTCGGAAGGAGCGACGCTGCTGCGCGCCACCGAGCGCTTCGCACAGGCATGCGGCATGCCCTCGCTGCCACGGATCATGGAGCTGTTGGTCCGCGAGGAGCAGCGGCACGCGGCATTGCTGCAGGAGTTCATGCAGGATCACGGCATCCCGCTCAAGAGCCGTGACTGGACTGACCGGGTCTTTCGTGGCTTGCGGCGCCTCGCGGGCCTCGAACTCTACCTGCACGTGCTTATCGTGGCCGAGCTGATCGGCAAGGTCTACTACCGGGCACTCGAGGCCGCCACCGAGTGTCAGCGCCTGAAGATACTGTGCCGGATTCTGGTCTGCGACGAGCTGGCCCACGTGGGCTTCGAGTCGCAGCTGCTGCTCGCACTGCGCGCCGACCGGTCCGCTACCACTCGCGCTCTGCTGCGCTTCGCGCACCGCACATTGTTTGCCGGCAGCGTGGCTGTCGTGTGGCTCACGCATCGTGCGGTGCTGCGCCGGGCCGGATACAACGCGCGCAGCTTCCTGCGCAGCTGCCTGACTCAGTACGCCTTCTACCTCGAGCCGACCAAGGCGGCCTTCGCGGCCCCGGCCCGCTGAACACCGCAGCGCTTCGGCGTAGCATGGAGCTGCCAACGGTCGACCCGGGGTCGACGGGGAGCTCCCATGAAGGCAGCCATCACGCTGCCTGCGACGCTCGCGCTGCTTGCAATTTCCGCCTCGCTCCCTGGTGTGGCCGCGACGGGACATCGAAGCATTACTCGCTGCCGGCAACTCCGCAGAACGTGCAGTGGGGCTGGTACGACCCGAACGAGAAGCCGCGGCTGGTCGTCAACTCGGGCGACACGATCTCCATCGAGACGATCTCCCACTCCCTCGGCCAGATAAAGCCCGGTGTGGACATGGGCGAGATCGTGAATCTCCGCAAGGAGAACGACGGCGGCGGCCCGCACTCGATCACCGGGCCCATCTACGTCACCGGTGCCGAGCCCGGCGACACGCTCGAGGTGCGCATCCTCAGGATCGTGCCCAAGGCGGATGCTTTCAACTTCAACCTTCCGGGCAAGGAGTTTCCGACCGTCGGCCTGCTGGGTCGGAATCGGACGAGTTGTGCGCTCACGAACTCGATCTGGCGAAGATGCAGACCGAGTTCAAACCCGGGATCATGATCGACCTGAAACCATTCCCCGGAACGTTCGCCGTGGGCGTCGATCCGAACGAGCCGGCGGCCAGGGCCGGTCCGCCCATCCATGATGCGCAAGGCCGCACCAGCACGCTGCGACCCTGGAAGAACGGCTCCAACATGGACCTCAACGAGTTGCAGGCGGGCTCAACTCTCTATCTGCCGGTGTTTCAGCACGGTGGGCTCATCTGGACCGGCGACTCGCACTGCAGGCAGGGCAACGGTGAAGTGAACCTGACGGCTCTCGAGTGTGCCTACAAGGAGATCGAGATCCAGCCCATCGTGCGCAAGGGCCTGAAAACCGAGTGGCCGTGGGCGGAGACCCGCACCGACTGGATCTTCATGGGCTACGACGAGGATCTGAGTCAGGCGATGAAGATCGCGGTCGAGCAGACCGTCAACTGGTTAGCCAGCCAGCAGATCGTGCCGATGAGCCGCGAGGAAGCCTACGCACTCACCTCAATCGTGGGTGACGACGCCGTGACGCAGGTAGCGACGTTCGCAAGGGTGCACTGCATGATCCGAAGCACGTGTTTGTCGGCTACCGCGAACGCTCACACGGAAGTTGGCCCCGTATCCGGTCATCCGTCACTGTCTGCTTGGCGGGGAGGCATATATTCTTTCCCTGGTAGTGCATGGGCGAGGAGACGTGGACGGCTATGTTGGGCGGCACCCTTACTCCTATGAAGCTTAATGTAAGGGCTGATTTGTTCAGCCAGCTGGCCACAATGGAAGACGCGGGCCTTGCGTTCGATAACGCGCTCCGTTTGGTTCATCTACCACCGCGTGAACGGCCGCGTCTGGCCGGGACGCGCAAGTGGATCACGCTCGGTATAGCCGACGCCGGACTGAAAGGTGGCCTGTTCACGTCCATTGAGGCATCCCTATTGCGGGTGGCGGCGGCGTCCGGTAACCCGTCGCGGGCGTATCACCTTCTTTCAGATTATTACGCGCGACGGGCGATACGCACGAAGGTGATGAAGTCCCGCATGATGCTACCGGTGGTCATGTTAGTGATCGCGGTGTTCATAAGACCCTTGCCGAATCTTGTCGCCGGTACTTTGACTTGGGGAAGCTACCTGCTGAAGTACCTGCTCCCCTTGATCGCCGTGGGAGGCGCTGCGTGGCTGCTAGGCGACTTTTCGCAGCGCTGGCAGTCAGCGCGAGCGCTACGAAACGCGCTTGGTCGAGTCCTTTCGTCCGTGCCGTTGTTTGGTCCGATTCAGGCGCGACGTAATATTCGGGACTTCTTGGACAGTCTGGCGCTGCTACTGGACGCCGGAATGCCGATACTGGACGCTCTGCCCATAGCTTTGAGCACTGTTCGAGACCAAACACTAAGAAAGCAACTTTCGCGGATAAAACCCCGGATCGAAGCAGGGGGGTCCTTCACGCAGGCGCTGTGTGAGTTGTCTTTCCCAGGTCATACGCACGCCTGTGCGCTGATTGCGCCAGGCGAAGCAAGCGGCGCCTTACCGCAAATGCTGTTTCGCTACTCCGAAGCCGAAACAGCGGCGATCAATCGATTCGACGATCTTGTTGCGGAATGGGTACCACGCATCGCCTATACGTCGACTGCTTTGTTGATCGGTTACGGAATGATCCAGAGCGGTGCATTCAGGCCATTGCTTCCGCAAGATCTGCGTTAGCGTGACTCTGGACAATCTGGAAGCCTCGTCGCACAGGTACACCAACGGGAGGAGTTTGAGACGGCGCCTAATCGCTCCGCACGCGGTCTCGCCGGGCGCGCTTGGACCTTGAGCCGACATCTAAATTGCCCGAAAGCGGGCGTGCAAGCATCTCTTCAATTGCTCAAGCGTTCACGTTGGGGGGCGCGCCGCTCGCGGTGCGTCCCTCTCGAACGGGCGGTTGGGCGGAACGCGCTATTTCTTTCTGGGGTCGTCTGCCGGGTTCACGTAGTTGATGGTCCAAGGCCCCACGCCGTGAATTTGAATGATGGTCTCCTCTCTGGTCCAAGCGAAGTGATTGGTCTTCGCCTGCATGATGGCGACGCTGCCGGCAGGTAGTGCCCTTGTTTTGGATCGATCCAGCTGGTCCCCGGTACCCATGTTGAAGGTGCCGGAGATCACTGTGATGTGTTCGATCGCCGGATGCCAGTGGGCCGGCACCTCGTAATTCGCCGGGAACCGCAGACGAAAGGTAACCGGCACTGCATCGTTGAGCGGGCCTTCGATTACAGCTTGTTTCGCTCCAGCAGGCAACGATGCCACGTCCGTCCACTTGAGCTCATCCGGCGTGACCATCATGTGGGCACCCGATTGGGCCCAAGCCGTGAGCGCTCCCAGGCACCAAAGGGCGAGAGTTGCTGACAGTGCGGCGAGCGTATTTCTCATAATGCCCTCCTACGAACGCTCCATTGGAGCCCGGTGAAAGATCGCGCGCGGGCATCGCTCATCATGCCTGCCCAACATATTTGTGTAGCCAGACGGTTCTGTCCGGCCATGCATTATAGGGCGAGCGCGCCTTGGCTGTTCTCATTCCATGTCCGCGTACCGGCGAAGTGGCGGCATCCACGAACGTCGGTTCATGGCCCGAGAACCGTCCCTTGATGCGCACGTCGGACCCCGTGCCGGCGTATACTGCCGCGCCGACTAGCCAAAGACCAAGAACACGGCATAGCAACAACCAATCAATCGGGAGAGTCACCATGAAGACGTTCGTTGGCAGAGCAATTGCGGGGCTGTGCGTTGTGGGGGCACTCAGCCTTGCAACTACAACGGCGGGCGCGCAAATGCCCGAGGTAAAGGAAAAGCCGCGGATGTACACCTATGTGTCCAATTGGACGATTCCGCGGGCGAAATGGGGGGAGATGGAGAAGGACAATGCGGCCAACACAAAGATGCTTGATCACGACCTGGCGAGCGGAGCGATCGTAGGATACGGCGACGACACGAACCTGGTTCATACGTCCGACGGCTCGACGCACGACAGCTGGTGGTCCGCTATGTCGATGGCCGCGTTAATCAATGTTCTCGAGGAATTCTACAAAACCGGATCCTCGGTCGCGCCGGTGCTGACGACCGCAACCAAGCACTGGGACGGTGTGTATGTCAGTCGCTTTTACAATTGGCATGGCGGCTCGTACAAGGACACTTACACTCACGTTTCCTCCTATAAGCTCAAGGCCGATGCGCCAAACGATGCAGTAGAAGTACTCAGTAAGAACCTAGTCGTGCCGCTGCTCGAAAGGCTGCTGGCGGACGGTACGCTGGTCGAGTACGAGATCGATGAGGAGGCCATCCACACCGAGTCTCCCGACATGTTTTGGATTGAGTACATCGCCGCCAATTCCGCGGGGCTGGACAAAGTAAATGCGGCGTTGCGCGAGGCTTTGAAGGCGGCTCCGTTGGCAGGCCCGGCCTTTGGGTCCATGGTTTATTTTGCGCCGCACCGCGATTATTTGTCCCGTACAAACGCGACGTATAAGTAAATACGTTCGGCGAGCGCGGGCTCCGGCGCACACCTCGTGCTGCCGGTCGTCCGCGCAGTCGCACGGATGCGAGTCCGCACGGGGTCGCTGCCGCTCGCGCAGCAGCGACCCCGATGCTGCTGATGGCGAATGTCTGGTAACCCACCAGCCGTTCTGCCGAGGGCGCCGTCTCCCGCTTCAGTTACCCTTATAAGCCTAAGTGAGGATTTCCTGCGTCGCGCGCTGCGCCGAGTCCATCGCCCAGTGCGCGTACGCCATCCACGCAGCGTCGGTTCCCGCGAAGTGAATGTGCCCACGGCTGGCGGCTCAGCAGCGTTTCCCGCTGCGACGCCGCTTCGTCGTCGAACAGCGTGTCCATGTCATAGGCATAGCCGTGGCCCCAGCGGTTGACCGTGATGGCCGCGATGTCGCGCTGCGCGTCGAAGCCGCCAGGACCGAGGATCCGCGTCAGCTCGTCGCGTGCCCGCGACTCGAACTCATCGAACGGCAGCGTGTAGGCGATGCGCCGCCCGGCGCGCCACGCGCTGCGCAGATCCTTGACCGGTCCATCGGCCCACGGCACATGCAGCAGGTGCAGGATCATCGGTTCGTCGGGATTGGTCGGGAAGCGGTAGTCGCCGAGGCTCACCGGATAGTCGAGCTTCAGGTTGCTGTAGAAGCCTGCGGGATTGTTGACGTAGTGCACGCCGCGGTTGACCCATGAACGCCAGCTGCGCAGTGCAACGTTAACGTAGATCAGCGGTCCCTTGACCTGATCGGCGACCGCCTGCCGCTGCGCAGCGCCGAGGTCGGCGCAGATGTAAGGCAGCATCGCCGAGTAGCCCGCGTAGATGGCGTGCGCCGCCGAGGCGCGAGTCAGCTCGCCGGCGCGCATGTACAGCACGTCGACACCCGGGCCGCGGTTACCGAGCGCTACCACCGTGGAGGAGAGCCGCAGCCCCACGTTGCTGGCGGGCTCATCGAGTCGCGTGTAGTCGAAACGCGCACCAATCACGTCCTCCATGGTATTGCCGGGCGCAACGCCCGGGATCAGCTGACGCACGAACAGCCGCGCCAGCGTAGCGTTGCCGTCCGGGAAGTGATGAATGTAGGGGTCGCCCTCGAGGATGCCCTCGCGTGACATCTGCAGGCCGAGACCCTGAAAGCCCGGGTACTGGCACTGCCAGGCGAGCAGCGACGCCACCGCGGTGGCCTTGCAGGCGAACAGGTCGAGCGTGCGGCCGTCGAACATCGCGAGCGAGCGATCGTCGAGGCCGTAGTAGCGCTGCAGGTAGTCGTGATAGGAGGTCTTCTCGAGCAGCTGCCGCTTTTGCGCCGCGCTCATTCCGCTCAGCACGTCCCGGTGCTCGGTATAGAGTGCGAGCAGTCGCGCCTTCTGCTCGTGCTCTACCGGGCAGTCGGCGATGAACTCTGCGGGCGCACGCCCGTGGTGCAGCTCAGGCGGGATGTCGGTGGGGAGCTGGCGCAGCGGATCGCCGGTCACGAGGCGGTCGACGCCATAGGTCTCGCGCGGGAAGAACAGGCCCGACGACAGTCCGAGCCCGGGGTAGAGGCCCACGTTGAAGCCGCGCTCCAGCCGATCGACGTCGACACCGATGCTGGCGATGCAGTCGCGTGCCACCCGCGACCAGCGCCTGCGCACACCCTCAAGCGACTCGCTGCCGCCGTAGCCGAGCAGCAAGCGGCCGCCGACGTTGAACTCGTTGCGGCGAGCGTGTCCGCCGAACTCATCGTGATTGTCGAGAATCAGGATGCGCGCCCTGGGTCGCGCCTGGCGCAGGTAGTGCGCAGACGCGAGGCCGCCGATCCCGGAACCGATCACGATGTAGTCGTACCGCTCGGTGACCGGCTTCGAGTCCAGCGCGTAACGCTGGCCGTCCCGCACGCTGTGTGCGATAGCAAAATCCTGCGGGCGGCTGCCGAGGTAGCCGGTGCGCGCGGGCGGGTAGGGCGCACCGGCTTCGAGCGCGAGCCCCGGTCGCGGCGCCATGCCGGCGACGATGGTGCAGGCCACCCCGTCGAGAAAGTCCCGCCGCGTGATCTGGTCGTTCATGCTCCCCTTCCTCAGTCACGACGCCGCGGCTAGTGTAGTCTCGAAGCACAGCTGAGGATAATTCCTGCATGCACACTGCAAGAAGCATTGCTGTCACTATGAGCGGGGGTCGGGTTCTGCTGCTGGCGCTGGCGGCATGGATAGTGCCGACGGCAATGTGCGCCGCAGCGGACGATTCCGCTGCGCGGCCGCAGGTGGACGCCGAAGGCGTCGCGCACCTCCCCGCAACCACTGTCCCCGCCTCGCGCTTCATGAGCCCCGAGGCGCGTGCGAAGTTCATTGCCTCGTTCTCGCATGCCGCGGCACCGCCGACTGCCCCGCAGGGGCCACCGGACTTCCGCGCGATGCGCGAGGACGACGAGCGCAAGAACGCGCCATACGTTGCGCGCGCCGAGGCGCTCTACCCGGTGAACATCGTGGCGCGGGTGATCGGCGGCGTGCGCACGCAGGTGATCACTCCCAAGGCGGGGATCGCGCCCGCCAATCGCGACCGGGTGCTGATCAATCTGCACGGCGGCGGCTTCATCTGGGGCGAGGGCAACGGCGCCCGCGCGGAGTCGATACCGATCGCGGGCCTGGGGAGAATCACCGTTGTGACGGTGGCCTACCGGATGGCCCCGGAATTCAGGTTTCCCGCCGCCAGCGAGGACGTGGCATCGGTGTACCGCGAGCTGCTCAAGGACCACCGTGCCGAGAACATCGGCATCTACGGCTGTTCAGCGGGCGGCATACTGGCGGGGGAGGCGATCGCCTGGTTTCGGAAAGAGAAGCTCCCGATGCCGGGGGCCATCGGCACCTTCTGCGGCTCGATCGCCGCACTCGGCGGGGATTCGAGTCACGTCGCGCCGCTGCTGGTCGGCGAGCTGCCGTCACCTGGAGCTGACAGGGGCTCGAGGAGCGGTGGTCCTTATTTCAGCGACACCACCGCGACGGATCCCCTGGTACTGCCCGTCATCTCACCGGAGCTGCTCGGCCACTTTCCTCCGACGCTCCTCATCGCCGGGTCGCGGGATTTCACGGTGAGCTCGCTGTTCAAGGCGCAGGCGGCCCTCGCCAATGCCGGCGTGGACGCGGAGCTGCACGTCTGGGACGGGATGTGGCATGCGTTTTTCTTCGACCCGGATCTGCCCGAGTCGCGCGAGGTGTATCGCGTCGTGGTCGATTTCTTCGACCGACACCTCGGCCACCCGCCTCGAGACTGAGCGCCTCGAAGCGCCGCTACCGCCCGGCGGCGCGGCGCCGCGCCTTCAGCAGCACATCGACCGCTTCCGGCCGGTCGTCCCAGTAGTCGAGCCGCAGCCGTCCGTCCGGCAGCTGGCTCAACGTCGCGGGAGCGGTGCTGAAAGTGCAGTACCAGCCGGTCGGCAGCACCACGGCATTGCGGGGGCGTCCGAGGCTGCGATCGAACACCAGCTCGTCGCCATCGAGCCGGTAGCTGACGGGTGCCGTGTAGGTTTCCGCTATGCGCAGGCGCAGCGTCTGACCCGCACGCACCGCGGCGAACGGAATCACCACCACGTGTGCATCCGCCGCCACCGGCTCGCCCACGTTGATTCCGGCAGCCGCGAATTCCGCACCGCTCATCTCGCGCGTCGCGAGCTCTTCTCCGCTGTCGAGATTGCGCGCCGACGGATGACTCGCGACGCTGCCGCTGCGCACCACGTTGGCGTAACCGTTGATGCCGGCGCGTGTCTCGGTGTAATCGTGATACAGGCTGAAGGCATGGGTCTCGGGCTGCTGCAGGAAGTAGACGATCTCGCGGTCCTGGTGCGCTCGCTCCGCGAGCCGCTCCTCCTCTTCCGCTCCCTCGAACGGCGACTCCCAGCTGCGCTCGCGGCTCGCAGCCTTCGGCAGCGCGGCCGCCCCGAGCTGCGCGTCCTTCACGGCGTGGATCACGAGCGGTGCCTCGCCCGCGCCCGCGTGCATGAAGCTGACCGCGAGCCGGCCGTCCTTCTCGGTGCGGATCTGTGAAGGCACCGACACACCCGTGACCTCGTAGCCGGCGGGCAGCACCACCTTGTTGCGCCTGACGCCGAGCGGCCGGTCGAAGACCAGGGTCTTGCCATCGAGATGGTAGCTCTTCGGATCCTTGTAGGTTTTGACGATCAGCAGGCGCGCCTGGCCGTTCTGCGGCACCGGGCGGGCGAGCGTCACGCGGATGTATTCGGTCGCCGGATCGGCGTCGGACAAGAGCGGATCGGTGCGCGCCTCGCTCCCGCTCACCACGCCGAAGTGCAGCGCCGCCCCGGACGCTGCGTCGTAGACACTCTCATCGCTCGCGATGCTGCCCTTGCGGATCGGGTTGTAGAAATAGCGCGCGCCCGCGGTGGTGGCGGTCACCTCATAGGTGATCTTGAAGCTCGCAGTCTCCGGAGCGAGCAACTCGTAGCGTGTGTATTCGTCGGCCTCGGTCTGGGTGGTCGAGGTCGCAAAGTACAGCCCGTCGCTCGCCGGGGGCGCCTGGGCGATGGCCACGGAGGAGACCAGCAGCGCAGGCAACGCCACTCGCATCCAGGCGCGGCCGCTCATGGCTGCCCCTGGGCGGGCGCTTTGGCGCACGGAAAGGATTTGAGCAATACGTCTGCGATGAATCCCGCGGCATCACGCGCACCGGCGGTCGCATCGAGTGCCGCGAGCTTCTGCTTCACGGTCGTCTCCAGCTCTTCCGCGGAGATGCCCCGCGGCACGCACGGGCGGCCCGCGCGATTCCGGCCGCCGGCCATGTGGAATCCGACGTCCATTCCCTGGGTGACCCCCAGGATATAGATGCGGCAGGCGTTGCGGCTCACGTGATCGGTGCCGCTGCAGAGCTGCGCGAGGTCGGCGGCCGTCATCGCCGGCGCTTCGGAGGACGCCGCGGTGAGGAGCAGCGCGGCAGCGACTGTCAGGGCGGTGGCAAATGTGCTCACGAGGGCGCTCCCCTTGGCCTGCGGGTCCGGTAGCGTAGCAAATTTGTGATCGGGTACCGCTTCTCTGTGGTCATCCGCCGCAGCAGCGGCGCGTTGCTTTGGTTAACCTCGCTGCGAACGCGAGTGTTTCTGACGCGGGAGCATCGGATGAAGCGCTGGTACGCCGGGGCGCCCTGGAGCCTCGCCACCCTTCTGGCGGCACTGCTGGCTGCGCCGGCAGCACGTGCCGATTCATTGTCGGTCGTGCAGATGCTGCGGATCGGCGGCTGCGGCGGGATCATCCCGGCCGCGCGACCGCTCGAGCATCAGATCGAGCTCGATCGAGCGGCCGAGAAATGGGCCGACGGGCATTCTCTCGCTGCGGCGGCCGAGCTCGCGGGCTATGTGGCGCAGTCCACGCGCGGCCTGCACGTCAGCGGCTCGGACGAGGCGCTCATTCAGCAGCTGCGGCGCTCGCAGTGCCGCACCGTCGCCGACCGGGAGCTGCGCGCCGCGGGCAGCTATCGCCGCGGCAACGAGACCTGGCTGGTGCTCGCCTCTTCACCCTCCGGCGCGGGAGCGTCCTCTAGCCTGGGTACCCACGTTGCTCCCGCTGCGCCGACGCCATCCTATCGTCCGAGCAGCGCTGCACCCCAGGTCAGTCTCACGGCAAGCGCCTCTCCGGCCCTGGCATCGCGCGCACTTAAGCTGGTCAACGAGGCGCGCGCCCGCGGCGGACGCTGCGGAAGCCAGGCCTTCGGTCCGGCGCCACCGCTTACCCTCTCGGGAACGCTCGACAGCGTGGCGCTCGGTCATGCCACCGACATGGCCGTGCACGGCTACTTCGAGCACCAGGACCTCTCGGGGCAGTCACCCGCGGATCGGGTGCGTGCGGTCGGCTATCGCGAGAAGCTGGTCGGCGAGAACATCGCCTACGGCCCTATCACGGTCGAGGAGGCGGTGCAGGGCTGGCTCCACAGCCCCGACCACTGCGAGAACATCATGGATCCGCGCTTCGCCGAGATGGGCATCGGCTTTGCGAGCGGACAGGCCTCGCGCCGCGGACTCTTCTGGGTACAGCTGTTCGCCGAGCCGCGCGCCTAAGCCGGCGTGCGCAGCGGCGCGCCGAGATAACAGCCGAACTCGGTGACGAAGTTGACCGAGACGCGCGCGTGGACCCGCCCCTGGCGATCGAGGAAGCGCGCTTGATCGTCATGCGGCACGACCGCTCCGTGCCACACGCTGGGGTGCAGATACAGCGCGCGCCGGCCGTCGCACCAGAAGGTCACGAAGGACTCCGGGGTAACATCGTCGCCCGGCAGCGCCAGCGGCACGACGAAACTCTGTCGGTCGAGCGGATGGAAGAGCTGGCCGCCGTCGGGATGATAGTTGGCGCGCCAGATGAGCGCGCGCTCGCGCCTGCGGTCGGTGACGCTCGCCGCTTCCTCCGGCCAGTTGCTCCAGCCGAACAGATAGCTGTCGCCGACCGCGTGGTTGCGGGCGTACAGCGTCTCGCCCTGCCAGCAGAATTCGAACAGCCCCTCGGTCACCCCGCCCTGGTTGCCGCTCCCCGCGTCGATCGCCCGCCAGCCCTGTGCGGGCCAGGTGACGATTTCGATCGGGAAACTCTGCGGCTCTTTCACCAGCAGCCCATAGCCCTTGAGGCTCTCGGGCGTGGCGACGATGAGCGGCGTGTCGTGCACGCGGCGCGCGCCGGTCGAAGGAGTGTAGGCGATCTTGTCCAGCGCTAGGTCCATGGCTCACTCTTTGTGTATGCGCACCGCGGCCTCGAGCATTCCGAGATAGGCTTCGAGCGGTGGCGTCTTCAGTCCCGCCACCTTCCCCTGATCGTCCCACAGCCGCACCCGTACCGCCTCGCGGAAGTAGCGTTCGCTCTCGAAGCGCCGCGTCTCCTCCGCCGACATGGGGCCGCCCTGGAGCTTCAGCGTATGCACCGAGGCGTCGCTCAACTGCTTGAAGTAGCGCGTGTCCGTGGCACACAGGTAGCGTTTTGCCGGTACGTGCAGCCTCACCGGCTCGCAGATCTCGGGTGCGAAACGTCGCGCCAGCCAGCGCGCCCCGATCTCCTCGTGACGCGCATCCGTGGTCCAGTCGGCGAGGTCGTCCGGCACCGCCTCCAGCAGGTGACCTACGTCGTGCAGCAGCGCTGCGATGATCAGCGTCTCGGGTGCATTCTCATTGCCTGCGAACCACGCGGCCTGCAGCCCATGCTCGGTCATCGTCACGCGCTCACCGAAGTAGGCGCCGGCGCCGCGCGCGCCGTAGAGCGCGAGGACTTCGTCGCCGATTTTCACCGCGTTGCCGCCAGCTTGCGCCGCAGCAGGCCCGCCTCGCTGTAGACGCTGTCGCGCGTCAGGTAGCAGCCCTGCAGGTGCCGCGCGTACTTCGCGGACGTGAAGGCGGTGCGGCCATGGAGTGTGCGCTGATTGTCGAACACCACGAGATCCCCGTCGGCGAGCCTCAGGCGCAGCTGGAAACGCGGCTCGCGCAGCAGCGCTGCGAAGCGCCGGTAGGCTGCGTAGTACGCCGGGGCCTCACTCGGGGCCAGTCTGAGAGGAGCGATCGAGCGGTTGTTGTAGTGCACCGCGGTCACCTGGCCTGCGCACGACAGCTGGATCAGCGGCCGCTCCGCATAGAGCTCCGCATCCCCCGAACGGTAGTGGAACGGTACCGCGGTGGTGGCGAGGAGGGCGAAGGCATCGGGCGCGATCTCGCGCAGGTGCGCGGCGAGCGCCAGGCCGTCGGCGAACAGACTGTCACCGCCTTCGGCAGACGTGACGAGCGCATGCAGAGCCTGAAAGCCCGGCACCGGCTCGCGGTAGGGGTTGTCGGTGTGCAGGCCGAGGCCGAGGTCCGAATACGCGAGATTCTCCGGCTGCGCTACCGAGCGCACGTCGAACACCTGCCCGTAGTTGGTCTCCGCCACGCGGCCGACGCACGCCACCGAGGCGAGTATCGCCTGCGGCTCGCACGGCACCGCGCGCAGGAAGGCGATGCCGTCCTGGAGCAGCCTGGTGAGCCACTCGAGGCGTGAGCGAGCATCGCCGCGCGCGGCGCTGGAGTCCAGCCAGGCGAAATCGCGCTGCGCGTCGAGGCGCGCACCCTCGAGCCACAGGCGCGGCTTGCGCTCCGGGGACTGCCACTCGCCCCCCGCGGCCTGCGCCGCGAGCCACTCGAGCTCGAAGCTCGCGCCCCGCGCTTCGTCCTCCCACTCGATGAGCACGCGGCCGTCGGTGGCGCGCGCCGCGCGGATACGCGGCCGTGCCGGGAGATCGGCGATGTCGACCAGACGCTGGCCGCTGTGAGGATCGCGGTCCTCGCGCAGGTTGTCGCGCAGCCACAGGCTCGCAAACTCGCTCACCTCGCCCCCCGGCCACCGGACGGTGAGCATTTCCGGGGTCGAGGAGACGGCCGCTGCGAGCGCCGTGCTAGGCATGCGCCTTCGCCACCGCCGCGCCCTTCACCGTGGAGCGTGCAGCGCGGGCATTCAGCAGGTGCAGGTAGCCGGCGCACACCGCCGCGGCAGCGCTCACCGCCGCGAGCGTCACGAACACGCCACGCCAGCCGAGTGACACGGCGAGCCGTGCCATGCTGTCGCCGGCGAGCACACCGCCCAGGTAGCCGATACCGTCGATGATTCCGGAGGAGGCGGCGCTCGCCTGCTTGCCGCCGAAGTCGAGCGCGAAGGCGCCGCCCAGATAGGAGTAGGGACCGAGCAGCGCGAAGGCGACCACGCCGATCAGCACAATCGGCAACGCCGATGTGCTGTGGCCGGATGGGATGGCGGTGAGCGCCAGCAGCGCCGCGGCGCTCGCTCCCAGACCGAGAAACATCAGCAGCGAGCGCCCGTTGAGGCCCAAGCGATCGCTCAGCCAGCCCGCGACAAGCACCGACACCGCGCCCGCGGCGGGGAAGATCGCGCTGTTGCCGGCGGAATCGCTCACGCTGTAGCCCAGATAATCGCGCAGGTAGACCGGCGTCCAGGTGTTGAACGTCTCGCGGATTATCGTGCAGCCGAACGACAGCAGGCAAACAATGAGAAACGCGCGGCTGCGCATCAGCGGTCGGAGCAGGGCGGCAATGCTTGCCGGTCGCGATTCCGTGGCGGCGAACAGGTTGAGCGGGTTGGGCTCGGCTTCCGCGTAGCCTTCCTCGAGGCGCGACTCGCGCAGCCACAGGAAGTTGGCGAGCAACGCCACGCCGGCGACGATGGCTGCGAACACGAACAGCGCGCGCCACCCGTAGCCGTGTGCGATCAGCACGCTCATCTGCTGGCGTGCGGCGGCATCGCCGATCAGATAGCTGATGCTCAAGATCGCGACGATGGTGCCGTAGGAGGAGTAGTTGAACCATTTCGACGAGACCTTGATCAGGCCCGCCCAGCCGACCGACTGTGTGAGGCGGTTGCCGATCCAGGCGAGCGTGAACAGCGGCAGCGCGCCGGCGGCGGCGAACAGCAGCGTAAAAACCATCGCGCCGCCCACGCCGATGAGGAAGTTACGCCGTCCGCCCCAGTAGTCGCCGAGGCCGGTGAGAAACAGCTTGCCGATCGCGTACGCGATTATGCCGAGCGAGGTGATCGTGCCGATGCGCACCAGCGCCGTGTCATGGCTGAAGCCGTGCCGGGCGAGCTCGTCGGCCAGCAGCGGAGTCGCCACTGAGAGGTCGGCGCGACAGTAGTAGCAGGACGCGTAGCCGAAGAACAGCAGCACCACGATGCGTATCTGGGCCGAGCGGAGCGATGTGGAGGGCTGCACGGCGAGGACCTTAGCGATAGTCGATTGCATCCACCCACACCGGATCGCTGTCGGCCCGGCGTGCGGGGGGGTGGCGCCGGGTTAGCGGGTGTGTACTGCGTGGCGAGGTTTGGGGCGCGGGGTCGTGGTGTGCGGTGCGCCGGGACGCGTGTGCGAGACGTGTGTGTGTGGTGCGGGCGGCGAGGTGTGTGATGTCGGCGTCAGTCCAGGGGTGTGCGCTTGGCGTGTGCGGGCGGTTTGTTCGTGAGTGTGGGTTGTTCGCCGGCGCACGCGGCGCCGGGGTATGTAGCGTATGTGATGTATGGTGTTTCGCCTGGGTCGTGTTTGCGGCCCTCGTTGTGGTTGTGCGCCCGGGGAGGTGTCGTCGCAGTGTTGGTGCGGGAGCAGGGTAGCGTGTAGTGGCCCGGGTGGGCGCGTAGATGCGGGTTGTCGCCGGCGGCGTCGGCGATTGTGGGCCGGGTGATTGCGCGGAATAGTGTCGCTGTTGTACGACAGGTCGTGTCCGGCGGCGAGCTGCGAGTGCGACAGATATGCGGGGGTGTCACTGCCTCCGCCTGTTCGGCGTGTGATGCGTGTCGGCCGTGTGCCAGTTGTGCGCGGGTGGATCGAATTATGGTGTGAGCCGGATTAGGTGTTGTCTTGCGGGGGGTGTTCTCGTCGCTGTGCGTTGCGCGTGGGCGAGGTAGCGGCCGCCCCACGTGACGCGGTACACGTAAGTTTGGGTGCGAGTGTCAGCGCGGTGCCCCTGCTGGTTGAGCTCGGTGAGTAGGTTGGCGGCCGTGGTTTCGTCCTGCGACTGCTGTCCTCGTTGATGTCGGCTGCTCGAGTGGTTGGGAGGTGTGCGCGTCGGTCACTGTGATATGAGGTGTGTGGGCCCCGCGAGGTTGCTGTAGTCGCGCGTAATTTGCGCGCCGGCTGTGAGCTCGAGGCTGGCCGGTGCCTGCGCGCTGCTCGCGCGCGTGGTGTACAGCGTGTAGCTGCCCGCGGGCAGTGTCAGCTCGAGTGTCCGTCGTGACTCAGTACCTAGGTGTACGGCTTGCCCTGTTGTTCGACGTTCCCACTGGTTGCGCGAGCGCCCCACCGTCGCGCGCTGTGACGGCGCCCTGGAGATGTGCGGCCGGCAAGTGTTGGCGCGCATCTCGGCGCGCAGCCCGGCGCCAGATCGCCGCTCGGTCAGACCTGCAGCCAGGTGTCGAAGCTGGTGCTGGCGCCCGCGGGCAGGGTGGAGTTGACATGTGACCCGAAGCCGACGTGATCGAAGTACGAGTCGTGCACTCACCGTCCAGTCGTCGTCTAGCCGCTCGCGAGCGCACATCGCGTTCCCTTGAGTCCCTCGACCCCCGTTACCTTTAATAGTAGCCGCCGCGCGCCACGTGTAACCCTACACATGTCGCGCTGTGCCGCCGGCGTTGCCACCGGTTGCGCTCTCGTTCTGGCGCCCCCTCCAGTGTTAGATGTTAATCTGCGCGTCGCCGAAGTCGCGCACGTTCCACTCTCACCTACTATTACTTTTCTAGAGAATATCTATATATTTATATATATTAAAATAAAAAAAAAAAATATTAAAAAAAAAATAAAAAAAAAAAAAAAAAAAGAGAAAAAAAAAAAAAAAGAAAAAAGAAGAGAAGAAAGAGAGAGGGGTGGGCGCGGACGGCCAGCGCAAAGGCGAGCCGCTCGTTGACGATGGTGATTTCCCCCGGGCTGGTCGCAGCCCTGTCGGAGATCGGTGTCGGGCCTGTGCTAACGCGAACTGCGGCCCGCGCGATCGGGAGCAGCGCCAGCGCAGTAAGCAGTGCCAACAGCGGCGGCGTGACTCTCAAACAGGCCCTCGCGGTGCGTCGCGGAGGGCCCGATACTAGCGGAGGCGGCGGTTGGATTCACGCAGCGGGCCGCACGCACTCGGCACACGCCACCCGTCACCTCGGCAGATTCTCACTCAGCGCCAGTACCCGTGCACCACGACCACCGGGGCTGGCGCCACGACGCCGACATACGCCCGGGGCGGTCCGACCGGGGCCACCACGCAGCCCGACAGGACCGCGGCGGCGCCTAAGGCAATCAGCAGTTTGACTATGTTACGCATGGTTCGATCCTCAGCCGTTTTCCCTGCTATTGGAAACGCAGCCGCGCGGGCGCGGCTGACAGCGCCAGATGCCCGAGCCGCGTGTTCAGGGACGGTTAAGGCTGTGATGAAGGGCGCCGCCGGGCCGCGGTCTTGAGCAGTACCTGGCGCAGCACCACCGCGTGGTTGATGCGTGGCTCGCGCGAAGCGTAGAGGAGCGTGACCCGGCCCGCGGTGGCGCGCGTGCGCAGGACATCGAGCGCCGCGCGCTGCGAGCGCAGCTCCGTGCGGTAGCGGCGGCCGAATTCCGTCCAGCGCTTCGGGTCGTGCCCGTACCAGATGCGCAGCGCGTTGCTCGGAGCGAGCTCGGTGAGCCAGGCGTCGAGCGCGGCGCGCCGGCGGCTGATGCCGCGCGGCCAGAGCCGGTCGATCAGCGCCCGGTAGCCGTCGACGGCGTCGGCAGGCTCATAGATGCGCTTGATCCGCACCTCGCCGCCGGCGGGTGGCGCCCCGGGCTCGAGCTCGTGCAGGTAGCAGGCCGGGGAGCTGCACCCGCCCAACGTCATGCGGCGCCGCGTGGCGCGCACACCGTGGGCGGTCTTGCTGCGGGTCGTGGTGGCGGCGCGCTTCATGGGCGCATTGTCCGTCGCGCGCGGGCGCGGATCCAGCGCGCGCCCGGCGGGCGTATCATGCTTGCCCTATGAGATCGATCGGCGAGCAGCTGCGCAGCAACGCGGTGGCGATCATCAGCCTCATTGTGGCGCTCAGCAGCCTGGGCTACAACACCTGGCGCAACGAGCGCACCGAGCACAACCGCAACACGCGCACCGCGGCCTTCGAGGTGCTGATGCGCGCTGCCGATCTCGAGCGCGTCGCGTTCCTGGCGCAATACGACCGCGACTCCCGCGGCGGCAGCCCACGCAGCGGCTGGACCGACGTGCTCGAGATTCGCGACCTTGCGGCGCTGGTGCCGGGGGCGGTGCCGGCACAGGCCACGGAGCTGGAGAAGGTCTGGGGAGAGAACTGGGAAGGCCTCGGCAAGGACGATGAGACCGCGGTCAACCGCATCGACGATGCGATCGGGAAACTGCGCGAGGCAACGCTCGCGCTGTTGAAGTCACTGCGCTGAGGGGCGCTGGATTGGCGCTGCGCGGCAAAGGGTCGCGTACAGTGCGGAACGCGCGCCGCACTGTATCCCGAGCCGCGCAGGACCGAGTAGCGCTTTTTTGCTTAGGATGGCGGTATCCGCCCGCCGGAGTGCCGCCATGATCACGCTCTATCACCGCCCCAACACCCGCTCGACACGCTTAATCTTTCTCCTCGAGGAGCTGGAGGCGCCCTATACGGTCCACCCCGTCACCACCCGCACCCGCGACGGCGGTGCACCCGATCCCGCCAACCCGCATCCGCACGGCAAGGTGCCGGCGATCGCCGACGACGGCGTCGTGGTGTTCGAGTCCGCGGCGATCGCGCTCTACCTGACCGACAAGTTCCCGAAGAACCGCATCGGTCCCACGGTCGGCGAACCCGAGCGCGGCGCGTACCTCAGCTGGCTCGCCTACTACGCCGGCGTGCTCGAGCCCGCGTTCATGTCGAAGTTCATGAACTGGGAGGTGCCGCGCGGCACCGCCGGGTGGGTGGCGGTGGAGGAGGCGATGCCGGTGGTGATCGCGCGCCTCTCGCAGACAGGGTATCTCGCCGGCGAGCGCTTCTCGGCTGCGGACGTGCTGTACGCGACCTCGTTCGCGCTGTTCGCCAAGAGCCCGCTGCTGCCGCCATCGCCGGTGATCGACGACTACGTCAAGCGCGTGGTGTCGCGGCCGGCGTTCGCGCGGGCGATGGCGAAGCAGAACGCCTGACGGCGTAACATAGCCATCCATGGCGGTCACGTACTGGTGCGAGACGGCGAGTCCGGTCGGGCCGTTGCTGCTCGCCGGCGACCGCCAGGCGTTGACGCGCATACACTTCCAGGGAGGTGCCGACCCGCTGCAACCGGCTGCGGAATGGCGCCGCGACGCTGCACCTTTCGCCACCGTCATCGGGCAGCTCGCAGAATACTTCAGCGGCGCACGTCGCGAGTTCAGCGTGCCGCTGTCCCCCCGCGGCACTGCCTTTCAGCTCGCGGTGTGGCAGGCGCTACGCGCGATTCCCTACGGCGAGACGATCTCGTACGGCGAGCTCGCGCGTTCTCTGCGCAGCGCCGCGCGCGCGGTCGGAGCTGCGAACGGCGCTAATCCACTGCCGATCATCGTGCCCTGCCACCGGGTCATAGGCGCCGACGGCTCGTTGACCGGCTTCGGCGGCGGCCTGCCCATCAAGCGCGCGCTCCTCGAGCTCGAGGGGGCCGCTTGCGTCGCCGACCTGTTCAGTGCAGTCGCGCCACCCGCCGTGCTGCCGTCCCGCAGAGGATCCCCATGTTCTTAGCCCTGCCGATGAGGATGCCGCGCGCGCTGCTCGTCGGCGCTCTGTCACTCGCGTGCGCCGCCGCGCCCGGCGCGCTCGCTGCGCAAGCCGCTCCCGACCGCGCCTATATCGACCACCCTGTGGGGCCGAACGGTGCCAAGCTGCCCTTCAGCGATGCCGTGCGCAGCGGCGACACGCTGTACGTCGCCGGGCATCTCGGCATCGATCCCACGACCGGCAACGCCGCGACCGGTGCGGACGCGGAGGCGCGCCTGGTGATGGATGCCGTCAAACGCACGCTCGAGCGCGCGGGCTTCACCATGGATGATCTCGTCTCGGTCACGGTGTACTGCACGGATCTCGGGCTGTACGACACCTTCAACGGCATCTACACCGGCTATTTCCACGGACCACATCCCGCGCGCGCCTTCATCGGCGTAGCCAAGCTCGTGCGCGGCGCGCACTTCGAGGTGCAGGGCACGGCAGTGAAGGCAGGACACCGATGAACCGGCGAGAATTTTCCCGCAGTCTGGCCGGCGCCGCGGCGGCGGCGGCGCTGTCGCCGCTGGCACGAGCGCAGTCGCCGGCACCGTCGCCGCCCGGCACCACGGTCTCCGCGCACGCGCGCGCGCTCTATCACACGGCGCTGGTGCTCGACTGCAACTCCGCACCGCCGTGGGAGAGCCAGCTGCCGCTGCCGCCCGCCGAGCTCGATGCGGTGCGGGGCAGCGGCATCGACGTCATCAAGTTCTCGCTCGGCGGGATCAACGAGGACTTCGCCAGGACGGTTGCCGAGATCGGCCAGGTGCAACGCCTGATGGAAGTGCACCCGGCTTACTTCACCCAGGTCAGGGTCGCCGCCGATTTCGCACGCGCCAAGAGCGAGAGCAAGCTCGGCATCATTCTCTCCTTCGAGAGCGCCGACATGCTGCAGGGGAAGATCGAGTCGCTCGAGCTGTTCCGCAATCTCGGCGTGCGTGTCATGCAGCTGTCGTATAACCGCAAGTCGCCGTTCGCCGCCGGAGTGATGGAACCCGATGGCGGTGGCCTCACGGTGCTCGGGCGCGACGCAGTCGCCGCGATGAACCGCCTCGGTATCGCCATCGACCTGAGCCATGCGAACGCCGCCACCACCGCCAACGTCCTCGATCTGTCGGCGAAGCCGCCGGTCATGACGCACGCCGGCTGTGCCGCCATCCACGCGCATCCGCGCAACAAGAGCGACGAGCAGCTGCGCGCACTTGCCGACCGCGGCGGTGTCGTCGGCATCTTCGATCTGCCGTATCTGACGGCTTCGCCGAAGCAGCCGACCGTCGAGGACTACCTGGCGCACCTCGAGCACGCGCTCAAGGTGGCCGGCGAGGATCACGTCGGCATCGGCAGCGACGTCGGTATCCTGCCGCTCGATGTCAGTGAAAAAGGTATGGCCGAGCTCAACAAGGAGCTCGAGGAGCGCCGCACCGCGGGGCTCGCGGCTCCGGAGGAGGATCGCCCGCCGTACGTCGTCGGCCTCAACACACCGCGGCGCATTGAGATCATCGCCGATGCGCTGCTGAAGCGCGGCTATCCGCCGGGCGTCGTGGAAAAAGTGGTGGGCGCCAACTTCGCGCGCGTATTCGCCGATATCTGGACGGCCTGACGGGCGGCGCCCGCAGGCGGGCGGCGGCGGCGCGTCGCGCTCCGGCGGGATTCACGGCCATGGCCGCAGGCAGTGCCCGTGCGATCCCGGCAACGCTGCCGCGCGGGCGCAGCTGCGTGGGTTGCTCCCGGACGCACCCGCCCGCAAGCTTTTCAGCCGCTGTCGGCTCCGAGTGCCTCGAGCAGCATCCTGGCAAACTCCGGGCCCTTGCCGGCTTCCTCGTGCTTGAAGTAGACGAACACATCGCTGCAGTCGCCGGTGTGCTCGCGGATGACCCCGGCCCAGCGCTTCAGGTCCTCCGGGGTATAGCCCTCATCGCGCAGCCGGAAGTAGGCGTAGGGCGCGGTGATCTCCACCGGGGTCGAGAACTTCTCGCTGTCCGCGACGCATAGCGCGAGGCCAGCGGCCTTGAGGCGCGCGAACACCTCGGCGTCCATCCAGGAGGCGTGACGGAACTCGAACGCCGCGCAGGTGTGAGGCGGCAGCAGCGCCAGGAACTCGTCCAGTACCGCGAGATCCTTGCGGAAATAGGGCGGTAGCTGAAAGAGGATCGCGCCGAGCTTAGGTCCCAGCGTGGCGGCGGTCTTGAGAAAGTATTGCAGCAGGTCCGCACAGTCGTGGAGTCTTGCGATGTGGGTGATGCGCTTCGGCGCCTTGAGCGTCAGGCGGAAGGCGGGCGGCGTCTCGCGATCCCAGCCGGCGAGAATCTTCTGGTTGGGGACCCTGTAAAAGGTGTAGTTGATCTCGACGGTGGCGAGGCGTTCGGCGTAGTAGGGCAGCATCTTCGCCGCCGGCAGTTTTTCCGGGTAGAAGCTGCCTTTCCACTCGGGGTAGTTATACCCGGACGTGCCGACCCAGAAACTCATGGCGGAGTTCCGGCCGCGGTGCAGCCTCAGGAACGGCCGCTCACCAGGCGCCGGTATTCCCCGAGATGCCGGATGGCGTGCCGCGGCTTGCCGAGGGATTCGTACAGCCGCGCGAGGTTGTAGTGACAGTCGGCGAGTCCGGGGTCGGCACTGAGTGCACCCTGGTAGGCCTCGAGCGCGGCGGCGGTCTTGCCCACGTCCTCGAGCAGCACCGCCTGGTTGAAGAGCAGCAGCGGATCGGGTCCGATGCGCGCGCGCGCCTCACCGTAGACAGCCTCGGCCTCGAGTGTCTCGCCCAGCACGTGCAGCAGGCGCCCCCAGTTGATCCAGGCCGCGGCGTTGTTGGGATCGTTGTGCGCGGCGCGCCGGTACGCGGCGAGCGCGCTCGCCGGGTCGGTGCTCTCGAGCGTCAACCCCTCGGCGAACCAGTCGCGCTCGGGCTCGGACGCCGGCGCGGCCGGCGTCGCCGGCGCCGCCGCCCGATGCTCGACGACCTGCAGCATGCCGTTCTCCAGAGTCACGTCGAGCCCCAGGAGGTACTGGCCGCTGTCCGCCTGCCAGCGCATCTCGCCGTCGCGCACCACGACACGATCGCCCACCGCGCTGATCGCCAGCCCCGACAGCGGCATCGCCGCCGGCAGCTCGCGCCGCAGCCGATCGAGCGAGCGGCGGATGCGCTTCGCCGGCACGCGCGCATCGAGCAGCGCGCGCGCCGTGCGCAGCACGATCAGATCCTGGAAAGAGAAGCGGTACGCGCGGCGCGGGCCGCGCGCCGGCTTGACGAATCCGGCCCGGATGAGGCCGCGGGTGGTCGCAGGCGACAGCCGCAGGACTCGTTCGACGTCCCGCACACCGTAGGAAGGCATCCTTTATCTCTTGGGCCGGAGGGTACAGCCGCGGAGATTAGCGCTTAGCCGCCTTACGGACCACTTTGGCCGGCTCCTCGACGCGCTTCGGAGCCTTGCGGGGCCCGAGGCGCTCGGCCTGCTCGCGCGTCCTGCCGCTCTTCTCGAGGCTCGCGCGCAGCGCTTCCATGAGATCGATCACCTTGCCCTCGCCCGGAGGAGCGGGCTCGACCATGCTGATCTCCTCGCCCTGATCGACCTTCTTCTGGATCGCCGCCTCGATGCGGCCGCGCAGCTCGTCCTTGTAGGCGTCGGCGTCGAATTTCTCCGCCGTCTGCGCATCGATCAGCTGCTGGGCGAGCTTGAGCTCCGCCGCCTTCACTTCGGGCTTCGGGATCTCGATTTCGCTCGCGCGGCGCACGTCGGCCGCGTAGTGCAGCTGCTGCATGGCGAGCACGTCGCCGATTGGGCGCAGGATGACCAGATAGCCCTTGCCGCGCGCGGCCCAGCGGCCGACGCCGCAGCGCCGCGACTGCTTGAGTGCCTCGACGAGCAGCGCATAGGGCTTGCCGGCTCCCTTGTCGGGGGCCAGGTAGTAGGTCTTGTCGTAGTACACCGGGTCGATCGACTCGATGGGCACGAACTCCGAGATCTCGACGGCGTGGGTGCCGACTTCCTCCATCGACTTGATCTCTTCCGGCGTGAAGCGCACGTACTGGTCTTTGGAGAACTCGTAACCCTTGACCATGTCGTCGCGCTCGACCACCACTCCTTCCTTCTGGCACAGGTACTGCTGCTTGAGGCGCGAGCCGCAGGTCTTGTGCAGCAGATTGAAGGAGATGGCGCCCGAGGACTGGGTGGCGGTGAACACCTTCGCCGGAATGGCGACCAGTCCGAAAGACACCGTCAGAGATCCGATGGAGCGACTAGCGGCGGCCATACTGACACCTTCCTCGCGGCCCGGACGTTCCGGGCTACTTCTCATGGTCGAGACCAAAAGCCTTCGTAAGGCTCTGTTTTAGCTCAAGTACATCATGCCACCGGTCGCCCCGCTTTTCCAAGCGATCCGGCACATTATTGAGGGTAAAGTCCATCGGCTCGGCCGCCTCGAGCTCTTCCCAGGTGAGCGGCATGGAAATCGGCGTGCCGGGGATCCCTCGCGGGGAGTAGGCGACGTTCAGGGTCTTGCCGCGCACGTTCATGTTGTAGTCGATGAAGATCTTGCCGGTGCGCTTCTCGATGGCCCAGTCCATGGTGATGTCCTTGGGGTGCTCGCGCAGCACGTGGCGCCCGATGCGCTCGCAGATGTGGCGCGCCTCATCGAAGGTGACCGTGCGCTCGATCGGCACGAACATATGGAGACCTGTCTTGCCCGAGGTCTTGATCACCGCCTCGAGCCCCATGTCCCTGAGGAGTGCGCGCAGCCAGAACGCCACGCGCTTGCCCACGGCGAAGCCCTTGCGGTTGAGCTCGGGCTCGGCACCCTTGGCCTCCTTGCCGGAGTAGATGTAGGGATCGATGTCGAATACCAGGTAGTCGGGGTAATTGAGGATCGACGCCTCGAGCGATGCGAGCGAGCTCGAGTAGTCGCTGCCGGTGACGGCGCCGTCGGGACCCACGTGTGCGCGCGAGTGCCAGATGTGGAACTCGAGCGTGCCGACCTGACCCAGCCACAGGAGCGTCGGCAGGTTGTTGGCGAGCAGGTAGCGGTGCTTGTCGTCCCTGGTCTCGGAGAACACCGTCACCGTCTCGACGAACTCCGGGAGCGACTGCTCCCAGTGCTTCTGGAAGAAACGCTCGCCGTTGATCCCCTCGGGCATGCGGATCATGGTGAGCGGCCGGTCGGCGAGATGCGGCAGCATGAAGCGCCCGACGCGGGCGAGGTAGCGCAGCAGATCGCGCTTGGTCACCGGGGCCTGGCGCTTGCCGGCGGGCGCGGGCCAGTAGACGCGGTCGAGGTTGGTGAGCCGGATGCGCGCCGCTCCGACCTGAAGATCGATGCGATTGGCGCGGTTGTCGAGCTGCGCGAGAATCGCGGCCACCTCATCCGTCGCACTCACCGCTCCACTGGCAGCGGCGCCGGCGCCGGCGGCCGGATCTGCGGCGGCCCGGCGGCCGTCGGTCTTGCGTACGCTGCGCGGCGCGATGTCCTCGCGTAGCCGCACGAACACCGGCGCCCGGAGCGAGCCCGCCGGCGTCCACTCGCTGTAAGTGACCTCCGCCACCAGTTTCGGCTCCAGCCAGGTGGTCGGCCGATGCAGCTCCACCTCACCGGTAAACGGCGAGTCCTTGCGCTCGAGCTTCTCGCACAGCGGCTTGAGCTGCGCGATGACCGCATCGTCGAGCCCCGAGCCCACGTGCCCGGCGTAGCGCAGCGCCTTGCCCTCGTAGTAACCGAGCAGCAGTGCGCCGAGCGGCTGGCGTGCGCCCTTGCCGCGGGTATAACCGCCGATGACGAACTCGGCCGATTGCGTCGCCTTGATCTTGAGCCATGCTCCCGAGCGCTTGCCCGGCTGGTAGGTGCTGTCGATGCGCTTGGCGACCATGCCCTCGAAGCCGTGGCTCAACGCGACGCGATAGAGCTCCGCGGCATTCGCCGAGTTGTGCACCAGCTGTACGTGGGCCGTGGGCAGCAGGCATTGTGTGAGATAGCGATGACGGGCGAGGTAGGGAGCGGTGCGCAGATTGAGGCCGGCAAAGTGCAGCAGGTCGAAGCACACCAGCACCACGGGGCTGGCGCGCTGCGCGGCGGCGATCTCGGCCGCGCTCTTGAGCTGGGCGCGGTTCTGCAGCGCGTTGAACGACGGGTGGCCTTTGGTATCGAGGGCCACGATCTCGCCGTCGAGGACCATCTGCTCGACGGCCTGGGTGGCGAGCTCCGCGACCAGCTCGGGGAACAGCGCGGTGAGGTCGAGGCCGCGGCGCGAGCGTAAGCGCACCTCGCTCCCCTCGATGTACGCGATCACGCGATAGCCGTCGAGCTTCGGCTCGTAACGCCACTGCGGGTCCGGGCGGCTCGAGTCGGCGCTCTCGGCGAGCATCGGCTTCAGGTCGCGCGGCATGGCCTCGTGCGGGCCGTGCGGCGCAAGCAGCGCGGCCTCGAGCCGCTGCGGCGTGCTCTCGGGGGTGATCTCGTCGAGGGACAGGCCCGAGAGCACCGAGGCCGGCTGCGCCAGCACGTCGTTGGGGCGTGCGAAGCGGTCGCGGTGCTTGATCAGCAGCCACTGGTTGCCGGTGCGGGTCTTGACGAGCGTGAAGGAGCCTTTGAGCTTGGCACCGCGCAACAGGAAGCTGAGCTTGCCCGCCTTGAGCTCCTCGCGCAGGCGCTTCTCGGCCTCGGCGCGGTCGGCGAAGGAGTAGTGCTCGCCCTCATCCGGCGAGTACGCGCCGCAGTCCCATACGATCACGTTGCCGGCGCCGTACTGCTTCGGCGGTATCACTCCCTCGAAGGAGGCGTAGTCGAACGGATGGTCCTCGACCTCGACCGCCATGCGCTTGTCGTCGGGATCGAGGGACGGACCCTTCGGCACCGCCCAGGACTTGAGCACGCCGTCGAGCTCGAGGCGGAAGTCATAGTGGAGCTGGCGTGCGGCGTGTTTCTGGACTACGAACAGCAGCGGCCCGTGACGCTCTCGCGCGAGCTTCGCGGGCGGCTCGGGCGTGCGCGTGAAGGAGCGCTTGGCTGCGTAGCGTTCGAGGGCGCGCTTGGGCACGGTGGCCCCATGTTATAGCGCGTCGCTCCAGGCGGCGAGCCGTGCCAACACCCCGGCCAGCACCTGTGCGTCACTCCGGCCGCTCCTGGCGGGGACGTGCAGGGAGTGGTCCGCGTCCTCGACGAGGCTCAATGTGGCGCGTGCTCCGAGGCGCGCGATGACCGCCTCGAGGAGCGCGCGCTCCGCGAGCGCATCGCGCGTGCCCGAGAGGAACAGCATCGGAATCGACACCTTCGAGAGGTGCAGCGCGCGCTTGTCCGACGGCTGACCCGCCGGATGCAGCGGAAAGCTCAGGAAAGCGAGCCCGCGCACCCCGGCGAGCGGCTCGAGGGCCTGCGCCTGGGACGTCATGCGTCCGCCGAAGGAGCGCCCGCCGGCAATGAGCGGCAGCTGCGGGGCGAGCCGGGCCGCCGCAGCCACTGCGGCCCGCACGGTCGCGTGACACAGCGGCGGGGGATCCGGGCGGCGTGAGCCGCGCTGCATGTAGGGGAACTGGTAGCGCAGCGTCGCTATATTGAGGTCGGCGAGCCCGGTGGCGACGGCGCGCATGGCCGGATGCTCCATGCCGGCGCCGGCGCTGTGCGCCAGCACGTAGCAGGCGCGCGCGGCCGCAGGGAGCTCGAGCAGCGCTGCGACCTCGACGCCGCCTTCGACCGCGAGCTCGAGCGCGCGGGAGGTACGCGCGGCACCGGCCATCGGCGCGGCTCTAGGCGCGGTGCGAGGTGGCGGTCTGGCCGAACAGGACCTTGCGCTCCTCATCCGAGATCTTGCGGCTGTAGGACTGCGCCACGCCCTCGTAGCTGCGCAGCGTCGCGGGCCGTTCGCGGATCGCCACGAACCAGCGCTTCAGGTGCGGGAAGTCATCGAGATTCTGTCCGTGGCGCTCGTGCGGCACGATCCAGGGATAGCAGGCCATGTCGGCGATCGAGTATTGGTCAGCGATGTAGTCGCGTCCCTCGAGCTGGCGGTTGAGCACGCCGTAGAGACGATTGGTCTCTTTGGTATAGCGCTCGATGGCGTACGGCAGCTTCTCCGGCGCGTAGGCGGTGAAGTGCCCGTTCTGACCGGCCATGGGACCTAAGCCCCCGACCTGCCAGAAGAGCCACTCGAGTACCTTGGCACGGCCGCGGATGTCGGCCGGGATGAAGCGCCCGATCTTCTCCGCCAGATATAAAAGAATGGCGCCGGATTCGAACACCGACAGCGGCGCCCCGCCGCCCTTCGGTTCGTTGTCCACGATCGCCGGGATGCGGTTGTTGGGCGAGATCCTGAGGAACTCAGGCGCAAACTGCTCACCCTTGCCGATGTCGACCGGAATGATGCGGTAGGCGAGCCCCGCCTCCTCCAGGAACAGCTTGATCTTCAGTCCGTTGGGCGTGCCCCAGTAATACAAGTCGATCATGGGTGGTTCCTCACTCAGGTGCTCGGCGCCGGCTCGAGCGCACCGTCTTCCTGCTGATGCCCCCGGGCGCGCGCTTCGTGCCCGTGGTCGGCGCCGATGAAGACATACATCGCCGGCACGACGAACAGCGTGAACAGCGTGCCGATCGCCAGTCCCGTGAACAGCACCAGGCCCATGTTGCGCCGCCCGGCCGCGCCCGCGCCCGAGGCGATGACCAGCGGGATGACGCCGAAGCACATCGCAGCGGTCGTCATCAGGATCGGGCGCAGCCGCACCGCCGCCGCCTCCTCGATGGCGCGCAGCTTGCCGTGCCCGCTGCGCTGCAGCTCGTTGGCGAACTGCACGATGAGGATGCCGTGCTTGCTGACGAGCCCCAGGAGCGTGACCAGTCCCACCTGTGTGTAGATGTTGAGCGTGACGCCCAGCACCCCGAGGTTGATGAAGATCAGCGCACCGAAGAGGGCCATCGGTACCGACACCAGGATGACGGCCGGATCGCGGAAACTCTCGAACTGCGCGGCGAGCGCCAGGTAGACGATCACCAGTGCAAACAGCAGCGTGAACACGAAGCTGCCCGAACCCAGCATGTACTGCCGGGACTCGCCCGAGTAGTCGGCGTTGTAGCCCGTGGGGGCGACCTGCTTCAACGTTTCGCGCAGGAACTTGAGCGCGTCCTCCTCGGCCACCCCCGACACTCCGCCGATGGTCGCGGCATTGAGCTGCTGGAAGTGGCTGATGGTCTCGGGCACGGTCGAGGTCTTGAGGCTGGCGATGGTGCGCGCCGGGATCAGCGAGCCGTCGCCGGAGTGCACGTAGTAGTCGAGCACCTGGTCGGGGTTCAGGCGATCGACCTGCAGCACCTGCGGGATGACCTTGTAGGAGCGGCCGGCGATCGAGAAGTAATTCACGTAGCCACCGCCTAATGCTGCGGCCAGTGCGCCGCCGACGCTCTGCTGCGTGAGGCCGAGGTCGCTCACCATGTCGCGGTCGACGGTGACGGTCTGCTGCGGCTTGTCGAGCTTAAGATCCGCGTCGATGAACCAGAACATGCCGCTCGAGCGCGCCTTGTCGAGCACCGCAGTCGCGACCTCGTTGAGGTTCTCGATCGGCTCGGTGGTGGTGATGACGAACTGGATCGGGAAGCCCTGCGAGCCGGGGAGCGCCGGGAACTGGAACGCCGCGACTCGGGCGCCCGGGATCTTGTTCCACTCGTTCTGCAGCAGCATCTGCAGTTGGGCGGCGTTGCGGTGCCGCTCTTCCCAGGACGTGAACAGCACGCCGCCGAAGCCCTGATTCACCGTCGGCGCGCCCGTCAGCTGGAACATCTGCTGGTATTCGGGCAGCTTCTTCGCGATGTTGAACTCGGCATCCGAGTAGGCCTGCATCTGCGTGAGCGTCGCATCCGGCGGACCGGTGGTCGCCTCGAGAACGATTCCCTGGTCCTCCCCCGGCGCGAGCTCGGCCTTCGAGGTCATGAACAGATACACGACGCCGGGCAGGATGAGCGCGCCGAACACGATCACCACCTGCCAGGTCGTGAGCCAGCTCGAGAGCGTGCGCGAATAGCCATCGCGCACCCGGTTGAAGGTGCGGTCGAGGAAGTGCGTGAAGCGGCCCTCCCCCTGGTCGCTGCGGAACACCTTCGAGCACATCATCGGCGAGAGGGTGAGCGCGATGACGGCCGAGACGGTTACGGCTCCGGCCAGCGTGAAGGCGAACTGAGTGAACAGGGCGCCGGTGAGCCCGCCCTGAAGGCCAATGGGCACATAGGCCGCGACCAGCACCACGGTCATCGCGATGATCGGTCCGCCGAGCTCGCGCGCCGCCTGCAGCGCCGCCTTGAGCGGCGGCGCTCCTTCCTTCAGGTGCCGGTCGACGTTCTCGACCACGATGATGGCGTCGTCGACCACGAGTCCGATCGCGAGCACCAGCGCCAGCAGCGTCAGCAGGTTGATGGAGTAGCCGAGCGCCTGCATGAGGAAGAAGGCGCCGATCAGGGACAGCGGCATGGCCACGACCGGTATTACCACCGCGCGCGGGCTGCCGAGGAACAGGAAGATCACCACCGTGACGATGACCAGCGCCTGCACCAGGGTCTTGATGACTTCCTTGATGGAGCTGGTGACGAACTTGGTCGCGTCATAGGCGAGCTTCTGCGTCACGCCGGTCGGCAGCTGTGCCGCGATATCGGGCAGCGCGGCGCGCACCCGCGCGGCGACCTCGAGTATGTTGGCGCGCGGCGCCACCTTGATGCCGATGAATACCGAGCGCTGGCCGCTGAAAGCCACGTTGAAGTCGTAGTTCTCGGCGCCCAGCACCACGTTGGCGACGTCCTCGAGCCGCACCAGCGCGCCGTTCTGCCGCTTGATCACCAGGTGGCGGAACTCATCCAGCGAGCTGACGTCGGTGTTGGTCTTCAGGTCGACGCTCACCATCTGCCCTTTGGTCGAGCCGACGCCGGCGAGGTAGTTGTTGGAGCCGAGTGCCGTGTAGACATCGTCGGCGGAGACTCCGCGGGCCGCCATGCGCTGCGGGTCGAGCCAGGCACGCAGCGCGAACGTGCGGCCGCCGAGAATCTCGGCGGTCTGCACCCCGTCGAGGGAGTCGAGCTTGGGTTTCACCACCCGCAGCAGATAGTCGGTGGTGCTGTTGGGCGGGATGGTGTCGCTGAAGTACCCGAGATACATGGCATCGATCTGCTGCCCTACCTGCACCGTGATCACCGGCTGCTGCGCGGCCGGCGGCAGCTGGTTGCGGACCGAATTCACCTGGGTGTTGATCTCGGTCATCGCACGGTTGGCGTCGTAGTTCAGACGCAGCGTCGCGGTGATGATCGAGACGCCCGCGACGCTGTTGGAGGACAGATAGTCGATACCCTGCGCCTGGGCGATGGCGGACTCCAGCGGCTGGGTGATGAAGCCGGCGATGGTCTGGGCATCGGCGCCGTAGTAGGTCGTACTGACCGTGACCACGGCGTTCTCGGTCTGCGGGTACTGGCTGACCGGCAGCTGCAACACGGCGCGCGCTCCCAGCACCAGGATCAGCAGGCTGACAACGACCGAGAGCACCGGGCGCTCGATGAACAGGTCGGTGAATTTCATGGCGGCGCCTCTTCAATGCTCCTGCGGTTTGGGATTGGCAGCGTCTGAGGGCTGCGCCAGGGTGCTGATATCGAGCGGCGTGCCGTTCTTGAGCTTGAGCTGCCCGCTGGTGACCACTTCATCGCCCTCCTTAATGCCGGTCAGCACGGCGATCTGATCGCCGCGAGTCGGACCCGTGGTAACGAAGGTCTGTTGCGCCGTGCGCTTACCCTTGGCGTCCTTCTGCACCAGGAACACTGTCGATCCGTAGGGGTTGAAGGTGATCGAGGTCTGCGGCAGCGTCAGGTGATGCTGCTGCGCGCCCGAAAGCACCGCGACGCGCACGAACATGCCGGGCAGTACTTTATGCGCCGGGTTGGCGACGGTGGCTTCCGCCTGGAAGTTGCGGCTCGATGAATCGACCAGCGGATCGACGGCATTGATCTTGCCGGGGAAGCTCTCGCCGGGGAAGGCATCGAGGCTCACGCGCACCTCCAGTCCCGGGTGCACCAGCGCCAGCTGCTCCTGCGGCAGGCGGAAATCGACGTACACGGGGTCGAGCTCCTGCAGGGTGACGACCTTGTCCCCGGTGTTGAGGTACTGACCCGGGTTGACGGTGGTGATACCGAGTCGTCCGTCGAACGGCGCGCGCAGAATCTTCTTCTCCACCAGCGCGGCCTGCGCGGCGGCCTGCGCGCGCTTGTTCTTGAGATCGGCCGCATCCGCATCGAGCTGCGCCTGGCTGATCGCCTGCGCTTCGAACTGCATCTTGTCGCGTTCATACACGGTCGCGGCGAGCTCGGCGGCCGCCTCGAGCGAGTGCAGCGTGGCTACGTCGGCATCGGCATTGAGGCGCACCAGCACCTGGCCGCGCTTGGCGTCGTCGCCCGAGTGGAACTCGAGGCTGCGCACCAGTCCCGTCACCTCGGTCGTGATGTCCACGCCCCTGACGGCGCGCACGCTGCCGACCGCGCTTATCTCCGGCTGCCAGTCCGAGTATCTGACCACCGTCGTGGTTACGGTCTGCGGCGGCTGCGAGTTGTGCGCCATTGCCTGAGCGATGAAGTGCCCGACCAGCAGGTGCCAGCCCACCAGCAGCGCGAGCAGACCGCCGACGACGGCGACGACAATGATCAGCCGCCGCCTCGCGAGGCTCCCCTGGTTCGTTGTGAGCTCATTCACTGCCGCTTCTCCTGGTCGTTGCCCTGCCGGTTCCACCATCCGCCGCCGAGCGCCTGGAAGAGGGCGGCGGTATCGGCGTAGCGCGCCGCCTCTGCCTGTACCCGGTTCTGCCGCGCCTGCAGGTATACGCGCTCCGCATTCAGCAGCGCGAGGTAGCTCACGCCGCCCACCTTGTATTGCAGCTTGGTCATGTTGAGCGTGTCCTGAGCGTCGCTCTCGGTGATCAGATCCGCCTGCAGCGTGCGTGCATCGGCCTCGAGCGCCCGCAGGGTGTCGGCGACATCCTGCAGCGCCGCCAGCACCGCCTGGCGGTACACCGCCGTGGCGCGATCGAGATCAGCTCGCGCCGCGCGCTTCAGTCCCAGCAGCTGGCCGCCGTGGAACAGCGGTTGCGTCAGCGAGCCGCCGATGTTCCAGGCTGCCGAGCCGGTCTTGAACAGGTCGCTCGCCTGGATGGTCTCCGAGCCGATCGAGCCGGTGAGGTTCAGCTGCGGGTACATGTTGGCCGTCGCCACGCCGAGCTGCGCGCTCGACTGGTGCAACAGCGCTTCGGCCGCCTGAACGTCGGGGCGCTGGCGCACCAGTTTCGCCGGCACGCTGAGCGGCAGTTCCGAGGGCAGCGTCAGCTGATCGAGCGTGAAGTCGGGCACGGTGATGTCGTCGGGCGTGCGGCCGGCGAGCACCGCTAGGCGGTGCTGCGCCTGGGCGAGCTGCTTCTCGAGCGCGGGCAGCTGCGCCTCGTTGTCGGCGACCTGAGTCTGTTGCGCGAGCACATCCGAGCGCGAGGCGGCGCCGACGTCGAACTGCCGCTGCACGACTTTGAGCTGGTCGCGCTCGCTGGTGATGATGTCGGTAAGCGCCGCGATCTGCGCGTGGAGTGAGGCGATATTCACCGCGGTGGTGACGACGTTGTCCGCCAGGGTCAACTCAGCCGCCTCGAGCTCCCAGCGCTGATAGTCGGCCTCGGCGCGCAGCGCCTCCACCTGGCGGCGCGAGGCGCCGAACAGGTCGAGCCGGTAGGTGACGCCCACCGAGGCGTCGAACAGGTTGAATATGAAAGACGGCACGTTCGGCTCGCCGACCACCGCGCCCGGCTCACGCTCGCGGGCGGCTTGGCCCTGTGCGTCTACGGCGGGCAGCAGCAGCCCGCCGCGCTGCGCCTTGTAGGTCTCCGCCGCCGTGAGCAGCGTGGCGCGCGCCGCCTGCACCGTCGGGCTGTCGGTGAGCGCCTGGCGCACCAGCTGATCGAGGGCGCTGGAGTGAAACAGCGTCCACCAGTCGGCGGGAATGTCCCGCTCGGTGCTCAAGGTCTGGGCGACACCGCTCGCGCCCGGCGCCGAGACCGTGCCCCGGGGCTCGGGTGCGCGCGTGTAGTGCTCGGTGGCGGGCGCGGCCGGCGGATGGAAATCGGGCCCGACTGCGCAGGCCGCGGCGAGCGCGGCGGCGAGCAGGGCGACGCCGGGCGTCAGTGCCTTCATTCTCATTGGGTGCTCCCGCACTGGTCGGCGGCCCGCAGCAATGCCTTGGCGAGCCGGGAACGCTCCCCGGAGGTATAGGGCGAGAGGTGCAGCAGCTCCGCGAGCAGCAGCCCCTGCACCGCGAGCAGCACCAGCGCGGCGCGCTCAAAGCCGCCCGGGAGCTTGGCAAATTCATCGAGCAGCTCGCGGTATTGCGCGCGGCACGGAGCCATGTGCTCCGGATTGTCTGCGGACGCGGCCACCATGGCGGCGCCGACCGCCGGACGCCCGGGGTGCAGCTCGAGCAGAACGCGTATGCGCTCGCGGAACATATCGGCGCGCGATGACTTGCGGCCACGGCTCGCGAGGCGCTTCGCCACCTCGGCATCCACGTCCTCGAAATGCCGTGCCAGCATGCCCTCGAGCAGCGCTCCCTTGGAGGGAAAGTGATACAACAGTCCACCCTTGCTGATGCCCGCGGACTTTGCCACGGCATCGAGGGTCAGGTGCGTTGCGCCCGACTCGACCACCACTCGCTCTGCCGCATCGAGCAGCCGTTGGCGCGCGGGGCGCGCGGGAATGGGTTGGCGGAAATACATACAGTGACGAGTGCAGCCGCAAGCTGTACGCGATCGATCCCCTGGACTTCGCACAAGGCGCCAGACCCTACCGTCCGGACGGTCCAGGCGCCATACCCCGATCGGGATAGGGGAACGACTGACGACGCGGGGGGGCGCCCGACTACGTGAAGGGCGCAATCGCCTAATCAATCCCGGGCGCGCACGGCTTCAAGGACGCATGAAAAGCTGTCTCTATCTTAGGTTGTAACAGCGCGCACGACTGATCCTGGGGCCGTTGGCGATTTCATCAAACACCTGGCCGCGCGCCAGCTGTTAGGGAGCCACGCCGTCGACGATGAGGATGCGGCTCCTGGTGGACTTGGCCCGGATGGGCTGGTTTGCCGGAGATCGGATCGGCGAACTTCACTACTGCGGCGCCGGTCCTTCGCTGACACGCACGAGATCGTTGGCGCGGACCCACTTGCGGAATGCGGCCTGCACGTCCGCGGCCTCGAGCTCGATGTAGCGGCGCGCGGCGACCGAGGGCTCATCGAGCGGCAGTCCCAGCTCGCGTCGCCCGAGGAGGCCACGGGCAATCTCCGCGACGCCGGCCTCGCTCAACGGCAGCTGCCGCAGCAGGCACGCCTTGACGCGCGTCAGTTCGTCCGCGCCGACCGGCGTCTCCTGCATCGCCGTCAGCTCCCGCACCACCATGTCGGCGGCCTTGCCGACGTTCTGCGGATCGCTCGCGTAGTCCACCAGGTAGACGCTGCGCGTGCGGCCGGCCTGCAGCAGCGAGCCGACGCTGTACACGAGGCCTGCGTTCTTGCGCAGATCGACGCTCAGGCGCGTGGAATAGAAGCTGCCGCCGAGCACCGCGTTGCCGAGCTCGAGCGGGTAGTAGTCGGGATCGGTGCGCGTGAGCGCGAGATTCTCCGCCAGCACCACGCGGTCCTGAACGCGGCTCACGTTAGGCACGGAGATGACGTCGGGCCGGTTCGGCGGCACCGCGGGCAGATCGGTCGGCGGCGCGGGGCCGCTCGCGCTCCAGGAGCCGAAGTAGCGGGTCACCGCCGCAGCGGCGGCCTCGGGTGTGACCTTGCCGATGATCACGAGGGTGGCAAGATCGGGACGGAACACCCGCTGGTAGTAGGCGCGCACCTCGTTGGCGGTGAGCGCACGCACCGACTCGGGCGTCGACATGCGCAGGCTCGGATCGCCGTCCGGGAACAGCGCACCGCGCAGCGAGTGCTGCGCGAGAAACCCCGGGCTCACATTGCGCGCCGCGACTCCCTGGGCGACCTGGCCGCGGATGACCTCGAGCGCCGGAGCGGGGAGCGCCGGGTGCAGCTCGTTGTCGGCCAGCAGCGCGAGCGCGCGATCGAAGTGCTCCGCCAGCGACTGCACCGAGAAGTCGGCGCCGGCCTGCTCGCGCGCGCCGATGGTATCGAGTGCCTGCTGGAAGGCGAGGCGGTCGAGCTGCTCGCTGCCGTAGGGGAACAGCCGCTCCAGCACCTGGCTGACGCCTTCCTCGCCGGCGAGCTCCTCGGTCTCGGGGCGATTGCGGATGTGACCGAACACGCTCACGGTGTCGCTGACGTCCTCGGTCTGCACGATGAGGGTGAGGCCGTTCGGCAGCGTGCTGACCACGGGGTGCAGGGTCGAGGCCGGAACGCTGAGGCGTCCGAGGGCCTTCTCCGCCCAGGCAGGCAGCGCGGTCGCGTGTGCCTCACCGAGCGAGATCGCTTCATGCCCGCCGAAGCCGCCGCCACCCGGCACGGGTCGTCCCGAACCGCGCGGCAGCAGCACGCCGGTGACGGCATGGTCGAGGTCGAGGTACTTGCGCGCCACGCGATTGACGTCCGCGACCGTCACCTGCTCGATGCGCTTGAGGTCGTCGTCGGGGGACTCGAGCCCGAAAATAGCCAGCGCGTCCGACCACACCGCGGCCAGCTCGCTGATCGAGTTGCGCTGCAGCTGCGCGTCGCTCCGTTCCTGGAGCTTCGCGGCCTCCACCAGCTCCGCCGGCACGCCCTCGTGCGCCACGCGCGCGAGGATCGCCCGCACGTCGTGCTCGAGCGCTTCGGGCTCGCTCCCGGCGGTGAACGACAGCACCGCATAGGCGAGCCCCGACGCAGGTAACGGGTCGAGGGCGAATTCCGCCGCCACTGCCTTGCCCTGCGGCACGAGCGCGTAGAGATCGAAGCGCCGGCTGCTGAGCACGTCCGACAGCACCTCGAGAGCCGCGAAATCCTCATCCCGCGGCCCGGGCGTGCGCAGCGCGATCATCAAGGTGCCGCTCGGCCGATCGGTGTCGACCGTGAACGACGCCGGCACGATCGCTCGCGGCCGCACGGCCGGGCGCGGCGGGAGCGGGCGGCGCGCAATGTCGCCGAACAGGCTCCTGACCTCGGCGAGCGCCGCCTGCGGCTCTACGTCGCCGGCGATCACCAGGATGGCGTTGTTCGGCGCGTACCAGGCACGGTGAAACTTCTGCAGCATGGCCGCCGTGGTCTTGTCGAACGACGGTCGCGTGCCGAGCGCATCGTGCGCGTACGGCGTACCCGCAAACAGGCGCGCGCGCAGCTTCGAGTACAGCACGTAGTCCGGCTCGGAGATGTCCTGGGCGACCTCCTGCTCGATCGCGCCGCGCTCCTGGCTCCATTCGTGCGCCGTATTGAGCGCGCCGCGCATGCGCAGCGCCTCGATGTGCAGCGCCACGTCGAGGTCCTCGGCGGGAACGGTGAACAGGTACTGGGTGAGATCCTCGCGCGTGTCGGCGTTGAAGTCGCCGCCGAGCACGCTGCCGATATCGGCCAGCTGGTCGGCGGTGAGGCCGGGGCTGCCGCGGAACATCATGTGCTCCTCGGCGTGCGCCATTCCCGGAAAGCCCGGCGGCGCTTCGTCGGAGCCGACCAGGTAGTTGACCGACGTGGTGACGACCGGCGCCAGCGTGTTGCGCACCACGATGACGCGCAGCCCGTTGTCGAGCGTGGCGCGCAGCACGCCGTCGTCGCTCGCATCCGCGCACGGCGCGGGCGCGGCGCCCGCCAGGGCGAGCGCGGCGATCAGGGGGGTGAGCGCGTGGGCTGCGTGCCGCATGGCGCCGACTCTTTGCTTGGAGGGGTGGGCAGTATATGCGACGCGCGCACGCGCGGCGCGTGCCCGGCGGCTGACCCGAGGGTCTCAGGGCCGGCGCGCCATCTTCTGCCACAAAGCATCCGCCTTGCGTATGCCTTTGCATCACGGCGCCGGCCGGCTCGCGCGCTGAACTAGCTCTCGTGCCGGAACTGACCGGCGCCAACGAAACGAGAGGATGCAGACATGTATACCCGGAAAATCCAGCAGCGGAGAATCGCAGTGGCGGTCGCGGCCTGTCTCGCCGGCCTGCCGGCCTGGGCCGGCGCCGCCAGCCCGCCCGACAACGGCAAGGCAGAGGACATCGGTATCGTCAGCGGGCTCGCCGTCGGTGCCGCGGCGGGCGGACCCATCGGTGCGATCATCGGCGCCGCCGGCGGCGGCCTGCTCGGCGATCGCTGGCAGCGTCAGAAGCAGACCTCGACCGAGCTGAGCGCGGATCTCGGCCACAGCGAAGCGGAGCGCTCGCGGCTCACCACCAGCGTCGCGGAGCTCAACGACTCGCTCAAGGGGTCGCGCTCGCGCGGCGCACAGCTCGAGCAGACCGTCGCCGCGGCGGATGAGGTCGGTATGGACCTGAGCTTCCGCACCGACGACACGGCCATCAAGGTCGAGGACCTGCCGCCGCTCTTGAAGCTCGGCGCACTCGCGGCTGCCATGCCGGAGGCGAAGGTGCGGGTCGCGGGCTATGCCGATCCACGCGGCGCCCCCGACTACAACGAGGCTCTCTCGGAGCGTCGCGCCGAGACGGTCGCGGCCGCCCTCGAGCGCGCCGGGCTGCCGCGCGAGCGGCTGATCGTCGAGGCACACGGGAGCGGCGAGTCGAGCAGCGCTACGGGCGATCTCGATGCCTACGCGCTCGATCGCCGCGTCATGGTGCGGCTCGAGCGCACTACGCCTGCGACGCCGGTGGCGCAGGCGGTGGCGAGTGCCGGGCCCGACCCCGGGGTGGTACGCCAGTGAGCCGCCAGCGGGCGGGGCTCATGGAAGTCGCGCCGCGGACAACGCCGTCCGCGGCGCGTCTTCGCGCTAGAATTTGCTGGCACCAGTACCTGAGTAGCGCGCTCATGAGCAATTCCATCGTGCGGCTCGATTCCCCGCTGGACCCGGAGGTTTCCGCACCACCGGCCGAGCGGCTCATCGCGGGCACCCCGCAGCTGTCGGTTCGGAACTACTACGCCGATCCCACGCAGCAGTTCTTTGCCGGCCGCTGGGCGGCGACGCGCGGCAAATGGCGCGTGCGCTACACGGAGAACGAGCTGTGTGTGATGACCGCGGGGCGCGTCGTGATCGAGAGCGACTCCGGCGAGCGCTCGAGCTTTGGTCCCGGCGATGCGTTCCTCGTGCCCGCGGGCTTCAGCGGCACCTGGGAGGTGCTGGAGGACTGCGCCAAGATCTACGCCATCTTCGAGGCGCGCAGCTGACATAACACCGTACCCCGTTGAACCCCGTCGCAGATTCGCGACGGCCGCCTTCACCGTGCACCCCCGGGGTGAAACCCTGAGGCCTCGCTTGTGCCGGCGCCTGCCGGCCTTTGGAGGTGTACGGTGGAAACGGTGACCGTCATTGCGTCGCGCCACAGCGGCTTCGGTCTGTCGGAGATGGAGATGCTGATTGGCAGTGCGCTCGTGATCGCGCTGCTCGCCTGGACGGTGCTGTCGCGGATGCGGCAGTTCCGCGGCCGTCAGCAGCCGCACGCTTAAGCAGCCTCCGCCGGCTGGCGTTCGGCCGCCTAGAGTGGGGCGGCCGCGGCCCGTGGGGCGGCCGCCCGATTCTCCCTCACTGCGCGCGCAGCACCTCACGCAGCGTGCCGAAAATCTGCTGGATCTGTGACCGCTCGATGATGAGTGGCGGCGACAGCGCGATGGTGTCGCCCGTGAACCGCACCAGCATGCCGCGCTCGAAGCACTTCAGGAACACCTCGTACCCCCGCGCTCCCGGCTTAGCGGCGAGCGGCGCGAGCTCCACCGCGCAGATCAGCCCGTAGTTGCGCACGTCGACCACCTGCGGCAGTCCCTGCAGGCTGTGCGCCGCTTCCTGCCAGTCGGGCGAGAGCGAGCGGGCGCGCGTCAGCAGCCCCTCGCGCTGGTAGATCCCGAGCGTGGCGAGCCCCGCCGCGCAGGCGACCGGGTGTGCCGAATAGGTGTAGCCGTGGAACAGCTCGATGCCGTCCGGGCCCTGCATGAACGCTTCGTAGATCGGCTTGCTCACCAGCACCGCGCCCATCGGCACGCAGCCGTTGGTGAGTCCCTTGGCGAGCGTGATCAGGTCGGGGGTCACGCCGAACTCCTCGGCGGCGAACGGCGAGCCGGTACGCCCGAAGCCGGTGATCACTTCGTCGAAGATGAGGAGAATTCCGTGCCGGTCGCAGATCTCGCGCAGGCGCTTCAGGTACCCCTTGGGCGGCAGCAGCACGCCGGCGGAGCCGGCGATCGGCTCGACGATCACCGCGGCGATCGTGGACGCATCGTGCAGCGCCACGAGCCGCTCGAGCTCATCCGCGAGCTGCGCGCCGTGCTCCGGGAGCCCCTTCGAGAAGGCGTTCTTCGCGAGGTCGTGCGTGTGCGGGAGATGGTCGACGCCCGGTAGCAGCGCGCTCGACCACATCTTGCGGTTGGGCGCGATGCCGCCGACCGAGATCCCGCCGAAGCCGACGCCGTGGTAGCCGCGCTCGCGGCCGATGAGCCGCGTGCGTGAGCTGTCGCCGCGCACGCGGTGGTAGGCGAGGGCGATCTTGAGCGCCGTGTCGACCGACTCCGACCCTGAGTTGGTGAAGAACACATGATCGAGCCCCTTGGGGGCGATCTTCACCAGCTCGTTCGCGAGCCTGAATGCATTCGGGTGCCCCATCTGGAAGGGCGGCGCGTAATCCATGGTCTCGAGCTGCGCGGCGACCGCAGTGGCGATCTCGCGCCGTCCGTGACCGGCGTTAACGCACCACAGGCCCGCCACCGCGTCGAGGATCTCGCGACCATCCTCGGTCCAATAGCGCATGCCGCTCGCGCGCGCGAGCAGCCGCGGCTTCGCCTTGAACTGACGGTTGGCCGTGAACGGCAGCCAGAAGGCTTCCAGATCGGTGCGCTCGAGGGCTTCGCTCGGGGGTGCCATGGGAGGTGCTCGATGGGGATGGGTTAGGGTGGCGAATGATAAATAAAGTGGACAAAGCAAGCCATCAGGGCGATATTTTCCATCGTCTTGTCTAATATCCTAAACACCATGAGTATCGACGTCGGTGCGCGGCTGCGCGGTGTTCGTACCAACTTCGGCTTGTCGCAGCGGGAGCTCGCGCGGCGTGCGGGCGTCACCAACGGGCTGATCTCACTCATCGAGCAGAACCGGGTAAGCCCCTCGGTGAGCTCGCTTAAGAAGGTCCTCGACGGCATACCGATGTCGCTCGCGGAGTTCTTCACGCTGGACCTGAGCGTGGCTCCGCAGGCTTTCTTCGGCGCCGACGAGCTGGTCGAGCTCGGCAATGCGGACGTGTCGCTGCGGCTGGTGGCGGCACAACGCGCCGGACGGCAGCTGACCGTGCTGCATGAGCGCTATGCCGCGGGGGCCGCGACCGGCGAGGAGATGCTCGCGCACCGCGGCGAGGAGGCCGGCATTGTGATCCGCGGGCGCATCGAGGTCACGGTCGGCGGCGCGACGCGCGTGTTGTCACCCGGCGAGGCCTATTATTTCGCCAGCCAGCTGCCGCACCGTTTTCGCAATGTCGGGCGCGAGGCGTGTGAGATCATCAGCGCCTGCACCCCGCCGACCTTCTGAAGGACTCGCCGTCCATGAACGCACAACCCGCTCCGCTTTCCTGGCACGAGCGCGCCCGCGCGCTCACCTTCCGCACCCAGGCCTTCATCGACGGGCGTTACGTCGATGCCGCCTCGGGCGCCACCTTCGATTGCATCAACCCCGCCACCGGCAAGCTCCTGGCGCGGGTCGCGGCGGGCGATGCGGAGGACATCGAGCGTGCCGTGCGCGGGGCGCGCGCCGCCTTCAACGCCGGCAGCTGGTCGCAGCGGTCGCCGGCCGAGCGCAAGCAGGTGCTGCTGAGTTTCGCCGATGCGATCACGGCGCACGGCGACGAGCTCGCGCTCCTCGAGACGCTCGACATGGGCAAGCCCATCAACGACAGCCTGAAGGTCGACATTCCGGCGGCGGCACGCTGCGTGCGCTGGTACGCCGAGGCGATCGACAAGGTGTATGACCAGGTGGCGCCCACGGGGCCGGACGCGCTGGCACTCATCACGCGCGAACCCGTGGGGGTGGTCGGCGCGATCGTGCCGTGGAACTACCCGCTGCTCATGGCCGCCTGGAAGTTCGCCCCGGTGCTGGCCGCCGGCAATTCCCTGGTGCTGAAACCGTCCGAGAAGTCGCCACTCACGGCGCTGCGCGTCGCCGAGCTCGCGGTCGAGGCGGGCATTCCGCCGGGGGTGTTCAATGTGGTGCCGGGGCTCGGCCAGACCGCCGGCAAGGCGCTCGCGCTCCACATGGACGTCGATTGCGTCGCCTTCACCGGCTCCACAGCCACCGGCAAGCTGGTCTTACAGTACGCCGCGCAGTCGAACCTCAAGCGCGTGTCGCTCGAGTGCGGCGGCAAGTCCCCGAACATCGTGCTCGCCGACTATCCCGATCTCGAGCGCGCAGCCAAGGCGGCCGCGTTCGCCATCTTCTCCAACCAGGGCGAGATGTGCTCGGCCGGCTCGCGCCTGCTCGTGCACGAGAGCATCCGCGATGCGGTGCTGGAGAAGGTGCAGGCGGTGGGGGCTAAACGCCAGCCCGGCGACCCGCTCGATCCCGCCACGCGCCTCGGCGCCATCGTCGATGAGACGCAGATGCGGCGCGTGCTCGGCTACATCGATTCCGGCAAGCGCGACGGCGCCAGCGTGCGCTTCGGTGGCCACCGGGTGCGCGAGGACAGCGGCGGCTACTTCGTCGAGCCCACGGTGTTCGACCGCGTCGAGCCGCGCATGACGATCGCGCGCGAGGAGATCTTCGGACCGGTGCTCTCGACCATCACCTTCAAGACGGTGGAGGAGGCGGTGGCGATCGCCAACGACGTGATCTACGGACTCGCCGCCGCAGTCTGGACTCGCGACATCACCACCGCGCTGCGCGTGGCGCGGGCGCTGCGCGCCGGCACCGTGTACGTCAACTGCTACGACGCCGACGATCTCACCGTACCCTTCGGCGGCTACAAGCAGTCGGGTATCGGGCGCGACAAGTCGCTGCACGCGCTGGAGAAGTACACCGAGCTCAAGTCGACCTGGATCGATCTCAGTTGAGGGCGTGACCGGGCCGGACTCAAGGTTCCTCGCCAGCGCGCCGCGCGGGCTCACGGATCTGCTGACGCGCGAGCTGGCTGCAAGCGGCGCACGGGAGCTGCGCGAGCGCTCGACCGGCGTTGCGTTCACCGGCACGCTCGAGAGCGCTTACCGAGCCTGTCTGTGGTCGCGGCTCGCCAACCGCGTGTTCCTCGAGGTCGCGCACTTCGAGGCGCGCGACGTGCCAGAGTTCGATGCGGCCGTACGGCGCATCGACTGGACGGCGCACCTGAGCCCCGGCGCGACGCTGGCGTGCGACTTCACCGGGCGTCACCCCGCGATCACCCACACCCACTTCGGGGCGCTGAAACTCAAGGACGGCATCGTGGACGCGCTGCGCGCGGCGACCGGCACGCGTCCCGATGTGGCCACTTCGCGCCCGGACGTGCGCGTGCATGCGCATGCCAATGGGGCGCGCATCACGCTGGCCGTGGACCTCTCGGGTGAGAGCCTGCACCGGCGCGGCTACCGGGGCGCTGCGGGTGAAGCCCCGCTCAAGGAGAATGTCGCCGCCGGCGTGCTGCTGCGCGCCGGGTGGGAGGCACTCGCCCGGCCGTCAGCGCACGGGCCGGAGCTTGCGGCGCAGGGGGCGGAGTTCCTCGATCCGCTGTGCGGCTCGGGCACTCTGGTGATAGAAGCGGCGCTGATGGCACTCGATCGCGCGCCCGGCCTCACCCGTGACTACTTCGGCTTCCTCGGCTGGCGCGGCCATGACGGGCAACTGTGGGAGCGCCTGCTGGCCGAGGCGCGCGCACGCGCCGCAGCCGGCGCGACGACCCGGGCCACGCTGCGCGGCCGCGATCGTGCGGCTGAGGCGATCGCCGCCGCACGCGCCAACGCCGCGTGCGCCGGCATCGCCGGGCAGGTGCAGCTCGAAGTCGGCCCGCTGAGCGAGGCCGCGCCGCTCGCCGGACGCAGCCCCGCACGGGCGGGGCTCGTGTGCACGAATCCCCCCTACGGCGTGCGGCTCGAGGACCAGGCCGGCGCACGCGCCGTGTACCGCGAGCTCGGCGCGGTGCTGCGCGAGCGCTTCGCGGGATGGAACGCCGCCGTGCTCACCGGCGCGCCCGCGCTCGGGGTCGAGCTCGGCCTGCGCGCGCATCGCACGCATACGCTGTGGAACGGCGCGATCGAGTGCCGCCTGCTGCGCATCAAGGTCGGACCCGAGAGCGCGCGTGCCCCGGGCACGCTCGGCAAGGGCCTCGCGCACCTCAAGGACAGCGCCGGGGCAAAGATGTTCGCCAATCGCCTGGCGAAGAACCAGAAGCGCCTGCGCGGCTGGGCACAGCGCTTCGGCGTGTCCTGCTACCGGCTGTACGACGCCGACATGCCGGAGTATGCGTTCGCGATCGATCTGTACCGCACCGTGGAGCCCCAGGAGGACTGGCTGTATGTGCAGGAGTACGCGGCGCCCGCCGAGATCGAGCCGGAGGCCGTGCGGCGGCGGCGCGGCGAGGTACTGGCGACGCTCCCCGGGGTCACCGGGGTTGCGTCCGAGCGCATCCGCGTGCGCACGCGGCGCCGCACGCGGCGCGGCGAGCAGTACGAGAAGGTGAACGAGCGAGAGCGCTTCCACGTCGTCGCCGAGGGCGGCCTCAGGTTCAGAGTCAACTTCGAGGACTACCTCGACACCGGGCTGTTCCTCGACCAGCGCATGACGCGCGCGCGGCTGCGCCTTGCAGCGCATGGCAAGCGCTTTCTCAACCTGTTCGCCTACACAGGCAGCGCCACGGTCTATGCGGCAGCGGGCGGGGCGGTCGAGAGCACCTCCGTCGACCTGTCGCGTACCTACCTCGAGTGGGCGCAGCAGAACCTGCGCCTCAACGGCTTCGCCGATCCGGCCCACGCGCTTGTCCAGGCCGACTGCCGCACGTGGCTCGCCGACGCGGCGCGCGACACGCGGCGCTTCGATGTGGTGTTCCTGGCGCCACCCACCTTCTCCAACTCAAAACGCATGGAAGGGGTGCTCGACCTGGAGCGCGATCACCCGCAGCTCATCGATGCCTGCGCGCGGCTGCTCGCCCCGGGGGGACTGCTGGTGTTCTCGACCAACGCCCGGCGCTTCAAGCTCGCCGAGCCGCTCAAGGAGCGCTACGAGGTGAGCAACGTCTCGGGCGCGACGCTGCCCGAGGACTTCGCGCGCGATCCGCGCATTCACCTGTGCTACGAGGTGCGGCTGCGCCGTGCACAGGCCTCGCCGCCGCACGGTTCGCCCGTCCCGGCGCACGCTTGAGACCGTCGCGCCGGCCGCAGAAGTAGCGGCGCTTTACAGACCGACGGCGCTCAGGTAGGAACGGTGGAGCCGGTCAGGAGGGTTAACGGAGAGGTGAGCATGGTTTCTCAGGGGCACCGCAAGCCGCCGGTCGTGGCGATCGTCGGAGCCACCGGCGCGGTGGGAGTGGAGATGATCGGCTGCCTCGAGCGGCGGCGTTTCCCGCTCGCGGAGCTGCGGCTGCTCGCATCGGCACGCTCGGCCGGCAAGACACTCGAGTTCCGCGGCGCGCCGCTCGTCGTGCGCGAGCTGACCGAGGCGAGCTTCGCCGGCGTCGACCTGGCGCTGTTCTCCGCCGGCGGCGCCATCTCGAAAAAGTTTGCGCCGCTCGCGGTGCGCGCCGGTGCCGTCGTCATCGACAACTCCTCGGCGTTCCGCATGGACCCCGACGTGCCGCTGGTGGTCCCGGAGATCAACGCGCTCGCCGCGCGCGAGCACCGCGGGATCATCGCCAATCCCAACTGCACGGCGATCATCTCGATCACGCCGCTGTGGCCCGTCCACCAGGCTAACCGGATCGTGCGGCTGCTCATCTCGAGCTACCAGTCGGCCTCGGGCGCGGGCGCCGCGGCGATGGAAGAGCTGCGCGAGTCGACCCGCGCCTATCTCGAGGGCCGCAGCTACACCCCGCGCGTGCTGCCGCACCCGTATGCGTTCAATCTCTTCAGCCACAACACCAGGATAGATCCGGCCACCGGCTACAACGACGAAGAGATCAAGGTCGCCCAGGAGACCGCCAAGATCTTCGGTGACCCGGCGATCCGTGTGTCGGCGACCTGCGTGCGCGTGCCGGTGCTGCGGGCGCACTCGGTGGCCATCACCTTCGAGTGCGAGCGGCCGATCACACCTGAGGAGGTGCGCGCACTGGTCGGCGCCGCCCCGGGCGTCAAGCTCGTCGACGACGCCGAGCGCAACTACTTTCCCATGCCGCAGGATGCCTCAGGATCGGATCTGATCCTCGTCGGCCGCATCCGTCGCGACGTCAGCGACCCGCAGGGGCGCTCGATCGCGCTGTTCGTGGCCGGGGATCAGCTGCTGAAGGGCGCAGCGCTCAACGCGGTGCAGATTGCCGAGGCATTGTAGAGGGCGGCGAACTGACAGTCTGGTCAGCGATCGGATAAGCTGACGTCGCGAGACATCCCGGAGTGCAACGTGCCCGGAGAGTCCAAGGCCGTCTTCCTAAGCTACGCGTCCGAAGATCTGGCGGCGGCTCAACGCATCGCCGAGGTACTGCGGGCCGCCGGAATTGAGGTGTGGCTCGACCAGAGCGAGCTTCGCGGCGGGGACGCCTGGGATGCGATGATCCGTGGAAAGATCCGCGGCTGCGCGCTGTTCGTGGCACTGATCTCGGCGCATACGCGCACGCGCGCGGAAGGCTATTTCCGCTTCGAGTGGAAGCTGGCTGTCGACCGCTCCTATCACATCGCGAGCGATCGACCGTTTCTGCTACCGATTGCCATCGACGAGACCGGTGAGGCGGATGCCCGCGTCCCCGATCGGTTCCGGGAGGTGCAGTGGACCTAGGCATCACGGGGCGAGGCGTTGCAGGAGTTCGTCGATCGCGTGCGGCGCATGCTGGAGAGTGCCGACGGGGTGAGCGGGGCGGGAGTGTCGAAATCGGCGACCTGGCCGGGCAGCCTGCCGGAGAAGTCGCTCGCCGTCATGCCCTTTGCCAATATCGGCGGGGACCCGGAGAACGAGTACTTCAGCGACGGGCTGGCGGAGGAAATTCTCACCGCGCTGACCGGGATTGAGGAGCTACACGTCGCGGCGCGCACCTCCTCGTTTTATTTCAAGGGACGGGCGACCGATCTGCAGGAGATCGCCCGACGGCTGCAGGTGGCGCACATTCTGGAAGGGAGTGTGCGGCGGGTGGCGAACCGTGTGCGTGTAACGGCACAGCTGGTCGACGTCCGTAACGGCTTTCAGCTCTGGTCCGAGCGCTACGACCGTGAGATGGCGGATGTATTCAAGATCCAGGATGAGATTACGTTGGCTATCGTCAAGCGGCTCAAGGTCAAGCTGCTCGCCAAAGACGCCCTTCCTTCCGAAGGGCCAGCCAGCCTTGAAACCTACAATTTGTATCTCAGGGGTCGATTCTATTGGGCGCAGCGGCCTCAAGGCATTGCAAAAGCCATCGAGTACTTCAAACAAGCGATCGACCAGGAGCCCAATTACGCCCGGGCACACGCCGGGCTCGCAGATTGCTACGTGACCTTAGGGTCCTGGGAAAATGGAACAGTTCCGCCACTCGAGGCCATGGCACAAGCACAACAAGCAGCAACCAAGGCGCTGGAGCTCGATAGCCGCTTAGTTGAGGCTCACACCAGCCTGGCTTATCGCACGACGCACTACGAATGGGACTGGGAGAGGGCCGAAGCCCAATTCAAACACGCCTTTGAGCTGAACCCCAACTACGCCGTGTGTCACCACTGGTACTCGCATTTTCTTACCGCTCTCGGCCGTACTGAGGAATCTCTCCGAGCAAGCAGGCGCTGCCTGGAGCTCGATCCGCTCGATCTCATAACCAACGCACACCTGGCGTGGCACTATCAATTCTCCCGACAATACGCGCAAGCGATCGAGCAGTGTTGGAAAACAAACGAATTGCATCCCAATTCGTTTGTTCCCGCATATTTCCTCGGCCTGGCCTATGAGCAACAGGGACAGATTGACCGTGCGGTCGAGGAGTTCCAGCTAGCCGTCAAGATGTCCGGTCGCGTTACGTACGCAGCGGCTGGACTAGGCCACCTCTATGGGCGTTCCGGCAAGGCTGCGGACGCGCGGGCAATCTATGAGGAGCTGAGTGCCAGAGGGAAGCACGACTATGTACCGGCATACGATCTCGCGCTTGTCTGCGCTGGGCTGGGCTGGAAAGACCAGGCTCTTGAGTATCTGTCCAAAGCCTACGAGGAGCGCTCAGGGTGGATGACATACCTCAAGGCTGACCCCCGACTCGACGCATTGCGCAGCGACGCGAGATTCCAGGAGTTGCTGCACAGCGTGCGACTGGCATGAATCGCGCTGCGATGTTCCCAATCGCTGGGGGGGGGGGGCGACGAGCAGGATTCTCCGGGGATGAGCGAGGCGTGAGGCTCGTTCCGCGGGCGACGCTCAGCGCGAAGCAGGCCGCCCAGACTTTGTGAACGGAATGAGGGCCGGGACCTCGTCGCGGTACTTCTCGTACTGACCGGGGAAGGTCTCGCGCATGAAGCGCTCCTCGGTGCGCGATTTGACGAGCAGCGCGGCGGTGATGATCACGAATCCGAGCGCGGCGCGCAGCGTGCCGGAGCAGATCGCGGTGCCGAGTACGCCGGCGAGGATGCCGGTGTAAATCGGGTGGCGCACGTAACCGTAAGGACCGGTGCGGATCAGCTCGTGTGCCTCCTTGACGGTGACCGTGCCGCTCCAGTTGCGGCCCAGGTGCACTCGCGCCCACACGGCGAAGGCGAGGCCGCCGTAGAGCAGCGCGAGTCCGATCCAGTAAGGGAGCTGAGAGCGTGACCAGAGGCGCAGGTTCATGAGCGGCGCCCATGGCAGCTCGCGCGAGGCGATCAGCAGTCCGCCGATGACGCCTACAGCCACGTAGCCGAGACGGGAGCTGAGGGGCTCGCGGCGCTGCGTCCGCTTGGTGCCGGATGCGGCAATCAGCCAGATGAGCGCCCACGCCAGCCACGGCCACAGGATGAGGTGGCGGTAGAACTGCGGATCGTGCGACATCGCGGCGATGCTACCCGGCCCCGTGTGCCGCGCGCATCACAACAGATCCTTGAGCCGGTAATAGAGCATGGCGAGCACCAGCGCCGGTCGGCGCAGCGCCGCGCCGCCCGGAAAGTTGGCGTGCGGGATACGAGCGAACACGTCGAAGCGACCAGCGGTGCCGGCGATCGCTTCCGCGACCAGCTTGCCGGCGATGCCGGTGAGTGTGATGCCGTGGCCGGAGAAGCCCTGCAGGAAGTACACGTTGGGCGCGAGTCGGCCGAAATGCGGCGCACGATTCAGGGTGATGTCGACCTCGCCTCCCCAGGCGTAGTCGATGCGCAGGTCCTTGAGCTGCGGGAAGACGCACAGCATGCGCGCGCGTGTGGCTGTCGGCGCATCGAAGGACCTCAGGCCCGAGTAGTTGACGCGCCCGCCGAACAGCAGCCGATGGTCGGCCGAGCGGCGGAAATAATCGAGCACCCAGTTCATGTCGCACACCGCGGCGTTGCTCGCGATGAGCTCGCGCGCGCGCGCCTCGCCGAGCGGCTCGGTGGCGACGATGTAGGTCGCAACCCCCATGATCTTCTGCGCCAGCTGCGGGGCGGTGTCGCCGAGATACACGTTGCCGCACAGCACCAGCTGCCTGGCGCGCACCTCGCCGCGCGGCGTGGCGACGCGCAGCCGCGAGGCGGCGGCCGCGGAGAAGCTGACCGCGCGGGTGTCTTCGAAGATACGCACGCCGAGACTCTCGGCTGCCGCGGCCAGCCCCAGCGTGTAGTTGAGCGGGTGCAGGTGCCCGCTGTTGCTGTCGTGGAGCGCGCCGCCGTAGCGCGAGGTCGCGAGCTCATCCTCCAGCGCTTCGCGGGCCAGGTAGCGCACGCTGCTGTAGCCGTAAGTCTCGTGCAGCTCCTCGACCTCGGCCCGCAGCTCGCGCTCGTGCCGCGGCTTGACGGCGGTGAGCAGGTAGCCGTTCACCCAGTCACAGTCGATGCGGAAGCGCTCGATCAATGAGCGCAGCAGCGTGAGCGCCTCGACCGAGATGTCCCATATGGCGCGCGCGTCCGCAGCGCCCACCAGGCGTCTGAGCTTCGCCTGGCCCGCTGCGACTCCGAACAGCGCCTGCCCGCCGCTGCGGCCGGAGCCGCCCCAGCCGATGCGGTGCTGCTCGAGCAGCACCACGGACAGGCCCCGCTCGGCCAGGTGCAGCGCTGCGGAGCAGCCGGCGATCCCGCCGCCCACCACGCAGACGTCGCAGTCGATCGCGCCCTCCACGGCGCGCCGCGCGGGCGCCGGCTGCGCAGATGCCGCGTAGTAGGAGTCGACGTAGGCGAGACGTGCCATCGGGCGAAGGACTCCTGTGTGTTTAAGATATTTTGACGTGCGGCAGGGGCGCGGGGGCGGAGGATAGCGAGCCCCGGGCGCCCCGGGCAACCGGTGCCGCAGCCGGCTAATGTCAAACACCCGGGGCTTATGCCCATGCTTTGGCCTCTACCGCACTTGGCCAGCGCCTGGCAAGCAGAGGCTTCCGGGCTGCGGCTGTGGTCTAATAAGCCTGTTTTCCGGAGACTGCGCTGGCGGGGTTTGTTTAGAATATTAAACGCCTGCCGCTACCAAGCCGCCATGGCATCCGCCCGCCCACTCATTGGTATCCCTGCCGACCGACGCATCGTCGGGCATCACCCCTATCACATGGTGGGGGAGAAATACGCCCGGGCGGTGATCGATGGGGCGGGCGCGGCGCCTGTCCTGATCCCCGCGCTCGCCGAGGAGCTCGGCTTCGGGGAGCTGCTCGAGCGGCTCGACGGGCTGCTCTTTACCGGCAGCCCGTCCAACGTCGAGCCGCACCACTACGACGGCCCGCCGAGCGCGCCGGGGACGCTGCACGATGCGGCGCGTGACGCGACCACGCTGCCGCTCATCCGCAAGGCGGTCGAGTCGGGGGTTCCGGTGCTCGGCATCTGCCGCGGATTCCAGGAGATGAACGTGGCCTTCGGTGGCACCCTGCACCAGAAGCTGCACGAGGTGCCCGGGCATCTCGATCACCGCGACGACGACAGCCAGCCGCTCGAGGTGCAGTACGGGCCGGCACACGATGTAACGCTCGAGCCCGGGGGAGTGCTGCGCTCGCTGGCCGCGAGCGAGCGCGTCACGGTGAACTCGCTCCACAGCCAGGGGATCGACCGCTTAGGTGGGGCGCTCGCCGTCGAGGCGCGCGCTCCCGACGGCCTCATCGAGGCGTTCCGGGTACGTGCGGCGCGCAGCTTCGCGCTCGCCGTGCAATGGCACCCCGAGTGGCAGGTAATGGCTAATCCATTTTCGCGCTCGCTGTTCGCCGCCTTCGGGCAGGCGGCGGCCGGGCGCAACCGACTGAAGTGAAAGGCGCGCCTATGGTGAGCGAGATCCGCCAGTTCTTCCGCGATCACGGTATCTCCGAGGTCGAGGCGATCATTCCCGACATGGCCGGGATCGCCCGCGGCAAGATCATGCCCGCGGAGAAATTCGCCGAGGACGGCGGCATGCGTCTGCCGGAGAGCGTGTTTCTGCAGACCGTCACCGGCGACTATCCGCCGGAGACCGGCGACGCCATGAGCCCGGCGGAGATCGACATCATCCTCAAGGCGGACCCCAAGACCGTGCGCCGGGTGCCGTGGGCTGCGGAGCCCACCGCGCAGGTGATCCACGACTGCTTTTATTCCGACGGCCGCCGTGTGTCGATGGCCCCGCGCCACGTGCTGCGCAACATCCTCGAACTGTACGCGCAACGCGGCTGGGATCCGGTGGTGGCACCCGAGCTCGAGTTCTACCTGGTCGAGCAGAACAAGGACGCGGACTACCCGCTCAAGCCCCCGGTCGGGCGTTCGGGCCGTGCTGAGCCCGGCCGCCAGTCCTACAGCATCGCCGCGGTCAACGAGTTCGACCCGCTGTTCGATGACATCTACCAGTTCTGCGAGGACCAGGACATCGAGATCGACACCCTGATCCACGAGGACGGCCCGGCGCAGATGGAGATCAACCTGATCCATGGCCAGCCGATGGATCTGGCCGACCAGGTGTTTCTCTTCAAGCGCACGGCGCGCGAGGCGGCGCTGCGCCACAAGATGTACGCCACCTTCATGGCCAAGCCGCACGCTAAGGAGCCCGGCAGCGCCATGCATATCCACCAGAGCGTGGTGGACGTGAAGACGCGCAAGAACATCTTCAGCAACCCCGACGGCACGCCGTCGCCGCTGTTCTTCAACCACATCGGCGGACTGCAGCGTTACATGCCCGCGGCCATGGCGCTGTTCTGCGCCAACGTGAACTCTTACCGACGCCTGACGCGCTACCTGTCCTCGCCCATCAACGTCCACTGGGGCTACGACAACCGCACCGCGGGGCTGCGCGTGCCGATGTCGGATGCGCAGGCGCGACGTGTCGAGAACCGGGTCGGCGGAGCCGACGCCAACCCTTACATCGCCATTGCCGCCTCGCTCGCCTGCGGCTATCTCGGGATGATCGAGGGCCTCCAGCCCTCGGATCCGATCGTCGGCAGCGCCCACGACCTGCCGTTCGGCCTGCCGCGCTCGCTCGATGAGGCGCTGCGCGAGCTGCGCGCCTGCGAGCCGCTGGTCAAGCTCCTCGGCGAGCCGTTCATCGAGGCCTTCACCATCGTCAAGGAAGCCGAGTACGAGGTATTCCTGCAGGTCATCAGCTCCTGGGAGCGTGAGCATCTGCTGTTGAACGTTTGATAAGAGTGCTGCGGCCCTTTGCGCAGGCCGACCGATATATAAGAATGAGTGAGTGAGCAGCGCTCTGCGACTCCGGGCCCTGGGTGCAAGCTGCGCGGCGGTGCTGGCCGCCGTGGCCGCGTGCTCGCAGCGCGAGGCGCCGGGCGTGCGCGCCACCGAATCCGAGAAGGTCCTCAACGTCTACAACTGGTCGGACTACATCCAGCCGAGCGTGATCGCCGACTTCGAGAAGGAGTACGGCATCCGCGTCAACTACGATGTGTTCGACTCCAACGAGATCCTCGAGACCAAGCTCCTCACCGGGCACACCAACTACGACATCGTCGCCCCCTCGGGCGCCTTTCTCGAGCGCCAGCTGCAGGCCGACATCTACCAGAAGCTCGACAAGGCGCAGCTGCCGAACCTCAGGAACGTCGACCCGGACGTGGCGCGCGCCGAGGCACTGTACGACCCCGGTAACCAGTACAGCATCGACTACATGTGGATCACCTCGGGCGTGGGCTACAACGTCGCGGCCATCCATGCGCGCATGCCGAACGCGCCGCTCGACAGCTGGCGCATGTTGTTCGATCCGACGGTGGTGTCGCGCTTCAAGGACTGCGGCATCTCGATCCTCGATGCGCCCTCGGAAGTGGTCGGCACGGTGCTGCTCTACCTCGGTCGCAAGCCGATGAGCAACTCGCTCGAGGATCTCAGGGTCGCGGAAGCCGCGCTCAAGGCCATCCGCCCGTACGTGCGCTACGTGGACTCCTCGCGCTACATCGACAACCTCGCCAACGGCGACATCTGCCTGGTGATGGGCTGGTCGGGCGACGTCAAGCAGGCGCATGATCGGGCACAGGAGGCCGGCAAGGGCGTGGAGCTCGCGTACTCGATCCCGCAGCAGGGGGCGATCTCCAACTACGACACGATGGCGATCCCGGCCGACGCTCCGCACGTGCACAATGCGCACCTGTTCCTCAATTTCCTGCTGCGCCCGGATGTCGCCGCCCGCAACTCCAACCTCATCAAGTACGCGAACGCGGTCATTCCCTCGATCCAGCCGCTCGACCCCGCCGTGGTCAACGATCCGGGCGTGTACCCGCCGGCCGCGGTGCGCGCGCGGCTGATCCCGGAGCGCGCCCGCCCCGCCGACTATCAGCGCCTCCTCACCCGCATGTGGACGCGGTTCAAGACCGGAAGGTAACGTCACCCCGTGAGCTCACCCACCCAGCCGGCCTCCGCCGCGGCCTCCGCCGCCGACTCCGCCTACGTCCGTATCAGCGACGTCAGCAAGAAGTTCGGTGATTTCACCGCCGTCGACCATGTGTCGCTCGACATCCGCCGGGGCGAGATCTTCTGCCTGCTCGGCGGCTCGGGCTCGGGTAAGACCACGCTGCTGCGGATGCTGGCCGGCTTCGAGACCTCGACCACCGGCAGCATCGAGATCGACGGCCAGAAGCTCGACCGCGTGCCGCCCTACGAGCGCCCGGTGAACATGATGTTCCAGTCGTACGCGCTGTTCCCGCACATGAGCGTCGAGAAGAACGTGGCCTTCGGCCTCGAGCAGGAGCGTCTCGGGCGCGATGCGATCCGCCGCCAGGTGGGCGAGATGCTCGAGATCGTGAAGATGGGCAGCTTTGGTGTGCGCAAGCCGCACCAGCTGTCGGGCGGCCAGCGCCAGCGCGTGGCGCTGGCGCGCGCGCTGGTCAAGCGGCCGAAGCTGCTGCTGCTCGATGAGCCGCTCGCCGCGCTCGACAGGAAGCTGCGCGAGCACACCCAGTTCGAGCTGCTCAACATCCAGCAGCGGCTCGGCGTGACCTTCATCGTGGTGACGCACGACCAGGAGGAGGCGATGACGCTCGGCACGCGCCTTGGGGTCATGAACCAGGGTCGCATCGTGCAGGTCGGTACACCGTCGGACATCTACGAGTCCCCGGCGAACCGCTTCGTCGCCGACTTCATCGGCTCGGTCAATATGTTCGAGGGCCAGGTGTACGAGAACGGCGCCGACGGACTGTGCATCAAGAGCGCCGATCTCGGCTGCACGGTGCGCGTGGCGCGTGCCCCGGGAGGCGCGCGCGGCGCGCGCGTTTGGACCGCCATCCGCCCGGAGAAGATCCAGATCTCGCGCGAGCCGCTCACCGGTCAGGACCCGGCGCGGGGCGAGAACCTCACTCAGGGCACGGTCAAGGAGATTGCCTACATGGGCGACATGTCGATCTACCTGGTGCGCATCGATTCCGGGAGCCTGCTGCGGGTGACGCTGCCGAACGTGCTGCGCGGCACCGAGCGCCCGATCGGCCGTGAGGAGCGGGTGTGGCTCTCGTGGCACGGCTCGAGCCCGGTGGTGCTGACCGAGTAGCGAGGCATGGTGCGTTTCTCACAAGCCGCCGGCCGCCGCCTGATCGCAGGCGTTCCCACGCTGTGGCTGCTGGTGCTGTTCCTCATTCCGTTCCTGATCGTGTTCCGCATCTCCTTCTCCGAGGTGCGACTCGCGATTCCGCCCTACACCCCGCTCCTCAGCTGGCACCACGGCGCGCCGCACTTCGAGGTGCACTGGTCGGCGTACTCGTTCCTGTTCACCGATCCCCTGTACGTGAGCTCGTACCTCTACTCGCTCAAGGTGGCGGCGGTGTCGACGCTGTGCTGCTTAGGATTGGGCTACCCGATGGCCTACGCCATCGCCCGCTCCGGCGCCGCCACCCGGCCGCTGCTGCTGATGCTGATCGTGCTGCCGTTCTGGACCTCGTTCCTGCTGCGCGTCTACGCCTGGATCGGCCTGCTGAAGAACAACGGTGTCATCAACAACGTGCTGCTGTACCTCGGCGTGATCCACGAGCCGCTCGCGCTCCTGCAGACCGACTTCGCGGTCTATATCGGCATCGTTTATTCGTACCTGCCGTTCATGATCCTGCCGCTGTACGCCAACCTCGAAAAGCACGACGTTGCGCTGCTCGAGGCGGCCGCGGATCTGGGCGCGCGCCCGTTCCGCGCCTTCCTGCGCGTCACGCTGCCGCAGTCGCTCCCCGGTATCGCGGCGGGCTCGCTCCTGGTGTTCATCCCGGCGGTGGGTGAGTACGTGATCCCGACGCTCCTCGGGCGCACCGACCAGCTGATGATCGGACGGGTGCTGTCGGATGAGTTCTTCGAGAATCGCGACTGGCCGGTGGCGAGCGCGGTTGCGATCCTGATCCTGCTGCTGCTGGTGGTGCCGATCCTGCTGTTCCAGCGGGTCGAGCGGCGGCAGCTGGAGGCCTCGCGATGACGACGCGCGGCCTGTTCTCGCGGGCGATGCTGGTGCTCGGGCTGGTGTTTCTGTACGTGCCGATCATCTCGATGATCGTGTTCTCCTTCAACTACTCGCGCCTCGTCACGGTGTGGGATGCGGCGCGCTCGCCGACGCTGCGCTGGTACGCGGCGCTGCTGCACAACGAGCAGATCCTGTCGGCGGCGTGGCTGTCGATCCGCATTGCGGTGACAGCGGCGAGTGCTGCGGTGGTGCTCGGAACGCTTGCCGGGGTGGCGCTGACGCGCTTCGGCGCCTATCGCGGCCGGATGCTGCTCGCCGGCATGGTGACCGCCCCCATCGTCATGCCGGAGGTCATCACCGGACTGTCGCTGCTGCTGCTGTTCGTCGCCATGGAACAGCTGATCGGCTGGCCCAAGGGGGTGGGGGCGGTGACGATCGCGCTCGCACACATCACCTTCTGCATGGCCTACGTCACCGTGGTGGTGCAGTCGCGCCTCGCCGGGTTCGACGAGTCGCTGGAAGAGGCGGCCATGGACCTGGGCGCGCGGCCGCTCAAGGTGTTCCTGCGGGTCACGCTGCCGCTCATCCTGCCGGCGATCGCCTCGGGCTGGCTGCTGGCGTTCACGCTCTCGTGGGATGACCTGGTCATCACCCAGTTCGTCGCGGGCCCGGGTTCGAGCACACTGCCCATGGTGGTGTTCTCCAAGGTGCGCTTCGGAGTCACGCCGGACGTCAACGCGCTCGCCACCATCCTGGTGCTGCTGGTGGCGACCGGCATCGCCATCTCCACGGTGTGGATGCGCTACCAGCAGCGACGGCGCGAGCGCGATCTGCAGCTCGCGGCCGCCGCCAACCTGTGAGGAATCGGTCATGACGCGCAATGTGCTCGGCATCGATGTGGGCGGATCCTCGGTCAAGGCGGGGCTCGTGGATGTCGACTCGGGGCGCCTCACCGGCGGCCTGATCTCCGCCCCCACGCCGCAGCCCGCGACCCCCAGGGCAATGATGCCGGTGCTCGCATCGCTCGCGGCGCGGTTGCCGGGAGCCGAGGGCGGGGTAGGGATCGCTTTCCCGAGCGTCATCAAGCAGGGTACGGCCCGTACCGCCGCCAACGTCGATCCGGGCTGGATCGGCACCGACGGCGCGGCGCTCGCGGCGCGCGCACTCGGCCGGCCGGCGCTGTTCCTCAACGATGCCGACGCCGCCGGCGTCGCCGAGATGCGCTGGGGCGCGGGCCGCGGCTTCGGCGGCACGGTGATCATGGTGACGCTCGGCACCGGGATCGGCACGGCGCTCTTCTTTGACGGCAAGCTCTATCCCAACACCGAGCTCGGGCACCTGGAACTGCGCGGCATGGATGCGGAGAAGTGGGCTGCGGCGCGGGTGCGCACCGCGGAGAAGCTCGACTTCCCCGAATGGATCGCGCGGGTGAATGAGTACCTGAAGCGCCTGTATGAACTGCTGTGGCCGGATCTTTTCATCCTCGGCGGCGCGGTGAGCGAGCGCTTTGCGGAGTTCGCGCCGCTGCTGCACTCGGAGGCGCAGCTGCGCCCGGCGCACTTCGCCGGCCAGGCGGGCGTGGTCGGCGCGGCGATGGCCGCGGCCGAGGCGAATCTCTGACGCAACCCGACAGCGACTAAGCGCGGAACGCACGTGCGAGCGAGCAAGCTTCCCGAAGTCGGCACCACGATCTTCACGATCATGTCGCGCCGCGCGCGCGAGCTGGACGCGTTGAATCTCGGCCAGGGCTTCCCCGACTACGATATCGACCCGCGCCTGAGCGCGCTGGTGGCGGAGGCCATGAGCGCCGGCTACAACCAGTACGCGCCCATGGAGGGACTGCCGGAGCTGCGCGAGCGCATCGCGATCAAGCTCAATGCCTGCTACGGGGTGAGCGCCGATCCCGACAGCGAGATCACGGTGACGCTCGGTGCGACGGAAGCGATCTACTCGGCGATCCAGGCGACGGTCGGTGCGGGCGACGAGGCGCTCGCCTTCGATCCTGCTTACGACTCCTACGAGCCGGCGGTGCGGCTCGCCGGTGGTCGCTGCGTGCGGCTGCCGCTCACGCCGCCCGACTTCCGCTACGACTGGGAGCGCGTGCGCGCCGCCATCAACGAGCGCACGCGGCTGGTGCTGTTCAACAGCCCGGCGAACCCGGCGTGCACGGTGGCCAGCGCCGCCGATCTCGATGAGCTCAGCTCAGCCGTCCGCGACCGCGACATCCTGGTGCTCTCCGACGAGGTGTATGAGCACGTGGTGTTCGACGGCGCCCGCCACCATTCGGTGCTCACGCATCCGCAGCTCGCGGCGCGCAGCTTCGCCGTGTTCTCCTTCGGCAAGACGCTGCACGCCACCGGAGTGCGCATCGGCTATTGCGTCGCGCCGCGGGCGCTGACGGCGGAGCTGCGCAAGGTGCATCAGTTCAACACCTTCAGCATCGCGCACCCGCTGCAGCGGGCGATCGCGGCGTATCTCGCCGAGCAGCCCGAGGGCTGGCGCGCGCTCACGCCGTTCTTCCAGGCCAAGCGCGACCGGCTGCGTGCGGCGCTGTCAGGCTCGGGATTCTCGCTGCCGCCGGCGCAGGGCACCTACTTCCAGCTGCTCGGCTTCGGGGAGTTCGCGCCGCCCGACGATCTCGCCTTCGCCGAGCGGCTGTTGACCGAGGCGCGGGTGGCGAGCATCCCGCTGTCGCCGTTCTATGCGACACCCGTGAGGATGCCGTTCCTGCGGCTGTGCATCGCCAAGCGCGACGCGACGCTCGATGAGGCGGCGCGGCGGCTGGCGGCGTTCGCCGCGCGACTCAGGCAGGGCGGCGGAGCCGCAGCATGAGAAAACCGACACGCGTCAATCATCCGCCGCCGATCGAGCTGCCGCCCGACAACCATGCGCTGGTCGATCCGATCTACCAGAGCGTCAAGTTCGAGTTCGAGTCGCTCGAGGAGACCGAGCGCTTCCTGCGCGGCGAACGCCCGGGATTCTTCTACACCCGCAGCGGTAATCCCACCAACCGCCAGCTCGAGCAGCTGCTCGCGGAGCTGCAGGGGCGCGAAGACTGCCTCGTGACCGCCAGTGGTATCGGCGCCATCGCCCAGACGCTGCTCGCGCTCACGCGTGCCGGGGACCACATCGTGAGCTTCATCGAGGGCTACACCCCGAGCCGCTATCTCATCCGCCGCGTGCTCGGCCGCTTCGGCGTGACGCACAGCCTGCTGTCGATCGGCGATGCGGCGGGGCTCGAGCGGGTACTGCAGGCGCAGCCCGTGCGCCTGGTGTTCTTCGAGAGCCCGACCAATCCCATCACCCGCATCGCCGACATCGAGGCGCTGACGCGCGCGGCGCACGCGGCCGGCGCGCTCGCCGTAATGGACAACACCTTCGCCGGCTTCCACCAGCACGGCGAATTCGACGTCGACGTGTTCGTCCATAGCCTCACCAAGTACGCCTCGGGCGCCGGCGATGTACTGGGCGGGGCGGTGATCGCCCGGGCCGAGCTGATCCGCGGCATGCGCACCGACTTCGCCACGCTCGGCGGCACTCTCGACCCGCACGCGGCGTTCCTCATCCTGCGGGGCATGAAGAGCTACTTCCTGCGCTACCAGGCGCAGGCGGCGAGCGCTATGCGCCTCGCGCAGCTGCTCGCCGCCCATCCGGCGGTGGCGCGCGTGCACTACCCGGGTCTGCCGACGCATCCGCAGCACGCGCTCGCGGCGCGCCAGATGCGCGATTTCGGCAGCATTGTCAGTTTCGACCTCGAGGCGGGCGAAGCGGCCGCCCGCCGCTTCGCCGATGCGCTCGAGCTGTTCGCGCTCACTCCCAGCCTCGGCTCCGGCGAGTCGCTCATCGTCACCGCGCACATCATGGGCGGGCGCGAGCTCGACGCCGGGCAGCAGCGCATCTCGGGCATCACGCCGGGAACGGTACGGCTGTCGATCGGTCTTGAGGACACGGATGATCTGCTCGAGGATGTCAGCCGGGCGCTGGCGGCTGCGCAGTCGTGAGCGAGGAGGGACCGATGGCGCGGGTGCTGTGCACGTTCGCGCGCACCCTGTGCGCGGCGGGGATCTTCGCGCTGCCCGACGCGGCGGCCGTGTCGGCGCCGCGCACGGCGCCTGCCGCCGCACCGCTCCTGCAAAGCTCGCCCCCGCTTATGCCATCCGCGCCGTCGCGGGCACCGGTCACGACTCCGACAGCGACGCCCGGCCCGTCCGGGCCCGGGATTCCGCTCGAGGTGTTTGCGGCCGGCCCACAGATGGCCGAGCCGCACATCTCGCCCGACGGCCGCTACCTCGTGTATCTCACCAGCGTCTCGGCAAGGATGCGCATCGCGGTGCGCGACCTGCGTACCGGGCGCGAATGGACGATCCTCAACGCCACCTCCGGCCCGTTCGCGGTGAGCCGCTGCGAGTTCAAGACCAACGAGCGGATTCTGTGTCACCTCGAAGGGGTGGCGCGCGGCGGTGACCCCGCGCGTCTCTATCCGGCCTCGCGCCTGCTGGCCATCAACGCCGACGGCAGCCACTTCCGGCTGCTGTTGCACAGCGCGTTCCTGGCGCACCTGGCGCCGGCGGCGACCTCGCAGTTCCAGGACCGCATCGTGTCGTGGCTGCCCGACGATCCGTCGCACGTGCTCATCGAGCTCGGCGATGCCGGGAGCGTATTCCCCACGGTCTACCGGCTCGACGTTTACCGCGGTGACCTCACGCAGGTGGTCGCCTCGCGTCCGCCGGTGATGGACTGGACCGCGGACCCGGCCGGCGTCGTGCGCTTCGGCTACGGCTTCCAGAACGACACCGGCGTCTACGTCGCCCGCAACGGGCCGGATTCGCCGTGGCGTACGCTCGAGGAGTTCAAGCGCTTCGACCGCAAGAACCGCTTCGATCCGCTCGCCTTCGGCGAGCGTCCCAGCGAGCTGCTGGTGTTCGCCCCCTACCAGGGCCGCACCGCGGTGTGGCAGATGGACCTCGGCGCGGCGGACGGCGCCATGCAGCTCGTGTACTCGCGCCCCGACGTCGACGTGGGCGGCATTCTCGAGTGGCCCACCGATCGGCATGTTGCCGGCTACGTCTACGAGACCGACCGGCCGCATACCTACTTCACGGACCCGCACGCCGCGGCGATCGATGAGCTGCTGGAGCGCGCGTTGCCCGGCGCCTATCACGTGGTCATCGACGCCACCCGCGACGGCAGCAAGCTGCTCACGTTCTCATTCAGCGACGTCATGCCGCCGCGCTACCACCTGCTCGATGTGGCGAGCGGCAACCTCGCCGAGCTCGGCCGGCACGTGCCGGGGCTCGACGAGACGCAGCTCTCGCCCATGCGTCCGATCACGGTCGCGGGCCCGGGTGGCATCGACATCCCGGGGTATCTGACAGTGCCTCGGGGCAGCCAGCCCGGAGCTAAGCTCCCCGGGGTCGTGCTGCCGCACGGCGGCCCGTATGCGCGCGACCACTGGGCCTACGACCCTCTGGTGCAGGTGCTGGCGAGCCGCGGCTACGTCGTGCTGCAGCTCAACTTCCGCGGCTCGACCGGTTACGGCGAGCAGTGGCGCGACGCGGGCCACCAGGCCTGGGGCACGATCATGCACGACGACATCACCGCCGGTGCGCACTGGCTGATCGATTCCGGGCTGGTCGACCCGGCGCGCCTCGCCATCGTCGGCTGGAGCTACGGCGGCTATGCGGCGCTCACCGGCGTGGAGAAGGAGCCGCGGCTGTACCGCTGCGCCGTGAGCATCGCCGGCGTGTCGGATCTGTCGCAGATGGCGCTCGATGACGAGCGCTTCTATGGCGGCAAGGCCTCGGCGGGGGATGCGATGGGCACCGATCCGGCATCGCTGCGTGCGCAGTCACCGCTGGCGCACGTCGCCGAGATCCGTGTGCCGGTGCTGCTGGTGCACGGCGAGGACGACTACACGGTGCTCGTCGAGCACAGCCAGGCGATGGACCGCGAGCTGTCGCGACACGGCATCCCGCACGAGCTGCTGCTCATCCGCCACGGGGGCCACAGTCTCGAGCGCCCGGAGATGCGCCTGGCACTGTATCGCAAGGTAACAGAGTTCCTGCGTGCCAACCTCGACCGGTAGCGCGGAACCGCGGCGCGGCGCGCCGGTCCAAGCGCTCAGCGGCAGCGAACGCGCAGCTGCGCGAAGGACGCCTCATGAGCATCGAGTCTCCGGTCATGCCGTACGATTTCTCCGAGCTCGAGCCCGCCATGTCGCGCGATACCGTGGTGTTCCACTTCCTGCGCCATCAGCGCGTGTGTTTCGACCGGATGCGTGCCCTGGTGCGCGGCACGGAGCTCGAGGGGCTCGCCCTCGAGGAGCTGATCTGCGCGACGCAGCGCAGCCCCGGCCACCGGGCGCTGCACCACTATGCCGCCGAGGTGTGGAATCACAATCTGTTCTGGCGCTCGATGCGCCCCGCTGGCGGCGGCGCGGCTCACGGCCGGGTCGGCGAGCAGCTGCGGCGCCGCTTCGGCTCCTACGAGCCCTTCGTGCACGCCTTCAAGTCGGCCGCGAGCGCGCATTTCGGCAGCGGCTGGCTATGGCTGGTGTGGCGCGCCGGAACGCTCGAGATCGTGGCGACCCATGACGCCGCGACGCCGCTCACGCGGGGCGACACGGTGCTGCTGGCGCTCGATCTGTGGGAGCACGCCTACTACCTCGATCATCAGAACCGCCGTGCCGCCTACGTGGCCACGTTCCTCGAGGAGCTGGTGAGCTGGGAGCTCGCCAACCGCGTACTCGCCTGGTTGGCGCCGGCAGACGAGGCGCCGGTGCCGCGACCCTTGCTGCCTGCGGTCGCGGGCGAGCTGCGATCGGCTCCGTCATGAGGCGCGTTACGGCGCACGGATCCTGGCTGCTCGCGGCGCTCGGCGCCGCCGCCGTATGCGTGGCGCTCATGGCACCGGTGCGGGGCGGCACGGCGGGCCCGCGCGAGGCTGCGGGCCCCGCCGCGCAATGGCGCCCCTTCGATCTGTACGTCGAGCTTAACGATCTGCCCCGCGCCTACACCTGTAACGAGCTCTGGTACCGCTTTCACGACCTGCTGCTGGCGATCGGCGCGCGCCCGAACCCGCAGATCGTCGCCTATCACTGCGACGCTACGGCTGCCGAGTCGAGCCACTCGCCGAGCGTGCAGCTGCAGTTCCAGCTGCCAGACCTGCTGCCGCCGTCGCTGTCACGCTATGCGGACGTGGCGGTGGAGCGCAGCACCATCCGTCTGGGTCCCGGCAAGCTGCCGTCGTTCACCACCCAGGACTGCGAGCTGCTCAAGCAGATGAATGCGAAGCTCCTCGCGGCGCTGCCGGTACGCGTCGTGGGCACGCTGAAATGTCCGGCGCCGGCAGCCTCGAAGCAGCGCTTCGCGCTCGAGGTGCAGGCGCTCCTGCCCAACTCCTGAGCGGCCGCGCGCGGCGCGTCAGGCGCTGCTCGCGACGCGCACGCGATACGGATGATAAGGAAGCACCTCGACCAGCTCCCCGGCGCGCAGCCGCTGCTGCACCTCGCGCCAGTAGCGCGCGCTGAGGATCTCGGCGTGAAAGCGCAGCAGCGCCTCGCGCTGCAGCTCGCCGAAGGCCAGGAAACGCATGAAAGTCTCGGGGAAAACGTCGTTGTCGGCGACGTAGAACCACGCCTCGGCGCGCATCTCGTCCTCGAGGCTGTCGGGCTGCGGCAGATCGCGGAAGTTGCAATCGGTCACGCGGCACAGCTCGTCGTAGTCGTAGAAGATCACCCGCCCGTGGCGTGTCACGCCGAAGTTCTTCAGCAGCAGGTCGCCGGGAAAGATGTCGGTGCACGCCAGGTCGCGGATGCACTGCCCGTAGTCGAGCGCCGCGCGGGTCGCATCCTCGGGACTCGCCGAACGCAGGTACAGGTTGAGCGGGGTCATGCGCCGCTCCACGTACACATGGTCGAACACCAGGTCGGCGTCCTCCTGGTGCACGGTGTGAGTCGCTTCCCGCTGCAGCTCCCGCAGCAGCGCCGCATCGAAACGGGCGAGCGGGAAGCGCAAGCGGCGGAACTCCTGTGCGTCCACCAGCCGCCCGGCGCGATCGTGGATGAAGACCATCTGGTACTTCGCGATCACCTCCTCGCGCAGCACCGTCTTCGGCGGCGGGAAGCGATCGCGGATCACCTTGAAGACGACGTCGAAGGAGGGCAGAGTGAAGCACACCATCACCAGCCCGCGCTCGCCGGGCGCGTGTGCGAACAGGTCGGTGGTGTGCTCGAGGTGGCGCACGAGCTCGCGATAGCGCTCGGTCTTGCCCTGGCGCGCACGCCCCAGCACCGTGAACAGCTCGCTCACCGGCTTGCGCGGCATGATCGCGCGCAGGAACACCACGGCTTCCGCCACCCGCTCGAGGTCGACGTGGAAGTAGGAGCGGGTGTAGCTGAAGAGGATGCTGACGTCGTCCTCGGCGAGCATCACGGCATCCACCAGCAGCCCGCCGTCGGTATTCTTGAGGGCGATCACCAGCGGCGCGAGCAGCCCGCGCCCCAGCAGGCGGCCGACGATGTAGGCGCGCGAGATCTGGTAGAACACCGGTCGCAGCACCTCGACCCGCTCCACGGTGCGCCGCTCGCTGCGGCTGTCGAGGAAGCTGCGTAACTCGCCGGCGACGTGCGCGATGCTCTTGTCGAGGTCGCGCCACGGCGAGCGGAAGCGCACGTCGCCCAGCAGATCCTCGAACAGCAGCGGCAGCGAGCCGTGGTTCACGTAGGTTATGGTGCCGGCGCTGGAATGGATAGCGGCCAGCGGATCGAGATCGGTGGCGACGAACTCGATGTCGGGTGCCACGCCTACGGTGCCGAACAGGCGCCGGGTCACGGAGCTGAAGAAGGTCTTGGTGAACTCGGGGTCGGGGAGATCGGTGATCAGCGCGGCAAACCCGCGCCGGGTCTGCCGCCAGCGCTCGCGCTCGAGCGCCGCCGGCCCCAGCGCCGTGCGCAGCTCGCTGATCGTCTGGTTGACGAACCGGTCGTAGAGCTCGATGCGCTCGACATGGTCGCGTTGTGCGCCCTTCCAGTCACGATTGTCGAAGCGTAGCGGCGCACGCCGCGTGATGGCGCGAAACTCCGCGTTGTAGCTGGCAAAGGCGTCGACGAGGTGGCGCGCGCAATCCATCCGCTTAGCTCAGCGTTGCCTCAGTCGAAGTCGGTCGGCAGCGAATGGTCGAGCTGATGCTGGTATAGCCGCTCGATCTGTGCCGGCAGCACGCGACCGGTGGACAGCTCCGGGAGCGCGCCCACCGGGAAGAAGCCGACCGCGTCGGTCTCGTGGCTGGCGGCGGGACTGCCGCCGGTGAGCTCGCACAGGAAGAACAGCTTATAGATGTGGTGCACTCCCGGCGGATGGGGGTGGCGGTTCTTGTCGACCAGCGCGGCGAGCTTCACCGCCCGTGCCTGGTAACCCGACTCCTCGCGGATCTCGCGCGCCACGGCGGCCGAGGGCGCGTCGTTCACGTCCACCCAGCCCCCGGGCAATGTCCAGCGGCCGTCGCTCCGCTCGCGCACCAGCAGTACCTCATCGCCCCGGAACACGCCGCCGCGCACGTCGACCTTGGGGGTTGCGTAGCCATGCTCGCCCTCCCAGAAGGTGCCGACGGTGGCGAGCGGGACGTCGAGCTCCACGCTCAACATCGTCGCGGCCAGCTGCGCGATCTCTGCGTAGCGCTCGCGGTCGAACGGATCCTTGCTGAAGTACAGGCCGTTCTGCGCGAGCGCCTGCAGCTTGCGCGCCCACTCGAGGACGGTCGCGGTGCGCGCCGCAGCGGTCATCGGCGCCGCTTGCTCGCCGGGCGTGGCGAACGCGACGGCGCGCGCTCGCGCCGCGGCCACGCGCCGCGCGCGGACCGGCGCACCACGAGCTTCAGCCCCGACCAGGTGTCATCGATGGCGCACACCTTGATGTCGACCAGCTCGAGCGGCAGGGCGAGCTCGCGCACCGTGTCCTCGGTGATCTCGCTCGCGACAGCCGAGGACTTCTTCGGCCAGCTCACCCAGATCACGGCATCGGCGCGCATCGCCTTGAGGCTCAAGCCGAGCGCGCGCTCGAGCTGTGCGCGGCGTGTGGCGAACACATGGATGATGTCGGTGTCGGCAGCGATGCGGCTCACCACGCGCACTCCCTCGGGGAGCGGCGCCACCAGGGCAGCGTAGTTGTCCGGAGCATCGCGCAGGAACAGGCGGCAGCCTGGCCCGATGCCGAGCTTCTTCGCGAGCGGCGTGCCCGAGTAGCCGCTCATCGCTTACCTCAGAGGTTGCGGATCAGCGCATCCGCAAACGCGCTGGTCGAAACTTCCTGCGCGCCGTCCATCAAGCGCGCGAAGTCGTAGGTGACGATCTTCTGGCCGATGGTGCGGTCCATCGCGGTGATGATCGCATCGGCTGCCTCGAGCCAGCCCAGGTAGCGGAACATCATCTCGCCCGACAGGATCAGCGATCCCGGGTTCACCTTGTCGAGATTGGCGTACTTGGGTGCAGTGCCGTGCGTGGCCTCGAACACCGCGTGCCCGGTGAGGTAGTTGATGTTGCCCCCCGGGGCGATGCCGATGCCGCCCACCTGCGCGGCGAGGGCGTCCGAGAGATAGTCGCCGTTCAGGTTGAGCGTCGCAATGACGTCGAACTCCTCGGGGCGCGTCAGCACCTGCTGCAGCGTGATGTCGGCGATCGCATCCTTGATGAGGACGCGGCCCGATTTGCGCGCCGCGTCCATCTCAGCGTTGGCGTCCTTCTCACCCTGCGCCGCCCTGGTGCGCTCCCACTGCTCCCAGGTGTAGGTCGCAGTGCCGAACTCGCGCTCCGCGAGCTGGTATCCCCAGTTGCGGAATGCGCCCTCGGTGAACTTCTGGATGTTGCCCTTGTGCACCAGGGTGAGGCTCTTGCGGCGATTGGCGACCGCGTACTCGATGGCCGAGCGGATGAGGCGCTCCGAGCCCTGCTTCGACACCGGCTTGATGCCGATGCCGGAGCTGTCGGGAAAGCGGATCTTGGCGTAGGCCTTGGGGAAGGCCTGGCGGAACAGCTCGAGGAACTTCTGGTTCTCGGGCGTGCCGGACTCGAACTCGATGCCGGCGTAGATGTCCTCGGTGTTCTCCCGGAAGATCACCATGTCGACCTTCTCGGGGTGCTTGACGGGGGAGGGCACGCCCTTGAACCAGCGCACCGGCCGCAGGCACACGTACAGGTCGAGCATCTGCCGCAGCGCCACGTTGAGCGAGCGGATGCCGCCGCCGACCGGCGTGGTGAGCGGTCCCTTGATCGACACCAGATACTCGCGGCAGGCCGCGACTGTCTCATCCGGCAGCCAGGTGTTGAAGAGGCGATTGGCCTTCTCGCCCGCGTAAACCTCCAGCCAGTGGATGCGGCGCTTGCCGCCGTAGGCCCTGGCCACCGCGGCATCCATGACACGCACGCTGGCGCGCCAGATGTCCGGCCCCGTGCCGTCACCTTCTATGAAGGGGATGATCGGGTTCTCGGGGACGGCGAGCTTGCCGTTCGCGATCGCGATCTTCGCCCCCTGGGCGGGCGGCGCGACCTTGGGGGTTGCGGCGGTCGACATGGGCTTTCTCCGCGGGGAAACACCCGGCTCGGGACGGGCCTCGCCGGGCGCGCAATGCTAGCACAGGCCCCGGAGGCCGCGGACGCGTGCCGAGCGGGGCACGCGTGTGAGAGACTCCTGCGGCGCGGCTCCGGGGGGTCAGGCGCAGATGGCGTATGTCGAACGCAATAAATAAGAGTAGCGGCGCTGAGGCGCCACGGCCGTCCGTCTGGAGGCAGATGTGCGCCGTACGGCCGATCGATCCGGCGCCGGCCGGTAAGTCCCGTCTCAGGCAGGTGCTGGGCGCACGGGCGCTGATCGCCATCGGCCTGGGCGCCACGATCGGCTCGGGAATCTTCGTGCTCACCGGTACGGTCGCCGCCCATCAGTCAGGCCCCGCGATCACGCTGTCGCTGCTGATCGCCGCCTTCGGCGGTGGGCTCGCGGCCCTGTGCTACTCGGAGTTCGCCGCCTTCCTGCCGATCCCGGGCAGCGCCTACAGTTACACCTACGCGACGCTCGGCGAGGCGCTCGCCTGGTTCATCGGCTGGAACCTGCTGCTCGAGTACGCGATTTCCGCATCCGCGGTGGCGGTGAGCTGGTCGGCCTATGTGGTGAGCCTCCTCAACGACGCCCACATTCATCTGCCGGCAGTACTGGTCAACGCGCCGCTGGGGCTGGACGCGCACGAGCACGTCCGTCTCACCGGCGCCCTCATCAACGTGCCGGCCGTGCTCATCATCGCGGCGATGACCGTGCTGCTGTACCTCGGCGTGCGCGGCTCGGCGGGCGCCAACTCCTTCATGGTGACCCTGAAGGTCGCCATCATCGTGATCGTCGTGATCGCGGGTCTCAAGTATGTCGATACTTCCAACTGGCGGCCGTACGTGCCGCCGAACAGCGGCGAATGGTGGCACTTCGGCTGGAGCGGCGTGTTGAAGGGCGCGGCCATCATCTTTTTCTCCTATGTCGGTTTCGATACCGCCTCCACCACCGCTCTCGAGGCACGCAACCCGCAGCGCGACCTGCCGATCGGCATCCTCGGCGCACTGCTGATCTCGGCGGTGCTGTACGTCGCGATGGCGAGCGTGCTCACCGGCATGGTGCCGTACCAGAAGCTCGACTCGGATGCGCCGGTGGCGGTGGCGCTCGATGCCCACCCGCAGCTCGCCTGGCTGTCGCCGCTGGTGAAGATCGGCGTGATCGCCGGCATGACCTCGGTGATCCTCACTTCGCTTCTCGGCCAGCCGCGCATCCTGCTGTCGATGGCCGACGACGGCCTGCTGCCACCGGCGATCAGCCGTTGTCATCAGCGCTTCAAGACGCCGCACGTCGCCACGGTGTGGACCGGCATATTCGCGGCGCTGATCGCCGCGGTGTTCCCGCTGGATCTGCTGGCGGATCTCATTTCCATGGGTATCCTGCTGGCGTTCGCCGTGGTGTGCGCCGGAGTGCTGGTGCTGCGCTACACGCGCCCGAACGAGCATCGGCCGTTCCGCGTGCCGTGGGCACCGGTCACCTGCGTGGTCGGCACTCTCTATTGCCTCGCGCTGACCCTGACCTTGTCGCTCGAGAACTGGATCCGGCTGGTGATCTGGACCGCGATCGGCATGTCGATCTACGTCTTCTACGGATTCCGCCACAGCCGCCTGCGCCCATGACGCGCGCCCTCGCGAGCACGCCGGCCGCGGACGGCTTCGCGATGCCGGCTGAGTTCGCGCCGCACGCCGGCTGCTGGCTGCTGTGGCCGGAGCGACCCGACAACTGGCGCGAAGCGGCCCGGCCGGCGCAGCTCGCCTTCGCGGAAGTCGCCGCGGCGATCGCGCGCTTCGAGCAGGTTTCGGTCGGCGTATCGACGCCGCACTATCACACCGCGCGGGCGCTGCTTCCCGAGGCCGTGCGCCTGGTCGAGATGGCGCACGACGATGCCTGGATGCGCGACGTCGGCCCCAGCTGCGTCATCGACCGGCGTGGCACGGTGCGCGGTGTCGACTGGCGCTTCAATGCCTGGGGGGGCCTGGAGGGCGGCCTGTATTTTCCGTGGGACCAGGACGAGGGGGTGGCGCGCAAGGTGCTCGAGATCGAGCGCTGCGGCCGCTACCGCGCACCCCTGGTGATGGAAGGCGGGGCGCTGCACGTGGACGGCGATGGCACGGCACTGGTTACCGAGCAGTGCCTGCTCAATCCCAACCGCAACCCCGAGCTCGGTCAGCACGACATCGAGGCGCTGCTGCGCGAGTATCTCGGCGTCACCCAGGTCATCTGGCTCGGCAAGGGCGTCATCAACGACGAGACCGGCGGCCACATCGACAATCTCGCCTGCTTCGTGCATCCCGGCGTCGTGTGCCTCACCTGGCCGGACAAGCGCACTGATCCGCAGTACCCGATCTCGCTCGATGCGTGGGAGCGCCTCAAGGATGCGCGCGATGCGCGCGGCCGGCGGCTCAAGGTGAAGCGGCTCCCCATGCCGGGTCCGCTCACGATGAGCGCGCGCGAAGCCGCCGGCGTCATCCGCAGCGAGCACAGCCAGCCGCGTCTCGCCGGCGAGCGCCTGGCGGCGAGCTATGTGAATTTCTATATCGCCAACGGCGGCATCGTCATGCCGCTGCTCGATGCACGCACCGACGGCCGCGCGGCGGCGGCCCTGAAGCGCCTGTTCCCCGGACGGCGGGTGGTCGGCGTGCCGGCGCGGGAGATTCTCCTCGGCGGCGGCAACATCCACTGCATCACACAGCAGATCCCGCGCGGCAAGTCCGCGGCGGTGCGCGCACGCGGATGATCTACAGCAGCCGCTGCGCGGCCTCGAGCCACTCGCGCTGCGCGCGCCGGTAGTGTCCCGGTGCGATGCTTGCCTGCTCGAGGAGCTCGCGCGCCACCTGGCGCGCCGCCTCGCGCTGACCCTGGGCGTCGAGCAGCTGTGCGTAGCGCACCGCCGCCTCGGCGCCGGGGTAGGAGGGCGCCAGCACCCGGTACTCCTCCAGCGCCTTCGCGACATTGCCCTCCGCGGCGAGGGCGCGCGCGTACAGCAGATGTCCGGGGGCCGAACGGAACGTCGGGTTGAGCCGGATGAGCTCATCGAGCGTGGCACGCGCGGCGCTCGCCTCGCTCTTGGCGAACTGCGCCTGCGCCAGGCCCAGCATCAGGTTGGGATCGTGCTCGTAGAGGCCGGTGAGCGCCTCGCGATACTGTTGAATCGCCTCATCGTAGCGCTGGTGGCGGATGAGCTCCTCGGCGTAGCGCTGCCGGCTCGCGACGTTGCCGGCGACGCGCACCTCGCCCTCGTAGCGGCGCAGGTCCGCGCCCGGATCGATGGCGCGCTTGAAGCCGCGCGCCGTGCGCTGCGCGGTGCGGCCGCGGAACAGCTCGGGCAGGATCTCGACCGCGACGTAGGCGACCCCGCCGGCGAGCGGCAGGAACAGCAGCACCCAGATCCACAGCTGATTGCGTCCGGTCTTGATGACGTGGACGATGAGTCCGGCCTGCACGAGGATCGACACAATCAGAAACAACATGTGGTGAGCCTTTAGTGTCTGGCCGGCGTTCGCGGCGGCAGCGCGAAGGCGATCACATAGTCGCCCCGTGGAGTGCCGAGCGGCCCGTGGCCGCCGGCGCTGATGACGACGTACTGCCGCTCGTCGTCGCCGGCGCGGTAGGTCATGGGCGTCGCCTGGCCGCCCGCCGGGAGCTTGTACTTCCACAGCTCGCGCCCGGTCTCGATGTCGAAGGCGCGGAAGTAGCTGTCCATCGCCGCGCCGACGAACACCAGGTCCCCGGCGGTGGCGATCGGCCCGCCCATGCCGGGCATGCCGAAATCGCGCACCAGCGGCCAGGGCGTGTAGCCTTCCGTCGAGCCGAGCGGCACCTGCCAGACGATGCGGTTGCGCTGCAGGTCGACCTCGACGAGGGTGCCCCAGGGTGGCGCGGTGCACGGCAACCCCCACGGCGACAACAGCGGCTCGCGCCGCACCGCCCACGGCGTCCCTGCCTGGCGGCCGAACTCGGCGTGTGGATAGAGGTGCGAGCGCGCCTGGGTGTCGAGCGCGGCGGGCGGAATCAGCGTCACCACCATCGGCAGGTCGTTCACCGCTGCGATGACGCGCCCGCGCTGCTCGTCGAACACGACGCCGCCCCAGTTGACCCCGCCCGCATCGCCGGGAAAGAGCAGCGTGCCGCGCGGGTCGGGCGGCGTGAAGATGCCCTCGTTGCGCAGCGCCGCGATGCGCTCGCGGCACTTGCCGCGGTCCCAGAAGGTGAGACCCCAGGCATCCTCGGGCTCCACCCGGCGCTGCGGCACGAGCGCGGGCAGAGCCGAGAACGGCTGCGTCGGCCAGGCCTGCTCGCCCGGCACGAGACTGCGCGGCACGGCGTGCTCGGACACCGGAAAGAGCGGCGCCCCGGTGGTGCGATCGAACACATACAGCATGCCGGTCTTGGTCGCCTGGATCACCGCCGGCACCGGCGCTCCGCGCACATCGAGGTCGCCGAGCACCGGCTGTGCGGCGAGGTCGTAATCCCACAGGTCGTGGTGAACGAGTTGCTGGTGCCACACGAGTGTCCCGCGGCGCGCATCGAGCGCCAGCAGCGAGTCGGCGAAGCGATTGCTGCCTAGGCGCGTGCCGCCGTAGAAGTCCGGGCTCGCCGAGCCGGTCGGCACCAGCACCAGCGCGTGCTCCTCATCCACTGACATGACGCCCCACGCATTGCCCGCCCCGGTGCCCGCCGCCTGCACGAGATTCCACTCGGCGGCGGACGGGTGGGCCGGCGAGTCCGGCAGCGGATCGAAGGACCAGACGAGCGTGCCGCTGACGGCGTCGAAGGCGCGGATCACGCCGCGCTCGACGTCCGCGGCGCGGTTATCGCCGATCGCAGAGCCGACGATGACCAGGTTGGCGTAGATCGCCGGGGGCGAGCTCACCAGGTAATCGGCGCGGTCGCGGATGCGGATGCCGCGGGTGAGATCCACCTGGCCGCCGCTGCCGAAACCCGCGCACGGCCGGCCGGTGTCGGCATCGAGCGCGAGCAGCCGCGCATCGAGCGTGCCGGTGAACACGCGGCGTATGCATGGACCGGCGGCATGCGGGTCGGTGCTCGCCCAGATGCTCACGCCGCGCGAGGTGCTTTCGGCGTAGCGCAGCGTCCGCTCGACGTGCGGGTCGAAGCGCCATTGCTCGCGTCCCGTGACCGGATCGAGCGCGATCACGATGTTGGTGCCGGTCTCGAGATACAGCCGTCCGAAGGCCAGCAGCGGCGTTGCCTCGAATGTCAGGCGGCGCGCCTGCGCGAAGCCCGCCCCGAGCTCGCCGCTGCGGTAAATCCAGGCCACCGTGAGGCGGGTGACATTGCTGCGGTTGATCTGATCGAGACTGGAGTAACGCTGGCCGAACATGTCGCCGCCGTAGTAACCCCAGTCGCTGGCCGCCGGCGACTGCGCCCGGACCGAGCCGGCGACGCCGAGTGCGAGCACCGCGAGTGACACTGCGGTGACGGCGCGCACGCCCGCTCTGCGGGCGGGGTCGCTGTGCGCGGCGCGGTCGGGACTCCTCATGCAGCCATTATCCGCGACGGCGCGCATCGAGCGCGAGCTGCAGCGCGTCGCTTGTCGCATGCTGGTATTCTTGCGCGCGTGAGTTCACCACGGGCGGTCATGCCCCGGCGCGGGGCATTGAGGTTGCTTCTCGCAGTCCAGTGCCTCGCGCTCGCGGCGCCTGCGAGCGCCCAGGCGGGAAGTCCAGTCGCCGCCGATCAGTCCGCCTCCCGTCCACGGATCGGACTGGTGCTCTCGGGCGGCGGCGCGCGCGGTGCGGCGCACATCGGCGTGCTCAAGGTCCTCGAGGACATGCACGTGCCCGTGGACGCGATCGCGGGCACCAGCATGGGTGCCGTGGTCGGCGGGCTGTATGCGAGCGGCCTGAGTGCGCGCGAGATCGAGAAGATCATGACCTCGCTCAACTGGCAGGACGCGTTCCACGACCGCCCGCCGCGCGAGGAGCTGACGCTGCGGCGCAAGCAGGAGGACGAGAGCTTCCTGGTGAAGTTTCCGCTCGGCGTGCGCGGCCACAAGATCGCGCTGCCGAAGGGACTGATCGAAGGGCAGCGCCTGAGCCAGACGCTGCGCCAGCTGACCTTACCGGTGGCGCGCATCAACAACTTCGACGACCTGCCGACGCCGTTCCGCGCGGTGGCCACCGACCTCGAGAGCGGTGAGGCGGTGGTGCTCGGCTCCGGTGACCTCACCAGCGCGATGCGCGCCAGCATGTCGGCGCCCGGCATCTTCGCGCCGGTCGAGCGGCAGGGGCGGGTGCTGGTCGACGGCGGCATCGCCGACAACGTGCCGGTGGATATCGCGCGCGCGATGGGTGTCGACATCGTCATCGTGGTGGATGTCGGCTCACCGCTCCTGCCGCGCGGCAAGCTCACCGACATCACGGCCATCTCCAACCAGATGCTGGCCATCCTCCTGCGGCGCAATGCGGAGGCACAGCTCGCCACGCTCAGGCCGCGCGACGTGCTCATCGAGCCGGCGCTCGGTGATGCCTCGTCGTTCGACTTCGGCGCCGTGGCACGGGTCATCGGGGTCGGCGAGGCGGCGGCGCGCGGCGCCGCCGCCCAGCTGGCGCCGCTCGCGGTGAGCGAGGTGCGCATGCAGGCCTACGAGGCGCGCCGGGATGCGCTGCGCCGCCCGCCGCCGGTGATCCAGTTCGTGCAGGCCGAAGGCGGGTCGGAGGAGTACTCGCAGGCTCTCAACCGGCTGTTCAGGGACCTCACCGGCAAGCCGCTCGATCCCGAGGCGGTTGCGCGCCGCGTGACGGCGCTCTATGGCCAGGGCGGCCTCGACACCCTCGATTACCGTGTCGTGGGTGAGGAAAGCCGCTACGGCCTCGCCCTCGATGCGCGCCCGAGCTCGATGGGCCCGAACTACCTGCGCTTCGGCTTCAGCCTGCAGGACGATTTCGAGGGCAACGCCACCTACGACGCCGCGGTGCGCTTCGTGATGTCCGACATCACCCGCAATGCCGGTGAATGGGCCACGGACCTGCAGGTCGGCACCACCTCACTGATCTCCACGGAGCTGTTCCTGCCACTGGCGGAGTTTTCCGGATGGTTCGTGATGCCGCACATCTCGGATGGGGCGCGCGATATCTTCGTGCTCAACGGCCAGAGCCTCGAGGCGGAATACCGCGTGCACACCTTTGATTACGGCGCCGACTTCGGCTACCAGTTCGGCAACTGGGGCGAGGCGCGCGTCGGCGTGCAGCGCGAGCAGGGTCACTACGTGCTCGACATCGGCGACCCCACCGATCCGAGTCTGCCGGAGCAGAGCTTCACGCCCTTCAACATGCGCAATTACTTCGCGCGCTTCACCTACGACCGGCTGGACGACGTCAACTTCCCGCACAGCGGCCAGCAGTTCACGCTGCAATGGAGCGCCAATCGCAACGCGACCGGCCTCGGGCAATACTCCGACCAGGTGACGGCGAGCTACCTCGGCGCTTACTCCTTCGGCCGCGACACGTTCTCGTTCTCCGCCGCCGGCGGCACGACGCTCGAGGCCAACGTGACCGACCTCAACCTGCAGTTCCCGCTCGGGGGCTTCCTCAATCTCTCGGGGCTGCGTGCGCAGTCGCTCCTCGGGCCCAACTTCGGCATCGCGCGACTCCTCTATTACCGGCAGATCGGCCGCGGCGGCCCCGGCTACTTCGACGTGCCGACCTACATCGGCATGTCGCTCGAGGCGGGCAATGTCTGGCAGACCCGCAGTGATGCGAGCTTCGCCAATACGCAGAAGGACGCGAGCATCTTCCTCGGCATGGATACGCTGCTCGGGCCGCTGTACATCGCCACCGGCTTCGACCAGCACGGCAACGAGGCCTTCTACCTGTTCCTCGGACGTACCTTCTAGAGCTGCCGGCGGTAGACGATGAATCCGGAGTTGCTCGCCAGCTTGTCGTAGAGCTGCCGCGCGCTGTGATTGCTCTCGTGCGTCAGCCAGTAGACGCGCGTTGCGCCGGCGGCCCGCGCCCGCACGGCAACCGCTTCGATCAGCGCCCGGCCGATTCCCTGACCGCGCGCACTCTCGGCGGTGAACAGGTCCTGCAGGTAGCAGACGAGCTCGACGTGGATGGTGCTGCGGTGGAACAGATAGTGAGTGAGGCCGAGCAGCCGCGCGTCGCGCTCGGCGACCAGCGCGTGCACCGGCTCCGCGGGGTCGAGGCAGCGCTGCCAGGTCGACCAGGTGATCTCGGCGGGCAAGGCGGTCGGGCCCGAGCGGCCGTAGAAAGCGTTGTAGCCCTCCCATAGCGGCAGCCACTGGGCGAAATCCGCCGCCGCCACCGGCCGGATGAGCGCCGCGCCGGCCGGCGCACTCACGGGTCGCCCGTCGGCACGATCGCGGCGGTCTCGGCCATCAGGACGACCGTGCGCTCGGGTGCGCGGGTGCGGTGCACGACACCCTTCGGCACGACGAAGCCCTGCCGCGGTTTGAGCTCGACCGAACGGCCCTCGAGGTCGACGATGAAGCGCCCTTCGAGCACGAAGAAGAACTCATCGTCCCGGTCGTGCTTGTGCCAGTGGTACTCGCCCGGCTCGAATACTCCGAGCCGGATGACCGAGTCGTTGACCCGGCAGAGCGTCTGGTTGTACCAGGCGTCATTGCACTGCGCGACCAGCTGCGGCACGTCGACGACGGTGAGGGGTGCGAACTTGATGTCGAGGTGCGTGGCGTAGCGGTACTGGTTCATGGCCATCTCGGTGCGCGCGCCGCGCGCGTAGGTGATTGCTTGGCGCAGGCAAAGCGCCTGCAGGCGGCTTTTGCCAATAAGCTAGAGACCGCGGCTTTCGGCGAGCTTCTCGATCTTCTTGAAGACCAGCGCGGGCTTATCGCCGGCTCGCGAGTACTCGTGCCGCCGACTCATATCGGCGAGCGCCGCGTCCCGCTCGGTCGGCGTCGGGTACCAGTGCAGGCGCTGCCATTCGGGACCGAGGAGCTTGCGGAACGGATCGCCCGGCGGCAGGCTGACGCGGATCCCATAGGGGCGCAGCTTCTCGATCGGCGGCGTGGTCAGATTCTGCGGTTGACTGATACCCATATCGCAAAAGCTTAGCACGGGGCATTCGAGGACTTGAGTCGGCGCGCCGCGGTCCCCAAACTGCACGCACGGATGGATATATAAGGAGCAGTCCATGGCCCAGGCACGCAAGCGATCGACGATGCCCCCGCAGGCGGAAGCCCTGCCCGGACGCACGACGCCGCTCAAGATCCGCGAGACGCATTTCGTAAACGGTCACCGCACCGTGCCGCCGTTCCCGGCCGGGCTGCACGAGGCGGTCTTCGGGCTAGGGTGTTTCTGGGGTGCGGAGCGTCTCTTCTGGGAGCTGCCCGGAGTCTATTCGACTGCCGCCGGCTACGCGGGTGGCTTCACGCCGAACCCCACCTACGAGGAGGTTTGCACCGGCGAGACCGGGCATGCCGAGGTGGTGCGCGTCATCTACGACCCGAAGAAGATCGGCTACGAGCAGCTGCTGAAAGCGTTCTGGGAGTCGCACGATCCCACCCAGGGTATGCGCCAGGGAAACGACATCGGCACGCAGTACCGTTCGGCTATCTACGCGCTGGACGAGGGTCAGCGGGCGGCCGCTGCGGAATCGCGGCGCATCTATCAGGACGGCCTCACGGCCGCGGGGCGCGGCAAGATCACCACCGAGGTGCGCGACGCGCCGGAGTTTTTCTACGCGGAGGATTATCACCAGCAGTACCTGGCGAAGAATCCCGACGGCTACTGCGGGCTGGGCGGATGCGGGGTTCCGTACAAAATCCGAGGAGTTACAGGTGGGGGAGAAGGCGTAGTCGTGGGATAGCCGAGGGTGCTCGCGTGTAACCAGAGGGTGACCAACTCTCGAGCCTTGCATCCGTCTCACGTCGAAAGGTTCATCTTTCGAAGCAGCGCCTCGTAGCGCGGATCGTTACGCAGGCCGGAGAGCTCGATATCACCTCGAACAAAGAAGCAGAGTCCCACGTCTCGGGATCTGTAGGCCCGCTCTAACCATTCAAAGGCGGAATCCAATTCGCCGCGCCAGGCGTGGGCTTTCGCTACCAGGTAGGGCATGACCTCGCCATACTTAGCAATTAGCTCATTTAGTGCGCTCTGTGACTCTTCGGCACGCCCTAATACGTGGCCTGCCATCGCCAGTACGGCGCATCGTCGCGGCTCGTGTTGCTGCCCTTTGTTGGTGTCCAGTGCCTCCGCCGCGTGACCTGCGGCCAGCTCGCTCGTCGCGAGGTAGAAGGTAGCGAAGGTCGACTGCGGGCTCAATTGAAGTGATTGGCGCAAAGCTTGGTGTGCCGCATTGAATTGACCCGTCATGGCGCGATACGCGCCGAGAAAGCTCCACGCGTTGGCGTCAAGTGGGTCGATCTCGATCGCTGCTTGCGCAGCGTCAATAGCTTCGTGGAAACGCCCGACGACGGCCAGGTGCTGACTGTATCTACGCTGCACTCCATCGGAGCGGGGATCGAGCTGCAAGGCTTTTTCGACGTCCGCCTGCGCTTCGCTCCAATCCCACTGGATCGTTAAGCGAACGAAGGCCCGCGCCGAATAAGCCTCAGCCAGCCCCGGTGCCAGCGCGACGGCCCGCTCTGCTGCCGCAATCGCTAGCTCAGCGTTTGCCTCGGCCGCGTTTAGTCCTTCGAGCATTGATGCAAAACTAATCATCGCGAACAACGCGTGAGCCGCTGCGTAATTCGGATCGAGTTCGATTGCCCGACGAAGCGCAATGAGCGCTTGCTCGATGCTGTCGAGCGTGCGGCGATTAAACAACTGCCTCGCCAGCAAGTACTGCTCATAGGCGTGAGTATTGGTCGTGCGGTGCGCATTGATCACTCCGTCAGCAGGTAACAGCTGTGCCTTCAGAGCATCAACGACCAAGGCCGCAATCTCGTCCTGTACTTTAAAAATGTCCTCCATACCTCGGTCGTAAGTCTTCGACCAGATATGGAAACCAGTGTCGGCGCGAATCAGGCGTGCAGTGATTCGGATTGTACTTCCTGACTTGCGAACACTGCCCTCCAAGATATGCGACACGCGCAGCTTACTTGCAATGCTCGCAATGTCGTCGGACTTCCCTTTGAATGAAAACGACGATGTGCGCGCAGGTACCCGCAGGTCACGCACCTGCGTGAGAAGTTCGATGAGGGCCTCCGCGAGGCCGTCAGAGAAGTACTCGTGGTCCCTCGCTGGGCTCATGTCCGCGAATGGCAGCACGGCGATCGACTTCTCGGAAACCGCGGCCGCGGCGGGCCAGGCGGGACGGTCCGCCAACGGAAAGACGCTGCTCGTCGCTGGTCTGACGGTCACCGATCGACTGGCCTCGTCGGGTATCAGTAAGCGTGATATTCGTTCGACGAAGACGTGCGGCGGTTCACCACGAATCAGGCGCGTCCACTGAACGGCGGCAAAAGAGTCCGGAGTGTCGGCATCCGCATCGCGCGTATCATCAATGCAGACCGGCACGAGGAATGCGCGGCTCTTTCCCATCAGGTGTGTGCGCTGGTCGGCCAGGCGCCACTCGAGTCGGAAGTAGCCTTCAGTACGCGCCTGCGTGTTCGCCGATATGATTGGAATGAAAAGTGCGCAGTCGCGGATCTCGCGGCGGATCTTCTGGTCCCAGGAGTCGCCGCCCCGAAGTTCGCTCTGGTCGAACCAGACCTCGATGCCGGCGGCTCTCAGCGCTGTGCAGATCTTAAGCGCCGCCGCGGCGTCCTCCGATGCATAGCTCAGAAAGACCGCTTTCTTCGACTCCGTCACGGGCCGGTCCGCATGTCAATGACGGCAAGGTATGTCGTGGCTCCGGGAAGGGCTCCCTGAGTCGTCAATGTCGTCTCCCGGTACACCTAAACCGCTGGTGCTCGGAACGGTGGCCGCGTGCGGGTGGGAATGCCAAGGGCGACGAGAAGCGCATTGTCGAGCTCGCGCAGCTTGTCGGGCGCCAATTCGCCCACGTAGTCCGTCAGTCTCGATTTCTCCAGGCTCATCAGCCCATCGCACTGAATCGCGCTTTCGTGCTTGAGGCCTTCGGCCGTGCTCAACGCAACTTGGGTTGGCAGTCCTTGCCATTGCGTGAACACCGGGGCACAAATTACGGTCGAGTAGGTCGAGTCGATCAACGGCTGCCGGCTGATGACGACGAAGACGCGGGCGGGTTTGGGGTCACCGGGCGGGCGGCGTACCCTGTACAGCTCACCGCGCCTCATTCGTCCGCCGAGTTGGCCTGAAGGGACAGTGCATCGCTCATCTCAGCATTTAGCTGAGCCGCGTGGCGGTTGATTGCAGCGACCTCTCGAGCGTCTTTCCGAGCCTGTGCGCGACCGTCAACGAATTCGCGCAGAATCTGCTCTATGTATGCAGAGCGGGAAACCTTCGTGCCGGCCAGCTTGTCGATAGTGGCAACAAGGTCCTCGGAAAGGGTCAATGAGGTCTTCACTTTCATCCCACCATTATCCTACAAACGTAGGATAGCGGCAACACACGCTGGTCTACCGGACAGGCGCCGTAGCCGTCTACCGCAAGTCGACCGACCGAGTGCCAGCGCCGCGATAACGTGGTGGTTTCACCGGCAATTCCGGCTTCAGCGCCGACTATCACCAGCCGGTACCTCGCGAAGAATCCCGACGGCTACTGCGGATTGGGCGGCTGTGGGGTGCCCTATAAATCTGCGCAGTTACAAGTGGGGGAGAAGGCGTAGCCGATGGTTTGACCCCGAGCCCATCAGGGCAAGGATTCGCCGGCTGCCGTCACGTCAAAGCGCTGTATATCCGAGCGAGTGAGTTCGCGGGTATGGGCCGTAGCAAACCTAACACAATGCGTCGACCCCACCTCATGTCCACTCGTGCGCGAATGTTTGCGGCATCGCACAAGGATTTTAGTGTCGGCGGGGACGCCCCTCCGGCCGTCCAGAGCGACGTCCGACGCTAAGCAGCCCTGCGACCGCGGGACTCTCCCCGCGGGATTTTCCAAGGGTGTATCATTCGCGAAATCCCTGCGATTCAAACTAACGAGACCACGGGGTTACACGGCTCACACTAACAAGGGGACTCTTATGCGAGTTGGTCAATTTCATATTGCCGTTGCCGCGATAAGCTGCTTAGCAGCGAGTTCGCCAGGGTTGGCTCAGCAAATGCCAGAAGTGGTCGTCGAAGCACCGCACGTGGAAGCGACGACGGTGAAAGGGGCGGCGGCACTCTCGATTGTTTACAAGGTTAGCTACGCAGATCTGAACTTAGGCACAAACTCGGGAGCGGTCGAGTTGCAGAAGCGCATCAAGGACAGCGCCACCCAGGCTTGTGCGCAGCTCAAGAAGCTTTATCCCAACTCCGTAGAAACCGATCCGCCCTGCGTCCAGGCTGCGACCAAGAATGCGATGGCGCAGGCCAGCAAGGCAATTGCCGCAGCGGAGAAGACCGCAAAATAGAGCGGTAAGCGCGGAAGTGGACGTCGATCAATCGAAGCTGTCCGCGCCGTCGACTGCACTGCGAGGCGCCCGCATTGGGTGCGGGCGTCTTTCTCTCGACATGGCCCTCACCAGCCCGCGCGGTCAGCTGCGGCCTGACGATTCGCTGGCGACGGCGGGAGTTCGACTACCCGTTACCGGTATAGATCAGCGGAAACTCTGGCGCATCGAACGCTGCACCGTCCTCCAACGTCAGGTGCGGAAAAGGCGGCGACCCGGCTGCGCCGCGCTGAACGAACCGCGCGTCGGCGCCAACCCATCGCGATGAGAACACCCGTCGCAGGAGGGCGGATGTGTTTGCCGGTGCGCCGTGGATCGTTCGGAAATCAAACGCCACGGCATCTCCTGGCTCCATGTCCCAGCCGCGGATCGGCAGCTGCTCACGCTGGGCATCGATGTCCGGTACCTCTTCGAAGTTGTCGCTCGCGTAGAGTGGCGTGCCGTCGAAGCGTTTCGGCCGATAGCCGGCTGCGGTCCAGCGATGCGAGCCGGCGACACACTCGAGCGTTACGGCCCGTGATACCGGGTCCAGAGGAGTCCAAAAGCTGACGCTCTGACTGCCCTCAACGCAGTAGTAGGGTTGGTCCTGGTGCCACGGCGTGACGGTGCTGTTTCCGGGCCGCTTGACGAGAACGTGGTCGTGAAAGAACCGCGCTTGCCTTGAGTTCATCAGGCGAGCAGCCACTGCGGCGGCGGGCGACTCGAATATGAATGAGCGAAACGCAGGAATCCGCGACCAGTTGCAGTAGTCCTGGAAGAACGCAGCCGAACCGTCTTTGGGTTGATACGAGCGCTCGAGGGGACTCGGGTGCTCCATCACCTCGGCCACGCCTTCCGCCAGAGTATCCACCCAGTCTCGAAAGACGCCCCGCAGGACCACGACGCCGTCTTTTGAAAGTCGGCCACTACGTCGTCAGCAATGGTCACTTCTGCCTGCCCCATCACATCATTCGGGCGGTTTCCCCGGTCCGAACCGCGCTGGCTCGAGGGCGCGCACACCAGGCAGAACACGGTCGTCCGCAATGGGCTTGCCGAGCACGGTATGGATCGGCACCACCCCGGCCCAGACCGGACGTGCGTAGTCTGCTTCGTCGTCCACCGGAGGACCGACGCGCACCTTAGCGGATACCTCTTTCAGAGGAAGGCAGAGCACGATCGTCTGTTTCATTTCCAGCTCGTTGGGCTCGCGGACCTCGCTCCAGCGATCGGGCACGACGTGATCGGTGATGTGCCGCAGCGCGCGCAGCATCTCCCGCTGTCCGGCGACCACGCGGGCGCGCCCGAGGATGACGACCGAACGATAATTCATGGAGTGGTGAAAAGCCGATCTCGCCAGAACGTAGCCGTCGACCAGCGTCACCGTTACGCACACCTCGACGCCTTTGGCCAGGGTCTTCAGCGTGCGGCTGGCTCCCGATCCGTGCATGTAGAGCCGGTCTTTTACGCGCGCGTACAGCGTCGGAATGACGTACGGCTGACTCTCGGCGGCGAAGCCGACGTGGCAGATGAATCCCTCGTCCAGGATCTCGTGGACGCGCTTTTTGTCATACACGGCGCGTTTGCGCAGACGGCGCACTCGCGTGCGCGGTGTAGGCGCATAGCTACTCATGCGACTACGAACCGGGCCGCAGCAGATCGCGCAGCATGGCCAGCTCCGCAGTGATCGCCGTGTGCAGCGCCGGGTCGACGTCGGGCGCGAACAGCGGCGAATGGTTCGAAGGCAGCAGTGTGCCTGCGGCCTTGGCCTGCGCGAACTTCTGCGGATCGGCACCGCCGAGGGACAGGTAGAAGCCCGGGATCCCCTGCTGTACGAACGCCGAGAAATCCTCGGAAGCTGTGATCGGGTCCTCGGTGAGCACGTTATCTTTGCCGAGCGCTGACTCCAGGACCGCACGCAGCCGCTGTGTGAGGGCCGGATCGTTGTACACCGCATCGGTCGTTTCGTAACGCTCGATCGATGGGGAGCGGGGAGCACCGGCAGCTTCGGCCTCGGCGTTCGCGATGCGGGTGATGGCGGCCAGCACCTGCTTGCGAACGTCGGCCTTGTAGGTGCGCACCGTGAGACCCATCTCGGCCTGGTCCGGAATGATGTTGTTCTTGGTGCCGGCGTTTACATAGCCGACCGTGACCACGGCGAACTCGCCGGGCTTCACCTCGCGCGCGACGATGGTCTGCAGGGCGAGGATAGTCCGTGCGGCGATCACGATCGGGTCGACGGCCGTGTGCGGCGCCGAGCCGTGGCCACCCTTGCCGAAGATCGTGATGCGCACCGAATCCGCATTGGAGTCGTAGATGCCGGCAACGACTCCCACCTGGCCGGCCGGCTGCCCATTGCCGACGTGCAATGCCAGCACCTCGTCCGGGCGCGGGAAGCGCGTGAACAGCCCATCGCCGATCATTGCTTTCGCGCCGGTGATGGTCTCCTCGGCGGGCTGTCCGATCAGCATCAGGGTGCCGCGCCAGGAAGCGCGACTATGCGCCATGACGGCAGCGGTCGCGACCAGTGCGCTCATGTGCAGGTCGTGGCCGCACATGTGGCCCACGGGGACGTCGCGCCCGGCCGGATCCTTGGCGTGCACCTTGCTCGCGTACGCCAGGCCGGTCTTCTCCTCGACCGGCAGCGCATCGAGCTCGGTGCGCAGCATGACCGTCTTGCCCGGCCCGTTCTTGAGCAGGGCGACTACCCCGGTGCCGCCGACGTGCTCGGTTACGGTGTACCCGAGTGCGCGCAGCTCGGCGGCGAGCTTAGCCGCGGTCTGCGTCTCGGCGCTCGACAGTTCCGGATGCTGGTGCAGGTCGAGGTAAAGCGCATAGGCCTTCGGGTAAACGGCGTCCACTTCGGTGGCGGCCGCCGCCGCCGTGCGCGCGAGCAGCAGCATCGTGGCGGCGCTCAAAAGGACGGCCAAGCCTTGCGGGATCCGGCGACTCTCCAGCATGAAACTCTCCCCCAACGAAACCCTGAGCAAAGATACGTCAGTCGGCGGCGATCGTCAGGTACCCTTCTCCCGGGCAGGCGCGGCAGGCCAGGGATGCTCGGACTTGCCGTTGAAGATCGCATCCGCCTTGGCGTGCTGCAGAGCCCAGTCGCCACGGGCGATCTCGGCCTCGAGCTGACCCGGCCCCCAACCGGCGTGGCCGACGTAGATCCGCAGGCCGTCCATGGGCTTGTCGCGGCCCAGCAGCTGCAGCAGTAACTCCCGGTTCGCGCTGAGGCAGATGCCGTCGAAAGCCCGGATCGCATGCGGCGGCGGTGTGACCGCGCGAAACAGGAACCACACGCTCTCGAACTCAACGGGTCCCCCGAAGTACACCTTGTCATGCAGCGGCACGAGGCGCTTGAGATCCGGGAACAGCTGCGACACCGGCATCTGCGTGGGCCGGTTGACGATGATGCCGACGGGGGCGGGCCCGAGGTTGTTCATGACGAGCACGACCGAGTCGGAGAAAAAAGGGTCGCTCGTCGGAATCTGCGCGACCAGGAGGATCGCCGTCAGCGGCTTGGCGTCATCGGCCGCGCTCGGCCATGCCATGCCGCATGCGAGCAGCAGGGCGCACAGCGCTGCTGACAGTTGCCGCCCTGGCCGGGGACGCCCATTCAACGCTGCGCGCTCCTCCGAGCTCGTGACGTCGAGAGTCGGTTCATAGTATAGAAGTCCGGGACGGCATCGTCGGCGAAGAATGCTGGAGGGGTCGTGGCAGCCAAACTCAGGGGTGCAGTGATTGTGGCGCTGTGGCTGATTGCGGCCTGGGCGACAGCCGTGCAGGCACAGGACTACAGCAAGCCCAAGGTCCGCACCGTGACCGCGTTCGTGCGCCTGGAACGGTCGGCATACGGGCAGCAGATCGGCGACGCGCTGAGCGTCCTGCGCAGCGCCAGGGCCGAGCTGCAACAGCAGGGCTACGAAGTCCAGACGCTGCGCATCGTCACTCAGCCCCTCGGTGAGCTGGTGGCGGGACAATCGGAAGCCGACGCGCTCGCCTTCCTCAAGACGCTGAGTGATCTTGCCGCAAAGGAGGGCTTCATCCCGAACGTCGGGCCGGCAATGCTGCGCGACGGCGACGACCCGCGAACGATGCGGCTGCTCGCCCGCGCCCTGGCAGCGCTGCCGAATCTCATGGGGAATGCGCTCATCGCCGGTGACGACGGCATTCACTGGCGCGTGATTCACGAGAGCGCTGCACTGGTCCGGTCTCTCGCGGATCACACCTCGCACGGCCAGGGCAATTTCCGCTTCACCGCCACCGCGATGCTGAAGCCGTACGGCCCGTTCTACCCGGGCGCGTATCACACCGGGCCGGGTCGGCGCTTCTCCATCGGCCTGCAGGGCGCGAACGTGGTGCAGGAAGTTTTCGCGCGCACGCATGGCGACTTCGACGGCTCGGTGGCGGAGCTGACGCGGCAGCTGACCGTGCACGCGCAGGCGGTGGAAAAAATCGGCGAGCGCGTCGCGACTGCGAAGCGCTGGATCTTCATGGGCGTGGATCCGACGCCCGCGCCGGCGCCGGCTGAGGGCGTCTCGATCGGCGCGGCGATCGAGACTTATACGGGGGCAAGGTTCGGCTCGAGCGGCACGATGACCGCGGCGCTCATCATTACGACGGCCGTGAAGGCCGTGCCGGTCAGGCAGATCGGCTTCTCGGGACTCATGGTTCCGGTGATGGAAGACAAGGTGCTCTCACAGCGCTGGGCGGAGGGTGTCTATAACACCGACGCGCTGCTCGCTTACTCCGCCGTCTGCGCCACCGGGCTCGATACCGTCCCTTATCCGGGTGATATCACGGAGGCGCAGCTGGCGCGGATCTTCGGCGACGTCGCCTCGCTCGCCCGCAAGTGGAACAAGCCGCTGTCTGCGCGGTTGCAACCCGTCCCGGGAAAGGCCGCCGGCGAGCAGACCGATTTCAGCGATCCGTTTCTCGTCAACACCACGCTGCACGCCGTACCGTAAGGCGCGCATTCCAACCAGCGGCGCCGACGGGTGACGCAATCGAAATGATTATGTAGGGTGCGCACATGGGTCAGGGGCGCGTGGCGCTGGTGACGGGCGGCGGCCGGGGAATCGGCCGTGAGGCGGCGCTGCTGCTCGCCGCCGCGGGGGCGCGCGTGATGACCGTGGCGCGCACTGCGGCGGAGCTGGCGGCCGTCGGCCTCGACTACGTCGCCGCCGATCTCGGCACTGCCGAAGGCTGCGCGCTCGCCGTCACAGAGACCGAGCGGCGAATCGGGCCGATAGAGATACTGGTCGTGAACCACGGTATTGGCTCGGCTCACGAGCGGCTCGTGTGGGAACAGGATCCGGCAGTGTGGCGCGAGACACTGCGTATCAACCTCGATGGTCCGTTCGAGCTCGCGCGACTCACGGTCGGCGGCATGTGCCGGCGCGGCTTCGGCCGGCTGGTGTTCACGAGCTCGACCGCGGGCGAGAAGGCGGAGCGCTGCGGCAGCGCCTATACCGCCTCCAAGCATGGGCTCATCGGTCTCGCCCGCGCCATTGCCCAGGACGCCGGGCCCTTCGGCGTCACCTCTAATGCCGTACTGCCGGGCTGGGTCCGCACGGCCATGGCCGAGCGCTCGGCAAAGACCGAGGCGGACCGGCGGGGTGTGAGCGTCGAGCAGGTGTGGCGCGAGCGCGCCGCCATCTATCCGCAGAACCGGGTGCTCGAGCCACTCGAGGTGGCGCAGGTGATCGCTTTCCTGTGCGGTGACGCCGCCGGGGGCGTGAACGGCGAGGCGATTACCGTCGCGCTCGGGGGGATCTGGTAGCCGAAGTCGCTTGTGAAGAACCGTCAGTTTGACGCGAAAAAGCCACAAACAATGTGGCCTTCCTAACACCAAGGTTTATGTGGAATACTCGGGCTTCCGGTGAGTTGGATTGTTCCAACACAACATCTAACCGACGCGCAGAGACAACAACAAGCAACCAGCGATAAGGAGTCTGCCCGTGGCCGCGACCAATCTGCCTCTGGAATCCGGGATCGACAAGGCGCATCGCCGGGTGATCTTTGCCTCGAGTCTGGGGACGGTATTCGAGTGGTACGACTTTTATCTGTACGGCTCGCTGGCGGCGGTGATGACCAAGCAGTTCTTCTCGGGGGTGAACCCGACGACCGGGTTCATCTTTGCGCTGCTCGCCTTTGCGGCGGGGTTTTTCGTGCGTCCGTTCGGGGCGCTGGTGTTCGGGCGCATCGGGGATCTGGTCGGTCGCAAGTACACGTTTCTCATCACGATCGTGATCATGGGCTCAGGGACTGCGCTGATCGGGGTGCTGCCGAGTTACGCGCAGGTGGGGGTGATGGCGCCGGTGCTGCTGATTGCGTTGCGCCTCGCGCAGGGGCTGGCGCTGGGGGGTGAGTACGGTGGGGCGGCGACCTATGTGGCCGAGCACGCCCCGTTTGGGCGGCGCGGGCTGTACACGAGCTGGATCCAGACGACGGCGACTCTGGGGCTGTTCCTGAGTCTCTTGGTGATTCTGTTCACGCGCTCCTGGCTCGGGCCGGCATTCGACACCTGGGGGTGGCGGATCCCGTTCTTAGCCTCGGTGGTGCTGCTGGCGGTGTCGGTGTACATCCGCATGCAGCTCGCCGAGTCGCCGGTATTCCTGGAGATGAAGGCCGCGGGGACGCGCTCGAAGGCGCCGCTGACTGAGTCCTTTGCGCGCTGGGACAACCTCAAGATCGTGATCTTCGCGCTCTTAGGGGCGACGGCGGGCCAGGCGGTGGTGTGGTACGGGGGGCAGTTCTACGCGCTGTTCTTCCTCACCCAGGTGCTCAAAGTCGATGCGCAGCCGGCGAACCTGCTGATTGCCGCCGCGCTCGTGATCGGCACCCCGTTCTTCATCGTCTTCGGGCGGCTATCGGACAAGATCGGCAGGAAGGGGATCGTGCTCGCCGGCTGCCTGCTCGCGGCGGTGACCTATGTGCCGATCTTCGAAGGCATCACGCACTTTGCCAACCCCGCGATCGAGGCTGCGGCGGCGGCATCCCCGGTGACGGTGGTGGCTGATCCCAATGCCTGCAGCTTCCAGTTCGACCCGGTGGGCAAGAAGACCTTCATTGAGTCCTGTGATGTGGCGAAGACCGCGCTCGCCAAGGCGGGTGTGCCGTACTCGAACGAGGCGGCGCCGGTGGGGACGCTCGCCCGGGTGCGCATCGGCACCGCCGAGATCGCCTCCGTCGAGGGCACGGGCGTGCCGGCGGCGCAGTTTAAGGACGCAAGCGGGGCCTTCAGCAAGGCCCTGGGTGCCAAGCTCAAGGAAGCCGGCTATCCGGCCAAGGCCGATCCGGCGCAGATCAACTACCCGATGGTGCTGGTGCTGCTGGTGCTGCTGGTGATCTACGTGACCATGGTGTACGGGCCGATCGCGGCGTGGCTGGTGGAGCTCTTCCCGGCGAAGATCCGCTACACCTCGATGTCGCTCCCCTATCACATCGGCAACGGCTGGTTCGGCGGCTTCCTGCCGGCGATCTCCTTCGCCCTCGTCGCCTGGACCGGCAACATGTACTACGGGCTGCGTTACCCGATCATCGTCTCACTCATGACCGTCGTCATCGGCTTCCTGTTCCTGCCGGAAACCAAGGACCGGCACGTCCAGTAACCAACAGTTGGGCGAGTCCTTGGTAATTTGATAGCCATGCATCTTTACAGGAGGGGAGTGAACATGAACAGAAGTTATCCGCTGGCAGCGGCGCTCGGGCTGGCGCTGTTCGGCACATCCGCGTACGCGGCAGACCCGTTGCCCGACAGCCTGAGCCTGGGCGGCGTGACTCTCTACGGCACGATCGACATCGGTTATGCCTATCAGAACCACGGTGTCCCGCTCAGCAGCACGCTGCCGGGCGGCCTCGAGTATCAGGCCTTCACGACCACGCGCAACTTCTCCGGCTCGGTATCGACGGTCGCCGAAAGCGGCCTCGAGCAGTCCAAGGTCGGCATACGCGTGCAGGAGAAGATCGTCGACAACATGAGCCTGGTCGCGCAGGTCGAGACCGGCATCAACCCGCTGTCCGGCGAACTCACCAACGCCTGCGCCAGCATCGCCAACAACGGCGGTGTCGGCACAGCGAAGAACCCCAGCGGTCAGACCTCCAACGCCGATAGCGGCCGCTGCGGACAGCTGTTCCAGGGACCGGCCTACGGCGGACTGCTCAACCCCGACTACGGCCAGCTGACCATCGGCCGTCACAACTCGCTGCAGCTCGCCGCGCTCGGGCAATACGATCCGCAGGCGCTGTCCTACGCCTTCTCGTTCCTCGGCTACTCGGGGTTCAACGGCGGCGCGGGCAGCACCGAGGCGGCTCGCTGGGATAACTCGGCCCGTTACTCCTACAGCCAGGGCGGTTTCCGCATCGCTGCCATGTACTCGAACGGCGGCGCGGACACCGGCATCATCGGCAGCGCCTACGCCGGGGAGCTGGGAATGGACATCCAGGGTCTGTCGGTCGATGTGGTGTACGAGCACGAGAACGGCGCCGTCAACCTGCGCAGCGCGTTCGACGATGCGGCGAATCCGTTGCCGACCCCGGGACTCGCGGCGTACATCTCGGACGATGAGTCCTACAACATCATGGGCAAGTACGTGATGCCCCTCGGCCAGGACAAGGTCACGCTGTATGCCGGCTACTCCCACATCCAGAAGTCGAACTTTGACTACACGGTTGGCAGCTCCGCGGGCGGCTACCAGCTCAACGTCGGGATCAACGTCAACAGCCCGGCGGACTACAACATGGAGTGGGTGGGTGCGCGTTATGCCGCCGCCTCGGGCCTGAACCTGGTTGTTGGCCTGTATCACGTCAGTCAGAACAGCTGGACCATCGGTCTTGGCACGACCGGCACGCAGGGAGTCGGCTGCGCCGCCGCGGGCCTTTTGTGCTCGGGTGACTTCACCGAGGCGTCGTTCGTCGTGGACTACATCTTCAATAAGCACTACGACCTGTACGCCGGTGTGAACTACTCGCAGGTCACCGACGGCCTTGCCAACGGATTCGTCGGCACGACCGTCGGCACAACCGGAAGCGAGTCGCAGACGACCTTCATGATGGGCGGACGCGTGAAGTTCTAAAGACCGCTGAACGGGCGAATCGCCCTCAGGTTCGACCGGGCCCCGCCCGCAGGGGCGGGTGCTCGGTCGGGCCGCTTGACCCTCCCTCGGGCCCGGGCGGTAAGGAGCTGAGGACCGTGGCGCTGGTGATCCGCACACAGGATCCCTGCGATCCGCGCATCGTGGAGCTCCTCGCCCGCCACGTGGCACGGGCGCGCGCCGAGACTGCAGCAGGCAGCGCGCACGCGCTGGACGTCGAGCAGCTGCGCTCGCCCGACATCCGCTTCGTCGCCGCCTGGGATGCCGAGACGCTCCTCGGTGTGGGCGCACTCAAGCGTTTCGCGCCGCAGCACGGCGAGGTGAAATCCATGTACACGGCGGAGCAGGCGCGGCGCCGCGGCGTCGCGACCGCGATGCTCGCGCGGCTCATTGCCGAGGCGCGCGCTCTCGGGCTCACGCGCCTGAGTCTCGAGACCGGGTCCTGGGATTACTTCGCGCCGGCGCGCGAGTTGTACCGCCGCTGCGGATTCCGCGAGTGCGCGCCGTTTGCGGACTACCGGCCCGATCCCAACAGCGTCTTCATGACGCTCGAGCTGCGAGAGCCGCTCACCCCACCTTGAGCTCCACCGCGCGCGCCTCGCGGCCGACGGAGGTGACCAGGATCAAGGCCACGGCTACGACCGCCAGTGTCACGGCGAGGATGTCGGCATAGTCGTTGCCGTGCGCTTCGGCGATGCCGGCCTGAAAGGGCGCCATCTTCGACATTGCGAGGTTGCCGAGCTGGTAGGCGAAGCCCGGGAGGATGGCGCGCACCGAGGGCGGCGACAGCTCATTGAGGTGCGCCGGCACGATGCCCCACGCCCCCTGCACCATGAACTGCATCAGGAAGCCGCCGAGCGCCAGCGTCACCGCCGTCTGCGAGTACGCCCACAGCGGGATCATGGGAAGCGACAGGGCGGCGGCCAGCACGATGGCGCGTTTGCGGCCGATGCGCTCGGACAGCGCGCCGAAACAGATGCCACCCAGCAGTGCGCCGAAGTACATGATGATGGCGATGCTGCCGGTGAGACTCGGCGCGAATCCATGCTGCTTCTGCAGGAAGGTCGAGTACAGGTCCTGCGAGCCGTGTGAGAAGGCATTGAAGCACGCCATCAGCACGACCAGGTAGAGAAGTGTCGGGAAGTAGTTGCGCACCGCCCCCCAGATCTCGGCGGCGGAGGCGCGGTGCGGCGCCTTGCCTGCGGTCCAGGCGGGCGACTCGTGAACTCCCCAACGGATGTACATCACGAGCAGCGCCGAGGCTGAGCTGATGATGAACATGCCGCGCCAGCCGACGTGCACGAACAGCACCGCGAACAGCGCCGACGCCAGCAGGGCGCCGAGCACGTACCCCTCCTGCAGCAGACCCGAGAAGAATCCCCGGCCCTTCGCCGGCAGCGTTTCGAGCGCGAGCGCGGCGCCCACGCCCCACTCGCCGCCCATGGCGAAGCCGAACAGCGCGCGCAGCGCCAGCAGCGTCGCCAGGTTGGGCGCGAACGCCGTGGCGAGCTGCACCACGGAATAGCTCACGACGTTCAACATGAGGATGGGGCGGCGCCCGTATTTCTCCGCCAGCCAGCCGAATACCAGCGCCCCGAGCGGGCGGCACGCCAGCGTGAGGAAGACGCCTTCGGATACTGCCTTGATGGTGGTATGAAACTCGCTGCTGATGGCGCTCAGGCAGAACACGAAAATGAAGAAGTCGAGCGCATCGAGCGACCAGCCGCCGAGCGCGGCCAGATAGGCGTGCAGCTGCGGCCGGGTGAGCATGCGGAAGTAGTTGATCACGGTCGCCCCCTCCGACGAGATCCGGCGGGAGAATATCACGCGGGGTTATGTGACGCGCATCGCAGTTAGCTTACGTTATGGCGAGCAGGCGACGTCGTGGCGAGCCGACAGCTTTCGCGTCAGCGAAACTTTCACTAAAAGGGATGCACGACTTCACGTCAGGGGCAGTGCTCATGCGCGCGTTCGTCTGGTCAGGGTTGATGGCGGTCGCCGTCGCGGCCGTTGCCGCCGGCGTGGTGGCGGAACGCAACCCGGTGCGGACCCACCCGCATGGCGCGCCGCCCGCTGTGGCGCAGCACCTCATCGTCAAGCTGCGGGCCAGCGCGGCCGGCCTGCCCGCGGGCGAGGCGCTGCGGCTCGAGCCGCGGGAGCGGGTTGCCGCGCTCATCACCCGCAACGGGCTGACGCTCATAGACCAGCGCCCGATCACGCAGCTGATGCACGCGGTGCACGTCGGGCCGGTGGCCGGCGAGGCAGCGGCGGCGACGCTCGCGCGCCTGCGTGCCGACCCGGAAGTGGAGTACGCGGTGCCCGATGAGCAGCGCTATATACATTCGGTGCCGAACGATCCGCTGTTCGCGCAGCAGTGGTACCTGCAGGTGGCGGCGGCAACTCCGAGCGCCATCGATGCCGAGGACGCCTGGAACACCACCACCGGCAGTGCCAGCCTGGTGATCGCCGACATCGACACGGGCGTGAGGCCCGATCACCCGGATCTCAGCAGCCGCCTGCTGCCGGGGTACTGCTTCATCTCCGATCCGGTCATCAATAACGGCGGCAGTTGTCCCGGGCCGGGCGCGGCGGATCCCGGCGACTGGGTCACGAGCTCCGACATCACGACCTACCCGGACGAATGCAGCCAGGCGACCGCGGCGCCCAGCTCCTGGCATGGCACGCGCACCGCGGGGATCCTGGGCGCGCTCACCAACAACGGCGTCGGCGTCGCCGGCATCACCTGGAACACACAGCTCCTGCCGCTGCGCGCCCTCGGCAAATGCGGTGGCCTCGATTCCGACATCCTGTCGGCCATGCTGTGGGCGGGCGGCATCGCAGTGAGCGGTGCGCCGACCAATACCAACCCCGCGAAGATCATCAACATGAGCATCGGCGGCTCGGGCGCCTGTCCGGCGAGCTACGCGGATGCCATCGGGCAGCTGGCGGCGCTCGGCGTACTGATCGTGGCCTCCGCCGGCAACGAGGGCACGGTCGTCGATACACCGGCCAACTGTGCCGGCGTCGCAGGCATCGCCGGCCTGCGACAGGCCGGTACCAAGGTGGGCTACAGCAACCTCGGTCCCGAGGTCGCACTCGCCGCGCCGGCCGGCAACTGCGGCGATAGCTTCACGAGCGAGGAATCGGCCTGCGAGTACACGATCACGACCACGACCAATCTCGCCGCCATGTCGCCGCTGACGCCCGATGCCAACGACTACACGGGGCTGTACTACTGCGACTCAACCACCGGCAGCTATGCCAACTGCAGCATCGCTGCGGGCGAGTATCGCACCTATAACATCGGCACCAGCTTTTCCGCGCCGATCGTCTCCGGAGTCGCAGCGCTCATGACTTCGGTCAACGGCAAGCTCAACTCCTGCCAGCTGATCTCACGGCTCAAGGAGGGCGCGCAGCCCTTTCCGCAGAGCTCGCTCGATGCAACCACGCAGCCGCCGATGTGCCACGTGCCGACCAGCTCGAGCGACGTGCAGGCGGCCGAGTGCATCTGTACGCGCGACGATCAGACCTGCGGTGCGGGCATGGCCAATGCGCCAGCGGCACTCACCGCGGCGCTGCGGCCGATCGCCGCGGTCGCGCTCCCGGCCAGCGTAACGGCCGGGCAGAGCGTGGCGCTCGACGGCAGTGGCAGCGGCGCGGCAAACGGCCACATGGTCGACAGTTATCAGTGGAGCCCGGTGAGCGGCGGGCTCGCGCTCAGCATCACCGGGGCTGCGACAGCTAAGGCGACTGTGACCGCGCCCTCCTGCGGTGTCGCCACGGTGGCACTGACGGTGACCGACGATGCCGGACACACCGACACGGCGGACGTGGTGATCACGCCGAGCTCGATCAGCAGTACCGCTCCGGCAGCGGCCGGAGACAACGGTTGCTCGACGCTGGCGCCGTCGATCGCGATCGAGGTGTGTCCGGTGAGTGACAGCGTGCAGACCGGCGGCACAGCGACCTTCGCCGCCACGCTCGCCAACACCAGCAACACGGCGGTCACCTGGGCGGTGAACGGCGTCGCCGGCGGCAATGCGACTTACGGCACCATCAGCTCGGCGGGCGTGTACATGGCGCCGGCGAGCGTGCCGTCGCCGGCGACCGTTACCATCACCGCGACCGCGCAGGCCGATGGCACCAGCGATGCGGCCGCGCAGATGACGATCACGGCGCCGCCCGCGAGCGGTGGCGGCGGGGGCGGGGCACTCGACTGGATGACGCTGCTCGCGGGCGCTGCCCGGCTGCTGCAGCTCGGCATGCGGCGCAGCGCGCGCCCGTAAGGACAAAAGCCGGCGACGTGCGCCCGGGGGGGCTGAGCGCACGCCGCCGGCAGTTCCCGGGCTTTAGCGCCCGGTTTTCACGTCGCCGATGGCCTTCTCATTGGCGTGAATCGCCTCATCCAGATGATGGATGGCGCGATCGCGCAGGCCCTTCGTCATGGGATCGTCTTCCTCGCGCGCGATGTCCGAATGCACCTTGCGCAGGATCTCGAGCGATTTGTGCAGCCGGCCCGGGCGGTCGGCCGGCGCATCCATCGCCGGATGGTCGTGGATGTCCTTGCCGTCGTCGATCGCCGCCTTCTTGATCTCGCCGATCGTCTTGTCGATCTCGGTGACCGCCACATCTTCCTGGCCGCTGACTGCGGCATCGCCCGGGCGGTGCTCGAGCAGCCAGCGCGCGGCGCGCAGGTCGCTGAGCGCGTGCAGGTAGTAGGGGTGCTTGCCGGGCAGGTCGGCGTTGGCGGCCAGCGGCAGCACCAGCAGCAACAGCAGGCCGGACAGCATCGATACTGGCTTGATTCTCACCTGGGTTCCTCCTGATGGTTGGTATGGGAGACGAGTCGCGCAGAAGTATGATGTTGTAGAGATGACTGGATCATGAACGGGCGTCGCAACATAATCGGCGGCGCGCATTCCAACCCACCGGCGCGCGCGCCGGCACGAACATCGACTCCGCCCGCGACGCTCTCGTGACCGCCGGCGCGGAGTCGCGGGGAGTTGCATGAACGCAGCAGCGATCCTTCGGTTGACGGCGGTGCTGACGCTGGGTGCCGCCGGCGCGGCGCGCGCCGACTCGACGCCGCACCAGGCGTTGGTGAGCCTGGCGCAGGACATCACCTTCACCACCGCGCAGGTCTATCCGATGACCGCCACCTACCTCGGGATCCCGGGGCACGACGGCGAGCTGGAAGCGCCCAGCGAGGCGTTTCGTGCCGCCCACGTGGCGCGGCTCGAGGACTGGGAGCGACGGCTGGACACGCTCAGCGCCGGCTTCGATGCGCATACCGCGCTCGTCGATCGCGACGATGCCATGCTGCTGCGCGCCCGCCTCACCGAGAGTCTCGATGAGCTGCGCGTCTACCGGAGCGATCGCAAGAACTACGCCGGTCCTGCCACCAGCATCGTCAACGTGGTGTTCGTGCAGTTCGAGCATCTGCCGGTCGTGGGGCAGGAGGGCGCCACGGCCGCCGACCTGAAGCGTGCCTGGGCCGACATCAGCCGCCGCCTCGCCGCCGCTCCGGCCTACATCGCCGCAGCCGAGCGGTTGGTGACCACGCCCGGCCATCTGTTCGGGGTGGTCGGAATGAAAGAGCTGGCGGGGGCTCCGGAGTTTCTCAACGGCGCGCTCACCGACGCCGCGCGTACCCAGCTCGGCGCGCACTCGGGCGACTACGCCCGGTTCCTGCGGGCGCGCGCGGCGGCGCTGGAGGCAATCGCGGACAGTAGCAGGTACATCGAGGCACACGTGGCCTCGTGGCCGGAGAACTATGCGATCGGCCGCGCGGCCTATGACCACATGCTGAAGGAGGAGCAGCTGCTGCCGTTCGACGCCGACGACATCGAGCGCATCGCACACGATGAGCTCGCGCACGGCTGGGCGGAGGAAGCCTGGCTGCAGCAGCTGTCGCAGCACCGCGGCGTGCCGCTCGGTGCACCGAGCGGCGGCGGCCTGGCGCCGGGTGGTGCGGCGCTCATCGACTATTACCGGGACTGCATCGGGCAGCTGCGCAAATTCGTGAGCGAGCAGGGGATCGTCACCATCCCCGACTGGCTCGGCAGCATGCAGATCGTCGAGACGCCGGCGTTCCTGCAGCCGGTGTCCCCCGGTGCCTCGATGAACCCGCCGCGCCTGTTTTCCCTCTCGACCACCGGCTATTACTACATCACGCCGCCGAAGTCGCTGGCCGAGGCCGCCGCACGGCTCGACATGAACGAGGACTTCGATCACGACCGCATCATCTCCACCGCGGCGCACGAGGCCCTGCCCGGGCACTTCATGCAGCTGTCGATCGCGCGGCGGCACCCGGACTTCGTCCGGCGGACCGAGTTCAGCAGCGTATTCGCCGAGGGCTGGGCGTTCTACGGCGAGGAAATGTTCGTGCGGCTCGGGCTGTACGGCGATGACCTGGATGCTCGTCTCGACGTCGCCCGCTGGGAGCGCGTGCGCGGCGCCCGCGCCATCGTCGATCCGAAGCTCGCGAGCGGCGCGTGGAGCTATGAGCAGGCGGCGCAGTTCTTCGCACAGGAGACCGGTTTCAGCAAAGAGCAGGCCGAAGCTGCGGTCGCCGGCATCGCCACCGGCCCCGGCTACGTGATCGCGTACACGGTCGGGCGGCTGCAGATCGAGAATCTGCTCGCCGAGTACCTGCGCCGCAAGGGCAGCGCGGCCTCGCTGCGCGACTTCCACGACCGGCTGCTGTCCTACGGCACGACGCCGCTCGCGGTCGTCGGCCCGGAGCTGCTCACCGATCTCGACAAGTCCGCGGACGAGGTGCGCGCGGCGGCGCACTACTAACGCATGAGGGGCATAGCGGTGCCACCCACGGCGGCGCGTCTGCTGACCATGCTGGCCGCTCTGCCGGTGATGGCCGGCGCGCCGTTCGATTTCGCGCAGGCTCCCGGGCGGCTGCCGAAGAACGTCGTGCCGCTCGACTATCGGATCGGCGTGACACCGGACCTGGAGGCCAGGACGATCGCCGGCAGCGAGTCGGTGACGCTGCGTATGACCGCGGCGACTGACAGCATCGTCTTCAACTCACTGAACGAGAAACTCAGCGACGTGCGCCTCGACGGTACGCCGGCGAGCGCTGTCGTGTCCGACGACGAGCAGCAGCTGACCACGGTGACGCTCGCGCAGCCGTCAGCGGCCGGTGAGCACACGCTCAGCTTTACCTACACCGCCCGCCTCGAGACGCAACCGCACGGCATGTTCCTGCAGTCCTACCTCGGGCCCGATGGCGCCCGCGGGACGCTGGTCTCGACCAAGATGGAGAGCACCGATGCGCGGCGCATGTTTCCCTGCTGGGACGAGCCGGCTTTCCGCGCCACCTTCGAGCTCACGGTGACCGTACCGGCCGTCTGGGCCACCGTATCCAACATGCCGGTCGCCGGCCGCGAGGTGCACGGCGAGCTCGCGACCACCACCTTCCAGCGCTCACCCCCGATGCCGTCCTACCTGATCGAGTTCACCGGCGGTGACCTGGCGGCGATCAGCGCGCAGACCGGCGGCATCAGGCTCGGCCTGTGGGCGGTGCGCGGGCGCGAGCGCGAGGGGCAGGTGGCGCTCGCCGATGCGCGGCTCATCCTCGCCGATTACAACGAGTACTTCGGCTACCCGTATCCGCTGCCGAAGCTCGATTCGATCGCCGTCCCTGGCGGCTTCAGCGGCGCCATGGAGAACTGGGGTGCCATCACCTACAACGACAAGCTGCTGCTTCTGAACCCCGACAGCACGGTGGCCGACCGTCAGACCGTGTTCGCGGTCCAGGCGCACGAGATTGCGCATCAGTGGAACGGCGATCTCGTCACCATGGGCTGGTGGGACGACCTGTGGCTGAACGAGAGCTTCGCCTCGTGGCGCGGTGCCGACGAGACCGAGCGGCGCAATCCGAGCTGGAACTGGTGGCAGCGGCAGGACGCTGCCAAGGAGCGGGCCATGCTCTCGGATGCACGGCTGTCCACGCATCCGATACAGCAGCCGGTGGCGGACGAGCTGCAGGCCGCCAACGCCTTCGACGAGATCACCTACCAGAAGGGACAGTCGGTGCTGCGGATGCTCGAGAGCTATCTCGGGCCGGAGTTGTTCCGCGACGGCGTCCGGCGCTACCTGCGTGCGCGAGCCTTCTCTAACGCCACCGCCGCCGATCTGTGGCTCGCGCTCTCGCAGGCGAGCGGCCGGGACGACGTGGTGCAGATGGCACGCGACTGGACCGAGCAGCCGGGCTTCCCGCTGGTCACGGTGGCCGCCGACTGCGACGGCAGGGGTGCACGCACCGTGACTCTCGCCCAGCACCGCTTTCTCCTGCAGAGCGCCGCGCAGGACACTGCGCGCTGGCGCATTCCGCTGCGGATCCGCGTCGGCGGCACGACCGCGCACGCCGAGCTGCTCACTCACGACGGGCAGAAGGAGGCCGCCGGACGGTGCGATGAGCCGCTGAGCGTCAATGCCGACGCGATCGGCTTCTTCCGCGTCAAGTACGACGCCGCAACGCTCGCCGCCAACAACCGCGCCTTCGCCACTCTCCCGGACGGCGATCGCATCGCGCTGCTCGATGACGCCTGGGCCCTGGCGCTGGCCGGCGAGCAGTCGCTCAGCAGCTACCTGGCGCTCGCAGCCGCCATGGGGAGCAATCACAACTCCCGTGCCTGGGAGCAGATCGCCGCGGCGCTCGGCGCACTCGAGCGTGACGAGCGCGGCAGTCCGGGGCACGCGGCCTTCACGGCGCGCGCGCGCGCGCTGCTCAAGCCCATGGCGGACAGCCTGGGGTGGGACGTGCGACAGGGCGAGACCTCCGACGAGCAACGCCTGCGCCGCACGCTGCGCTCCGACCTCGGGGCCTGGGACGATCCGCAGACGCTCGCCGAGGCACGCCGGCGCTTCAGTCGCTTCATCGCCGATCGCGGCGCCATTCGCCCGGACGACCAGGAGAGCGTCCTGGGGGTAGTCGCACAGGCGGCCGACGCCACGACCTTCGAGCAACTGCAGACAATCGCCCGGAACGAGAAGGATGAGGCCACGCAGCGCCGCTACTATCTGGCGCTGATGCAGGTGGGCGATCCGGCGCTCGCGGAACGCGCCGTTCAGGCGGCGCTGTCGGCGGAGATTCCGCCGCAGGCCGCCGACCTGCGGCTGCATCTCATCGTGCAGCTGGCGGGCCGGCATCCGGCACTGGCCTGGCGCGCCTTCACGGCGAATGCGGACCTGCTGCTGGCGCCTTACCCGAAGTACGCCCCGCTCATCACCTCGCAGGAGATACCCGAAGTCTTCTGGGATGCCCTCGAGCCTCAGCAGCTCGAGGCGTGGGTGCGCGCGCGGCTGCCGGCGGAGATGTCCCCCAACATCGCGCGCGGCATGGAAGCGGTAGCCGTGCGCCGCGCCGAGCGGCAGGCGCTCACTCCGGCCGTGGATGCCTGGGTTGCTCAGGCGGCCCGTGCGCGTAATTAAGCTGCCACGTCGGCGGGAGTAAGCTGTCGTGTACGCCGCATTAGAGACAGGAGCTCGTGTCATGACGACCAAAGCGATTCCGGACGGTTATCACAGCGCCACGCCTTACCTCATCGTGAAGGGCGCCGCGGCTGCCATCGCCTTCTACAAGGACGCCTTAGGCGCGACCGAGTTGTTCCGCATGGCGGATGCCGACGGCCGGGTCGGCCATGCCGAGATCCGCATCGGCGACTCGGTGATCATGCTGGCCGACGAGCATCCCAACATGGGCTATCGCAGCCCGAGCTCGCTCGGCGGGTCTTCGGTCGGCATCATGCTGTACGTGGAGCATGTCGATGCAATGTTCGCGCGCGCCATCGAGCGCGGAGCGAAGCTGCAGCGTGCGGTCGCCGACCAGTTCTACGGCGATCGCAGTGGCACGCTCGAGGATCCTTTCGGCCACGTGTGGACGATTGCCACGCACGTCGAGGACGTGTCGCCGGAGGAGATCGAGCGGCGCGTCGCGGCGATGAAAGCCGCCGCGCCCGCCGCCACGAGTTAGCTTCCCGCGGCCTGCGGGCGTTGCGTCGCCGCGCCCGACTGAGGCATGATCCGCCGCGGCGCCGCTTTGGCGTCCAGGGGGTTTCAAAAGCTCAAGACCCGCAACTCTAGCGGGCGGGCGTCGTATGGTCTTCAATTCCCTCACGTTCATCGTGTTCTTTGCGTGCGTGCTGGCGCTGCACTCGCTGCCGTTCAGCTGGACCACGAAGAAAATCAATCTGCTGATCGCGAGCTACCTGTTCTACTCCGCGTGGAACCCGCCGTTCGTGATCCTGCTGTGGGTGTCGACGGTGGTCGACTGGTACGCCGCGCAGGGACTCGTCAAGGCGCGGCGCCAGGCCGCGCGGCACGCGTGGATGCTGCTCTCCGTGGTCGCGAACCTCGGGATGCTCGGATTCTTCAAGTACGGGCAGTTCCTGCTGGATAACTTCACCGCCCTGATGGCGGCCATGGGCATTGCCTATCACCCGGCGCACTACGACATCGTGCTCCCCGTGGGCATCTCCTTCTATACCTTCGCCACCATGTCGTACACGCTGGATGTGTACCTGCGGCGCGCACAGCCCGCGCAGAACCTGCTGGATTACGCGCTGTTCGTGACGTTCTTTCCGCACCTGGTGGCCGGACCCATCATGCGACCGACCGAGCTCGTGCCGCAGTTCGGCGCGCCGCGCCGCGCCAGCGCGCAGCAGCTGCGCTACGGGCTGGCGCTGATGACCATCGGACTCTTCAACAAGGTGGTGCTCGCCGACAGCTTCCTCGCACGTGTCGCCGAGCGCGTCTACGACGGCGACAGGGTACCGGGGACGCTGGATGCCTGGGCCGGCACGCTCGCCTTCAGCGGGCAGATCTTCTGTGACTTCGCCGGCTACTCGACCACCGCGATCGGCGCGGCTCTGTGCCTCGGGTTCGCCATGCCGGACAACTTCCGCTTTCCGTACGCGGCGGTCGGCTTCACGGACTTCTGGCGGCGCTGGCACATCACGCTGTCCTCGTGGCTGCGTGATTACCTGTACATTCCGCTCGGCGGCAACCGCCACGGCGCGCGGCGCACCTACGTGGCACTCATGACGACCATGTTGCTGGGGGGACTCTGGCACGGGGCGAACTGGACGTTTGTCGCCTGGGGCGGCCTGCATGGGCTGTATCTCGCGGTCGAGCGCGCGCTGCGTGCGCGCTTCAGCAACTACCGCCCGGGTCCGGTCATGTTCGTGGCGCTCGGGCTCCTCACCTACACGCTCGTCAACCTGACCTGGGTATTCTTCCGCGCCAAAACCTTCACCAAGGCCTGGGTCGTGCTGCGCGGCATGTTCGGGCAGAACGCGGCCGCCAAGCCGATCGTCGATACCTTCGGCCTGATCACGGTGGTGGTGATCATCGGCGGCATGCTGCTCACGCACTGGCTGATGCGCGCGCGCACGCTCGAGTCGGTCATCGCGCGGATGCCGGCGGCGGCGGTTTGCGTGCTGTGGGCGCTGCTGGCCTTCGCGATCATCATCGCCCAGGGAGCTGGAAATGCCTTCATCTATTTCCAGTTCTGATACCGGGCGCCGGGCAGATCGCTACGCACGTCAGACCGCGGCCGACCGGCCGGGAGTCGCGCAGCCCGTGCCCGTGCGCCCGGTGCCCGAGCAGTCCTGGGGAAGGATTCTGCTGGGGGCGGTCGTGCTGCTGGCGCTGCTGATCGGAGGCTGGGAGGAGTACTGGCGCACGTACGGCGTCAGGCCGAGCATCGCCAATACCTTCGGCCTGTGGGCGATCCAGCGCCGGCGTATCGATGCGGGCGAGGGCGACGCGACGGTGCTCGCCGGCGGATCGCGGCTGTATTTCGACATGCAGCTGCCGGTCTGGGAACGCCTCGATGGGCGGCGGCCGATCCAGCTGTCTTTCGAGGGCACTTCACCTCTCAAGGCAGTGGAGGATCTTGCCGCGGATCCGAAGTTCACCGGCCGTCTCGTCATCGCGGTGGAGCCGGATCTGTTTTTCAGCGGCTACGAATATCGCGCCGGAGCGATCCGTTACGCCCGCAAGGAATCCCCCTCGCAGCGCATCGGCCAATGGCTGTCGATGCATTTCATCGAGCCCTATTTCGCGTTTGACGACCCCGACTACGCATTGCGCACAGTGCTCGCGCGCCAGCCGTGGCCGAAGCGCCCCGGCGGAGCGTGGTTCATGAATGTCCGCAAGCTCTCCGAGACCGAGGCCGACCGCAACACCTACCTGTGGAGCAAGCTCGAGACCGATACGCAGTATCGGGCGATGGCGCGCAGCATCTGGGCTCAGGACTTCACGCCCTCGGCGGGCGATCCGACGCCGGAGCAGGCCCGCAAGACCGAGAACGAGCAGATCGAGCGCATGGCCAAGGCAGTCGCAACATTGCGCGCACGGGGAGTGAAGCTGCTGTTCGTGCGCATGCCGAGCGCGGGTGAGTACCTCGCTTATGAGAATCGCGAGTTCCCGCGTGCCCGCGCCTGGGTAGGGCTGCTCGCCGCGACCGGCGCGCCCGGGATCTACTTCGAGGACTACCCGCAGCTGCAGGGCTATTACCTGCCCGAGTGGTCGCATATGACGCGCGCCGAGGGCGAGCGCTTCACCGCCGCGCTATATGGAATCATCGCGCGCGACTTCTGGGGCGGCGCCGTAGCCCCAACCCCGGTCACCGCAAACGCTGTAGAGCGCAGCCCCCGGTAAATCCGCTCACGACGGGTTCTTCACCCAGCCACGCGGCTTCTTGTTGAAGCCCACGTGCACGTCGACGAGCTTCTTCCCGCAACGGCAGCGAAAGCGCGCGATGATGTTGGCGAGCGGCTCGTCCCAGCCCGCGCGACAGTGGCGGGCGAGAAATGCCGGCGTCATCTCGCGTGAATGCCGGCAGGTACGGCAGGTCACGATCAGCACATAATCCCCGAAGTGATCGCGCAGTCGCTCGATCGAATTCCACGGCAGCATGATGCAATGTCAGCAGCGCGGCGGCTGCGCGTCCATCCAGTGCTAAAGTGCAGCGGATACTGTGCGGAGCTTAAGTCCATGTGCGGTAGATACATCCTGGCGCAGGCCGCCAAGGCCGAGCGCGCGTTGGGCATCCGGCGCGGGCGCTGGGAATATCCGCTCAGCTACCGGGTGCTGCCCACCGAGCAGGTGCCGGTCGCGGTATCCGATCAGGGCGAGCGCACCGCGTCGATGATGCGCTGGGGGCTCATTCCGTGGTGGGCCCACGGCGTCGCGCTCAAGGCCTCGACCATCAATGCCACGGTGGAGCGCATCGAGACGGCACCGAGCTACCGCGACCCCTGGCAGCGCGACCAGCGATGCATCTTCGTCATGGGCGGCTTCTACGAGCCGCATCTCAAGCCGGACGGTACGCGCGTGCCGTACTTCCTCAAGCTCCTCGACCGCGAGGTGTTCGGCGTCGCGGGTCTGTGGGACCGCTCGCGCAGCAGCGACGGCAGCTGGGTCCTGTCCTGCACCCTCATCACGGTGCCGGCCAACCGCCTGCTCGCTGAAGTTCACAACGGCAAGCAGCGCATGCCGGCCATCCTCGCCGAGGAGGATCAGGAGCGCTGGCTCATGGGGGCAAAGGACGAGGCGATGGCGACGCTGCGGCCTTACCCGGACGAGCGGCTCCTTGCCTGGCCCGTGAGCCGCCGTGTCAACAACCCCCGGCTGCCGAACGATGCGAGCCTGACCGAGGCGGTCGAGGCGTGAGTGCGCGGGTGGCCGGCTTTGATCTAGGATAGCCGGCATAAGAAATAAATAAGGAGACTCGAGAGCCGTGGGCCTTTCCCGGCGTCAGCTCGTTGCCATCTGCATCGCGGTCGTGCTCCTCGGCGCGTACGCGGCGGCGGGGTTCCTCGCGGTACCGCGGATCGCGCGTTCGGCGGCCACCGATTTCGTGCGCACCCACTACGGCCGCACGCTCACGATCGGCGACCTGCGCTTCAATCCCTTCACGCTGAACCTCGACATCGAGCGTCTCGCGCTGCCGGACGCGGACGGCCAGACACTGATCGGGTTCGAGCGGCTGCACGTCGGGCTGCAGCTGGCAAGCCTGTGGCGGCTGGGGCCGAGCTTCAGCGAGATCCTGCTCGAGAAGCCCACGGTGCGCGTCGTGCGGCGCGCGGACGGGGTGCTCAACCTCGCCGACCTCGGCAAGGGTTTCCCGCCGCCGCCGCAGCCGTCCCCGCCGCCCGCAAAACCCGCGCGGCTCTATATCGGGCGCCTGGCCGTGATCGACGGCAGCACGACCTTCGAGGATCGCGCCCGTGCCACGCCGTTCCATGCGGACCTGGCGCCCATCGCCTTCGAGCTGCGAGACTTCAGTACCACCGCGGCGACCGGTGACGGGTACACGCTCAATGCAGCCTCGCCGCAGGGCGAGCGGCTCAACTGGAGCGGAACGATCCGGCTGGCGCCGCTTTCCTCGCACGGCAACTTCGAGATCACCGACCTCAAGGCGCGCACGCTGTGGAGCTACCTGCGCGCGACTCTGCCTTTCGAGATCGATTCGGGCGTCATCGCCGTGAGCGGCGACTACGACCTGAGCTCCGACTCCGGCCCCATCGGACTCAAGGTCGACGTGCGCAAGAGCACCGTGACCAGCCTCGGGCTCAAGCCCGCGGGGGGCTCGGAGGACTACATCGCCCTCGGCACCCTCGAGGTCGATGACACGCGCCTCGATCTCGGCCGGCGCGCGGTCGACGTCGCGAAGGTGCAGCTTTCGGGCGGTGACATCAAGGTGTGGCTGAGCGAGCAGGGACGTCTCAACATGCTCGAGCTGGCGGGCTCACAGTCGCAGGCGCCGGCGACGGGCGCTGCGGCGGGCGGCGGCGCTGCCGCTTCGGCGTCCGCCACTGCGGTGGCCCCCGAATCCGCCTGGACGGTGTCGGTGCCCGATATCTCCGTCTCGGCCCTGAAGATCTCCGGCGAGGACCGCCAGGTCAATCCCGCGGCGACGGTGACGCTGGACCCGGTCAATATCCACGTGACCGGTTTCAACCTGACGCCCGACGACGTGCTCGACATTACGCTCGACACGGCGGTGAACACCTCCGGCAGGATCACCGCGCACGCCAGGGTGGCGCCACGCTCGGGGAGCGTCACCGCGCACCTCGAGGCGACGCATCTCGGATTGCCCGCGCTGCAGCCGCTGCTCGCGCATTACACCTCGATGACTCTGCTCAAGGGCGAGCTCGGCACCCGCGTCGACATCGAGCGCCATCCCGACGGCTACCTCGGAGTCAAGGGCGACACCTGGGTCTCGGACCTGAGCACGGTCGACAACGCGCTCAGGAAGGACTTCATCAAGTGGCGGGAGCTGCGCGTCGCCGACGTGAATTATCGCTCGCAACCCGCGAGTCTTCGGGTCGGCAGCATCACCGCCCTCGAGCCCTACGTGCGCATGATCATTGCGCCGGATCGCAGTGTGAACCTCAAGGAGGTACTGACGCCCCCCGGCGCCCCGCGCGCCGCCCCGGCGGCGGCTGACACGGTGGCCCCCGCGGCGCGTAAGCGGCAGGTCACTACGGCGGCGGCGCCAGCCCCCGCCCCGCTCACTCCCTTCCCGGTCTCGATCGGTGCGGTGCGGATGGTCAACGGCTCGGCCGATTACACCGACCTCTGGATCAAGCCGAGCTTTGCCCTCGGGATGCAGTCGCTCACCGGAGCGGTGACCGGGCTGTCGTCGGATCCGAAATCGCGCGCCAAGCTGCTGCTTGACGGCAAGCTCGCCAGCTATTCCCCGCTGCACATCGCGGGCGAGCTGAACCTGCTGTCGGCCGCGCTCTACACCGACGTGACCTTGAGCTTCAAGGACCTCGACCTGACGATCGTCAATCCTTACTCCGGCTACTTCGCCGGCTACAAGATCGACAAGGGGAAGCTGTCGGTCGATGTGTCCTACAAGATCGAGCAGCGCCAGCTGACCGCCGCGCAGCACTTCGTGGTCGATCAGCTCGAGCTCGGCGACCGGGTGGAGAGTCCCGAGGCGATGCATCTGCCGCTGAAACTGGCGGTGGCACTGCTCAAGGACCGTAACGGCGTCATCGACCTGCCGCTGCCGATGACGGGCTCACTGGACGATCCGCACTTTGCCATCGGGCCGATCATCTGGAAGGTGTTCGTCAACGTGATCGAGAAAGCCGTGACCGCGCCGTTTGCGCTGCTCGGCCACCTGTTCGGCGGCGGCGAGCACATGAACATCGTGGAGTTCGCCGCCGGCGGCGCCGACCTGAGTCCGCCCGCGCAAAGCCAGCTGGTGGCGCTCGGCAAGGCCCTGAAGGAGCGCCCGCAGCTCAAGCTCGACGTGCCGATCGTCGCGTCGCCGGGGCTCGACCGGCCGCAGCTCGCGCACGCGCAGGTCACGCGGGAGCTCTCAGTGCGGGCTGAGACCAGCCGTCAGGGCCGCAAGCACCCGCAGCAGGCCGCGGAGCTGGCGCTGTCTGATCCGGCGACGCACTTCGGGCTGCTCGTCGAGCAGTATCGTGCCGATCTCGGCAAGGACACCGCACTGCCGGCGTCGGCGCTCGCCGTTCAGGCTGCGAAGAAGCCGGAGGGCGCAGCGCTCGATGCGGCGAGCGGCGATCTCGAGACGGCGCTCGTCAATCACCTGCAGATTCCCGACGCCGAGCTCGACAAGCTCGGCCGCGCGCGCGCCAGCGCGATTCAGAACGTGCTGCTCGCCGACGGTCAGATCGACCCGGCGCGCGTATTCATCGTCAACGCGGCGCCGAAACCCGATAGCGGCGACACCGTGAAGGTGGAGCTCGCCGTCCACTGAAGCCGCTAGCGCAGCGGCGGCAACGCGAGCGCCGCGGGCTTAGGTCTGCGCTCGCTGTCGTAGAGTCCCCAGAAGGCTTCCTCGGGACCGGTGATTGCCCCGGGCACCGGACCCGCATCGTGCGCACGCCACGGCGCATCGAAGGCCGAGAAATAGGCGAACGCGCGCGCCGTAGTTGGAGGAAAGCGCCGGCGCAGCTCGGCGTAGAAGGCCGCCTGCCGCTCCGGGCTGAAGCCTGCGCTCGCCGGCGCGGTCGGCACGCCCGTTTCCTTCACCAGGATCGGACCGCAGAAGCGCTGCGCGAGGTCCGCCACTACGTTGACGACGAACTGTGCGGCGGTGGCATCGGTGGCGCCGCGGAACCAGGGCTGAAAGACCGGGTGGACATTCACCAGCAGGAAATCCATCGTGCCGAGCAGCGCTGCCGCCTCGGGTTTCTCGAACAGGTGGAACGGCTCGGTGGTGGCGAGCGCCAGCCGCGGGGCGCGCGCGCGCGCGGCCGTGAGCGCCGTGGCCAGCGCCTCGATATTCGTGCGCTGCGCGAACAGCGACTCGTTGCCGAGCGACAGCCCGACGATCAGCTCCGGGTAACGGGCGGCCGCCGCCAGCGCCGCATCGAGCTGCGCCTGATCCGCCGGGTCCCACACGCCGATGATGAGCGCTCGGAACCTGAGCCTGGCTGCGATGGCCGGTATTGCCTGCGCGCCGTGCACCGCGTCATAGGTGATGAGGCCGTCGAAGTCGCGGCGCAACGCCTCGAGGTCGGCGCGGATGCTCTGCGGGTCGGCGGCCTCGGCGCGCCCACCGACGATGTGGAGCGAGGTGGGCTCGTAGGCCACGAACCGGCCGTGCGCCATGACGTGCGCGAGGCGCTCGCGCGCCGCCGTGTCGGCGCTGCTGCGCACGCAGTAGGGCTGCGCCACGGCCACCGGGGTGAGCAGCGGCAGCAGCACCGCGAGCAGCCGCAGTCCGCTCATGTGGCGACGGCGCTAGGGGTGGGTGCGGACATTGACCTAGTATTGCCCAAAGGAGGATCACTCGTGAGTGCAACCCAGTCCGAGAAAGCCGAGCGCTTCCGCGCACTTCACCAGCGGCCCGGTACATTCGTCATTGCAAACGTGTGGGATGGCGCCTCGGCTTGCGTCATGGCGGGCCTCGGCTTCGAGACGCTCGCGACCTCGAGTTCGGCGGCCGCGGCGACCCTCGGCAAGCTCGACGGCGAGCTCACCCTCGAGGAGGTACTGACGCACTCGCGCACGATCGTCGCGGCCTCGAGCCTGCCGCTCGCAGCCGACCTCGAGCAGGGCTTCGGCGATGCGCCCGGGATCGTGGCGGAGACCATCCGGCGCGCCGCCGCGGTGGGACTCGTCGGTGGATCGATCGAGGATGCGAGCGGTGATTCGCGCGCGCCAATCTACGAGTACGCGCTTGCGGTGGAGCGCATCGTCGCCGCCGTCGAGGCGGCCCGCAAGCTGCCGTTTGCCTTCACGCTCACCGCGCGCGCCGAGAACTTCCTCCACGGCAGGGCGGATCTCGACGACACCGTGCGCCGGCTGCAGGCCTTCGAGCGCGCCGGAGCGGACGTGCTGTTTGCGCCCGGGCTGCCGGATCTCGCCGCGGTGCGTACCGTGTGCCAGTCGGTGAGCAAGCCGGTGAACTTCATGGTCGGGATCCGCGGCCGCTCCTTCAGCGTCGCCGAGCTCGCCGCCGCGGGCGTCAAGCGCATCAGCCTCTCGACCTCGCTGTACCGCGCCGCGATCACCGGCCTGTACGCGGCGGCGCACGAGGTGAAGGAGTCGGGAACCTTCGGCTACCTCGAGACCATCATGAGCGGCAAGGACCTCGCCGGCTTCCTCAGGCCGTAGCGTGCGGCGGCGCGCGCTCGCCCGGTGAGGCGCGGCGCGCCCACTCGAGAAAGCGCGCCACCCCGGGGTTGCCCTCGGCGGGCGCCCAGCCGGCGAACTCGGACGCCGTTGCCGGATCGTAGGGTCCCTCCTTGATCTCGAGGAAGGCGGTGCCGTCGGTCTGCACGAGCACGGTGTGCCAGTTTCCCGGCCCATTCTCGTAGGCGATGTTGGCCGTGCCTTCGCCGAGCGCATAGCGCGCCGTGACGCGCCCCTCGCCGTCGAATGCGAGCAGATCCAGCCGGCCGCGCACCACCAGCGCCAGCTCCGCGCGGGTCGTGTGGCGGTGCGGGCGGAAGTAGGAGTCGCGATTCGCGACCACGAGGTAGCGCTGTACGCGATCCTCGTTCGAAGCGTGCAGGTTGTGATGGGTGCGCAGACGCGGGCTCGCCGTCGCACGCGCGGCGAGCTCGTCCAGCAGCTCACGCGAGATCAGCTGCATGGTCAGGGTGCCTCGGCCTGCGCTGCCGGCGGCATCGCGGCGGGCGGCGTGCGCTGGTGCTTGACGTCGGGGAGGAAGCCGGCGAGCAGCCCGATGAGCGGCAGGAACGCACAGATCTGATACACCGTGTCGATCCCGAAGTGGTCGGCGAGCTTGCCGAGCACCGCGGCGCCGACGCTCCCCATACCGAACGCCAGCCCGAAAAACAGGCCCGCGACCGCGCCCGTGCGCCCGGGCAGCAGGTCCTGGGCGTATACCACGATCGCCGGGAAGGCCGAGGCGATGATCAGGCCGATCGGCACGGTGAGCACGCTGGTCCAGAACAGATTCGCGTGCGGCAGCAGCAGCGTGAACGGCAGCACGCCGAGGATCGACACCCAGATGATCTTCTTGCTGCCGATGCGATCGCCGAGCGGGCCGCCGACGAAGCCGCCGACCGCGGCCGCCGCCAGGAACACGAACAGGTGCAGCTGCGCGCTGCGCACCGATTGGCCGAAGTGGCCGATGAGATAGAAGGTGTAGTAGCTCGTGATGCTCGCCAGATAGAAATACTTCGAGAAGATCAGCGCCAGCAGCACCCCGATCGCGCCCGCCACGCGGTGCGGCGAGGCCTCGATGGCGCGGGTGCGCGCCGCGTGCTTCAAGCGCGTGATGCCGTGAGCCTTGTACCAGTGTCCGACGTGGAACAGCACAAACATCCCGAGCAGTGCCACCACTGAGAACCAGGCGACGCTCGACTGGCCGTAGGGCAGCACGATGAAGGCCGCGAGCAGCGGCCCGCACGCTGAGCCCAGGTTTCCTCCGACCTGGAACACCGACTGCGCCAGCCCGTGCTGGCCGCCCGAAGCCATGCGCGCCACGCGCGAGGACTCGGGATGGAATACCGAGGAGCCGGTGCCGATCAGGGCCGCCGCGAGCAGCAGCAGCGGATAACTGCCGGCGAAGGCGAGCAGTACCAGCCCCGCCAGCGAGAAGGCCATGCCGGCCGCGAGCGAGTAGGGGCGGGGGGTGCGGTCGGCCATTGCACCGACGAGCGGCTGCAGGAGCGAGGCGGTGAACTGGAAGGTGAAGGTCAGCAGCCCGATCTGCCCGAAGCTCATGTGATAGCTGTTCTTGAGCATCGGATACAGCGCCGGCAGGAGCGACTGCATCATGTCGTTCAGCAGATGACAGAAGCTGATGGCGGCGAGCACGGCGACGGCGGTACCGCCGGCCGCCTGCACGCCGCTCAGGCGCAGGGCGGGCTCACTCAAAACGCACGGCTCCTGGTTGGACCGGGCGGGGATTGTCCATGGATTGCGGCACTCAAGCCAATCTCCCGGAATGGGAAGGCCGACCAAACGCCCGGGACTGACCGAGCGGAGCCACTCGCACGGCGTGGCAACCGGGCCCGTCCTCCTCTAATGTGGCATCCCTGGAGGCGAGGGGGAAGCATGCGAGACCTGACCGAAGGCCCGATCACCGGACAGCTGGTCGCCATGGCGGTGCCGCTCGTGATCGGCATGCTGTTCCAGACGCTCTACCTGCTGGTCGACATGTACTTTGTCGCGCATCTGGGGGATGCGGCGATGGCCGGAGTCGGCACCGCCGGCACGGCAATGTTCGTCATCATGGCGCTCACCCAGATGCTGGGCGTCGGGACGGTCGCGTTGGTGTCACAGGCCGTGGGACGCAAGGACCAGGCCGAGGCCAACCTGATCTTCAACCAGTCGGTGGTGCTATCGGCCCTCTGCGGGGTGCTGACGCTCGCCGCCGGCTTCCTGCTCGGCGGCGCCTATGTGCGTGCCATGGCCGCGGACCCGGCGGTCGCGGCGGCTGGCAGCGCGTTTCTCTATTGCTACACGCCGGGGCTCGCGCTGCAGTTCGCGCTGGTGGCGCTCGGCTCGGCGCTGCGTGGCACGGGCATCGTGAAGCCGACCATGATCGTGCAGGTGCTGACCGTGGTGCTCAACACCGTGCTGGCGCCGGTGCTCATCGCCGGCTGGGGCACGCACCACCCGTTCGGTACCGCCGGCGCGGGACTTGCGACCAGCGCCGCGATGGCTGCCGGCGTGGTGTTCCTGTGGGTCTACTTCGTGCGGCTCGAGCACTACGTGAAGCTCGATCGGGCCCAGTGGGCGCCGCGTGGCGCCGTCATCCGCCGCATCCTCAACATCGGTCTGCCCGCCGGCGGCGAGTTCCTCATGATGTTCGTGATCATCGGGGTCGTCTACTGGGTCATCCGCGGCTTCGGGTCCGCGGCGCAGGCGGGTTTCGGCATCGGCGGGCGGGTCATGCAGGCGCTGTTCCTGCCGGTGATGGCGATCGCGTTCGCGGCCCCCGCGGTGGCCGGGCAGAATTTCGGTGCGCGCAAGTTCGGCCGCGTGCGCGAGACGTTCCGCAGCGCCGCGCTGGTCTCCTCGGTGCTGATGTTGGTGCTGACCCTCGTGTGTCAGTGGCGGCCGGAGGTGTTCGTGCAGTTCTTCAGCCGTCAGCCGGAGGTGGTCGCGGTCGGCGCAAGCTACCTGCGCATCATCTCGTGGAACTTCGTGGCCACCGGGCTCATCTTCACCTGCTCGGGGCTGTTCCAGTCGCTCGGCAACACCTGGCCGTCGCTCGCGAGCTCCGCCTCACGCCTGCTGACCTTCGTCGTGCCCGCGGTGTGGCTGTCGACGCGGCCGCACTTCACGCTCACCGAGGTGTGGTACCTGTCGGTGGCGACGGTGACGCTGCAGGCGCTCACCAGCCTCGCGCTCCTGCAGCGTGAGTTTCGCCGCCGGCTCGGCGCCGCCAACGGAACCGTCACGGGACTCAACCGGCCTGCTGTGTAGCGGGCAAAAGCCGCGCCTTTTGCCCGCGGGCATGAACGCGCTGCTGGGTTGGCCTGCGCGCCGGCCCGCAGGGCCGGCGCGCCAAACAGATCACTTCGGCTCGCTCCCCGGCTTGGGGTCCGCGAGCGGGTAGGACTGCGCACCGCTCGGCGTGCCGGCCGCCGCCGGCGGCGGCACCGGTGTCGCGGCAGCCTGGCGCTGCGGCGTCTCGGTGCTGGTCGACACCGCGGCCAGGAAGCGCTGCGCGGAGTCATCGCCGCTGCGTACCGCACCCGACAGGATGTCCGCAGCCGCGACTCCCGGCTTGCCGTAGTAGTCGGCGTCCGCACGATCGTCGATGCTGATGACCGAGCCGTCGAGCGCGAGCCCGACGAAGGCCCCACGGCTGCGCGAGTAGGAGTAAACCTCGCCCTTGAAGCTCGCATCGGTGCCGGCGGAGGCCTGCCGTCCGACCGGGCCCGCGGCCACGGAGGCATCGCCCCCGAGAGTGACCTTGCCGCCGTTGATGCCCTCGATTCCCCTGGGTGTCGTGAACACCAGCACCACGTCGGTGAGCTGCAGACCCCACTGGAAGCCGAAACTCCCACCGGTCATGGTGATGAAGACGGGATCGGTGAAGCGGCCGTTCTTGTCGCGCACGATCAGCACGCCGTGTCCGCGCCGCCCGCCGAAGAACCACGCGATCTTGGTCATGTCGGGAATGACGGCGATACCGTAGGCGCGCTCGAGCAACCGGTCCGGGATGGCCTGGTCGCGCGCGCCGCGCAGCTCACCCAGGATCTGGCTCGCGGTGAGCAGGCGCGCCTGCTCGCGCGCCTGGGCGTGAGCGACGGTGCCGGTTGCGGCGAGTACGAGGCCGGCCAGGAGCGTCAGGCAAGTAGTGCGGATGCGCATGGTTCGATTCCCCTCCGTGCGCGCCTGTCGCCCTTTGCCGACAGTCGCGCATGAGCAATGACGACAGTGCGGACTTTAACTCAGACGCGCACCGTTGGGCGCAGTTCCGCGCCGTACGCCGCAGTTCAGCGGCGGTTCAGCTCAGTAATAGATGGAGAGGAAGACTTCGAGGATGTTGGCGTCGAGCTTGTAGAGCGGCTCGTTGCCGGCGCCGTACTGGGCGGCGAGCAGCGCATCCCGGAAATCCTTGTAGTCGATCATCAGGCGGTCGTAGCGGATATTGGCGCTGCTCTTGTGGATCCAGGGCACATGCGGGATCTGAAACTCGTAACTGGCCCCGGCGCCCACCGTCCAGCTGTCGAAGGCTGCCAGCTCGCGGTCGCGCGCCTCGAAGTTCGAATAGTTGGCGTACGGGAACAGGTCACTGTAGAAGCTGGCGTGGGTTTGCGTGTAGTAGCGCAGGCTGGTGTCGAAGATCCAGCCCTTCCACATGGGAAAGGTGTAGTCGGCCTCGAGCGTGCTGCCGCTGATGTCGTAGGTGTCGTGGTAGAAGCGGTACGAGGCGGTGAGTGCCGCGCGCCATGGCAGGTAGTACTTCAGCAGCACCGAGGCGGCGTTGCTGGTGCGCGTGTCCGGGTAGATCTGTGGCGCCAGCGTGAAGCCGAGACCTCCCGGAGACTGGTAACGGATCTGGCGGTACGGGTTCGCGAGATAGCCCTCGTCGGTGTCGATCTCGTAGTTGACCGTCGCCAGCAGGTTGCGCGTCAGAATCTGCGTCAGGCCGAAGGTATAGCCGCGGTGGTCGGCCCGCTGGTGAAAGGTCGGGTCGTTGATGATGTCGGGGCATTCCTCGTTGCTCGGGTGCGGCGCCGCGCACAGGTCGCGGTACACCTGGTCCCAGCCGCGGCGGTAGCCGAGCGAGATGGTGGTGAGGTCGCCGAACATGTCCTGGCTCACCGAGTAGTAGCTGGTGCTGGCGATGTAGTCGGGCTCCCTGCTGTAGATGTAGCCGACGCTGTAGGTGGTCTTGCCGTGCAGATAGTCGGCGCCGAAGCTGTTCTGCTTCCTGATCTCATGGTACGGGCTCGCCGACAGTTTCACGTCGATCGAGGCGCTCGAGATCATGTCCTCGTAGTAGTTGTAGCTGAGCGACAGGCTGTCGCCGACCTTCTTGCGGATAAGGACCGAGGGTCCCTGCACCGTGATGTCGCCACCCTGGTAGGAGTGGTACATGAGATCCGCCTCGTCCTCGGGGAGCACGCCGGCGAGGGCGGGCGCTGCGACCACGCACAGCAGCAGCAGCGTGCGGCTGAAGGGCGAGAGCGCACGGCCACCGCGCGCACCCGCACGCGCCACCGCCGGCCTCACCCGCATACTCGCCGCGCCGCCGCGGTCAGTTGCATCCGCAGCCGCCTCCGACCGCCCCGGTGGCACCGTGGGAGCCCTCGCGGGTCTCGAACATGTGGTCGCGGTAGGTGGCCGCGATCGAGTTGCGGCTCAGCGCCATGAGGGGATCAGCGAGGTGCTCGCGCTCGTAGGGCTTCACCCACGGCTCGAAGGAGGCGCAGCCGCTCAAGGCGAGCAGACCGAGCGCGCCGAGCACAGCACGCCTGGACCCGCGCGCGCGCCCACGACCCACGGCCCCGCTCAGCTGCGCTGCAGTCATCGTGCTACTCCCGCACCAGCGTCCGGATGCTGTCGAGATACTCGTTCTCATCGCCGGGCTTGTAGCCCCGGTGCAGCACGCGCACCTTGCCGGCGCGGTCGATGATCACGGTGCTCGGCATGCCGGCCACATCGTACATCTTGCTGACCTTACTCTCTTTATCATAAAGAATCGGAAAGCTCACCGGGGTCTGCTGCAGCCAGGCGTTGGCCGCGTTCGAGTCCGGCTCCACGTTGACCCCGATCAGCGTGAATCCGAGCTTGTTGTACTTCTTGTAGATGCTCTCGAGCAACGGCATCTCCTGGCGGCATGGCCCGCACCAGCTGGCCCAGAAGTTGAGCATCACCACCTGGCCCTTGTACTGCGCGAGGCTGACGTTCTGGCCGCCGCGGGCGCCGAGCGTGAACTGCGGCGCGGGTGCGCCGGTGGGGTCCGCCGCCAGCGCCGGCAGCGCCAGACCCAAGGCGGCAATCATGGCTACGAAACGGTTCCTCATCGTACGTCCCTCATGACTAGAAGAAGACGGTCGTACCCAATCGCGCTTCGAGGTTGTTGGTGAGCTTGGTGACGCCGAGCAGGCTCGACTGAAAAACGTGGTCCTGCACCGTGATGTGCACCGCCAGCCAGTCCCGCGGTACCACACGATAGCCGGCGCCAAAGTTCACCGTGAACTTCGTGTCCCCGGCGAAGTCGGTGGCACCGAAGCCGCCGAGGAGATAGAAAGCGCTCGTCATGGCGATGCCGCGACCGACAAAGGCCTCGCCCGGCAGGAAGTTGTAGCCGAGTGACAGGTCGTAATACGTGAAGCGCCTCTCATTGTCGGTAAGCAGGTTGAGGTTACCGCTCAGAGTCTCGAAACTGGTGCGCCCGCCGCGCGAGCGGGCCGCCTCGCCCTGGAAGAAGAAGTCCTCGGTGATGTGGTAGGCGAGGGTGACCCCATAATCCGGGTTGGTGCCGAAGTCCTCGATCGACAGGGCGCCGTAGAACAGGCCGAGCTCGACGTTCGAGCTCTTGATGCGCGGCACCTTTATCGTGCGCCGCTCGACCTGCGGCTCGATCACCCGCGGCGGCGTCTGGTCGGCGTCCGCGGTACCGGTAGTGCCGTCCTGCGCGGGCTGGGCGGTCTTGTGGTGCCAGTGGAACCAGTTGCGCACCGTGGCGCAGCCCGGGAGCACGGCGAGCGCCACCGTCAGAAGAAGAATGCGAATCCCAGTTTCCATTCGTCGGCTTCCTCGTTCTGATTGCGCGTCGTGAATATATAGTGAGCCTTGTACTCGGCGCGCAGGAAAAAGCGCCGCGTCAGGTAGTAGCGGATGCCGCCCCCCACGTAGGCGGTCTGCTCGGTGCGGTTCGACGGGGTCACGAGCGTCGCCTTGGGCTCGGTGTGCAGCACGCCGACGCCGAGCGTCAGGAACGGCGACCAGCGTGACTCCGGCGAGAACACGTGCGCCAGGCCGAGGTCGGCAAACTCGCCGTTGGAGAAGCTGCCGAGGAACTGCCCGCCGGCCAGCTCCAGCGCCAGCTGCGGGTTAAAGGACAGCGACCAGTAGGCGGAGATCAGGTTCGCGCCGCCGTATTCCCCGGCGAATATGCCCAGCTCGTAGCGGTGCGAGCTGAAGCCGGCCTGGTCGCCGAGCTCGAACTTGAACGGCGAGCCGTCGGCGAGCACCGTCTTCAGCATGTCGCGCTGCGCCGCCCAACCCTCGACGCCGCGCTCGGTGCGCACCTTGAACCAGTCGGTGCGGCGGAACAGCACCGTGACGCTCGCATCGCGCGGCACCGAATGGAACACGGGGTAACCGCGGCCCGGGCCGGTATGCAGCTCGAGATACGGCTCGGTCACGAACAGCTGCAGGTAGTCGCGCGCGGCGCTCACCGCCGGGACCAGTAACCAGGCCAGCAGCAGTGCGCCGGCGAGAGCCGCCCGCTGTATGCGCCTCAGCAACTTCGGCCGTGGGTCAGTTGACCGGTACGGCGGGGTCGAACGGGTTGTTGAAGTACTGTGCGCCAATATCCAGCCATTCCGACAACACGCGAAGCTCCGCCGGGTTCAGCCAGCCCGGATGTTGCCCACCTGTTGCGAAGAGGCTGAAGAACTGCGCCGACTGGCCGCCATTCGCACTGCCCGCATTCAGGAATGGACCCACCGCCTGGGTCTGCATATTAACAACTATGTTGTGGGGGAACAGCAGCTGCACGTAGGAGGTCAGCTCCGGCGGCGTGGTGCTCGAGACGCTGCTCGTCAGGTCGAGGTTGGCGGCCGGCGTCTGTGCCGTCCCCATCGCGTTCAGCGGATTGTGGCAGCCGCCCTGCGTGCAGGTGCGGCTGATGGCGGCGTTCACCGGATCGGGGCGCACCGCATCCCAGATCTTCTGGATGTGCTCGGGGTAGTTGATGATGATGAGGCAGTTGGACGACCAGCTGGTGGCGCACAGCGCGGTGGTCGGGATAGCCGGGATCGGATTGCTGGGATCGGTATAGCTGTAAGTGATGGGCGGGTTCGGCGTGGCCTGCGCCGGATCGGTCCACACGTCGGTGTACAGCACGTTCACGCCCGGCACCATCTGCAGGCAGGGCGGCGTGTCGGTCGCGCAGCTGACCGCCATGCGCGCCTGCGCCATGGTCTCGCCGTTCTGTGTCGGGATGAAGGCCGCGGGTCCGGTCGCGATGGTGTGCGGGAAGGCCACGTCCGCCGTGCCGCCCGCCCACGCAGAGGCGAACAGGCCCTGGCGACCGTGCGACACTGGCTGCTGGGCGCCGCCCTGCGGCTTGTGACAGCCGTTGCAGGACACCGTCTCGCCGGGCTGCAGCTGCAGCCACACGCCCTGCGGCGGGGTGATGGCGCGCGCATTGGCGTCCAGCACGCTGATCCGGAAAGCGACCTGGGCGGGGACCTCGAGGTGCACCGAGCCGTCGGGCTCGATGGGCGCGTAGCCCATGATCTGCATCATGTAGTTACTGGCGCCGAAGGCGGCGCCCGACAGGTCGACCACCGTCTTGTCGGGAATCGACACCGCCTTCTCCAGGCGGATGAAGCGCGCCGGGCGCGCACTCGCCGCTGTCTGGGCCGGATCGGCCAGCGCCGCGATGCTCACCGGAGCGCCCGTGGCCGGATTCACGGCCAGCCCGTCGATGTCGTAGACACTCCTTATATCGATGACGCCGAGACCGCTGCTCGCGAAGCTCTCCGCCTGCCCGGTCGGCACCGTGTCCTGGATGATGTTGGGGACGGGCTTGGGCTGCGCGGCGACGACGTCCGTCACCATCACGCCCTCGACCGGCGCGACGATCGGCATCAGGGTGTTCTGCGCCGGATCGAGCATCCACACGCTGTAAAGCGGCAGTGCGCTCTGCGCCGTAGGGCTGGCGAGTGCGCTGGTGGTGCAGGGCACGATCGTGGGCGGGGTCTGCGTGGTATCGAGCAGCCGGCACTCGGACCAGCTCACCAGGATGCGGCCGGTGCCGTCCCAGAGCGGATAAGCAGAATTGAAACGCCCGCCGGGCGAGGGCCCCGGAATGGTGTAGATGTTCTGCAGCGTCGTGGCGGGCGTCTGTGCCGGGCCGGGATAGCTCGTGGGGAGGTAGTCGTACGGTGACGCCTGCAGCGACTGGAAGTTCTCCGCGTAGTGGACGCCGTCGATCACCACCAGATTGCCGCCGTCGTCGACGTCGGTGTACTGGCGGATCAGCGCCATGATGCTGCCGCTCTGCATCTCATGCGGGCGCACGAACTCGACCACCGTGGGAGCGGTGGTGCCGGAAGCCACGCTGCCCGTCAGGTGGCTGTTGGCGCCGTAGTAGAGCTCGAGGTCCGTGCCGTCGGGGTTCGATGAGTACAGCGACATGGCGTCGTGGCCCGGCGAGTTGTCCCAGCGGCTCCACAACACGCGCCCGTTCTGCAGCACGGTCGCGTCCTGGTCGTGACTCTGGTTGAAGGAGATCTGGTGGATGCCGGTGCCGTCGGCGTTCATGACCTCGAGCACGAACGCCGGCTCCTGCCGCGCCTCGTCGTCGTAGGAGAACTGCGGGAAACCGTAATTCAGCAGTACGCCCTCCGACTGTGACTGTCGCGTGCTCGAGAACACGATGCGCCCGTCCGCCAGGTAATGCGGCGACACGTCGTTGACCGTGAGCGGATCCGGATCGATGGCCGGATTGATCACCGGAGTGAGCGTGTCGGTCGCGATGACGTACTGCCAGATGCGCCACGACGGCGGATTCTTGGTCTGCTGGTTCTTGGTGAGCGGGCCGCGCAGGGCGAACACCACGCTGCTGCCGTCGGCTGCCACGTCGACGTCCTTGACGTCATACATCGCTCCGGCGGTGACGCGCGCGGTGATGTTGGTCTCGACGGCGCTTGGCGAGGCGCTGGCGCGCATGTACAGGTCCGCGCCGGGCACCAGGTCGCGCAGAATGCGCAGGTCATCCTGCATCAGCGTGCCATCCTGGTTGGTCGGCACGGTGCGCTTCACGTAGAAGATCGGATAGTCGACCGTGGCAGGGTCGCTCCCCTGGCCGTTGGCGATGTTGACGCTGCCGCTGCCGCCGCTGCCGTTGCCGGCGCAGGCGCCGAGCGCCAGGGCGAACGCGGCCGCGAGCGCCGGCGTGCCGCACCGTCGCCAACCACGCCAAACCGGCCGAACACTCATCTGCACACCAGCACCACCGTTTCCGCCCGCGTCCGCGGCCGTGAATGTAACGTAATTCGTCTTCACCCTGATCTCTTTTGACATCGCGGCACTCCGTCACGGTACCGGCACGCGCCGCGTGTTCTGCTGAGCTTAAGCGCAGCGCTGCCGCACCAGCCGCTACTAGGTAGTCATTCGGCGCGGGAGCCGCTGTGAACTGGCTCGCAGTTCCCCGCGCAATCATCGGCGCGGGGCACCCCACAAGAAAACTGTCTGCGAGCAGCGACGTCAGGCACTTGAGACATTCGGGGCGGGGTTGCGCCGGCCGTATAGTCGGCTCGCGCTTTTGGGGCATTGCATTCCAGGGAGACGACGAGCGCCATGAATGTCACGACTACAGGCACAGGTCGCTGCGTGTCACGCGCCACGCTCACCGCGTCGGCGCTGTTGCTGTTCGCGCAGCCGTTCGCGCCCGCGCATGCGGGACCCAACGAGCAGGCCAAGCGCATCTACGAGCGCATCGCCGGCGTGCCGCCCTCGGCCGCGGTGCTGCAGCAGATGTCGACGGCGATCACCAACCAGCCCGGCCAGGCCGGCCTGCTGGCCGCCGCGGTCATCGCCACCAGCGCGCCGACCTTCTACAACGTGACGCTGAAGAATTTCGCGATGCCGTGGACCAACCGCGCCGCCACGGTGTTCTCGCCGCTCAACGACTCCGTGGCGACGGTGATCGGCATGGTGCGCGACGGTGTGCCGTTCAACACCGCCCTCGACGCCGACATCCTCTATACCAGCAACGCCTCAGGTCTCCCGGCGCCGTCGCCGGCCAATGACAATCACTACGCGACCGCCGAGACCAACGGCGTCAATCTGATGGCGACCCTGGTGCGCGGCACCCAGTCGGGCGTGTACGGCACGCCGACCGCGGCCACCGCCGGGCTCATCACCACGCGCGGCCTGGCCTCCGCCTTTTTCATCAACGGCACCAATCGCGCCATGTTCCGCTTCACGATGATCAATCAGTTCTGCAACGACATGCCGGCACTCGCAGATACGACGCGGCCCACGGACCACGTCCGCCAGGACGTGGCGCGCTCGCCGGGCGGCAACAGCCAGATCTTCATGAACACCTGCGTCGGCTGCCACAGCGGCATGGACGCGATGGCGCAGGCCTTCGCCTACTACAACTACAACGCCACCACGGGCGCGATGGTCTATACGCCGGGTCAGGTGCAGCCGAAGTACCTGATCAATTCCACCAACTTCATCTACGGCTACGTGACCCCCGATGACAGCTGGGTCAACCACTGGCGCCAGGGTCCCAACACGGTGCTCGGCTGGTCGAGCGGGCTGTCCGGCAGCGGCAGCGGCGCCAAGTCTCTCGGGCAGGAGCTCGAGTCGAGCGCCACCTACGCCCAGTGCCAGGTGACCAAGGTGTTCCAGGCGGTGTGCTTCCGCGCTCCGGTGAGCAGCGCCGATCTGGCCACGGTCTCCACGATCACCTCGAGCTTCACCTCCGGCGGCTACAACCTGAAGACGGTGTTTCAGCAAGCCGCCGCCGCCTGTCCGGGGCCTTAAGGGAGCGCCACGATGCACGCCGCCTTGGAACAAACCATGGATAAGATTCTCGCCCGCCGCGCGCTCAAGATCGGCGCCGCGGCCGTCATGCTCGCGGCTCTCGCTGCCTGCAGCTCCTCCGGGGGCGCGCCGACCACGGTCAACCAGCAGGACACGACCTCGAGCACACAGTCATACACCGGGCCGCCCGCCCAGAACGCCGACATCCAGGCATTCCAGGTGAACCTGTGGCAGAACATCATTCCCTCCAACCGCTGCGGTGGCTGTCACCACCAGGGCGGCCAGTCGCCGATGTTCGCGCGCTCGGACAACGTCAACCTCGCCTACCAGGCGGCGCTGCCGCTGGTCAGCCTCACCAATCCCAGCCAGTCGACGCTCGTGCTCAAGGTCGGCGGCGGCCACAACTGCTGGGTGGCCGATCCATCCGCCTGTGCCGCCACCATGCTGGTGTGGATCACCAACTGGATCGGTGCGGGCAACTCCTCGCTCACCACGGTGCAGCTCGTCGCGCCGCCGGTGCAGGCCGCGGGCGGCGGCAAGCAGTTCCCGGCGGACCCGACCGTCGGCAACCCGAGCTATGAGAGCACGATCTATCCGATCGTCACCAAGTTCTGCTCGGGCTGCCACAATCCGTCCTCGGCCAGCCCGCAGCAGCCGTACTTCGCCGACCCCAACCCGGCCGACATCGACTCTGCGTACCTCGCGGCGCAGCCGAAGATCGATCTCGCCCAGCCCAACCTGTCGCGCTTCTATCAGCGACTGGCCATTGATTTACATCACTGCTGGCCGACGCCGAGCTCGAACGGCGCACCGGACTGCCCGGGGAGCGCTGCCGTCATGCTCGCGGCCATCACCGCCTTCGCCAACGGCATCCCGGTGACGCCCATCGACCCGACGCTAGTGGTGTCGAATGCGGTCACCCTCGGTCAGGGCACGGTCGCCTCGGGCGGCAGCCGCTTCGAAGGCTCGATGATCGCCAAGTACATGTTCGAAAGCGGTCAGGGCAGCACCGCCTATGACACCAGCGGCGTCAGTCCCGAGGCGGACCTCACGCTCTCGGGCAACGTCATCTGGGACAGCGCCTGGGGTGTGATCTTTGGCCAGGGGAGCTCCGCCCAGGCCTCCACCAGCTCGAGCTCGAAGCTCGCCACCATGATCCAGGAGTCGGGTGAGTACTCGATCGAGGCGTGGGCCGCGCCCGCGAACGTCGCCCAGACCGCCGCCTGGCTGGTGAGCTACTCGGGCAGCAACACCACGCGCAACGTCACGCTGGGCCAGGCCGCCGAGCAGTACGAAGGCTTCACCCGCTCGAGCGTCACCGACACCAACGGCATGCCGCCGCTGGTCACCACGACCGCCAACGGTGCGGCGCAGGCGGCGCTGCAGCACATCGTGCTCACCTACGATCCGGTGAATGGTCAGAAGATCTACGTCAACGGCGTTTTCACCGGCGACGCGGATCCCTCCAAGGGCGGCTCGCTCGCTAACTGGGACAGCACTTTCGCGCTGGTGCTCGGCAACGAGACCAGCGGGCAACGGCAGTGGCAGGGTGAGATCAAGCTGGTCGCCATCTACAACACCGCGCTCACGCCGAGCCAGGTGATGCAGAACTTCAACGCCGGCGTTGGCCAGAAGTACTACCTGCTGTTCGGCGTCAGCGCGCTCACCGGCGTGAACCAGTCCTACGTCCTGTTCACCGCCAGCCAGTACGACAACTACAGCTACCTGTTCGCGCAGCCGCGGTTCATCAGCCTGGATCCGAATGCCACGATCCCGGGCAACCTCATGCTGTCGCACATCCGCATCGGTGTGAACGGGCAGCTGGCACCCTCGGCGCAGTCCTTTGCCACGCTGAGCGCCACGCTGGGCGGCGCCGCATACACCTCGGGTGTCACCCCGTCCAGCGGCCAGGCGCTGTCGCCGCTCGGAACGGTGATTCCGGTGAATCTCGGTCCGGCGAACGACCTGTTCTTCCTGTCGTTCGACCAGCTGGGTACGCACACCCATGCGTTCGTCGACCCGCCGGGCACGGTGGTGCCGCCGACTCCCAACAACACGCCGGTGCCCGACTACGGCATCGCTACCTACGAGCGCATCAACAACTCGTTGGCGCGCATCACCGGCGTCGCGATCACCGATCCGGTGGTCGAGCCGCTGTTCCAGACCTCGGAGCAGTCAATGCCGGCGGCGCCGCTGATCGCAGGGTTCATCTCCTCGCAGCAGACGGCCATCTCCGCGCTCGCCAACGCCTACTGCGGTGAGCTGCTGGCGAGCGCCTCGCTCCGCGACGCGTTCTTCGGCACGGGACTCGATGCCAGCCTGACGATGAGCTCCTCGAGCTTCTTCGGCGCGAGCGGCAGTGCCAACCGTGCGATCGTGATCAATGCGCTGTCGAGCAACGCCGTCGGCACCAGCGTCTCGCCGCAGACCGTAACGGCGGTGCAGAACGAGGTCGATGCGCTGATCACACGCGTTCCGCAGATCAACGCAGCAGCCACCGTGCAGCAGACCACCATCGCGGCGTGCACCGCGGCGCTCGCCAGTGCCGCAGTGACCCTGCAGTAAAAGGGATTCGAGAGGTAACTCAGATGCTGATTCGCAAGCGTCCCCCGCGGCCCACCCCGGCTGGCACTCCCTTCTGCCATGAGAATCACCCGCGCCCGGTGAGCCGTCGCGACTTCCTCGCGGCCGGCATGATCGGCGCCCAGGGCATGGTGATCGGGCCGGCCTGGCTAGGCGGCCTCCTCAAGGCCCAGGCGGCGCGCGCCGGCGGCCTCGATGCCGACATCCAGGCGCTGCTCGGCAGCGGCCAGTGCAATATCCCGAGCGGCGCGGGCTCGCTGCCCTTCATCGTGTTCGACCTCGCCGGCGGCGCCAACCTCGTCGGCTCGGAGGCACTGGTGGGACTGCAGGGCGGCCAGGCAAATTTCCTCTCGGTCGCCGGCTACGGCAAGCTCGGCTTGCCCGGCAACATGGTGCCGACCTCGACTACCTTCGTGAGCAGTGCGCTGGGGCTGCTGTGGCACTCGGACGGCGCGATCCTGCGCGGCATCCAAACCGTGGCCGCGGCCGCCACCCAGGCCGGCGTCAACGGCGCGGTGATCCCGGCGATGTCACAGAACGACACGCAGTCGAACACCATCAACCCCATCTACGGTATCGCCGAGGCGGGCGCCAAGGGCACGGTGGTGAACCTGGTGGGTACCAACTCTTCGGTCTCGGGCGGCAACTCGGCGGCGCTGATGTACACCATCAACCCGGCGCTGCAGCCCGCCACCATCCAACAGCCCTCCGACGCCGTAGCGCTCGCGCCGCCGATGCCGCCCGGCGGTGTGGATCCGCTGGCGCTGGCGGAGCTCGAGTCGGAGGCGCGCATCAGCACCGGCACTACGCCCTATGTGGGTTCGGGCTCGACCGGCAGCGAGTTCACGGGTGCGCTAAGCGACCCGAGCGGCTCGACTCCGGGCGTGCAGCTCATGCCCGCCGGCGGCAGTGCCGACGCAGCGCTCAAGAATCAGGTGCGCTGCTCCTACGTGCAGGCGTCGAACACCGCCAACATTTTCGCCGCCGGCCCCGCCGGCCTCGATCCGACCCAGGATCCGCTCATCGTCGGTGGCACCAGCCCGATTTTCACGGCGGCCGACTTCCAGAACCAGGACGTGGCGATGACCGCCTCGGTCATGAAGCTGGTGATCGACGGCTATGCCGGCGCCGGCACCATCTCGCTGGGCGGCTTTGACTACCACGACAGCACCCGCGCCACCGGCGAGACACGTAACTTCCAGGCCGGGCAGATGATCGGTGCCGTGCTCGAGTACGCGGCCCGCAAGGGCACGCCGATCATGATCCAGATCATGAGTGACGGTTCGCTCAACTCCAGCAGCATGGTGGACACGAGCGCCGCCGGGCGCGACAAGCTCGCCTGGCAGGGCGACAACTCGTCGGTCGCGGCGACGCTGATCCTGGTCTACAGCCCCAAAGGGCGGCCGGCGCTGCGTAACGGCGTCGCGGGCCAGCAGATCGGCTACTTCAGCGCCGACGGTTCGGTGGTCACCACCTCGAGCCCGGCAGCCAACTCCGTGAACCAGATCCCCGAGCTCATCATGCTCAACTACATGGGGCTCATCGGCACGGACGCGACCTTCACCACGGTGTTTCCGATGCAGGGGCTCGGGTCTGCCTCGGCGCTCGCCGCCATGACGGTGTTCGAGCCGATCATCTAGGCAGCGGTGAGCGCCGCCCGAGGGGCACGCGGCGCACTCGATGGGCGGGGCCCGCGCGGACTGTCGCCGCCCGCCGACGATGCCGTACCCTGTGCCGCACGCGGTGGATTGGCCGCTTTCGCGGCATGCTTCGTTGACAGTCCCGAGTGCGCTGTGCGAGGGTTCCCGCGCTTGCGCGCAGCTCGGCTTCACAGTCCGAAGGATTCTCTTTTGAGCTTGCAACGGCCCAACGGTCCGGCGGCGCGTGACCGCCGGTCACGCGCGCGCGTCTTTCTGCGGTGCATGGCCGCGGCGGCGCTGACCGCAGGCGCGGCGGCGCTCGCGCAGCCCGTCTACAGCCTCATCGCCCGGCCGGCGCCGGACTTCACCCTGCACGCCGCCGCCGGCGGCAACGTGCGCCTCTCGGAGCACAAGGGCGAGGTCGTGGTCTTAAGCTTCTGGAGCAGCGGCTGCGGCACCTGCGCGCGACAGCTCGCCGCGCTCAACCAGAGCCTCGCCACCTACCGCTCGGCGGGCCTCGAGGTCTTTGGCGTGAGCGTCGACGACCAGCCGACGCGCGCCGAGAAGTACGCGCGCGGCGTGCGCTTCGGTTTCCCGATGCTGCTCGACCCGGGCAAGACGGTGGGCCGGGCGTACCAGGTGGACAATCTGCCCATGACCGTGCTGATCGATCGCGGCGGCACGGTTCGCAACGTGCTGCGCGATTACAGTGCGAAGAGCGAGGGTCTGTACCTCGAGCAGTTGAAGGCTCTGCTGAACGAATGATCGGAACGACCATGCCCGATGCTTCCTCGATTCGCGTACGGCGTCTCGCCGTGGCGCTCGGCGCCGTGCTGCTCGCGACGGCTCAGCTGCTCGCGGTTGCGCAGCCCGCACCCGCCGGCGGTCCCGCCGCGTCCCCCGCCGCCGCGCCGGCCGCGGCTGAGCCTGCGCCGCCACCGGCGGCTGCGGCGGCGCCCGATACGGCCGCGCCGGCTGCGGCGCCCGCAGCCGAGGCTGCCAGCGAGACGCGCGGACTCGATGAGCAGGTGCAGTCGCTCAAGAAGGACGTCGTCGACCTGAATCGCGATCTGTTCATCCTCGAGGAGGAGCTGCTGTTCCCCGCCAACACCCAGGTGGCGGTGTTCCTCGCGGTCGACGTCGGCGATTTCTTTGCGCTCGATTCGGTGCAGCTGAAGATCGACAACAAGGAGGTCATCAACTACCTGTACACGCCGCGCGAAGTCGAGGCGCTGCTCAAGGGCGGCGTGCAGCGGCTGTACCTCGGCAATCTCAAGGTCGGCCAGCACGAGCTGGTCGCGTTCTTCAACGGCAAGGGTCCGCACGACCGCCCCTACAAGCGCGGCGCCTCGATCAAGTTCGAAAAGGGCATCGGGGCGAAATACCTCGAGCTCAAGATCGACGACCGGCAGCGCAAGCTCGAGCCGGAGTTCGAGATCAAGGACTGGGAATAGCGCTCCGATGCTGCGCCGGCTCGCGCCCGCACTCCTCGCAGGACTGGCACTGGCGCTCGCCACGGCGCCGGCGCTCGCGCGCCGCCACGACCCGGAGAAGCTGCCCGAGATCCGCATCCGTGACCTGCACTACGGCGATGCGCTGTTCCACTACTACCAGCACGACGATTTCGAGGCGCTCACCCGCCTGTCCGCCTACGAGTACTGGAAGCGCATGCCGCATCACGAGGAGGATGCGCAGCTGCTGATCGGCGGGCTGTATCTCGCCCTCGGCATGCACAACGAGGCCGGCCGGCGTTTCGAGGTGCTGCTCAAGGACCCGGTGCCGAGCGGCGTGCGCAACGTGGCGTGGTTCTACCTGGCGCAGGTGTGGTACGCGCGCGGCTATCTCGACGAGGCTGGCAAGGCGCTCGGGCGGGTGAACGGCCGCATGTCGGGCGAGCTCGAGGCGCAGAAGGAGCTGCTGCTCGGCAACGTGCTCATCCACCAGGGCAAGCTCGACGCTGCGATCGCGCTGCTCAGCACATGGCGCGGCAGCTTCAGCTGGTCGGCCTATGCGCGCTTCAACCTCGGCGTGGCGCTGGTGCGCAACAATCGCCTGGCGGACGCCGACCCGCTGCTCACCGGCGTCGGCACGCTGCCGGTCGCTTCCGAGGAGATGCTGGCGCTTAAGGATCGCGCCAATCTCGCGCTCGGCTTCGCCTATCTGCAGGCTAGTGAGCCGGCGAGGGCGCTGCCCGCGCTCGAGCGCGTGCGGCTCAACGGCCCGTATTCCAACAAGGCGCTGCTCGGCACCGGCTGGGCCGAGGCGGCGCTAGGCGACTACCAGGGAGCGCTCGCGCCGTGGATCGAGCTGCGCAAGCGCAACGTGCTGGACGCGGCGGTGCAGGAATCCTACCTGGCGGTGCCGTACGCCTTCGGCAAGCTGAACGCCGACGCGCAGTCGGCCCAGTACTACGAGAGCGCGGTCGAGTCCTTCGATGCCGAGAACGGCCGGCTGGATGCGGCGATCGCGCGCATCGAGCAGGGCGACATGCTGAAGCGCGTGCTCGCGAGCGGCCGCAACGGCGCCGAGCAGCCCTACGGCTGGTTCTGGCAGCTCAAGAACCTGCCCGACGCACCCGAGTCGCGCTACCTGTACACGGTGCTCGCCGGCTACGACTTCCAGGAGGGACTGAAGAACTACCGCGACCTGGTGCACATGGGCGATATGCTCGATCGCGGCGGCGACAGCATGGACGCCTTCGAGGACATGATCGGCACGCGCGAGCGGGCCTACGCCGAGCGGCTTCCCAGGGTCGACGCACTGCTGGCCTCGGGTGCCGTCAGGCAGCTCGAGCAGCGCAACGTCGAGCTGGCCGGGCAGCTGCAGACCATCGAGGCGCGCCACGAGGTCGCCGCTCTCGGCACCGACACCGAGCGCGGTCAGTGGGCGCGCGTGCAGCGCATCGAAGCGGCCCTGAGCGCTGCGCCCGACACCGCCGACAACGCCGAGCTGCGCGAGCGGCTGGCGCTGGTCAGAGGGGTGCTGTACTACCGCCTGAACGACGCCTACAACGCCCGCCTGTGGGAAGAGCACCGCTCGCTCAAGGATCTGAACCTGGCGCTGCACGAGGCGCAGAGCCGCTGGATCCGGGTGGAGCAGGCGCGGCGCAACGTGCCAACCAACACCGGCGAGTTCGCCCAGCGCATCGCGGCGCTCAAGGCGCGCATCGATGCGCTGCAGCTGCGCCTCGCGGCGACCGAGCAGCACCAGGCCGGCTATCTGGCGCGCGTCGCGGTAACTGAGCTCGAGGACCAGAAGGCGCGCCTCGCCGCCTACCAGGTGCAGGCGCGCTTCGCGCTCGCCGACATGTACGATCGCTCGGTCCACGCCAGCGGCGCGCCCACCAAGGCGCCCGTCGCCGAGCAGAAGGGCGCCAACGAAGAGCCGCCCGCCGCGCCGCCGGCGCCCGCGGCGGCTGCGCCGGCTGAAAACCCGCCGCCCGAATCGCCCCCCGCGGCGGCGCCGCCGCCCGCCGCAGCGCCTGCCACAGAGCCGCCGCCGGCCGCTGCGGAGGCACCGAAGTGAGAGCGGCGCCGCTCCTCGCGACGTTCGCGCTCACGGCGCTCGCGCCGGCGCTGCTCGCTGCGCAGTCGTCACCCCCGGGCGGTGCCACCATCGGCGACCTCAAGTTGCGTCCCGTCGAGGTGCACCGCGAGACCGCGGCGGCGCCCAGCGTCGAGAAGGCGATGGAAAACTACCGCCGCTTCCTCGAGCTGCAGAACACCGATCCGAAGCTGCGCGCGGAGGCGATGCGCCGCCTCGGCGATCTGAACCTCGACGCCGGCGAGCTGCAGCGTATGGAGCAGGAAGTGACCGCCCAGGACCTGCAGGGGGCGGAAGCCATCCGGCTGTACACGACGCTGCTGAAGGCCTACCCGGACTATGCGCGCAACGATCAGGTGCTCTACCAGCTGGCGCGTGCCTACGAGATCACCGGCCAGCCGGAGCCGGCGCTCGGCGCCCTCGACCAGGTGATCGCCCGCTACCCGAACGCCCCGCAGCTCGCCGAGGTGCAGTTCCGGCGCGGCGAGCTGCTGTTCTCCGCCAAGCGCTACCAAGAAGCCGAGCGCGCCTACGCCGCCTCGATCGCCCGCGGTGCGGATTCGGGCTTCTACCAGCAGAGCCTCTACAAGCACGGCTGGTCGCTGTTCAAGGAGTCGCGCGCCGATGACAGCCTGCCGTCCTTCGGCAAGGTGCTCGACCACGAGCTCGGAGTGAGCGGCAAGGGCCGCGCGCCCGAGAGCCTCAAGCGCGCCGACCGCGAGCTGGTCGAGGACACGCTGCGCGTCATGAGTATCACTTTCTCCTACAACGAGGGTGCGCAGACGCTCGAGCAGTACGTAAGCCGCTCGGGTCAGCGCCCGTACACCTATCTCCTCTACCAGCGGCTCGGCGACCTGTATGTCGAGAAGCAGCGCTTCCAGGACGCCGCCAACACCTACCGCGCCTACGTGGCTCTCGATCCCTACAGCGACCAGGCGCCGGATCTCGCCATGGCGGCGATCGAGGCCTACGGCAAGGGCGGTTTCAGCCAGCTGGTGCTCGAGGGCAAGCATGAATTCGTCGAGCGCTACAACTTCGACTCGCCCTACTGGAAGACGCGCAGCAAGGCCGCCAATCCGCACGTGGTGGCCGAGCTCAAGACCAATCTCAAGGACGTGGCGACCTACTTTCACGCCAATGCGCAGAAGACCGGGCGCATCGAGGACTACCAGGAGGCGGCCCGCTGGTATCGCTCCTACCTCAAGTCCTTCCCCGACGACCCCGACTCCTCATCCACCAACTACCTGCTGGCCGAGGCGCTGTTCGCGAGCCACCAGTACGATGAGGCGGCGAGCGAATACGAGCACACCGCCTACAACTATCCGAAGAACGACAAGTCGGCGACCGCCGGCTATGCGGCGCTGGTCGCCTATCAGAAGGGCGAGGCGAACCTCACCGGCGCCGACAAGGACGCCTGGCACAGGCGCGCCACGGATGCCGGCGTGCGCTTCGCGCAGACCTTCCCCGAGCATCCCGACAGCGCCGGCGTGCTGACGCGCGCGGCCGAGGACATCTTCGCCGCCGGTGACCGGCCGCGCGCCATCAGCGTCGCGCAGATGCTGCTCGCGCGGCAGCCACCCGTGGACAGCGCCAAGCAGCGCATCGCCTGGACCATCATCGCGCAGTCGCACTTCGACCAGGGCGAGTTCGCCCAGGCGGAGCCGGCTTTCGTCCAGGCGCGCGCGCTGGCGGGGAACGACGACAAGCTGCGCGCCGATCTCACCGAGCGCCTGGCGGCTTCCGTCTACAAGCAGGGCGAGGCCAGGCAGAAGGCCGGTGATGGCGCGGGGGCGGTGGAGGATTTCCTGCGCGTCGCGCGCGTGGCTCCGGATTCCAAGATTCGCGCCAACGCCGAGTACGACGCCGCGGCGCAGCTCATCCAGCTGAAGAGCTGGGACCGTGCCATCGGCGTACTGCAGGCGTTCCGGCGTGACTTCCCCTCGAGTCCGCTGTCTGCGGACGTGACGCGCAAGCTGGCGGTCGCTTACAGCGAGGCCAACCGGCCGGGCGAGGCCGCGGGTGAATTCGAGCGCATCGCCGCGAGCCCCGCCGAGGAGCCGGCGGTGCGGCGCGAGGCGCTGCTGCAGTCGGCGGAGCTGTATGCCCGGGCGGGCAACACACCGAAGGCGGTGGCGATGCTCGAGAAGTTCGTCGAGACCAATCCCACACCGGTCGCCGATGCCGTGGAGGCGCGGCAGAAGCTCGCCGATTACGCCGCCAAGGGGGGCGACCTCGCGCGGCGCGACTACTGGTACCGGCAGATCATCGCCGCCGACGCCCAGGCCGGCGCGCAGCGCACCGACCGCACCCACTACCTCGCGGCCAAGGCGCAGCTGGCACTCGCCGCGCCGGCGCGCGATGCCTTCCGCGCGGTGCAACTCACGGCGCCGCTGAAGAAGAGCCTGGTGGCGAAGCGTAACGCGCTGGAGGCGGCGATGGACGGCTACAAGGCCGCCGCCGATTACCAGGTGGCGGAGGTGACCACCGCCGCGACCTACGAGATGGCGGAGCTCTATCGCACGCTGGCACACGACATCATGCATTCCGAGCGGCCGCCCAATCTCAAGGGCGATGCGCTCGAGGAGTACAACTCGCTGCTCGAGGAGCAGGTGTTTCCGTTCGAGGAGCAGGCCATCAAGGCGCACGAGCTCAACACGGTGCGCGCCAGGGACGGCTTGTACGATGAATGGGTACGCAAGAGCTTTGCGGCGCTCGCCGAGCTCAAGCCCGCCCGCTACGGCAAGACGGAGCTGACCGAGGATGTGGTCGCCAGGCTCGAGTGAGCGCGCCGCGCGGCGCCTGACGACCGCGACGCGAGCCGCGGCGCCCGCGCTCGCCGTGCTGTCGCTCCTCGGTGCGTGTCACTCCGCGCCGCCACAACATCCTCAGCCCGTGCCGGTCACCGCTGCCGCTCCCGCGGCCGCAGCCGCAGCCGGCGGCACACCTGCAACCCCCGCCGGCCCGCCGCCCGTGCCGCCGGCGGCCGCAACGGACTTCACGCGCGCGGTCGACTACATGCGCGCCGGCAATGCCACCGAGGCGGAGCTCGGCTTCAAGCAGATCGCGCTCGAGTACCCGCAGTTTGCCGCGCCGCTCGTCAATCTCGGCCTGTTGTATCGCAAGAGTGGACGGCTCGAGGATTCCGAGCAGGCGCTGAAGAGCGCGACTGCGCACGAGCCGGCGAGCGCCGTTGCCTGGAGCGAGCTCGGCGTGACGCAGAGAATGCGCGGCGAGTTCAAGGATGCGGCCGCGTCCTACGAGCAGGCCGTCAAGGCCGACCCGCAATTCGCGCCGGCCTGGCGCAACTTAGGGGTCGTGTCGGACCTGTATCTCGGCGATCCGCAGCGCGCGCTCGAGGCGCTGGCGCGCTACCAGGAGCTCACCGGCGAGGAGAAGCCCGTGAGCGGCTGGATCGCGGAGCTGCGCCAGCGGCTGGGGCTGCCGTCGCTCAAACGCCCGCAGGCCGCGCCGCAGGCGCCGGCCACCGAGCCCGCGCCGGGAGCCGCGCCGGCAACTCCCCCCGCCACCGCACCCGAAACGGCGCCGGCTCCCGCGCCCGCCGCAGCGCCGGAGACCGCGCCCGCCCCAGCGCCCCCCAGAGGAGGTGTTTAACCATGCGCACCGTAATCACACTCATGTTTCTCATGGCGCTAGCGACTGCGCAGGCGCAGCAGAGCCCTCAGGCCGCGCGCCCGGCCGCAGCGCCCGTTGCGCCGCCGCCGGACCAGCTCGAGCCCGCCGTGGATACGGGGGCTGCGACGGCGACCCCGGACACTACCGTGGCGGCTCCGGCGGGCGCCGCCAGCGCGGCCGCCAGGAAGCCTGCAGCCGCGGCAGCACCTTCCGGCTCACCCAAGAGCGCCGCGCGCGGACCGAAGGGAACGGATCGGGTCGAGCTCGAGACGACCGACATCACCGGAAACCGCGAGCTGCCGAAGGTACTGTATATCGTGCCCTGGAAGCGCTCCGACCTCGGCGACCTCGTTGGCAAGCCCGCCAACAGCCTCCTGGACGAGGTGCTGCAGCCCATCGACAGAGAGGTATTCCTGCGGGAAAACCGCTATTACGATGCCCTGAAGCCCGACGCGACGGCCGTGCGGGCGGGCGCAGTGCCGGGTTCCGGCGAGAAGCCCTGAGGCCGCCTCAGGCGCCCTCTCAGGATGAGAGCTGGATCGCAGCTTTTTCGGCATATGTCATTCAGTTTTCACATGCTTGCGTCCCCATGTGTGGGGGTTTTTTGAGCGGGAGTGTCCGATGCAGATCTGGAACCTGATCGTGCGTTTCTTTCAGGGCGGCGGGGACTTCATGTACCCGATCGCCATCGTGTTCGTGTTCGGTCTGGCGATCGCCCTCGAGCGCTGGATCTATCTGACTGCCACTGCGACGCGAAATCGCAGTCTGTGGAATGAGATCGTGCCGCTCCTGTCGCAGGGCAACTTCCGCGGCGTGGCGCAGGCCACCTCGAAGTCGCAGTCTGCCGTCGGCCACATCCTCAACTACGGGCTGGCACGCATCCAGTCGGCGCGCCGGCGCGATGACATCGAGAAGGCGATGGAGGAGAGCCTGATGGAGGTGGTGCCGCGGCTCGAGAAGCGCACGCACTATCTGGCGACCTTCGCCAATCTTGCCACGCTGCTCGGCCTGCTCGGCACGGTGATGGGCCTGATCCGCGCTTTCGCCGCGGTCGCCACCGTCAACCCGGCCGAGAAGGCCAACCTGCTGTCGGCGAGCATCTCGGTGGCGATGAACTGCACCGCCTTCGGCCTGATGACCGCCGTGCCGATGCTGTTCATGCACGCCTGGCTGCAGACCAAGACCACGGAGCTGATCGACAGCCTGGAGATGGCCTCGGTGAAGTTCCTGAACGCCATCACCGAGCGCAGCGCGGCACCCGCAGCGGCCTGAAGTCCTAGAGCCGCCGCGCCCCGCACGGTCGAAGGAGCCGCATGCGTCGCTCGTATCAAAACCGCAAGCTGGAGCGTCACTCGCGCAGGCCGGCCGAGCTGCTGCTGGTGCCGATGATCGACATCTTCACCGTGCTGGTCACGTTCCTGCTCATGACCGCGGTGTTCTCCCGCACCGTGATCCTGCAGCTGAACCTGCCGCCTCCCAACACCACGTGGAAGGAGCCGCCGCCGGGGCTGCAGCTGGAGGTGATGGTGCGCAAGGACCTGCTGCAGGTTGCCGACCGCAACACCGGCCCGCTCGCCACCCTGCCCAACACGGCGAGCGGCTATGACTACGACAACCTGACCGAGTACCTGAAGCGCGTGAAGGCGAAGTTCCCCGACAAGACCGACGCCAGCATCCTGCTCGAGCCCGACACCGCCTACGACACGCTGGTGCAGGTCATGGACCGGGTGCGCGTGTTCGAGACGGGGCAGGGCATCAACACGGTGCAGGCGGAGCTGTTCCCCGACATCTCCATCGGCGATGCGTCGTCAACCACCGAGGCGCCCCCCGGTGCGCCGGGCGCACCGACCGCCGCGACGCCGGTGGCGCCCGCGAGCGCCGGTGGTGGAGGCCGCTCATGAGCATGTCCAACCGCGCCCGCCGCATGGCGCAGCATCACCTGCGGCACCGCGCCGACGCCCAGCTCAACCTCATTCCGCTCATCGACATCCTGTCGGTGATGGTGGCGTTCCTGCTGGTGTACTCGACCGAAGTCGAGGTCATCCAGAATTCCAAGGGCATCGAGATCCCGCAGTCGATCGCCCAGACGGCACCGAAGCAGTCGGTGGTGGTGATGATCACCCGGAGCGACCTGTTCGTGCAGGGCGAGTACATCACCACGGTGAAGGACATCCAGGCCTCCACGGGTGCACTGATCGCGCCGCTGTCGGCGGCGCTCAAGCGCCCGATGCTCATCGGCCAGGAGATGACCGAGAAGGACATCGCGCAGCGCGAGATCACCATCATGGCGGACAAGTCGCTCCCCTATGAGGTGCTCAAGCGCGTGATGCAGACCTGCACCGACGCCGACTACGGCAAGATCTCGCTCGCGGTCATCCAGAAGGAAAAGCCGGTCGCGGCCGGCCAGGTCAAGACGGGTTAGCGCCATGCTGCTCGCCCCCTACTACCGCGAATACGAGCTGCCCTGGGAAGGCGACCCGGAGTCGAGCGAGCGTTTCCGCAAGATCCTCAAGGTGCTGCTGGTCGTGCTGGTGGTGCTCGGCATCCTGTTCCCGCTCCTGCCGACGCCGAAGCACGCGACGGCGGAGGACATCCCCGAGCGGCTCGCCAAGGTGATGCTGGAGCAGAAGCCCAAGCCGCCCCCGCCGAAGCCGGTGGAGCAGCCGAAGATCGAGCCGAAGGTGGCGCTGGTGAAGCAGCCGCCGCCGCCGGTGGATCTGAAGGAGCTGGCGCACAAGAAGGCCGAGCGGCAGCTCAAGCAGGTAAAGGACGAGCTCGCCGACCTGCGCGAGCAGATGGACCTGACGCCGCTGCAGACCAAGAATCTCTCGGCTACGGTCGACGCGGACTCGCACGCCGAGCGTTCGCTGATCACCTCCAAGGTGGGCGCGGGGAGCGGTGGCATCACCTCTGCCAACTCGAGCCGCGGCTTCGGTACCGGCGCGGGCTCGCTCACCGGTCACACCGCGACCGCGGTCAGCTCCTCGGTCGCGCTCGCCAGCGTCGCCAACCGCGGCGGCACGCACTCTGGCGGCGGCGGCAAGCCGGCGCGCTCGCCGGAAGAGATCGCGCTGGTCTTCGACCGCAACAAGGGCCGTATCTACAACCTGTACGCGCGCGCGCTGCGCGACAACGCGGAGCTGCAGGGCAAGCTGGTGCTGGAGTTCACCATCGCCCCCAACGGCACTGTAACTGATTGTCGCGTGGTCTCGAGCGAGCTCAGGGATCCGGAGCTGGAGAAGAAGATCATCTCGCTGGTACGCCTGTTCCAGTTCCAGGCCGAGGACGTCGACGCCGTCACCGCCACCAAACCGATCGACTTTTTCCCGACCTCGGCCTAACCTCACTCGAGCTTCCGTCGCATGAGGCAGCCATGAACCTCAATTCCGAGATCGAATTCTTCGGTGAGCTGCGCACGGTCGACAAGGCGCGCCTTCTGAACCTGTTCCTGCACGAGCTCGGGGAAGAGGCGCGCGCCACCTACGGCCCCGGCGCCGAGCAGGTGCACGACGGCGCACACCTGCGCTTCGTCAACGAGCTCATGTTTCGCCTGACGCGCGTCATCGAGCAGCTGCTCGCGGAAGAGGCGACGCGGCCGGCCGACGAGGTGGTGCTGCGCATGCTGCTGGCACCGCGCGCCGACAAGGTCGCCGAGCGGCTGGTATTCAACGCCTACGCACGCGCCATCCAGGGCTTCGAGAGCTACGACACCACGGTGCTGATGGGGTCGTAGCGCGCCGCGCAGCACGGGGAGGGGCCGGGGGCGCCGCCCGACCTCAAGTCCGCACAACAACAAGAGGACGGGCCGAACGATGAGCATCCAGGCCTCGCGCTGGCTGCGGGCAGCCGCGCTTACCGCGCTCGCAATTCCACTCTCCCTGTCACCCGGGCGCACCGCCGCGGCGGGCGCTGCGGTGCTGCTGCGCCCGGCACAGCTGTGGACTGCGGGCGAGCCGCTGCACGCGGGCTGGGTGGTGCTGGTCGACGGCGCGCGTATCGCCGCGGTCGGAGCGGCGGGCAGTGTGCACGCGCCGCCCGGCACCGAGGTGATCGACCTGCCGGGGACGACGCTCTTGCCCGGGCTCATGGATATTCACTCGCACCTGCTGCTGCACCCCTACAACGAGACCTCGTGGAACGACCAGGTGATGACCGAGCCGGTGCCGTACCGCACGCTGCGTGCCGGCCGCCAGGCGCGCGCGACTCTCATGGCCGGCTTCACGACGCTGCGCGATCTGGGTACCGAGGGCGCCGACTACGCCGACGTCTCGCTCAGGCGCGCGATCGATGAGGGGCTGATCGAGGGGCCGCGTCTCTTCGTCGCCACGCGCGCCATCGTCGCCACCGGCAGCTACGGCCCGGCGCCGCGCGCCTTCCGCCCCGACGTGTGCTGCACCCCGCAGGGGGCCGAGGAGGCGAGCGGAGTCCCCGAGGTCATTCGCGCGGTGCGCGAGCAGGCGGGGCGCGGCGCCGACTGGATCAAGGTGTATGCCGACTATCGCTGGGGCCCCGGCGGCACGCAGCAGCCGACCTTCAGCGAGGAGGAGCTCAAGGCGCTGGTCGAGACCGCGCATTCCTCCGGCCGGCCGGTAGCGGCGCACGCGACCACCGCCGAAGGCATGCGCCGCGCCGCGCTCGCCGGGGTGGATACCATCGAGCACGGCTTCAACGGCACGCCCGAGGTCTTCCGGCTGCTGGCGGAGCGCGGCGTGGCCTACCTGCCGACGCTCACCGCCGAGGAGGCCTACGGGGAGTATTTCGAGCACTACGTGCGCGGTGTGAGCCCGCCGACGCCTGCCATGCTGCGCGCCGCGCAGGCCTTGCGTTACGCACGCGCGGCGCACGTGATCATCGGCTGCGGGAGCGACGTCGGCGTGTTCGCGCACGGCACCAACTACCGCGAGCTCGAGTGGCTGGTGCGCGACGGCATGACGCCCGTCGAGGCGCTCACCGCCGCCACCGCCACCGACGCGAAGATCCTGCGCCATGAGTCGGATCTGGGCGGCGTGCACGTGTCGATGCTCGCCGACCTGATCGCAGTCAGCGGCGACCCGACGCAGGACATCGCCGCGATCGAGCACGTGGTGCTGGTCATGAAGAACGGGGTGGTCTACCGCCGACCGTAAGCGCGTCGCGCCGCGCTCACGGTATGCCGCACTCCTCGTCCGCCGTCTGCCGTCCGAGCAGCACCGTCGGCTGGTACGCGTAGTGATCGCCGGTCTCGCGCGGCGCGTCAGCGTGCGCGAGTCAGACATCCGCGTCCGCCAGCCGTCGGAGCGCTTCCGCATCCAGCCGGTAGACGGTCCACTCGTCCTTGGCGACCGCCCCGAGGCCGCGGTAGAAGCCGATCGAGGGCGCATTCCAGTCGAGCACCGCCCAGTCGAGCCGCCGGCAGCCGCGCTCGATCGCGGTACGCGCCAGCCAGGCGAACAGCCGCCGGCCGACGCCGCGCCCGCGCATCTCCGGCCGCACGAACAGGTCCTCGAGATAGATCCCCGGCTTGCCGAGGAAGGTCGAGAAGTTGTGGAAGTAGAGCGCGAAACCGACCGGCGTTCCGTCGACACAGGCGAGCGCGACCTCGGCGTGGGGGCGCGCACCGAACAGCGCCGCGTGCACATCGGCCTCGGTGGCGACGACCTCGTGCTCCAGCCGTTCGTAGGTTGCGAGCTCACGGATGAAGCCGAGCACCGCCGGCACATCGGCCGCGGTGGCGTTGCGGATGGTCAGGGCGCTGGCGGCGTGGCTTGCGCTCATGCGCGTCAGCCGGTCGTCTGCAGGCCCTGGGCGATGCCGCCGACGCTCGCGAGCAGCGACTCGAACAGCTCGCGGTCCTCGCGCCCGGTGGCGCGCCAGCGGCGCAGCAGGTCCACCTGCAGCAGGTTCATCGGGTCGACGTAGGGGTTGCGCAGCTGGATCGAGCGCTGCATCGTCGGATCGGAATCGAGCAGCGCGCGGCTGTCCTTGATGGCGAGCAGCGCCGCGCAGGCGCCCAGGTACTCCGCGCGGATGCTGCCGGAGAAACGCCGCAGTTCCGGCGGGGCGAGCTCCTCGTAGTGCTGCGCGATGTCGAGATCGACGCGCGCCAGCATGGTCTCCACGTCGTCGAGGAGGTTGCGCATGAAGAACCACTGCGCATAGATCTCGCGCAGGCGCGGCAAGCCGAAGCGCTCGAGCACCGCGCTCAGGCCCGCGCCGGCGCCATACCATTCGGGCAGCATGTAGCGCGTCTGCGACCAGGCGAATACCCACGGCACCGGCAGCAGCGCCTCGATTCCGCCGCCCTCGCTACGGTGGATCGAGCGCGAGCCGATCTGCATGCGCTCGATGACGTCGATCGGCGTGATGGCGCGGAAGTACTCGTAGAAGTCAGCGTCCTGGTAGACGAGGCGCCGATAGGCGGCACGGCTCTCGGCGGCGAGCAGCGCCGCACATTCCAGGTGCCCCGGCGAGTCGGCGGCGAGCGTACCGCGCCGCCGCGCGGCGCTGATCAGCGCGAGCGCGTTGAAGGCGCGCTCGAGCGTGCGCATGGCGATCGGCCGCAGGCCGTAGCCGTTCCTGACGGTCGCGCCCTGCTCGCGGATGCGCAGTACGCCGTCGATCGCCCCGGCCGGCGCCGCCTTCACCAGTGCCTCGATGCGTCCGCCGCCGCGGGCAATGCTGCCGCCGCGCGCATGAAACACCACCGTCTGCTCGCCCGCGGAGCCGAGCACCCGCGCCAGCTCGCGCTGCGCTTCGTGGATCACGACCCGCGAGGCACAGGCGCCCGCCTGCTTGTTGCTGTCGGAGTAGCCCACCACCACGCATTGCCGCCGACCGCGTGCGCCCACGTGCCGCCGGTAGAGCGGGTCGGCGAGCAGCTCCTGCATGGTGGCGCCGCAGGCGGCGAGCGCCTCCTCGGACTCGAACTGCGGCGCGATGTCGAGCGCCACCTCGCCGGTACGCTTGTCGTAGGCCGAGGCCCAGCGGGCGAGCAGCAGCGCCGCCAGCACGTCGTCGGCGCCGCTCGCCCCGCTGACCAGAAAATAACCGATGGCGTCGGGGCCGTAGCGGTGGCGTGCCTGCACGATCGCCTCGAACACCGCCAGCGAGCGTTTGCCGAGAGCATCGAGCTCGGTGGCGGGGCCGCGGTCCTTGTCGAGCGCGGCGGTGAGCAGCGCACGACGCTCGTGGGCGCTGCGCTCCAGCCACGCCGGGTCGTCGAAGCCGCGCGCGATCACCTGGTGCAGGACGCTCGCGTGCACGCGCACATCGAGCGCAGCGAGGTGAAAGCCGAAGGTATCGATACGCCGCAGCAGCCGTTCGACGTAGAACAGGCCGGCGTTCGTGCCCTTGTTGGCCCGCAGGCTGGCGGCGATCAGCGCGATATCGGCGCGGAACTGCTGCGGTCCCTCGTAGCCCGAGGCGCGACCGTCGTTGGCATGGCGCAGCCGCTCGCAGACCTGTGCCAGCAGCAGCCGGTAGGGCATGCGCTCGTGGTGTACCGGCACGCTGGCGCGCCCCGCCGGCAGCAGCGGCGCATAGCGCTCGATGCGTTTCTGCAGCTCGGCCGACACGCCGACGCGGCCGGCGCTCTGCGACAGGCGCTGCGCCAGGCGCTGACACTCCGCGAAGTAGCAATTGAGCAGCACCTGCTGCTGGCGTGCCAGGGTTTCGCGGATCGTCTTGGCGTGCACGTCGGGATTGCCGTCGGTGTCGCCGCCCGCCCAGGTGCCGAAGTGCACGATCGCCGGCACCCGCACCTGGGCCGCCTCGGGCCCGTAGACCTTGATGAGCGCCTGAGCGATCTCCTCGTAGAATGCCGGCACCACCTGATACAGGACCTCGAGCAGGTAGAACAGGATCTGCTCGCGCTCGTCGGCCACGTTAAGCCGCTCGCGCGGCAGATCCTCTGTCTGCCACGCCGCGGTCATTTCCAGGCGGATGCTGCTCCAGAGGTTACGCCGCGCACTGGGGGTGAGCGCGGGATCCAGGCGCTCGAGCAGTCGCTGCGCAATGCGCTGCTGCTTGCGCAGCAGCGTGCGGCGCGTGGCTTCGGCGGAGTGCGCGGCGAACACCGGGTCGATCGACAGCGAGCCGAGGAGCTCCAGCACCTCGGGCAACGTCCAGCCCTGGCCGCTGAGGGCGGCGATCGCATCCTCGACCCCGCCGGGCTGCGGCCGTTGACCGTCCTTGAGGAAGTAATCGCGGCGGCGGCGGATGCGATGCACCTTCTCGGCGAGATTGACGGCCTGGAACCAGGTGGAGAAGGCGCGCACCAGATCGCGGGCCAGCGCCGGCGGTCGGTCGCGCACGCAGGCGGCGAGCTCGACCCCCGCGTCGCTCTCGCCGGCGCGGTTGCGGATCGCGGCCACGCGATCCAGCTCCACCAGCTCGTAGAGCTGCTCGCCACCCTGCTCGCGCAGGATCTCGCCCACCAGGGCGCCGAGCGCGTGCACGTCGTCGCGCAGCGGCTCGTGCTTTGCGGGGAAATGGATGTCGCTGCGGTTCACCCCTGACCCCAGGTGTTGGCGCGCGCGGCGAAATCCGCGCGCAGCGCGCGTACCACGCAGAAGCGCTGCCCGGTGGGAGCCTCCATCACGCACCAGCTGCGCACCGTGCCGATGCGGCGCGCGCCGAGCGCCTCGAGGCGCGCCACCTCGGCTTCGATGTCATCGGTCTCGATGTCGAGGTGCACGCGGCTCGGATGCTCGACCTGCTGCACTTCGAGGTGCGGCTGATCGGCGGCGGTGGCGAGCAGGCGGTAGCCGGCGTCCTCGGGCGCTGACGAGGCGCGCAGCTCGAGGCCGAGCGCCCGGCTCCAGAAGCGCGCGGCCGTCTCCAGGTCCGGCGTCTGGCAGTCGATGATGAATCCAGCGAGACGGCTTTTGTGCATGAGGGTTCCTGTTCGGCGGCGGGGCCGCAGCGCCTGGCGGGGCTCAACATTGTAGCGGGGGCGTGATTTTGCGTCCGTCTGCCGCGGGTATGTCAACGATCGGCTAGGGACGCGGTTGGCATCTAGCTGCCCGCCGGCCGCCGCGACACTGCTGCGGAGCCGCCACGATGCAGCCGGTAAATGCTGGCTGCCCACTGCATGGCCGGATGCCGCAGGAGCGCGGCACGGTAGTCCTGTAGATACGGCGGCAGCTCCACGCGCAGCGGGTACTGGATCTCGGGTGGCTGCAGCAGCGCCCCGAGCAGCGCCGCCGCCGTGAGATCGGCGACCGTGAACACATCGCCGACAAGATACGCACGGCCTTGTCGCTCCTGCTCGATCCGGTCGAGCGCGGCGTTCACCGTGGCGCGATCGGTCTCGAGCTTCGCGTCGCGGACCCTGTGGCGAAAGCGGTAGTACGCCGGGAAGATCCGCCCCAGCGGCCGCAGCCTCTGGTAGGCCTTGTCGGGCATCCCAGTCGTCAGCACCCGCAGTGCGACATCCGGATCGTGCCGGAACAGCGGCGTGACGATGGCTGCCCGCAGGGCCGGGCCGAGCAGCTCGTCGAAATAGTCCTCCAGCGCGAGCGCGCGCTGTCGCGCGCCGGCGTCACTGGGATAGAGCGGCGGCTCGGCATAGCGCTCTTCGAGCGCGGCGATGATGTGGGTCGAATCGCCGATCGCCCGGCCGTCCAGGAACAGGATCGGCAGGGTGCCGCGCCCCGTCGCGCGCCAGGCGCGAATCAGGTAGTCGGGGCCGAGAACCTGACGATGGTGCGCGACGCGCTTGTAGTCGAGTGCCCAGCGAGCCTTCTCGCTGTAGTGCGAGAGCGGGATATGCCACAGCAGGGGCGTTTCCATGATGCGTTTCTATCACAGCGGCCCAATGGCCGGTCGGGTGCAATCGACCGTCGCTGACCGGCCAAAAGCGGAAGTACAGCTTGCCGAAATGTCTGCCGGTAAGCGGCCATTCCCGGCATATCCCTTCAGGGAAATAACTCCCGAGCCGCAAGAACGGCAGCCGACAGGCCGCAAGTTGCGGGCCCGATGCCGGCCGGCGCATCCTTCTCGCAAGAAGCAAAATCGTATGGGGGCAGGGAGTGTCTGGAGAAGCACCCGAATTGGGAGGAGGCCAGCCGCCGACTGACCCGCTGCCGGCACTCCAGGTCCCCAACGCATCCAGCGACGTTTTCATCAGCTATGCGTCACAGGATGCAGCCGTTGCGGAAGCCATTGTCGAGGCTCTAGAGCGCCAGAGACTTAAGTGCTGGATCGCGCCGAGGGATGTAACGGCGGGCGCCCCTTATGCCGGCCAGATCATTCACGCGATCGATGCCGCCAAGGCCAGCGTGTTGGTATTGTCGCGAGATGCGACGGCCTCGCCCCATGTTTTGCGAGAAGTGGAGCGCACGGCTTCGAAGCGCCATTCGATTGTGGCGCTGCGAATCGATCAGGCACCGTTACCCGCCGACTTTGAGTATTTCCTGAACGCGTCGCACTGGCTGGACACGAGCGCGGGCGACATTGGGCGAGCTCTGCCCAGGCTGGTAGTTGCCGTACAGCTAGCCCTGCAACCCCCCGCCGTGACGTCAGTCGGCGCCCCAACTTCGCATGCTTCCGCACCAGCCGTGTCTGCACGACCGCCAAAGAAAATGGCGATGATCGTGGCCTCGGTGATCGGGTTGGGCCTGCTGGGATTCGCGGCGGATCGCCTGTGGTTATCCCACCGTCAAGCTGCGCCGCCGCCAGCACCTGCACTGGCCCCGGCTGCATCAGCGCCTGCCGCCACCCCTGCGGCGCCGACGATTCCGGAGAAGTCCATCGCGGTCTTGCCATTCGCGGATATGAGCGAGCAGAAAGACCAGGAGTACTTTGCGGACGGCCTCGCGGAAGAACTCATCGATCTGCTGGCGAAGACCCCTGGTCTCTGGGTCATCGCCCGCACCTCCTCGTTCTCCTTCAAGGGGAAGTCGGACGATATCCCCACGATTGCGGCGAAGCTCAAAGTCGCGAACCTGCTCGAAGGGAGTGTCCGTAAGTCCGGCCGACGCTTGCGTGTCAGCACGCAGCTCGTGCGGGCGGCGGACGGCGAGCACTTGTGGTCGCAGACCTACGATCGGGAGCTCAAGGACGTCTTTAGACTTCAGGATGAGATCGCACAGGCGGTGGTAACCGCCATGAAGCTCAAACTCTCACCAGCTGCTCAGGGTTCTTGGCCGAGCCACCCCTCGAACACCGACGCCTATCTTCAGTACCTGCTGGGGCGGCAGTATGTGTCTCGGCATAATGCCGATAGCTTCCGTCGTGCGGTCGCCGCCTATCGCAGTGCCGTAGCGCTCGATCCGCATTACGCCGCCGCTTACGCGGGACTGGCCTTCGCAGAGGCGTTTCTGGCGGACATAACCGGGGATACAGCGGGACTTGAGCGAGCTTCGGGCGCCGCCGAACGCGCGATCGAGCTGGCACCGGAGCAGGCGCAAGGTTATGCGGCTAGGGGGTTTCTTCGCGCCGTCTTTGCCTGGAATTGGACCGGCGCGGAGGCGGATCTTGCGAAGGCACTCAGGTTAGACGCGAACGACCCGCCTCTATTGAATAATTACGCGAGTGTGCTGTGGGGTCTCGGGCGCCTACCGCAAGCGATCGCAATCGCAAGCAAGGCGGTGGACCTCGATCCGCTGTCGACACGGTCGCGGTACTATCTCGCCAGCTGTCTAATATCGAGTGGAGATCTTGACGCGGCACGTGCGGTCAGTCGGGATGCGCTCGCGATCGATCCTACAAACGAGTTTGTTCTCAGCGCCATGGGCACCATCGAGCTGCTTCAGCACAAATACGCTGACGCTCTGGCGGTGTTTCAAAAAATCCGGGGCGATGAAACGAACCAGCTGGGGTTTCGACTGACTGGCATCGCCATGGCGGAGCATTCGCTCGGTCACGCTAACGAGTCCAAGCAGGCACTTGACGACGCGATCGCCAAGACTGCGCAATCCATGGCCTACCAAATCGCCGAGGCCTACGCATGGCGCGGGGAAGCAGATAAAGCCTTCGAGTGGCTCGAGCGAGCCTACCGGCAGCGGGACGGCGGCTTGGCAGGTCTGAAGGTAGATCCGCTGTTCAGTTCGCTACGCAGCGACCCACGCTACGCAGCGATGCTGAAGAAGATCAATCTGCCCGGCTGAGTGCGAATCCAACCCGTACCGATCGTCCCGGCTGAGGCTCCGCGGTTTAGAATTTGAGGGTCCCACCCAACAGGAAGAACCGGCCCACCGCGCCGTCTTGGTGAAGCGCGGCGTCGTAGGCAAGCGCCCCACCGCCGCCGTAGGTCTGCACGTCAACCGGTGCGTCGGAGTTGAACACGTTCGTGATCGAACCGTGGACCCCGAGGTGCTCATTTATCTCGTAGCTCGCATACAGGTTGAAATCGGTGAAGTGCGCCACCGAGCAAAACGGGTACCAGGCGCTGGGAAGCGTTGTCACGGTCCCGGAGATCGCCGGACCGTAGGGTCCTACGATCCGGGCCTGCAGCGACTGCAGGCAGGTGTTGTAGCCCGCGGACGGGTCCGTGATGTGGAACGAGCTGGTGTAGTTCGCGGTCATCGTCGTGGTGAACGGCCCGCGCAGCCAGGTGAGTGAGGCCACGGCACGATCGCGTGGGTTACCGGTATTACCGGAGATACTCGTCGGGCCGTGCGTTCCGACCAGGTCGAACGTAGTGCCCTGATAGCCATACTCGTACTGGAGGATATGGGTCCAGTTGATGTCTCCCAGCAGGCTGCCCGCATTCCCCATGTCGAATCGCCCGCGCATGTCGATGTCGAACCCCGAGGTCGTCGTGATGCCGGCATTAACGTAAGGAATGGTCTGGTAAGCCGGGTAGCCGACCGATGTCTCCACCAGTTCCTGCGGGCAGGTTCCGGCCATCACCGTTGCCGTACACACCAGCGACTCCGCGGGCGGTCCGCGAATGAGCGAGATGTAATGCGCGTTGAGACCGCCGGCGGCGGAGGCCGAGATGATGTCGTTGGTGAGCTGAATGTGGTAGTAATCCGCCGACACGTTGAAGGCCTGCGACGGCTCGAAAATGACCCCGAAGGTGGCATTCTCCGAGGTGACCGCCTTCAGCTGCGGGTTGGAGGCTGCGACGCCGACCACGGGGTACGCGCACAGGGCGTTGAAAGTGCCCTTGACGTTCGGCGTCCCGCCCGGACAGAGCACCGGGTCGAAGGTGTTGCCCTCGTAGAAAGAGAGACCTGCGTTACCGGCTTCGGATATCGAGGGCGCGCGGAATCCTTTCCCCCAGGTGCCGCGCGCCGTGAACCAGTCGATCGGGGTGTACTTCAGACCGAACTTCGGCGTCGCCTGACCGCCATAGGTGTCGTAGTGATCGTAGCGAACGGCGGCGTTGGCTTCGAGCTGTTCGAATATCTTGCCGCCCACCTCGAGGAATCCCGCGACGTCGTCCTGAGAGCCGATCGACCACACGGGGACACCATGTTGCACGCCGGAGGCGACCGAGGGTGGATCCGGCACGTTCTGCGCCTTGTGGAAGTACTGCGCGCCGGCGGCGAGTGTCAGCGGTCCGCCCGACATCTGCAGGAGATCACGCACCCCATGCACGTCGGCCACGTCGAGCGTGCTGGTTGGCTGGATGCTCTCCTGCGGTGCAAACAGTTGGCTGCCGTTGGTGCTGACGCCGGGGACGTAGGTGAGGCTGTTCAGGTCCTGCTGCGCCACACCCGGCTCGATGTAGCCGTTGAATGTCTGGTGCATCTTCGCGTACATGAAGCCCACTGAGCCGTTGAGGTCCCAGCCGCCAGCGGTGCCCTTCAGGTCGGCGAAGAAACGGTAGGTTTCGGTCTGCACGTCGGTCACCTCCGGGCCGATGTCCGGGAACGCGTACACCAGATTGGCCCTAACGCCGAACGGATTCTGCGGCGAATTGGCCGGGAGCGACAGCACGGGGTATGACACGAACGACCCGCCATTCTGATTCACGGTGATATTGACGTAGGCACCCGCCTCCTGGCCGGTGTTATTGAACGCATGGCCGGCGCCCTGGGTGCCCACTTGCTCGGCGCTGCTATCGAAGATCGAGGTGGTGAGCGTCAGTCTCCAGTGTTCGTCGAGCGCCTTGGTGAACTTTGCGATGAAGTTCGTCTGCTCGGTGGGCGGTTGAATCTGCCCGGGAAAGGCGAAGGTGCACTTCTGTGCGTTCTGCTCGGCTTGGGTGCAGCCCGGCAGGAACGCATACGGCTGGCCGGTGGTGGTATTGGGGTTAATCAGATAGCCGGTTACGCTATCCGGATAGGTGAGGCCGGCCGCACCGACTGCGCCCGGCTGCTGATTTACGCCCTCAGGCAGATGGCTCCAGTCTAGCGTCGTGAACGGACCATTGCGGTCGGAGCCGAGAATAAGCTCCTCGCGGTGCCAGTCGAGCGCCAGGTAGACGTTGTAGCGGTCGCTGCCGAGATCACCCCAGCCAAGGATTCCGGAGGCATGCCACGTCCAGCCGTCGTTGTGCTGCGTCGCCCCGCCATCGGCAACGATCTGCGAGCCGACGTAGGTTTGCTTCAGCTTGATATTGACCACGCCGGCGATGGCATCCGCACCATAGAGGGCCGACGCGCCGTCCTTCAGCACCTCGACGCTGTCGATGGCGTTGAAGGGAATCGCCGTGACGTCGACGAAACTCCGTTCGCCGTCGTCGCTCAGCGGGTACGCGACCATGCGTTCGCTGTCGATCAGCGTCAGCGTATCCCCAACGGTGAGGCCGCGCAGCGCGATGCCGGTCGCGCCGGCGGCGACGGCCCCGGGGAAAGCCTGATTGAGCGTGCCCTGGCCGTTGGCGGCGAGGTTGCGCAGGATGTCCGAGACGTTGGTGTAGCCGCTGTTTTTCAGGTCCTGCGCGCTGATCAGCTGCACCGGACTCGGCGTCTCGGTGTCGGTCCGCTTGAGCAGCGATCCGGTGACGATGACTTCCTGCAGCGGGACGGTGGACTCCGCCGGCGCCTGTTGAGCGCTCGCCGCCCCGCCAAACCATGCCGCCGCAACGGCGCCATAGAGGATAAGACCGGGGATCGCCACTCCCCGCAGATCCGCAGAAGTCGTTTGCATGAAGCCCTCCCCCGGTGCGTTCTGTCGACGACTGCAGGTGGAAGGAAAGCTCTATCTAGCCGCCGCCGAAATCAGTATTTTTCGAGGCTGGTTCATACGGCCCGGGCGAGTGCGGTCACGTGCGTTGGCGAATATCCCGAGATTTGCGCCATCCTGTCCACCACGCCCGCTGAGAATGCACCCGGAGGCGGTCTCAGGCAACGCACCTACGGTTTTGTCCCGTGGCCGGACCTCTTGCATGCGGTTGCGCACTGCGTCACGGGCGAAATGAACCGGTTATGTCGGTAGCGAGTTGATGAGAGGATCACTGCAACTACCTCTCAGATGCATGTTCGCAGATCGTTTTCGGCTGCCCGAAAGCTGCCGATCGCGACGGACCGCTCGGGGTGGTCACGAGGCGACAGTCGGCGAATCAGTCGTAATCGACAGTCGCAGAACGGCCAACAATTGCTGCCTTTGACAGGGTTGATCTGGCTGCCACGAAGCAGACATTCGCGACTACGACACTAACGGTTGAGCTGCGCGCGGCAGCTGCGGCGGTTTGGGCTTGGCGTTAGCTCCCACGCGTACGCTCCAGCGATTTGTTAGGCCTGGTCTGACTTCACCGGCCTCCGACGAAGCCGCTTCTTCGCAGCAGTTGACTTGATGACGAGAGTGCCACATCCCCTGGAGGCCAAGGGAACACTAGCCTGGTCAATCGCAGCGGCGATCAGCGCCTCCACATCCGGATGCTTCAGCTCGCTAGCAGCCTCCACCCGGATGAAGCGGGTTTGCTTACCCGATCCCATCAGTAGCTTCTTCGGATCGGGCAAGTTTTTTCCCTGATTGAAGTACAGACTCACACCGTCGGCACGTGCAGTTGTTGCGACTATCGACTCTAAGCCGCCCGCCGTCGGCGAATAGCCGATGACGAGTGAGTTACCGTAGTCGTACACCAGCTCGTTTGCAGTTGGCAATCGCTTGCGCACAGCAGACCGGATCGAGCGGATCAGCCGCTGATCCTTGGGATCGAACTTCTCGATGAGGGATCGAAGCTGGGCCTCGAGTGTGTCCTTGGCGCGAACGGAACTGACTGCCACGCTATCCTCCAGGTTCTCGTAAGGATTGTTGCAAGAGGAGCTACTTCATCGCGATCACGTGCTCCACGAACTGATTGACGGCGATCTCAGTGCCCTGGTAAAAGCCCGACGCTTTGTTTTTCTCGAGGTCCGCTTCATCCCGGTGCAGCGCCGTGAAGACGTAGCGAGTGCCGCTTCCCACGGGTTCCATCGCAATGATGGCGGTGATTGGAATGTCGTCAAAGACGGCCGGGCGATAGCCGGGGAACAACATGGAGGTCCAGACAAGTCGCGCCATCGGAATAACGTCCAGGTAACAGCCGAGGTTGGGGAACTCCCGGCCGTCTGCCGTTGCGATGTCTACGCTGAAGATGCCGCCCGGTCGCACGTCCATTTCGGTTCGCGACACACGCCCCCAGGGCTTGGGCATGTACCACTCCTTTAGATGCTCCGGTCTCGTCAACGCTTCCCAGACGAGCCGCGCCGGAGCGTCGATGAACCGTTCGATAGCAAAATCAAGTTTCGGATTGAAGGCGAATCGCTTGCTCATGAGCCTGATTCCTTCTCCTTGAGTTGTTTGACGTATTGGTCGAACCGGTTCAGTCGAGATTCCCACAATTGGCGCCGCGCGGTCAGCCAGTCTTCAATGACCTTGAACCGTTCGGGTTGGATCTCATATGTGCGCACTCGCCCGCGCTTTTTCGACCTCACCAGTCGGCTCTGTTCGAGCAGCGAGAGGTGCTGCACGAACGACGGGAGTTGCATGTCGAACGGTGCCGCCAGTTCGCTGACGGTGGCTGGTCCGACAGACAGTCGTTCCAGGACTTGTCGCCGAGTCGAGTTGGACAAGGCGTGAAATACTTCGTCAGTGGTTGCGGCGTGAGCCATTTCCGACACCATCCGAGTGCGCGGGTTATCCGATCTGGCCGCGGGACTCTATAGCCGCGCGATACTTTTGTAAATACCTAAGTATTTGCTATTTTGGAGGCCGCGACCGCGAAGCGGACGCTTCACCACTGGCAGCGTTGGGCCACGAGCGAATGGCGGCAGACCACGGTAGACTTGCCGAAGCCTGGCAGAGATCTGGCGAGGAGCAGCCCGTGAATTGGCTCGTTACAGCGTGGATGGCTGTCGCTACATTCGTGCGGGCAACTCGATCGCCGCTCATCAAAGCGCCAGCTTACCGAGCCCTGTTCCTTCTGATAGTGGTCGGAGTCCTGCTCATCTGTGCGCTCCCAGAAGCAGCCTTCGTGCTCCCTGCACTCGACGCCCTCGGGCTGGACATCGTGACCGTTCTGGTCGCGTTAGAGCTGCGCCACTACATACTTGTTCTGGCGCAACTGGTGGCTGTGCCGACGTCGGTCAACGGCTTTCGGCGTGGACTTGCACCGTTCGTGAGCCGCTGCCTCGCTGTCATGATTGCGCCGACGAACCCGAAGATATGGCCTTACACCTGCATGTGGATACTTATCGCTTTTCGCATTGTCATGGGAAGCATGAGAGTTTCCCTGCAAGCGCAGGGGTAAATTCGAAGGCCCACCCCGCAACGTGCCGTCGCACTCGCTATCCCGCGAGTAAGACCGACTCGGCGCGCTCGAGCTCCTGCGGCTGGCCGTAGATGACCACGATGTCGCCCTCGTGCAGCACCGTGCTGTCGGCGGGGTCGCGGCCGAGGATTCCCTGGCGCCGCACCCCGGTGAAGGTTACCTCGACGCCGCGGCCGCGTACCTCGGAGAGGCTCCTGCCGACCGCCCATGCGCCCGGCGGCACCACCACCGACTTGAGCTCCTCGCGGTGCTCGCTCAGCTCATCGACCGGTCGTGCGTCGCCGCGGCGCACGATGGTGCGCAGCACGGCGTAGCGGTTGGCGCGGATGTCGCCGAGCGTGCGCACCACGCGTGACACCGGCACGTGCAGCAGCATCAGTACGTGCGACACCAGCATCAGGCTCGCCTCGAAGGTCTCCGGCACCACGTCGGTGGCGCCGGCATCCTGCAGCTCCTTGAGGCGTGCGTCGTCCGCGGTGCGCACCAGCACCGGCACTTCGGGCCGTATGCGGCGCACGCTCCGCAGTATGCCGAGCGAGGTGGTGGGGTCCGAGAAGCTGATGACGACCGCGCTGGCGGCAGTGAGACCCGCCTTGGCGAGCAGCTCCTCGTCGGAGGAATCACCGTAGATCACCGGATCGCCGGCCTGACGCGCGGCGCGGATACGCGCCGGATCGAGGTCGAGGGCGATGTATTCGAAGCCCTGCGACTCGAGCACCCGCGCGACGTTCTGCCCGACGCGGCCGAAGCCGCACAGAATCACGTGCTCGCGCCGCGCGATCCCGCCGGTGGCGTCGTCCTCGCGCTCACTGGCCGTGGCGGTAGGCGCCTGCTCGCGCAGCAGCCAGCGCGCCACGCGCTTGTTGTTATTGAGGATCAGCGGGCTCAACACCATCGACAGCACGATCGCGACCAGCAGCGGCTGCCCCAGCCGTCCACTCACCAGCCCGGACTCGAGCAGGATCGTGCACAGCGCCACGCCGAACTCCCCGCCGATCGAGATCACGATGCCGGTGCGCAGTGCCTTGAAGCGCGAACTGGTGAACGGACGCGCCACCATGGCCGCGATCGCCGTCTTGAGCACCACCAGCGTTACCAGCATGAGCGACACCAGCGGCAGCGCGTGCAGCAGCAGCCGGGTATCGAGCAACATACCGACCGAAATGAAGAACAGGCCGAGCAGGATGTCGCGGAACGGGCGGATGACCGCCTCGATCTGGTGGCGATACTCGGTCTCCGCCAGCATCATGCCGGAGAGGAAGGCGCCGAGCGCGAACGACAGGCCGGCGAGGTGCGACACCCAGGCCGAGGCGAGCGCCACGAGCAGCACGGTGAGGGTGAACAATTCGCGCAGGCGGCTGTGGGCGATCTCGTGGAACAGCGGCCGCAGCAGCCAGCGCCCCGCGGCGAGCACCGCGACGATGGCGAGCACGCCGCCGCCGACCACGGCCGCGAGATTCTCGCCGAGCGGCAGCTGACCGGCGCCGGCGGCGAGCGCGCCGGTGAGCGCCAGGAACGGCACGAACGCCAGGTCCTGGAACAGCAGCATGCTGAAGGCGAGCCGGCCGTGGGTGCGGTTGAGCTCGGCGCGCTCGGTGAGCTGCTGCAGCAGGATCGCGGTCGAGCTCATCGCCACGGCGCCGCCGAGCACGATCGCCGGCAGCCAGGCGATGCCGAGCTCTCTGCCGAGCAGCGCGAACACCGCGGCGGTGACGCTCACCTGCAGCGCCCCGAGGCCGAACACCTCGCCGCGCATCGCCAGCATCCGTGGGAGCGAGAACTCGAGTCCGAGCGTGAACAGCAGGAACGCCACGCCGAGCTCGGCGAGCAGGCGCGTGGTGTTGGTGTCCGACACCACGGCGAGCGCGTGCGGCCCGATCAGCAGCCCGAGCAGCAGGTACGCCATGGTGGTCGGCAGGGCGAGGCGCCGCACCAGCGTTACCAGGAACACCGAGCCGGCGAGCAGGATCAGGACCTGTGTGAGCGGCGCCATAACGCCTTCAGAACTTAGACTGCGCCGCGCGGCAAAGGCAACGGCGATCGGGTGTGGACCGTCGCGCCGTGCGGCGCCTCAGCTTCCCTGTCCGCGGGGCTTGCGCGACCAGGAGGTGACGGCCGCGGGCGCAGGCGTACCGGGCGGCAGCCGCGGGTCCGCTACCGGCGGGTGCGCAATGAGCTCGAGCGGCAGCACCCCGGCCCAGCAGGCCGAGGCGTAGTCGGCTTCGAGATCGATCGGCGGTCCGGTGCGCACCTTGGCGGAGGCCTCGCTGACGGCCAAGCAGAGCAGGGTGGTCGACTTCAGCTCTTCCGGACTCGGCGCGCGCACCAGTGCCGTACGTCCGGGGTGTATGCGCTCGATGAGCGCGTGCATCGCGCGCCGCTTCTCGTCCTCGGCGGTGACTTCGCGCGCCGTGCCGAGCACCACCACCGAGCGGTAGTTCATCGAATGGCGGAACGCGGCACGCGCCAGCACCAGCGCGTCGATCAGCGTGACGGTCACGCACAGCGGCGCAGCGTGCTCGAGCGAGCCGAGCATGTGGTTGGTGGGCGCGCCGTGCAGGTACAGCTGCTCGTCGATGCGTGCGTGCGTGGTCGGCAGCACGAACGGCTGGCCGTCCACCACGAAGCCGACATGACAGACGAGCGCCTCGTCGAGGATGGCGTTGACAGTTGCGCGGTCGTATCTGGCGCGCTCGCGATGGCGCACCAGCGTCGTGCGAGGCGTAGCGGCGATGGTGCTGGTCAGATTCCCGACTGCCAGGTGCTCGGCATGCCGGCTTTGCCGATGGCATCCTCAATGGCCAGGCACGCGTTGCGTGCCTCCGGCTGCGCCCGCAGGCTGCGCGCGATGGAGTTGAGAAAGCGGCACATGACGGCAAGGTTCGGGTGGCCCGCGCGCAGCTGCTCCTCAACGCTATCGATGGCTTCGATCAGATCTTCCTGATCGCAGATCGGGAATGTCATGCTCGTAACGGCATACTGCACGGACACCAGCGCCTGATGTATTGCGGCCTGTTGCTCCCCGTCCATGGGCGAGAATTTGAACCGGTTTGGGCCCGGCCGCAAGCCCCGCGGCGGACGCCGCGCCGCCAGCCCCCGGAAAGCAAAGAGCCCCGCCGTTGCCGGCGGGGCTCCTCAGGATCAGGACAGAAAATGTTTACTTCGGCGGCGGCGTGGTCGTGGACGAGCTCGACGTCGCGGCCTTGTCACCACTCGTGGCGGTGCTCTTCTTGTGGTGCTTTTTCTTATGGGTCGTGGACTTCGAGCTGTCCGACATGGACGACGAGGAAGCAGCCGGGGTCGGGGATGCCGGGGCCGGGGTCGACTGTGCGAACGCCGGGCCGGCGATCAGGGCCAGGGCGATGACGGGGATGAGCTTCTTGAACATCTAAGTGGTCTCCAGAGGAAGAAAAGTGTGTGCGCAGCGTGCGCGACGCGGGCGGTATTATGACTGGATTCCCCGCGGGCCAGCGCCATATGACCACAACGTAATGTTGGCGTTGCAGCAGACCTAAATTACTGATCCTTAAAGGTAAAGCGGCTACTCTCGCCGGGCGAATTTGCGCCTCAGTGACCCGGAAAGCTGACCAGCGCCTGAACGGGTACGCCGAGCGCCGCGAGTTTTCCCGAGCCGCCGAGATCGGGCAGCTCGGCGATGAAGCAGGCCGCGCGCACGCGCGCTCCGAGCGAGCGCAGCAGTTGCACCGCCGCGCTCGCCGTGCCGCCGGTGGCGATCAGGTCGTCCACCAGAATGATGTCCTCGCCGGAGCCGACGGCGTCGCGGTGCATCTCCATCTCATCGAGCCCGTACTCGAGCGAGTACGCCACCCGCACGGTCGCGTGCGGCAGCTTGCCCTTCTTGCGGATCGGCACAAACCCTGCAGCGAGTCGCGCGGCGATCGCGCCGCCGAGGATGAAGCCGCGCGCCTCGATGCCCGCGACCCGGTGTATGCCGAGGCCGAGCCACGGCAGCGACGACAGCTCCACCACGCTGTGAAAGGCGCGTGCATCGCCGAGCAGCGTGGTGATGTCGCGAAACTTGACGCCGGGCTTGGGGTAGTCGGCGATGGTGCGGATGGCGGCGCGGATCTCTGCGGGCGTGAGCAGCTCCATGACTCGCGACTTTACTCCTGCGCCCGGGCCGCGACTTTACTCCTCAGGCCGGTCGGCGCCACACGAGGGTCTGGTTGTTGGCCGGCATGGCGTGATCGGCGGCGAGCGCGAGCCCGGCGCCGGCGGCCAGACGCTCGACTGCCTCGAAATCGCGGATACCGCTCGCGGGATCGCGACTGCGCAGGAAGCGGTCGAACTCGGCGTTACTGTCGCTGGTGTAGCCGCCGCGGTAGCGGAACGGCCCGTAGACGCACAGCACGCCCGCTGCGCGCAGCAGCGCGCCGACGCCGTGAAAGAAGTCCTGCACCGCATCCCACCCCATGATATGCAGGGTGTTGGCGCTGTAGACGGCGTCGACGGCCACCACCGGCCACGGCCGGCGCCGTACGTCCAGTTCCACCGCGGGCAGCAGGTTCGGCGGCCCCTCGAGACGGATGCGCTCTGTGAGCGGGCCGAGCTCCTCGGGCCGCTCGCTCGGCTGCCAGGCGAGATGCGGCAGGTGGCGCGCGAAATGCACGGCATGCTGCCCGGTGCCGCTGCCGATCTCGAGCACCGAGCGGCTGTCGCCGAGTGCGCCGGTGAGCACCGCGAGGATCGGGCCCTTGTTGCGCTCGCAGGCTTCGGAGTGGGCCAGCATGGCTTCGAGTCTGCGACAATGCCCGCATGCAAGCCATAGACGCCCTGACGACACGCCGCTCGGCCGTCACCCTCACCGAACCTGCGCCGGATGAAGGCGCGCTGCAGCTGATCTTTGCGAGCGCCGCGCGCGCCCCGGACCACGGGCGGCTGCGCCCCTGGCGCTTCATCGTCGTGCGCGGCGACGCACGGCTGCGCTTCGGCGAGCTGCTCGCCGGACACCTCGCGCGCACGCAACCCGCGGCGAGCGCGGAATCGCTGCAGCGCGAGCGTGACAAGGCATTGCGCGCGCCGCTCATCATCGTGGTCGCGGCGCACGTGAACGCGGCGGTGAAGATCCCGCCGATCGAGCAGACACTGGCGGCGGGCGCCGCGGCCGGCAACATCATGCTCGCCTGCGTTGCACTCGGTTACAACGCCATGTGGAAGACCGGCGGTGCCGCCTACGACGACAGCGTCAAGCGCTCGCTCGGCCTCGAGCCGACCGATGCCATCGTCGGTTTTCTCTATGTCGGCACCGAAGTCGGCAAGGCGCCTGCGGCGCGCGGCGAATGGCGCGACCTGGTGCGCGAGTGGCACGCTGCTGCCGTATGACGCGCCAACACCATCGACTGGCAGGCGCGGCGCGCGTTACGGCTTCACCACCGCGAGGATCACGATCGCGATGAGCAGCAGCGCCGGCACCTCGTTGAAGAGCCGATACCAGCGCTGCGAATGCGCGCCGCTACTCTGGCGCAAACCCTGCATGAGGCGGTAGCACCACAGGTGGTAGCCGATCAGCACCACGACCAGCACCAGCTTCGCGCGCAGCCACGGAAACGCCAGATACAGCGGGGCAGCGGCGACCATGGCGCCGCCGCAGGCGAGGGTGCCCGCGGCGCCGATGCTCATGATCGCAAACAGCCGCCGCTCCATGATCTCAAAGCGCTCACGGCCGGCGGGCTCTGCGGTCGCGACGTGGTACACGAACAGGCGCGGCAGATAGAACAGCCCGGCGAACCAAGTCACCACGAAGACAACGTGGAAGGCTTTGAGCCACAGCATAGCCGCATTCCCGCGCCGCCCGTTGCAGCGATTGTAACCGAACGGACCGCGCACCTCTGGTAGCATCACGGGCCCTTAACCGCCCTGTCGATCCTTCATCCATGGCCAGCACACCGTCAGCCCCTTCCGCACCCTTCCCGAGCAACATCGAGATCGCACAGCGCGCCAAGATGCGTCCCATCGTGGCGTTGGCGCAGGAGCGGCTCGGCATTCCGCCCGAGAGCCTCGAGCCCTACGGACACTACAAGGTGAAGCTGTCGCTCGATTACGTGGCGCAGCTGCAGGGTCGCCCGGACGGCAAGCTGATCCTGGTGAGCGCGATCTCGCCGACGCCGGCGGGCGAGGGCAAGACCACGACCACGGTCGGGCTCGGCGATGCGCTCAACCTGCTCGGCCACAAGACCATCATGTGTCTGCGTGAGCCGGCGCTCGGCCCGGTGTTCGGCGTGAAGGGCGGCGCGGCCGGCGGCGGCTACTCGCAGGTGGTGCCCATGGAGGACATCAACCTGCACTTCACCGGCGACTTCGCGGCCATCGCCGCCGCCAACAACCTGCTCGCGGCGATGATCGACAACAGCATCTACCAGGGCAACCCGCTCGGCTTGGACGTGCGGCGCGTCGCCTGGCGGCGCGTGGTTGACATGAACGACCGCGCGCTGCGCCAGATCGTGGTGGGACTCGGCGGCACCGCCAACGGCGTGCCGCGCGAGGACGGCTTCGACATCGTGGTTGCCTCCGAGGTGATGGCGATCCTGTGCCTCGCCAGCGGTCTCGCCGACCTGAAGGAACGCCTCGGCAAGATCGTGGTCGGCTACCGCGCCGACCTGACGCCGGTCATGGCCCGCGACCTCAAGGCGCACGGCGCCATGGCGGCGCTGCTGAAGACCGCGCTCGCGCCGAACCTGGTGCAGACGCTCGCCAACAACCCGGCGTTCATCCACGGCGGTCCGTTCGCCAACATCGCGCACGGCTGCAACTCGGTGATCGCGACCCGCAGCGCGCTCAAGCTCGCCGACTACGTGGTGACCGAGGCCGGCTTCGGCGCCGACCTGGGGGCGGAGAAGTTCGTCGACATCAAGTGCCGCAAGTCCGGCTTGCGGCCGAGCGCCGCGGTCATCGTCACCACGGTGCGCGCCCTCAAGTACCACGGCGGCGTCGAGCTCGCCGATCTCAAGACCGAGAATCTGGCGGCGCTCGAGAAGGGCGCCGTGAACCTCGAGCGCCACATCGACAACGTGGTGAATCACTACGGCCTGCCGTGCGCGGTGGCCATCAACCGCCGCGCCGAGGACACCGACGCCGAGATCCGCCTGCTCACCGAGCGCGGCGCCGCACACGGCGTGCGCGTCATCGGCGCGACCCACTTCGCCGACGGCGGCAAGGGCGCGGTCGAGCTGGCACGCGAGGTGGTGCGGCTGTGCGGCCAGCCCAACAAGTTCCACTTCGTCTACGAGGACGGCGCGACGCTGTGGGACAAGATGAAGGCGATCGCCACCAAGATCTATCACGCCAGCGACGTCACCGCGGACGGCAAGATCCGCGCGCAGATCAAACAGCTGCAGGAGTCCGGCTACGGTCACTACCCGGTGTGCGTCGCCAAGACGCAGTACTCCTTCTCCACCGATCCGAAGCTGCGCGGCGCGCCGAACGACCACGTGGTCAACGTCCGCGAGGTGCGCCTCGCCGCGGGCGCCGAGTTCATCATCATGATCTGCGGCGACGTCATGACCATGCCGGGACTGCCGAAGGTGCCGGCGGCCAACAGCATCGACGTCGACGCGAGCGGCCGCATCACCGGGCTGTTCTGACGCGGGACGGGCCGTGCCCTTCTGCGAAGCCGATCCCTGGCGGCTGCAGTACTTCGAAGGTATCGCCTGTCCGCCCGGGGTGCGCATTCCGACCGAGGACCCGGACGCGTGGCTGTGGAATCCCAAGCACCGCTGGGTCTACAACAAGCTCCTGGTGGCCGAGTCGCAGGGCTTTATGTGCGCTCCGCACGGCGTACGCCCGCCGTCCTTCCCGGTGTTCAGCAAGCCGATCATCAACCTGCACGGTATGGGCGTCGGCAGTCGCGTGCTGTCCGACCTCGCTGACTACGAGCTTAACGAGACCGCCGGGCACTTCTGGATGCCGCTTCTCGAAGGTGATCACGTGAGCACCGATGTAGTCGTCGAGCGCGGGCGGACGCGCTGGTTCCGCCACTGCCACGGCGTGCCCGGGGTCGGTGGCACGTTCGACTACTGGACGATCGAAGCGGGGCAGCGGCAATCCCTGGAGGCCTACCTCGACGCATGGGTCGTGCGGCACCTCGCGGGTTACACCGGCATGTTCAACGCCGAGACGATCGGCGAGCGCATCATCGAGGCCCATCTGCGCGTCGCCGACCAGTGGCCGGATCTCTACGAGCCCGGCTGGCTCGAGGCGGTGGTCGGGCTCTACCGGGACGGCAGCTGGGCGCTCACGAGTCGCGAGCGCCGCACGGGCTACAGCGTCGCGCTGTTCGGCCCGCACGGCCGCGAGTACCGCCACCCGCCGCCACAGCTGGTCGCGGAGCTGCGGCGCATGCCGCACGTGATCAGCGTGCAGATCACCTTCCATGAAGACCGGCTGGCGGTGACCCACGCCATGCCGCCGGGGGGCTTTCGCCTCGCGGTGGTCAACTGCACCGAGCTGGCGGCCGGCCGTGCGGCGCGCGCGCGGCTGGCGGCGCTGTTCGGGGTGTGAGCGCGCGCGTTTACATGGCGCGCGCTGAGGCGAGGCGGGTGGCCAAGGGGGCGGATTCCGGCGAGAATCCTCCGCGATGCCAGCCGCAAGGACAGTCCCGGGGCGGCGCGCGCCCCGCCGCATCCTGGTCATCGACATAGGTGGCAGCCACGTCAAGTTTCGCATCGCACCGCGGGGGGTCAGCGGGAAGTTCCCCTCCGGGACGAAGCTCGGTCCCGAGCGCATGGTCCGCGAGCTGGCGCAGCGCCTGCCCGGCCTCGCCTACGATGCGGTGGCGATCGGCTACCCGGGACTCGTGTTCCGCGGATCGATCGCCGGCGAGCCCCACAATCTCGGTCCGGGCTGGGTGGGCTTCGATTTCGCGGCGGCGCTGCGCGCCCCGGTGCGCATCGTCAATGACGCGGCGATGCAAGCGATCGGCAGCTACCACGGCGGTCGCATGCTGTTTCTGGGGCTCGGCACCGGGCTCGGGGCGACGCTGATCATCGACGGAGTGGTCGAGCCCACGGAGATCGGTCACATGCCCTACCGGCACGGCCGCACCTACGAGGACTACCTCGGCGAGCGCGGCCGCCGGCGCCTCGGCACACGCCGCTGGCGCAAGGCGGTCGCCGCTGTAGTCCGGCAGCTCACGGCGGCGCTCGAGGCCGATTATGTGGTGCTCGGTGGCGGCAACGCCGCGCGCATCCACGAGCTGCCGCGTGGCGTGCGACGCGGCACCAACCGCAACGCCTTCATCGGTGGCGTGCGCCTGTGGCGACCGGCGGGTGGCCGATGACGGCGGCGCCGGGCGGTCCCGGGATTCCTCCCACTTGGAGCAGCAGCGACAAGGAGATCGTCGGCTGCCCGCTCGGCGCGGCGCGCCTGTGGTTCACGATCGGCGGCGGCATCGTGAACGAGGTCTACTACCCGCGGGTCGACATTCCGCAGATCCGCGATCTGGGCTTCATCGTCGGCGACGGAGCGGGCTTCTGGGTCGAGGTGAAGCGCATGTGGAAGCACGACGTCGAACTCGCGGATGTGGGAGCGCCGGCGGTGAGGATCGTGCACCACCACGAGCGCTTCGAGCTGACGCTGCGCGTCACGCCCTGCGACGACCGCGACGTGCTGCTCATCGAGGTGACGCTCACCGGCGATGCGATCCTCAGGCCCTACGCGCTTGTCGCGCCACACCTTGGCGGCACCGGGCACAACAACCGCGCTGAGGTAGTGAGCTACCGGGGACGCCGGGTGCTATGGGCGGAGCAGGGCCCGTTCGGACTGGCGCTCGCGGCCGCTACCCCGGCACAGGACGACGCCTTCGGGCGTGCTAGCGCCGGTTTCGTGGGCGAGACGGATGGCTGGCAGGATTTCAAGCAGCACGGCGCGATGACCTGGGAATACGACGCCGCCGGTCCCGGCAACGTCGCCCTGCTCGGGGAGCTGCCGCGGCAGTCGGTGCTTGCGCTCGGCTTCGGCAGCAGCGCCGACTCCGCCGCCACCCTCGCGCTCACTGCGTTGCACGAGCCTTTCGAAAGCAGCTGGACGCGCCAGCACGCCGCGTGGGCGCGCTGGCACACCACCTCCACCCCGGTCGGCGGGCTGCCCGCGGATCTGCCGGTCGAGTGCCTGCGGCAGTTCCGTGTCTCCACCATGGTGTTAAGCAGTCACCGCGACAAGACCTACCCGGGCGCCATGGTGGCTTCACTCAGTGTGCCGTGGGGCAACACCCGCGAGGAGCGCGAGGGTTACCACCTGGTATGGCCGCGCGATCTGGTGGAATGCGCCGGGGCGCTGTTGGCGGTGGGAGCCACGTACGAGCCGCATAACACGCTGCGCTACCTGCTGGCGACCCAGAATGCCGACGGTCACTGGAACCAGAACCAGTGGCTCGGCGGCCAGGGCTACTGGTCGGGGATTCAGCTCGATGAGGCGGCGTTTCCGGTGCTGCTGGCCGCCGTGCTCGACGAGCGGGACGCTCTCGGTGGCACCGAGGTCGCCGACATGGTGCGGCGTGCGCTCGGGTTCCTGGTGCGCACCGGACCGGTGAGCGATCAGGACCGCTGGGAAGAGGACGCGGGCCTCAACACCTTCACGCTCGCGGTATGCATCGCCGCGCTGGTGGCGGGCGCGCCGTATTTGCGCGCCGACGGACGCGAGCTCGCACTCGCCTTCGCCGACTACTGGAATGCCCGGCTCGAGGACTGGACCGCGGTGACCGACACACCACTCGCGCGCCGCTACGGGGTCCCGGGCTACTACGTCCGGGTGGCGCCGCCGCAGGCGCTCACCGACCGCTGCTGCCCGCCGGACTTGGCGGTGACCATCAAGAACCGCGCGCGCGACCCACAGCTGCCCGTGTCGGAGCAGGTGGGCGTCGACTTCCTGCAGCTGGTGCGCTTCGGCCTGCGGCGCGCGGACGATCCGCTGATCGCCGGCAGCGTACGCGTGGCCGATGCGCTGCTGAAGGTCGATACGCCCTCGGGGCCGTGCTGGCACCGCTATAGCGGCGATGGCTACGGCGAGCACGAGGACGGTAGCGCTTACGACGGCACCGGACGCGGGCGTCCATGGCCGCTGCTCACCGGCGAGCGCGGTCACTACGAGGTGGCGGCCGGGCGCGATCCGCTGCCGCTCATCCTCGCGATGGTGCGCATGGCGTCCGCGGGCGGCATGCTTCCCGAGCAGGTCTGGGATGCGGCGCCGATCGCTTCCCGCGGGCTCGAGCCCGGGCGCCCCACCGGCGGGGCGATGCCGCTCGCCTGGGCGCACGCCGAGTTCATCAAGCTCATCATCTCGCGCTCCCTCAAGCGCCCCTTCGATCGTCCGACGAGTGTCTGGGAACGCTACCGCGGCCAGCGGCCGGCGCTCAGGCGCGTGATGTGGTGCGAGCATGCACCGGCGAGCGAGCTGCCGCAGGGCTGCCTGCTGACGCTGGCGCTGCGCGAGGCCGGCGCATTCCGCCTGCGTTCCGATGCCTGGCAGGGGGTGCGCGAGCAGCCGACCGCGCCCAATTCGCTCGGGCTGCATGTGCTCGAGGTCGACACGCGACAGCTGCGCGCCGGACAGCGCGTCGGGCTCGTGTTTCGCCACGGCGCCGATGGCGCCTGGGGCGAGCGTGAGCTCAATATCAGCGTGACCCCGGCCCGCGCCGAAGCTTAGGCAGCAGGACCCATGCCGTTCACGCTCGCGCACCCGGCTGCCGTGCTGCCGCTGCGGCATCTGCGCTGGCTGCGCAGCGCGCCGCTCGTGATCGGGGCGCTGGTTCCGGATGCGATCTACTACTTTCCGGAGGCTCTGAAGGAGTATCTGCGGCGGCGGGTGGATACGCACAGCTTTACGGGCTCGTACTGCTTCGACCTGCCGCTCGGCGTGGCATTGCTGGTGTGCACGGTGCTGCTGCGCGAACCGCTCACGGTGCTGCTGCCGGCGCGCGCCCGCTGGCTGTGCCTCAACGCGCTCGAGCCATTCAGGCAGCGGCACTGCGCCGCACAGTGGCTGCTCGCGCCGCTCGCCATCTACATCGGGATAGGTACGCACCTGCTGTGGGACTCCTTCACCCACGGAGATGGCTGGGCGGTGCAGCACATTGGCGTGCTCAGTGACAGCGTCACGATCGGCGAGTACACGGGCGAGGTCAGTCACATCCTGCAGTACCTGAGCTCGGCCGTCGGTCTGGCGATCGTTGCAGTGTGGTACCTGCGGCTGCCCACCCCGGCGACGGTGCACGCGGGGCACGCCGCGCGGCGCGCGCATGCGGGGCCGGGGCTGCTGCTGGTGATGGGCGCGGCGCTGCTCATCGGCGGCGTCGAGGCGCAGCGCTACTACTCGCACTCGCAGGGCGCGATCTACCGCACGCTGGACGAGCTGCTCACCCGCAGCCTCGCCTGGTTCGTGCTGCTCGATCTGTGCGCCGGCGCGATCGTCACTCTCGAGCAGCGCGCGGCCCGCCACCCGCCATGACGGGTAGCACCGGCTGGCCGTGGCGAACCGGCAATCAGTTCCGGCTGCTCGACGGCAGTGCGCAGTTCTTCACCGCGATGCTCGCAGCGATCGAGACGGCGCGCTCGCACGTGCTGCTGGAGGTGTACCTGGTGAGCTCGGGCCGGGTGGCGGACAGCTTCATCGAAGCGCTCATCCGGGCGCGGCGCCGCGGCGTGCGCTGCTGCCTGGTGTTCGACGGCTTCGGCGCGCTCGCGCTCGCGGGCGCCGACCGACGGCGGCTCGAGGAGTGCGGCGTCGAGCTGCGCTTCTACAATCCGCTCGACTGGCGCAACCGGCTGCACAACTTCAATCGCGACCACAGGAAGCTGCTCGCGGTCGATGCCGCGGTCGCCTTCGTGGGCGGTGCCGGGCTGAGTGACGAATTCGCCCCGGGTCCCGATGCCTGGCGGGAGCTGATGCTCGAGATCAAGGGTCCGGTCGTGGCGGACTGGCAGCGCGCGTTCGCGCGCACCTGGAGACGTTGCGGTCCGGAGCTCGGACTTGCCGATCCGGTGGTTGCGCCGCTCGCGGGCGGTGCGACCGGGCGGCTCGCCTTGAGCGAGGCGCGACAGCACTCGGTGCTCGCCAACGGCGTCCTCGGGCGTATCGAGGCCGCGCGTGAGCGCGTGTGGATCATGAGCGCGTACTTCGTGCCCGCGCGCCGCTTTCGCAGGGCGCTGCGCCGGGCGGCGCGCCGCGCCGTCGACGTGCGGCTGCTGATGCCGAGCGCACGCACCGACCATCCGTGGGTGCGCCACGCCGCGCGGCGCTTCTACGGCAAGATGCTGCGCAGCGGGGTGCGGGTCTTCGAGTATCAGCCGCACGTGCTGCACGCGAAGATGATCCTGTGCGACGACTGGATATCGATCGGCTCGAGCAACCTGGATCGCTGGAGCTTCAAGTGGAATCTCGAAGCCAACCAGGAAGTGGCGGACGCGGACGTCGCCGCTGCCGCCGCGGCGCTGTTTGTCGGCGACTTCGCCGTGTCGCAGGCACTCAGTCGCCGCCACTGGGCGCGGCGCGCCTGGCTCGACCGGCTGCGCGAGCGGATCGCGGGGGCGCTCGACCGCTGGCTCGAGGGCTGGCGGCGTCCTCCCTGAGGCGCGCGCCGCGAGCCGCTTCAGTGGGCGGCGGCGAACGACTCTGTGGTGCGCACGAACGAAAGCAGAAACGGTGCCAGCGTCTGCATCTGCGTGCTGTAGGCGCGCAGCGCGGCAAGCTTGCGGTCCTCCTCTGCCGGAGTGAGCTCGAAGATGCCGAGCGGCTCGGCACCTGAGCGCGGGGCACGTTCGAGCGGCAACCCCGGGGACAGCTCGCGCGGGCTCGGCCAGCCCTCGCCGCCGTGCACGATCCAGCAGCGCACCGCCGCGAGTTGCCCGCGGCGCGCCATCACGCGCAGCGTGAGCACGCCCGCCGCCGCGTGATCCGGATGGGAATCGCGCGGACTGGCGGTGAGCACCAGCGTCGGACGGACGCGATCGATAACTGCGGTCAGGTCCTGCTCGAGGCTCGCCCCGGTGTAGGAGTGGCCCGGGGACACGGCATCGGGGTAGGGCACCGCGGCCGCGGCGGTGAAGCGCGAGGTGTACGCCGTACTCTGATGATCGGTGAGCAGCGGCTGCACTCCGCGATCGGGGTAGCCGAGGAACAGCTGGCCGTCGATCGTGATGCCGAGCAGCGTGGTCGCGGCGCGCGCTTCGTGCATGCGGCGCACAGCCAGGTCACGCAGCTTCGCGGGCTGCAGCAGCAGGCTCCGCTCGATGAGCAGCAGATCGAGCTCGGAGGCATCGCCGCTGGTGATCCACACGACGCTCGCGCGGCCGCCGGCACGCACGACGCGCTGGATGACGCCGGCGCAGCACAGTGTCTCGTCGTCCGGATGCGGCGCGACGACGAGCAGCGAGGTCGAGGCGTCAAGCGGCGGCAGCTCGGCCGCGGACGGGCTGCGCGCGATGGCGGCCGGCGCGGGGGCGACGACCGCGGGCGTGTCAGCGTGCGCGCCCGCCGTGAGTACCACCGCGAGCGCGGCGAATGTGAGCAAGGCAACCTTTCTGCCACAGGCGTGCAACACAGCGACCGTAGCCTACCTCACTTGAGGCAGGCCCCGGAGCGGTGCGAAGGAGCGCCCGCTCCGGGGGCACGGATGACGCCCCCGCCCCGAACTGACACACTCAGGCTCCACGCGGGCGGCACGCCCGTCTCCCCGGAGACGCACCTCATGGCGCAAAGCCCCAGCCCCCCGCTCGCGTATCACGATCCGCGGTTCATCGACTCGGACGAGGGACGCCCGGTGCGCATCGTGTCCGAGTATCTGGCGCCGCTGCGCACCTTCTGCGAGACCGGCGTCACCGCCACGGTGGTGTTCTTCGGCTCGGCGCGCGCCCGCGCCGCGGGCGTCCTCGGCCGCTACGTGGAGGAGGCGACCGAGCTCGCCCGGCTGGTTACCGAATGGAGCCGCAGCCTCCCCGGCGGCGAGCGCCTCATCGTGTGCTCGGGCGGCGGTCCCGGGATCATGGAGGCCGCCAACCGTGGCGCCGCGCTCGCCGGCGGGCGTAGTATCGGGCTCAACATAGGTCTCCCCCAGGAACAGCGACCGAATCCCTACATCACGCCGGGACTGAGCTTCGAGTTCCATTACTTCTTCATGCGCAAGCTGTGGTTCGCCCACCTGGCGCACGCGCTGGTGGCGTTTCCCGGCGGCTTCGGCACGCTCGATGAGCTGTTCGAGATCCTGACGCTGGCGCAGACCCGCAAGCTCGATCGCTCTATCCCGGTGCTGCTGTACGGCTCGGGTTACTGGAAGGAAGTGATCAACTTCGAGGCGCTGGTGCGCCACGGCACGATCGCGGCCGCGGACCTCGGGCTGTTCTCCTTCGTCGACGAGCCGCTCACCGCCCTCGCGCTGCTCAAGAGCCGCATCCAGTTGGCGTCCGAGCCGCCGCGCACCCCGTGCTTCGCCAGGTCGCGCACTCCGACGACGCCCTAGGGAGCTTCAGGCCACGGGCATCGTCGGGTCGATCTGCGCAGCCCAGGCGAGCATTCCTCCCTCGAGGTTCGCAGGTGACACCACACCCGCCTTGAGCGCCAGCGTGCAGGCGTGCAGGCTCCGTCCGCCGCTGCGGCAGATGAATACCGGCCCGCCGGAGCGCGGAATCTCACCGACGCGCTGCGGCAGCTCGCTGGTCGGGATGTTGACGGCCCCCGGCAGGTGGCCGGTGTCGAACTCCCAGCGCTCGCGCACGTCGATGAGAGGCGGCCGCATGGGCGCGGCCGGATCGAGCAGCACCTCGAGCGAGCGCGGCGTGAGGCGGCGCACGCCACCGTCGCTCTCGGCCACGCGTTGCGGTGGCTGCGGGTCGCGCGGCTCGGTGATCGACGGGGCATCGCCGCACACCGCGCAGTCGCGGCGGCGCTGGACGCGGAACTCGGTGAAGCGCAGCTCGAGCGCATCGTAGGTGAGCAGCCTTCCTAAGAGCGGCGTGCCGACGCCGGTGATGAGCTTGATGGCCTCGGTCGCCTGCAGCGTGCCGAGCACGCCCGGCAGCACGCCGAGCACTCCCGCCTCGGCACAGTTGGCGATCACACCGTCGGTGGCCTGCGGGAACACACAGCGGTAGCACGGCCCGCGCTCCGGCACGTAGGTCATGACCTGGCCCTCGAAGCGGTAGATGGCGGCCGACACCAGCGGGCGCCTGAGAATCACGCAGGCGTCGTTCACCAGATAGCGGGTCGACAGGCGATCGCTGCCATCCAGTACCAGGTCGTAGTCCGCGAATACGGCGCGCACGTTGCCGGCCTTGAGCTCCACGGCGTGCGCCACCACGCGGATCTCGGGATTGAGGCTCGCGAGGCGCTCGCGCCCGGCTTCGGCCTTCGGCCGCGCGAGCGCGGCGGTGTCGAACAGCACCTGGCGCTGCAGATTCGACACCTCGAGGCGGTCGCAGTCGAGCAGGCCGAGCGTGCCGCAGCCCGCGGCCGCCAGATACAGCGCCGCCGGTGAGCCTAACCCGCCGGCGCCGACGATGAGCACGCGCGCCGCCTTGAGCTTCTCCTGGCCCGCAACGCCGATCTCCGGCAGCGCGAGGTGACGCTGGTAGCGGGCGCGTTCGCTGGCCGAGAGCGTCATCGGCTCATCCTCCGGAGAGCGCACAGATCACGTGCACGGTGTCGCCGCCGCGCACCGGTGCCGTGAGATCGCGTGCCTCGTCGGCGTTCACGAACAACTTCAGATGCGGCCGGATGCGGTCCTGCTCGTCGATCATGCGGAAGCGGATGCCGGGAAAGCGCCGCTCGAGATCGCCGAGCACCTCCTCGAGCGTGTTGCCGCTGCCGGCGACCGTGGCGGCGCCCGCGGTGTAGGAGTGCAGCGGACTCGCTATGCGCACCGTGCAGCTCATCTTAGTGCGCGTGACTCACCGAGTAGATCTCCGGCAGGTGGCGCGCGATGCAGCGCCAGCTGTCGCCCGAGTTGCTGCTCGCCCAGACATCGCCGCCGGTAGTGCCGAAGTACAGTCCCGTGCGCTCATGGCCGTCGACGCACATTGCCTGGCGCAGCACCGTGAACCAGGCGTGCGCTGCGGGCAGCCCGCGATTGAGCCGCTGCCAGCTGCGCCCGGCGTCGCGGCTGCGGTACACGGCCGGCTTGCCGTCGATCGAGGTGCGCGGCCACACGGTCTGGCCGTCCATGGGCAGCACCCACACGGTGTCGGGGTCGGCCGGATGCAGCACGATCGGGAAGCCGACATCGCCGATCTTCTTCGGCATGGCCTTGCCGATCCGCTCCCAGCGCTTACCCGGACGATCGAGGCGGTAGATACCGCAGTGGTTCTGCTGGTAGAGGCGGTCCGGATTCCGGGGATGCAGCGCCAGGCAGTGCGGATCGTGGCCGAAGGCAGCGCCCGGATCGGGCAGGAAATCCGCCGCGCAACCTTCGTTGAGCGGTGTCCAGTCCGCCCCGCCGTCGGTGGATTCGAACACGCCGCCGATCGAGATGCCGATATAAAGGTGACGCGGGTCGCGCGGATCCACCTGGATGGAATGCAGGAACTCGCCGTCGGGCGTCGGGCTCATGACCCACTTGGCCCGCAGCGGATGGTCGTTGAAGCCCGCCACCGGCTCCCAGCGCTCGCCGCCGTCGACCGAGTGGAACAGACCCGCCGGCGAGCTGCCCGCGTACCAGCTGCCGGGCTCGCTCGCGCTCCCGGGCGTCAGCCAGAACACCCGCTGCACGGCGCGCGGCTCCTCGCCGTCGGCCGCCTTGCGGAACGCGGGCGGTCGCGCGGCCTCGCGCCAGGTGCGGCCGCGATCGCCGGAGCGGAACACCGTCGGACCCAGATGCCCGGTCTTGGCCGCCATCAGCAACACGCGCGGCTCACGCGGATCCTGCGCCACGTGATGAATGATGTGTCCGAGGAACTGCGGGCCGGCGAGTTTCCAGGTGCGCCGCTGCGCGTCGGCGCGCAGCGCAAACAGGCCCTTGCGCGTCCCCAGCCATAGTGTGCTCGTCATGCGAGGAGGATCCTCGCCCGCCGCGCGAGCTGTCAACAATGCCGCAGCCCTTCGCCGCTGCAGCGGGGTCAGCGTATGCTGCGGCGTTCCTGCGCCGTGAGGAGCGTGACGACCGCCGTGGATCCCCGTCGGCTGATTTCTGCGGCTGTGCCGCTGCTCGCGGCGGGCACGCTGTGCGCGGCGCCCGCGCCGCCGCCCGCATCGCAGCCGGCGGCACTCGCGCCCCAGGCGGCCACGACACAGCCGGCGGCTGTCGGCTCGCCGCCCGTGCCGCCGCGGGCGCCGGTCGCGCAACCCGTGCAGCACCGGCCGTGGGCCGATGCGCGCTTTGCCGCCGCCGAGCACGACTACGCGGTTTATGTCCTCGGCCGCTTTCCGGTGATGGCGACCTATCTCGGTGGCGCGGCACTCGATCCCCAGCTCGCCGGCGTCGACGGCCATCTGCGCGACTATTCGCCCGAGGCCATCCGCGCCGAGGACGCGCAGCTCGCGCAGTTCCGCGCGCGCTTCGCGGCGCTGTCGCCCGCCGGCCTGTCGCCGCGCCGACGCATCGACCGCTCGGTCGCGCTCGCCGAGATCGCCTTCCTCGAGCACCTGCACGCCGTGCGCCACCATCAGCAGAAATCCCTCGACTCCTATGTCGATGAGCCGGCGCGCGGCGTCGACTGGCAGATCCAGGGCATGACGCCGACCGGCGCCGCGACCCGTGGGAGCGAGGCGGAGTGGCTGGCGTTGATCGCGCGGCTACGGGCCGTGCCTGCCTACCTTGCGACCGCGGAGCGGCAGCTGGCCGCGGGAGTGAGCGCGCACAGCACCCCCGACGCTCGGGTGCTGCGCGATTACGGGCTGGCGGCGGCGAGCGCCGATGCCGACTACTTCGCCGGCACGCTGCCGCAGCTCGCCGCGGGCGAGGTCACGGGCGCGCATCGCGAGCAGCTGCTCAAGGACGTGCAGGCGGCCGGCAGTGCCGCCGCGGACGCTTACCGGCACTTGAACGCCTTCATCGTCGGCACGTTCTTCGATACCTCGGCCGACGGCGAGCTTACTCTCAAGAGCGAGTACCGCGCCGACCGCTTCGCCCTCGGGGAGAGCGAGTACGACTGGGCGCTGCGCCACAATCTGCACCTCATGAGCACCGCGGCCGAGCTGTATGCGGAAGTGTTGCCGGTGATCGAGGCGACGCGCGCCGAGATGATGGCGCTGGCGCGCGAGATCGCCGCCAGCCACCAGTGGCCGGCGGGTGGCGGCGGGCCGGCGGGCGTGCGGGCGGTGCTCGAGCAGCTTCAGCGCAACGCGCCGCAGAGCGATGCCGAGATGCTGGAAGGCTATCGCCGCGCCGGCCAGCGGCTGGTCGCCTACGCGCGCGCCACCGGACTCTTCGAGGTGCCCGCGGATTACCGCCTCGATGTGCTCGCGACACCCGCACCGCTCCGTGCCTCGGTTCCGACCGGCGGTTACTACCCGGCGCCCCCCTTCAAGAGGACCGGGGTGGGCCGCTTCTACATCACCCCCACCGGGGACAACGCGGCGGCGCTGCGCGGGCAGCACAACTACGCCTCGATGCCCGACAACGCCGCGCACGAGGGCTTCCCCGGGCACGACTGGCATTTCAAGGTAATGACGCAGTACCGCGACCAGATCTCGCCGGTGCGCTGGCTGCTGCCCGGCGCGGTCGAGGATTCCTCCTCGATGTGGCAGGACTCCATGGCCACCGAGGGTTGGGCGCTGTACTCCGAGGCGCTGCTGGCGGAGGCGGCGCCGGGTGCGCCGCACGGGTTCTACACTCCCGAGGAGCACCTCTATGAGCTGCGCGGCAGGCTGCTGCGCGACCTGCGCGTGCGCATCGACACCGGGATTCATACCGGGCGCCTGCACTTCGACGAGGCGGTGACGCTGTACTCCGAAGTGGTCGATTTCCTGCCGGGCTCGTGTCAGGACGCCGCCGCCCTCAAACTCGACCTCAAGGAGGCGAGCTGCAACGCAGCGCGCGCCGCGCTCACACGCTATGCGCGCTGGCCGACACAGGCGATCACCTACCGGGTCGGCAAGGAGCAGATCCTGGCGCTGCGCAGGCGCGCGCAGCTCGAGCTCGGCACGCGCTTCTCCGCGCGGCGCTTCCACCTGGAATTCATGCGGCAGGGGCCGATTCCGGCCGGCTACTTCCGCGACGAGCTGCTGCGCACGCTGCGCGCGCAGTAGCGCGCGCTCAAGCCGCCTGCGGCTGACAGATGAAGAGGTGCGCCGGCAGCACGTTGAGCGGCTCGAACTTGCGCCCGACGTAACCGAAGACGCGCTTCAGGTCCTCGAGCACGCGCGTCGAGAACTGGTAGACGAGGAACGCACCCCCCGGTGCGAGCGCGGCGCGCGTGCGGCGCAGGATGCGCTCGCGCAGTGGTGCCGTGATGGTGCTGAAGGGGATGCCGGAGATTATGTAGTCCGCCTGGGTCTGGCCGCAGCGGCGCAGGATCTCGTCGACCGACTCGGCCGAGCCCGCGATGACGCGCAGCCGCGGGTCGCTGAGGGCACTGCGCAGGTAGCTGACGAAGTCGGGATTCATCTCGATGGCGATCAGCAGCGCGTCCGGGCGCATGCGGCGCAGCACCTCGGCGGTGATGCCGCCCACCCCGGGACCGTACTCGACGATGACACGCGCGCGTGTCCAGTCGATGGGAGTCAGCAGCTCGCGGATGAGAAAGCGCGAGCTCGGCACGATAGAGCCGAGCATCAGCGGGTGGCGGAAGAAATTCCGGGCAAAGAGCAGCACCTGGCCGTTCCTGCTCGCCGGTCCCGTCTGGGGGTCGTGGCTCATGTCGAATCCCGCCGCTGCCCGCTGTCAGTACTCTATAGCAAGGATCGCAGGCGCTTACCACTGCGTCAGGGGCTGGGGGTCCGGTTCCGGCGCGTCAGCCGCCGGCACGTTTCGCTGCGTAACCGAGCTTTACCAGCTCCGCCACCAGCCGGTCGCGATGCTCACCCTGGATCTCGATCGCGCCGTCGCGCACCGCGCCGCCGGCACCGCACAGGCGTTTCAGCCGCCCGGCGAGCTCCTCGAGCGCCGCGCTGTCGAGCGGCAGTCCGCGGATCACCGAGACGCCCTTGCCGCCGCGTCCCGCCACCTCGCGTGCCACGCGCACGCGCGCGGGGCCGGCCGCGACGGGCGTCGCGGGCTGTGGTTGCGCGGGTCCGGGCCGCGCAGTGCGCAGCACCACGCCCCGGTAGGTGGGTTTCGGCTTCACGCGTGTGTTGGCGGGGTGAGGCGATTACAATCCTGCCGCAGCGACACCCGCAACCGCAATCCAAACGCACCGTTAAATCAGATCATGCCGCCACGCTCGCGCCTGCACGTTCCCGCCCCGCCGGCTCGTCCGGGACAGGAGCCGGATTTCAGCTACGTGCAGATCTCCCCGGCCGGAGCCGTGAAGTGCCCGGAGGTCACCGCCTCGGCGCGCGACCTGGAGAGCCTGGCGCTGGAGATGGTGCGGGTGCTCGACGCCGAGCACCGCGCGGTCGGGCCGTGGGACCCGCACCTCGAGCCGCAGGAGCTGCAGGTCGGGCTGCGCCACATGCTGCTCACGCGCCTGTTCGACGACCGCATGCAGAAGATCCAGCGCCAGGGCCGGATCTCCTTCTTCATCAAGTCGACCGGCGAGGAAGCAGTGGCGGTGGCCGCCGGCATGGCGCTGCAGCCGACCGACATGCTGTTCCCCTCGTACCGGCAGCAGGGTCTGCACGTAGTGCGCGGGCGGAGCCTGGTGGATCTCATGTGTCAGTGCCTGTCGAACACGCACGACATGTGCAAGGGCCGGCAGATGCCCATCATGTATCACTGGGGCGCCGGCAATATCTTCTCGATCTCCGGCAACCTGGCGACGCAATTCCCGCAGGCGGTCGGCTGGGCGATGGCCGCGGCGATCAAGGGCGAGGAGCGCATTGCCGCGAGCTGGCTCGGCGAGGGCTCGAGCGCCGAGGCCGACTTCCATTACGCCATGACCTTCGCCGCGGTGTACCAGGCGCCGGTGATCCTCAATCTGGTCAACAACCAGTGGGCGATCTCCACCTTCCAGGGCTTCGCGGGCGGTGAGCACCGCACCTTCGCGCAACGCGGTCCCGGCTACGGCATTCCCGGGATCCGCGTCGACGGCAACGACTTCCTCGCGGTCTACGCGGTTACGCAGTGGGCGGCGCAGCGCGCGCGTCAGAGCGGCGGCCCAACGCTGGTCGAGCTCGTGACCTATCGCGCCGGGGCGCACTCGACCAGCGACGACCCGTCACGCTACCGGCCCAAGGAGGAGTGGCGGGCGTGGCCGCTCGGCGATCCGATCACGCGCCTCAAGCAGCACCTGATCGCGCTCGGCGAGTGGTCCGAGGAGCGGCACGCGCGGCTGGAGAAGGAGCTGGAGGCGCACGTCACGGCCTGCTGGAAGGAGGCCGAGAGCTACGGCACGCTGACCGGCGGACCGGCACTCGATCCGCTCACGATGTTCGAGGACGTTCTCAAGGAGATGCCGCCGAACCTCAGGGCGCAGCAGAACGAGCTGCGCGCGTTGCGCGCGGCGCAGGCCGGGCCGGGCGCCGCCGCGAGTCCGGCGCCGTCCGCCGCCAGCAAGGCCTGAGCGATGGCACGCATGAACATGGTCCAGGCGCTGAACTCCGCCATGGACGTGATGCTCGAGCGCGATCCGCGCGTCGTGATTCTCGGCGAGGACATCGGTTACTTCGGCGGCGTGTTCCGCGTGACCGACGGGTTGCAGCGCAAGTACGGCGAGCACCGCGTGCTCGACACGCCGATCGCCGAGGGCGGCATCATCGCCGCGGCCATCGGCATGGGCGTGAATGGGCTGAAGCCCGTGGCGGAGATCCAGTTCGCCGACTACATCTATCCCGGTTACGACCAGGTGGTGAGCGAGCTCGCGCGGCTGCGCTACCGCTCGGCGGGGGATTTCTCCGCGCCGGTCACCATCCGCACGCCGTGCGGCGGCGGTATCCGCGGCGGCCAGACGCACTCGCAGAGCCCGGAGGCGATCTTCGCCCACGTCTGCGGCATCAAGGTGGTGATGCCCTCCAATCCCTACGACGCCAAGGGGCTGCTCATCAGCTCGATCGAGGGCGATGACCCGGTGGTGTTCTTCGAGCCGAAGCGCATCTACAACGGGCCCTTCGACGGCGATGCGCACAAGCCGGCGGTGCCGTGGAGCGCACATGTGCGCGGCGAGGTCCCCGAGGGCCACTACACCGTGCCGATCGGCCGTGCCGAGGTGGTGCGCCCCGGGCGCGAGGTGACCGTGCTCACCTATGGCACCATGGTGCACGTCGTCGAGGCGGCGGTGCGCGCCGCGGGCGTGGATGCCGAGATCGTCGACGTGCGCACCATGGCGCCGCTCGACGTCGACACCCTGTGCACTTCGGTGTGCAAGACCGGACGCTGCGTGGTCGTGCACGAGGCCACGCGCTTCAGCGGCTACGGCGCGGAGCTCGTCGCCACCGTGCAGGAGCAGTGCTTCTGGAATCTCGAGGCACCGGTGCTGCGCGTGACCGGCTGGGACACGCCCTATCCACATGCCTTCGAGTGGGACTACTTCCCCGGGCAGGCGCGCATCGCCGCGGCCCTCAAGCAGGTCATGGAGTCGGCATGAGCCAGTACATCTTCAAGCTCCCCGATCTCGGTGAAGGCACGGTGCAGGCCGAGATCGTCGGCTGGCGCGTCAAGCCGGGCGACACGGTGGCCGAAGACGACGTCGTGGTCGAGGTGATGACCGAGAAAGCCGCCGTGGAGGTGCCCGCACCGGTGAGCGGACGCGTCGTGTCGACGACCGGCGGGCCCGGCGACATGGTGCCGGTCGGCGCGCAGCTGCTGGTGCTGGAGACCGGCGCGGGCAGCGCGCAGGCTTCAGGCGCCGCGGCGTCCGCGTCGGCAGACGCGCCGGCCGCGCCCGCGCCGCCGCGTGCGAGCGCCCCCGGCAACGGCGCCGGCGCGGCGCACGAGGAAGCCGCTGCGGTCGGCGCGCGCACGGGGCGCGTGGCCACATCGCCCGCGATCCGCCGGCGCGCGCACGAGGCGGGCATAGACTTGAAGCAGGTCGTCGGCTCGGGGCCGAGCGGCCGAATCGTACCGAAGGACCTGGACGCCTACGTGGCGCGCGGCTCGGGCCCGCAACCGGTGCCGCTGCGACCGGCGCCGCGGGCGGTTCCGGCGGCAAGGTCAGCGGCACGCATGCCGGGTGCCACCGAGGAGATCAAGGTCATCGGGCTGCGCCGCCTGATCGCGCAGCGCCTGAGCGAGGCAAAGCGCAACATCCCGCATTTCGCCTACGTCGAGGAGCTCGACGTCACCGAGCTCGAAGAGCTGCGCCGGCACTTGAACGGCAAACTCGAGCGCGGGGCGCCGGGCCTCACTTATCTGCCGTTCCTCGGGCTCGCGCTGGTGCGCGTGCTCAAGCACTTCCCGCAATGCAACGCGCACTACGACGCCGAGCGCGGCGTGATCGTGCGGCATGCGGCGGTACATCTCGGCGTCGCGACGCAGACGCCCGACGGGCTCAAGGTGCCGGTGGTGCACGACGCGCAGACGCGCTCGCTGTGGGAGCTCGCCGCCGAGATCCGCCGCGTGAGCGAGGCCGCGCGTACCAACAAGGCGACGCGCGAGGAGCTGAGCGGCTCGACCATCACCATCACCAGCCTCGGCAAGCTCGGCGGCATCGCCAGCACGCCGATCATCAACGCGCCCGAGGTGGCGATCATCGGCGTGAACCGCAGCATCGAGCGGCCGGTGGTGCGCGACGGCGCGATCGCGATCCGTCTCACCATGAACCTGTCCTCGTCCTTCGACCATCGCTTCGTCGACGGTTATGACGCGGCAGCGATGATCCAGGCGCTGAAAGAGTGCCTCGAGCACCCGGCCACGATCTTCATCGGCGCCTGACGCTAGAGCGTGAGCCGCACGCCGGCAAACGCTTCGCAGGGTGCTGCCGGGCTGAGGAACCTGTTATCCACGCCGGGTGCGTTGCTCACCGCAGCCGGCGGGATGCCGGGCGCGCCGATGCCGGTCGGATCGCTCAGGATCCCCCAGGTCGCATACCTGCGGTCGAAGAGATTGTTGATCGAGGCAAAGATCTCCACGTGCGGCAGCGGCCGGACTCGCGCGTACAGGTTGACGACCGTGTAACCCGGTAGCGGGGCGAGCAGGTTCGCCTCATCGCCCACGTAGTAGGCGCTGCTGACCACGTTCACTGTGGCGCCGAGGGTCCACGCGGGCGCCACCTGGAAGTCGACGCCCAGCTTCAGGCGGTGCTCGGGAATACCCGGCAGCTGGTCCCCGGGCCCGACCTGAATATCGCCGCGCGCGTCCCGGTACGGATTCGAGGGCGATGGCACTACGAGCGCCGACTCGAAGGCCGCCTGGACGAGGCTGTAGTTGAGGAAAGCCGACCAGCGCCCGGAACGATAGCTCGAGCCTGCCTCGATTCCCTGGCGGCGGGTGTCGCCGATGTTCTGGAAGAACCCCTGACTGACCGAGGTGGCGATGCCGTAGATGTCGTCATGCAGCAGCGTGCGAAACACACTGAGATTCCACGCGAGCTCCGCGGAGCCGCCGGGCGTCTTTCCCCTCAGACCCAGCTCCGCTGTATGCGCGATCACCTGGCGCAGATTCGGCGGGTCGCCCGCCAGATTCGTCGGCAGCAGGCACGGGGTTAACGGATCGGAGCACTCGATTTCGCTCGCGGTCGGAGTGCGCGTGTTGGTCGAGACACCGCCATAGAGCGTCGCCGTCGGAATGATTTTGTACGCGGCACCGACCGCCGGGTTGAAATGCGCATAGCGATTGCTGCCGTCGAGATTCGTTCCCTGCCTGTCGGACAGCTCGAGGTGCGTCACGTTATAGCGGCCGCTGGCCGTTACGCTCAGCCCGGGGGTGATATCGAGCGTATCGGTGAGATAGGCGCCGAGATTGCTGCTGACGGAGGCGACGCTCACCGGCACGGCATCGCCATTGGCGATCGCGCCGGGCGAGTTCTCCGCTGTGACGACGATGAGGTCCGACGGCAACACCTGCAGCTGTGAGTTGACGACGCCGATCTGCGCACCGCTGTAGAAGCTCACTGCTGCGTAGTCGATGGCCGCGCCCGTGCTGAACTGATTGCCGCGACCGAATAGCGGCGTGTCGGCGGAGATCTGCAGCGTGATGCCCCGCCCCCACGCGTGGATCATTTCGAAGTCGTTTTCGCCAATGGGGACCGTGCCGCCGGCGGAGACGTCCGGCAGGCTCTGGCCGGCCGCGTTGGTCAGCGGGGTGAGCCCATCGGGTTGACAGAGAATTCCGGGTGTCGTGAGGCAGGCCACGTAGTTCGTGGTGTTGCCATTGGAGACGCTCTGAGCGTAGTCGCGGTAGTAGGCCGCGCCCTGGAGCGCTAAGCCGTCGGCCAGATTCAAAGACCCGTTCAGGGTGAAGAAATCGAGGCTGTTGATGTTGCTCTGCGGTCCGGTGAAAACCAGAGAGCGGTTGACGGCAAGCTCCTGCAGCGGCGCGGGGCCCTGGCCGTCGAGGGTGTTGTCGGCGCGCGTATAGCTCAGATCGAGCAGCATACGCTCGGTGTGCATGCTCAGGACCGCGTACAGGGTGCGGATGCTGTCGCTGGAAAAATCGCGCCAGCCGTTTGAATCCAGTGCCTTAGCAGCAAGGTAGAACCCGAATGCGCCCGAGTTGGTACCCAGCTGCCCGACGACGGAGCGGTTCCCATACGAGCCACCCGAGTACTCGAGATCGATGCCCTGATGGGTGAAGCCGTTCTTCATCGTCACGGAGATGGCGCCGCCGAGCGCATTGAGGCCGTAGAGCGGACTGTAGCTCACCAGCTCCACCTGGCTGATCGCGACGTCCGGAATCAGATCCCAGTTGACGGTGTCGCCGAACGCCTCATTGATGCGTACGCCGTTCTGGTACACCGCCAGGCCCTGCGGAGTGCCGAGCACCGGCGAGGCCTCGAAGCCGCGGTAAAGGATGTCCGGCTGGAAGGGATCATCGAGATCGTCGTTGATGCTTATGCTGCTCAGCGTGGCAGTGAGTGCGGTGGTGAGACTTGCCGGTCCCTGCCGCGACAGGTCAGCGGCGGACAGGATGTGGGCGTTCCCCGGGATCTTGTCGACATCGATCGCGGCTCCCGGGATCGGGGTGCTGCCGATGACCACCACCTCCTCGAGCGGTTGCGAGGCGCTCTCGGGTCCGGAGGCACTTTCGGCCGCGAAAGCGCCCGCAGTCCATAGCAGACCTGAGGCGGCCAGCGCGAGTTGTGTGGCGCCAAAGGCGCGACTTTGGCGCCCGGCGCCGGGGCGCGCGCCGTTCACAGATGGTGATCGGTCCCGCCGGCGTATTTCTTCTCGCCCGCCGTAACGCGCAGCTTCAGCCGGTTCTGCGGCGGGGGCAGCGGGCAGGTCGCAAACTCGTTGAGCGCACACGGCGGGTTGTAGGCCTTGTTGAAGTCCACCGCCACGGTCGCGCCCTGCGGGATCGGAACGTAGAGGAAGCGCCCGGCGCCGTAGCTCTCGTGCCCGCTGGTGCCGTCGGCGAACATGATGAACAGCTCCTGGTCGCCGGGTTCCTCGAGCACGGTGTCGAGCCGCCACTCGCGGCCGTCCTTCATGAAGACCACCGCGCCCGGGGACTGCATGTCCACCTGCATGCCGAGAATGTTCACGATCTGCAGATGATGCTCCGGCGCGTAGCGCTCGAAGCGGGCATTTACTACCCAGTCGGTGCTCACCGGAAAGTAGTCGAGGCCGCGGAAGCCGGAGCGGTGCGGGTTGTTGAGATCGCGCACCCGCACGCCGAGATTGCCGGCGCGCTCGATGACGTAGAAGCGCAGCGCGCCGCTCTCGAGCACCGTGGGATGGCCGCTCGCATCGGGCGCCAGATCGAGCGCGGCGACCGGCTGGCCGTCGTGCGTGACGCCGCTTCCCGGGCGGGCCACGAAGCGCACCTGCTGTCCCGTGAGCACGAAGGAGCCGGCGATGTCGGCGAGCGCCGCATTGTCGAGAGTGAGCGAGTTGCTGCGCGCGCGGCCGAAGCTGTTCTCGCCCGGCTTGAGCCAGAACAGCCCGGTGAGGGTGAGCCAGCCGCTGTCGCTGGTGAGGCTGTGGAGGCGCTCGGTGCGCCACGCATCGATCGCGGCGCGCTCGGCCTCGAGGGCCGCGGCGTCCTCGCCCGCGCGCACCGGCGGCTGCGACGCGAGGCCCGCCGCCAGCACGAGGACGAGAAATACGCCGCGGGCGCGGCGGCGGAAGGTCTGCGGCTCGACGGTCATGGGCCCTCCGGGGCGTGGCGGACTGCCATCATGCCATCACGGCTCACGTCCGAGGATCTCTTCGCGCACGTCCGCGATCTCGCGGGCGCGCGACGGACGCGCGCCCTCGCAGCGCTCGGGTCGCGGGCAGCGGCTGCTGCGCGGGCAGATGAGGCGCGCGGGCGAGGCGAGCGCATCGTCGATCCAGGCGATGTTCAGCACCTGCGCCAGCACGCCGAGCGAGTGCGCGGCCTCCTTGGGGATGCGCGCTTCGCCGCGGCGGTGCAGGCACTCGCGCAGGATCGACCCGACCGTGGCCGCACTGTCGACGCCGTTGGCTTCGAGCGCGGGCGCGAGGTCGACGCCCACCGACAGCACATGGCGGTTGCCGGCCATGTCGCGCACGCGGATCGAGTGGCAGCAATAGAGCAGCGAGCGCTCCGCATCGCGCAGCACCGAGATCTGCGAGCCCGACTCGCCATGCTCGCCGTCGATCATGCGGAACACCGCCCAGTTGGGGCACGGGTCGCTCACCTGCGCGAGGTTGCCCCAGGGCAGCGGGATGCCATTGCCGCGATACACGGCGCGCAGGTAGCCGGGCGGATAGGCGTCGAAGAAGTGCCAGTAGGGGTAGGGGGACACCTTGGTCATGCGCCGCATCACCACCGCCGGGGTCAGCTCGAGCTTCTGGCCGGCCTCCACGCGATGGCGCTCGCGCGCGAGGAAGCGCCGGAACGGCAGCCGCGGGGCGAGCAGCGCGCCGGCAAAGAAGCTGCACTCGAAGTCACGCCAGGCGTGCAGCACGTCCTGCGGCTCGAGGCCGTCCGTTCCCGAGCCGCTTTCGGGGCTGCCGCCCATCTCGCCGCCGGTGGCATGCGCGGACTTCAGCCCATCGCCCCCGTGCAGCACCTTGTGCGCAATGTGCGCCGCGAGGTCGAACTTGAGGCGCGCCGGGTCGGCCTGCAGTGCGCGGTTGGCATAGACGATGCCCGGCGCCTCGAAGAACGAGCGCACCATGCTGCGCACCTCGCGGTCCTTGTCGCGCGCCAGCACGGGCTTCCTGTCGAACCAGCGGATCTCGAGCCCGTGGCGCTTAGCTAAGCGCATCAGGTCCTCGACCCCGAGGGGGAAACGCCGCTCGCCGACCAGCTCCGCGGCACGCTCGAGATCGGGAAAGTCGTTGTGCGACATCTCCTGGTGCGAGCGGATCAGCAGGTGCGCGAACTGCCGGCCGCTGGTCCCGGTCTGCGCGAGCAGCTCGGGGATCGCCGCTTGCAGAAGGCTCCGCGAGAACAGGAAGGCCGGCTCGAAGGGCATGCGGGTCGCGGCGCCGGCGGCTGCCCCCGGCGGGGCCGGCTCGGGCTCGGTGCTCTCGTCGAGGAACCAGCCCGGGGGGCGCTGGAAGACCGCCGCCAGCAGCTCCAGGAGCGCCTGCGACGGTCTGCGCTTGCCGCTCTCGATCATGCTGAGGTAGGACACCGAGGGCGCGAGACGCGCGTTGCGCTGGATGCAGCGCACCGACAGCTCCTCGAGGGTGAGGCCGTTGCGCTTGCGCAGCGAACGCAGCTTGGGGCCGAGAAAGTGACCGCGGCGCACAAGTTCCGGCATATGTCATCCGACGCGAAGACTGCGCCACCCGCGCTTTGTGAAATTAACAGTGTTAAGTTTCTGTAGTCAAATTCCCTTCACAGCCGGGTATGCTGGCAGTCATGCAGGCGCGCGTTGAGGAGCGGGAGTATTCCCGCGAGCCGAATGGCCCCAGGGTCGAGATCCTGGGGGCGCCCATCGAGCGCTCCGCGGAGGTGCTGACGCCGCTCGCGCTGCAGTTGCTCGCGAGCCTGCACCGCCGCTTCAACCCGCGGCGTCTCGAGCTGCTCGGGATGCGCGCCCGGCGGCAGGCGGAGTTCGACGCGGGGGCGCTGCCGGAGTTTCTCGCCGGCAGCGCGGATGTGCGTGCCGGCGAGTGGCGCGTCGCCCCGGTCCCCGGCGACCTCGCCGATCGGCGCGTCGAGATCACCGGTCCCGTGGACCGCAAGATGATCATCAATGCGCTGAATGCGCCGGTGCGCGCCTTCATGGCGGACTTCGAGGACTCGTGCACGCCGACCTGGGAGAACCTGATCCGCGGGCAGGTGAACCTCGCCGACGCCGTGCGGCGCACCATCAGCTACGAGGATGCCGCCATCGGCAGGGTCTACCGGCTCGCCGAGCACACCGCGACCCTCATCGTGCGCCCGCGCGGCTGGCATCTGCCGGAGAAGCACGTGCGCGTCAACGGCGAAGTGGTGTCGGGCGCGCTGTTCGACTTTGCGCTCTATCTTGCCAACAACCACGCGGCGCTCGCCGCGCGCGGCACCGGTCCCTACTTCTATCTGCCGAAGATCGAGAGCCACCTCGAGGCGCGACTGTGGAACGACGTGTTCCTGGCCGCGCAGGACGCGCTCGGAGTGCCGCGCGGGACCATCAAGGCGACGGTGCTCATCGAGACCATCCTCGCCGCCTTCGAGATGGACGAGATCCTCTACGAGCTGCGCGAGCACTCCTCGGGACTGAACTGTGGCCGTTGGGACTACATCTTCAGCTTCATCAAGAAATTCCGGAACCGCGGCGACTTCCTGCTGCCCGATCGCGCCAGCGTCACCATGGAGCGGCATTTCCTGCGCTCTTACGTCGATCTGCTCATCCACACCTGCCATCGGCGCGGCGCCCACGCCATGGGCGGCATGGCCGCGCAGATCCCGATCCGCGACGACCCGGCGGCGAACGAGGCGGCGATGGCGCGGGTGCGCGCCGACAAGCTGCGCGAGGCGCGGGCCGGGCACGACGGCACCTGGATCGCGCACCCGGGACTTGCGAGCGTCGCACGCGAGCCGTTCGACGCGGTGATGCCGGGCCAAAATCAGCTCAACGTGCTGCGTGCCGACGTCGCCGTCACGGCGCGCGACCTGCTCACTGTGCCCGCGGGTGCCGTCACTGAGGAGGGCCTGCGCGCCAACATTCGCGTCGCCGTGCAGTATCTGGAGTCGTGGCTGCGCGGCAACGGCTGCGTGCCGCTCTATCACCTGATGGAGGATGCAGCCACGGCGGAAATCTGCCGCGCGCAGCTGTGGCAATGCCTGCGCCACGGCGCGCGCACCGCCGATGGCGCGCAGTTGACCGTGGCGCGCTTCGATCGGCTGCTCGGCGCGGAGCTCGACCGCATCCACGGCGAGGTGGGCGCCAAGCGCCTCACCCAGGGCGTGTTCCCGACCGCGGCGCGCCTGCTCGAGCAGATGATCAAATCCGAGAGTTTCGATGAATTCCTGACGCTGCCGGCCTACGAGCTGCTCGGCTGAGTGTCGAAGTACACACGGAGACCCGACCATCATGAGCGACAGCACCATCACCCAGCTTCCCCGATCGCTGCCCGCCGCCGAGGAGTTGCAGCGCGCGTGGCGCGAGCAGCCGCGCTGGCGCGGCATCGAGCGCGGCTACGACGCCGCCGCCGTGGTGCGCCTGCGCGGCACGATTCCGGTGGAGCATTCGATCGCGCGGCTCACGGCCGAGAAGCTGTGGCGCTACATGACCGAGCGGCCGTTCGTCAACGCACTCGGCGCGCTCACCGGCAACCAGGCGATGCAGCAGGTGCGCGCCGGGCTCGATGCCATCTACCTGTCCGGCTGGCAGGTCGCGGGCGACGCCAATCTCGCCGGCGAGATGTATCCGGACCAGTCGCTCTACCCGGCCGACTCGGTGCCCGCGGTGGTGCGCAAGATCAACAATACGCTGCGCCGCGCCGATGAGATCCAGCACGCCGAGGGGGATGATTCGATCGACTGGCTGAAGCCGATCGTCGCGGATGCCGAGGCCGGCTTCGGCGGAGTCCTGAACGCCTTCGAGCTGATGAAGCAGATGATCGATGCGGGAGCTGCCGGCGTGCACTTCGAGGACCAGTTGTCCTCGGCCAAGAAGTGCGGCCACATGGGCGGTAAGGTGCTGGTGCCGACCCAGGAGGCGGTGGCGAAGCTGATAGCCGCGCGCCTCGCCGCCGATGTCTGCAACGTGCCGACGGTCCTGATCGCGCGCACCGACGCCGAGGGGGCGACGCTGCTCACCTCGGACGTCGATGAGCGCGACCGGCCGTTCATCGACAAGTCCCGCGGCCGTACCGCGGAAGGCTTCTACACCGTGAAGGCGGGACTCGAGGCGGCCATTGCGCGCGGCTGCGCCTATGCGCCCTACGTCGATCTCGTCTGGTGCGAGACCGCGAAGCCGGATCTGGATGAGGCGCGCGAGTTCGCCGAAGGGGTGCACGCGCGCTTCCCGGACAAGATGCTGGCCTACAACTGCTCACCGTCCTTCAACTGGAAACGCAAGCTCGATGATGCGCAGATCGCGCGCTTCCAGCGCGAGCTCGGCGCCATGGGCTATCGCTTCCAGTTCATCACGCTCGCTGGCTTCCACGCGCTCAACTACTCGATGTTCGATCTGGCGCGCGCCTACAAGGCGCAGCAGATGACCGCCTACGTGGTGCTGCAGCAGGCGGAGTTCGCTGCCGAGAGCGCCGGCTACACCGCGACCAAGCATCAGCGCGAGGTCGGTGCCGGTTATTTCGACGCCGTCACCCAGGTAGTGAGCGGCGGCAACTCCTCGATCACCGCGCTCGCTGGCAGTACCGAGGAGCAGCAGTTCGCGGCTGCGAAGAAGCCGCGGCTCGAGAAGGTGGGCTAGCTTTGCGGCAACCCTGACGTCAGAAATTGAACGCGACGTCGAGCGACAGCAGGCTCTGATCGCCTCCCGAGGTGCTGAAGCCCTGGTATTCGAGCCGCACCACCTCCGCGCCGAACTTTGCCTGCACACCGGCGCCGTAGGCGAAGCGCGCGCGGCTGGAGTCCGAGTGGGCGGGCGGCGTGAGGTAGCTCGCCGGGCAGAATGCCCCGGGCGGGCATACAAACGGCTGTCGGGCTTCGATCCGCAGGCTCGCTACGCCCAGCTTGCCGTAGAGATCGAGATACGGCAGCGGTTGGGGCAGGTAGCCAACCGCGAACGCCGCCGCCGCACTCGCGCTGACGTACTGCTGCACGCCACCCTCGGCGTAGGCGATCGCGTTACTGCGGCTTCCGAGGTCGACGTACTCGACCTCGGCTCCCAGCATCTCGAGCGGCCGCCAGCCGCCAAACACCTTCCAGCCCAGCGGATGCTCGACGACCGTCACCGGGACGAATGTCTGCTGCACGGTGGCGTAACCGAGTCCCGTGCCGAGGTACAGATCGAGCGGCTCGGCCACCACGACCGGCGCCCCACAGGCGAAGCAGGCACCGATGAGACATGCGAAGCGGATGTGGGTCCCTTTCAGGCGCCGGGAATTTGCAGTGCTATTTCGCCGTCGGCATCGCGAACTCGGGGCCCTTGGGCGTCGACTCCGGCCAGCGCTCCATGATCGACTTCTGCCGCGTGTAGAAGCGCACGGCCTCCTCGCCGTAGGCGTGGCTGTCACCGAAGATGCTGCCCCGCCAGCCGCCGAAGCCATGCCAGGCCATGGGCACGGGGATGGGCACGTTGATGCCCACCATCCCGACCTGGATGCGCCGTCCGAATTCGCGCGCCACGTGGCCGTCGCGCGTGTAGCAGGCGACGCCGTTGGCGAGTGGGTGCGAGTTCACCAGCTCGACGGCGGCGGCGAAGTCCGCCACGCGCACACACGCCAGCACCGGGCCGAAGATCTCCTCCTGGTAGATGCGCATCGCCGGCGTGACGCGGTCAAAGAGGGTGGCGCCCAGCCAGAAGCCGCGCTCCTGGCCGGCGACGGTGAAGGGCTTACCCGCGGCGTCGACCCGTCCGTCGACCACCAGCTCGGCGCCCGCGGCGGCGCCGTCGGCGATGTAGCCGCGGATACGCTCGAGCGCCGCGGCATTGATGACCGGACCCATTTCCGCATCCGCTTGCATGCCATCCGCGACCTTGAGCCGCCGCGCGCGCGCGGCGAGCTGCGGCATCACCTGGTCGGCTACCGCGCCGACCAGCACCGCCACGGAGATCGCCATGCAGCGCTCGCCGGCCGAGCCGTAGGCCGCGCCGATCAGCGCATCGACCGCCTGGTCGAGGTCCGCATCGGGCATCACCACCATGTGATTCTTCGCGCCACCGAGTGCCTGTACGCGCTTGCCGTGTTGGGCGCCGCGCTGGTAGATCGAGTGCGCGATCGGCGTCGAGCCGACGAAGCTCACCGCCTTCACGTCCGCATCCCGAAGCAGCGCATCCACCGCCTGCCCGTCGCCCTGCACGACGTTGAAGACGCCGGCGGGCAGGCCCGCTTCGGTGAGCAGCTGCGCGAGCAGCACCGACGCCGACGGGTCGCGCTCGCTCGGCTTGAGCACGAAGCTGTTGCCGCAGGCGATGGCGAGCGGAAACATCCAGCACGGCACCATGCACGGGAAGTTGAAGGGCGTGACGCCCGCGACCACGCCGAGCGGCTGGCGCAGCGTCCAGTTGTCGATGCCGGTCGACACCTGATCGGTGAAGTCACCCTTCAAGAGCTGCGGAATACCGCACGCGAACTCCACGATCTCGATGCCGCGCGTGACCTCGCCCTGCGCGTCTGCAAATACCTTGCCGTGCTCGGCGGTGATCAGCGCGGCGAGCGCATCGCGCTCGCGGTTGAGGAGCGTGAGGAATTTCGCCAGCACGCGCGCGCGGCGTACCGGCGGAGTATCCGCCCACGCCGGCCAGGCGCCGCGCGCCGCCAGCACCGCGGCGCGCACCTCCTCGGGGGTGGCGAGCGCGACGCGGCGTGCGACCTTGCCGGTCGCCGGATTGAACACCTCGAGCAACGCGCCCGTGCCACGCACGGCGCGCCCGCCGATCCAGTGCGGAATGGTGTCGGCGGCGGCGGCTGAGGAGTCGCCCGAAGGGAGCGAAGCGATGGTGGAGACAGCCATGCGCGCGATCATAGACCACGTGGGGTACGGCCCGCATACTGCGCGCCGCATGACGACGCAGGCGCTGTTTCCGACGCTCATCTACACCGCGCGGCTGCGCACCCGCGGGCTCGGGGCGCTGAACGCCCGGCTGCTGCGCGAATGCCGGCAACTGCGCGCCGACGATGCGGCCGGCCGCCGCTGGTCGGCGCACAACTACCCGCGCGGCTATACCTCCTACGGCTCGGTGAACCGCATGCACGAGCTGTCGCCGGCGTTCGCCGCTCTCGCGCGTGCGCTCGAGCCCCACGTGGCGCGCTTCGTGCGCACGCTGCAATTCGATCTCGCGGGCCGCCCGCTCGCCATGACCGACTGCTGGGTGAACATCATGGGCCGGGGCGGCAGCCACGGGCTGCACCTGCACCCGCTGTCGACCCTGAGCGGCACCTACTACGTGGCGGCGCCGCCCAACTCGGCCGGTCTGAAGCTCGAGGACCCGCGGCTCGAGCGCTACATGGCGTCTCCCCCACGCCGCGCGCGTGCGCGGCGCGCGCGCCGACCATGGGTAGTGCTGGCGGCACGCAGCGGCGCCCTGATACTGTTCGAGAGCTGGCTGCGCCACGAGGTGCCGCCCAACGGCGTCGCCGCCGAGCGGGTCAGCATCAGTTTCAACTACAGCTGGTTCTAGCTCGCGCTGCGGCTCTTGCCGCGAGCACGGTCAACGCCGCCCGGCAGGATGCGTTGCAGCGGGCGAGGGCCCGATCGGTGCGGTGCGTCAGAGTTCAGGCAGCGTTCAGCATCGGCCGCCCAAGGTCCCTCTCGAGGAGGATTCTCATGCGCAAACTCGTCCGCGGTCTCATCGCTACGCTGCTGCTCGCGGCGCTGCCGCTCGTCTCGCAGGCCGGCGTGTTCGTCTCGGTCACCCTCGCGCCGCCGGCGTTGCCGGTGTACGTGCAGCCGGCGCTCCCAGGTCCGGGCTACGTCTGGACCCCCGGGTACTGGGCGTGGGACGGGAGTTACTACTGGGTGCCCGGTACGTGGGTAATGGCGCCCGTCGGTCTGCTGTGGACCCCCGGCTACTGGGGCTGGTCGGGCGGCGTGTATGCGTGGAACGCGGGTTATTGGGGACCGCACGTCGGCTTCTACGGCGGCGTGAACTACGGCTTCGGGTACGGCGGCGTCGGCTTCGCCGGCGGCGAATGGCGCGGCGGTCGGCTGTACTACAACCGCTCCGTGACCAACGTGTCGACGACCAACGTCACCAACGTCTACAACAGGACGGTGGTCAACAACACCACGGTCACTCACACCAGCTTCAACGGCGGTCCGGGCGGTATCCAGGCGCGGCCCACTGCCGCGGAAATTGCCGCATCGCACGAGCAGCACACGCCCCCCACGCACGCGCAGAGCCAGCACCAGACGATGGCCGCGCACGACAACACGCTGCGCGCCTCAGTGAACGGCGGCCACCCCGCGATGGCGGCGACCTCGCGCCCGGGCGAATTCTCGGGCAAGGGCGTGGCCGCGGCGCACAAGGGCGCCGGCGGCGGGATCCGCACGGCTGCGCGCACCACGGAAACCCATGGCGGTGCTTACCCGCAGACTCACGCTAACGGGTTCGCGCCACCGCACGGTGCCGCCGGGCAGCCGCGGGGCTCCCAGCCGCAGCCCCAGCACACCCCGCCTCGCCCGAGTGAGCCACGCGCCAATGAATCGCGCGGTACTCCGCGCGGGCAGCAGCCGCAGAAAGAGCAGCGCGATGAGCACCCGCAGCATCAGGCGCGCAGCCAGCAGGCTCGCCCGGAGCGCATGGCAATGCGGGCGCCGCAGGCAGCGCGTCCAGAGCACGTGACTCGTCCACAGCAGACGCACGCACAGCAGGCGCGCCCACAGCAGCAGCGCATGGTGCGCGCACCCCAGCCGCACTCGCAGGAGCGGCAGGCACGCGGCGATGCGGGCGCCGAACATCGGCACGGCTGAAACCGGCGGGCTTGACCCGAGTGTGAAGGCAGAGGCCGCCGTCCGGGCGGCCTCGCTTCGTTACGGCCTACAGTACGCGGCGCAGCCACGCCGCGATATCGGCGACTTCCTGCGGGCAGAGGCTGTGGGGCATGGCATAGGTATGCCATTCGACCGCGTAGCCGGCCGCCTCGAGCCACGCGCGCGCGTGCTCGCCGAGCAGCGGTGCAACGATCGGGTCCCCGAGTCCGTGCGCGAGGAAGATCGGGGTGGCCTGATTGGCCGCCACGCGCTCGGCTGCGAAACGCTCCGCGAGCAGCATGTAGCACGACAGCCCCATGATCCCCGCGAGCTTGTGCGGGTAGCGCGTACCGGTGACCAGCGCGAGCGCGCCCCCCTGGGAGAAGCCGGCCAGCACGATGCGCTCGCTCGGAATGCCACGTTCGTTCTCGCGCCGGATCAGTGCTTCGACGAGCGCCTGTGAGGCGTGAATTCCGCTCTCGTCCTCCGGGCCGCGGCGCTCGAGGCTGACGATGTCGTACCAGGCACGCATGGCGAAGCCGCCGTTGAGCGTCACCGGGCGGATCGGAGCGTGCGGAAACACGAAACGGAGCGGGCGCTCGCCCGGGCGCGTGAGCTCGGGCACGATCGGCTCGAAGTCATGACCGTCCGCTCCGAGCCCGTGCAGCCAGATCACCGCCCCCTCGGGCTCGGCACCCGTTTCGATCTCGACCGCTTCCCGTGACACCGACGACTCCTGACTCTGCGCACGCCCGGGTGCTGCATGTTAGAGCACGCCGGCCGCTCGCGGTACCGAACGCGGAGGGCACGCCATGAGTGCGCGCCGCCGGCGGCGACTGCGCCTCTGGCCCACGGCACCCACCCGGCGGCGCTGGCTGCGGGCTTTCCGCCGTGCGCCGCGGCCGCTTAAGCTCGCGAGCATCTGCGCAGCGGCTGCGCTGCTGGCATTGGCCGTCAACGGTGTGTACCAGCTGGTCCGCAAGCCCACCGAGCTGTTCTTTCCGGTGAGCGGCGCGCTCTACAAGACCCCCGGGGAGACCTGGCGCGAGTACGCGCCGCTGTTTCGCCGCTACTCGACCGCAAGCATCACGCCGGAGCTGCTCGCCGCGCTCGCGCAGGTGGAGGGATCCGGCAACCCGCTGGTGCGGACCTACTGGCGCTGGTCCTGGGCGCCGCGGCCCTTCGATGTATACCGCCCGGCCTCGAGCGCCGTCGGCATGTACCAGATCACCGACGGTACCTTCGAGGTGGCACGGCACTACTGCATCCACCACCACGTCCTCACCCGCGAGGGTCGGTGGGACGACTTCGGCTCGTGCTGGCTCAACCGGCTGTACCTGCGCGTGCTGCCGGGCGATGCGGTGGAGCTCACGGCGGCGTACCTCGACCTCGAGGTCACGCAAATCATCGCGCAGCGTCGCGCGCCCACGCGGCCCGCAGACATCCGTCACGTGGCCGCCGTCGTGCACCTGTGCGGCGCGGGTGCCGCGCAAGCCTACGTGCGGCGCGGCCTGCGCTTCAGCGCGGACGAGCGCTGCGGTGATCACGACCCGCGCGCCTACCTCGCGCGGATCGATTCGATGTACGCGGTGTTCCTGCGACTTGGGGCGGAGGGTGGCGACCCTCAGTGATGATGTCCGCCTGCGCCGTGCACGTGACCGTGGGCGAGCTCCTCTTCGCTCGCCGCGCGCACTGCGGTGACCTCCACTTGGAAATTGAGACTCTGCCCGGCGAGCGGGTGGTTGCCGTCGAGCGTCACCATGTCGCCGGCGATGTGGGTGACAATCACCGCGCGCTGACCGTGCTCGGTTCCAGCCTGCAGGCGCATTCCCACGCGCAGATTGGCGATGCCCTTGAGCGCGCGGCGCGGCACGCGCTGCACCAGGGAGCGGTCGTACTCGCCATAGCCGTCGGCCGCGGGAACGCTCACTTTGAGCTGGTCGCCAACCTCGCGGCCGGTGAGCGCGCGCTCCAGGCCGGGGATGAGATTGCCGTGGCCGTGCAGGTAGGCGAGCGGCTCGCCGCCCGAGGAACTGTCGAGCACCTTATCGGCGTCGTCCCTGAGCGTGTAATGAATGCTGACGACGTCGTTGTGTGCGATGGGCATGGGAGGGGGTCCGAAAGCCAGGGAGCTGCACTCGCAGGGCGGAGCAGAATACCATTAGCACCCCGTTTGGACCCTAGCGGCGGCCCCGGGGCCGCCCCAAGGAAAGGCTCTCATGAGATTTGCGCGCTTGATGTTGCCGGCTGCCGCCTGTGCAATGACCGTGCTCACGGCGGCCGCCGAAACCAAGGATGCAGGAAATCCCGCCATGGCCGATAACCCCTTCGCCCGCCCGAGCACGCTGCCCTTCGAGCTGCCGCCCTTCGACCGGATCCACGACGCGGACTACTCACCGGCCATGGAGGCCGGGATGCGCGACGAGCTCAAGGAGGTGGACGCCATCGCCCACAATCCCCAGGCGCCGACCTTCGAGAACACCATCGTGGCGCTCGAGCGCTCCGGGCAGCTGCTCGACCGGGCGACGACCACGTTCTTCAATCTCACCGCCTGCAACACCGACGCGCAGATGCAGCAGATCGAGACCGACATGGCGCCGAAGCTCACGGCCCACCAGGATGAGATCTACCTGAATCCGGCGCTGTTCGCGCGCGTCGATGCGCTCTACCAGAAGCGCGCGAGCCTCAAACTCGATCCGGAGTCGCTGCAGCTTCTCTCCCGCTATCACACGCACTTTGTGCGCGCCGGCGCGCGCCTCGCGGCCAAGGACCAGGAGCGGCTGCGCGCCATCAACGAGCAGATCTCGACGCTCACCACCCGTTTCCGGCAGCACGTGCTCAAGGCCACGGTCGACGGCGCGGTGGTGGTCGACACCGTCGCGGATCTCGACGGCCTGACGCCGGTGCAGATCGGGGCGGCGGCGCAGGCGGCGGCCGATCGGGGCCTGAAGGGCAAGTGGGTGATCGCGTTGCAGAACACCACCCAGCAGCCGCTGCTCGCGAACCTGACCAATCGTAACCTGCGCGAGCGCATCTACCGCGCCTCGGTCGAGCGTGACCTCGCCGGCGACACCGACAACCGCGGCGTGATCACCCAGCTGGTGAAGCTGCGCGCGGAGCGGGCGGCGCTCCTCGGCTACCCCGATCACGCCGCCTACGTGCTCGAGGACGAGTCGGCCGGCAACCCGGCGGCGGTCGCGGACATGATCCGGCAGGTGGCACCGGCGGCGCTCAAGCGCGCGCGCGAGGAGGCCGCCGATATCCAGAAGCTGATCGACCGCCAAGCCGCGGCGCGCGCGGTCGCCTCGTTCACGCTGCAGCCGTGGGACTGGACGTTCTACGCCGAGCAGGTGCGCAAGGCGCACTACGACTTCGACCAGGCGCAGGTGGCCCCTTACTTCGAGCTCGAGCACGTCATGCGCGACGGCCTGTTCTACGCGGCGCACGAGCTCTACGGCCTCACCTTCAAGGAGCGCAAGGACCTGCCGGTCTATCAGGCCGACGTGCGCGTGTTCGAAGTCTCGGACGCCGACGGCACGCCGCTCGCGCTGTTCATTGCCGACTACTTCGCCCGTGACAACAAACAGGGCGGGGCGTGGATGGACAGCTACGTGCCGCAGTCGAAGCTCTTCGGGCGGCGCGCGGTGGTCGCCAACCACCTCAACATCCCCAAGCCGCAGGCCGGCCAGCCGGTACTGCTCACCTTCGACGAGGTGACGGGGATGTTCCACGAGTTCGGCCACGCCATCCACGGCATGCTCTCCGACGTCCATTACCCGACCCTGTCGGGCACCGCCGTGCCGCGCGACTTCGTCGAGTACCCGTCGCAGTACAACGAGATGTGGGCGCGTGAGCCGAAGGTCGTCGAGCACTATGCGCACGACTACCGCAGCGGCGCACCGATGCCGCCGGAGCTGCTCGCCAGGGTGCTCGCCGCGCAGAAGTTCAACCAGGGCTACGCGACGCTGGAATACATCGAGGCGGCGCAGATCGATCTCGCCTGGCATCTGATCGACGCCGCGCACGCGCCGCCGGCCGCGGAAGTGCCGGGATTCGAGGCCAGCGCGCTCAAGGAGGCGGGGCTCGACTACGCGCCGGTACCGCCGCGCTATCACTCGGATTACTTCTCGCACATCTTTGCCGGCGGCTACTCGGCGGGTTACTACGCGTATCTGTGGAGCGAGGTGCTGGCGCGCGACACCGGGCAGTGGTTCCATACGCACGGCGGCATGACGCTCGAGAACGGCCAGACGCTGCGCCGCATGGTGCTGTCGCGCGGCCGCACCGAGGACCCGCAGGTGCTGTTCCGCAATTTCTACGGTCGCGCGCCCGAGATCGGGCCGCTGCTCGAGTATCGGGGCCTCGCCGGCGGAGGCTGAAGCGCGCGCGGCGCCGCTTAAGGCGGCGCGCGCCGCGTGCGGTCGATGGCCGCAACCAGGGCGCGAAACGAGCCGAGCAGCGGCAGCGTGAGTCCGAGCGCGAGCGCGCGCTCGTGCGCATAGCCCAGGGTCTCGTGGACCTCGAGGGGGCGCCCGGCCAGCAGGTCCTGGAGCGAGGACATGCGGTGCTGCGGCACGCTGGTGCGGTAGTCGCCGCCCATTTTGAGCACCAGCTGCACCGCCGCGCTCTCGGCAAGCGAGCACAGGCTGGCCGCGGGCAGCACCGCGCGATCGCTCAAGGTGATGCCGAGCGCCTGCGCGAGCACGCCCATCTCGCGCACCAGCCGCGTGAGCAGCAGCGCCGCGTCCGGATCGGCGAGAAACTTCCAGGTCTCGGCGCGCGTCGCCACCGACAGCGCCATTAGTCCCACCCAGCCGCAGAACTTCGACCACTCGAGGGTCACGATCTCGCGCGTGGCCGCGGCGCGCACGCCGGAGGCGTCGATGGTGCGGGCGAGATCGCGCGCGCGCGGCGTCTCCGTGCCGTCGAGCTCGCCGATCATGATGTTGACGTTGCGGGTGAACAGCACTTCCCCGCCCTCGAGCAGCTCGCCGCTCGTGTCGGCGAGCGCGCCAAGCACCCGTTGTGCGCCGAAGGCTGAGCTGAGCAGCTCATTCTTCAGCGGGCCGTTCTGGATCGACAGCGTGACGCCGAACTGTGCTGCTTTAAGCGTGGCGAGCGCCGCGGCGGTGCCGGGAGTCTTGGTGGCGACGATGAGAGCGCCGGCGCTCTTCAGTGCCTGCGGGTCGCGCAGCGTGTGCACGGCGGTGGCGAACTCGGTGAGCCCGCGGATCCGCAAGCCCTGGCTCTCGAGCTCGGCTGCACGGACGCCGCGCGCCAGCATCGCCACGCGCTGTCCGGCACGCGCCAGGTGCGCACCGACGATCGAGCCCATGGCGCCGGCACCGAGGATCGCGAAATCAAACTCCGGCATGGGAGCGCCCGCCTCTCCTAGAGCGCCTCGGCAATGTCCTGCATGAGGCCGCGATCCTGCGGCTTGGTCTCGGGCGGATAGCGTTTCAGCACCCGGCCGTCGCGGCCGATCAGGAACTTCTCGAAGTTCCAGCTGATGTCACCGGCGATGCCGGTCGCGGGCGAGGTGAGGAAGGCGTACAGCGGGTGGCGCTGTGCGCCGTTGACGGCGAGCTTGGCGCTGAGCGGAAAGCTCACCTCGTAGGTGCTCTTGCAGAAGCTGGCGATCTCGGCCTCGCTCCCCGGCTCCTGCGCGGCAAACTGGTTGCACGGAAAGCCGACCACGCCGAAGCCCTCGGCCGCGAGCTCGCGGTGCAGCTGCTCGAGGCCGGCGTACTGCGGGGTGAGGCCGCAGCGGCTGGCGACGTTGACGGCCAGCGTCACCTTGCCGCGCAGCGCACCGAGCAGGTCCACTGTGCCGTCGATGCTTGTCACTGCGATGTCGTAAAAGCCGCTCATGGCCCGCTCCTCACCGGCAGCATCGTGCGCATGTACCATACACCACCGGCGGGCTTAACATCCGCGCAGCACTCGAGGCGGAGATACCTATGACTTCCGAGCTCAGCAAGGCCGAGACCGTGAAAGTGGTCGAGACGCTCAACCGGATACTCGAGCTCGAGCTGGCCGGGCAGGTGCGCTACCTGCACTACAGCTTCATGATCTTCGGCCACAACCGCATCCCGATCGTCAGCTGGCTGCGCGGCCAGGCCGATGAGTCGCAGGCGCACTCGATCCAGGCCGGCGAGCACATCACCAACCTGGGGGGCCACCCGTCGCTGCGCATCGGGGCGCTGCTCGAGACCCACAAGCACAACGTCGATGAGATCCTGCGCGAGGCGCTGTCACACGAGGAGGAGGGCCTCGCCGAGTACCGCCGGCTGCTCGAGCTGACCGCCGGCCGCAACATCATGCTCGAGGAGTACGCGCGTGCGCAGATCGCCGCCGAGGAGGCGCACGTGGCGGATATCGGCAAGATGCTGCGCAAGCCGGGCTCCATCACCTGACCTAAGCGCCCCGTGCGCATCATCGCCGTCACCAACATCAAGGGCGGAGTGGGCAAGACCACCACCGCGGTGAATCTCGCCTACCTGTGCGCGGCGTCCGGCCGGGCGACGCTGCTGTGGGATCTCGACCCGCAGGGTGCGGCCACCTACGGCCTCAGGGGCGAGCCGCACGAGCACGCCTCGGCAAAGAAGCTGCTCAACGGCAAGCGCGAGCTGCCGGAGCTGGTGCTGTCCACCGGCTATCCGCGGCTGGATCTGCTGCCCGCGGACTTCTCCTACCGCAACTTCGCGCTGCATCTCGCCCACCATCGCCACCCGACCGAACGGCTGCTGCGCATGAGCCGCTCGCTGCGCGAGATCTATCACACGCTCATCCTCGACTGCCCGGCGGGTATCTCGCTGCTCACGGAGAACGTGCTGCGGGCCGCCGACAGCGTGGTCGTGCCGCTGGTGCCCTCGCCACTGTCGGTGCGCGTGCTCACGCAGCTGTGCGATTTCCTCATCCGCGAGGAGTGGACCGATCTCACGCTGCTGCCGTTTTTCTCCATGGTCGACCGCCGCCGCGCGCTGCACCGGGAGCTGATGGCGCAGACGCGCGCGCAGTTTCCGCAGCTGCTCTCGACCTGCGTGCCTTACTGGAGCGAGATTGAGCGCATGACACTGCGGCGTGCGCCGCTGCCGGCGTTCGCCGCGAACAGCGCTGCGGCGCGCATCTATGCGCAGCTGTGGGAGGAGATGGAAGCGCGCATGGCCGCGGCACGGCCGGGGCGCGACCTTCAGGAGCTCGGCTGCGGTGCGGTGCGCGGCGTCGCAGAGGGCGGCTCGGTGATCACGATGGCCTCCACCGCGTAGCCGGCCTCGATCCACGCCTCGAGCCCGCCCTTCAGGGGGCGCACGCGCTGAAAGCCGCCGTTCATGAGGAGCCGCGCCGCCTTGGCGGCGGACGCCTCGTTGGGGCAGGTGCAGTAGAGGATGATCTCCCGATCACGGGGCAGCTCGCCCAGGTGCCGCGCGACGTCCTGCGCCTGCAGATGCAGCGCACCGGGGATCCGCCGCAGCTCGAGGGTCTGCGCGGTCGAGGAGCGCACGTCCACGATCACGGGTGTGGCGCCGCTGTCGATCTGACCGCGCAGCTCGTCGACGCTGATGCGTGCCATGTCGAGCGCCGCGAGGAAGCGCCGCCGCTCCCACCAGCGGTAGGCGATATAGGCAGCCAGCAGCACCAGCAGCACCACGGCCACCGCACCGCCGACCTGCGCTGCCTGCGGCAAGAGCTCGCCGATCTGCTTGCGCAGCAGCACACCGAGCGCCAATGCCGAGCCCGCCCAGAGCGCCGAGCCGAGCGCGCTGCAGCCGGCGAAGCGTAGCGGATCCATGCGCGTGGCCCCGGCGAGCGGCGGTGCCAGCAGCGCAAGCCCCGGGATGAACTTGGCGAACACCAGCGCCCGCGGGCCCCAGCGCTCGAAGGCGCTGTGCGTCTGGCTGACACAGGAATCGGGCGACAGCGAGATGCGGCACAGGAGGCTCATCACGCGCCCGCCGTAGTAGCGACCCGCGACGTACCAGGTGGCATCCGAGATCAGACAGGCGACGACGGCGAGCGCGTACAGGCTCGCGCCCGGAAGGCGGCCGTTGGCCGCCATGGCGCCCGCGACCACCAGCGTGGGCACCGCCGGCACCGGCAGTCCCAGCTGCTCGAGCAGGACGTTGACGAACACCAGGGTGAGACCGATGGGGCTGCGCACCGATTGATCTTGCGCGCACCGAACTTAAGCGACAAGGACACCGCCGGGTGAGCGGCGCGTCCTCCGAACGGGAGGAACGGCGGCGCCGGCCCCCGGGCGCGGCGACGGCGGCTCAGCCCGGGAACTTGGTGAACAGCGCGTCCACCGCGGCGTCGATCTTCTTCTCGGCGTCAGCTCCGGTCGCCCGGTAGAGATCCTGATCGACCGAGGCATGCCAGAGGGCCTCGCGGCTCTTGGCGTCGTAGAGATCGATGCCGATCATTCCCTGGCGGTACGCGTACGGGGCATTCCACCCCCAGCCCCCATAGGGTCCCCACGGACCTCCCCAGCCCCACCCCCAGCCGTAGCCCCCGCCGTACGGAGCCCAGTCGACCGCGACCGTGCTGCCGATACCGTAGCCGACCAGGCAGTCGGCGTTGCCGCTCGCGAGCTGCACGCCAAGGGTCTGCATGTGAGCGGCAATGGCGGCGCGCAGGCGGCTCTCGTTCACGGGATTCGCCACCGTGCCGCGCATCGGGTTGTCGGTGCGGAAGGTTCCGGCCCAGGCGAAGGTCTTGCACTGCCCGGAATGAAACGCCGACCGGTTGACGTCGGACCTCACCTGCAGAGCGCAGCTCGCCAGAGCCGCCAACACAACGCCCAGGGCAGTATGACTGAGGAGCCGTCTGATCATGTTCCCCACCTCGCTCGGCAGCGCGCTCGCCGCAAGACCGCGCATTGGCTCCAACGTGCATGCGGCCGGCGCGTTGACAGGCAGATGATGCGCCGCGGCCCTGGCATCGGCAATGCGCCTCAAGGGTTCTCTAAGGCGTTGATTGCAGATGATAATGACGGTGTGTCACGGCCACCCAAAGCGTTCATCTCCTGGAGCTCTGGCAAGGACAGTGCGTATGCCTTATGGCGGGCCCGCAGCTCAGGTCTTGCCGAGGTCGTCGGCGCGCTCACGACCTTGAGCGAGGCCTACGACAGGGTGGCGATGCACGGCGTGCGTGCGAGCCTCCTCGAACGGCAGATCGAGGCTCTCGGGCTGCCCTCGCTCAGGGTGATGCTGCCGAGCCCGTGCTCGAACGAGATCTACGAGGAGCGCTTCGGGCGAGCCTGCGAGCAACTGAAGAGCCAAGGCGTGCGCCACATCGTGTTCGGCGACCTCTACCTCGAGGACATCCGCGCCTACCGCGAGCGGCAGCTCGGTGCGCTCGGGATGAGTGCGATCTTCCCGCTGTGGCGGCACGAGACGGCGGCGCTGGCGCGCGAGATGATCGCGAGCGGGCTCGTGGCACACCTGGTGTGCGTCGATCCGCGGCGCCTCGACCGAAAATTCACCGGGCGGCGCTTCGATGCGCAGCTACTCGAGGATCTGCCGGCGACGGTCGACCCGTGCGGGGAGAACGGTGAGTTTCACACCGTGGTATCGGCCGGGCCTATGTTCAGCGCACCGATTCAGGTGCGGGTCGGCGAGGTGGTCGAGCGCGAGGGCTTCGTGTTCGCCGATGTACTCGCCGAAGTGCGGTAGCGCCGCCGCAGCTGCTCGAACGCGAGAGCCGCGAGGATGAGCAGCGTCACGCCGCCGAGGCCGCCGCCGCCGTGGCTGCCGGAGCTCGCGGGCGCGGCCGCGGCGATCGTCAGTGTCGCGGATTTTTTGGCCGAGCCGTGGGCGTTGCTGCAGCTCAACGTATAAGTGTCGGTTCCGGTCGCGGTCGGTGTCACCGTTATGCTGCCGCTCACGGACGACGTGCTTAAGGCTCCAGAACCGGTGCAGCTCGTGGCTTCGATGCCGTTCCAGGTCACCGTAGCCGACTGGCCGACCGTGATCGTCGCCGGCGACACGCTGATCAGTGCCCCGGCAGGCAGGCTCGCGAGCGCCGCCTGCGCCTGCAGGAAGCCGTAGCCGGTCGCATAGTCTGGCGACGGGTTGTCCATGGCTGCCGCGGTGTTGCGAATCGCGTCGTAAATCTGTGTCGGCGTGAGCGTGGAGTTCGCCTGCAGCATGAGCGCGGCGAGTCCGGCTGCATGCGGCGTGGCGGCGGAAGTCCCAAAGTAGTTGGGCAGGCTAGTGTCGTTGGCGCACCCGGCAACGGTCGACGGGTCGTCGCTGCTAGTTAGCGTGAAGCCGAAGAACGTTGTGTTGACCCCGTCGGGGCCCACGAAGTCGGGCTTCTTCGGCGGATTAGTGCTTGGGATAGGGCTAGCGCCGGAAGCAAACAGGATAGGTGACCCGCCCAGCGACGAGTAGGTCTCCAGCTCGGTCGTGGCGACGAGGCCGCAGGGTGCGGTATCCACGAAGAACGCCGCGCCGACCGTCGCTGCGTTGGGGTCGTTCGGGTGTCCCTGAATCGTTGCGGCAGCGGGTTGGGCAAGGCTGGCCTGGATTTGACTACCCGCTCCGTCGTCCTCCCAGGCGACCTTGATGCGACCCGGCACCGTGGCGTTGGCCAGTCCGATAGAAATGCTTACGGTTTCGTTATTCACGGTGAAGCCGGCGGCGTTGGCCGGGTTGCCGAGAATGAGCACCTGCACGGGGTCCGTACCGACGGCATTCGGGCCGGTGCAGGTTTCGGAGGTGCCATCGAGGTTGAACACCGAATAGTCGGCCGGCGCCGTCACGCACACGTCGATCTGGCTGGTGGCTCCGGGACTGTTGGGCGAGCCCGTCACGTAAGGCTGATCCCATTCAACCACCAGAGCGATGAATTCCCCTTGCAAGAGCGACGGCACGGTGACAGTCATCGAGGGGACCTGCGTCGCGTCCGTGGCATCGAAGTTGAGCAGCGTTTCCCCTGCCTCCGGGCCGCTGCCGGCATCGAACTTGGGCGTCGTGTTGTCGTAGGCGAGATTGCTGTCGTTACCGGCGGCGGAGAAGTAGGCGACTCCCTGGCCGTACACCGTGTCGATTGCCTCACCTGTGAGGCCCACCTGGAAGAAGGGCTCGTCGAAATAGCCGACGTCGTCGGCGATGACTTTGGCCCCGGCGCTGGCGAGCGCCTCGATGCCGCTGGCGAAATCCGCCTCGCTGTTGTCGGCGGTGTAGAAGGCGAGACTCGCGCCGGGCGCGACGGCGTGCACGACCTGCAGCATCGCGCGCCCCTCGTCGGCGAAGGGCAGCTCGAGCGGGTAGCCAAACTCCGTGACGCAGCCCGCGCCTCCGCCACCCCCCTCCTCGAGCACGTTGACGCTCGCCGGCAGCGCCCCGGTCGATTCGTCCGACTCGGCATCGGCAGTGAAGCCGTAAAAGGCGTAGCCGGTGGGTCCCGAGGCGGGGGGAACGGGAACGCCATCAATGGTGCTGCCTTGATTTGCAGCATATACGGAATAGCAGTCGAAGCTGTCGGACAGCACGCCGACAGTGACGCCCGTGCCATCGAGCGTCGAGTACGTTGCCCGCAGCGCCGCCGTGCCCTGTACGAAGTCACCCTGCGTCGCCACGACTCCGCGCGTGCGCGACAGCGCGGCGCGGAGCGACGTGACCTCGGCACGGGCAGCCGCTTCCTCGATCGCGCTGACCGGCAGCCAGCCGCCGACGTCGTTGCGGAACGTGGCGGGGTGCTCGAGCCCCAGACTCTCGAGCGCCGACTTGAGAAGCTGCGGATCGCCGCGGGTCACCGCGTCGATGGCCACCAGCGCGGGAGCGCCGGAGCCGTGCTGCATGAACTTTGCCGCCGGGCTCATGGAATGGAGGTCCGCGAGCGCGTGATCCGGGCGTGCGCTGCCTGCGTGGCGCGCGAGATCCGCCAGCGCCGCGTCGAGCTTGCCGCCGATGCCGCTTCGCAGCTGTGCAGCGCTGCGGCCGCCGAAGGCCATCAGTGGCGCGCTGCCGGGGAGTGCCCTCAGGTGCGTCGATGCCGGCCGGGGGGTCGGCGTCGCGGCAGCAATCGTCATGGCAAACAGCGCCACTGCGGCTGCGGCTGGGCGGTGTGGTGACATCCTGACAGCTCCTCACGCTTCTGAGCTTGGAGTCAGTTATAGCCGATCGGTTCGCACAGCGCAGCGATTAAGCGACCGGCGGCGGGCGCCGCGGATGCAACGCTTGCAATCGGTTACGAGGCAGCCGCAACGACGTCGGCAATATGCGACGGCGCCTTATGTCAGTGGATGGGCGCGCCGCTCTTCACCTGCGGGCGTCGCCGCTGCAACAGCGCATAACTGCCGATGCCGATCCACACCACGTTGAGCGCGGCCGAAGGGAACGCGCCGTTCCAGCCGCTGTTAACGACGAAGCCCACCGCGCCGACGATGTTCATGTAGTGATAGAGCTTCGAATCCCCCGTCAGCTTGCCCGAGGAGAGCAGCGCATAGGCCAGGATGATCAGGGTCGCACCGAACCAGCCCATCACCTCAATAGCGAGCTTCATAGATCTCCGATTCGTGCCCGAAGCCACAACTTCGACGGTGGCAAGTTAAAGCAATTTAATGAATTTGGCAGCCGGGGCCGCTAATGGGGGTGCGCCACGAGCAGTGTGTGCTGTGCACTCTCTCTTAAGGCGGACGCGAACAATGGCGCGTCCCTCTACAATGCCGCCCCTGACAGAGTGAAGGAGATAAGGCATGGAAGTTGTTGCGCTTTCGATTTTTCTGACGTTTGTGTTGCTGGTAGGACATTTGGTGTCGGTGGTCGGAGAGCGGATTCAGCGCTCACGGTCCTGAGAGCCCCCGGATAATAGGAGAGCGCCGCCTTAGGGCGGCGCCGTCGTTTCAGGGGTCTGGTGTAGCATCGCGGCGTCGCAGCGAGCGGAGCCGCAACATGCGCACAGCACCCTCTCTGGCAGTGATTGCAGTCCTGGCTCTATGGCCGCTTGCGGCGTCGAGTCAAGGCACGGCAACGTCCGCGCAGCTGCCCGCGGGCACCGGCCGCGACATTGCCGCCGCCAAGTGCACCGGTTGTCATGACGCGAGCCGTCTCGCCACCCCGGGCTACACGCGCGAAGGCTGGCAGGGCGTCATCGAGCGGATGACGAAGCTCGGGGTCACGCTCACCCCGGAGCAATCACCGCTGCTCACCGCTTACCTGGCGCGCGCCTTTCCGGCGGCCCTGGCGCCGGCGGCGACGCTCGTGCCGGGGAGCGTGCACGTATCCTTCCGCGAATGGTCGGTGGCGACTCCGGGAGCGTTCCCCCACGATCCGCTCGCCACCGCGGATGGTGCGATCTGGTACACCGGGCAGCGCGCGAGTCTCCTCGGGCGCATCGACCCGGCAACCGGTGCGATCCGCGAATACCCGACGCGTATTCCAGACTCCGGGCCTCACGGCCTGGTCGCGGACGCCGCGGGCAACATCTGGTTCACGGCCAACAGTGCCGGCTACATCGGCAGACTCGACCCGGCGACCGGGGCCATCACCGAATACCGGATGCCCGACGCCCGTGCCCGCGATCCGCACACCGCGATCTTCGATCAGCACGGCGTGCTGTGGTTTACCGTGCAGGGGGCCGACCTCATCGGCCGGCTCGTGCCCGCGAGCGGCGAGGTGCGCCTGTTCGCGCCGCCCACCGCGCGCGCCTTGCCCTACGGCATGGTCGTGAGCTCTGCGGGCGTGCCGTTCTTCGCCGAGTTCGGCAGCAACCGTATCGGGCGCGTCGACCCGGACACCCTGAGCGTGCGCGAGTACCTGCTGCCTAACACGGCCTCGCGGCCGCGCCGGCTGGCCATCAGCAGCGACGATGTCATCTGGTACTCGGACTACGCGCGCGGCTTCCTCGGCCGGCTCGACCCGCGTACCGGGGCGGTGCGCGAATGGCCCTCTCCCGGCGGCGCTGCCGCGCAGCCCTACGGCATCACCGCGCTCCACGACGTGATCTGGTACAGCGAGTCGGGCGTGCGACCCAACACACTGGTGCGCTTCGACCCGCACTCGGAGCGCTTCCAGTCCTGGGCCATTCCCTCCGGCGGCGGTGTGGTGCGCAACATGATGCCGACTCGTGACGGCGGGCTGGTGCTGGCGGAGAGCGGAGTGGGGAAGCTCGCGCTGGTGGCGATCGAGTAGCGCTCCGTCAGGCAGGGCGGGGCGCTTCCCGGTGGCGGCTGACGGCGCTGCCGTCATCGCGCCGCAAGCCGTGGAACACCAGCGTCGAGAAGAGGGTCGCGACGCCGAGCACCAGCAGCGCCTCGTGAATGCCCTGCAGCAGCTCGCCGGGCGCGGTGTGAAAGCGGTCGGGAACGAACAGCGCCGTGACCAGCGAGGCCACGGCGACCGCGAAGCTGATGGACAGCTGCTGGCCGGTGCTGGCGATGGTGCTGGCAGCGCTCGCCGCCCCCGAGCTCACATCAGCGTAAACCAGCGTGTTCATGCTGGTGTACTGGAGCGAGGAGAAAAGGCCGAAGGCGAACATCTGCAGCACGATGAGCCACACGGGGGTGGCGGCGCCGATGGTGGCGAACAGCAGGATCAGGACGCCGAGCACCAGCGTGTTCGACACCAGTACCGCGCGATAGCCGAAGCGCGCCAGGATCCGCGGCATGATCATCTTCAGGCTCAGCGCCGCGAAGGCCTGCGGCATCATGAGAAGCCCCGACTGGATCGGCGTGTAGTCGAGGCCCACCTGGAAGAGCAGCGGCAACAGGAACGGGATGCCGCTGATGCTGATGCGCGTGAAAAAGCCGCCGCTCACCGCGGCGCGGAAGGTGCGGATGCGAAACAGCGCCAGGTTGAGGAGCGGGTTGAGGATGCGCGAGGCGTGCAGCAGGTAGCCGGCCAGCAGCGCGAGCGACAGCAGCAGCAGCGCCGCAATGCCAACGGTGCTCAGGCGGTGCTCGCCGAACACCTCGAGGACGTAGGAGAGCAGCGCGATCCCGGAGCCGAACAACAGCAGTCCGGTGACATCGAGCCGCGGCGTGTGCGTCTCGCGGTAGTCGGGCAGATAGCGCTCGACGAGGTACAGGCCGGCGATGCCGATCGGCACGTTGATGAAGAAGATGACGCTCCAATGCGCGTAGCCGGTGATCAGGCCGCCGGCGACCGGGCCGAACAAGGGGCCGAGCAGGCCCGGCACCGCGACGAAGCTCATCGCGCGCACCAGCTCGGACTTGCCGAAGGTGCGCACCAGGGTGAGCCGGCCCACCGGCACCATCATCGCCCCGCCGCAGCCCTGCAGGACGCGGAACGCCACCAGCAGATGAATGTTGCGCGACAGGCCGCAGAGGAGCGATCCGAGCGTGAACAGGCCGATCGCGCCGGCGAACACGCGGCGCGTGCCGAAGCGGTTCGCCATCCAGCCGCTGATCGGGATGAAGACCGCGAGACTCAGCGTGTAGCTCGACAGCACCGCCTTCATGCTGAGGGGCGCGACGCCGAGAGCATGCGCGATACCGGGGACTGCCGTGTTGAGGATCGTGGTGTCGAGCGCCTGCATGAAGAACGCCACCGCGACCAGCCACGGCAGCAGCGCCCGGGAGACATCCGGCCGCGCCGGCAGGTCCTCAGGGGTCGGCATGAGTGAGCATCACGGCGCGATATACTGAGCGCCCGTCCTGCGAGCGGAGACAGCTTCCATGTGCGACAACGATTCGATGGATGACATGATCGAATATCAGCTGAAGTCGGCACAACTGTCGCGGCGGCGCTTTGGCGCGCTCACGCTCGGCACCGGCATGGTGTCGCTCCTGCCGGTGGCCGCGAGCGCGGCCTGGGTCGAGGACTCGGAGGTCGATATCAAGACCCCCGACGGCACCGCGGACGCCTACTTTGTGCATCCGACGGACGGCGTGCATCCCGGGGTGCTGATGTGGCCGGACATCTTCGGACTGCGGCCGGCTTTCAAGCAGATGGCGCGCCGGCTGGCGGAGGCAGGCTATGCGGTGCTGGTGGTCAACCCCTTCTACCGCACCAAGCGCGCGCCTACCTCGCCCCAGAATCCGGACTTCAACGATCCGCCCACGCGTGCGGCGCTTATGGGGCTCATGGGCAGCCTGACGCCCGAGACTACGGTCACCGATGCCAGGGCCTTCGTCGCCTGGCTCGACTCCCAGCCCGCTGTCGATCACAAGCGTCGCATGGGGACCATGGGTTACTGCATGAGCGGCCCGTTCACCCTGCGCACGGCGGCTGCGCTCCCCGATCGCATCGGCGCCGGAGCGTCCTTCCACGGCGGCGGGCTCGTCACCGACAAGCCGGACAGTCCGCACCTGCTGATTCCGAAGGTCAAAGCAGCGTTCCTGATTGCCATCGCCTCGAACGATGACCAGCGCCAGCCGGAGCAGAAGACGGTGCTGCGTGAGACGTTCGACAAGGCCAAGGTGCCCGCCGAGGTCGAGGTATATGCCGGGGCGCTGCACGGGTGGTGCCCGCCCGACTCACGCGTCTACAACGACGAGCAGGCGGAGAAGGCCTGGAGCCGCATGCTGGCGCTCTTCAAGACCTCGCTGACGGAGACGCGCGCGAAGAAGGCCTGAGCGCGCTTGGCGGGCGAGGGCGCCTAGAGGCCGGGGCTGGTGGCTCCCGTTATGTCGCGTGCGGTGCGCGCGAGGAAATCATCCTGGGGTGCCTTGCCGGGTTGGGCCGCGTCCGTGAGGCTGGCATAGCTGAGCCAACAGAATAAGCAAACTGAGACCGCGGAGAGGGATACGAGCAGGTATCCCCACACTGAGAGCACCACGGAAGACCCTCCAATTCGTGCTTACCGAGCGTGTAAACAAGTGTGTGCCGACAACGCCCGGGATTCCGCGTTGCAGATCACACGCGGTGATGAATCCGGCGGCTCGCGCCTGGCGGGCACGCCTGCGGCGGCGCTGCACTGCAACGGCTGAGCTCGCACCTGGCGAGCCGCTTCACTTAATGCGCTGCTGCAATCGCTACCTGTTGCCGAAGGTCCCCCAACCGTCACAGACGCAACCGTACGGCTGCAGTAATTCGTTCAAGTGTGCCTGGACGGCGACCACGCCCTCGTAGGTAGCAAGCATCGACTTTGAGCACGACACGCTCCATGAGTCGCGGTCCTCATCGCACGAAATCGAAGGATCGAACCCATGAGCCGAGACGAGCTCAGCGATCACCCGAGCGATGCGTTCATCTGGCGCATCCACCGAAAAATCGATAACCATGGGGCTCGACATATCCGCCCCCGCCTCCACAACTTTGCGAAGGGCATCACCGTCGGCATCGTCGGGATAGTTCATGTCCATCACGCCGCGACCTCCTTCGTGGGGCGTGTAGCGGAGCTTGCGCGCCGCACGCGCTCGCGGATCCCCGGGCGCACGGTGACGGTGTTGTTGAGCGCCCGGGAGACGTCTCTGATCGTCACCATGCTCACTTGCCGGGGCCGACCGCGGTCGCCGCCTGCGGAGCGATTGTGACCAGTGCGAGACCGTCGGAAGCGATTTCGAGATCGAGGGAGTTTGCCACGATCGGCTGCCGCACCTCCGGCGGCAATGCACCCGCCACGCGGAGCTCGGCAAGCTGACGTCGGGTTGGATAGCGGGGCGAGCCCATCCTCTCGTAGGCCGGCATCACGTTGCCATGCGTTCCGTCGATCATCTGCACGCTGGCACTCGGCGCATCGACGTGGCTGAGCGTGAGGTGCACCCTGCGGGTACTCGCGCTCGCCCCAACGTCCGCGTAGTTCCACAGGGCCAGCACCAGGGTTCCATCCTCGCGGCGTGTCACGAGCGTCTCCTGCGCCTCGAGGGGAACACGCTCGTCGCCCAGCTGATGCAGCAGGGCAAAGGCGTTGAGCGCCGGCTTGGGAATGCCACCGACAGCCAGCAGTCCGAATCCGCCGTGGAACGGTGTCTTCACCACCCCCTGTTCCTCGAACACATCAGAGAACGTCCAGTACGACATGTCCTGCACCAACCCGTCGCAGCGACGGATGGTCTCGGCCATCCACGGTCCCATATAGGGCGCATCGGTTATCTGACGGTGATTTCCCCAGGTCGCGTTGAACTCACTGAAGATCAGCGGTAACGATGGCTGCGGCGAGGCCTGGATCTCGGAGTACACCTTCTCCGCGGCGCGGCACACCATTTGACTCCGCGGAATCTTCTCGTGGGTACCGAACACGTTCTCCGCGGTGTCGTCCCCGTAGACGTGGGTGGACACGAAGTCCACCGGCACGTGCTGCTCGTTGCAGTGGCGGATGAATGCGCTCACCCAAGCCGCCTGCGCTGTCGCGGGTCCCCCGACCCGCAGCCGCGCGTTCACGGCCTTGAGGCTGCGGGCGGTGTGGTCGTACAGAGTCCAGTAGCTCGACTGCGCCGGCTTGCCCGACCAAAAATCCAGATTGGGCTCGTTCCACACCTCGAAGTACCACTGGCTCACCTCGTCGATGCCGTAGCGCTCGATCAGGTGCTGCGCAAATGCAGTCATCAGCGCGTCCCAGCGGTCGTAGTCCTTGGGGGGCGATGAGAACGGCCGGTACCAGAAGCTCTGCCGCTGCTGCGTGCTCGCCAGCGCGCCCGGCATGAAACCGATCTCGACCAACGGCCGGATGCCGTTCGCGAGCAGGCCGTCATAGATCTGATCGATGTACGAGAAGTTGTAAACCGGTTTGCCGCCGGCGTCCTCGCTGTACACGCCGACCTCATCGTGAAGGATGGCGTGAAAGCGCACATAGGAAAAGGCGGTGACGCGGCGCACCGCCCGCAGATCGTCCCGATAGCTCTCTCGGAGACTCAGCACGGCGCGCCCGGAGCCGAACATGCGTTCCCAGAAATGCGGAAACGGCCGCCCGGATGCGCTGGCGTCCACGACGATGCTTTCCTGGGCGCGCGCGGGCGGCATCAACAGGCAGAGCGCCGCCGCCACCCACACCGCCATCGAGCGAATGGAATTCAGGTGCATTACTTCCGTCTAAACCGCCGTGCAGCGGCCTGCCCCGCAAGCTGTTCATGTCGAACCCGGAAATCCAGGACATGCTGCGCAAGCTCGATGCGGCCAGGTAGTAGAGCTACGCCGTCTAAGGAGCCTGCGCCAGCCAGCCGCCAGAGAATCCGGCACGTTTGAGTCCCTCGCGCAGGTACGGGCTGCCGCGCATGAAGCGCCACACGAAGTCGCTCCGGTAGTTCTCGATCATGGCGAGGATCGGGCCCTCATCTATGCCGACGTAGTCCGGGTCCACCCAACCCATCGACCGCCGCGGGGCCTGTTGGCTTGGCGCGCTGGGAAAGCTCGCGTTGAACGCATCGACGAACCCATAGGTCGAGTAGATCTCCGACCCGTAACGGCGATACATCTCATGCGCCGCCGGCAGCACAATCTCCGGCGCGAACGGCAAAGAGCTCAAGGCCGCCGTGGGGGCAATGGTGCCGTCGTCGACGATGCGCTTCAAGCCGACGCCGCGCGCGGCGTACGTCAGGAACGAGCATTGCTGACCGAGACAGTTCTCGCTCGCCGGTCCCGGGCCGTCCGAGGCGCTGATGCCCCAAACGTTCCGGCCGTAGGCCTCCCAGTGCTTGGGGTTGGCGATCGCGTAGCGGCGCTGTGTGTAGGTGGCCCGGCGGCTGTTCTCGAAGTAGTCGAGCCCGTGGTCGCGCATGAACTGATCGCGAATGCCGCGGAAGTCCACCCATACATGGGTGTATTGATGTCCGAAGAGCGGCGCGAAGCCGAGGAACGTCTGGTCGTAGAGTGTGCCCCAGTAGCGGTCGTAGGTGCTGGTCCACTGCGTCCACGCCTGTACGCCGATGGGGTGCGTCGGCGAGCCGAGCGCGAGCAGGTACACGACCATCGCCTCGTTGTAGCCGGTCCAATCCCTGGTGGAGAAGCCCGCTTCCGGGGTCCAGGCGAGCGCCACCGCCGGCGCGCGCGGCTGCGCCCAGGTCCAGTCGGCCCGCTCGTAGATCTCCTCCGCCAGCCTGCGGATCTCGGCGTCGCGCGGATCAGACGAATCGAAGTAGGTCTCGCAGAAGATCATGCCGGCTAGCAGCAGCGCCGTATCGACGGTCGAGATCTCGCTGTTGCCTGCGCGCTTGCCGCTGCGCATGTCCAGGAAGTGATAGAAGAACCCGTGCTCGTTATGCGCGCGGGCGAAGAAGCGCAGGGTCGTGAGTACGCGTGTGCGCGCGGCCGCGCGCGATATATAGCCGCGCTCGACGCCGATCGGATAGGCGGTGAGCGCGAAGCCGACCGCGGCGATGCTGGCGAACGAGGGGCCGGGGTAGCGGTCGGGGATCAGGCCGGTGTGCGGGTCTGCGGTTTCCCAGAAGAAGCGGAAGGTGCGCGCCTCGAGGTCATCGAGAAGAGGGTCGTCGGCGCGGACTTGCGACGCCGGCACCGTGGCGGCTGCCGCCTCCGCCCCCCCAAGGAGCGCCAGGCACACCGCCGCCCCCCACAACAGCGGCCGTACGCGTCCGGCGGATATCCGTGTATTCGCCATTTGGCGACAGTATAGGGTAGGCGCCGGCCGAGTGATGTGAGTGGGTCGGCCTACCCCGGGTCTCCTACGCGCGTAGGGCTCCGCCTACAGCGACGTGTTCGCATAGATTATTGATTTATCTGGTCGGGGTGACAGGATTTGAACCTGCGACTCCTACGTCCCGAAAATTCTTTTCACCGTCCAGCGCTTTATATGGCTTTCCAGCGGTTCCGAGAAAGCGCTTATTTTAAGCCATTTCGATCCACACGAAATCATGTCTGTCCAGCAGCATCTCGCCGAAAGTAGAACCACCGCTGGAACCAATTTGGTAGAATTCAGCATTGGTTCCACCTTTCGGCAAGTATGAAACGGCTGACTGACCCCGCACTTAGATCTTATCTCCGTTCGCCGCCGAGTGCGCTCGTGACGCTCCCCGATGGGGCAATCCCGGGACTTTCCGTTCGAGTAGGCACCGGTGGCACGGCCAACTGGTCGCTTCTCATCCGCGTCGCAGGCGAAGGGGGCGCAAAGCCGAGCGGGAGGCTCCTGCTCGGTCGCAAGCACCGCGTGAATCTTGGCCGTTACCCGGAGGTCTCGATCAGCGCGGTGCGGGCGAAGGCAGCCCAGCTTCTTGACCTGGCCAAGCAAGGAATGCATCCCCGGGAAACCTTGAGCCCGGCTCCGTCAGCAGGTGGCTTGACGGTCGAAGGCCTCGCCAAGGAATTCTTGAAGCAGCATGTTCATTCCCGGGAACTCGATTCCGCCCGCAAGTATGAGCTGGCATTCGGCACTCACATCAACCCTCAGATCGGACGCCAGCTGGCCGAGCGGCTCACGCGCGAGCACGTACGCGAGGTGATGGAGGGGGCGCGCGTCAAGCGCAAACGCGGAAATGGCAAGCGCGGAGGCCCAATCGGCGGAGTGGAGGCTGCTCGCACCACCATGGGGGTGCTGCGACACATGTACGCCTGGGCCATTGATGAGGGGAAGCTCAAGCGCCAAGACAATCCGGCCAGCAGGATCGACAAGAACCTGCCGAAGCCAAGGCAAAGAGACGTCGTTCTGTCATTGAAGGAAGCCCGCATCGTCTGGCAGGCGGCCGAGTCGATCGGCTATCCCTTCGGAACCCATGTGCAGCTCATGTTGTTGACAGGCTGTCGGATGAGCGAGTGGGCCTCAGCGCGCTTCGACTGGCTCGACCTGGATCAGGCCCTTATGGTGATCCCGGCCAGCGAGTACAAGAGCGATCACGTGCATGTCGTGCCGCTCGTCTCGCAGGTGCTCGAGATCATCAAAGGCATTCCGAAACCGCGGAAAGGTGAGTACCTACTGTCGAGCACGGGCGGACGCGCGCCCATTCAGGGCGTTGCCAAGTTTCATAGAACTCGTCTCCCTGAGGCGATTCTGGCGATCACTGGGGAGAAGTTTCCTAAGCAATTCACCTCTCACGATCTGCGCCGAACGGTTGCGACACGACTAGCCGAAACCCTGGGCGATGAAGGGGACAAGCTCGTCAAGCGAGTTCTCGGACACTCGGATGGCAGTGTGACCGCAATCTACAATCGGTACGGGTAC
>CAWDQL010000007.1:0-41682 GCA_963804465.1 uncultured Gammaproteobacteria bacterium
TTTCCACGACGGCATGCGGCTCACGGACGTGCTGCGCTCGGTGGCGGATCTCAAGCCGAACGCCGACCAGCACTACATCCTGATTCGCCGCGAGCTGCCGCCGGATCGGCATCTGGCAGTGCTGTCCGCCGATCTGGATGCAGCCTTGCGGGCGCCGGGCTCAGCCGCCGACCTGGCGCTGATGCCCCGCGACCGGCTCACGGTCTTCGATCTGCTGTCGAGCCGCGATCGGGTCATTCACCCCCTGATCCAGGACCTGAAGCTGCAGTCCAACATCGACCGGCCGGAGGAAGTGGTGCGGATCGAGGGACGCGCCAACGTTCCCGGAGAATACCCGCTGCAAACCGGCATGACCGTGCGCGACCTGATCCGCGCGGGCGGCGGCCTGAGCGATTCCGCTTTCGGCGGCACCGCGGAGCTGACGCGCTCCGAGGTGGTGAACGGCGAGACACGCCGCACCCAGCTCATCCAGATCAACCTGGCGGCAGTGCTGCGCAGCGATCCCGCCGCCAACCTGCCGCTCGAGCCCTTCGACACGCTCAGCATCAAGCAGGTCGAGGCCTGGACGGAAGGGGGCGTCATCACGCTGCGCGGGCAGGTGAAGTTCCCCGGCACCTATTCCATCAGACCGGGCGAGACCCTGAAGTCGATCCTGGTGCGCGCCGGAGGCCTGACGCAGTACGCCTTCGCCCAGGGCAGTGTCTTTACCCGGACGGAGTTGCGCGAGCGCGAGCAGAAGGAACTCGACATGCTTGCCGCCCGCATGCAGAACGACATTGCGTTCGTCGCACTGCAGGGGAGCGTCGCGAATCAGTCAGCCGCAGCCTCTGCCGTAAGCATCGGAGAGACACTGCTGGCGCAGCTGCGCCAAGCGCGGGCGGTCGGGCGGCTGGTGATCGATCTGCCGCACATCCAGCGCTCTCCAGTCGGATCTTCCTACGACGTCGTCGTCCGCGACGGCGATCAGCTCCTCGTGCCGAAGTTCCAGCAGGAGGTGACGGTTATCGGCGAGGTGCAGACAGCCACCTCGCACCTGTATCGGCCCGGACTCTCCCGGGATGCCTACATCCAGATGAGCGGTGGCGAGACGAGACGCGCCGACGGCGGCCGAATCTACATCGTGCGCGCCGATGGCAGCGTGGCAGGGGGCGGAAGCGGCTGGTTCCGACGATCCTCCAACGCAGCGATCGAGCCGGGCGATACCATCGTGGTGCCATTAAACGCCGAGCACCTGCCGCCTCTGCCGATGTGGCAGGCGGTATCGCAGATCCTCTATAACGTCGCGATCGCAGTTCTCGCGGTGCACGAATTCTGAGCACGAGCTTGAGCAAGCACACAAACCTGATCGCTACGACCGGGGCGCGGCCTGTAACAAGCGGTGTGAGGCTATGAACGACGTGAAGTCCGAGGCTGCCGCGCAGTCCGTGATGAGTGGGCCACCGAGTGGTTACTTTCTGCTCGTTCCGCCGACCCATGCGGAAGACGCGGTAAACCTCTCCACGATCTTCTCCGTCCTGCGGAAGTCATGGAGGCTGCTCGCGTCGGTAGGGTTCTGCGGCGCCCTCATCACCGCCGTGATCGCTCTGTTGATGCAAAACGTCTATCGCGCGGAGATCCAGATCGCGCCGGTCAGCGATGAGGAGTCCGGTAAGCACGGTCTCGGGGACCTCAGCGGGCTGGCATCGCTGGCGGGCATCGATATTGGGGCCGCCGGGGGTCGCACCGAGCAGGCGTTTGCGACCCTCAACTCGCGGGCCTTCGCGCGCAGTTTCATCACGACTGAGAATCTGATGCCGATCCTGTTCGAGGATCATTGGGACTCGCGGGCGGGCCGCTGGCGCAGCGACAAGAAGCCACCCACGCTCGAGGACGGGGTCAAGTACTTCATGAAGAGCGTCTGCACCATAACCCAGGACCGCAAGACAAGCCTGGTCACGATGACGGTCGACTGGTACTCACCGCAGCTCGCGGCCCGTTGGGCCAATCGCATGATCGAGATGATCAATGATCGTCTGCGAACGGAAGCGATCCAGAAGGCAGATCTGAGCATCGACTATCTGAACAAGGAGCTGGCCAAGAACAACTCGGTCGAGATGCAACAGGCCATATATCAGGTGATGGAGGACCGGCTCAACGATGCGATGATGGCCAACGTGCAGCGTGACTATGCCTTTCACATCATTGACCCCGCCGTTGTCCCCGAAAAAAAGCACGGCCCAATGCGACTGATCATGACGCTGGTGGGGGGTGCCGTGGGGGGCTTTCTTGCGGCGATCTTCGTCTTCATCAGGCGTGCCTTTCGCGACCAGCCAACGCAGATTCCCGCGGGTTGACAGCATTCCGGGGGGTGCGTAGAGTCTCTGCGTTCAACCACTGAACGCAGTACCTCGAGGATTCGCGGTGCCGAGAGCCCTCAGGCCCGAAGCGATCGACCGCCCGGAGCCGGGCGCCACAGCGAATGCACGCGCGGCACGCTGGTATCTCGTTCTTGCCAAACCGGCCCGTGAGCCCCTCGCGCAGCGGAATCTCGAGCGCCAGGGTTACAGCGTCTACTACCCGCGGCTGGTCCGTCCTTTCAGGGTCCGGGGGAAGTGGGCGCAGAAGGTGGTGGCGCTGTTCCCGCGGTACATGTTCGTGCGCCTCGAGGTCGGCGAACAACCGCTGGCGCCCGTGCAATCCACCGCCGGCGTCGCCTCGATCGTGCGTTTCGGCCGTGACTATGCCGTCGTTCCCGATGAGGTTGTCGGGCAGCTGCGGGCGCGGGCAGATCCCGCAACCGGGTTGCATCGACTGGGCGATCACGCACGGCCGATGGCCCCCGGGGCGAAGGTGCGGATCGTTGCCGGAGCATTTGACGGGCTGGAGGGCGTGTTTCAACGCGCGACCGGGGAGGAGCGCGTGATCATCCTGCTGCGGCTCCTCGGGCAGGACATCCCGGTATCCGTGGACGCCGGGTTCGTGCTGCCCGTGTCGACGGCGCGCGCGCGGCTGCAGCTCCGATGCGAACGGCAGGCGGGAGCATGTTGACTGACGAGGTGCGCTATAAGCTGCTGAGTCTGCTGGAAAGCAACCCGCGGCTCAGTCAGCGCGAGGTTGCGCGCGAGCTCGGTGTCAGCATTGGCAAGGTCAACTACTGTCTCAAGGCACTCGTGCAGAAAGGCTGGATCAAGGCAATCAACTTCAAGAACAGCAAGAACAAGATTGCCTACAGGTACCTGCTGACTCCGCGCGGCATAGACGAGAAGGCCGGAGTCACCTTGCGCTTTCTGCAGAGGAAAATTGAAGAGTACGACGCTCTGCGCGCGGAGATCGAGCGCATCCGCAAGGAAGCAGGCTCACCCAATCAAGGGTGACTCCCGACGCGGGGAGTCGCTCCCTGCGCGGCAGGCGCAAGGACGGTGACAGCCCTATGCGAGACCCACGCGGGTACTTGCAGGGCGGTAGCGTGCCCGAAGCAGGGGCGAGCCGATCCGATCGACGTGTGAAACTTCGGGGCCTTAAAACGGATGCAGACGCTTAGCAAGATCTGGCAGCTGATGTTGCCCGAGCAGCGACGCTCGGCCGCAATCCTGCTGGGGCTGATGCTCGTCGGGATGGTGCTGGAGACTCTTGGAGTCGGCCTGGTAGTTCCGGCGTTTGCGTTGATGACCCAGGGCGATCTGGTTGCGCGGTATCCGGCGGCCGCCCGCGTCATACGGCATTTGGGACAGCCGAGCCAAAATACCCTGGTGGTCTGCGGCATGCTGCTCCTGGTCGCCGTGTATGGGCTCAAGTCGCTGTTTCTTGCATTCCTGACGTGGCGACAGATGCGCTTCGTGTACGGCATGCAAGCTGAGCTATCTCATCGCATGTTCGCAGGTTACCTGCGCCAGCCGTACGTCTTCCATCTGCAACGCAACTCGGCGCAGCTCATTCGCAACAGCATCACCGAAACTAACCTGTTCACTCAGACCTGTCTGGTGGCGGGCCTGAACCTGATTACCGAGTTGCTGGTGGTCCTCGGCATCGCGCTGTTGCTGTTAGTGGTCGCGCCGCTTGGAGCGCTGGTGGTAGTCACCATCCTGGGCACAGCAGCCTGGTTATTCCATCGGGTGACGGATGAGCGCATGCGGCGCTGGGGCGAAGCAAGGCAGTTACATGACGGATTGCGACTTCAACACCTGCAACAGGGTCTCGGCGCAGCGAAGGACGTGAAGCTGTTGGGACGCGAGCAGCGGTTCCTGCTTGCCTATCAGGAGCATAACCTCGGTAGTGCTCGCGTAGGCGCGCGACAGCAAACACTGCAGCAGTTTCCACGATTCGGGCTGGAGCTGCTGGCGGTGTGCGGCCTGGCCGCACTCGTGGTGGTCATGATCGGACAGAACAAGCCGATCGGAGCTCTGGTGCCGATCCTGGGGCTGTTTGCCGCCGCCGCCTTCAGGGTTCTGCCGTCCGCCAACAGGATAATGATGGCCGTTCAACAAACACGGTACGCGCTGCCGGCGATCAGCGTCCTGCACGACGAGTTGAACACGCTCGGGACGCCAGTGGAGAGTGAGGTTGCACAGCCCGTCAAATTTGATGAATCCATAGTTCTCGACGACGTGAGCTACCGTTACCCAGGTTCGGAGCGCGATGCGGTGCAGAACGTCAGGCTGACAATCGCCAAGGGAACGTCGGTCGGCCTGATCGGCGGAAGCGGGGCAGGCAAGAGCACGCTCGTGGATATTATTCTCGGCTTGCTGACGCCCAGCCGTGGAGCCGTCCGCATTGATGGGCTGGACATTCTGGCGAATCTGCGCGGCTGGCAGAATCGAATCGGATACGTGCCACAGGCGATCTTTCTGACGGACGATACCCTGCGTCGGAACGTGGCCTTCGGCGTCGCCGACGATCTGACCGATGAGGGACGGGTATGGAACGCGATACGCGCGGCGCAACTGGAGCTGTTCATCAGGGAACTGCCGCGCGGGCTGGACACCATGGTCGGCGAGCGCGGTGTGCGCCTTTCAGGGGGTCAGCTGCAACGGATCGGAATCGCGCGTGCGCTCTATCACGACCCGTCAGTGCTGGTGCTGGACGAAGCCACCAGTTCGTTAGATACCTCGACTGAGCGCAGTGTGATGGAAGCAGTGAGTGCGCTGCATGGGGAAAAGACAATCATCATCGTGACCCACCGCATGAGTACGGTGGAGCACTGCGACAGGCTGTTGCGGCTCGAGGCCGGCCGTATCGTGTCCGAAGGCGATCCGGAGGCAATGCTCGATCGGGCCACCTCCGTTGCGGTTCTGCCTTCCTGACGCCGCCGTGCTGCTCCTGAATGTTGGCGACCGACGGTCGCGTTTTTTACGGAAAAGAGGATGTTTGACGGCAAATCTATCCTGATAACGGGGGCTACCGGCTCCTTCGGCAGGCAGTACGTCAAGACTTTGCTTGAGCGCTACCGTCCGAAGCGGCTGGTCGTCTATTCGCGCGACGAGCTCAAGCAGTTTGAGATGGCGAGCGAGTTCAATCAGCCGTGTATGCGCTACTTCATCGGTGACGTACGCGACCTGAGCCGGCTCTCGATGGCGATGCGCAAGATTGACTATGTCATTCATGCCGCCGCGCTCAAGCAGGTTCCCGCGGCCGAGTACAATCCGATGGAGTGCATCAAGACCAACATCCACGGAGCCGAGAACGTCATTCATGCGGCACTTGCCAATGATGTCGAGAGAGTAATTGCCTTATCGACCGATAAGGCGGCCAATCCGATCAATCTGTATGGCGCAACCAAACTGGTATCCGACAAGCTGTTCGTCGCTGCCAACAACTACGCGGGTGATCATCGAACGCGCTTCTCGGTCGTTCGATATGGCAACGTCGTCGGCTCGCGCGGCTCGGTCGTGCCACTGTTCAGGAAGCTTGCCGCGGAGGGGTACGATCACCTGCCTATCACGGACGGGCGCATGACCCGTTTCTGGATCACCCTGCAACAGGGCGTGGATTTCGTGTTGAAGAGCTTCGAGCGAATGTACGGTGGTGAGGTCTTTGTCCCAAAGATCCCTTCCGTCAAAGTGATCGACGTCGCTCGCGCCATTGCTCCCGGGCTTCAGCACAAGGTGGTGGGGATCCGGCCGGGCGAGAAGCTGCACGAGATCATGTGTCCGGCGGATGACTCGCATCTCACGCTCGAATTCGCCGATCACTACCTGATCCGCCCTACCATCCAGTTCACCAGCGCGGTCGATTTCACGATCAACCGGCTTGGTGAGAGAGGCCAAGCGGTCCCCCAGGACTTCGAGTACCACTCCGGCAGAAATCCGCATTTCCTCACCATCGATGAGATTCGCGGCTTCAACCGGGCCTCGGGCATCGAATGATTCCTTACGGCCGCCAGTACATCGATCAAAGCGATTGCGATGCCGTGATGGAAGTCCTGCGTTCGGATTTCCTCACGCAGGGGCCAATGGTTCCGCGCTTCGAACAGGCGCTCGCGGCTCGCGTCGGTGCCGCTCATGCCGTGGCCGTCAACAGCGCCACATCGGCGTTGCACATTGCCTGCCTGTCGCTCGAGCTGGGACCCGGAGATCGCCTGTGGACGGTGCCAAATACCTTTGTAGCCTCGGCGAACTGCGCCCGCTACTGTGGCGCGGAGGTGGACTTCGTCGATATCGATCCGCAGACGTACAACCTCAGCACCAGCGCGCTTGCGAGCAAGCTACAGGAGGCGGAACGCTCCAGGACCCTGCCGAAGGTGCTGGTAGCCGTGCACTTCGCCGGTCAGTCCTGCGACATGGCGGCGGTACGGGCTCTGACCCGCAGCTATGGGATCAGGATCATAGAAGACGCCTCGCACGCCGTCGGAGGACGCTATCAGGGGAGCGAGGTGGGTAGCTGCGCCCACAGCGACATCACGGTGTTCAGCTTTCACCCGGTCAAGATCATCACCACCGGTGAAGGCGGCATGGCGTTGACCAATGACGCACGGCTCGCGGACCGCATGCGACGGCTGCGCAGTCATGGAATCACGCGCGACGTCGACGAGATGGAGTGCCGCGGCGAGGGAGCCTGGTACTACGAGCAGGTGGATCTCGGCTTCAACTACCGAATGACGGATCTGCAGGCCGCGCTGGGATTGAGCCAGCACCGGCGCCTCGATGAGTTTCTTGCCCGCCGCCGCGAGATCGCCCGCCGCTATCACGAGCTGCTGGCGGACCTGCCGCTGGTCTTGCCGTTTCAGCGCCCGGACACCGAGTCGGCATTTCACCTGTATGTGGTGCAGATCGATCCGGCTCGCACCTCGATGAACCGCGGGCTGGTGTTTGAGCGGATGCGCAAGGCCGGGGTGGGCGTCCACGTGCACTACATCCCGGTGCACACGCAACCGTACTACGCGCGTCGAGGCTTCCGGCTAGGGCAGTACCCGGAAGCCGAGAAATACTATTCGCGGGCGATGACCATCCCCATGCACCCGCTGCTGAGCAGCAGCGAGCTCGAGCGTGTCGCTGCAGCGCTTCGGCGGGCCCTGGCATAGGGCCGGCGCGGGCGGGCGGCATCGGGAGATCCGTACATGCGACGTCGAGACCTCTCAAAGGCCCTGATCGGCCTGACCGCCGGTGCCGCCGCGCTGCCCGCCAAGGCAGCGGCAGACACCGGCAGTCAGCCCCGTTACCCGCGCACCGCCGCCGAGATTGCCGCAAAAATAACTCCGGTCGACGACGGCTACGCGGCTTTGCCAATCGCCGATGTACGCCGCTACGGGTTTGATTCCGCGGCGTCGGCCGAACGCAATACCGCCGCCATCAACTCAGGGGTGGCCGCGCTGACACGCGTGTCCGGGAAGAGCGCCGGTACCCTGCAGCTTCCGCCCGGCGTGTTCTCTGTCACCGCCGGTACCATCGACATTCCCGAGTACGTTGTGGTTCGTGGTGCAGGTATGCACTCAACGATATTGAGGAGTGCGAACGACGGCAAGGGCAGCGCGCTGTTCCGTCTGGGGGGTCCAAGACGCGGCGTATTGAAGCATGGCTGCGGCCTGATGGATCTCGCCATCATTCTCACCAGCCGCAACGGCAAAGGCGTGGAATGCAACGAGACTTGTGGCGCCTACATCGGCCGCGTCTACATTGAATGCGACGAGATATCGACGGCTCGTGCGGGGGAAGGCGTGCGCATCGACGGAGGCGATATCAGCTCCTTCTTCAACGTCTTCAGTCTGGTGGTTACGAACCATCTGCACATCGGCTTTCGCGTAACGAGCACGGGCTCCACCGAGGCGACACAGCAGATATTCGAGGGATGCACTGCTCTGGGGGACGTGCGTGTCGACCGCAGCAGTATCGGCCTGCTGCTCGAGAGGGGCGGCAGCGGCTCAGTCTGGCAGGGTGGCAACTGCGAAAGCTGCGGCAGCGGCATGCAGTTTGCCAACGGCTGCCAATCCATGTCGATTCTGGGCGCCAGGTTCGAAGGCAACACTCATGACGTGAGCCTCGATCCGGCTGCGGGCGCCCAGACCTTCATCGGGTGCTTTCTGGAGACCGTTACCAGGATACTCGACAACAGCAAGGTCAACTTCCATCGCTTCATCGGCTGCATCAACGGCAGCAACCGCAATGCCCTGGCGTACGATCCGGGTCAGACCATCAAGCGCGCGACCGCTGCCGGACAGTGTCCGCTGATCATCGAAGGGTTCCCCGGCGATACGGCGAACGAGGAATTCATCATCAGGAACAGCGCGGGCCGGACGCTCTTTGCGATCACCAACGAAGGCCGGTTCTCGCGTCTCAACAGTGCCGCTCCCGTCTCGGTGACCGGATCCAGGCGCGACGGCACAGCGCTGCAGAGTCTTCTCGCGGCGCTCGACAGCTATGGTCTGATCCTCGACAGGTCCCGGCCCTAACGATCATGGAAATCGGACTGGGCACGGTTCAATTCGGAGTCGACTACGGCATTGCCAATGCGCTCGGCCAGACCCCGTTCGAGGAGGTGGCGCGCATCCTCAAGGTCGCAGGCGAACACGGAGTGCATTGGCTCGACACCGGCTCGGAGTACGGCAGTTCCGAGCAGGTAGTGGGCAGAGCGCTGCCGGTCGACGGCGGCGGATTCGCTGTGGTTACCAAGACACCGCATTTCATCGAATCGAAAGTCACCGATGCCGACGCAGACCATCTTGAGCAGTGCTTTCGCGTCTCGCTGCAGAACCTGCGCCAGTCATCCGTGGAGGGGCTGCTGCTTCACAGCATCCGCGACGTGTTCAAGCCGGGATCGGAGAAGCTCTGGCATCGAATGCGTGCGCTCAAGGGGCAGGGATTGGTACGCAAGATCGGCCTGTCGGTCTACGATCCGGAGCAAACACGTAGCCTGCCGCCCTACGTTAAGCCCGACATCGTCCAGGTGCCGTTGAACTTCCTCGATCAACGCTTCTTGCAGAGCGGCGAGCTGCAGCGTCTGAAAGATCTGGGCATCGGAATTCATGCCCGATCGATATTCCTGCAGGGTTTGTTGCTCCTCGACCCCGACTCCCTGCCGCCGTTTTTTGATTCGCTTCGCCCCCGCCTGAGGGAGATTCATGCGGGCGTGCAAGCAGCCTCTCTTGACATGCTGGAAGCGCCGTTCGCCTGGGCGGAACGCATCGCGGAAATCGATGTGCTCATGGTGGGCGTGACCTCGCTGCAGGAGTGTCAGGCCACGCTGGTTGCAGCCTCGCGCCGGTTCGAGGGGGCGCGACGCTGGAACATCGACATTCAAGACTGGCGCTGCGATGAGGCGCGCTTTATCAATCCGTCCTACTGGCCAGTGCAGGAGGAGGGAGCGCCGGGGGTCGTTGCCATCCTGCAGGCGCGCATGTCCTCGTCCCGCCTGCCGGGGAAGGTGATGGCGCCGATTCTCGGGCGGCCCATGATCGGCTGGCAGATCGAACGTATCCGCCGATGCCGGACGATCGATCGCCTGGTGCTTGCGACCAGCACCGACCCCTCGGATGACGGCCTGGTTGCTTACGCCACCGCTTTGGGCGTGGACGTCGTCAGGGGCAGCCTCGAGGACGTGCTGGCACGCTTCTCGGCCGCGATGCAGCGCTTCCCGGCGCGCCATTACGTCCGTCTCACGGGAGATTGTCCGCTGCTCGACCCCGAGATCATTGACCGCACGGTAAGTCTGCATCTGACCTCGCCGGCGGACTACACCTCGAACTCCCACGAACCCACCTTCCCCGACGGGCTCGACGTGGAGGTAATGACGGCGGCCGCCTTGCGGCGCGCGGCGATCGAAGCGCAGGCGAGCTCCGAGCGTGAGCACGTCACGCTGTACATCCGGCAACGACCTGAGCTGTTCAGTCTGCAGAGTGTCAAGAACGACGAGGACCTCTCCGATTACCGGCTGACGGTCGATACGGCAGCCGACCTTTTCGTGGTGACGGAGATCTTCAGGGTGCTGTCGCCGCGCGGCCCTTTCGGCCTGGCGGACGTGATGCGCTATCTGAAGCGCAACACGGCACTTCGCGCCCTGAACTCGAGCTCCCGCCGGCATGAGGGTCTGATGAAATCCCTGCGCCAGGAGGAGTTGGCTCGTCGCTACCGCGCGTCCATGGAGTGGTTGCGTCGGGCGGAGAACACCATTCCCCTCGGCAGTCAGACATTCAGCAAGAGCAGGACCCAGTACCCCTACGGAGTCTCACCCTACTTCATAAAGAAGGGGGAGGGCGCCCATGTCGTGGATCTGGACGGCAACGAATACGTTGATTTCGTCAACTCCCTCGCAGCCGTGAATCTCGGTTACAACGACAAGGACGTCAACGAGGCGGTGCTCAGGCAGTTGCAGGATGGCGTCATCTTTACGCTGCCGCATCCCGTCGAGACCCTGGTCGCCGAGAAACTCACCGAGATGATTCCCTGTGCTCAGAAGGTTCGGTTCGCCAAGAACGGTTCTGACGCGACCGCGGGCGCCATCCGTGTCGCGCGGGCGCACACCGGCCGCGATCACGTGGTTTGCTGCGGCTACCACGGCTGGCAGGATTGGTACATCGGCACTACAGCTCGCGACAAGGGGGTTCCAGAAGCGACACGCGCCCTGACTCACGCGGTCGCCTACAACGATCTGACGGCCCTGGAGCGGACCTTCGCCGAGCATCCTGCGCAGATCGCGGCCCTGATCATGGAGCCGATGAACGTGGCCTACCCGGCGCAGGGGTATCTCGAGGGGGTGCGGGAGCTCACCCACCGGCACGGTGCTGTGCTGATATTCGACGAAGTAATTACCGGCTTCCGCTTCGCCGCGGGCGGGGCGCAGGAGCTGTTCGGGGTGACTCCGGACCTCGCCACCTTCGGAAAGGGGATGGCGAACGGTTACCCGGTGTCAGCGGTCGTTGGCAAAGCAGAGCTCATGGAGGAAATGGAGGAGGTCTTCTTTTCCTTCACATTCGGTGGGGAGGCGCTGTCGCTGGCGGCGGCGCTGGCCACCATGGAGAAGATCCAGAAACAACCGGTGATCGAGCATCTGCACGCCCAGGGCCGCAAGGTGCAGGAGGGACTCGTGGAGCGAATTCGAGAGCACGACTGCGGTGCGTTTCTCGAGGTCGGAGGACATCCTGCGTGGTCTTTCCTCATCATCAAGGACTCGCCGCCCTACACGTCGTGGCAGATAAGGACCTTATACCTGCAGGAGATGTTTGTTCGCGGCATTCTGACTCTGGGCACACACAACATGAGCTATGCACATTCCGATCAGGACGTGCAGAGACTGCTGGAGGCCTACGACGAGGTGCTCGGAGTCCTCAAGGTTGCGGTCGCCGGCAAGATGGAGCTGGCTCTGCTGTGCAAGCCCCTCGAGCCGCTCTTCAGGCCTCGCTAGTCGGCAGCAAGCCACATACGCGTGCACCGTATCTCAGTCGCCGTTCGTGTCGACAGTGGCGCGCGCCTCGGTAGCGGTCATCTGATGCGCTGCGTGACGCTCGCGCGGGAGCTGCGAGAGAGAGGCGCGGCCGTTGAATTCGTGAGCAGAGAGCAGCCCGGGCATCTGATTGAGCAAATTGAAGAAGCCGGGTATCCGGTGCATCGACTGCCGGCGCGGCAAGCCACTCAAACCGAGGATGCCGGCGAAACTCGCGCGGCGCTCGGCGGTGGCTTCGACTGGCTGGTCGTAGACCACTACGGCTTCGATGCGGGCTGGGAGAGGCTGGCGCGCCCGATCGCGCAGCGCCTGATGGTGATCGATGATCTGGCAGATCGGCCTCACGAGGCCGATCTGCTGTTGGACCAGAATTATCTGGGTCCGAGCGGCGCGGACAGATATGCCAGCCGACTGCCGCAGCGCAGTCGTCGCCTGCTCGGTCCTCGCTACGCCCTGCTGCAGCCCGTTTATCGGCAGCTGCGCCGGGTTCTGCCACCGCGAGATTCCGCGGTGCGACGCATGGTGGTGTTCTTTGGCGCTCATGACGCCACGCGGTCGATTGTCAGCGTCCTGCAGGCACTGGCCAGTCCGGAATTCTCGCAGATCGCCGTGGATGCGATTCCGGGCGGCGATCCTTCGACCATGGACGCCGTACGCTCGATAGCACGCGGGCATTCCCACATCACGATCCACCGGCGGTTGCCCGCTCTTGCGGGCCTGATTGCACGCGCTGACCTGGCAGTCGGCGCGGGCGGCAGCACGACCTGGGAGTACGCGTGCCTTGGCTTACCCACCGTCATTGCGACGATTGCGGACAACCAGGTTGAAATCGCGAACGCTCTGGCCGCCGATGGTTGCGTGCTTCTGCTCGGCCCGGCGGCCGCGCTCTCGGCGGGGATGTGGCGGTCTGCTCTGGCACAGGCAATCCGCGATGCAGAACGGCTGACGAGCTGCGGCCGACGCGCCTGGAGCCTGACGGACGGCTATGGTACCGGTCGCGTAGCGCAGGCGATGCTCGGCGTGCCCCGGAGCGCAGTTCGCGTCCGCGCCGTCGAGCGCAGTGACGAGCAGCTGCTGCTCGACTGGGCCAACGATCCAGTGGTGCGCCGCTTTTCCTTCAGCAAAGCCCAGATCGCCGCAGCAGAGCATCACGGCTGGTTCACCGGGAAATTGGCGGATTCAGGCTGCGTGATCCTGATCGGTGAGGATACCGGGGGCGTGCCGCTTGGTCAGGTCCGGTTTCAGCTCGAGCCGAGTCGCGTTGAAGCGACCGTCAACATCAGCGTCGAGCCGGCCGTGCGCGGCACGGGTGTGGGCAAGAGCCTGCTCCGGCGGGCGATTACGGCCTGGCGCAAGCGCGCACCGGAGATCACTCTGCTGGCGGAGGTGGTTGTCGGGAACGATTCCAGCGCACGCCTGTTCCAGGGGGCAAATTTCGAGACCGCGACGCCGCGACGACCCGACAGCGTTGCCTTCCGGCTCCGGCCCGGGACCGCTGTCGATGTACAGGAGGATGAGGCGTGAGCATCAGCATTGGCGGAGTAACGATCGGCCGCGATTCGCCGCCGTTCATCATCGCGGAGATGTCCGGCAACCATAACGGCTCTCTCGAGCGCGCACTGGCCATCGTGGACGCGGTGGCACAGACGGGCGCGCGGGCGCTGAAGCTGCAGACCTATACCGCGGATACGATGACCATCGATCATGACAAGGGGGAGTTCTTCATCAGCGACCGCAACAGCCCCTGGCATGGTCGAAGCCTGTATGAGCTTTATCGGCAGGCGCATACGCCCTGGGAGTGGCATGAGCCGATTTTCCGGCGCGCCAGGGAGCGGGGGCTGGTGCCGTTCAGCAGTGCCTTCGATGCCAGTGCCGTGGATTTCCTGCAATCACTGGACGTGCCGGCGTTCAAGGTCGCGTCCTTCGAGAACGTCGATCTGCCCCTGATTCGCAGGATGGCAGCAACCGGGAAACCGCTGATCATATCGACGGGCATGGCCACGCTCGCCGAGATTGACGAGGCGGTGCGCGCCGCGCGTGAGGCCGGCTGCGGCGAGCTCATTCTGCTCAAATGCACCAGCAGCTATCCTGCGAGCCCGAAGTCTTCGAATCTCGCCACGATCCCGTACCTGCGCGAGGTGTTCGGCTGCGAGATTGGCCTGTCCGATCATACGCTCGGGCTGGGTGCGGCAGTCGCGAGCATCGCCCTGGGCGCGACCGTCATCGAGAGACACGTGACGCTGCGCCGCGCGGACGGGGGTGTCGATTCTCAGTTCTCGATGCAGCCGGAGGAGCTGGCGCAACTCGTCACGGAGGCAACGGCGGCCTGGGAGGCGGTGGGAACCGTAGCCACGGGTCCGACGGAAGCCGAGAAGGCCTCGCTGCTTTTTCGCCGCAGCCTGTACGTCTGCGCAGATCTTCGGCCCGGCGACGTCCTCACGCGCGACAACCTCAGGGCGATCCGCCCGGGACTGGGTCTGCCGCCAAAATATCTGGGGAATCTGCTGGGCAAACGGGTGGTCAGGCCGGTGAGCCGCGGAACCCCGGCAGACTGGTCGATCGTCGGCTAGCGCGTGACGGGCAGGTTTCTCATCACCACCGCCGACGAGCGTTCCTGGAAAACGGATCGCCCGATCGTGTTTCTCGGGGAGTGGTGCCGGCGATTTGATCGCGAGAGCGCCTGGACCGGGCTGGACGCGACAGTCGCGCGCCCGGTGTCGTTCGACTCGCGCGAACGGATCCGCATCCTCGAGCACATCGAAGCACTGTCCCGCGAGTTGCTGGTCGAGTTGGCGCAATTTCTCAGCCGCTTCCACGGCGTGCGCAGGTCATTCAGATTCTGGCGGATCCTGCTGGGTCATTGGATCCATCGCTACACGTGCGCGATGTTTCACCGCTGGCATGCGGTCCAGCAGCTGCTCGAAGAGCACGAGATCTCGGGCACGATTCTCTTCACCGGTCCGTCGCTCGAGTTGGCGGGACATGACACGGAAGGCTTCATCTGGGCGTGCAACGATGATCTGTGGAACAACCGGCTGCTGGGCAGCATCCTGCTACGCCTCTCGCAGGCTCCGGTGGAATACAGGTCCGTCGATGCGGGTCAGCCGGTTACGGCCGGGGGTTCGCAGCGGCGTGCCGCGGGCAGGCTGTCGGATGGCGCCCGTGCGTGCCTGCAGCGCGATGATGAGTCCTTCATCATAAGCAGCTACCTGCCGCCACTCAGGGCTGCGATGCTCTGCCTGCTGTTGGGTCAGGTACCATGGCGCCGCCGCTCGCCGGTGGTGCGCCCGGTCCCGGTGGACACGAATCTTCGGGCGACGAGTCGGCTCGACTCCTCCGGGCGCACGGGATTCCCGGGCTTTGTTCGCGATATGCTGGTGGAGCTCCTGCCCACCTGTTATCTGGAGGGCTTCGGCTCGTTGCAGAGCCAGGTTGCGCAGGCGCGCTGGCCGGCAAAGCCGCAGTTCATCTTTACCTCCGGCAGCTTCGATACCGGCGAGGTGTTCAAGTTGTGGGCCGCCGAGAAGGTCGAAGAGGGCCGTCCATACATCATCGGTCAGCACGGCAGCAATTACGGCACGGCGCGTTACTGCCCGTCCGAGACCGAGTGCGTGGAGACCGCGGATGCATTCCTGACGTGGGGCTGGCGGGACGAAAGGCGCAGATGCAAGCCATCGTTCGTTTTCAAGACCGCAGGGCACCCACGTGGTGCCTGGAACCCGCGGGGTGGATCATTACTCATCGAGACCTGCCTGCCGCATCTGGTATCACCATGGGACCCGTACCCTGAATTCTCGACGTATCAACGTGAGCAGTTCGAGTTCGTGGACAGCCTGCCGGATCCGGTACGGCGAGCGACCACCGTGCGCCTGGCTGCCGGGCACAGGAGATCGCCGTGGTGCGACGCAGACCGCTGGCGCCGGAGAGAGCCACAGATCGCTCTCGATGACGGGTCGGCGCCGATCGCGACTCTGATAAGCAAGAGCCGCGTGGTCATTTACTCCTACGACTCGACGGGAATTCTCGAGACACTGTCATTGAATTCGCCGACGCTATGCTTCTGGAGTGGTGGTCTGGCACACCTGCGCGACTCGGCGGTGCCTTTTTACCAGCTGCTCGCCAGCGCGGGGATACTGCACGAAACGCCGCAGAGCGCAGCGCGCAAGCTGGCCGCCGTGTGGGACGATGTCGGCGGCTGGTGGAGCAGTGAGGCTGTGCAGCGTTCGCGGAGAGAATTCACAGAGCAGTACGCCAGGAGCGACGCCCGGCCGGTGCGCTCCTTGAAGAGACTGCTGGTCGAGTCGGCCTCGGCCGCGCGCGCCGGTTGATTCCAGATGCATTCCGCCAGTGAAAAGTCCCGGATACTCGATCTGGGCTGCGGCAAGAAGAAGCGGCACGGTGCGCTGGGCGTGGACTTCAACAGGAAGAGCGACGCCGACGTTATTCACGATCTGAACGTGTTTCCGTATCCCCTGGAAGATGCGGCATTCGAGGAGGTGTACCTCGACAACACGCTGGAGCACCTCGAGGATGTGATCCGCGTCATGGAGGAAGTTCACCGGCTCCTCAAGCCGGGCGGGCTCGTCAAGGTGATCGTTCCGTACTTCAGGTCAACCTGGGCCAGCATAGATCCGACCCACCGGCATTTCTTCACGGTGAATTCATTCGCGTACTTCGACCCCGACGATGAGATCTGCACTCGCTATGAGTACACGCAGGCGCGATTCAAGCTGGAGAAGGTGGTGTTCAACGAGACCCTGGTGAATCGCTGGACCAAGCAATTGATGTTGAAGCTCGCGAACCGCTGGCCTTCCCGGTACGAATACTACCTGAGCCATCTGTATCCGCTGGACGACCTGTCATTCTATCTTCGCAAGCTATAGGGCCATCCAGCTCGCCTCCGGTGAGGGTCTCGGTCTGCATACCCACCTACAACCGGGCTCGGTGTCTCGCCAATTGCCTGCAGTCGATCGTCTCCAACAGTAATCGGGGCGCGGCCGACTTCGAAGTATGCGTATCCGACAACTGCTCCACTGACGGCACGCGGGAGGTGGTGCGGGCGGCGCAGGCAAGCATCGGGATAAAGTACTCCTGCAACGAGGCAAACCTCGGCGTAGCCAGGAATTTTCTTCGTGTCGTCGATATGGCCGAAGGTGAGTTCGTCTGGCTCATCGGAGACGACGACCTGCTTCTGCCACATGCTCTGTCCGACCTCTCGCAACTGATCGCCGGTCACCCCGGCGTCGACTTTTTCTTCATCAATGCGTTTCACCTTACGACCGAATATGTCTTTTCCCACCCGCAGCCGTTTGATACCGCGAACCTGCCGGGGGACATGGTGCCTTTCTCTTCCTGGCCGCATAGCGGCGAGCTGCAGTTCATGGAGCTGATAAATCCCGGCATATCCTTCGACTTCCTGGGTGGAATGTTTCTTGCGGTCTTCAGGAAGAAGAACTGGAGTCAGAATGCCGACGCGCTGGACGAGGCTGCAATCCGTGATCCGAGAACGTTCTCGCACTTCGACAATACGTTCCCGCACGTAAAGATATTTTCCAGAGCATTCGCCCGCTCGCGAGCGTATCTCAGCAGCACGCCCCTGAGCGTATGTCTGACCGGAGGGCGCGAATGGGCGCCAATGTATCCTCTGATCAAGAGTGTCCGCCTGGTCGAGGCACTCGATGAGTACAGAAAGAACGGACTTCCGTACCTGCAGTACCTGAGGTGCAGGAACTCTGCGCTCAATAACTTCATCCCGGATCTGGGATCGATGTTCGTTCACCGGGACGTGTCCGGATTTTCCTACGTGAGGCCGCTGCGCCTCATTGTCTCGAATTGTCTGTATCCGAATTTCTACCTGTCGCTCTGCAATTTCCTGCTGCGGAAGTCGCGATTGCTGCTTGCCAAGGCTGCGCTGCTCCGGAAGGCCGCATGAGCGACGTACGGGAGATCACGCGTTGCGAGGTGTGCGGTAATGGGCAGCTCGCTTCGGTCCTGAACCTGGGGCCGCACCCGATGTGTGACGATCTTGTCCGGCTGGGCGAGAGCAGGCGGTGTCGCGAGTATCCGATCGAGATACTGTTTTGCGGCATGTGTCTCACCGCCCACCAGCGCTTCCAGGTTCCCAAGGGAGAGCTGTTCCCGGACTCGTATCATTACCGGGCGCGCTTCACCGCCGACGTGCTGAACGGGATGGCAGGACTCGTGGAGTCCTGTGTCGCGCGCTTCGGTCCGCTGCGCGGGAAAAGGGTGCTCGACGTCGGCTGCAATGACGGCAGCCTGCTGGACTTCTTCCGGCGACAGGGGGCCGAGACCATCGGCATCGAACCGACCGATGCGTGCCTGGATGCCCGGCTCAAGGGCCATACCGTGCTCAAGGAGTATTTCTCTCAGGCGGCGGCTGATGCCGTACTGGCACTAGGCGGAAGGCCGGACCTGATTGCCTTCACCAATGTGTTTGCGCATATCGAGGATCTTGCCGAAGTGCTCAGGGCGCTGAAGCGCCTGATCGCACCGCATACGATCGTGGTGATCGAAAATCACTATCTCGGCGCGGTGCTCGAAGGCAACCAATTCGACACCTTCTACCACGAGCACCCACGCAGCTACAGCTACAGTTCCTTCGTTCACATCGCCAGGAGCCTCGGTGTGGAGATTCTGCATGCCGAGTTTCCGGCCCGCTATGGTGGCAACATCCGGACGTTTCTGGGACTGTCGCCCGGCGCCGCTGGCGCGGCTGCCGAGGATCGTACCGAGCTGCTGCGCCGTGAAGGCCGCTTCTTCGATCGGTTCGTCGCCCTGCGCGACAATGTCTTGCGGTGGCGCGAGACGAAGCGCGGCGCTTTGGCCGCCCAGATCCACCAGCATGGGCGGCTTCCAGCCAAGGCATTTCCGGGGCGTGCTGCCATCCTGGTGAAGCTGCTGGAACTGGATGAGCAATCGATCTCGGCGGTCTACGAGAAGCCCGGATCGCTCAAGATCGGCCACTATCTGCCGGGCACGCGCATTCCAATCCTGTCGGACGAAGAGCTGTTCGCTTGCCCCGATAAGACGAAGCCGCTGCTGAACCTGGCCTGGCACATCCCCGAGGAGATCCATGACTACCTGAGAGCTCAGGGCTACTCGGGCCCCATCATCGACATCATCGAGGCAGCGGATTTCGCGGCTGCGGATCCGGCAGGCACCCGGGGTGACAGACACTAGCGAACCGAACGGCGAGTGCTGCCCCGAGAGGGTTGCAGTCATCGGCGGCGGCAGATGGGCGTGCGTTGTCACCGAAAAGCTGTGCGCGATCCTTCCCGACTCAATCGGAATATCCGTTCACTCGCGTCACAATTCCCAGGCGGTGGCCGCTTGGATGGCGGCGCACAGCCTGCAGCGGCGAGTCCTCGTCTGCTCCGAGTGGCCGCGGCGCGCCGCGGAAGCGAATGCCGTCATAGTGGCGAATGCTGCGCGGGATCACGAGGAGGCCGTCGACTGGGCGCTGGGGGCGGAGATTCCGGTGCTAGTCGAGAAGCCGATGGCTCTGAGTGCTGCCATCGCCCAGCAGCTCGTCGACCGGGCTCGCAGCGGCTCACTGCGCCTGGCCGCCGCCCACGTCTTTCTCTTCGCTGCGTATGTGGAAAGATTTGCGGCGCTGGTCGCGCGCGAGAAAGACATCAGATCGGTGCGCGTGTGCTGGGAGGATCCGAGAGTCGAGACTCGCTACAACGATGAGAAGCGATTTGACCCAGGCTTGCCTATCTTCGCAGACTGGTTGCCGCACGTTTCATCCATAGTAGGCGCTTTACTGCCGGGCAGTTCCCACCGATGCGAGGAGTTGAGGTTGCTGCGCGGCGGGGCGCATCTCGAGCTCAAACTGGCAATGGGCAGCGTACCCTGCAGCGTGCAGCTGATCCGCAATGGCGAGCGGCGCCAACGCGTCATAGAGATCGCTGCGGCCGACAGACCTCTGCGACTGGATTTCTCGGCAGAGCCGGGTCGCATCACCTACGGCGTGACGACCCAGGACGCGGATCCGGACTGGAACGCAAGGCAGAGTCCGCTCGGCTTGATGCTGCGCGCGTTTCTTCGCTGGGCCGCCGGAGGGCGCTTCGACCCTCGCCTCGACAGCGAAATCGGCCTGCGCGCCTGCCGGCTCATCGATGAGACATCCCCCAGGTATGACGCGGCCTTGTTGACCTGGCTGGCCGGCAGACTCACAGGCCCGGGAGACACCGATGAAGACCTGCGGTATGCGCTCGGGGAGATACTGCAATACAGAGGCCTGCTTTCCGCAGACGCGATCGAGCGCGGCATTGAGCGAGTGCGCGCGCGTTTCGCCAGGGCTCCCGACACCGGACGGCTGAGCGCCCTGATCAGCTCGAGAGCAGCGGGCTCGGAGGAGCAATCTTGAAAGTCGTGATTCTTGCGGGCGGTTACGGAACGCGTATTCGGGACGTCGCCGACGATATCCCGAAGCCCATGATCCCGATCGGACCTTATCCGATCCTCTGGCACATCATGAAGAGCTACGCGTACTTTGGACACAAGGAGTTCATCATCTGCGTGGGCCACAAGGGGCACCTGATCAAGAACTTCTTTCTCAACTACGAGGCTTACACGCGCGATTTCACCGTCAGGTTCGGGCGCAATGCCGGTGTCTCCTACCACAGCGAGCCCGATGTATCCGACTGGAGCGTGACGCTGGCGGACACCGGCACGCGCTCCATGACCGGCTCACGGGTTGCGCGCATCCACAGGTACGTACGCGGCGAGGACTTCCTGCTCACCTATGGCGACGGCGTGAGTGATGTCGACATCTCGAGGCTGATCACATTCCATAAGGCGCACGGACGGATACTCACAGTGACGGGGGTCAGACCGCCGGGCCGGTTCGGGGAAATGGCAACCACGGAGAACGGTCGGGTGGCGGAGTTCAATGAGAAACCGCAGGCTACTGCGGGACGCATCTCGGGCGGCTTCTTTGTCGCCGGCCCACGGCTGTTCGAGTACCTGGACGACCGCGAGGATCTGGTCTTCGAACAGGGACCCATGCGTCGGCTCGTTCAGGACGAGCAACTCATGATGTACGAGCATGACGGCTTCTGGCAGCCGATGGATACCAGCCGTGAGTTCCAGCTGCTGAACTCACTGTATGAGGCAGGGAAGGCACCGTGGGTGCGGTAGAGCCTCTGCGAATGGACATGGGCGCCGTTCTCGGCTCGTTTTCCGGGAAGCGTGTATTCGTAACGGGACATACCGGCTTCAAGGGTTCGTGGCTGTCGTTTTTGCTGCGGGAAGTGGGCGCCGATGTCATGGGTTACGGCCTGGCTCCGCGGCCCGGTCCGAGCCACTTCGAGATGCTCGGCCTGGCCAGGAGCATCAGACATGTGGTGGCTGACATCCGGGACCCCGGCGCGATTGCCGGAGCGCTGCACGAGTTCCAGCCGGAGTACGTGTTTCATCTGGCCGCACAAGCCCTCGTGCGGCCTTCATACGAGGATCCTCTCGAAACGATTCACGTCAATGTTCTGGGATCAGCGCACCTGCTGGACGCCATCCGGCGGTGCGAGTCGGTGCGCTCGCTGGTCTACATCACTTCTGACAAGTGCTACGAAAACGTGGAGTGGGTCTGGGGTTATCGCGAGACCGACCGGTTAGGCGGACACGACCCTTATAGTGCATCGAAGGCCGCTGCCGAGATCGTCTTTTCCGCGTACGCACGCTCCTTCTACGGAGCGCGGACCAATCTCGGGGCGGCAAGCACACGCGCGGGTAATGTGATCGGCGGCGGCGACTGGGCCCCGGATCGCATCGTTCCGGACTGCATTCGCGCGATCGAGGCCGGGCAGGCAATTCGCCTGCGTAATCCCGGGGCGACACGCCCGTGGCAACATGTGCTCGAGCCGCTGTCCGGTTATCTGTTGCTGGCTGCGCTGTTGCGCGAGCGGCCGAGCGAGTACGGCGGGGCGTGGAATTTCGGGCCGTCGACGCAGCAGGTGCGCACCGTTCACGACGTCGCGACGGCGATCGTCCGCCATGCCGGCCGTGGCAGTATCGAGTTTGCCGGAGCCGGGACCGGACAGCACGAGGCGACCCTGTTGCAACTGAACTGCGACAAGGCTCACCAGCTCTTGGGGTGGTATCCGAGGTGGAGCGTCGACCGGACTCTGGAGGCGACCGCTCGCTGGTACGCGGAGGTGCTGGGCGGTGCCAAGCCCGAGGACCTTACCCGAAGCCAGATCCAGGACTATTTTCCGGAGTTGCGATGATCGAGGGAGTTGTCGTTACCCCGCTGCGCCAGATCTTCGACGAGCGCGGCAAAGTGATGCACATGCTGCGCGAGGACTCGCCGGTCTTCACCAGATTTGGCGAAGTGTATTTCTCGTGCGTCTACCCGGGAGCCGTGAAAGCCTGGCATCTGCACAAGCGCATGGTGCTTAACTACGCGGTCATCTACGGAGAGGTGAAGTTCGTGCTCTACGACGACAGACCGCGCAGCAGCACCTGCGGTCAGATCCAGGAATTCTTCCTGTCTCCGGAAAACTACTGCCTGATCACGGTTCCGCCCCTGCTATGGAATGGTTTCAAGGGCGTGCGCGACAAGCTGGCCATACTCGCAAACTGCGCGACGCTGCCACACGACCCCAGTGAGATCGAGCGCAGGCCGCCGTTCGACAACGGCATACCGTACGACTGGGACCTGCAGCACAGGTGACAGGCCCGCTATCCGACGGCATGAGCAATTCCAGCAGAGTCCTTATCACCGGCGGCCTCGGATACGTAGGGGGACGGCTGGCGCAGTACCTCACGCGTGCGACACTGGCTCAGCCGGTGCTGGGGTCGCGACAGCTCAGGCCGCCGCCGGACTGGTTGCCTGCGGCCGCAGTGGCGGCGATGGATTGGCACTCGTCCGAATCCCTGCGCCGCGTATGCGCGGGCATCGATACGGTCGTGCACCTGGCGGGCATGAATGCGCAGGACTCCGTCAGCGACCCGCTAGCGGCATTGGAGTTCAACGGTCTGGCGACGGCGCGGCTGCTGCGAGCCGCGATCGCGGCCGGGGTCCTTCGGTTCGTCTACATATCCACCGCACACATTTATGCGAGCCCTCTGCTGGGCACGATATCCGAAGCAAGCGCCACGACTTCACTGCACCCATACGCCACCAGTCACAGGGCGGGAGAAGACGTGGTTCTGTTCGCGCACCAGCGCGCCGAGATCGATGGCGTCGTTCTGCGGGTGTCGAATTCCTTCGGTCCGCCGGCGCACGCCGGCGCTAACTGCTGGATGCTTCTGGTGAACGACCTATGCCGCCAGGCGGTTACGACCAAGAGCATGGTGTTGCGTTCCGCAGGAACTCAACACCGTGATTTCGTGCCGTTGACGGATCTGTGCCGTGCCATTGCTCATATGGTGGAGTTGCCGCGCACCGCGCTCGGCGACGGGCTCTACAACGTCGGCGGCCGTTGGGCTCCGACGATCATCGAGATGGCACAACGGATCGCCGACTGCTGTGCCGAGCTGTACGGATTCCGTCCCGGGATCTCGCGACCGGATCCCGTACCTGGCGAGTCGTCCGCGGAGCTCGATTATCGGATCGACAAGCTGCTGCAGACCGGATTCGTCCCCGCTGCCGATGTGAACTCGGAGATCCTTGCAACGCTCGAGTTCTGCCGGCACCTGACATGAATTCCACAGTGCGTCCAATGAGCACGCCGCGCGTGTCGGTGCTCATGACGATATACAATGCCGCGCCGTATCTTGCCGAGAGCCTCGACAGCCTCGTACGTCAGAGCTTCAGCGACTGGGAGCTGGTTGCGGTCGAGAACGGCTCGACCGACGGCTCCGCGGCGATTCTCCGGCGCTTGCGCGACCCGCGTGTCCAGGTAACCTGGCTCGCCGAGAATATCGGACGAACGGCGGCCTTGCGGCAGGCATTTGCCCGGGCGCGCGGCGAATACATAGCAGTTCTCGACGCCGACGACGTGGCGCATCCCGAGCGCTTGCTGAAGCAGGCGTCCTATCTCGATGCCCAACCGGAGGTAGTTCTGCTGGGCACGTGGGCGAACTACATCGACGCCGGGGGCAGGGTGATCGATGAGTGGAGTCCGCCGACTGAGCCCGAGGCGATTCTGAACGCCATGGGCAGCTGCAATCCGATCGTCCATTCCTCCTGCATGTACCGTGCGGCCGCCGCGCTGGATGTCGGCGGCTATCCGCCGGAAAGGCCCTTTGCACAGGATTACGCGCTCTGGCTGAGCCTCGCGGGACGCGGGAAGCTCGCGGTGCTCGCCGAGCGCCTGTGCAGCTTCAGGGTGGCGCCGGGAAGCATGACCCGGTCGGCAACGCACCGCGTCGAGGTCGCGCGCGATCTTCTCAACGCGATGATCGAAGCGGGGCGGCGGCTCGCTCTCGACCGCGAAGGCAGGCGCAGGAACCGGGAGGAGATCGCGATAGCACGAGTGCGCTACGCCGCGGCATTGGCACGCAGCCGCCGCCTGCTGGACGGGGCTGCCGTGGCATGCACGGCGCTCGTGGCAGATCCCTTGAGCCTGTTCAACAACCGCATCACACGCGGCTTCTTTTCAGCATGAGCAGCCGCTACCTGCGGGTCTGGTCGGTGGTCTTCTGGGTGGTGGCCATTTTCCAGGTCTCGATCATCCCCGATACGCTGGGCATCGGTCTGGTGGCGAGGATAGTCAATACACTGGCGCTGGCCGCGCTGCTGGCCTGCTCACTGGGCACGCTCGCCGGCCGGATGTCCGAGCGTGTTCTGGTCTTCTATTGCCTGCCGGTGGTGCTGATCATCATCGGCTACCTCGTGAACATCGCTCGCAGCGCCAGCCTGGACTCGCTCGGATATCTCGGCCTGGTGCTGCCGTGGGCGGCCGCCCTCTCGGTGCCCTTCACGCGCGGCTTTGATCCCGATCACTACTGGCGGCTGTTCTATCGCTTCATGCTCATCGTTTCGATCATAGCTCTCATCGAATACGCGGCGGTTTTCCTCGGCTTTCTCGGGACCACGGCGATCAAGACCTCCCGCGGGGAGTTCCTGAAGGGAATCCTCACGATCTTTCATGGGCTCGACGATCCGAACGAACCGGTATACGAGCGTATGTACGGTGTCTTTGCCGAGCCCGGAACCTATGCCATGTACCTGCTGCCCGCGCTTGCGCACGCGCTGATGCATCGCCGGATCCTCGGGGGAGTAGTGTTTCTCGCGTGCATGGTTCTTACGGTGTCGTTGGGCGGGTACATCGGGCTCGTCGTGCTGCTGCTTACTTTCACCTACTGGCAAACAAGGAACAGGAGTGCCGTCACCAAGCTGGTGATCTGGCTGTGCGTCCTGCTCGTGCTCGCAATCGCCGCCGCGGCATTGTATGGGCTGTTCATCGAAACCTACCAAGGGAAGGGCGCGTCCGCGACCACGCGCGAGGAGAACGTAACGCTGTTCTTCAGTCACTTTTTCGAGATCGTCTTTCACGCCCCGCTGGGAATGGACCTCAAAGGTCAGTCGCTCTCCGATCTGTCCGACAGGCTGTTCATCGGCTCAAATTTCTCGATCGGTAATGCCCTGGTGATCGGCGGGCTGACTGCATTTCTGGGTTACACCACGTTTCTGGCGGTCAACACGCTATGCTGGCTGCGAGCGGTGCTGCGCCGTGGCCAGACCAGCAAGGCACTTGCGTGCGTCTGCATCAGCTTTCCGGCCATGGTTTCCTTCGTGATTCAGCGCATGACCCTGTTCGATTCCGCGTTGTACAGCTTTCTGTTCGCGGTCCCGCTGCTTGCACTGTTGCGGCGGAGCTCGCCCGCAGACAGCCCCGATCCGGTCTGGGTTGCCAGGCTGACCGGCGACTACGCTAAAACCCGCGGCTGACGACGCTTCGCCGGGCCACCATGCCCAAGGCCAACAATTTCGACCTGATCCGTCTGGTTGCCGCGCTGCAAGTCGTGGTGAACCACTGCGCGCACCATTTCGGGATCGATCACAGTCATTGGCCACTGTTTGTTTTCACGAGTCTGTTCCCGGGCGTACCGATCTTCTTCTTCATAAGCGGATTTCTCATAAGCAGATCCTACGAGAACAACCCGGTGATCGGTGAATTCGCGCTCAATCGGATTCTGCGCATCTATCCTGCCCTTATTGTCTGCTTCGCGGTTTCCCTCGCGCTGGTCTCGATCAGCGGGTACTTCGCCCGGCAGGAGGTTCCTCCACTGCAGGCGCTGCTCTGGGGTGTCGGTCAGTTGTCGTTCATTCAGTTCTACAACCCGGAATTCATGCGGGATTACGGTGTTGGAGTGCTCAACGGAAGCATGTGGACCATTAGCGTCGAGCTGCAGTTCTATGTGCTCACTCCGCTGCTGTACGCGTCACTGCGGCTGGCGAACCCACCCGGCAAGCGGCCGGGCAGGGCGCTGCTGGGCATACTGATTGCCTTTGTCGCAGTGAACCTGGCCTACTCGGCCGGCGCTGCCCGCTACGCGGACGCGGACTGGTACAAGCTCGTCGGGGTATCTTTCGCACCCTGGTTCTATCTGTTCCTCATCGGGGTGGTTTTTCAGAGGCATTTCGAGATGTTTCGCGCCTGGCTCGGTGGTCGATTCGCGTCCCTGCTGCTCGTCTACGCCGTGCTGGCCTGGGTGTGCCGGTTCATTCTCGGCTGGAGTCTTGGCAATGATGTGAACCCGGCGCTTTCCGCTGCGCTGTGTACTGTGACGTTTGCCGCGGCGTTTTCCGGCGCCGGGCTCGCAGACAGGCTGTTGCGCAGGAACGACCTGTCCTACGGCGCGTACATCTATCACATGCCGATAGTCAATTTTCTGATTGCGATCGGCATGGGTGCGGGCACCGGCAGCTTCCTGATCGCGATTGCCGCCACGCTGCTGCTGGCTTACGGTTCCTGGCGCGCGGTCGAGAAGCCAGCCTTGCGCTTCAAGCGGCATGCACTCTATCAGCATGACAAGGCCTAGCATGCAGACGGGGTGCGCCGCGAGCCTGGCGGACGATGACGCGCTGCTGGCGCTGATGTTGCGCGACGCAGCTCTCCAGAGCGAAGTGTACCGGCCGGGCGCGTACTGGAGTCGTAAGACCAGGAACACGACCAGCCAGATTCGACGCCAGGGGATCGGCGACTTTCGCGGAGCGAGCTCGTCGATCGGTTTGAGCTTCACCGACTCGGCTCACGTCGACGTACGCTACGACCTGTGGGGCGGACTGCGCACCGCCCTGCGCGTCCTGCTGACGTCGGTCTTTCCGTTCAACACGCTCTTCGATGCGCAGGTCTCGCTGACGCGCTCTCACGAAGCCGAGGCCCGCCGCCTGAGGAGCCTCGTGCTCGGCAGCAGCCCACGGGCGCTCGAGCTCGCGCAGCGTTACCGCATCCCGCCGTCCCTAGTCGGCGGGTGCCTCGACCAGGTAGTGATAGGCGACCAACGCATCGCAACCTACTACCTGAATCTCCTGCATCAGCACGACATCGTTGCCAGAACCTGCCCGTTCACGGGCATTTCCAGCATACTCGAGATCGGCGGGGGATTCGGGGCACATGTGCACTGCCTGGTGGAGAACTACCCCGGGCTCCGCAAGATCGCCTACCTGGATATTCCGCCCAACCTTTACGTCGGGACGCAGTATCTGCGGGCGATGTACGGCGCCTCCGTCAGGGACTATCGCCAGACGCGCGGGTTGACAAGAATCGAATTCTCAAAGGGTGACGATCTGGAGATTCTGGCAATCGCGCCGTGGCAAATTGAGCGCCTGTACGCCAGTGTCGACCTGCTCTACAACGCCCACTCGTTTGTCGAGATGCCGGAGCAGGTGATCGCAAACTACGCGCAGTGTGTAGCCGCGCTTCCAGGCTTCGATCGTATGCGGGTGGCAATGCTTACATACAACAACTTCGATCCTCGCACGACGCTGAACCCCGATCGACTGCCTGGGTTTTTTCCAGCCAAGGTATTTGCCCGTACAGAGTTCCCGATGCTTGACGGCAGCTTTGACGTGATCTCGTTCGTCAGTCAGAGCGACAATGGGTAGCCCCGGCGCGGCAGATGTGGGCTGGTATCCGCAACGCCATCGTCAATAACTCAACGCCGCCATGAACCTCGTCAAGCTGGGCTATCTGCTCCTCCCTCCGGTGGTCTTCCGCCTCATTTCTCGAACGAGAAACAGCCTGAGAGGGCAAAGCGAGCTGGGAGTTCGTCAGGTCAGAACGGACTTGAGGGAACTGAGGAGCAAAGGGTTCAATTATTTCTTTGATGAGCGGGTAATCGGGGAGTTTTGTGAGTATCTGGAAAGAGATGACGCCATCAACAAGCCGGTGGCAACCCGCAACCACAAGAACCAGAAGTACCTTGACGACCTGATCGAGCACGGGTACTGCGTGGTGAGCGGCGAGTTTCCCGTCGAGATGATCCGCGAATGGCACGATGATCTAAAGCCAGTCATGGATGGGGCATCGAAGCGGTGCGATGAGCTGGTAACCACTCATGGGCTTGTCTCGATGAGGAACATTCAAGAGCAGTATTTGGAACGCAAAACCAATTTTGAGCTGGTAAGTGGAGTGATCAGACGGTGGGACGCCCACCTGAGTCATCCCGGGCTGCTCAGCTTCCTTCACAACGAGACGATCTGCGACATCGTGGGGAGTTTTTTCGGTGGGAACACAAACGAGTCAAGCGTCTACGTAGAATACAAAAATAAGGTCGACTGGTATGAACCGAATACGAGCTACCACTCCGACTCGCCGTTCCGGATAGTGAAGGTGTGGTTGCTGTTGAACGATGTCGGACCTCGGAACGGCCCGTTGGTGTATTGCGGGAAGACTCAAAACATAGGGGACTGGCGCGTTCTGCGCGACCTCCTGGAATTTTCCAAGTACAACAAGAAATATCAGGCGTTCTACGCGCATTTCGGGCGAATCGAGCTCGCACATCTGGCAAACGACTTCAGTAATCTTTGCGCGCATGAAAAGCAGATAACCGGGAAGGCCGGCGACATCATAATTGCCGACACCCGAGGGGTTCACGGCGGCTCGACGCTACGCGAGGGATACCGGCTCCAGTTAGGATCGGTGTTTACCGGGTTGGGCAACGTGTTCATCGGGGACATCCCGGACGAGATCAAGAACTTGTCCAAAGATTCGCATTGACTGCGGCCATTCTGGGTGCTCACTCAGGGCGCCGGCCATCGCGCCTGGGGTTCCGGGCGTTATTAAACCTTCATCGCGATGAAACAGCATCTGGCAGGTGTGTGGTGGCGCTGATGCCTGCGGCCAGGTACGGGGGCCGGCCATGAGGGTGGTCGTCGCCGGAGGTGATGGATACATTGGGTCGCGCGTCTGCCATCGCTTGCTCGGAATGAAGGGAATCAGTGTGCTGCCCTTGTCGCGACGTGCCGGCAGACCGGGCTCTGGACGGCCAATCGATCTGGCCAGGGCTCCTGAGGCTCTGGTCTCGATGTTGGCCGAGTATTGTCCGGACGTCGTCATCAACTGCGCAGGCACTACGTCGCCTGAGCTGCTCGATTGCGTCGAGGCGCACGTCGTGGTAACCGCGAATCTGCTGGCGGCAGTGGCGAAGGCGGCGCCAGGAGCCCGCGTGATTCAACTCGGCTCCGCAGCCGAGTACGGACAGGCAGTCGAGGCGCCGCTGCGCGTCGATGAGGACACGCCGCCGGCACCCCGCGGGGCCTACGCTATTAGTAAGCTCTCCTCGACTCTGCTGGCCGTGAGACACGGTCCGGGTCTGGGACTCGAGTGCATCGCGCTCCGGGTGTTCAACCTCATCGGCCCGGATATGGCGCCGGGTACGATCATCCCAAACGTCATGCGGATCCTCGAGAATCCCGCACGCCGGTCCGCAGACCCCGTCGAGCTCGGGCGCCTTGACCTGTATCGCGACTTCGTTCACGTAGACGATGTCGTTGCGGCGATCATATGTGCGGTCGAAGTGCAGTCGGTCGATAACGGCACGATCATCAACGTTGCATCGGGTGAGGCGGTGATGGTCCGCGAGCTCGTGCGCCGGTTGCTGGACGCCGCCGGACACCATGGTGAGATTCGCGAGGTTGCGCCCGGCACGGGCCGGTCGGTCGGTGTCACATGGCAATGTGCAGACATCGGCCGTGCGCGCAGCCTGCTTGGATGGGCGCCACACAAGAGCCTGGCGGACGCAGTCACGGAACTCGTGCGTAGCGATGGCCGTGCATCCTGAGGGGCGGCCACTCGTCATCGGGCCGCTGCCTCCGCCGGTCGGTGGAATCGCCACGATCGTTGCGAAGCTCGCCGAGTCTCCGGAGGTGGGGCGGAGCATCCAGTTTCTCGATACCCGCAAAGCACAGGAGGAGACCTGGCTCGGACGGCTGATCCGCCCCGCGAGACTGCTGTTGGAGCTGAATCGACGACTACGGCGCCGGCCAAGTTGCGCGCTGGTCTTCTGCTCTGCGCATGGATCGTTCTGGGAGAAGGGGTTATGGCTGTTGATGGCGCGCAGGCGCGGCGTGCCCGTGATGGTAATGATGGTCGCCGGGACGTTTCCGGAGTTCTACCAAAGTCTCGCCGCGCCACTGCGCAAGTTGGTACGTTGGCTGCTGGAAGGGTTCCAAGTCGTGTTGGTACAGACCGAGAGCTGGCGGCGCTTCTACAGCGAGATTGGACCACGGGGCAACTACGTCGTGCTGCCCAACGGCGTCGACTGCGACGAGTTCACGCCGGTCGAGCGTGGGCTGTCCGAAACCCCGACCGTGCTGTTCGTAGGCTGGCTTATCCCGGAAAAGGGCGTGTTCGATCTGATCGATGCGGCGCGAATTCTCAGGGACCGAGGCACCCGGTTCGTCTTGAGGCTGGTGGGACCGTTTCATGGCAACGAGCCCGCAGTGAGCGTCAGGGTCGCGGCCGCGGGGCTGGCTGACGTGGTCTACGCCGTCGGCCCACTCCATTCGCGTCGCGAAGTCCTCGCTGCGTATCACGACGCGGACATTTTCACGTTGCCATCGTGGGCCGAAGGACTCCCCGTCGCGGTGTTGGAGGCGATGGCCTGTGGCCTGCCGGTCGTCGCATCCGGCGTCGGGGGCACGCCCGACCTGGTCGAGGATGGGGTGTCAGGATTGCTGGTGCCGCCGCGCAATCCGCAGGCGCTGGCGGATGCGCTCGAGCGTCTCCTCCGGGATCGCAATGTGCGCTTGGGCTTCGGGAGAGCCGCGCGAGCCAGGGTGGAGAGCGCATTCTCCAACGAGGTGTTCATCAAAGGGGTGCTGTCGCTGCTTACGGCTGCGCGTGTCGACGAGGGTGCCACCTGAGATGTGTGGCATCGTTGGGTTCCAGGGCAGATTCTCCGCGGAGCTGCTCCAGCGCATGACCGAGGCAGTCGCCCACCGTGGCCCCGACGGCGAGGGCATGGAACTTCTAATCGCTCCCGACCAGCCTCCAACCGGTCTCGGTCACCGGCGCCTGGCCATCATCGATCTGTCCGCGGCAGGGCGGCAGCCCATGACGGTGTTGCCGGACGCCGGCGGTGGCATGCAAAGCGGACTGACACTGGTGTTCAACGGCGAGATTTACAACTACCGTGAGCTGCGCGCGGAGCTCGCGGCTGCCGGACATCGCTTCACGAGCGAGACCGACTCTGAGGTGCTGCTGCACCTGTACGAGCGCGACGGTGTGGAGATGCTCGGGCGACTGAACGGCATCTTCGCCTTCGCGATTCACGACGCGCGGCCGTTGGCCCGCCCCCCGGGTGTCTCTCGAGGTGCGCTCTTCATTGCGCGCGACCAACTCGGCGTCAAGCCGCTCTACTACGCACAGACATCGCGCGGGCTGCTGTTCGGCTCGGAAATCAAGGCGTTGCTTTGCGACCCGGATCTGTCGCGCGAGATCGATCCGGTGGCGCTGCACGAGACACTCGCTTACCTATGGACTCCTGCGCCCCGCACCGTGCTGGCGTCCGTTCGCAAGCTGGAGCCGGGTTGTGCGCTGCTCGTTCATGGCGGGCGTGTGCAGAGCATGTGGCGCTACTACGAGGTGCCCTACGACGGTACGCGGTCGGGCCAGGACCTCGGTGAGAGCGCACGGGAGCTCGCTGTGCACCTGGAAACTGCGGTGCGCCGTCAACTCGTGAGCGACGTACCGGTAGGCGCATTCCTCTCGGGTGGACTCGACTCCAGCTCGATTGTTGCCATGATGCGTCGTGCTTTGCCCGGGCAGCGCATCACCTGTTTCACCATCGCCTTTGCGGACGATAGGGACCTGGAGGGCAGTCCGGCGGATCTGCCCTATGCCCGTCAGGTTGCCCGCCATCTCGGCGTCGATCTGGTCGAGGTGTTGATGGAACCGGCGGAAATCCAGCGCTTGCCGCGGATCGTAGAGCTGTTGGATGAGCCGCAGGCGGACCCCGCACCGATCAACGCGCTATTGATTGCCGAACGGGCCCGACAGATGGGCATTCCGGTGCTGTTGTCGGGTGCCGGCGGCGATGATTTGTTCGGTGGCTATCGCCGCCACCTGGCACTCACGCTCGAGCCGCTCTGGACCTGGCTGCCGCAGCGCGTGCGCCGCTCGCTGCAGGAGCTGGCTACTGATTCCGCCGGCGGCTCGGGCGCCGGACAGACACGCCCCGCGCTGCGTCGGCTTACGAAGCTGCTGGCACATGCGGGCGAGGAGCCGGATCGGCGTCTGATCTCCTACTTCTGGTGGAGCACGGAGCGGCTGCGCCGGGGACTGTACTCCGCCGACTTTGCGTTCCGACTGCGCGCTGCGGACACCGCCGAGCCGCTGCTGCGGAGCCTGGCGCGGATACCGGCGGAATCGGACCGGCTGCAGCGCCTCCTGTATCTCGAGACGAAGCACTTCCTCGCCGACCACAATCTCAACTACACCGATCGCGCCGGGATGGCGGCGGGCGTCGAGGTGCGTGTCCCGATACTCGACATCGACCTGGTGCGCTTCAGCACTCGGGTGCCCGCCCGTTACAAGCAGCGTGGCCGGGTCGGCAAAGCGGTCTTCAAGCTCGCCATGGAGCCGTACCTGCCCCGCCAGGTCATCTATCGCCCTAAGACCGGCTTCGGTGCGCCGCTGCGCCGCTGGCTACGGCATGAGCTGCGACCGCTGGTGGAGGAAACTCTGAGCCCAAGCGTACTCAGGCGTCGCGGGATTTTCGATCCAGTCGCGGTGCAGCGCCTGCTGCGGGACGACCGTGCGGGGCGGGCGGACGGTGCCTATACAATATTCGCGCTGATGACCCTGGAGCTGTGGTGTCGACGTTTCGTGAGCGCGTAACGGGCCGCCGGCTGGAGCGAGGGCTTGGTGCTTGACGGCGCAGGCTGACAAGAGCGCGGTACAGGATTTCTGGGAACAGGCCGCGTGCGGCGAGCAGCTGTACCTGCAGGGGCTGGGGACGGACGACTATCTCGGCCAGGCCCGCCAGCGCTATGCGCTCGAGCCGTACATCGAGAGGTTCGCGGAATTCGCGGCCTGGCGCGGCAAACGCGTGCTGGAGATCGGCGTCGGCCTGGGGGCCGATCATCAGGGCTTCGCGCTGGCGGGCGCGCACTTAAGCGGTATCGATCTCACCGAGCGCGCGGTTGCCCTGACACGGCGCAGACTAGCTCTGTTCGGGCTGCAATCCGAGCTGTCGGTCGGCGATGCGGAGAATCTGCCGTACGGGGACGGCGAGTTTGATCTCGTGTACTCCTGGGGCGTCATCCATCACACTCCCAACACACTGCGCGCAGTGGAGGAGGTTCGCCGCGTACTGCGCCCGGGCGGAACCGCGCGCATCATGATCTACCACAAGTGGAGTCTGGTCGGTTATATGCTGTGGGCACGCTATGCGCTCGCGCGTCTGCGGCCGTGGCTGACGCTGCGCGATGTCTATTCCCGCTACCTCGAGAGCCCCGGCACCAAGGCGTACAGCGTGCCTGAGGCAAAACGCCTGTTTGCACGTTTCCTGACGGTGCGTACGCAGGTCGTTCTGACGCACGGCGATCTACTCGAGTCGGCCGTCGGCCAGCGCCATCGTGGAATGCTGCTGACGCTGGCGCGCCGCGTATGGCCGCGCGCGCTGTTGCGCAGGCTCGCGCCCGGCCACGGGCTGTTCTTGCTGATCGAGGCCGTCAAGTGAGCGCGCCGACTCGCACTCCGCCCATGTACGGCCAACCACGCGTACGCCGGCTCTGCTGATGCGGCAGGTCCTGCAGTCTCTGACCGACGGCAGCACGAGCCTCGCCGAGGTTCCGACACCGGCGATCCCGCGCGGCGGGCTGCTGATCCGCACGAGGCGCTCGCTGGTCTCCACCGGCACGGAGCGCATGCTGGTCGAATTCAGCCGTGCCGGGTGGCTCGCGAAGGCACGGCAGCAGCCGGACAAGGTGCGCCAGGTGCTCGACAAGATGCAGTCCGATGGGCTGCTGGCAGCGGTGGAAGCGGTGCGCAGCCGACTCGAGCAGCCGCTGGCGCTCGGCTACTGCAATGTGGGCCTGGTCGACGGCGTGGGCGCAGAGGTTCGCGGCTTTGCTCCCGGGGATCGTGTGGTATCGAACGGTCCGCACGCCGAATGGGTTGCCGTGCCGCGTAATCTGTGTGCGCGCGTGCCCGCGGAGGTGCAGGACGACGAGGCGGTGTTTGCGGTAGTCGGCGCGATCGCGCTCCAGGGCGTGCGTCTCGCCGCCCCCACGCTCGGGGAGAGCTTTGCTGTCGTCGGGCTAGGGCTGATCGGGCTGCTGGCCGTGCAGCTGCTGCGGGCAAATGGTTGCCGGGTTCTCGGCATCGATCCGGACGCACGTAAACGCGAGCTGGCGCGGCAGTTCGGGGCGGACGTGGTGGCGGTCGAGCGCGGCGAGGAGGTACTGGCGGTCGCCGATGCCTTCTCACACGGGCTCGGAGTCGATGGGGTACTGATCACAGCGGCAACCGACAGCAACGAACCGGTGACCCAGGCGGCGCGGATGTGCCGCAAGCGCGGCCGCATCGTACTCGTCGGTGTCGCGGGGCTCACGCTCGAACGAGCCGACTTCTACCAGAAGGAGCTGTCGTTCCAGGTGTCCTGCTCCTACGGTCCGGGTCGCTACGACCCCGAGTATGAAGAGCGGGGTCACGACTACCCGGCAGGCTTCGTGCGCTGGAGCGAGCAGCGCAACTTCGAGGCGGTTCTCGAGATGCTGCGCTCACGCCGGCTGGACGTGCGGCCACTGATCTCGCACCGCTTCGCGTTCGAGGCGGCGCCCGCCGCCTACGAGCTGCTGCTGAGCTCGCCCGAGCCCTGCATCGGCATTCTGCTCGAGTATCCACCGCCGTCAGACGGCACGCCGCCGGCGCGCACGCTCACGACCGTGGTAGCTGCGCGCCCGCGGGAATCCACGGGCTCGCCGGGTGTCGCGTTGATCGGCGCCGGCAATTACGCCACGCGCGTGCTGGCGCCGGCGTTTGCGGCGAGCGGCGCGCGCTTGCTGGGGGTCGCGAGCAGTGGCGGCGTGACGGCCGCCCACTGCGCGCGGAAGTTCGGCTTCGCGCACGCTACGACTGACGTCGAGGCCCTGATCTCAGCCGCCGATGTCGATGCGGTCGTTATCGCGACGCGGCACGACAGCCATGCGAGACTCGCCACGCGCGCGCTCGCGGCCGGCAAGGACGTCTTCGTTGAAAAGCCGCTCGCGATCGCCGCGTCCGAGGTGGATGCGGTTGCCAGCGCCTGGGAAGCGGCCGGTGCAGGACGGCGGCCGCTGCTGGTGGTTGGCTTCAACCGCCGCTTCGCCCCGGCGGTGCGGCGCATGAAGGCGCTGCTCGGGGGGCTGCGCGAGCCGAAGAGCTTCATCGTGACCGTGAACGCCGGGGCCGTCGCAGCGGACCACTGGACGCGCGATCCGCAAATCGGCGGCGGACGCATCATCGGCGAGGCGTGTCATTTCGTCGACCTGCTGCGATTCCTTGCGGGCCAGCCGATCGTCGACGCGCAACGCCAGACAGCCGGGGTAGAGGGCGCGGGGGCGGACGACAGCGCCACGCTCGTGCTGCGCTTCGCCGACGGCTCGGCGGGTACGATCCACTATCTTGCCAGCGGCCACCGCGCCTTTCCCAAGGAGCGCATCGAGGTGTTCTCAGGCGGCCGGGTGCTGCAGCTCGACAACTTCCGGCGCCTGCGTGGGTTTGGCTGGAAGGATTTCAGCAGCGCGCGCTGGTGGCGTCAGGACAAGGGGCAGCGAGCGCTGGTCGAGGCGTTCGTGAGTGCCGTCCGCAGCGGTGGCGAGCCGCCGATCCCGTTCGCGGAACTCATCGAGGTCAGCCGGGTCGTCATCGCGCTCGGCGAGGCGGGGCCGCGTTGACTACGCCGGCCCTGTATTTCCACACCCTCCGTCACCTGCGACCCATCCAGATCGCCGCCCGAGCGTGGCGCCGGATACAGCGGCCGCGCGCGGATCTGCGGCCGGCGCCGGCACGCCGCCAGCCCGGCGCCCCCTACCAGCGACCGCTGGAGAGACCCCCCGCACTCGTCGCCGTCGACACGTTCCGTCTTCTCAATGTGGAGCGTCGTTGCGCCACGGCCGGTGACTGGCACCCGGCGGATATGACGCAACTGTGGCGCTATCACCTCCACTACTTCGATGACCTGAACGCCGAGCACCCGGAGGCCCGTGCTGGCTGGCATCGGCAACTGCTCGAGCGCTGGGTAGAGGAGAACGCACCCGGACAGGGCGACGGCTGGGATCCCTACCCGGTGTCGCGGCGGCTGGTGAATTGGGTGAAGTGGGCCGCGCGCGGCAACACGCTGCCGGCACGCTGCGATGAGAGCCTGGCAGTTCAGACCCGCTGGCTGTCGGACTGCCTCGAATATCATCTGCTCGGCAATCACCTGCTCGCCAACGCCAAAGCACTGGTGCACGCGGGCCTTTACTTCGAGGGCGCCGAGGCGGAGCGCTGGTATCGCCGCGGTCTAGGTATTTTCGCGCGCCAGCTCCGTGAACAGGTGCTCGCCGACGGCGGGCATTTCGAGCTCAGCGTCATGTATCACGCGCTGGCGCTCGAGGATCTGCTCGACCTGATCAATCTGTTGCACGCCCATCGACGGGACGTTCCGGCTGGCTGGTACGACTGCGTGGCGCGCATGCGTCGCTGGCTGCTTGTCATGAGTCACCCGGACGGCGAGATCGCGTTCTTCAACGACTGCGCGCTCGGAGTCGCTGGCAACGCAGCCCAACTCGAGGCCTACGCAGGGCGCCTGGCGCTCGGGCCAGCCGCAGAGCACGATGCGCCCCTTATCGTGCTCGCTGCGAGCGGCTACGTGCGGGCGCGCCGTGACTCGGCACAGCTCATCTGTGACTGTGCGGAAGTCGGGCCCGCTTACCTGCCCGCGCACGCGCACGCCGACACGCTCAGCTTCGAGCTCAGTCTTGCCGGCAGGCGGGTGCTGGTGAATTCCGGGGTGTCGGAGTACGGCACCGGCCTGGAACGAAGCCGGCAACGCGGCACCGCAGCTCACAACACGGTGGTCGTCGACGGCCGGGACTCGAGTGAGGTCTGGGATGGGTTCCGCGTGGCGCGCCGCGCGCACGCCCGACTGTCCGGCGCCACCCTGGATACGAACGTGACGGTGGAGGGTAGTCATGACGGTTATGCGCGTCTGCCCGGCCACAATCGGCACACGCGTCGCTGGGTGCTCAGCGCACGCTCGCTGCAGGTGGAGGATCGCGTCAGCGGCGCCTTCGCAAGTGCCGAGGCGCGATTTCATCTGCACCCGGACATCACGGCGCAGGTCGAAACGGGCGACGTGGTATCCCTGCAGTCAAGCGGCGCCGAGGTTGCGAGGCTCGAGTTTCGGGGCGCGAGTACCGTGAGCGCGGATCCCGCAAGCTGGCATCCACAGTTCGGTGTGTCGCTCGCGAGCACCGTCATCAGCGCCCGATTCGCGCATTCGACGCTGGCCTCGAATCTCAGCTGGCCGTGAGAATACTGGTCGTCAGCTTTTACTATCCGCCGGATCTGTCCGCCGGCTCCTTCCGCGCCGGAGCGCTGGTCGCTGCGCTGCGCGAACGTGCACCTCCCGGCACGCAGATCGACGTGGTGACGACACTCCCCAACCGCTACCAGACGTTCGTAACTCAGGCGCCTGAGCTCGAGGTGAGCGCGGGACTGGAGGTGAGGCGCATCGGACTACCTACGCATCGCAGCGACATGACCGGACAGGCGCGCGCCTTCTTCACCTTCGCGTGCGGGGCGCGGGCGTACGTAGCCGGGCGTCGCTACGATCTGGTGCTGGCGACCTCCTCGCGGCTGATGTCGGCGGCGCTCGGTGCCTGGATCGCGCGGCGCAGAGGGGCACGGCTGTACCTCGACATCCGTGACCTGTTCGTCGACACGATCTCCGAAGTGCTGCCGCCGCCGCTCGCCTGGCCCACCCGGCAGGTATTCTCGCGCGTCGAGGCCTGGACGATGCGGCGCGCGGACCGCATCAATCTCGTGTCGCGCGGATTCGAGGACTACTTCCGGCGTCGCTACGGCGATCGTCCGCTCGCCTGGTTCAGCAACGGCGTGGACGAGGAATTCGTCGTGGCGGCGCCCGCGGCAGCGACGCGGGGGCGGAGCGCAGCAGAAGCAGTGGTCCTGTACGCCGGCAACATCGGCGAAGGGCAGGGGCTGCACGAGGTCCTGCCGCGCCTCGCCGCAGCCCTCAAGGGCCGAGCGCGGTTCGTCGTGATCGGCGATGGCGGCCGGCGGGCGGCGCTCGAGCGCGCCCTCGCCGGCGTCGACAACGTCGAGCTGCGTCCGCCGGTGCCGCGCTCCGTGCTGCTCGAGGCGTACCAGGCCGCGGATGTCCTGTTTCTGCATCTCGGGGCGCGACGTGCCTTCGAGAAAGTGCTCCCGTCCAAGGTGTTCGAGTACGCCGCCCTGGGCAAGCCCATACTGGCCGGCGTGGCTGGCTATGCGGCGCGCTTCCTGCACGAGGAGGTAGCCAATTCGGCGGTATTCGCCCCGGGGGACGTGGCGGCGGCGGTACGGGGATTCGACTCACTGCAGCGTGGCGATTGCCCCCGGCCGCAGTTCGTGGCGCGCTACGCACGCGCGGCGATTGCCCGCGCGATGGCGGACGATGTGCTGAGCCTCGGCGGCGCACGCACGGAGGCGGGGTGAGCCGCGTGCTTGTCACCGGCGGTTCGGGCTTCGTCGGTAGCGCGCTGTGCGAGGCACTTGCGGCAGCCGGGCAGCACACGATCCGCGCCGCACTGAGGCGCGCGGGCCCGATGCCCTCGGGTGCAACGGAGAGCATCGTGGTCGGTGACGTCGGCACCGCAACTGACTGGAATGCGGCACTCGAGGGTGTCGAGGTGGTGGTGCACGCCGCTGCCCTTGCGCACGAGGTCTCGGCAACCGAAGCCGACGCAGGGGCGTATCTGGAAACCAATGCCCGGGGCAGCCGGCGCCTTGCCGAGTCTGCCGCCGGCGCCGGCGTGCGTCGCCTCCTCTACCTGAGCACGATCAAGGTCAACGGTGAGACATCTGCGGGCGGCGGCTTCTCGCCCACGGACACGCCACGCCCGCAGGGTGCCTATGCGACTTCCAAATGGCTGCGGCGAGCAGTCGGTCGCGGAAATCGCGGCCCACAGCGGGCTACAGGTCGTCATCGTGCGCGCGCCTCTCGTCTACGGGCCCGGGGTTCGTGCAAACTTTTTGCGTCTGCTCGACTGGGTCGACCGGGGGCGACCGATTCCGCTGGGCGCAGTCAGGAATCGCCGCAGCCTGGTCGGGATCTGGAACCTGTGCGATCTGCTGCTGCGGCTGCTGGTGGATCCACAGGCGCCCGGGCGCGTGTGGATGGTCTCGGACGGCGACGACCGTTCGACGCCCGAGCTCGTACAGCTAATCGGCCGCGCGATGCAGCGGCGCGTGCGGCTTATCCGGGTTCCACTCCCGCTGCTGCGCGTGGCGGCCACTCTGGCCGGCAGATCCGCCGACCTGAGCCGGGTCTGTGATTCGCTCCAGGCGGACATCAGTGAGACGCGTCGCGTCCTGGCCTGGTCCCCGCCGGTGGAGCTCGAGGAGGGGCTGCAGCGCACCGTGAGCTGGTATCTCGGCACGCGCGGGCGCTCAGCTGCCTCGCGGGGCGCGTGATGTCGGTGTTGCAGGAAGCGGTCGGGGTCGTCAGTGCGCCGCTTCCGATCGCGTGCCTGCTGGCGTTCGCGGCCCTGGCACTGCGCCTGGCGGGGCGGCTGCGGGCTGGCCGCGCTGTGCTGCTATGCGCCGCCGGCATCGTGTACCTCGGCTCGATACCGCTCGCCGGCGAGATGCTGCTGCGGCCGCTGGAGGACAGCTTTCCTCCTCTAGCTCCGTTGTTACCGTCGGTCGGCTACGTCGTGGTGCTCGGCAGCGGCTACGCGCCGCGCGACGGGATTCCGGTCAGCGCCGCGCTTGACGAGGACGGTCTCGTGCGGGTGACCGAGGGCGTACTGCTGTTGCGCAGCCTCCCGGGCGCCCGTCTCGTCGTGTCCGGCGGCGCGCGTCACGGTCACGCACCGCCGGCGAGAGGCTACGCGCAGCTGGCCCGCTCACTCGGGGTTGCACCCGAGTCCATCATCGTGAGCGATCAGGCGACCGACACCGCAGGGGAGGCCCGTGCGGTCAGGGCGTTGCTCGGTGCGGCTCCATTTCTCCTCGTGACCTCCGCCTATCACATGCCGCGCGCGGTACTGCTGATGCGTCGGGCGGGAGCCGATCCGATACCGGCGCCAACCGGGCAACGCGTGCTGTCCGGAATGGAGGTCTCGCGCTGGCACGCCTTGTTGCCGGGTGCGGCAGGACTGCGTGATACGGAGCTGGCGATTCATGAGTACCTCGGGCTCGCGGCGATCAGGTTCGGTCTGCAGTAGGTCATGAGCGGCTTTGTCTCAATCGTGCAGCGGGTACCAGGGTGGGGCCGATGAGGCCCGAGCTGGCGATCGTTGCGGCGGGCGCGCTGCTCGCGTCCGGCGTCATCACGGGGCTCATCCTGCGCTTTGCATTGCGCCATGGCGTGCTCGACGTTCCCAACGAGCGCAGCTCGCACCGGACTCCCACCCCGCGTGGTGGCGGTGTGGCGATCGTTGTGGCGACCAGCGTCGCGCTCGGCGTGTTGGTCTGGCGCGGGGCGGTCCGGAGCGACCTACTGGTTGCCCTCGCTGGAGGCGGAGTCGCGGTGGCTCTGGTCGGTTTCATGGACGACCGTCGGCGCGTGTCGGCTGGCGTGCGGCTCGCCGTTCACCTGGCGGCTGCCGTGTGGGCCGTCCTGTGGCTGGGAGGGTTGCCGCCGCTGCAGCTGGGCGGGCAGGTCGTGGCGCTCGGCTGGCCCGGGCGGGTGCTCGCAGTACTCGGCATCGTCTGGGTGCTCAATCTCTTCAACTTCATGGATGGAATCGACGGTATCGCGGCTTCCGAAGCGACTTTCGTCGTGTGGTGTGGCGGGCTGCTGGCGGCGGGCGTGTCCGCCGGCTCCGCTGCGATCGTGCTTGGTGCGGCGTGTCTTGGGTTTCTTGGCTGGAACTGGCCGCCGGCTCGCATATTCATGGGTGATGTGGGCAGCGGCTATATCGGCTATTCCATAGCGGTGCTGGCGCTGGCGGCAGCGCGATCCAACCCGGTGGCGATCTGGGTGTGGCTGATCCTGGGCGGGGTGTTCTTCGTCGATGCGACCGTGACGCTGCTGCGGCGGCTGCGTCGCGGCGAGCGCGTGTACCAGGCGCACCGTGCGCATGCCTATCAGTGGCTGGCGCGGCGCTGGGGCAGTCACCTGCGTGTCACCCTTGTTGTGTTGTTGGTGGACATCGTTTGGCTCCTGCCCTGCGGGGGCTTTGCGATCCTGCACCCGCAGTACGCTGCTTTAACCGCCGTAGTC
>CAWDQL010000008.1:0-14364 GCA_963804465.1 uncultured Gammaproteobacteria bacterium
TGACCCCTTGCTGCCCGTCGCGACCGGCAGCTTTCGGGCAGGTCGATGGCCGTCACGATGCAGCACCTGTCGACATGTTTGCCGGAAAAAAATCTCTTTTGCGGTGGAAACCTCAGGGCCCGCAGTCTGCCAAGGCTTCGGCGATCACGTTGCAGATGCCCTTAGAACCCTCAGTGATGAGGGCCCTTGCCTGTCAGGTCGATGGATCCCTGGGAAACCCCAACTCGACCGGCGATGGGTTTCGCTCCGTTAGGCTACCCAGCGAAGGAATTCTTTTGCTCTCGCGCCCGCCTGCGACGACGAATGTGGCGAGCGAGCAGCAGCCCCAGGGCAATCAGCACCACGGCGGCGAGGATGCCCAACGCGATGATGCTGTGTGTCGGATTCGACATGATGAAGTGCCCCGTCACCGAGTAGAAGCCGTTGAACTCGCTGAGGGCCGCAGGCAGTGCGAGGAGATCGTCTCTCGTCAGCTGCAGAACGTGCTCGTGGGGATGATACTGGGATCCCCATGGGAACAGGTTCCCATGGGTGTCCATCTCGATGTGCCCGCCAAGAACGAAACTGACCGGACGATCCTTGACGAGTGCGACCGCCCTTAAGGCGCTGGCCAGATCCGCCTTGCTGTCGTCGATGAGCAGACGGCCCGGCAGCAGAAAATCGCCGGACAGGAAGAGGCCGGTGTTGCGATCGTAAAACGAGATTTCCGTCTCGTTATGGCCGGGCGTGGGAATCACATCGACAGTTCGATTCCCCAGATCGATCTCGGCGACACCGCTCGGCCAGTCGGTAAAGTTGTAGTAGTGCCGAACGCTGTCCAGGTCAAATCCCAGCACCTGAACGTGCGGCAAATGCAAGAACTGCCCGTCGCCAGCGCGATGGTCAAGGTGGCGATGCGTGTGCACTACGAGCAGCGGCGGCTTCGTAGAGTCGTCTCCCGGGAGCAAGCTCATTACGGTCTTCGCCAGCGGCATCCGGATCGGATCCGCCACCGCACCCGTGTCAATCAGAAGCGCCTTCGTGGAGCCAACCAGCAGATAGATGAACGGCGCCTCGAAGGTGGCGCAAAGGTTTTCTCGGAGGACGAATGTTCGTGCGTTGTATCGATGGATCTGAAGAGGGGGTTGGGGGTTCCTGGCGCAGTCAGATGCACCCTCGTTCCAGTGAACGTCCATCGATCCGGGTACGAGCTGAGACGAGGCAGACGAGGGCCTGAGTAGCGTGCTGAGAGCAAGCAAACCGAAGAGCACCCATGTTGGGCCGGTGTTGACCGAGACTGTGTGAAAATGTGTCGCTCGAAATTGCATCTGCGCGGCTGCATTGACAGGCAAAAAAACGGTCGCGGGAGTTTTCACACGGCCTCGGACCCGCAGGAGCAATTGTTGAAGTGCAGGTTCCGAGCGCTTCACCCCGCGATCACCATGGCGCGCTGAGGTGCCGGCCGAAATCTATTTTAGCGTGGGCGCTACCTTTTCCCATACAACAGCGTAATGAGCCTCCCTGCCACTGGCCGGATCCGCGATGCGCGTTGTAAGAGTGAGGGTGTTCCCGTTCACCTCGTAGAGTCGGGGTTGATCGGTACCAGTCCAGACTTCATTCCAGGAAATGTCGACGTGGTGGATGACCTTGCCGGCCTCTACTGAGTATGTGCCCGCGTACGCAAACATCGTGTCGTAGAGCGCCACTCGCTCATCGTCCGACGGAGTGGAGCCGGCCGGCGCTATCCGAACTTTCGCGGCTTCGATCACCTGCATGCGACCATCGGCTGAGTAACTGAGGTAACCCGTTGGGTTTTCCCCGTATGGAGTTGATCGCTCTCCCCCTGCCGTCGTTACAACGTGGGACTTCAATTTCCATGTGCCTAGCGCCGCTCGCGGTGCGTCCCTCTCGAACGGGCGGTTGGGCGGAACGCGCTATTTCTTTCTGGGGTCGTCCGCCGCGTTCACATAGTTGATGATCCAGGGCCCCACGCCGTGAATTTGAATGATGGTCTCCTCGCTGGTCCAAGCGAAGTGATTGGTCTTCGCCTGCATGATGGCGACGCTGCCGGCAGATAGTGCCCTTGTTTTGGATCGGTCCAGCTGGTCCCCGATGCCCATGTTGAAAGTGCCGGAGATCACTGTGATGTGTTCTATCGCCGGATGCCAGTGGGCCGGTACCTCGTAATTCGCCGGGAATCGCAGACGAAAGGTAACCGGCACCGTATCGTTGAGCGGGCCTTCGATTACAGCTTGCTTCGCTCCAGCAGGTAACGATGCCACGTCCGTCCACTTGAGCTCATCGGGCGTGACCATCATGTGGGCGCCCGACTGGGCCCAAGCCGTGAGCGCTCCCAGGCACCAAAGGGCGAGAGTTGCTGACAGTGCGGCGAGCGTATTTCTCATAATGCCCTCCCACGAACGCGCTACTGGAGCCCGGTGAAAGATGGCGCGCGGGCATCGGCTCCATCATGCCCGCCCAACATATTTGTGTAGCCAGACGGTTCTGTCCGGCTGTGCATTATAGGGCGAGCGCGCCTCGGCTGTTCTCATTCCATGTCCGCGTACCGGCGAAGTGGCGGCATCCACGAACCTCGGTTCATGGCCCGAGAACCGCCCCTTGCTGCGCACGTCGGACCCCGTGCCGGCGTATACTGCCGCGCCGTCTAGCCAAAGACCAAGAACACGGCATAGCAACAACCAATCAATCGGGAGAGTCACCATGAAGACGTTCGTTGGCAGAGCAATTGCGGGGCTGTGCGTTGCGGGGGCACTCAGCCTTGCAACTACAACGGCGGGCGCGCAGATGCCCGAGGTAAAGGAAAAGCCGCGAATGTACACCTATGTGTCCAATTGGACGATCCCGCGGGCGAAATGGGGGGAGATGGAGAAGGACAATGCGGCCAACACAAAGATGCTTGATCACGACCTGGCGAGCGGAGCGATCGTAGGATACGGCGACGACACGAACCTGGTTCATACCTCCGACGGCTCGACGCACGACAGCTGGTGGTCCGCCATGTCGATGGCCGCGTTAATCAATGTTCTCGAGGAATTCTACAAAACCGGATCGTCGGTCGCGCCGGTGCTGACGACCGCAACCAAGCACTGGGACGGTGTGTATGTCAGTCGCTTTTACAATTGGCATGGCGGCTCGTACAAGGACACTTACACTCACGTTTCCTCCTATAAGCTCAAGGCCGATGCGCCAAACGACGCGGTAGAAGTACTCAGTAAGAACCTGGTCGTGCCGCTGCTCGAAAAGCTGCTGGCGGACGGTACGCTGGTCGAGTACGAGATCGATGAAGAAGCCATCCACACCGAATCTCCCGACATGTTTTGGATTGAGTACATCGCCGCCAATTCCGCAGGGCTCGACAAAGTAAATGCCGCGTTGCGCGAGGCTTTGAAGGCGGCTCCGTTGGCAGGCCCGGCTTTTGGGTCCATGGTTGACTTTGCGCCGCACCGCGATTATTTGTCCCGTACAAACGCGACGTATAAGTAAATACGTTCGGCGAGCGCGGGCTCCGGCGTACGCCTCGTGCTGCCGGTCGTCCGCGCAGTCGCACGGATGCGAGTCCGCACGGGGTCGCTGCCGCTCGCGCAGCAGCGACCCCTAAGTGAGGATTTCCTGCGTGGCGCGCTGCGCCGAGTCCATCGCCCAGTGCGCGTACGCCATCCACGCGGCGTCGGTTCCCGCGAAATGAATGTGCCCCACCGGCTGGTGGCTCAGCAGCGTTTCCCGTTGCGACGCCGCTTCGTCGTCGAACAGCGTGTCCATGTCATAGGCGTAGCCGTGGCCCCAGCGGTTGACAGTGATGGCCGCGATGTCGCGCTGCGCGTCGAAGCCGCCAGGACCGAGGATCCGCGTCAGCTCGTCGCGTGCCCGCGACTCGAACTCATCGAACGGCAGCGTGTAGGCGATGCGCCGCCCGGCGCGCCACGCGCTGCGCAAATCCTTGACCGGTCCGTCGGCCCACGGCACATGCAGCAGGTGCAGGATCATCGGCTCGTCGGGATTGGTCGGGAAGCGGTAGTCGCCGAGGCTCACCGGATAGTCGAGCTTCAGGTTGCTGTAGAAGCCTGCGGGATTGTTGACGTAGTGCACGCCGCGGTTGACCCATGAACGCCAGCTGCGCAGTGCAACGTTAACGTAGATCAGCGGTCCCTTGACCTGATCGGCGACCGCCTGCCGCTGCGCAGCGCCGAGGTCGGCGCAGATGTAAGGCAGCATCGCCGAGTAGCCCGCGTAGATGGCGTGCGCCGCCGAGGCGCGCGTCAGCTCGCCGGCGCGCATGTACAGCACGTCGACACCCGGGCCGCGGTTACCGAGCGCTACCACCGTGGAGGAGAGCCGCAGCCGCACGTTGCTGGCGGGCTCATCGAGTCGCGTGTAGTCGAAACGCGCACCAATCACGTCCTCCATGGTATTGCCGGGCGCAACGCCCGGGATCAGCTGACGCACGAACAGCCGCGCCAGCGTAGCGTTGCCGTCCGGGAAGTGATGAATGTAGGGGTCGCCCTCGAGGATGCCCTCGCGTGACATCTGCAGGCCGAGACCCTGAAAGCCCGGGTACTGGCACTGCCAGGCGAGCAGCGACGCCACCGCGGTGGCCTTGCAGGCGAACAGGTCGAGCGTGCGGCCGTCGAACATCGCGAGCGAGCGATCGTCGAGGCCGTAGTAGCGCTGCAGGTAGTCGTGATAGGAGGTCTTCTCGAGCAGCTGCCGCTTTTGCGCCGCGCTCATTCCGCTCAGCACGTCCCGGTGCTCGGTATAGAGTGCGAGCAGTCGCGCCTTCTGCTCGTGCTCTACCGGGCAGTCGGCGATGAACTCTGCGGGCGCACGCCCGTGGTGCAGCTCAGGCGGGATGTCGGTGGGGAGCTGGCGCAGCGGATCGCCGGTCACGAGGCGGTCGACGCCATAGGTCTCGCGCGGGAAGAACAGGCCCGACGACAGTCCGAGCCCGGGGTAGAGGCCCACGTTGAAGCCGCGCTCCAGCCGATCGACGTCGACACCGATGCTGGCGATGCAGTCGCGTGCCACCCGCGACCAGCGCCTGCGCACACCCTCAAGCGACTCGCTGCCGCCGTAGCCGAGCAGCAAGCGGCCGCCGACGTTGAACTCGTTGCGGCGAGCGTGTCCGCCGAACTCATCGTGATTGTCGAGAATCAGGATGCGCGCCCTGGGTCGCGCCTGGCGCAGGTAGTGCGCAGACGCGAGGCCGCCGATCCCGGAACCGATCACGATGTAGTCGTACCGCTCGGTGACCGGCTTCGAGTCCAGCGCGTAACGCTGGCCGTCCCGCACGCTGTGTGCGATAGCAAAATCCTGCGGGCGGCTGCCGAGGTAGCCGGTGCGCGCGGGCGGGTAGGGCGCACCGGCTTCGAGCGCGAGCCCCGGTCGCGGCGCCATGCCGGCGACGATGGTGCAGGCCACCCCGTCGAGAAAGTCCCGCCGCGTGATCTGGTCGTTCATGCTCCCCTTCCTCAGTCACGACGCCGCGGCTAGTGTAGTCTCGAAGCACAGCTGAGGATAATTCCTGCATGCACACTGCAAGAAGCATTGCTGTCACTATGAGCGGGGGTCGGGTTCTGCTGCTGGCGCTGGCGGCATGGATAGTGCCGACGGCAATGTGCGCCGCAGCGGACGATTCCGCTGCGCGGCCGCAGGTGGACGCCGAAGGCGTCGCGCACCTCCCCGCAACCACTGTCCCCGCCTCGCGCTTCATGAGCCCCGAGGCGCGTGCGAAGTTCATTGCCTCGTTCTCGCATGCCGCGGCACCGCCGACTGCCCCGCAGGGGCCACCGGACTTCCGCGCGATGCGCGAGGACGACGAGCGCAAGAACGCGCCATACGTTGCGCGCGCCGAGGCGCTCTACCCGGTGAACATCGTGGCGCGGGTGATCGGCGGCGTGCGCACGCAGGTGATCACTCCCAAGGCGGGGATCGCGCCCGCCAATCGCGACCGGGTGCTGATCAATCTGCACGGCGGCGGCTTCATCTGGGGCGAGGGCAACGGCGCCCGCGCGGAGTCGATACCGATCGCGGGCCTGGGGAGAATCACCGTTGTGACGGTGGCCTACCGGATGGCCCCGGAATTCAGGTTTCCCGCCGCCAGCGAGGACGTGGCATCGGTGTACCGCGAGCTGCTCAAGGACCACCGTGCCGAGAACATCGGCATCTACGGCTGTTCAGCGGGCGGCATACTGGCGGGGGAGGCGATCGCCTGGTTTCGGAAAGAGAAGCTCCCGATGCCGGGGGCCATCGGCACCTTCTGCGGCTCGATCGCCGCACTCGGCGGGGATTCGAGTCACGTCGCGCCGCTGCTGGTCGGCGAGCTGCCGTCACCTGGAGCTGACAGGGGCTCGAGGAGCGGTGGTCCTTATTTCAGCGACACCACCGCGACGGATCCCCTGGTACTGCCCGTCATCTCACCGGAGCTGCTCGGCCACTTTCCTCCGACGCTCCTCATCGCCGGGTCGCGGGATTTCACGGTGAGCTCGCTGTTCAAGGCGCAGGCGGCCCTCGCCAATGCCGGCGTGGACGCGGAGCTGCACGTCTGGGACGGGATGTGGCATGCGTTTTTCTTCGACCCGGATCTGCCCGAGTCGCGCGAGGTGTATCGCGTCGTGGTCGATTTCTTCGACCGACACCTCGGCCACCCGCCTCGAGACTGAGCGCCTCGAAGCGCCGCTACCGCCCGGCGGCGCGGCGCCGCGCCTTCAGCAGCACATCGACCGCTTCCGGCCGGTCGTCCCAGTAGTCGAGCCGCAGCCGTCCGTCCGGCAGCTGGCTCAACGTCGCGGGAGCGGTGCTGAAAGTGCAGTACCAGCCGGTCGGCAGCACCACGGCATTGCGGGGGCGTCCGAGGCTGCGATCGAACACCAGCTCGTCGCCATCGAGCCGGTAGCTGACGGGTGCCGTGTAGGTTTCCGCTATGCGCAGGCGCAGCGTCTGACCCGCACGCACCGCGGCGAACGGAATCACCACCACGTGTGCATCCGCCGCCACCGGCTCGCCCACGTTGATTCCGGCAGCCGCGAATTCCGCACCGCTCATCTCGCGCGTCGCGAGCTCTTCTCCGCTGTCGAGATTGCGCGCCGACGGATGACTCGCGACGCTGCCGCTGCGCACCACGTTGGCGTAACCGTTGATGCCGGCGCGTGTCTCGGTGTAATCGTGATACAGGCTGAAGGCATGGGTCTCGGGCTGCTGCAGGAAGTAGACGATCTCGCGGTCCTGGTGCGCTCGCTCCGCGAGCCGCTCCTCCTCTTCCGCTCCCTCGAACGGCGACTCCCAGCTGCGCTCGCGGCTCGCAGCCTTCGGCAGCGCGGCCGCCCCGAGCTGCGCGTCCTTCACGGCGTGGATCACGAGCGGTGCCTCGCCCGCGCCCGCGTGCATGAAGCTGACCGCGAGCCGGCCGTCCTTCTCGGTGCGGATCTGTGAAGGCACCGACACACCCGTGACCTCGTAGCCGGCGGGCAGCACCACCTTGTTGCGCCTGACGCCGAGCGGCCGGTCGAAGACCAGGGTCTTGCCATCGAGATGGTAGCTCTTCGGATCCTTGTAGGTTTTGACGATCAGCAGGCGCGCCTGGCCGTTCTGCGGCACCGGGCGGGCGAGCGTCACGCGGATGTATTCGGTCGCCGGATCGGCGTCGGACAAGAGCGGATCGGTGCGCGCCTCGCTCCCGCTCACCACGCCGAAGTGCAGCGCCGCCCCGGACGCTGCGTCGTAGACACTCTCATCGCTCGCGATGCTGCCCTTGCGGATCGGGTTGTAGAAATAGCGCGCGCCCGCGGTGGTGGCGGTCACCTCATAGGTGATCTTGAAGCTCGCAGTCTCCGGAGCGAGCAACTCGTAGCGTGTGTATTCGTCGGCCTCGGTCTGGGTGGTCGAGGTCGCAAAGTACAGCCCGTCGCTCGCCGGGGGCGCCTGGGCGATGGCCACGGAGGAGACCAGCAGCGCAGGCAACGCCACTCGCATCCAGGCGCGGCCGCTCATGGCTGCCCCTGGGCGGGCGCTTTGGCGCACGGAAAGGATTTGAGCAATACGTCTGCGATGAATCCCGCGGCATCACGCGCACCGGCGGTCGCATCGAGTGCCGCGAGCTTCTGCTTCACGGTCGTCTCCAGCTCTTCCGCGGAGATGCCCCGCGGCACGCACGGGCGGCCCGCGCGATTCCGGCCGCCGGCCATGTGGAATCCGACGTCCATTCCCTGGGTGACCCCCAGGATATAGATGCGGCAGGCGTTGCGGCTCACGTGATCGGTGCCGCTGCAGAGCTGCGCGAGGTCGGCGGCCGTCATCGCCGGCGCTTCGGAGGACGCCGCGGTGAGGAGCAGCGCGGCAGCGACTGTCAGGGCGGTGGCAAATGTGCTCACGAGGGCGCTCCCCTTGGCCTGCGGGTCCGGTAGCGTAGCAAATTTGTGATCGGGTACCGCTTCTCTGTGGTCATCCGCCGCAGCAGCGGCGCGTTGCTTTGGTTAACCTCGCTGCGAACGCGAGTGTTTCTGACGCGGGAGCATCGGATGAAGCGCTGGTACGCCGGGGCGCCCTGGAGCCTCGCCACCCTTCTGGCGGCACTGCTGGCTGCGCCGGCAGCACGTGCCGATTCATTGTCGGTCGTGCAGATGCTGCGGATCGGCGGCTGCGGCGGGATCATCCCGGCCGCGCGACCGCTCGAGCATCAGATCGAGCTCGATCGAGCGGCCGAGAAATGGGCCGACGGGCATTCTCTCGCTGCGGCGGCCGAGCTCGCGGGCTATGTGGCGCAGTCCACGCGCGGCCTGCACGTCAGCGGCTCGGACGAGGCGCTCATTCAGCAGCTGCGGCGCTCGCAGTGCCGCACCGTCGCCGACCGGGAGCTGCGCGCCGCGGGCAGCTATCGCCGCGGCAACGAGACCTGGCTGGTGCTCGCCTCTTCACCCTCCGGCGCGGGAGCGTCCTCTAGCCTGGGTACCCACGTTGCTCCCGCTGCGCCGACGCCATCCTATCGTCCGAGCAGCGCTGCACCCCAGGTCAGTCTCACGGCAAGCGCCTCTCCGGCCCTGGCATCGCGCGCACTTAAGCTGGTCAACGAGGCGCGCGCCCGCGGCGGACGCTGCGGAAGCCAGGCCTTCGGTCCGGCGCCACCGCTTACCCTCTCGGGAACGCTCGACAGCGTGGCGCTCGGTCATGCCACCGACATGGCCGTGCACGGCTACTTCGAGCACCAGGACCTCTCGGGGCAGTCACCCGCGGATCGGGTGCGTGCGGTCGGCTATCGCGAGAAGCTGGTCGGCGAGAACATCGCCTACGGCCCTATCACGGTCGAGGAGGCGGTGCAGGGCTGGCTCCACAGCCCCGACCACTGCGAGAACATCATGGATCCGCGCTTCGCCGAGATGGGCATCGGCTTTGCGAGCGGACAGGCCTCGCGCCGCGGACTCTTCTGGGTACAGCTGTTCGCCGAGCCGCGCGCCTAAGCCGGCGTGCGCAGCGGCGCGCCGAGATAACAGCCGAACTCGGTGACGAAGTTGACCGAGACGCGCGCGTGGACCCGCCCCTGGCGATCGAGGAAGCGCGCTTGATCGTCATGCGGCACGACCGCTCCGTGCCACACGCTGGGGTGCAGATACAGCGCGCGCCGGCCGTCGCACCAGAAGGTCACGAAGGACTCCGGGGTAACATCGTCGCCCGGCAGCGCCAGCGGCACGACGAAACTCTGTCGGTCGAGCGGATGGAAGAGCTGGCCGCCGTCGGGATGATAGTTGGCGCGCCAGATGAGCGCGCGCTCGCGCCTGCGGTCGGTGACGCTCGCCGCTTCCTCCGGCCAGTTGCTCCAGCCGAACAGATAGCTGTCGCCGACCGCGTGGTTGCGGGCGTACAGCGTCTCGCCCTGCCAGCAGAATTCGAACAGCCCCTCGGTCACCCCGCCCTGGTTGCCGCTCCCCGCGTCGATCGCCCGCCAGCCCTGTGCGGGCCAGGTGACGATTTCGATCGGGAAACTCTGCGGCTCTTTCACCAGCAGCCCATAGCCCTTGAGGCTCTCGGGCGTGGCGACGATGAGCGGCGTGTCGTGCACGCGGCGCGCGCCGGTCGAAGGAGTGTAGGCGATCTTGTCCAGCGCTAGGTCCATGGCTCACTCTTTGTGTATGCGCACCGCGGCCTCGAGCATTCCGAGATAGGCTTCGAGCGGTGGCGTCTTCAGTCCCGCCACCTTCCCCTGATCGTCCCACAGCCGCACCCGTACCGCCTCGCGGAAGTAGCGTTCGCTCTCGAAGCGCCGCGTCTCCTCCGCCGACATGGGGCCGCCCTGGAGCTTCAGCGTATGCACCGAGGCGTCGCTCAACTGCTTGAAGTAGCGCGTGTCCGTGGCACACAGGTAGCGTTTTGCCGGTACGTGCAGCCTCACCGGCTCGCAGATCTCGGGTGCGAAACGTCGCGCCAGCCAGCGCGCCCCGATCTCCTCGTGACGCGCATCCGTGGTCCAGTCGGCGAGGTCGTCCGGCACCGCCTCCAGCAGGTGACCTACGTCGTGCAGCAGCGCTGCGATGATCAGCGTCTCGGGTGCATTCTCATTGCCTGCGAACCACGCGGCCTGCAGCCCATGCTCGGTCATCGTCACGCGCTCACCGAAGTAGGCGCCGGCGCCGCGCGCGCCGTAGAGCGCGAGGACTTCGTCGCCGATTTTCACCGCGTTGCCGCCAGCTTGCGCCGCAGCAGGCCCGCCTCGCTGTAGACGCTGTCGCGCGTCAGGTAGCAGCCCTGCAGGTGCCGCGCGTACTTCGCGGACGTGAAGGCGGTGCGGCCATGGAGTGTGCGCTGATTGTCGAACACCACGAGATCCCCGTCGGCGAGCCTCAGGCGCAGCTGGAAACGCGGCTCGCGCAGCAGCGCTGCGAAGCGCCGGTAGGCTGCGTAGTACGCCGGGGCCTCACTCGGGGCCAGTCTGAGAGGAGCGATCGAGCGGTTGTTGTAGTGCACCGCGGTCACCTGGCCTGCGCACGACAGCTGGATCAGCGGCCGCTCCGCATAGAGCTCCGCATCCCCCGAACGGTAGTGGAACGGTACCGCGGTGGTGGCGAGGAGGGCGAAGGCATCGGGCGCGATCTCGCGCAGGTGCGCGGCGAGCGCCAGGCCGTCGGCGAACAGACTGTCACCGCCTTCGGCAGACGTGACGAGCGCATGCAGAGCCTGAAAGCCCGGCACCGGCTCGCGGTAGGGGTTGTCGGTGTGCAGGCCGAGGCCGAGGTCCGAATACGCGAGATTCTCCGGCTGCGCTACCGAGCGCACGTCGAACACCTGCCCGTAGTTGGTCTCCGCCACGCGGCCGACGCACGCCACCGAGGCGAGTATCGCCTGCGGCTCGCACGGCACCGCGCGCAGGAAGGCGATGCCGTCCTGGAGCAGCCTGGTGAGCCACTCGAGGCGTGAGCGAGCATCGCCGCGCGCGGCGCTGGAGTCCAGCCAGGCGAAATCGCGCTGCGCGTCGAGGCGCGCACCCTCGAGCCACAGGCGCGGCTTGCGCTCCGGGGACTGCCACTCGCCCCCCGCGGCCTGCGCCGCGAGCCACTCGAGCTCGAAGCTCGCGCCCCGCGCTTCGTCCTCCCACTCGATGAGCACGCGGCCGTCGGTGGCGCGCGCCGCGCGGATACGCGGCCGTGCCGGGAGATCGGCGATGTCGACCAGACGCTGGCCGCTGTGAGGATCGCGGTCCTCGCGCAGGTTGTCGCGCAGCCACAGGCTCGCAAACTCGCTCACCTCGCCCCCCGGCCACCGGACGGTGAGCATTTCCGGGGTCGAGGAGACGGCCGCTGCGAGCGCCGTGCTAGGCATGCGCCTTCGCCACCGCCGCGCCCTTCACCGTGGAGCGTGCAGCGCGGGCATTCAGCAGGTGCAGGTAGCCGGCGCACACCGCCGCGGCAGCGCTCACCGCCGCGAGCGTCACGAACACGCCACGCCAGCCGAGTGACACGGCGAGCCGTGCCATGCTGTCGCCGGCGAGCACACCGCCCAGGTAGCCGATACCGTCGATGATTCCGGAGGAGGCGGCGCTCGCCTGCTTGCCGCCGAAGTCGAGCGCGAAGGCGCCGCCCAGATAGGAGTAGGGACCGAGCAGCGCGAAGGCGACCACGCCGATCAGCACAATCGGCAACGCCGATGTGCTGTGGCCGGATGGGATGGCGGTGAGCGCCAGCAGCGCCGCGGCGCTCGCTCCCAGACCGAGAAACATCAGCAGCGAGCGCCCGTTGAGGCCCAAGCGATCGCTCAGCCAGCCCGCGACAAGCACCGACACCGCGCCCGCGGCGGGGAAGATCGCGCTGTTGCCGGCGGAATCGCTCACGCTGTAGCCCAGATAATCGCGCAGGTAGACCGGCGTCCAGGTGTTGAACGTCTCGCGGATTATCGTGCAGCCGAACGACAGCAGGCAAACAATGAGAAACGCGCGGCTGCGCATCAGCGGTCGGAGCAGGGCGGCAATGCTTGCCGGTCGCGATTCCGTGGCGGCGAACAGGTTGAGCGGGTTGGGCTCGGCTTCCGCGTAGCCTTCCTCGAGGCGCGACTCGCGCAGCCACAGGAAGTTGGCGAGCAACGCCACGCCGGCGACGATGGCTGCGAACACGAACAGCGCGCGCCACCCGTAGCCGTGTGCGATCAGCACGCTCATCTGCTGGCGTGCGGCGGCATCGCCGATCAGATAGCTGATGCTCAAGATCGCGACGATGGTGCCGTAGGAGGAGTAGTTGAACCATTTCGACGAGACCTTGATCAGGCCCGCCCAGCCGACCGACTGTGTGAGGCGGTTGCCGATCCAGGCGAGCGTGAACAGCGGCAGCGCGCCGGCGGCGGCGAACAGCAGCGTAAAAACCATCGCGCCGCCCACGCCGATGAGGAAGTTACGCCGTCCGCCCCAGTAGTCGCCGAGGCCGGTGAGAAACAGCTTGCCGATCGCGTACGCGATTATGCCGAGCGAGGTGATCGTGCCGATGCGCACCAGCGCCGTGTCATGGCTGAAGCCGTGCCGGGCGAGCTCGTCGGCCAGCAGCGGAGTCGCCACTGAGAGGTCGGCGCGACAGTAGTAGCAGGACGCGTAGCCGAAGAACAGCAGCACCACGATGCGTATCTGGGCCGAGCGGAGCGATGTGGAGGGCTGCACGGCGAGGACCTTAGCGATAGTCGATTGCATCCACCCACACCGGATCGCTGTCGGCCCGGCGGTGGGCGCGGACGGCCAGCGCAAAGGCGAGCCGCTCGTTGACGATGGTGATTTCCCCCGGGCTGGTCGCAGCCCTGTCGGAGATCGGTGTCGGGCCTGTGCTAACGCGAACTGCGGCCCGCGCGATCGGGAGCAGCGCCAGCGCAGTAAGCAGTGCCAACAGCGGCGGCGTGACTCTCAAACAGGCCCTCGCGGTGCGTCGCGGAGGGCCCGATACTAGCGGAGGCGGCGGTTGGATTCACGCAGCGGGCCGCACGCACTCGGCACACGCCACCCGTCACCTCGGCAGATTCTCACTCAGCGCCAGTACCCGTGCACCACGACCACCGGGGCTGGCGCCACGACGCCGACATACGCCCGGGGCGGTCCGACCGGGGCCACCACGCAGCCCGACAGGACCGCGGCGGCGCCTAAGGCAATCAGCAGTTTGACTATGTTACGCATGGTTCGATCCTCAGCCGTTTTCCCTGCTATTGGAAACGCAGCCGCGCGGGCGCGGCTGACAGCGCCAGATGCCCGAGCCGCGTGTTCAGGGACGGTTAAGGCTGTGATGAAGGGCGCCGCCGGGCCGCGGTCTTGAGCAGTACCTGGCGCAGCACCACCGCGTGGTTGATGCGTGGCTCGCGCGAAGCGTAGAGGAGCGTGACCCGGCCCGCGGTGGCGCGCGTGCGCAGGACATCGAGCGCCGCGCGCTGCGAGCGCAGCTCCGTGCGGTAGCGGCGGCCGAATTCCGTCCAGCGCTTCGGGTCGTGCCCGTACCAGATGCGCAGCGCGTTGCTCGGAGCGAGCTCGGTGAGCCAGGCGTCGAGCGCGGCGCGCCGGCGGCTGATGCCGCGCGGCCAGAGCCGGTCGATCAGCGCCCGGTAGCCGTCGACGGCGTCGGCAGGCTCATAGATGCGCTTGATCCGCACCTCGCCGCCGGCGGGTGGCGCCCCGGGCTCGAGCTCGTGCAGGTAGCAGGCCGGGGAGCTGCACCCGCCCAACGTCATGCGGCGCCGCGTGGCGCGCACACCGTGGGCGGTCTTGCTGCGGGTCGTGGTGGCGGCGCGCTTCATGGGCGCATTGTCCGTCGCGCGCGGGCGCGGATCCAGCGCGCGCCCGGCGGGCGTATCATGCTTGCCCTATGAGATCGATCGGCGAGCAGCTGCGCAGCAACGCGGTGGCGATCATCAGCCTCATTGTGG
>CAWDQL010000009.1:0-201589 GCA_963804465.1 uncultured Gammaproteobacteria bacterium
AAACAGGAAAAGGTTTTATAGCAGCTCTAGACCAAAGCGGCGGTAGTACACCCAAGGCACTGTTGACGTATGGCATTAACGAAAATAGCTATTCCAATGAAGAAGAGATGTATAATCTAGTTCACGAGATGAGGACGCGTATTATTAAGAGTCCGGCGTTTGATTCCCAGTATGTTTTGGGCGCAATCTTGTTTGAGAACACGATGGATCGTCATATTGATGGGCAATATACAGCTGATTTTCTATGGAAAAAGAAAGGCATTGTGCCTTTTCTAAAAGTTGATAAAGGGCTTGCTAGACTTGAGGATGGTGTTCAGCTCATGAAACCTATTAACGGTTTGGACGAGCTTCTAAAGTCGGGCAAATGAACGCAACATCTTCGGGACGAAAATGCGCTCCTTTATTAAGGAAGCCAATCCTTCTGGAATTAAGAAAATGGTTAAGCAACAGTTTGATATCGCGAATGAAATTGTAGGGGCTGGACTGGTACCAATTATCGAACCGGAAGTGGATATCCATAGTGCGGATAAGGCAGAGTCGGAAAGACTATTAAAAGAAGCGATAATGGATCAATTATCTACCCTTGGCAAAGACGTAAAAGTCATGTTTAAACTTTCCTTACCTACAGAAGCCAATTTCTATAGAGAATTAACGGAGGACCACATGTTGTAAGGGTAGTGGCTTTATCAGGTGGATACACGCAAGCTGAGGCCAATGAAAAGCTGGCTCATAACCATGGCACGATCGCAAGTTTCTCACGTGCCCTAACAGAGGGTCTAACTGTTAATCAAACAGACGAGGAATTCAACGCAGTGCTGTCTAAATCTATTCAGAACATTTCTGAAGCTTCAAACAGATAATCAAATTAACCCCGTCCTAAAAAATTGGGACGGGGTTAAGAATTTAGGTTATTTAACTATTTGAAATTCATCTAATAATATTTCTTACTTTAAAGTATTCTAGAGTATAAATAATTAGAGATAAAGGTATAAGAAATAGTTGACCACTGTTTTAATATGAGATTATTGCTTAGAAGAAGCAAATAGCTGCTCGAAAAAAGCTTAGCTTCCAAAAGATAAGAAATACTAAGGAAAGAAACTAATACACGATGTGCAGATCAAACTATTAATCGAAAGAGCGATTTATTATTCAAAAAAATGAAGAGGGAGGAATCTTTGAAAGTAACTGACCCGCAACAGGTGCCGTAGATGAAGATGAAGAGAGAAATTAGGACATAAGAAACTGTACGTTGCTCATGTCATGGTTGAAACAAACAGAAGAATTAAAAAACCTATCATTTAATGAAGAGGTTTTTTTAGAATCTTCTAGCCTTCAATCGTATAATTAAAAGTTACCCATAAGTTTACTTGGTCCCTTCCTAATACCTTTAGAACCTTATTGACATGATTACTAAGTAGGTATATAATTTATACTTAATTAAAGATATATCATATCGAGATATTTTTGTAGTTTTATTCTTTTTATAGAGGAGTGATGTAATCATGGTTATTTTATATACGACTCCCAGTTGTACTTCCTGCCGTAAAGCAAAAGCGTGGCTGAAGGAGCATCAAATCGACTTTGTAGAGAGGGAGATGCTATCAAAACCGCTCTCAGCTGAAGAAGTTAAAGAGATTCTTCGCATGACTGAAAATGGAACAGATGAGATCATTTCTTTTAAGTCTAAAGCATTTAGGAAACTCAATGTTGACTTTGAATCACTTCAACTACAGGAGCTTTATAAGATTATTAAAGATAACCCTTCTATGTTAAGAAGGCCAATAATCAAAGATGAAAAAAGATTGAACGTTGGATTTAACGAAGAGGAGATACGCAGCTTCTTGCCTCGTAAGTTCCGAACGGTTTATTCATATTGAGAAGGGCTATGGGGTCGACCCATTTTAGAAGTTTTCGTTCATTCTATTATCTGGATAACTGAATCGAGAAAGCTGTCCCCAACACCCATTTTTTAATAAATATACTTAATTCAAGATATTGTACTTGCGTATTCTTTAAATGAGTGTTAAAGTAATAGTAACGAAAGGAATTATTGGGACCACGAGTCGTTGAGCCATTCGTGAAAGCGTACCGCTCGCAGAGCGACCAGAGAATCTGTCCGTCCTGCGCGACACCACAGCAGTCCACGGAATCAGGACCCTCAGGGGTTGACGCAGATGACCCTGCCACTACCGCGCGGCTCGACAGGCGCGTTGGATGGCTCAGTGGTCAAGTAGGCTGCTCAGCGTCGCAATATGCCGAAGCTCGGGGGCACGGTCCAGGACCGGGGCACCGCGCGGATCCCGCTCCAACGGCGGCACACCAGAAGTATCGATGTACCAGTTCACCAGACGGGTCTGGAGCTCCGTTTGTACATCGCGCAATGAGCTGTCACCGCAGAGATTGTTCACCTGCATTGGATCTTGCGCGCAGTCGTACAATTCGCTCTGATCATTGGGCCGGGCAATGTACTTGTGGCGCCTGGTGCGAACCGCTGCGCAGCGGGTTACCGTTTCGGGCTGCTCATTTTGCAGTCGCGTCTTTGGGCCATACAGGCCCGCAATGATCGGCTCGAACGCCTGGGGCTCGTAGGTGTTGTAGCCCCCCTCCGTAAAGGCGGCGCGTTGGGAATCCCCCGTCGAACCGTGGAGCTGCGGGATGAGACTGCGCGCAAAGTGCGTATGCGTTGCTTTCGTTCCGGCCAGCTCGAGACAGGTCGGCATGATGTCGAACAGCTCGATCAGCTCGTGCGACACATGTCCTGTCGTGCCGCCCGGAATGCGTGCGATGAACGGGACATGGGTCAGACAGTCCTCCAGCCCGGCCGGCCATTTTTCTACCAAGCCATAATCGCCTGCGTAGTCGCCGTGATCCGAGCACAGGAACAAAGCGGTGTCGCGACTGTGTGCGGTTCGCTCCATGGCCTCGAGCAATTCACCGAGCAGCCAGTCGGAGTAGCTGACCTGCCCGTAGTAGACGGCTCGCAGTTTGCGAAATTCTGCGTCCGTCACCTGGTTCAGGCCACTGAGCTCGCGGAGCGCGGCATGAAACCGGGGACGCCGGGCCAGACCGGGTGGCGCCAGTGAGGGGATTTCCGCAGGATGATAAAGGCTGTAAAAGTCACCTGGGATGGTATAGGGCGGATGAGGCTCGAAGAGCGCTAACAGGATGCAGAAGGGGCGCTCGGACTCGCGCCGCTCGAGCACCTTGATGGCTAATTGGATAGCAGCATAGTCCCCAGTGCCGCGGCGGTCTCCGGCCGCCGCCAGCAGCATCGTCGTGGGAAACTGAGGCTTATCGATGGCCGCGAATTCCGCAGTGGGACTTCTAGGATTGCTCCATTCCGTGAAACTGCTGGCGAGGGTCTCCGGCGCCAGCAGGTCGTTCTTGCCAAACATGAAGACGTCATAACCCGCCTGCCGCAGGTACTTGAACATGTTCGGCTCGTCAGGTCTCAGGAAATAGTAAAGGCTTCGGTGTCCCCGCACGCTTGTCGGCCAGCCGGTTGCCATGCTGCAACGAGAGGCACCGCAGACGGGAAACTGAACATGGCAGCTCTCGAACCGAGTTCCCGCTTGCGCCAGGCGATCGAAGTTAGGAGTCCTGATCACCGGGTTTCCATAGCAGCCCAGCGCATCTGCCCGCAGCTCATCAGGCATGAACAGAATAATGTTGGGGCGCTGCGAGACGCTACGCCGCACGTCTTGTGAGGCAGCCGTCGGGGCGGCTGCCCCTGACTTCTTCACGGAAAGGCTGAGCGCGCAAAACGCTGACGCGCGTAACAGCTGGCGACGGCTCCACTTTGTTTTACTGCTCACAATTCCACCTTGGAGAGTGATTGATCTCAGGGAGATTATCGCTGGCTTAGAGCTTCTCACCTTGAGACGGTCATTCCCTGGTGTTGGCAGGAGCCGAACGGCGGCAATTCCTTATTTGTCCAATTGTTGTCGTGCTTGCCTCGGGGCAATTCCATCGGCTGAGCGCGCAAGTCCCCTGCAATCAATCACTTATGGTCCCATCGGACCTCAACCCGGGAATCCGCCGTGTTGGCTGCCGCACAGATTGATCGGAGTAATCGGCGCAGTCTAAGAAGAGCAATTGTTGGCGTGGGGATGCGCCATGAGCATAGTCACCTGGATCGCGGTGCCGATAGCCGTCGCCTGGCTGGCGACGCTGCTCATGCATCCGGACCTCCGCAGGGTCTCATGGTTCGACTTCGCAATCGCCGCGGCCGGCGCCGGCGTCGCCGCCGTGCTCCTCGACCGGTGTTTCGGAGTACCCCTGACCGGCCCGAACGGAATGTCAGCGTTGGGCACGTTGGGCTGCAGTTGCGGCGCGACGGCTCTGCTCGCCGCCGCCAATGTTGTCCGTTACCGCAGGTTGCGATCGGAACCAGCGCGACCCAGGACCTGCTGGCGGCAATCGTTGCACGGTTGGCAGCCGGGAAGCTCAGACCCGTAACCTCCCGGCGAATTCATTCGGGAGATCCTCGCTCAGGACGTTTCAGTCTGACGTCTCATGCTGTCTGCGCGCCGGCCGCCATTTCATTTCTTGATGCAACCGGGTGCGGCTTCACCCGGGAGAGCCGTCGAATGCCATCGTCAAGATTAGGGTGGCGCTTGTAGCAGTGCTCTCTCGGTGTTTATTGGTCGCGGCCAAATAATTTAACTGCCCGGACAGGGCGCTCGCGGGGGGCTACGAAATGAAGCAATTAATACTGGCGATTGCGGTCACTGGCGTCCTGGTGGGCCTGGCTCTTGCGGCGCAGGACCGGTACACGCTGAAAGTCCCAGAAGGGCTGAGCTTCTCTGATGTTCGGGGATACGACACGTGGCCGGACGTCGCAGTGAGTGCGACGGAGACTAGCATCAAGGCGATTCTTGCGAATCCCGTGATGATAGCCGCCTATAAGGAAGGGATTCCGGGCAATGGCAAGCCTTTCCCCGAGGGATCCAAGGTTGTGAAGATCGAGTGGATCAAAACGAAGAACCCGGTATCGCCTTATTTTGTCGAGATCCCGGAGACTCTCAAAACGGTTTCGTTCATCGAGAAGGATTCCAAGAGATTCCCTAACACGCACGGGTGGGCCTATGCCCAATTCGCTTATGATCCGGCGTCGGACACGTTCGCGCCTTCACCCCTCTCCATGACCGGCCACGAATGCGGGTACGCGTGCCATACCGTGGTCGCGACGCATGACTACATTTTCACGGCATATCCCAAGCGGTAACACCGAGCGTTGCGATGAGCACCGATAACAAGGCGGTGATGCAGCATATCTTTGCGGAGCTGGCGCGAGGAAATCTCAAGCCCTTCGCAGAGGCCATGGCGGAGGAGTTCTGCTGGACGATCGCAGGCACCTCCACTTGGGGCCATACATGGAGCGGAAGACAGGCCGTCCTGAATGAGCTTATGAAGCCCCTGTTCGCTCGCTTTTCGGATCTCTACACCTGTGAGGCGCACCGTATGATTGCCGAAGGCGATTACGTAGTCGTCGAGGCGCGCGGTAAAGTAACGACTAAGTCCGGCGAGGCCTACAACAACAGCTACTGCTACGTGTGCCGTCTACTCGCGGGCAAGTTGGTAGAGATTACGGAATACATGGATACTGAAATGGCCGCTGCTGTGCTGGGGCCGCCGTGATGTCCCCGATCGGCCCGCTCAGCGACCCTCGATAGACACCAGCCATCGGCGGTCGTTTCCTGACCCCGAGCAGACTTCTTAAATGCCGTAGCGCGCGCCGCGCGCTCCAGGCCCCTACGATCGTTCGGGGAAGCCGTCGATTTGACAAAGAGGAACACGACGTAAACCGCTTGCGCATTTGTTATGCCAGGACCTTAGCAAGCGGTTCCCAATAGTGAACTCTCCATCCCGATGCCAGGCTCTCCGCCTCGCCCTTAGGAAAGCCCGTGTGATCAAAGACGATCTTGGACCCGGGCCCCTGCTCCACGAGTTCGAACCTGACAATCGAATAAGCCCCTGGAGGCCAGCTGCCCGCTCGCCAGGCCTGGACAATCCGCACGTTCGGCACCAGCTCGACCTGTCGGCCCGTGATGTACCCGCCGTAAAGCGCAAACGCACCTCCTGCTTCGCTACTGATCTCCGCGGGTTTGTCGGGCAGGTGCATGGCCTGCAGGGCTCCACTGAGCTGTATGACGCGGGTAAATTGTTTCGCATCGGTAAGCGCTTCGTAGACGCGCTGCGGGCTGGCCGCGAACTCAGGCTCCTGGTGAATGGAGTCCGCTGTATGAGATATCCCATCCTCAGCTCCTGCCCAAGCGCCGGTTGAGCTCACCAGACCCCCGAATGCGCCCGCGACACCGACTATCGCCTGCCGCCGTGTGAATCCGTTGCTCGGCGCCACGAGGCCGGCTCTATCGCTCATGATCTACCCCCGCATTCTGTGTTGAATGGACATACGTGCGTATCGGTTGGTTTCGCTAGCCTTTAAGGCTCAATGCCGTCGTCTCCAGAAGCAAAGCCGCGGTTGCAAGTACCCTGCGTAGAGTATTGACGCGACCCCAGGGCGCCGTTTGCCATTGCGATCTCACCACGATGAGCCAGAGGATACTCGAGAGCAGCGCCGTCGCGCCGAGGTACGGCATGACCCTCACGTAGTGGACGTGGATAATCTGCTGAAGCTGCGCGAAGCCGGACGCGCCGAGTACTGGAAGAGAGTACTCCCGCGCACTCAGTGACTTAGGAGGTTCCTCTGGTACAACCGCGGGAGCTAATAATCAAGTACTTAGCCTGCCCCTAGATTCGCGGCAGCGCAGCCAAGCTAGTCCGACGCTGCTGCCGCTCGGTCAGCGCCTGGTAGATCTTGAGGACTTTCGGGACGTATTCGAGCGTTTCAATGAAAGGCGGAATCTGTCCCGAATTTCGCTCCACCGCGTCTTCCCCCGCATTGAAGGCGGCGAGCGCGAGACGCACGTTCTGGCGAAACCGATTGATTAGAAAGCCAAGGTAGAGGGCGCCGCCGCGCACGTTCTGCCGCGGATCGTAGCGATTGGACACGCCAAACCGCGTTGCGGTCGCAGGCATGAGTTGCATGAGGCCCACTGCGCCGCGCTTCGAGACTGCACGGGAATTGAAACCCGATTCGACGACGATTACGGCCCTGAGCAGATTGGGTTCAACGCCTGCGGATTTCGCTTCCGCCTCAATGATGGCGTCGTACTGCACGGCCCGCGCCAGCAGCCCGGGGTCGTATTGATCGCCACTGCGCGTCAACCCCTTGGGAGTTAGATCGATCAACTCGTATCGTCTCGAGTCCGGCTTGTCGGTGAAATGCGCCACGCCGTCGGCATCGACGTATTTATAGATAGGGGGCGATGCGCTGCAGATCGCGGCCGTACATACGGCCATGGCAGCCATGGCGTATTTGACTAACATAATGAGCGGCTTCCTCAACAGGAAGCCTACCCAGATGGCTGGAGTGTCGCTGGGATCAGGGTCACGACTTGAGGCCGGACCAGCGACCCGCACCGGTATCTACGTCACGAAAGGCTGCGGAAGTGCTCCGCGTACCGCGAGACGCGTTGGTGCGGTCGCCTCACCTGGGAGGTCAGCCGCGTCCATCCGCGCTCATGGCACTGACAACTATTAGGCGAGCAGGCCGTGTTCGCTGAGCCAGTCGGTGACACGCTCCATGCGCTGAGCGAGCCCAGGTCCTACGGAGATCACCAACACCCTGTCATGAGTCTTGAGCGGCGAACCACGGTGCGACTTCGCAGACTTAAGCTGCCCCAGAACCTGCTCCGGTTGAACGGCGGCCGAAGTGGATACCAGGTAACTGACCGCTGAGCCATCGTAAGAGGACATCGCGGGCTGCACGTTTCCAATCCCCTTCAAAGCCTCCAGCAGCAGCGGCAGCGACTCCTCGATGCGATCGCGTAGATCGGTCCCCCGGTCGAAGCAGACCAGGACCAGGTACGGAATAAAGTCCTCATCCGCACTCATCGTTTGTTCTCGCTATCTCCCTGGCGCCCGCAACTTGCGTCCCGCAGTCGCTCGCGGCGTCAGCGCGGGTGTAGCCACGACGGTAGAAAGGAATACGCATCGAGCTGCAGGCTCCGATCGTATGCGACGCGATGCTTGTCGAGTAGCGCCTGTAATCGGCCCTCCTTGTGAGCATCGAAGACCTCGGTGCAGCCACCCACGAACTCCCCACCGACAAAGATCTGCGGAATCGTGCTAACCGAGGTGCGTGCGCTCAAGGCTGTCCTGATCTCTCCGCCCCGGTTGGCCGCCTGGTATTCGACCGAGTCGAGATCGACCGAACGGTAGGAAATTCCCTGCTTTGCGAACATCCTGCGCACCGACCAGCAGAACTCGCACCACTCGAGCGCGAACATCACCACCGGCTGCGTCGGGTCCGCGATTGTACGCGCCACAAACGCCTCGGCATCGGCCGGCACTGCCTGCGGCACGCTCGTCGGACCCGGCGGGGCTGCAGCTGAGGGCGCATCAAAGCGATAGTTCGGCGTTGATCGCGCGATGGCCAGCTCCTCCTCGGTCATGTCCACGGGAATCTCGCTGAACAGCGGCGTGCTCAAATAGCGCTCACCCGTATCCGGCAGCATGCACAGCACATTCGCGCCCGGCGCGGCTTCCTGGCAAATCTGCAGCGCGCCAGCCAGCGTTGCTCCGCCCGAAATGCCCACGAAAATGCCCTCTTGCTGCGCCAGCTCGCGCGCCAGCCTCAGGGATTGCGCCCCGTTGACTGGAACAACCCGGTCGATCAATTTCAGTGCGACCGCATCCTCGGTAAGCTTCGGAATGAAGTCCGGGCTCCAGCCCTGCATCAGATGCGGACGGAAGTTTGGATGGCTGCCGGCCGGCGACCGATCGGGGTTGCGAGGCTGCGCAATGCCGCTGCCGAGCAGCTGCGAGTTATCCGGCTCACACACGATAATCCGCGTTTCAGGGCTGCGCTCGCGCAGCACCCGAGCGACGCCCTTCAGCGTTCCGCCGGTGCCGAAGCCGGTGACAAAATAGTCGAGGCGTTCGCCCGCGAAGGCTGCGAGGATCTCCGGTGCGGTGGTACGGGAATGTGCCTCGGCGTTTGCTTCATTTTCGAATTGACGGCACAGAAACCAGCCGTGCCTCTGCGCAAGCTCGACCGCTTTAGCCAGCATCCCGCTGCCCTTGAGGCCGGCCGGGGTGAGCACGACCCGCGCGCCGAGAAAGCGCATCAGCTTGCGGCGCTCGACGCTGAAGTTCTCAGCCATTGTTACGACCAGCGGGTAGCCCTTCTCGGCACACACCATCGCGAGCCCGATCCCCGTGTTGCCACTGGTCGCCTCGATAACGGTCTGTCCAGGCTTCAGACTGCCGCTGCGCTCGGCGTCCTCGATGACGCCGAGCGCGAGGCGATCCTTGACAGATCCCATTGGATTGAATGCTTCGATCTTGACGTACAGGTTCACGTGCGCCGGGGCGAGCTTCTTGATCTTAACCATCGGCGTGTGGCCGATCGTTTCAAGGATGCTGTCAAACCTGTTCTTGGAACGATCCATAGGATGGCTCCCTCTTCAAGGCCCCAGCATTGTAGCCGCATAAGGCCCCGAAGATTACCGATTGGAAAGGGACGATCCGCATGCCACCGTGCGTGTGCTGCAGATCGCCAACGAGACTGCCGGCCTGCGCACGCGGGGCTCGGTTTAATGCTTCATTTCGCGATCTGCTTCCCATGGGTGCTCACGGGTGAGAAGCACGTTCAGCAGGTTGTCCTGAAAATGTATGTTGCCCGTGAGTCGCGCGTGGTTCTCGCAGAGAAAGAAGGCGTAGGCGAGCGGGAAGAAGAGCGCGTCGTTTCGCGGCGCGACCGGATTGAGCGCTTCGCGAGCGAGCAGCGACGGCTTCGTTACCTCGCCGTCCCCCGGCTCCAACATCAACCGGGCGTAGTCCACGCCAACCACCCTGTGCCGCACATCCTCTGGAAACAGCCGTCCCAGCGAATGGCCTGCTTGTGGCTCGACCACGACGCGCGCGGGCGTCAACACACAATCGCCGCCAAACACTACGAATTTGACCGGGGAGCTTGGCTCCGCGAAAGTCACCGACCAGATGAAGCGGCGCGCCCGCTCAAGATTTCGGGCAAAGTAAGCCTGCAGCGCCGAGATGTATGCATCAGCCTCACCATGCCGTTTGAAACGGGCTCTGAGACGGCCAGCTACGTTGGGGTCAAACACAGACCATTGCAGACGCTTCCAGGTCGCCACGTCATAGAGGTCCAGATCCAGATCCTTGCCGGTAGGATCTACGGACCAGTCAGTCAAGGGATGCGGCAAGAGCTCGTAGATACTCGGCATGGTCGCCAGTATCTCCGGCTCAATCCGGCGAAGGCCGACCGCGTGACCAAGGATCATGCTTTGCAGCGAGCTCACCGACCCTAAGTTCGGTGTACCCAGCAACACAACGGTGCCGATTTTTGCCGCACCGCGCATGTTGATGGGAAAGTCGCCCTCGCCCTCCAGCGCATCGACCGTGCCGTAGCGAAGGTAATAGCGCGTGATGAGACCGCCCATGCTGTGGGCGATCACGTTGACTTTCAAAGTCGGATCATCATAGTCGCGACGAAGTTGCTCGATGAGTGCATCAAGACGCTTCGCCGTCGTTACGTTGTCCTGCCGCCAGTCGTAGGCGAATACGTAGTACCGCCGCACCCGCGGATCCGCGTGCGCACCGAGTTTTCCCGGAACGAAGCCCCCCGATTGCCGCAGTGTGCGCAGGATTGCGCCGTAGAAGTCGGCGTTCAGCACCTCTTCAAAGAGCCCGCTCGCTTCCAGGCCGTCATCGGCGGGTTGCAGAGTGACCGGGTCAAAGGGCAGTACCAGGTCTTGTTTGGAACCGACCAACAGGTGCAGCGTCGATCCCGGCCATACCTCACTGCGCTTTTGCTTGTCGAAGAGTCGCGAACCGAGAGCTCCGGGAATCAAGATGACGGGCGGCGTGCGCGCCTCTTCCATGCCGGAGGCATAGAGCCGACTCAAATCCGGCGCCGTGTCACTGTGGCATGCGACAGCCACCGTGGCGAACGCTGCCGCCCAAATACGTCGCGCCGCGATCATCGCGCCTGGGACAGGACTCACGCTATACCACTGCGCGCCTGCGCAGCTCACATGTCATGAGGGTACCCCCGGGGTGCTATGGGACTAGAGGGACGCTCCGATTGCCAGCCAGAGGATGCGCCGGCTGCATCGGGCCGGCAACTCGCCGTCCGTCGCCGGTGTCTGCGTCCGAGCCCTTCACCATTCGATCAACCTGGCTCGATGAGCTGCCGGCTGAAGTCTACTTTCGCGTCGGCGCTACCTTCTCCCACACAACAGCGTAATGAGCCTCCGTGCCACTGGCCGGATCCGCGACGCGCGTTGTAAGAGTGAGGGAGTTCCCGTTCACCTCGAAGAGTCGAGTTTGATCAGTACCAGTCCAGACTTCGTTCCAGGAGATGTCGACATGGTGGATGACTTTGCCAGCCTCCACCGAGTACGTGCCTGCGTACGCAAACATCGAGTCGTAGAGCGCCACACGCTCATCGTCCGGCGGGGTCGAGCCGGCCGGCACTATCCGACCTTTCGCGGCTCCGATTACCTGCATGCGACCATCGGCTGAGTAAATTAGGTAACCCGTTGGGTGTTCCCCGAACGGCGTCGATCGCTCGCCGCGTGCCGTCGTCACAACGTGGGACTTCAATTTCCATGTGCCCAGTAAGGGGTTCCCATCCACCATGAACGGCAGCTTACACCCAGGCAACCGCCGCCTCATCGGGCCTTGACCAGGTTATTGCGAGCCTCCTTCGGACCGTATCACGCGCGAGACCGGCTTGCCTTTGTCTTTAATAATGAAAACCAGGATCTTGGCAGGCTCCGTCTTACTGGCGTTGGCGGAGACTCGATGCACGTCATTGGGGCCTTCGTAAAACGTCTGCCCCGGCCCGAGAGTCACCGGCGCACTCCCGTCGACCTGCATAGTCATGACGCCCTTCAGAACATACACAAACACTTGTGCGTCATGACGGTGCGGGAGTGAGGCGCCGCCCGGCAGGTACGTCACCGTGATCATCAGCGCTTCTTTGTTCGGAACGCCGACCAGGTCCCGAGTCATCAAATTCACCACCGTCGGCGACACGGAAGGCGTCGCTTCACCGGCCGATGTGCGATTCGGGAATGGCAACACGGCTGCAGCGACTAACGCGGCTGCTGTGAACTCGTGCACCCACCTGCTAGTCATTGCTTGTCTCCGGGCGCGTGACGGCTATCGGCTTTACCACCATCCGCGTCGCTTGAACCAGAGGATTGGCAACAATGTACTCACGGCGATCAGCGCCAATCCGTACGGATAGCCCCAACGCCATGCTAACTCCGGCATGTTGTGGAAGTTCATGCCGTACATGCTGGCGATCAGCCTCCTGCAGGGATTCGCGCGATGGCACATGGACGCGATATTCTGCGGCGACCTTTGCGGCCTCATCCTGCGTCGGGTTGACCAAGTCCACCCATATGGGTCGATCAGGTCGTGAGCGCGAATCCGCGGCGGTGGCTGTCCCAGAAGTGCTCGGCATGACGTAGTCCTAAGCGTGTTGGCCCAGCCTATGCAGAAACGGCTTCCAGCGCGCGTCCCGGCGTAATGGCCCAAGCAATGGGAGCAATGGGTCTCGGCTGAGAGCCGAGGACTGATATTTCCGACCCTCGGGTACAACCATGGTATTACTTTCCGCAACTTACGCTTGCATATTGAAGGTGTTTCTACCCTCACGTTTCACGACTCGGTTGGACATAGACCGTAAGGCAAAACCCGAAGTCACCGCACGGCGAGACGCCAGAGCGATGTCATCTCGGCTGCGCGCGCCGCGTGCAGCGGGTCGGTCTCGTCGGACATTCGGGGATGCCTCGGCCGCACATCGCTTCGATCCACGACCTTCAATCCTGCCGCGTGGAACATAGCGAGCAGCTCCGCTCTGGGCCGCAGGCCCAGGTACTCCGCCAGGCTCGAAAGGATCACCCAGCCCTCACCCCCTGGCTCCAGGTGCGCGGGCAACCCGCTCAGAAATCCACGCAGCATGCGACTCTCGGGGTCGTAGATCCCGCGCTCGATGGCAGAGCTCGGCCGCGCGGGAATCCACGGCGGGTTGCAAACCACGAGCGCGGCACGCCCTGCAGGAAAGAGATCCGCCTGCACCACCTTCACTCGCTCCGTCAACCCGAGCACCTCGAGGTTCTCGCGAGCGCACGCCAGCGCGCGGGGATCCTGGTCGGTTGCGACCACACGCATGATGCCGCGTCGCGCGAGCACGGCGGCCAGCACGCCGGTGCCAGTGCCGATGTCGAAGGCCAAGCTGGGCAATGACTTCAAGACGGCCAGCGGCGCCGTGGCGACCAGCTGGACGTATTCGGAGCGAATCGGCGCGAACACGCCGTAGTGCGGGTGGATTCGCCCCCCGACCGCCGCGATCTCAATTCCCTTGGTGCGCCACTCATGCGCACCGATGACGCCGAGCACCGCTCGGAGCGAGGCAACCGAGAGTTCCTCTCCCGGGCCGTAGGCCTCCGCACAGGCTTGGCGGATGTCGGGCGCGCGTCGCAACGGAATGCCGTAGTCCGCATCGAGCGGAACCAGCAGCGCGCTCAGCGTACGCGCCCGCTGTGACCGGGCCTGGCGATAGAGATGGAAGGTTTCGACAGGCGATGTGGGCAACGAGGATGCGGCGGCCGAGTTTTTTCTCTTGCGCGGCTGGCGGTCGGTGCGGGTCGCCAGCGCCAGCAGCATCTGGCGCGCGTTCTGGAAATCGCCCCGCCACAGGAGCGCGGTGCCCTGGCACGCGAGACCATAGGCTTCGTCGGCCGTCATGCGGTCATCGGCGACGACTACATGCCTGGCGGGCGGCGCCCCGCTCTCCGAGCGCCAACGCGCGAAGCACGCCTTGCCGCCCTCGGTCCAGTGAACGACCGGGTGTGCTTTCACGCTAGAGCTCGGTATTGGATTTGCACGACGCGCGGCGGATCTTGGACCAGAAATCTACAATTGCCACAATCCTTCATAGCAAACTCGTGTTCCGACCTAAGTCACGTTTAGGCCGACCCGGATAAAACCGGTCCCGGTCGGTCGGTCGGTCGGTCGGTCTAAGACGACCCAGTAATGGAGCGGATATTGACCGCGCCATCCAGCGCGCACCTGCTCTGAGCTCAGCGGCTGTTGTTAAGCGCCGCCTGACAGATGGGTCCGTCGAAGTCCTGCTTGCACGTGTCTCTGATCAGACCGCACATCGCGCCACCCATGGCACCGCTCATCCCTTGAATCATCGAGGTCATAGACTCGCCCATGCCCTTGGCCAGCGCTGTGGACGGATCATTGCCACTCGGAAGCTGCGCGTTGATGTCTGCGGTTGCTTGATTCATTCCGGCGCTTAGCTTGCCGGAGCACACTGCGTAGGCTCGTTCGATCCGTGCAGCGCGGGAGAAATAATGGTTCCAGACGAAATAGCTGACGGCTGCTACCGAGACGGCGATTAGAATTTTCTTCATGGATTAACCCTTTCGACACGCGTGCAAGCTTGGTTGGTGGTGTCGGGCGCGGGCGGCAAGTGTCGCGCAGGTCAGTAACTTCCGGGCGCAAGGCAACTGCTCAGGCTCGATCGCCCGGCGCTCCGCGAAAAACGCTAACGGTCGGGGCCGCGCCCTATGGCAGATTATGTAGGTTTGCGATACACGGCGAACAACGGCTACCGCATTATTTTCGCGGGCTCATCATGTCGAGCAATGCCGTTATATCGACTTGCGCGTCACGCAGAGCCGCGGCCGCCTTGGGATTCGTGACCTGTTCAACTCCGCTCTTGATCTCAGCGACCCACACCGGCCCCTGCGCCAAATCGCGCATGTCGCCCGCGAACATATTCATGAGGTCGTCGGCCCGCCGCGCCGCCGGTTCCAGCTTGTCACGATCAATACGATCGTCTTTGAAGTGCATGAGCGCATCGCGCGCCTGCACAAGACTCGTACGGAGCGTTTGGAGGTGAGCTCGAACCTTCGCGTGCTCCGCACGCGTCAAGCTTCCATCGACTGTCACAGATGCCTCCCGACATGGGTCTCGGCCGTCATTGTACTAGCTGTCTGGGTTGCCGATTGAAACTATGCTCCGTTGGTCAGGCGCAAGTGCGCGGCGCGTGAGTCCGCGCTGGCGCCGGCTTAGCCGCCGGTCGCGCTGCGGAAGATGATATAGAGGGCGACCAGGAAGACCGTCACCGCGTATACCCGAGTCAGCGCTCCCCGCCTCGCCGCCAGGCGCCGCGCGAGACGCGTGCCGGCGACGCTGCCCAGCGCGCCGCCGCCGATGAACACCGCCGCCAGGGGCCAGTCGATCCAGCCCGAGCGCGCGTAGTTAACCGCTGTGGTGAGCCCAAAAGCCGCCACCACCACGAGTGCGGAGCCGACGGCCTCGAGAATCGGCAGGTGTGCGGCGTACATAAGCCCGGGCACGATCAGAAAGCCGCCGCCGATCCCGAAGAACCCGCTCACCGCCCCCGTCAGTACGCCGATGATGACGAGCCTCGGAGTGCTGACCCGACCGGGCCCGGCATCCGGATTACCGCGCGCAGCCGGGCTGCGCAGCAGCATGACGCCGACCAGGAGCATCAGTGCGGCAAAGCAGGCCAGCAGCTTCGGGCCTGCGAGCGCCTTGCCACCGAGCGATCCGATCCACGCACCGACGACACCGGCGGCGGCGAACAGACCCGCAATCCGCCAGCGCACGGTGCCGAGCCGCGCGTGGCTCGCGAGGCCAGCAAGCGCGTTGGCAGCGACGGCGAGCGCGCTGGTGCCGACGGCGAGGTGCGGGTCCCTTACCCCTACGGCATACACGATCAGCGGCACGGCGAGGATGGAGCCACCACCGCCGATCAGTCCGAGTGAAAAGCCGACGATCACCCCGGCTGCGGCGCCAACGAGATACTGCAAGGGAACCCTAGCCGCCCCCGGAAGCTGAAGCGCGATCGCGCGGGCGATGGCCCGGGGTCACGGAGCTGGCGCCGAGGATGTGGCCGTCCACACGCTGCCCGTACATGGAGTTGTCGCTGTCGTGGAACCGGGCCCGAGTCTCGGCCACCGAGCCCGTGTAGCGGGGATCCTGCGGGCGCTCGTGGCTATCCACGAACAGCGCGACGTCCCACGCCTCCTGATCCGTGAGAGTACCCCCGAGACCAAACGGCATGTTGCTCTTGATGAAGGCGGCCGCGTTGGTCACGTTGACCATGCCGGCGCCCCAGTTGTAAGAGTCCGCGCCCCAGAGCGCCGGGAACCCGGGGCTGCCGTCGTTGGCGCTCTGGCCGTCACCACTCTTGCCGTGGCACAGCGCGCATTTCTGCGCATATACAACCGCACCCCTCGCGCTGTCCGCAGGCAGTGCGGGCTTCGGCGGCTTGACGTAGCCGCGGCCGGCGATGTTCGGGTCGAGCGGCGCGCCGCGCGCCATCCAGTAGGAGTAGCTCTCCAGCGCGACCAACACCGGATCTCCGAAGGGCGGTGCGCGGCCATTCATACTGTAACGAAAGCAGCCCTGCAGTCGCTCCGCGAAGGTGTTGACGTGGCCATTCTTGGCGCGGTATTCGGGATAAGAGACGTACGCCGCCCACATCGGCGCCGAGCCGAGCCGGCGTCCCTCATCGAGGTGACAGCTGCTGCAGCGCAGGTCGTTGCCCACGTAGCGCCTGGCGTACCGCCCGGGGTCGTCGAAAATCTGCCGTCCGAGCTGTGCCACTTTGCCGAACTCGTCATCGGGAATCGGGACATCGGCGGGCGCGAAGGCGCCCGGCGCGGTCGCGGCGACACGCTCAGGCCGGTTCGCAGGACGCGGCGGAGCCTCGTCCGCATGGGCGGCCGCGGACACCGCAGTCGCTGCGGCAGCGCCTGCGGGGATGGCAGCAAAATAATCCGCAACGGCGCTCACGTCCGCAGCGGATAGCCGGCTCGCAACTCTCTGCATCAGGCCGAGCGGGTCACCATGTCGGGTGCCCTGCTGCCAGGCCCGCAGCTGGGCAGCGAGATACGCTGACGGCTGCGCGGCGAGCGGCGGGAACGCCGCACCGATGCCGCTGCCGTTCTCTCCGTGGCATTGAACGCAGGCGGGAATCTCCTCGGACCAGCGCCCGCGCACAGCGAGCCGGTCATCACGCCCGACGGGGGCGCTGCCCGATTGGCGCGGTTTTGCCCCGAGTGCCGCGTAGTACTCCGCGAGCTGTGTGCGCTCGCGCGCAGCGAGCGAGCGGGCGAGCGGCGCCATCACGGCGCTCTGGCGCGTCCCGTCTGCGAACGCATCGAATTGCCTGATCTGATAGGCAGCCGGCAGTCCCTGGAGTCGCGGAAGCCCGGCCGCGGCGTTGCCTTCGCCCGCCTGTCCGTGGCACGAAACGCAGGACGCCGCGGCGGCGGGAGCGGCTCGCCCGGCACTTCCGGCGTCCTCAGCGGTTGCCTTCGGCAGCTGTGACAGAGAAGCGAGCAGCACCAGCAGCGTCGTGCGGACAGCCGCCTCAGCGCGCCGCGGCAACATACGGTTTGAATCCATAGCGCTCGAAGATCGCAAGTCCGTCCGGCGAGCGGATGAAATCCAGCCACTCCTGCGCGGCTTGCGCGTGGGCTGCGCCGCGCACCAGCGCGCCGGCGTAAACCCCGGTGGCGTTCTGGGCGTCGGGAATATCGACGTGTCCGATCGCATGGCCTATCTGCTCCTGAAACAGCGCCTCGGATCTCCAGGTCACGCCCGCCTCGACCCGGCACTGCATGAGCCACAGCGGCGTCTGTCGGTGGTGGATGCGAGTCAGCCGCGTCGTCCCGTCGCGCAGCTTGGTTGCGTAGACCGCCTGCACCAGTGCCGCGCCGCCCGCCTTCTCGAGTGACGCGCGGATCTGGCGCGCCACACCCTCGAACTCAGGGTCCGGCATGGCGAGGCGGATGTCGGCCCTGGCGAGATCGGCCAGCCCCGAGATGTGCGCCGGATTGCCCCGGGGCACCATGATGGTGAGCGTGTTGGTGACATACGGCACCGCCGGCGCCGCGAGCAGACCGGCGTCGATCTGTGTCTTCACCGCATCGAGCCCGGCGAGGTACACGTCGGGCTTTACCGTCCAGGTCATGTTGCCGACCGTTACCCGGCCGCCGGCCTGGATTTGGCGCACCAGCAGTCCCGGTGGAATCGTCTCCCAAAAGAGCCGGCCACGATACTGCGGGTGGCGTGCCTCGAACGCCTGAACGAGCGGCGCCATGGCGAAAAAGTAGTTGCCACCGACGTACAGAACGAGCAGCGGATCCGTCGGGTCGCCGTGAAAGTCCGCCAGGACATCCGCCTCGGGCACCGTGAACTCGAGACCCCGATCGACTGCATCGTTGTTGGCGCCGTGCTGCCACGGTGGAAAGATCGAATCGTCCCATCGCCCGGGACAGTCGCTCGGCGCAGGAGCCGCCGGCGCGGGTGTCTGTGCTGCGGGCTGCGCACTGGCGGCGGTCAGGGCGAGTGCGCTCAGCGCGATCAGCCCTGCGCCAGCGTGACTCCTCACGCGACTCACCTTCAGGGACCTTCGAGGCCGAAGCACCGGCGGCACGCGGACTGTCGACCGTGCCTCAGAAAAGCGGCATCAGGCGATAACCCTGATCCTGGAGCGAGGTGATCGTCGTGAGCGCGGCGAGCGCGACGGTGACCGATGGATCGATCCACTCATACTGGTAGCTGTGCTCCACCACCGCTTGGCCGCACACCGCGACGTCCACACCCGCCTTGCGCAATCGGGCGATCACCGGAAGGTTGGGGTTGGCGACGCCGTAGGCGCTCTTGTAGTGAGCGTCGTCGAGGGCAATCGAGGTGGCCGCACCGTACGCGACGGCTACGAACTTGAGGTGACTCAGTGGCACACCGGCCGACACGTACAGATTCACCGCGCGGGCGACGCGCTCGACCGCAGGATTGACATCCCCGGGAGCCTTCGAGGCGGCCGTCATCGCAAACACGACTTTGTAGGTCGCTTTGGTGTCCGGCTGATAGGCCGCCTGCGGCAGCGGATGGATCTTGCCGTAGCCCTCGATCGCAGGCGCGCTCCACAGGCCCGACTCATCCACGGCTCCCGCCGGAAGCGCAGCGACTGCTCCGGCAACGACTGCGATCAGCACGGCCATTCGATGCATGCTCTTCTCCAGGTGGCCCGCGCGGAGCCAGTTACGCCACTCTAGCCTTTGACCCGGGAGGTTTCCACGGCGGCGCGTCAAGGCGCCAATCCCCTCGGCCCCGCGACTGAGGCATTCAAGGGCCTATACGCTGTCGCTGAAAAGAGAAGGCCCCGCGAACGGGGCCTTCGAGTACACACAAGTGCTTTGCGAAAGGCGATCGTCAGGCTGCGGCCGCCAGCAATTGCCAGTTCTTGGGCAGCATGACCGCGTCGATGGCGTGCATGATGCCGTTCGTCGCAACGATGTCCGCCGTGGTGACGCGAGCCCCATTGACTCGCACGTCCGATGCGGACACCACTGCCGTCAGCGGAGTGCCCTGCGCCGTTGCCAGCTCTCCTGACTTCAGGTCTCGCGCCATGAAGTAGCCCGAAACGACGTGGTAGTTGAGAATTGCCTTGAGCTTGCCGGCGTCCCTGAGCAGGTTGTCGTACGCACCCGCCGGAAGCTTCTTGAAGGCCTCATCGGTCGGCGCGAAAACCGTGAACGGACCCTTGGCGGCCAGCTCAGCAGCCAGACCCGCTGCGTTGATTGCGGCAGCGAAGGTCGTGAAATGGCCCGCGTCGAACGCCGTGTCGACGATGTTCTTCGTGGGTCCCGTATTAATGCTCCTGGCGGCCTCGCCGGCAGGAACGCTCTTCAATTGATCCATAAATTGAACCTCGACGTGTAGCCAGCGAGGGTTCGCCGACCAACTCAGCTCGCATGCGGCTGAGGGCGCGGAGTATGCGCGCTATATCGAGCAGCTGCGGCGCGTGACGGAAATAAACAATTTTGTCGCGAGACCCATCGTTTCGACTTGTAATGACAGCGCGCCCGCGCACCAGCCGCAGAAGCAGGCTCCCGCCATAGGACTGGATCAGGTGAACAACTCGGACAGGTCCGCGGAGCCGACCGGCTTGATCAGGTACCGCTCGATCCCGGCCTCGCGCGCGAGTTCGCGGCCGGGATGCTCACTGTCAGCCGTCAAGGCAATGAGTCTCATCGGCTGTAGCCGCGGATGTTGAGATAGAAGCCGGGCGAGCTCATAACCGCTCATGTCCGGCAGCTCGAGATCCACGAGCGCGACCGTAGGCACGAACTCACCGGCCAGAGCCAGAGCAGTCGCGCCGGTGTGCGCGACGCGCGAATCACCGTACCCCATCGATTGCAGCAATGAGGCGAGAGCGTCGGCGGCACCCACGTCGTCGTCGATTATCAGGATGCGCGGCATGTCGCTGCCAGGCGCGCTGAAACCGCGCGCCGCGGATTGTGTCGACGGATGGGGACGCACGACAGTCCGCTCAGCGGAAACTCACCGGTCGCGGGTACTGGTTACGCGCTTCGAAGCTCTTGATCTGCCGTTCGGCTTCGTCGCTCGTGACGCCATAGGCCTCCTCAATCTTGCTCGCAAGGCGCGCGCGCCCGCCGGCAATCAAATCGAGGTGAGTGTGGGTGAGCCTCCCCCAGTTTGCTTGCACCTCGTCCCTAAATCGCTGCCAGCTCGCTTCCACCAGGTTCCAGTCCATCTTAAGGCTCCTGCGTTTCGCCGTTCCCACCCCGCCGCGTGGGATGTGCCACCAGCATCGCTCGCTGAAGTCGTGCCGCCTTCCTCCAACTTTGCCAGCTGCGCTGACTCGCCTCTCCGTAGCGATCCGTGCAGCAATGTGCGTTTGCAGCGGAAAGCAGCCTCCAGCCCCCCCCCATTGGGGCATTGTGCGCATTTTAAAGGTGCAGACTGGCGCTTTGCGCAGGTTTCCGCGCGAGCAGCGGCGCACACCGCCGGTGGCAGGAATTAGGGCCTCGAGATGCGTCCTTTGGTGTACAAGGGATTGTGAGAGATGCGCGCCAGCCGAACCGCCGCAGCGCCCGGTGCCAACATGGCAACTTAACGGGGAAGTTTCGATGAGCTCACTTTTTGACTCCGCCAAGGAGAATGTCAGACACGAGCGTGCGATGAGTTCGCTGTGCGATCGTACGGGTGCACCGCTCGCGAAAGTGCGGAGTCTGTTTGCGCAGGAATTTTCCAGGCTCGAGCTCGGCGCCAAAGTTCGCTCGTACCTGGAGGTCCTGACCGCGCGAAAGGTGCGCGCAATCTTGCGGCGGGAACACACCCCGAACCAACACTAGCGACCGGCCGGTTGAGCAGCATGGATAGATCACCCATCGTCGTAGCCGTAGCACTCTCTGCAGGCGACCTTGAGCCCGTTTACGAACTGCTGTCTGCTTTACCGGCGACATGTGGCGCCGCCTTGATCATCGTTCAACGTCTCGCTTCGAGCAGCGAGAGGCTGCTGTTCGAAGCTCTCGGCCAGAGAACGATACGTCCGGTGATAGTTGCCCACGACGGCGTGGTAGCAGAGCAGGGCCACGTCTACGTAACCACCGCAAACACAGCGCTGACAATGAGCGGTCGCTGCATTCGCGTGACACCTAAGGCAGGCGCACTCCATCACCCCGGGGATATTCTGTTCACCTCGCTCGCGGAAGTGCGCGGCCACGACGCAATCGGCGTGGTCCTCTCCGGCGAAGGCTCCGACGGTGCCCTCGGCATCCAGGCGATCAGGCAGAGCGGAGGCCGCACACTTGCGCAGTACCCGGGATCTGCTCGCTTTCCCAGCATGCCCATCAACGCCATTCAAACCGGCTGCGTGGATTCCGTGTTGCGCCCGAATGAGATGGCCCACGAGTTAGTCCGCCTCAGCGGCTACCCCTCCGGCGCGCCACCTGCGACCTTGGGAGACGATTGCGAGCCCCCGGCCCCGAGCGCCCGCGTCTCGTCGGTCGACCCTCGGGGCAGCTCGATTCTCCAGATCGCGTAACTCTCATCCCCTCGCTGACTCAGGACATTGCGCGCCTGTCGCTCACCTGATCAGCAAGCTGCTGGCTTCGACAAACGTGCGCATTTCGCTCCACGCCAGCCGGCTCTCCTCGAGCCACGGGAGAGTGAGCGGCCAATCGTGCTGCATTCCCGCGCCGATGAGCAGGGTAGCGCTTATCCCGTTCCTTGCAACCGCGTCCCGAACACGCTGCGCGTCATCGAGCGGTAGAATAAAAGATAGAACGGCAAATCGGCTCGACCGCTCACGCAGGCTGCGGAACGCGCGCCTCGCGGATCGGAAGGTTGATCAGCGCGGCGGCGAGCGCCAGCGACATGTCCGCGTACCACATCCAGCCGTAATCGCCGAAGCGCACCAGCGCGATTCCGCCGAGCCAGGCGCCGAAGAAGCCGCCGATCTGGTGCGATAGCAGCGTCAGCCCGAAGAGCGTCGCGAGATAGCGCACGCCAAAGAGCTTGCCGACGAGCCCAGCGGTCGGCGGCACCGTCGACAGCCACGTGAGACCGAGCGCCGCGGCGAATACGTAGAACGTGCCGGCCGTTCTCGGCATCGCCATGTAGATCGCAATTGCAACGGCGCGCGTGAAGTACACCCAGAAGAGCAGCCACTTCATCCTGAACAGGCCGCCGAGCCAGCCGATGCCGAGACTGCCCGCCACGTTCGAAAGCCCGATGATGGCCAGCGAGCCGGCGGCGACGCTCGCGGGCAGCGCACACAGGTTCACCTCTCCCGGCAGATGCGTCACCAGGAACGCAATGTGGAAGCCGCAGGTGAAGAACCCGGCATGCAGACACCAGTAGCTTCGATCGCCCATCGCGATGTCGAGCTGCTCGCGCAGTGTCTGCGAGCGCGCGGGCGCAACGCCGGTGTGTTCCGTGCGCAGCGGCGCATCGGTCGTGGATGACCTCAACAGCAACTGCGCCAGCGGGATCGTGGCGAGTGCGGCGAGCGCGAGCGTGTACATCGCGGCGACCCAGCCTGCGGTGCCGATGATGAACTGGCTCACCGGCGCGAGCACGAACTGCCCGAGACTCCCCCCGGCGTTGATGACGCCGGACGCAAAGGCCCTCTTTCCGGGGGCGATGCTCCGCGCCGTGACACCGATCAGCGTGGAGAAGCTCCCGGCGCCCGCGCCGGCGGCAAACAGGACGCCGAGGGCGAGCGTCAGCCCGAGCTCGCTCGAGACGACCGTGGTCAGTGCAGCCCCCGCCGCCAGCATCAGGGCACCGACGCGCAGTACCGCGCCCGAGCCGAAGCGATCGGCAATGGCGCCGAACACCGGCTGTGCCAGCCCCCAGACGAGCTGCCCGATCGCCAGGGCAAAGCTGATGGCGACGATGCCGAGTCCCGTCGTCGCACTCAGCGGACGCACGAACAGGCCGAGCGATTGACGCGCACCCATCGTGATGAGGAGAATCGCCGCGGCGGCGAACAGCAGGTAGGCGGTACGTTCGCGCGGCACCGCCGTCGCTATTGACGCTCTGGGCTCGCGGTCACGCACCGGCAGAGTCTCGCACGAATCAACGCCCCGGCTTGTCGGGCACGTCCCGACTTGCCATTTGACTCAGGTGCCACGCCTCCACGCATCTCGCGTTGGATAGATGCGCCTTAGGCCGGAGGGTGTATGAGCGCGAGATAGCGCGGGGCCGTCAGTGGAGCGTGACGGCGCGTCCCGTCGTGCCATCACGACTGAAGTCGAACCGCACCTGCCAGAGGCGCTGTGACGGAGTGTCCGCCGGCGCAAACGTCCACTTCTTGGCCGCCTCGAGCGCGAGTCGCTGGAAGTATCGGCTCGGGCCGGCGCGATCCGGGACCGCGGCGAACACCGAGCCGTCCGGATTGACGATGACTCGCACCCAGACCTTGATGTGTCCGCGGATGGTCCGCCGGGCGCCCCACGGAACCTCGGGAACGACCTCGTGGAGCGCCGCTGGCGTGGCCACCTCGCTCCGCGCTGGCTGGGTGGCTGAGCCGCCCGAGACGGGCGTCCCCGCCGCCGTTGCTGCCGGTGCGAGGGGAGCCTGCACAGGAGGTGGAGGCGGAGCCGGGGCGCGATGGCCGCTGAAGAGCCGCACTCCGGCCCAAATCAGCGCTATAACCACGAGCGGCCCGACGACCACGCCGAGCAAGCCGCGCGAGTTCGGGGACTTCTCCATGGGCGGCACGGGCCGCGCAGCCTCGGGACCGTCCTGCGGGAGCGCGGGCGCCGGCGGCGCAGCGCTGAATGTGAATTCCCCTGTGGCCTCGGGCGCAGCCCGGTCGGGCGTACCCGACTCGGGAGCACTCGGTTCGGGGGTCCCCGGCTCGGGTGCACTCAGTTCGGGCGGCGCGAGCGCCGCGGGCTCAGCGGTCGCAACCGGCACCGACTCCACCGAGGCGCCGCGGACCAGGGCTTCGAGCTCCGTAACGTCGGGGCGAGCGTGCGGGTCGGGGCTCAGACAGCGCGCCACGACCTCGCGCAATGAGGGTGAGAAATCGGCCGGCAGCGCGATCGCTTCCCCCGGCTCCCCGGGTGCCGGAGGCAGACGGCGGGCGAGCGCTTCGAACAGTGTTACGCCGAGCGCCCAGATGTCGCTGGCAGGGGAAGTGCTACCCTGCCGCCCTTCCGGCGGGTCGTAGGCGGTGGGCGTGTGGGTGCTGAGCGTGCCCTCACCCAGACGACGGACCGTGTCGCTCGCAAGCCTCAGCTGGTCTCCGACCACCAGGACGTTGCCCGGCTTCAGCTGACCCTGCACCAGGTCCTGACGGTGCAGGTATGCCAGTGCGTCCAATATCGACGGCAGCATCTCGCGCGCTTCGTCAGCCGTCAGGGCGCGCTGTTGCAACAGCTGCGCGAGAGTCTGGTCGGCGTACTCCATGAGGGTGTACAGATACGGCAACCCCTCGAGCTGGCAGCCGCCCCACTGCAGCAGGGGCAGGAGGTTTGGATGCGCGAGGCCGCCGGCCCGCTTCCAACGGGGCAGCAGCTCTTCCGCCAGGGCCCGATTGGTAGGAACGAGCTTGATCGCGAGTTCCGAGGAGCTGAACGCCGCAGACCTGGTGAGAAAGACACCGCTGTGGTCCGAGGAGCCGAGGCAGCGCCCCAGGGGGAACGTGCCGTTGATGACGTGTCCCTGCCATCTGGTCCAGACTTCGCTGGTCGCTTCACTGGGCTCCACACTCATATATGCCCCCCAAGATGCAGCTGCAGTTCCGTTTGCGAGTCGCTGGCTCGCACGATAGTACCCGGAACCCCTTAACTCACGGCGTAGGCAAAAAGCGACACCGAGTGCCCCAGGTGCTCCTTCTGGCTCTCGCGCTCACCTGCTCGGCCGTGGCCGCGGGCGCGCCGCGCCCGCCGGGGCTCGCACCGCTCCCCAAGGTCAGCTCGCCCCGTCTCTACGTGATCGATTGCGGCACCCTCACCTACAACCGTCCCGAGGACTACCAGCTGAGGCGCGAGGAGGTTGCCGATACCAACATGTCGGTGCCCTGCTTCCTCGTGATCCACCCGCAGGGCATCCTGCTCTTCGATACCGGATTATCCGACCGCCTGGTCGGCCGGCCGCTGTGGGAGAACGTGGACGGCGGCTATGGACAGATCAAGTTCAATACTCTTCGGGGCCAGCTCGCCGACATCGGCGTGACGCCCGCCGACATCACCTACCTCGCCCTCTCGCACTCGCATTGGGATCACGTCGGCAACGCCAATGACTACGCGGGCTCGATCTGGCTCGCCCAGAAGGCGGAGCTCGACTTCATGTTCGGCAAGAGCGTGCATCCGGCGTACCTGCGCCTCTACTCCGCGCTCGCCCACGCCCGCAAGCAGGTGTTCGAGGGCGACCACGACGTGTTCGGCGACGGGACGGTGATTCTCAAGTTCACGCCCGGACATACCCCCGGCCACCAGGCGCTCTATGTGAAGCTCGCCAGGACCGGCGGCGTCGTGCTGTCGGGAGACCTCTACCACTACGCTGAGGAGCGCACCCTGCACCGCATGCCCAGGGAGGAGGAGACCACCGGCACTCCGGCCTCGCGCGAAGCGATTGAGCGGTTCCTGAAGGAGACCCACTCGCAGCTGTGGATCGGCCACAGCACGACGGTCTTCAGGAATCTGATCAAGTCCCCCGGCTGGTACGACTGAGGAGCGGCGCGTGGAGCACATCCGCTTCGGGCGCACGGATCTTGAAGTGTCGCCGCTGTGTCTCGGCACCATGTCGATGGGCAGCTCCACCTGGAAGCGCTGGGTGCTCGATGAGAGCGACTCGATAGCCATCCTGCGGCGCGCGCTCGATCTCGGCCTCAACTTCTTCGACATGGCCGACTGGTACTCGCTCGGTCGCAACGAGGAAGTGGTCGCCCGCAATCTCTTGAAGATGACCGCCCGCGAGAAGCTCGTTCTGGCGACCAAGGTCTTCTACCCTATGAGCGACGACCCGAAGGACAGGGGCCTGTCGCGCGAGCACATCGCGACCTCGATCGACCGCTCGCTCGCGCGCATGGGTACCGACTACGTCGATCTCTACGTGATTCACGCTTTCGATGCGGACACGCCCGTCGAGGAGACGATGGCGGCGCTCGACGCCACGGTGCGCGCCGGCAAGGTGCGCTACCTCGGGGCGTCCACGATGTACACGTGGCAGTTTGCCAAGATGAACCACGTGGCGGCGATGAACGGCTGGACGCCGTTCGTCAACATGCAGTGCCAGTACAGCCTGCTGTATCGCGAGGAGGAGCGGGAGATGTTCCCCTACTGCCGTGACCAGGGCATTGCCCTCACCACCTTCAGCCCGCTCGCGCGGGGCTTTCTCGGGCGCGTAGCGGCGGCGACGGCGCGCACCACACACGATAAGCACCAGGACTTCTACGGTGACGACATCGATCGCGAGATCGCCCGCCGCGTGCGCGAGGTGGCGGCGCGCCGGGCCGTGACGGCGGCGCACGTGGCCATGGCCTGGGTGGCAGGCAGTCCCAACCACAACGTGCCGATCGTCGGGGCCGCGAAGACGGCGCACGTCGAGGTCGCCGTCGAGGCCTTAAGGGTCGAGCTCGATGCCGCGGAGCGCGCCTTCCTCGAGGCGCCCTACCGGCCGCGCGATGAGATCAACGATCAGAACCCCACGCGACGTCCCCGGGCGCTCTATATCGGCTGAGCCTGCGGGCTCAGGCCTTGAGCCAGGGGCTGTCCTCCCGGACCTCGATCAGAGTCGGCCGATCCGCTGCCAGTGCCTCGCGTACGGATCGCGCGAGGTGTTCGGCGCCCGATGCACGCGTGCCGCGACAGCCGAGACTCTCGGCGAGCCGCACGAAGTCCGGGCTCCTGGGAGTGACGCCGATGCGCGGGATGTTCCGCTCGTCCATCCCGTCGGCAATCGCCTTGAGCGCATCGTTGTTCCACACGATCACGGGTAGCGCGAGGCGCTCCTCCGCAGCCGTGGCGAGCTCGTTCACCGTGAACATGACCCCGCCGTCGCCCGCGACGGCGATCACCGGCCGGCGCGGCGCGGCGATTTTGGCGCCGATGGCCATCGGCAGCGCGAACCCAAGAGCACAGTAATTGCCGGAGTAGTACCAGCAGCGCTCGCTTTCCATCGGCATAGCCGCGGTGCCGGTGTAGACGATCTGCGTGGCATCGCCCATCACGATCGCGTCCGCGGGCAGGGCCGAGCGCAGTATCTTCCACACACGCGCGTGCAGCTTCTCGAGATCCGTCAGCTTCGCCATATTGTGCGCAAGGATCTCTCGCACCCGGCGCTCGCCGTCCGATCGTTGCGCCACAGGCTGCCGCCTGGCGAGCGCGGATGACAGGGCGGGCATCGCGGCACGCGCATCGGCCTGGATGGGCACGGCCGCGGGATACATCGAGGTGAGCTCCAGCGGGTCGATGTCGATGCGAACGATGTCGCCCGTGATGTCGAGCTTCGTGACGAAGTGATCACCGGCCGCGACTTCCGAGCCCACGAGCAGCACGACGTCAGCGTCCCTGAGTGCCTCCTGGCTCGCCGCCTGCAGGATCGAGCCGCCGAGGGACAACGGGTGGGACTCGGGGAGTATTCCCTTGCCGGCATTGGTGGCCAGCACCGGCGCGCCGATGCGCTCGGCGATCTCGGCGAGGGACTTAGCCGTGCCAACCGCCCCGCCGCCGACCAGGATGAAAGGCCGCCTCCCTCGCGCGAGGATGTCCGCGGCCTCCTCGATCGCCGCCGGATCCGGCATCGGCAGCGACGGCGAGCGGCGCGGCTGCCACGCCGCCGTTACGGTGAGCGGCAGCACGTCCCGCGGCAGCGACAGGTGCACCGGGCGCGGCCGGCTGCCGCGAAACACTGCGTAGGCATGCGCCATCAGCTCCGGCACCTCCTCCGGATAGCGGACCATGGCGCTGAAGGCGGTGAACCCGGCGGTGACCGCGGCCTGATCATTGAGCTCGTGGATCGCACCCCAGCCCTTGCCGTGCGAGAGCGTGGGCGCGGCGCCGGACAGCACCAGCATGGGTTGTGAATCGCAGTACGCCTGCGCGATCCCGGTCGCGGCGTTGGTGACGCCGGGGCCGCCGATGATGGTGCAGACGCCGGGCTTGCCGGTGGCGCGTGCGTAGCCGTCGGCCATGAGGCTCGCGCCCTGCTCGTTGCGGCACTGCACGTGGCGGATGCCGCTGCGCGCCATGCCGCGATAGAGCTCGAGGGTCATCGTGCCGGCCATGCCGAACACGGTGTCCCCCTCGTAGGCCGCGAGCAGCTCCATCACGGCCTCACCGCAGCTCATGGCGCTCACGTGCTGCCTCGCGCGCGTGTCCTGAGGCCTGCCGTGCGGCAGACCACGCTTAGAACTTGTACCCGAGCCGCACACCCACCACCCGCGGCCGCGTGATCTCCTGCTGCAGGGAGAACTGCGCGGTGGAGGTCCAGGTGCTCTGGATCACGTTGGTGAGGTTCTGCGCGAACAGCTCGCACGTCCAGGCGTCCTTCGACGCGCCGACCGATGCGTCGTACTCCGTATACGGCGGGTTCGTGAACCGCAGCTGATTGGTGCTGATGGCCTCCCCGGTCGAGAGCGACGGATTGCTGCCGAATTGCGTATACGAGTGCGCGGTATGCGTCACGCCCCACTGCGCGAACATGTTGTAGGAGCTCATCAGCCACTGGTAGCGCAGACGCAGGTTGAACTGCAGCGGTGGCGCGTTCGCGGCCGGCGTGCCGAGCGGGCCGTAGGGGTTGCCGATCGTGAGCACCGGCTGCCCGAACTCGGCTGCGGTCGCGGGATTGCTGAGCAGCGCCGGATTGTTCGCGATCAGGTAGGGCGAGTTCGTCTGCTCGCTGCTGTCCCAGGAGATGGCGCCCTGGGCGGTGAGGCCCTCGGTGAGCACCGCGATCAGCGAGGTCTCCGCGCCGCGGATGCGGTAGTTCGGCCCGTTGGCGCTGAAGCCGACGTTGCCGAGCACGCCCGGATCGAAGAACGAGACCTGCGCGTTGTTCCAGGCTTCCTGGTAAACGGCCGCGTTCCACTGCAGGCGATGGTTCAGGAACTCCGTCTTCCAGCCGAACTCGTTGTTGGTCAGATCGTCCGACTCGTAGCCGAGTGGCGAGCAGTACTGGGGAACGTTGTTGATCCCCGGGATGTAGCAGCCGGAGTTGCGGTTGAACGCCCCGGGTCGGAAGCCCTGCGACCAGGTGTAGTACGCCAGCGCATCCGGCAGGAAATGCCAGGTCAGATTGACGCGGCTCCTGAAGCCCTTGTAGGTCGTATGCAGGTTCTCGGCGTCGATGTTGGTCGAGTAACTCAGGCAGGGCGGCAGACCCGCCTCATAGCAGGTGAAGCTGCCGGCGGTCGCGCCCTTCTCGGTATTGTCGAAATGGAAGTAGCGTGTCCCCGCGGTGAGGGTGAGCACTTTCGGAAGGATGTCGAAATCGAGCGAAGTGAACGCCGCTGTCTGGGTATAGCCGCGCTGGACGTCGTTGAGGTAGCCCACATTGTCGCCGCGAACCGTCGCCGGATTGTTGACGCTCGAGCCGGGCTGCGGCCCGATGTCCGTCAGACAGCCGAACGTCACGGTCACGGAGCACGCCGGCATGGTCTTGTAGTTCCAGTCGAGCTGGTCATAGATCCGCAGGTCTTCCCAGAAGGCACCGACGATGCCGCGCAGCCGCCAGTCATCCGGGGTACTGAGCCGCAGCTCCTGACTCACGTGCGTGTTGCGCTCGACCTCGGTCCAGGTGGTGGCCGGCGAGTAGCACATCGCGGGCACGCCGTTGTCGGCGCCGTGGCACTGGTAGTAGTCGGCGTACTTGCCGCGCGCATAGTTGGTGTAGTCCTGCTGCGTATCCATGTTGCGCACCAGATACGAGCCCGCGTACACCAGCTTCAGATCGCCGAGCTTGCCGTTGACGACCAGCGCCGTGTTCTCGAACCGGTCCTTGTTGTAGTTCGGGTTGAACACCGTGACCGACTGCTGCGGCAGCGGCGCGAAGTCCGAGCTCAGCGGCATCTGGTAAAAGACGCCCTCGGCGTCCATGTCCTGGTAGCTCTGCGTGATGAGGGCATTCCAGTTGTCGTTGATGTTCCACAGCGCCGAGCCGCGCAGACCCTCATAGGTCACGGGGTTGATGGCGTTGGCAACCAGCGGATAGTTGTTGATCACCGGGCTCCCGGGCGGCACCTGGCAGGTGCCCTGCACGCAGCCCGCCGGATAGTTGCCGTAGTGGATGCCGAGGTCGGTCGGCTGGCGGGTGAAGGTTGAGGGTACGTTGTTGATATAGCCGCCGCGGCGGTCGTCGTAAACCACGAGGCGCACGGCCAGCGTATCGGTGACCAGCGGCACGTTCAGGATCCCGGTGACGTCGTTGTTCGGGTCGCCGCCGGCGGTAGTGCCGTAACCCGCCGAGACGCTCGCTTCGGTGGTGTTGAGCTTCGGCTTGTTGGTGATGTAGCGAATCACTCCCGCCTGCGCGCCGGCGCCGAACAGAGTGCCCTGCGGCCCCTCGAGCACCTCGACACGCTCGAGGTCCGCCGCGTACACATCGAGGTTGCGGCCAGGCAGCTGACCCGACTGCTCGTCGAGATAGATCGCCACGTTCGGGAAGCCGCTGATCGAGCCGCCCGACTGGGTGGCGACGCTGCCGGCGCTCAAGCCGCGCATGAAGACCTGGTCCTGGCCCGGTCCCGAGGATGGCGCGGTGACGTTCGGCAGATAGCGCAGCAGATCGTCGAAGCTCGAGACGTTCAGCTCCTTGAGCGTCTCGCCGGTGAACGCCTGGATCGCGATCGGCACGTCCTGCACGTTCTCGATGCGCCGCTGGGCGGTGACGACGACCTCCTGGATCCCCGCGGCGGGAGCGCTGGCCTCGGTCGTCGCGGTCTGGTCGGCAGCCACTGCCGCACCCAGGCGCGTTCCCAGGATGGCCGCAACCGCAGCCGCACACTTCGGATTGATCTTCATCGACGGAGCCTCCCCGGTAATTGCCAGTCGTTGCCCCCTCACGGCTCACCTGCCGCTGGAGGCATTGAAAATTATTCTGGCAGCGCCAGCGAAAGTTCCACGGACGCGCGTTTGCTTAGGCGTATAGCGCATTGCATACTGGCTCGCAAGCTCCCCCAAACGTCTCTGGGCGAGTCTTCGTCGTGCGCGCAGCTGAGGGTGCGACAGCTTGAGCAGTGATGCGATTGCGTCTGCCCGCCCCGAGATCGCGCCGCTCATTCAGCGCTGGTACGTGCTCATCGTGATGTGCGCGGTTTACGCCATCAACATCGCCGCACGCTACGTCGTCACCACCGTCTTTGAACCGATCCGACTCGAGCTGAAGCTTACCGACACCGGCGCGGCCTTCCTCACCGGGCCTCCGCTGGCACTTTTCTACGTCAGCTGCGGAATTCCGATCGCCTGGCTTGCCGACCGCTCCAACCGTCGCAACATCGTGGCGGCCTCGCTCATCGTGTGGTCGGCCTTCACCGTGTTCTGCGGCATGGCGGGGAGCTTCTGGCAGTTCCTGCTCGGCCGCATCGGCGCGGGGGTCGGTGAGGCCGGGGCGACGCCGCCCTCAACGTCGCTCGTGTCGGACTGCTTCCCTGCGCAGCGGCGCGCCATGGCCCTGAGCGTGTTCGCGCTCGGCGCGCCCATCGGCGCCTGGCTCGCCTCCGCTGTGGCGGGGGCCGCGGCGCAGCGCTACGGGTGGCGGGCGGCGTTCTTCGCCCTCGGCGTGCCGGGGGTACTCCTCGGCCTGCTTTTTCTCCTCACCATTCGCGAGCCCAAGCGCGGGCAGCTCGACGCGGTGGCTGTCGAGGGGAAGGCGGGCTTCGCCGAGGCGCTCAGCTTTCTCTGGCGCCAGCGGGCGGCGTTCCACGTCATCATGGGAGCCGGTGTCTGCTCGCTGTGGGGCTGGGGGCTCGTCTGGTGGACCCCGACCTTCCTGCTGCGGACCTATGGGCTCAATATCGCCGAGGCCGGCGCGCTGACCGGTCACATCCATCTCATCGGCGGCATTGCGGCCTCGCTCGCCGCTGCCTGGCTCATGTCCCGCCCGTTCATGAGCGCGCCGCGGCGCGTGCTGCTGGCACTCGGACTCGTCACCGGCTGCGCCACCATCCCCTCGATCGTCGGCTACTGGACGCACTCGCTGTGGCTCGCCCGGGCGATGTTCTGGATATACATCCCCGCCATCTACTTCTTCATCGGCCCCTGCATGGCGCTGGTAGCCAACCTGGCGCCGAGCCACATGCGCGCGGCCTTTACCGCCTGGTCGGGACTTGTGGGCAACGTATTCAATCTGATCGTCGCCGTGCAGGCGGTCGGCATCTTAAGCGACTGGTTTGCCGGTGCGCACGCCTCGGATGCGGCCTCGCTCCGCTGGGCGCTGCTGCTGCTCGCGCCGACCGGATTCTGGGCGACCTGGCATTTCTATCTCGCCGCGAAGACGGTCGATGCGGACCTCGAGCGCGTCGGTCACCGGGACGTCGCGGCCTGATCGAAGGAGGCTCCGTGAGAAACTACCTGCTGCTCCTGCTCGTCATCGCCTGCGCCGCGCCGGCGGCGCGGGCGGCGGACGTCACGATCCTCAACGACGACGCGCACTTCGCCGAGGGGCCGATCTGGTACCACGGCAAGCTCTACTACGTCGAATACGATCGCAACTCGGTGACCGTGTGGGACGGCACGAAGAACAGCATTTTCTGGTCGAAGCCCGGCTGCGGTCCGTCGGCGGTCATTCCCACGGCGCGTGGTGAATTCCTCATCACCTGCTACGACAGCGGCACGCTCGGCCACATCGCCGCCGACGGCAGGGATCTGCCGCCCTACTCGCACGACAAGGACGGGCATGCGTTCGTCGGACCCAACGACTTCGCGCCCGACCATCACGGCGGCATCTACTTCACCTGCTCCGGCACGGCTCCCGGCCCGGTGATCGACGGCAAGATCTTCTACCTCGCCGCCGACGGCACCATCACCCAGGAAGCCACTGAGGTCCACAGCGCCAACGGCATTGTGGTCTCCAACGACGGCAAGATCCTCTATGCGATCGAGACTGAGGACAATCGGCTGATCGAGTTCAAGATCGGCGCGGACGGGTCGCTAGCGGAGCGCCGCGTGTTCCTCAATCTCGATGAGCTCACCCACCACGTCACGCATATCTACCCCGACGGCGTGAAGATGGATTCCAAGGGGCTGCTGTACATCGGACAGAACCCGCGCGACGTGCACGCGCCGCTCGCCGGTGTCATCTTCGTGGTCGATGCGCAGGCGAGGCAGCTGCGCACGCTCCAGCTCCCCTCGCCCGGAGTGCCGAACCTGGCGCTGAGTCCCGACGAGAAGACGCTGTATGTGATGGCGCTCGACCAGCTCGACAAGCCGCCCTATAAGGGCAAGGTCTACGCGATCGCGAATCGCTGACGGAGCCGACGGCCGCGCGCGGCTACCCCGCCAGCCAGCCGCCGTCGATGACGAGGTTCGAGCCGGTGATGAAGCTGGCACGGTCGCTCGCCAGGAACACCGCAGCATTGGCGACATCCTGCGGCCGGCCGAAGCGCGGCCAGGGAGTGCGGCGGCGCTGATACTCGAGTCGTGCCGGGTCCTTGGCGAGCCCGCCCGCACCGGTCACGATCTTCCCCGGCGAGATGCAGTTGCAGACGATGTAGTGCCTGGCGTAGTCGACCGCAATCTGCCGCGTGATGTAGATCGCCCCGGCCTTGCTGACACCATACGGCAGGTCGCCGGGCGAATTGACGATGCCCTGCTGGGAGCCGAGATTGATGAGGCGCCCGCGCACCTCCTCGCGCGGCTCCTGCGTGATCATCTGCTGCACGGCGCGCTTGCAGCCGTAGAACATGCCGGTGAGATTGACCCGCATGACCTCTTCCCACTGCGCGGGCTCGGTCTCGAGCAACGCCGTGCCGGAGTAGGTCATGGCATTGTTGACCATGACGTCGAGCCGTCCGTGGTGCGCGACCGTAGCGCCGATGAGGCAGTCGACCTGCTCCCAGCTGCCGACGTCGGTGTGGTGAAAGGAGCCGCTCCCCCCGGCGCGGCTGATGAGCTCGAGCGTCGCCGCGCCGCCCTCGACCGGCTCCTCGGTGATGTCGGCGATCACCACCGCCGCGCCTTCGCCGGCGAAGCTCAGCGCGATCGCGCGACCGATCCCGGAGCTCCCTCCGGTAACGACGGCAACCTTGCCCGCGAGTAGACTCGACATCGGCTGCAATTATACCCACCCATGTCCGGCGCGCCCCAACCCGACATCGACCTGGCCGCGACGCTGTTCGAGGCGCTCAGCCGCGCGACGCGCCGCGGCCACGGCATCGTGCGCGACAGCTACGGCGCCGGCGAGCAGGCGGCGCACGACATCATGCGCTCGGCCGCCGTCGCCATGGGGCTCGAGGTGTCGGTCGATGCCATCGGCAACCTGTTCCTGACGCTGCCCGGGAGCGACCGGAGCGCACCGCGCATCATCATGGGCTCGCACCTCGACAGCGTTCCCCAGGGAGGCAACTTCGACGGCGCCGCCGGAGTCGTCGCGGGCCTGAGCGTGCTGTCGGCGCTGCGCCGCGCGCGCATCACACCGCCGTGGGATCTTGCCGTGATGGGGATCCGCGGCGAGGAGTCCGCCTGGTTCGACATCGCCTACATCGGCAGCCACGGCGCCTTCGGCCTGCTCGATCCTGCATGTCTCGCCATCGGCAGATCCGATAACGGCCAGAGTCTCGAAGCAGCGCTCACGCAACAGGGCTTCGATCCCGAGCCGATCCGCGTGCGCCGCCCGCTGCTGGATCCGCGCAGCATCCGCGCCTACCTCGAGCTGCACATCGAGCAGGGTCCGACACTGGTCGCGCGCGCTCTGCCCGCCGCGGTGGTGAGCGGCGTGCGCGGCTGCAAGCGCTTTCGCAATGCCCGCTGCACCGGCGAGTATGCGCATTCGGGTGCCGTCGAGCGTGCCTATCGCCGCGACGCGGTCGCCGCCACCGTTGCCTTTCTCCATCATATGGAGCAGGTCTGGCTGGAGCAGGTACAGTCGGGAGCCGATCTCGTGCTGACCTCCGGTGAGCTCTATACCGACCCCGCCATGCACGGGCCGAGCAAGATCGCCGGCGAGGCCCGCTTCGTGCTCGATGTGCGCAGCCTCGCGCAGGCCACCATGGAAACGATCGCAGCCGAGGCGCGCGCGGCGGCGGTGCGCATCGGCGCCGCCTACCGTGTCGACATCGATCTCGGCGCGAGCAGCGACTCGCCGGCGGCGCTGATGGACCGTCGCCTGCGGTCGCATCTGCTGAGCCTCCTCGAGCGCCCCTTCGAGATGCCGAGCGGCGCCGGGCACGATGCGGCCGTGTTCTGCAAGGTCGGAGTACCGAGCGCCATGATCTTCGTGCGCAATGAGCACGGCAGCCACAATCCGCACGAAGCCATGGCGCTCGCCGACTTCGCGGTCGGCGCGCGCGCGCTGCTCGGACTGCTGCTCGAGTTCCCCCGCTGATCAGACCTTCTGCAGGAGTGACTTGATGACTCTGCTCGTAACCGGTGCAACGGGATTTGTCATGAGCGTGCTCGGCCGTCACTGGCTGGAAGCCGATCCCAACGCCCGCCTCGTGGTGCTGGATTCATCGCCGCTCGACGCCGCAGCGCAGCGCTACTTCGCCCCGGTCCTGAAGCGCATGTCGGTGGTCACCGCCGATGTAACGCGACCTGACACCTGGCGCGCGGCGCTCGTCGGTCAGGGCGTCACGCACATCGTTCACGGCGCAACCATCACGCCCATCTCGCGCGGCAGTGCCGCGGAAGCCAAGCGCGAGCCCGAGGCGGAGAGCCCGGCGCGCATCGTCGAGGTGAATCTCATGGGTACCGTGGCGATGCTCGAGTGGGCGCGCACGCTGCCGAACTTCAAACGCTTCATCTACGTGAGCTCCGGCGCCGTCTACAAGCACCACGGGCCCGACCGGCCGGGAGAGCCGCTTCCCGAGGACGGCTACGTGATGCCGCGCCGCCTGTACGGCATCTCAAAACTGGCGTCCGAGCTCATTACCGAGCGTTACGGCGATCTGTTCGGGATCTCAACCGCTTCGATTCGCCCGTCCTCGGTCTACGGAACCATGGACCGCGTGACCCGCAGCCGCAATATGCGCCATCCGCCCAACCGCATCGCACACATGGCCGTCGAGGGCGCGAAGCGCATTCGGGTCAACACGCTCGATGCGGTCGGCGACTACATTCATTCGGAGGATGTCGCGCGCGCCATCGTCTCGCTGCTGCGCGCGCCGCGCCTCGGCTACAACACCTACAACGTGGCTTACGGTACCGCCGCGACCATCGGCGACATGATCCGCTGGGTGGCGGAGAAAGCGCCGGGCTTCAGCGCCGAGGTCGTGCCGGCCGAGCAGGCCGACATCCTGCAGGACCCCACCTTACGCGACGGCATGTGGGGCGCCTACGATACCTCGCGCATCTTTGGCGACACCGGCTGGAAGCCGCGGCCGATGCGCGACGCGCTGCATGCCTACATGGACTGGATCGCTGCCGAGCGCGCCGCGAGTCCGCCACCGGAAAACACATGAGCGTGAGCCAGCCGCCCCGCGATTTCCTCGGCTACGGGTCCCGGCCGCCGCATCCTCACTGGCCGGGTGAGGCCCGCATCGCCGTCTCGCTGGTGCTGAACTACGAGGAGGGAGGCGAGGCCTGCGTGCTCGAGGGCGATGAGCATTCGGAGTCCGTGCTGACCGACATCGGCGGCATCGATCCCCTGCCCGGCGTACGCAACATGAACGTGGAATCGCTGTTCGAATACGGCAGCCGGGTGGGCTTTCGCGAGATCCTGCGCGTGCTGAAGAACGCGGCCGCGCCCGCCACCGTCTACGCCGTCGGCCTGGCGCTCGAGCGCAACCCCGAGGCCGCCGCCGAGATCGCCGCGAGCGGCCTCGAGGTTGCCTGTCACGGGCAGCGCTGGATCGACTATCAGTTCGTTCCCGAGGACCTGGAGCGCGCCCACATGCGGCGCAACGTCGAGACCGTCACCCGTCTCATCGGCCGCCGGCCGGTCGGCTGGTACACCGGCCGCCCGAGCCCCAACACGCGGCGGCTGGTCGTCGAGAGCGGCGGCTTCCTCTATGACAGCGACGCCTACAACGACGATCTCCCCTACTGGACCGAGGTATCGGGCAAGCGCCATCTGGTCATCCCCTACAGCTTCGACAACAACGACAGTCGCCTGCAGCGCGGCGGAGACTTCAGCAGCGGCGATGAGTTCTTCACCTATTGCCGCGATGCCTTCGACTGGCTGTACCGCAAAGGCACCGACGGGGAGCCGCGCATGATGAGCGTCGGCCTGCACGGCCGGATCATCGGTCGCCCCGGCCGGATCGGCGCGCTGGCGCGGCTCATCGAGCACATGCAGCGTCATCAAGGCGTGTGGCTGTGCAATCGAGCGGCGATTGCCGAGCACTGGAGAGCGCATCACGCGTAACGCCGCCATGCAGAACAAGACACCCCGCAAGGTGGCGCTGATCGCCAACTGCCTCCTCAACCAGAATGCCAAGGTCTGCCAGGGCGCCAACTACCGCGGTGTGGTGAGTCCGGTCGTCGAGTCGCTGCGCAGCCGCGGCTATGAGCTGCTGCAGCTGCCCTGCCCCGAGCTCGCCTTTGCCGGCGTGCGCCGCTGGTGGGCGGTCTACGAGCAGTACGACACTCCGGCGTATCGGTCCCACTGCAAGCGCCTCGCGCAGGCGATCGCGCCGTTGATCGAGCAACATCTGCGCCGGGGCGATGAGCTGATTCTGATCGGACTCGACGGCAGCCCCTCGACCGGCGTGCGCTTCACGTCCAGCAAGCCCGAGTGGGGCGGGCGGCCGAACCGGCCGCAAGACGACTGGGAGATCGTGCCGCGCCGGGGCATCTGGATCGAGGAGCTGGAAGCCGAGCTCGCGCGCCGCGGTCTGCCGCCGGTGCCGGCCACGGGCTGGGCACTCGACATGGGCCGCCACGATGAGGCGGGCTCGCGGCGCGATCTGGAAGAGTTCCTGGACGGTCGTGAGAGTGCTGCGGGCTCGCGCGCCAGGAAGTCGGAGGCGAAGTGAACGCCGACAAACGCGGCTGGCGGATGGCGCTGGTGCCCGACGCCCTGATCAATCCGCCAACACGGGTGCGCGCGGCGCTGCCCGATGTGCTCGAGGCGCTCGAGTCGAGCGGCTACGGTGTGCTGCACCTGCCGCCGCCCGGCAGGCACGGCCTGCTGCTCGCGGTGATCGCCGATCAGGTGGCGGAGTACCGGCACCACGGCTACGCCGTGGTCGCGATCGGCATGCGCGCCAGTTCGGGCGACGGCCTCCACTGGCGCCGTCTCGCGCCGCTCCTGCGGCACCGGAACGTGGCTCTGCCGCCGCGCCATCTCATTTGCACAGATGCCGACCCCGAGGTCGAGGGGCTGCGCCTCACCGCCTTCCTGGCTGCTTACGACCTGCCGGTCGAGGAGCAGCGTCGCTGGCGCGTGTAGTCCGTGGTGCTCTAAAACAAGCGACCCCACCGGAAGCTCCGGTGGGGTCCGGTGGGCCGCCGCGTAGCACGTTCGGGAAGCCGGCGCGGCGGCGTATTCAATCCGTACAGCGGCTCCAGTTGCCCTGCGGGCCGAACCTGAAGGCCCCGGAGTCCTGCAGCTCCGCATGCTCTCCGTAGAGCTGCACCAGCAGCACCGGCGCGCCCCGCTCGCGCGACAGTGCCAGCGACATGTGGCAGGTGAAGAGCCAGATCCGCGCGGCATCCGCCCAGCACGCCCAGACCTGCCCCTCCTCGATCGCCCGAACCAGCAGAGCCTGGAGTGCCCGCGGCAGCTCGCTCGGGTTGCGGACCTGATAGGCGTTGGCCGGCACGATGCCGGCACGTGAGATATAGGCTTCCAGGAGCCTCTCGACCCTCGAGGGCTCCTGTATGCGGCGCAGTCTGAGCGTTTCCATGGAGGCGTTCAGCTCCTCAGCTCGGCGACGATTGAAGCGGCTCGCTGGCCGATCCTCCGTGAACCGGGTCACGGCTTGGCAATTCTTAATAAAGAGGCGCGGCGCGAGCCCTCCGTGCGCCCCCTGTCGAACTTAACGCGACTCGTTCGTCGTGTAGTCGAAGGTCCCCGCCCCGATGAGACCGAGCGCGGCGAGAGCGGCTCCGCAGACGAACGTCGCATAGGGACCGACGACCTGCCACAGCAACCCGGCGAGCACGCTGGCAACGAGCAGCGCCATGCCGCTTACAAAGTTGAAGACGCCGAACGAGGAGGCGCGCAGCGCCGGTGGCGCCGTGTCAGCCACGAGCGCGGCGAGCAGCCCCTGGGTCATTCCCATGTGCAGACCCCACAGCCCGACGCCGATCATCACCAGTGGGATGCCCGGAGCGAAGGCGAGAACGGCGTCGGCGACGATCAGTACCAGGAAGCCGGCGACCAGTATCAACTTCCGGTCGAACCGGTCGGACAAGGCGCCCACGGGATAAGCCGAGCCTGCGTAGATGATATTCATCATCACCAGCACGAGCGGCGCCAGCCCAACGCTCAGCCCGGCGTTCTGGGCACGCAGTATCAGGAACGCCTCGCTGAAGCGCGCCAGCGTCAGTACGGCACTAACCCCGACGAGCGTCCAGTAACGAGCGCCTCCCAGCCGACACATCTCCGCCCAGCGCGTCGGTCCGTGCGCTGCGGGTCTCGGGGATGACGCCGGCTCGCGAACCGCAAGCACCAGAACCACCACCGAGGCGAGCGCCGGGACGAGCGCGCACCAGAAGACGCGACGGAAGTCGCCCTGGAACACACTCATCAGTGCAATCGCAAGCGCGGGGCCGGCAAAGGCTCCGACGGTGTCGAGCGATTGCCGCAGACCGAAAGCCGCGCCCGTGAGGCCGGGGGGAGTCAGCTCGCTGAGCAGAGCATCGCGCGGTGCGCCGCGGATCCCTTTGCCGACCCTATCCGAAAAGCGAGCAGCGAGGATCCAGCAGGAGCTCTGGGCGATGGCAAACAGCGGCTTGGACAGCGCGGCGACTGCGTAGCCGACGACCGTCAGAGCCTTGCGCTTGCCGAGTCGGTCGCTGACCCAGCCCGAGAAGAGCTTCGAGATCGAAGCCGTCGCCTCGCCGACACCCTCGATCATTCCGACAGTCGTGGCGCCGGCACCGAGCACGGTGACGAGAAACACGGGCAGCAGCCCATGGATCATCTCCGAGGAAACATCCATCAGCAGGCTGACCACGCCCAGCGCCCAGATGCTCCCGGGGAGCTTGAGGAGTGATCGTTGCCCGGTACTGCCGCCGGCTGTTTGCATCAACCACTATTATTCATCCAACCGCCATGAGCGCGTAGCGAAGCCGTACGCGGGCGCGCCACCCGCCGCCTTGACAGTGCGCAACGCGAAGCGATAAGACTTACGTCGCGGCGTCGCACGGAGCTTCGAACCGGTGAGCTAAGGGGGGCGACCGGCATGTGCAAAACAATAACGATGCTGGCGCTCCTGGGCGCCGGTTTCTCGTCGCTCGTCCAGGCCGACCAGGCTCTCGATGCGGCGGCGGCCTTCGGAGCGCGTCCGAGCGTGTCCGATCTGCAGCTGTCACCGGACGGCCTGTCGGTCTCCTATCTCAGTCCCGCGCAGGGACCGGGGACCGCGGTGATCACGCTGAGTCTCGCGGCGGGTGCGAAGCCGCGGATCGCGCTCGCGGCCAACGGCGATCCCGAGCGGATCGAATGGTGCCGCTGGGTATCCAACGACCGCCTGGCGTGCATGGTTTACGCCATCATCAAGGACCCGGTCGGACTGCTCGGCTACACGCGGCTCGTGGCAGTGAACGCGGATGGCAGCAACCTTCGTTTGCTCAGTAAAAAGAGCAGCGTGTACGCCCACGACGTAGCGTTTGGCGGGGGCGACATCATCGACTGGCTGCCGGGTCAGGACGGCGCGGTGCTGATGGCCCGGAGGTATGTTCCCGAAGATCGCACCGGTAGCCACTTAGGATCCAAGGAAGAGGGGTACGGCGTGGATCGGGTCGACACGCGGGACCTCGCCGTCAAGCGCGTCGAGCCGCCGTCCCACGACGCGGTCGAGTACATCTCGGATGGGCGCGGAACGGTCCGAATCATGGGCACGAGTACGCGCGCCAGGGAGCAAAACAGCAGCGTCATCACCTACCTCTACCGCACGCCGGGCTCGCAGGATTGGCACAAGCTGAGTGATTACGACTATATGAACGGCACGGGTTTCAATCCTTACGCGGTCGACCCGAACCTCAACATCGCCTATGGCTTCAAGAAGCTGGACGGGCGCCTCGCCCTCTACACGGTGCTCCTCGACGGGTCGCTGACCGAGAAGCTCATCTACGCGAATCCGCAGGTGGACGTGGACGGCGTCATCCGGATAGGCCGCAGCTGGCGTGTGGTCGGAGCCTCATACGCCACCGAAGCCCGCCACACCCACTACTTCGATCCCCAGGTCGAGCAGATCACCACGGCGCTCGCGCGCGCGCTGCCGCAAGAGCATGCCCTGCGGGTCGTGGATTCGAGTGCCGATGAGAGCAAGCTGCTGATCTTCGCCGGGCAGGACACGGACCCCGGCATCTACTACATCTTCGACCGCCCGGCGCGCCGACTGCAGACCTTCCTCGTGGTGCGGGATCAGCTGGAAGGAGTCAAGCTTGCGACCCAGAAGCCGGTCACTTACCCCGCCGGCGACGGCACCATGGTGCCCGCCTACCTCACTCTGCCCCCCGGAGTGCAGGACCCGAAGGGCCTGCCGGCGATCGTCATGCCGCACGGCGGACCGGAGGCGCGCGACGAATGGGGGTTCGACTGGCTGTCGCAGTTCTACGCGGCGCGTGGTTACGCGGTGCTGCAGCCCAATTTCCGCGGCTCCACCGGCTATGGCGATGCCTGGTTCGAGAAGAATGGCTTCCAGTCGTGGCGCATCGCAATCGGCGACGTGGCCGCAGCCGGAAAGTGGCTGGTGAGCCAGGGAATCGCCGATCCCGCAAAGCTCGGCATCGTCGGCTGGTCGTACGGCGGCTATGCCGCGCTCCAGGCGGCGGTCATCGAGCCGCAGCTCTTCAAGGCCGTGGTCGCCATCGCCCCGGTCACTGACCTGCCGCTCCTCAAGGAGGAGCATCAGCGCTGGAGCGACTACGAGATAGTGAGCCGTCGGGTCGGTGACGGTGCGGAAACCCACGATGGCTCCCCTCTCGAGCATGCCGACCAAATCAAGGCTCCGGTGCTCCTGTTCCACGGCGCCATGGACCGCAACGTCAACATCGAGCAGTCGCAGCGCATGGCGGCACGCCTCAAGTCTGCGGGCTTGAAGTGCGAGCTCGTTACCTGGGACAACCTCGACCATCAGCTGGAGGACTCGAACGCCCGCGCGCAGCTGCTGAAAAAGAGCGATGCCTTTCTCCGTCAGGCATTCGGCATAAACTAGCCGCCCGACCCCCCACCCGAGTACCCACGTGCGCCTGACCCTCATCGGACAACAGGCCTTCGGCAAGAGTGTGCTGGAGGCGTTTCTCGAGCGCGGCGCAACGGTCGCGGCGGTGTTCTGCGCGCCGGAGAAGCCGGGCGCCAAGCCCGACCCCCTGCGGCTTGCGGCAGAGGAGCGTGGCGTCAAGGTATTGCAGCTGCGCTCGCTCAAGGACGACGAGGCGACGCGCGTCGTCAAGGAGCTCAACGTCGATATCGCCGTGATGGCCTACGTACTGCAGCTCGTGTCACAGGCCTTCGTCAAGACTCCGAAGCACGGCACGATCCAATATCACCCCTCGCTCCTTCCCCGTTACCGCGGACCGAGCTCTATCAACTGGCCGATCATCAGGGGCGATACCGAGACGGGGCTGACCATCTTCCGGCCCTCCGACGGGCTCGACGAGGGGCCGGTCATCCTGCAGCGGAAGGTCCCGATCGGACCCAACGATACTCTGGGGAGCGTCTACTTCGAGCGGCTGTATCCGCTCGGTGTCGAGGCGCTCATCGAGGCGGCGGAGCTGGTGGTCGCCGGGCGCCACCGGGAGATCGTTCAAAATGAGGAGCTCGCGACCTACGAGGGCTGGTGCCGCGATCCGGAGTCGCGGATCAACTGGCAGGCGCACGTCGATCAGATCTACAACCTGATTCGCGGCTGCAATCCCTCGCCCGGCGCCTGGACCACGGTGCGCGGACAGAAGCTGCGCATCTACGACGTCGTCAAACATACGACGCGCACCTTCAGCGCGGTCGCCGGAAAGCCCGGTGAGGTCTGCGCCATCAGCGACAGCGCCATCGAGGTCGCCGCGCAGGGCGGGCGTCTCGAGCTGCGCGCGGTGCGCGCCGAGGGCGGCGCCAAGGCGGCGGCGGGAGCGGCGCTCGCGGCAACGCTCGGCATCAGCGTCGGGGCGGCGCTCGAGTCCTAGCGAGCCGGTCGCGGCCATCAGCGCGCACAGGCGATCGTGATGATCTCCGGGCTCGCGGCCGACAGCGCACGGTGATCGAAGTCGCCGAACCGAGCCTCGATCAGGAATCCCGCCTCATCGAGGAACGACGCCAGAGCATCGGCCGCCACGAACCTCAAGGTACTGCGGCTGACGCGCGGCCGATCCCAGCTGTCGGAGGTGAAGGTCTCGCTGATGCCGACCGTGCGACCGTCGAAGGGTGCCTCTACCCTGAGCGCGAAGCGCACCCTCTCACCGTGCTCGCCCGTGACTTCGACGGCGTTCGCCGTGCTCCACTTCTCCCAGACACGCGCGGCGGGGTTGCGTGTGTCGAAGGCGAAGCGGCCCTCACTGCTCAAAGCCGCACGGATCGCGGTGAGCGCCGCGCGCAGCTCCTCGTCCGTGACCAGTACCTGGAACGCATGCCCGGTCATCACGACCAGGTCGAACTCGCCCACCCAGCGGGCCGCGGCGATCTCGCCGCGGATCCACTCGATGTCGCTGCGCCGGCGGGCCTGCTCCAGCATGCCCGGCGCCGGATCGAGTCCGCACAGCCGCCCCGAGTGGCCCGTGCGGCGCGCTTCACGGAGCAGCGCACCGGTGCCGCAGCCGACGTCGAGCACTGCGCGCGAGGCGAGGATCATCGGCAGGTAGAAGTCGAAGCTCGGTGGGCGCGGGTACAACGTGTCGTAGAGCGCCGCGAGCCGCGCGTCCGAGAACACCAGGTCGACCATGCGCGGATATTGCCTGATCGACCCGGTACGCGACATGCGCGCACCCCCGCGGCCGTCGTCAGCCCGCCGGCGGCCGCGCAGATCGCTCCACCGTGCCCTGCCCGGTGGTGAGCTGCAGCTCGACGAGCCCCGTGCGCACGACGCCCGCGCGAGTTGCGTCGACGACGTGAATGTCACCGCGCCGAACCCACACGCGCACTCGCTCGAAGACCGCTGCGGGGATCTGCAACGTTGCGAACCCGTTCGCGTGCACGAGCCAGCCCCGCGCCTCGAGGCTGTAGCGCAGCACGGGTGCCGGCGGGGAACTGGTTTCGAGATGCACGCCAAACCGAGTGGTCAACAGGCCGACCCCGCGCAACACTCCCTCGATGGTAAGTTGCCGTTGTCGGGCATCGCTGAGCACGATCGTGATGTCGGCCCGATCGGCGTCGACCTCGAGAATTCGCGGCGAGTCGGCAGGCAGCGCGACGGTTTCGGTCAGATCCACGTGATGGGGCACCGCGAACAGCGCGAGCAGCAGCGCGGCGCCCGCGAGGACGGCGCCGACCCACCGTGATCGACTCCTGCGGGCGCTGTCGCTCATCTCGCGGCGAAGGTGAGTGCCAGCGTGTACAGGGGATCAACCGGATTACCGGGCGCGTGAGCCCAGCCGTGAGTCCAGCGCACCTTGATGTCGGGGCGCAGTGCAAGGCTGCGAGCACCGTCGACGCTCTGCCAGACCCGAATGAAGGCGCCGCTCCCCGGTTGGACCATGAGCTCGGTGCGGCTCTCAAGCCCCGTTTCCGGCGCGGCGGTGTTGTGTGTCACGCCGCCACCGAGCGCAACGTAGGGCGTAAAGCTCGCGCGCAGGTGCCAGATGCGCAGCACATCGAGCGCTGCACCGTAGAGGCCCGTGTGGCCCACGCCGGTGCGATTGTTGAGCGGCGCCCCATCGACATCGAGCTGCGCGGCCCAACGCGGTGAGATATCCATCCCGATGTCGAACCCATAGAGAACCGCACTCCCGGAGGCGCGCCACGGCTTGTCGGGCGTGATGCCGCCGAGGAACAGGCTTGTGTACCAGAGCCCTCCCGCATCCTCCCCCGTGGACTGCTGTGCGCGCGCCGGCCCCGCGCATACCGCGATTGCGATACCACAAGCCGACACGCTCGCGACCCACGCTCCTCCCACCAGCCCATTATGCGACCGAATGTGGCATGCGGCGTGTCCTTCCACTCCCGCCCGGCCCACGCACGGCACACGGTGTAGACTGACCGCCCCGATGGACACGGACCCGTTTGCCACTCATCACCGGCGAATCCTCGAGGAGCTCTCGAGCCTCGGGGCGGCGCGCGAGGCATTCACGCTGTGCCTCGTCGTGCACTGCTCAGGATCCACCTACCGCAAGCCGGGTGCGCTCGCCGTGGTGCGAGCCGACGGCACACGGCGCGGCGTCATCTCCGGCGGTTGCCTGGAATCCGATCTCGAGTCCGCCGCGCGCGCCGCACTCACCGAGAGCCGGCCGCGTATCGCGCTCTTCGACACACGCACCGACGACGATCTGGTCTTCGGCTCGGGCTCCGGTTGCCGGGGACGGATGCAGGTGCTGCTGCTGCCGGTCGCGGCCGGTACGTCCCACCCGCTCGCCGAGGCGCTGCAGGCCGCCGATCGCGCGCAGCGCACTCTCAAGGCGGCGCTCGTCGTGAGCGGCCCGAACCTCGGCGGTGGCTTCGTCTGGTCGGAAGAGACCGAGACCCCCCTCCCCCCACGGTCCGACCCGGCGCGCGCCCTCGAGCAGCGCGCGCCGGGCGAATACCCGCTGCCCGACGGCGCCTCGTGTGCCGTGTTGGTCATGCCGCCCACGCCACGGCTGCTGCTCATCGGCGCAGGCCCCGAGGCGCCCGCACTGGTGACCTTCGCCGAGCGGCTCGGCTGGCGCGTCATGGTGGCGGATCATCGCGAGGCGCTGTTGCGCGCGCACGCTGCCGGAGCCGCGCGCACGATCTGTGCGCGGCCGGCCGCGGCGCTCGCGCAGCTCGGTGACGAACGTCCCGATGCCTGCATCGTGATGACCCACACCGCGAGCAACGATCGCGAGGCGCTCGCCGCGCTCGCCGCGAGCGCGGCGCCCTTCATCGGGCTCCTCGGTCCGCCGGCGCGGCGCGATGAGCTGCTCGGTGAGCTCGAGCCCGCGGCGCGCGCAGCGCTCGAGGGCCGGCTGCGCGCCCCAGTCGGGATCGAGCTCGGCGGGCACGGACCGGAGATCCTCGCTCTCTCGATCTGTGCCGAGCTGCAGCGCTTCTTCTCCGCCCGCACGCCCGTCACGCCGCACAGCCCCGGTGCCTTCGCGGTGGCAGCCGCCGCGCAGGTCGAGTGAGGACTATGCCGATCGTCAGGGGATTGCTCGATCGGGTGGTACTGGTGGCGGCCGCTGTCGCCGGCGGACTCATCCCCGGCTTCATTGCTCAGTATCGCCAGCGGCTCGGCGGGCGGCTCGACCAGGCGCGCCTCGATCTCGAGCCCTGGCAGAAGCTCGCCGACCAGTTCTACCAGGGCGACGTCGACAAGCTCATCCAGTATCACCTCGCCAGCACCGATGCGACCTTTCACTCTGAAGGGGCGATCATCCGCGCCCTCGTTACGACGGTGCACAATCTGCAGGCGGCCGTCGACGCGTTGCACGGCAGCCTCGCGAGCCAGGCCGCATACCTCATAGCGCATGCTGACCCCGGGCTCATGCGCGCGACCTTGAGCGACTGGGTACCCACCTTCGCTTTGTCTGGCGAGGGGCTCATCTTTGCGCTGGTGTTCGCCGTGCTCGTGTGGGTACTGTTCCACGCCGTGTGGTGGCTCCTCGCGCACAGCGCCCGGCGCCTCAGGCGCTCGCGGCACACGCCGCGGAGAATTGAACCGACTCTTGAGGGGTAGAGAACAATGAATAAGAGACTGCTGCCGGCCGGCGCGCTCGGCCTCCTCCTCTGTCTGAGCCTCGAGGGACTCGCCGCGGATGAGGCCGGCACCCTGCTGCTGCGCCAGCCGACACTGTCGCGCGAGCATCTCGCCTTCATCTACGGCGGCGATATCTGGGTAACAGACCGGCAGGGCCAGCATCCCGAGCGGCTCACCATGCACGCGAGCGCCTACGCCCCGCGCTTCTCGCCGGACGGTCAGTGGATCGCCTACTCGGGCACCTACTCGGGCAACACCGATGTCTACGTCATTCCAGTCAGCGGCGGGCAGCCCCGCCGGCTCACGTTTCATCCGTCGCGCGATGAGGTGGACGGCTGGAGTCCGGACGGCAAGCGCATTCTCTTCGCCTCGCCGCGCGAGGTCGCGAACAGCCGCTCGAATCAGCTCTACGAGATTGCGCTCAACGGCGGCTTCGAGCACAAGGTCATGGAAGCGGTGGCCTTGGAGGCCTCCTGGTCCCCCGATGGTACGCGCCTCGCGTATCGACCCTACCGCACCGCCTACGAGGGGACCGCCGGATGGCGTCGCTACCGTGGCGGCACGACGACTCCGATCTGGATCCTGAATCCCACGAGCGGGGCCTGGGAGCAGGTTCCGCACGAGAACGCCACGGACCGCGCGCCGGTGTGGGCGGGCGATGAGGTGGTATTCATCTCGGACCGCAGCGCCGGGGCGGCCAACCTCTTTGCCTACGACAGCCGCAGCAAGCAGCTCCGCCAGCTCTCGAAGGAGTCGGTGTGGGACGTGCGCAATGTCGCGGTCTACGGCCGCACTGCGGTCTACGAGGCCGGCGGGCGGCTCAAGGAGCTCGATCTCGACTCCGGCAACACGACACCGCTCACCATCACGGTGGCGACCGAGGCTTCGCAGCTGCGTCCGCAATGGAAGGACGCCAGCAAGACCATCACCTCCGCCCATCTCTCGCCCACCGGCAAGCGGGTGGTCATCACTGCGCGCGGCGATGTATTTACCGTGCCGGTGAAGGACGGCTCGACCCGCAACCTCACCCACACGCCCGGCGTGCGCGAGAAGGACGCGCTGTGGAGCGCTGACGGCACCCGCATCGCCTATCTCACGGACCTCGGCATGCAGCACGCCATCGTGGTGCGCGACCAGGCGGGGCTCGAGAAGCCGCACGTGTACCCGCTGCCCAAGCCGAGCTACTACACGCTCCTCGCCTGGTCGCCCGATGGCGCGACGCTCATCTACCAGGACAATCACCTGCACCTCTATGCGTTCGCGCTGCAAAAGGCGAACAGCACGCTCATTGACAGGAGCCTCGACCGCGGCGGCTTCGCGGTGAACTTCTCCGCCGACAGCCGCTGGCTCGCCTACACCCTGCAGGGAGAAAACCACTTCAGCCGTATCCGGCTGCACGATTTCGGCTCCGGTGAGAACGCCGATGTCACCGACGGCCTCGCCGATGCCGACAGCCCGGTGTTCGCGCCGGGCGGCTATCTCTATTTCACAGCCTCGATCAATTCAGGCCCGAGCCAGGTCGGGCTGGATCTGTCGACGCAGGAGCGCTCGATACGGCGCGGCCTGTACGTCGCGGTGCTGGCAAGCGATGGCCGCTCGCCGCTTCTGCCGAAGGCGGGCGATGAGGAGGCCGGCAAGGGGGACGCCGACGACAAGGGCAGCTGCAAGGCGCCCGACGGCAAGCCCGACAAGACGGACGCGAAGGCCGCCGCCAAGGATGACGCCAAATCCGCCAAGCCCCCGAAGCCGATGAAGGTCGATCTCGAGGGACTTGAGAGCCGTATCGCCGGATTTCAGGTCGCCGAGCGGCGCTACGAGTCGCTCGCCGTCGCCTGCGACGGCGCGCTCTTCTATGTCGAGCGGCGGCAGCCCGGTGTCACGGCAGAGCCCCCGGACGCCGAGCCCGGCAACGACGGCGAGCTCTATCGCTTCGACTTCACCGAGCGCAAGGCCAAGTCCCTGAAGACGGGAATCGCCGACTTCTCGATGAGCGCCGACGGCAAAAAGCTGCTGCTCGAGTACGCCAAGGGCAAGCTCGAGATCGCAGACGCGAACGACAAGCTCGATGCCAAGCCGATTGATCTCGGCCAGCTTGGTATGTACGTCGATCCGGCCGCGGAGTGGCGGCAGATCTTCGACGAGGCGTGGTGGATGGAAAGGGAATTCTTCTATGACCCCAACATGCACGGCCTCGACTGGAATGCCGTGTATGCACGCTACCAGCCGCTGGTAAAATTCGTGCAGCGGCGCGAGGATCTCACCGAGCTCCTCATCGAGATGATCGGCGAGATGCAGGTGGGCCACAACCGCAGCAGCGGCGGTGACATTCCTGCCGAGGCGCCCACCAAGACCGGACTCCTCGGCGCCGACATCGTGGTCGAGAACGGCCACTACCGCATCAGGCGGATCCTGCACGGCGACCGCTGGAACCCGTTTCTGCGCGCGCCGCTCGCGGTACCGGGCGTCACGGTAAGCGAGGGCGACTATCTGCTCGCAGTCAACGGCCGGCCGCTCGATGCGACGCAGAACCTGTATGCCTTCCTCGAGCAGACCGTCGACAAGCAGGTGACGCTCAGTGTGGGTGCCGACGCCTCGGGCACGGGGGCGCACAACATCGTGGTCGAGCCGATCGCCGACGAGGGGCCGCTGCGGCAGTGGCGCTGGATCGAGAAAAACCGCGAGTACGTGGAGAAAAAGACCGCCGGCAAGGTCGCGTACGTCTATCTCCCCAACACCGCGGCGGATGGCTTCCAGTACTTCAACCGCATGTTCTTCGCGCAGATCGAGAAGCCGGCGCTGATCGTCGATGAGCGTCGCAACAGCGGCGGCCAGGCGGCCAACTACATCATCGAGGTCCTGGCAAGGCCCTACCTCGCCAGCTGGAAAGACCGCGACGCGCAGATCTTCAGTACCCCGGGTGGCGCCATCTACGGCCCGAAGGTCATGCTCGCCGACCAGGATGCCGGCTCGGGCGGCGACTTCCTGCCGTATGCCTTCAAGCACCAGAAGCTCGGCACCCTCATCGGCACCCGCACCTGGGGCGGACTGATCGGCATCGCGGCGAATCCGCCGCTCATCGACGGCGGCCAGCTGTCGGTGCCGTTCTTCCGCTTCTTCACGCCCGAGGGCGAATGGCAGGTCGAGAACGAGGGGGTCGCCCCCGACATCGAGGTGACGCTCGACCCGGCGGCCGTCAACCGCGGCGAGGACCCGCAGCTTGATGCGGCGATTGCCACCGTGCTCGCGCAGCTCAAGGACTTCAAGCCCGTGGAGCTGAAGCAGGCGCCGCCGTACCCGACGACGCTCGGTAAGTGAGGCGGCTCAGGTGGCGCGCAATGCAGTCGTGACCGGCACGCGCGCCGCCCGCTCCGCGGCCAACAGCCCGCCGACGAACCCCATGACGAGCGCCCAGGCGATGCCGATCTCGGCGAGCCGTGGGGTGACATCGAGCCTGAAGCTGAAGCCGAAGGGGCTGACCGCCATGCCGTGGAACAGCAGCCATGCGAGCGCAGCGCCGAGCAGCGCGCCGGGCAGCGCCAGCAGCGTCGACTCGACGAGCGTCGCGGCCACGACGGCCGCCGACCCGAAGCCGATCGCACGCAGCGTCGCGAGCTCGCGGCGGCGCGCATCCACGATCGAGTAGAGCGAGTTCACCGCGCCCAAGGTCGCGCCGATCGCCATGATCGAGCCGATGAAGTAGCTCACGAAGTTGAGGAGCCCGTTGAACTGCTTCATGTCCGACTCGACTTGCTCACGCGCCGGCTTGGCTTCGAGCGTGAGAGCCGGATTGGCCTCGAGCGCGCGGTTAAAAATCCCGAAGTCGGACGGAGCCTCGAGACGCACGTTGATCCGGTTGTAACCGTTGCGGCGAAACAGGCTCATGAGGGTCTCGGCGTCGGTGAGGACGAGGCACTCGAGGCTCTGCCCCTGGTCGTAGTGCCCGACGACGAGCCAGTCGACACCTTTCACCGCGCGCTTGGCTCCCAGCTCGAATCCGTCAAACTGCCGTACGCAGGCGTTGGTGGCGATGATCTCGTTCAGCCCCGGCCGGAAGAGGCGGCCCGCGGTGAGATGCGCCGGCGGCCGCAGCTCGAATTTCGCATCGCTGGTGCCGAGTAGCGGAAAAAAGACGCGCCGGCCGGTGCCGCGCCTGTGTCCCTCGAAGGGCACGATCACGATCCCGGCGATGCGCGGCTCGCCATCCTTATCCCGGTCGATCGCCGGCAGGTCGCGGAGCGCGACCATCTCGTCTCGCGAGACATTGCTGTCGATACCCTGTGCACCCCTGGCCTGGACGATGACCTCGTCGTCGTGCACATCGCCCACGGCCTGCTGGTACGCGCCCGTTCCCATGGCGAGCATCGAGACCAGCACGGCGACCGTGCAGGTCACGCCGATGACGATCGTCAGGACCGACCCGAGCCGCGCGCCCTCGCCCTCGAGGTTCATGCGCAGCAGCGCGAGGAATTGCCGCAGGAAGCTCATCGTGCCTCAGCGTGCGGCGAGCGCGCTCACTACGCGCAGCCGCGCGGCGCGTGCCGCCGGGATCGCCGCGCTCACGACCGCCAGCACCGCGGCCAGCGCGAGACCCGTCGCGACGGTGGTTCGCGGCATCGCCAGCCCGGATACGAAGCGCGCCGCGAATGGGAAGACCAGCGTCGACAGCGCCAGCCCGCAGGCCGCGGACGTCACGCACACGACGACCGCCTCGGCGAGAACGAGGAGGAACACGGCGCGGTCGGTGAAGCCGATGGTTTTGAGGACCGCAAGCTCGGGCGTGCGCTCCCTGACGGACTGCATCATCATCGTCGCCGTCGCGAACAGCAGCGCCGCGAGTACCGCGCTCACCACCGCGCGAACGAGGAAGTCGAGATCGCCGATCTGCTGGACCTGCTGCTGCGCGAGCTCGCGTATCGACTCGGTCTTGGTCTCGTGCGAGGAGTTGGCAGAGAGCCGGTCGATCGCATCGGCCACGGGCACCGCCTGGTTGGCATCGGTCACCGCCACGTTGAAATGATTCACCATGCCCGTGTTGGTCGCGCGTGCCTGGTCGTAGTAGTCATAGTTCATCAGGATCTTGTAGCGCCCGGGGGTGAAGTCGCTGTCGGTGAAGGTCCCGACGATGTCGAAGGCCCAGGTCTTCGAGCCATCCTTCTGCGCTACCTGGGTCACGAGCGGGATGTGGTCGCCAATCTTCCAGCCGAACTTCTGTGCGGCGAACTCGGTGACCAGCGCCGCCGTGCGACTCTGCGCGAAGGCCGCGAGTTGCTCCGGTGCACTCGCGAAGGTGAACGCGCCCGTCCAGCCCTTGTCCGGCCTGACGGCGACGATCAGCATGCCGTTCTCGGATTTTTGATAGTAGCTCCCGCAGAGCTCCACCGGGACGACCAGCTTTATGCCCGGCACCGAGCGGATCTGCTCGAGCAGGCCGAGCGGGAGCGGCGAGAAGATGAAGTCCTGGCGGCCGTGGACGATCAGCAGGTCGGCGCGCGCCGCTTCCACTGCGTGCTCGATCCCGGTCTTCAGGCCCTGCAGCACGCCGAACAGCACGAAGGCAACGCTCACCTGGAGGAAGATCAGGATCGTGCGCCCCGGCTTGCGCCAGATGCCGGACCAGATGAGCGGCAGGTATTTCATACGTCGGTCCGGCTCATACGAGCAGCGCTACGCCCGAAGGTTCCCTCATACTTCGCAGATCCGGCACGCCGCGGCGAGGCCCGCGTAGGCTTCGCCCTTGGCCGTGAACTCGTGCGCGATGAAGCCGGCAAATCCCGTGTCGGCAATCGCCGCCGCCACCGCGTGGTAGTTGAGCTCCTGGCTGGCGTCGATGTCGTGTCGACCCGGGACGCCGCCGGTGTGAAAGTGGCCGATCCACTGCTTACTGTCGCGGATCGTACGAATCACGTCGCCCTCCATGATCTGCATGTGGTAGATGTCGTAGAGGAGCTTCACCCGCGGCGAGCCCACCTTCTCCATCACCGCCACGCCGAAGGCGGTGTGATCCCCCTGGTAGTCCGGGTGATCGATCTTGCTGTTCAGGAGCTCGACACACACCGTCACGCCGTGTCGCTCCGCAATCGGCGCCACCCTGCCAAGGCCCGCGGCGCAGTTGGCGATCCCGTCAGAGTCGCTGCGCCCGCGACGGTTGCCGAACATCGCGATGACGTTTGGCACGCCGGCGGCCGCTGCGAGCGGGATGGCGCTGGCGAGCTCCCCGATCAGCATGGCGTGGTTCTGCGGGTCGTTGAAGCCATTCTCGATGAACTGCTCACGCCGGCTCGCGTAACCCATCGAGCAGATGAGAGCGGCGCTGCGCGCCGTCTGCCATTCGTCCTTATGCAGAAGATCGATCGCGGTGAGCCCGAGGCCATGAACGCGGGTGCAGACTTCCGCGAGCGCCCCCGGCAGCGTCCAGCGGCAGACCGATTGCCTGAGGCGTCCGGCGAGCGGCGCGGCAGCGGCAGCCTCGGTCGCGGCGCGTCCGAGCGCCGTCGCGCCGGCTCCGAGCGCGGCTACCGAGCTCGCGGAGGCGCCGAGGAACCGCCGCCGGGAGAGCGGCTGTGTCACTTCAGAGCTCCCCGAGCTTCAGCTGCTGCACCGCGTGATGACACGCGCGCGCGGTGAGCGCCATGTAGGTCATCGAGGGGTTCTGGTTTGCCGAGGAGGTCATGCACGCGCCGTCGGTCACGAACACATTGGGCGCGTCGTGCGCCTGGTTCCAGCGGTTCAGCACCGAGGTCTGCCGATCCCAGCCCATGCGCGCCGTGCCCATCTCGTGGATGCAAAGACCCGGCGCCAGCTCGTCGTTGAAGGTGTGGATGTCCCTGGCTCCCGCAGCCTCGAGAATCTCCGCGGCCGTCGTCTGCATGTCCTTGAGCAACGCCTGCTCGTTCGGTCCGAAGGTGCACGCGACGTGCAGCGCCGGCACGCCCCACTTGTCCTTGAGCGTCGGATGGAGCGTCACGCGATTCTCAGGGCGCGGCAGACACTCCGCCCAGCCGCCGAGCCACACGTGCCAGGGACCGAGGTCCTTGAGCAGTGCACGCTTGAACTCGGCGCCGAAGCCCTGGGAGCGGGCACCGCGCTCCCAGCCCGCGCGGCTGCCACCGCCCTGGAAGCCGTAGCCGCGTACGAACCCGGGATGCTTGTCGGTGACGTTGCGGAACCGCGGGATATAAATGCCGTTCGGGCGGTTGCCGAAGGTCTTGTGATCCTCCAGCCCGGGGATCGTCGCCTCGGCGCCGGCGCCAAAGGGGTGATCCATGACGTTGCGGCCGAGCTGGTCGCTCGAGTTGCCGAGACCGGTCGGAAAGCGCGTGCTCTTTGAGTTGAGGAGGATGCGCGCACTCTCGAGCGCCGAGGCACACAGGAAAATAATGCGCGCGCGGAACTCGAGCGTCTTGCCCGTCCCGGCGTCCACCGCCCGCACGCCGCTCGCCCGGCCGCGGCGCTCGTCGTACAGCACCTCCGCCACCACGCTGTTGGGACGGAGCGTGAGGCGCCGGGTCGCCGCCGCCGCCGGCAGCGTCACGCCATTGCTGGAGAAATAGGAGTTGGTGATGCAGCCGCGCCAGCACGGCCCGCAGTAATGGCAGGCGGCACGCCCGAGGTGCGGACGGGTGAGGATCGCCGCCCGCCCGATGGTCATGACCCGCTCGCGGCCCCAGTGGTGCGCCATCGCATCGCGCACGTGGAGCTCCGCGCAGTTGAGCTCCATCGGCGGCAGGAATTCCCCGTCGGGGAGCTGCGCGAGCCCCTCCTCCCGGCCGCTCACGCCGATGAACTTCTCGACATGGCTGTACCAGGGCGCGATGTCGGCGTAGCGGATCGGCCAGTCGACGCCGATGCCCTCCTTCGCGTTCGCCTCGAAGTCGAGATCGCTCCAGCGATACACCTGCCGGCCCCACATGATCGAGCGCCCGCCGACGTGCCGGCCGCGGATCCACAGGAAGGGCTTATCGGGATCGTTATCGTAGGGGTTGTCGTGATCGTTGACGAAGAATTTGGACGCCCACTCGTCGCACGCCCCGGTCTGCGACTGGATCGGCTGCCGCTGGTGCAGCGAGCGCTGATTGCCGTAGCCGCGATAGGCGAGCGAGTAGGCCTGCACGTGCTCGACATAGTCGCGCTGCGGCACGATCGGCGGCCCGGCCTCGAGCAGCAGCGTCCTCAGGCCCTGCTCGGTGAGCTCCTTCGCCGCCCAGCCGCCGGAGATCCCGGAGCCGACGACGATGGCGTCGTAGTCGCCCGACTCAACTTCAGGCGCTGACGCAGCCATCGTATCTTCCGGGAATGATCGGCGCGTTGATCAGCCCACGCGCCACGGGCTCGGAGGTGAAGTACGCCAGCACCACGAGCTGCTTGAGGGTCGCGTAGCCGCGCTCGGCCGTGACCGGCGCCTTCTCCAGCGCCGCCGCCTGCGCAGCGGTCGGCGCGCGTGCGGGCAGCGTCGAGTCGAGTTCGCGGACCACCGACTCCTGGTCCTCGCGGCGCGCAGCTGCGAGTGGCGCACCGCACAGCGTGCGGCTGCGCGCGTCGATCTCGTCCAGCCCCTTGAGGAAGCGGTCGCGGTCGGATTCCAGCAGCGACTCGGTGAGCAGCAGATCGATGAAGCGGTTGACGCCCACGCTGCGCGCACCGATCGTATCGGTCTCCGGCAGCAGGATCTCGGCGATGCAGCTCAAAGTCGCGTCCTGGGCCGGACTCAGGGTACTGAGCTTGGTCAGCGACTGTGCGCGCGCGTGCACGCCGGCAGCAAAGGCCTGCTGCTCCAGGGCGGGCAGCAGCGCGAGCCCCGGTACCAGGGTCGAGAAGCCGGCGATTGCCTCGAGAAACTGCCGCCGATCCACTCGCGCCGCTCTTCCTTCGGAGGATTCCCCGACGCTACCACACAAACGCGCCGCACCGTTAGACTCCCCTACGTCATGAACCGTCCCTGCGTGCTGCTCGCTGCCGCCCTGCTGACGGCACTCCCGGCCGCGGCCCACGCCGCCGCGATCGGCGTCTCCATGGCGCTCTTCGATGACAACTTCCTCACCGGGGTGCGCGGCAGCATGCAGGCGCGGGCGCGCGAGCTCAAGGTGCCGATCCAGTTCGAGGACGCGCAGAACGACATCGGCCGCCAGCTCAACCAGATCCAGAACTTCGTGGCCGCGCACGTGGATGCGATCATCGTCAACGCCGTCGACACCGATGCGACGCCGCGCATGACACAGCTGGTGGCGGCGGCGCACATTCCGCTCGTGTACGTCAATCGCATGCCCGCCGACAAGCACCTGCCGCCGCGCGTCTCATTCGTCGGCTCGGACGAGATGCAGTCGGGGTCGCTGGAGATGACCGAGGTCTGCCGCCTGCTGCACGGCAAGGGCGACATCGTGATCCTGATGGGCGAGCTCACCAACCAGTCCGCCCGCCAGCGCACCCAGGACGTATACGACGTGATCAGCAAGCCCGCTTGTCGCGGAATTCACGTGCTCGACAAGCAGGCCGCCGACTGGAAGCGCACCGCGGCTTCGGATCTCGTGACCAACTGGCTGAGCGGCGGCATGCGTCCGCAGGCGATCGTCGCCAACGATGACGAGATGGCGATCGGCGCGATCCAGGCCCTCAAGCAGGCGCAGCTGCTGTCGACGACCGTGGTCGCCGGCATCGATGCGACTCCCGACGCCCTCGCGGAGATGAAGGCGGGAGAGCTCAAGGTGACCGTCTATCAGAATGCCGCGGCGCAGGGCCGCGGCGCGGTGGACACGGCGCTCAAGCTCATCCGCGACGAGAGCGTCCCGGTGTTCGTGTGGATTCCGTTCGAGCTGGTAACGCCCGCCAACTTCGCCGCTTACCTCGGCCGGCACTGACGCAGCATGCAGAGTGCGTCCGCCCGCCCGGACGACCTCCTCGAGGTCGTCAATGTCAGCAAGGCCTTCCCCGGCGTGACCGCGCTCGATGGCGTGTCGCTGCGCTTCCGGCGCGGCGCGGTGCATGCCCTGGTCGGCGAGAACGGCGCCGGCAAGTCGACGCTCATGAGCATCATCGCCGGTCTGACGGCCCCCGATAGCGGCGAGCTGCGCCTCGAAGGCAGGCCGCTGCGCCTTGACTCCCCGCGCCAGGCGCTCGCGAGCGGCATCGCCATGATCCATCAGGAACTCAACCTGATGCCCTCCATGAGCGTCGCGGAGAACATCTGGATCGGGCGCGAGCCGCTGACTGCGCTCGGCCTCATACGTCACGGGGAGCTGCGCGCGAGGACGCGCGCGCTGCTCGCGCGGCTGCACATCGACCTCGATCCGGACGCCGAGCTGCGCACGTTGTCGATCGCCCATCGGCAGATGGTGGAGATCGCCCGCGCACTGTCGCACGCGCCGAAGCTTCTCATCATGGACGAGCCGACCTCGGCCCTCAGCGAGCGCGAGGCGCAGCAGCTGTTCGCCGTGATCCGCGAGCTCAAGGCGCAGGCAACCGCGGTCATCTACATCAGCCACCGGATGGAGGAGCTGTTTGCGCTCGCGGACGAGATCTCGGTGCTGCGCGATGGCCGGCACGTCGGTACCGACCTGGCCGGCAACCTCAGCCGCGAGGTCGTGATCCGCATGATGGTGGGGCGCGAGCTCGCCGCGCTCTACCCGGCGCCGGCGCCGCACGCGGACGCGGTGGTTCTGGCCGCGCAGGGCTTAAGCCGCGGGGGGGAATTTCACGACGTCAGCTTCGAGTTGCACGCCGGTGAGATTCTCGGCATTGCAGGCCTCGTGGGCTCGGGCCGCAGCGAGCTTGCCTCCGTGCTCTTCGGGCTTGGCTCCCCGACGCACGGCTCGATCTCGCTGGCCGATCGCCGTGTGCGCTTCGACTCGCCCGCGGCTGCGATGGCCTGCGGCCTCGGCTTCATCACCGAGGATCGCAAGGAGAGCGGCTGCTTCTGCGGGCTGAGCCTGCTCGACAACCTCGAGATCTCGGTGCTCAACCGCGACTTCGTGCGCTTCGGCTTCATCGATGGCCGCAACGCGGGCGCGGCGTGCGCCGCGCTGGTGCGGGAGCTGCGGATCAAGACTCCGGGCCTCGATGAGCGCATCGAGAATCTCTCCGGCGGCAACCAGCAGAAGGCGCTGATCGGCCGCTGGCTGCTCACCCACCCGAAGATCCTGATCCTCGACGAGCCGACCCGCGGCGTGGATGTCGGTGCCAAGGCGGAGATCCACGAGCTCATCGTGAGGCTGGCCGCGGCGGGCACCGCGGTGCTCCTGATCTCGTCCGAGCTCCCGGAGGTGCTGGGGCTGAGCCATCGGATACTCGTGATGCACGAGGGGCGGGTCACCGGCACCCTGGCGCGCAGTGAAGCCGATCCGGTGAAGGTCATGGAACTCGCGGCCCGCTAGACCCGAGAGCGAAGAACATGCAGCAGGTGCTCCCCAGTCCTACGCCCACGACCTCGCCGCGCCCGCGGCGCGTGCCGCCCGAGCTCGGGATCCTCCTGGTGCTCGTGGGGCTGGCCCTCACCTTCGAGCTCCTCGGCTGGGTCTTCGTCGGACAGAGCTTCCTCATGAACCAGCAGCGCCTGGTGGTGATGGTGCTGCAGGTCGCGGTGATCGGCGTCATCGCTATCGGCGTGACCCAGGTGATCATCACCGGCGGCATCGACCTGTCCTCGGGCTCGGTGGTGGCGCTCACGGCGATGGTGGCCGCGAGCCTGGCGCAGTCCTCGGAGGCGGCGCGCGCCGTCTACCCTTCCCTCACCGACCTGCCGGTCATCGTGCCGCTGGCTGCGGGACTTGCCGTCGGCGCCCTCGCGGGTCTCGTCAACGGGACACTCATTGCCTGGACCTCCATTCCGCCCTTCATCGCGACGCTCGGCATGATGGTCACGGCGCGCGGGCTCGCCCGCTGGTACACGCACGGCCAGCCGGTGAGCATGCTCACCGACAGCTACGCCGCCATCGGCAGCGGCGCGGGTCCAGTGATCATCTTTCTCGGCACTGCGCTCGTGTTCCACGTAGCGCTGCGTTACACGCGCTACGGCAAGTTCACCTACGCAATCGGCTCCAACAGCCAGGCGGCACGGGTCTCCGGGATCCGCGTCGGGCGGCACCTGGTCGTGGTCTACACGATTGCCGGCACGCTCTCGGGCCTCGCCGGCGTGCTCACCTCCGCGCGGGCGGTCTCGGGACAGGCGGGCATGGGCACGATGTACGAGCTGGATGCCATCGCCGCCGCCGTGATCGGCGGCAGCTCGCTCTCCGGCGGCGTCGGCCGGATCACCGGCACGGTCATCGGCACGCTGATCCTCGGCGTCGTGACCTCGGGATTCACGTTCCTGCGAATCGACTCCTATTACCAGGAGATCGTCAAAGGGGGGATCATCGTCGCCGCGGTGGTGGCCGATCAGTACCGGCGCCGGGGGCGAGGCCTGGGTGGCTGAGGGGCCTTATGTGGCGCCGCAGTTGCCCTCGCGAGGGCGGCGCGACACGATAGCGCCACCGGCCACCCCCTGAAGGCTAAGAAGCCCATGAGCACCGAGGATTACCAGCGACGGGCCTTGAGCGACGGCCAGCCGTACGACCCGATGAAGGAGCCGCGCTTTACCGAGATCGCGACCTTCATGCGCGCGCCGCTCGCCGCCGCGCTCGACAACGTCGACATCGGCCTGATCGGCGTTCCGACCGACATCGCCGTCACCAACCGGCCGGGCGCGCGGCACGGCCCGCGCGAGATCCGCAACTCCTCGAGCCTCATGCGCGGCTACAACGTGGCGCTCGGCGTCAACCCCTACGAGCTGTGCCGCGTCGCCGATCTCGGCGACGTGCGTCTCTCCCACCGCTACGACCTCGAGCGGCAGAACGCGGAGATCGAGGCTTACTACCGCAGGGTCAAGGCGGCCGGCATCATCCCGGTGAGCGCCGGCGGCGATCACTCGATCACTTACCCGATCTTCCGGGCGCTCGGCGCCGAGCGCCCGGTCGGCATGGTGCACGTCGATGCGCACTGCGACACCTGGGGCGAATTCTTCGGCTCGAAGTTCACCCACGGCGCACCGTTTCGCCTCGCAGTCGAGGCCGGGGTGCTGGATCCGAAGCGCACCATCCAGATCGGCATCCGCGGCGCGCAGAACTTCCTCGACGGCATCGAGTTCTCGAAATCGCACGGCATGCGCGTCGTCTTCATGGACGAGTTTGCCGAGCTCGGCGTCGACAAGGTGATCCAGCTGGCGCGCTCGGTGGTCGGCGACGGCCCGACCTACATCTCCTTCGACGTCGACGGACTGGACCCGGTGTACGCGCCCGGCACCGGCACTCCCGAGGTCGGCGGCATCACGACGCTGGAAGCGCAGCGGCTGCTGCGCGGCCTCAAGGGTCTCAACCTGATCGGCGGCGACGTCGTCGAGGTGGCACCGGCCTACGATCAGACCGGCAACACGGCCTTAGTCGGTGCCACCATGATGTACGAGATCCTGTGCGTGGTGGCGGATGCGAACTTCGGCGCCGCGCGGCGCTCGGGGGCTAAGCCGTGAACGCCTCACGGCAGAACGTCTGGTCGGAAGCCGAGCGGCAGGCGCGCATCGATCTCGCGGCCTGTCACCGTCTGGCGGCGCGTTTCGGCTTCAACGAAGGGATCGACAACCACCTGACGATGCTGGTCCCGGGTCGCTCCGACCGCTTCTACCTCGCACCTTTCGGGTTCCTGTGGTCGGAAGTGCGGGCAAGCCAGCTGCTCGAGCTCGACTTCTCCGGCAAGCTGGTCGCCGGGCGTGGGCTCATCGAAGACACCGCGCTCTACATTCACCTGTCGGTGCACCGCCTCGTGGCCGCGGCGCGCTGCGTCCTGCATACCCACATGCCCTACGCCACCGCCATCGGCATGCTCGAGGATCCGCGCCTGGAGATGGCCTCGCAGGCCGCGATCGGCTTCCACGACGAGATCGCCTACGTCGACTACAACGGACTGGCGCTCGATTACAGCGAAGGCGAGCGCCTGGCGCGCGCCATGGGAGCTAAGCCCGTGGCGCTGCTGCGCAACCACGGCGTGCTGGTGATCGGCGACTCGCCGGCACAGGCCTTCGAGCGGCTGTACTTCCTCGAGCGCGCCTGCCAGGCGCAGCTGCTGGCGCTCTCTTCGGGACGCGCGCTCCAGCGGATCGCGGAGCCCGTGGTCGCGGCCACCGCCGCGCAGTTCAGGGCCTGCACCGACGTCGGCGGCGCGGGGCGCACCGAGCTGCATTTCGCGGCCCTAAAGCGCCTTCTGGATCGCACCGAAGCGGACTATGCGAGCTGACGTCGGCGCTTGACGACGCCGCCCACAGCTTGCGCACCGGGCCCCGCTGCCGCCCGCTGGGGTATCGTCGGCCTGCTGTCCGCGGTGCTCTTCATCAACTATGTCGATCGCGGCGCGATCGCCACCGCCGCGCATCTCATCCAGGACGAGCTCGGATTCTCCAAGGCGCAGCTCGGCGTCCTGCTGTCGGCCTTCTTCTGGTCCTACTCGGTGCTGCAGATCCCGGTCGGCTGGTTTGCCGAGCGCTTCGGCGCCCAGCGCGTGCTGGCCGCAGGGCTCGCGATCTGGGCGTGCGCCACCATGCTGGTGGGCTTTGCGCATTCCTTCGCCGCGCTGCTCGTGCTGCGCATGCTGCTCGGCATCGGCGAGAGCGTCGGTTTCCCCTGCGTCTCGAAGCTCCTCGCGGGCGTAGTGCCGGTGAGGAGTCTCGGCACGGCCAACGGGATCGTCGCCTTCGGCTACCTGTTCGGGCCTGCGGTCGGCGCGTACTGCGGCGGCCTCATCATGGTCCACTACGGCTGGCGCGCGACGTTCTTGACCTTCGGCGCGCTCTCGCTGCTGTGGCTCGTGCCGTGGTCGCGGGTGAGGCTGCCACGCCAGGCCGCCGCGACCGCGCCCGGCGAGGGTCCGACGCTGCTCGAGGTGCTGAGGCAGCCGTCGCTCTGGGGCACGGCGCTCGGCCTGTTCTCCAACAACTACGCGTTCTATTTCCTCCTCATGTGGATGCCCTACTACCTGGTGCGCGAGCGCGGCTTCACCACCGCTGAGATGGCAACCCTCACGGGCATCTCCTACCTGGTGAATGGGCTGAGCGCCGTGGTCGCCGGCGTCGTCATCGACCGCTTCGTGCGCGCCGGCCGCGCGAATGCCGCCTACAAGTCGGTCATGGCCGTTGCGCACCTCGGCATCGTGGCCTCGATGCTGGTCATCGGTTACGCCTCGCAGCCGTGGGCGGTCGCCGGCATCTACCTCTTCCAGGTGCTCGAGGGGGCGTCCTCCGCGGGATGTTTCACCATCCCGCAGATTCTCGCCGGCCCCACGGCGTCCGCCCGCTGGGTCGGCATCCAGAACTGCTGCGGCAACTTTGCCGGCGTCATCGCACCGGCGGTCACGGGGCTGCTGGCGCAGGAGACCGGCCACTTCACCGCGGCGTTCGTGCTCGCGGCGATGATCAGCGTGCTCGGAGTCTTCGGCTGGGTACTCATGGTCCCGAAGCTCGCCCCGCTCAAGTGGCACACCGCCGCCGCGGTGGGCTAACTTAGGTCGGTGAGCGACCAATCACCGACCCTGGGCTCGCTGGAGGTCGCGCTTGAGCATGCGGCGCGACTCCTGCCCGTGAGACCTGCGCTCGCCGCCGAGCAGGCGAGCGAGATCCTGAAAGCGGCGCCCGATCACCCGATGGCGCTGCTGCTCCTCGCGCTGGCGCAACGCGGCTGCGGCGATGCTGCTGCCGCACTCGCCCGGCTCGAGGAGCTCTGCCAGCGGCATCCCAACTGGGCCGAGGCACGTTACGAGCTCGGCATGACGCAGGGCACTCTGGGTCAGGGCGAAGCCGCGATCGCCTCGCTCAAGCGCGCGGTCGCCCTGAAGGCCGACCTGCCGGACGCCTGGCGCGCGCTCGCCGACCACCTCGCCGCGGTGGGCGATACGGGAGGAGCCGATGTGGCCTATGCCAGGCACATCAAGGCCTCAACCCGCGACCCGCGGCTGATGGCGCCCGCAGCCGCCCTGGTCGAGAACCGGATCCCCGAGGCGGAGGCGCTGCTGCGCGCGCATCTGTTGGTCCACCCGACCGACGTCGCGGCGCTACGCATGCTCGCGGAGGTGGCGGCGCGAGTGCGCCGCTGGAGCGATGCGCAGACGCTCCTCGAGCGCTGCCTCGAGCTCGCCCCCGGCTTCGATGCGGCTCGCCACAACTTCGCGACCGTACTGAATCGCCAGGGCCGGCCCGCGGCGGCGCTGCCGCACGTCGAGCGGCTGCTCACGAAGGAGCCGCGTAATCCCGGTTACCGGAATCTCAAGGGAGCGGTGCTCGCCAACCTCGCCGAGTACGCCGAGTCCGCCCGCATCTACAAGGGCAGTGCTCGAGGAGTTTCCCCATCAGCCCAAGGTGTGGATGAGCTACGGGCACTCGCTCAAGACCACCGGCCGGGTCGACGATGCGATCACCGCCTATCGTGGCGCGATCGCACGCGAGCCGAAGCTGGGCGAGGCCTGGTGGAGCCTCGCGAACCTGAAGACCTTTGCCTTTTCCCCGACTGACGTTGCGGCGCTCTCCGCCGCCCTCGCGCGCGCTGACCTGAGCGAAGATGATCGCTTGCACTTCGAGTTCTCTCTCGGCAAGGCGCTCGAGGACGCGGGCTCCTACGAGGACTCGTTCCGGCACTACGCCGCGGGCAACGCGCTACGACGCCGCTCACTCCCCTACAGCGCGGCGGAGAACTCGGCCTTCGTGCGCCGCTCGCGCGAGCTCTTCACCCGCGAGTTCTTCGTGCAGCGTGCCGGGTCGGGTGTTGCCGCGCGCGACCCGATCTTCATTCTCGGCCTGCCGCGCGCCGGCTCGACGCTCATCGAGCAGATCCTCGCGAGCCACTCGCGCGTGGAAGGCACCATGGAGCTGCCGGACGTGCCGCAGATCGCGCGCGAGCTCGCCGAGCGGGGCGGTGCCGGACCCGAGGGTTTCTTCCGGGCGGTGGCCGACTCGACGAGCGCGGAGCTGGCCGCGTTCGGCGAGCGCTATCTCGAGGGCACGCGCGCGCTGCGCAAGACCGCCGCTCCCTTGTTCATCGACAAGATGCCGAACAACTGCCTGTATGTCGGCCTCATTCATCTCATCCTGCCGAACGCCACCATCATCGATGCGCGCCGCCACCCCATGGGGTGCTGCTTCTCCTGTTTCAAGCAGCTCTTCGCCCGCGGCCAGAGCTTCACCTACGCCCTCGAGGACTTGGGTCGCTACTACCGCGACTATGTTGCGCTCATGCACCACTTTGATGCGGACCTTCCCGGAAAGGTGCACCGGGTGCTCTACGAGGACATGGTCGGGGATACCGAGGGGCAGGTCCGCGCGCTGCTCGCTCATTGCGGGCTCGAATTCGAGGCCGCTTGCTTGAGGTTCTACGACAACGAGCGCTCGGTGCGCACCGCAAGCTCCGAGCAGGTGCGCCAGCCGATCTTCACGACCGCCCTTGAACAATGGCGACATTTCGAGGCGTGGCTCGGCCCGCTGAAAACCGCCCTGGGTTCGGTGCTGACGGCCTACCCGGACGTGCCCGCAGATGTGACAATAGAGCCACAATAGACTCGATCGCAGCGGCCGACACCAAGGCCGCATTCACTTGGGGGGAGTTCCATGACACGCAGTCGACGCAGAAAGCTGATGCGCGCAGCCGTTGGTCCGAGCAAGCGTCACGCGGCGCTTCGCACGAGCCTGCCGCTGGCGTCCGCGGTGCTCGCCGCCATACCCGCCGCCTATGCGCAACAGGCGCAGCAGCAGGCCACCGGCGAGGCAACGGGTGGCCTCGAGCAGATCGTGGTCACCGCGCAGAAGCGCACCGAGAACCTGCAGGATGTGCCGATCAGCATCCAGGCGCTCGACACGCAGAAGCTCGAGCAGCTCAACATCACCGACATCGACGACTACGTGAAGTACCTCTCCGGCGTCACGACGGTGAAGGGCTTAGGGCAGGGCGGCAACGGCGTCGGCACGACCCACATGTACATGCGCGGCGTGGTGAGCGGCCAGGACGGCAATCACTCCGCCTCGCAGCCGAGCGTCGGCACCTACCTCGACGAGCAGCCGATAACGACCATCGATGGCACGCCGGACATCCACATCTACGACATCGCGCGCATCGAGGTGCTGGAAGGCCCGCAGGGGACTCTCTACGGTGCGAGCTCCGAGGCCGGCACCATCCGCATCATCACCAACAAGCCCGACCCGACCAAGTTCTCGGCGGCGTACGACCTCGGCGTCAACTCGGTCGATCACGGCGGCGTCGGTTCGGTGGCCGAGGGCTACGTGAACCTGCCGCTGTCGCCGATCGCCGCGGTGCGCCTCGTGGCCTGGGACGAGCACGACGCCGGCTACATCCACAACGTCGCGGGCACCAACACCACGGGCGGCATCGTCGACGGCTTGCGCACCTTCCCCACCTCCGGCCTCTCGATCGACAACTCCGGCGAAACCGACAGCCAGTACAACCCGGTGTCGACGCTCGGCGGACGTGTCGCGGGACTCCTGAAGCTCGGTGACAACTGGACCGTGACTCCGACCTTCCTCACGCAGTCCCTGAATGCCAACGGGTTCTTTGGCTACGATCCGGCGGTCGGGGATCTTGATGCCGTGCGCTACGGGCCGGAGAGCAACCAGGATTCCGTCACGCAGACCGCGCTCACGGTCGAGGGCAAGGTGAGCGACTTCGACATCACCTACGCCGGCGGCTGGTTCGTGCGCGAGACGCACAGCCTGTCCGATTACAGCGACTACAGCTACTACTACGACAAGTTCTTCGCCTCGGGCTGCAATTGGGTGACGGAGAGCGGCTACCACTACCTGCAGGCGAACGGGGCAGCGCTCGGCAACTGCTACGGCGGAACGAAGTACCCGAACGGAGACTTCACCGAGCCCCAGGAATACGTGATCACCAACGGCCACTACACCAAGTGGAGCCACGAGCTGCGCGTGACGACGCCGCAGGAATATCCGCTCAAGGGGATCGTGGGCCTGTTCGCCGAACGTCAGGTGCACGAGATCTGGGAGCAGTACACGATCCCGGGTGCGGATGGCAATCCCTACACCCAGAATCCGCAGGGCTTTGCCCCGAGCCTCTCCATCCCGGGCGTCAACGGCAACACCGTCTGGCTCACGGACGAGGAGCGCGTCGACCGCGACCAGGCGGCCTTCGGTCAGGCGACCTGGGACATCAACAAGAACTGGGAGATGACGGGCGGCATCCGCTTCTACAAGTACGACAACTCGCTGCAGGGCTTCTACGGCTACTCGGCCGCCTATCAGGATCAGACGGGGTACTTCCCGGGGCAGAACATCTGCGGCCCGAACCCGGCCATGCCCGGTGCGCCGCTGACGCCGGACTATGCGCCCTTCCACGGCGCGCCCTGCACGGACCTGAACTCGACGGTCTCCGACAGCGGCCGCACCTACAAGGCGAACCTCACCTACAAGCTCGACCCGAACAAGCTGTTCTACTTCACCTATTCGACCGGCTACCGCCCGGGCGGCGTAAATCGCGTGTTCGATCCGGCCATCAATGCGGTCTTCCCGCCCTACAAGGCCGACTTCCTCACCAACTGGGAGGTCGGCTGGAAAACGACGACCGACGATCACACGCTGCGGTGGAACGGCGCGGTGTTCCTGGAGAACTGGGACAACTTCCAGTTCCTGTTCTTGGGCCCCAACAGCGTGACCGTGGTGCAAAATGCGGCCTCGGCGCAGATCAAAGGTATCGAGACCGAGCTCGAGTGGGCCGCCACCAGCCACCTGCTGATCTCGGGAGGCGCCACCTACCTGCACGCGGTGACCACCGCCAACTACTGCGGTCCGGCGGCGACGATTCCGGGCACCACGACCCTCATGACTGACTGTCCGAACCAGGTCAACAGCTACGCCGATGGCATCCCGGCACCCAACGGACCGGAGGCCCCCTCCGGCACGCAGCTGCCGGTGGCCCCGAAGTTCAAGATGAATCTCGTGGCACGCTACGTCTGGCCGGTGGGCAACTGGGACGCCAATGTACAGGCGTCGGGCATGTATCAGACCGAGACCGAGCCGCTGCTGCGTCTCATCGACCAGATTGCCTTAGGCCCGATGCCGGCCTACGCGCTGTTCGATCTGACGGGCGGAGCCGAGCACAACAACTTCTGGTGGAAGCTCGCGCTCACCAACGTGCTCGATAAGCGCGCGCAGCTGACCCGCTTCGTCGAGTGCGCGACCACCACCTGCGGGCCGCAGCCCTACGCCATCCCGACCCAGCCGCGCACCATCGCGCTGATCGTCGGGCAGCGCTTCTAGGGCGACGATGTGACGGTCGGGCGCACGCTCACGGGACTTATCCTCCCGCGAGCGTGCGCTCGATGGCGCGCGTGAGCCGCTCGAGGAGCTCGGCGAGCTCACTGTCCGTGGCGTTGTAGGGCGGCGCCACGATCACCGTATCCCCCGCCGTCCCGCCGACGTTGCCGGCGCACGGATAGATGATCAGCCCGTCCTCGAAGGCGCGCTTACCCAACGCCTGGCTGAAGGCGCGCTCGGCGGGCAGCGGCTCGCGGGTGGTGCGCTCGCGCACGAACTCGATACCGATCAGATAGCCCCGGCCGCGCACATCGCCCACGACAGAGAAGCGCTCGAGCGCACTGCGCAGCTCCCAGCGCAGCACCTCGCCGCGCTCGCGCACCCGCGCGATGAGCTTCTCCCGCTGGATGATGCGCTGCACCGCGAGCCCGGCGGCACACGCCGTCGTGTGCCCCGAGTAGGTGTGTCCGGTGAGGAACGTACCGTGCGCATCGAGAATCGCCCCGCTGAGCTCCTTGGTAACGACGGTCGCCGCGAGCGGCACGTAACCGCCGGCGAGCCCTTTGCCCACCGCCAGGATGTCCGGGACGACGCGATCGTGCTCGAGCGCGCGCCAGGTCCCGCAGCGCCCCGAGCCGCACATCACCTCGTCGGCGATCATGAGCACCTGGTGCCGGGCGCACACCGCCCGCAGCGCCTGCGCATAGCCCTCGGGGGCCGGCACCGCACCGCCCGCCGCACCCACCACCGGCTCGAAGATGAAGGCCGCCACCTGCTCATCCCCCAACGCCCGGATCTTCTCTTCGAGCTCATCGGCCAATGCCCTGACCAGTGCCGCGCCCGTGAGGCCGCGCAGGGGCCGATAGGCGTTGGCGGCGGACACGAAGGATGCGGGCAGGAGGCTCCCCTCGAACGGCCGGCGGCGCTCGAGGAATCCGGACACGGACAGAGCCCCCAGGGTATTGCCGTGATACGAGCGCTCGCGCGCGATGAAGCGCCTCTTGGACGGCATGCCGCGCGCGTCCCAGTACTGCAGCGCCACTTTGAGCGCGGACTCCACCGCCTCTGAGCCGCTGCCGGAGAACACGATGTGCCCGTAATCGCTCCCGCAGAGCGACAGCATGAGGCTCGTCAGCTCCTCCAGCGGCTCGCTCGTGAAGAGGTAGCGGTAGCCGCACGCCACTTTCTCAAGCTGCGCGCTGATCGCCTCGTTCACCTCGCGGTTGCCGTGCCCGAGGCTGAAAGCGGCCGGTCCTCCCGAGCCGTCGAGGTAGCGCCTGCCGGTGGAGTCATAGAGATAGCTCCCCTCGCCGCGCGTGATGCGCGGCAGCGCGTCCATTCCCCAGCCGGCCGGTCGCTTGGTGGTCATGATCCCTGGCGTCTCCCGATGACGAGCATGGCGAGCGCCGCGACCACCAACGGCGCACTGAAAAGAAAGTACAGCCGCGCTGGTGCCCAGCCCGCATCGAGCAGCGTGCCGCTCACGATCGGCGCGAGGATCGCCCCGAGGCGGCCGATGCCCACCGCCCAGCCCATGCCGGTGGCACGCACCGCCGCCGGGTAGAGCGGCGGCCCCACCGCGTACAGGCCCGACATCGCGGCGTTGGTGATCAGGCCGAGGATCAGCGCCGTCCACAGCGCGATGTTGACCTGATGCACGGCGATGCCGAAGGCCGCAATGAGCAGCGCCGAGGCGAGCAGCGACCCCAGCAGCAGTCGGTGCGCGTCGAAGCGTGCGGCGGCGAGCGCGAATCCGCCGCAGCCGGCGATGCCCCCCAGGTTGAAGAGCACGCCCGCGGCGAGTCCGAGCGCAGCGCTTGCGCCCGCGGCATGCAGCAGGCGCGGCGTCCAGCTGACCGAGAAGTAGAAGGCCGCCATGGTGCAGAAGAACATGAGCCATACGAGCAGTGTCCGCCCCGTGAGCAGGAGTCTGAGCGGCACCGCGCCGCTCGCCCCCTGCGCACGTTCCGGCAGGTCGGCGAGCGCCGGCTTACCGAGCCGCGCGAGCAATGCATTGAGGCGCGCGAGCGCCCCGGGCGGGCGACGGCTCACGAGGAAGTCGAGTGACTCGGGCAGTCCCCATAGGGCGATCAGCACCATGACGAGCGACATCGCGCCGCCGATCGCGAACGCCGCGCGCCAGCCGTAGGCGGGTATGGCGAGCGCCGTCAACGCGCCGCCGAGCGTCGCTCCGACCGGGTAGCCGGTGGAGTACGCGGCCAGCGCCGCCGCGCGCCAGCGGTCGGAGGAGTATTCGGAAACCACCACCGCCGCGCTTGCGATCGTGCCCCCGATGCCGAGTCCGGTGACCGCGCGCAGCACCAGCAGCTCGCCGAAGTCGCGCGCGCCGACCGAGCCCAGCATGCCGAGCGCGGCGACGCCGGCGGCGATGAGGATGATCCGCCGGCGGCCGACGAAGTCCGCCAGCGGCGCGAGCGCGAGCGACCCCACCGCCATGCCGATGAGGCCGGCGCTCAGGAGCCACCCGAGTCGCACGTCGGTCAGCGCCCAGGCGGCCTTGACGCCGGAGGCCGAGAAAGCCATCGCCAGCACATCGAACCCGTCGAGCATGTTGAGCCCGACGCACACGGCCATCGCGCCGAGCTGAAAGCCGGTGAGCGGCCCCTTCGCCAGCAGCTGTTGCACGCTGTTATTCACGGACGCACCTTCCCCGAGGGTGCCTATTGTGCGGGCTTTGGCGCTATGCTGCCTAACTCGTGCAGCGGATGGGGGTCGGCGGTGGCCAGCGAGGCAGTGTTCATCACCTGCGCCCTCACCGGCTCGGGTGATTCGGTCAGCAAGAGCCCGCACGTGCCCGTCACACCCGCGCAGATCGCGGCCGCGGCGCTCGAGGCGCATGCCGCCGGGGCCGCCATCGTGCACATCCATGTGCGCGACCCCGCCTCGGGTGCGCCGAGCCGCAGTACCGCGCTGTATCGCGAGGTCGTGGAGCGCATCCGCACGCGCAACACCGACCTGATCCTCAATCTCACCGGCGGCATGGGGGGCGACATCCTGTTCGGGCCCGACGCTGCGCCGCTTAAGTTCGCCGCGGGCACCGACTTCGTCGGCCCGGCGGAGCGCATTGCCCACATCGTGGAGCTGCGGCCCGAGGTCGCGAGCCTCGACTGCGGCTCGCTCAACTTCGATGAGCAGCTCTATGGCACGACACCCCGCTACCTGCGCGAGATCGCGCGCAGCTACCGCGCCTGCTCCGTGCGCCCGGAGATCGAGGTGTTCGAGCTCGGGCACATCGAGCTCGCGCGGCAGCTCATGCGCGAGGGCCTGATCGAGAGTTCAGCGCTGTTCCAGCTGTGCCTCGGCATCAGGTATGGCGCTCCCGCGACACCCGAGGCGATGACGGCGATGCGCGATGCGCTTCCCAAAGGGGTCACCTGGTCGGCTTTCGGCGTCGGGCGGCTGCAGATGCCGATGGTCGCGCAGGCGGTGCTGCTCGGGGGCAACGTGCGCGTCGGCCTCGAGGACAACCTTTATCTCGGCAAGGGTGTACTCGCGAGCAACGCCGAGCTGGTCGAACGCGCGGTGAAGATCATCGAGCTGCTGGGTGCCCGGGTGCTGTCCTCGGGGGAGACCCGCGAGCAGCTCAAGCTCACCGCCCGCTGAAGCCCGCCCGTCAGCTGCGTACGCTGACGGCCGCGCCGCTCGCGAGGCTCTCGCCCGCCGCCACCGCAAGACTGAGCGCCTCGAGCCCGTCGGTGAAATCGGGGCTCATCGGCCGCCCCTCCTCGACCGCCGACACAAACGCCTCGAGCTCGGCTTTGTAGGCCTCGCGGTAGCGCTCGATGAAGAAATGCAACACCGGATCGCGCGCCGCGGTGCGCGCAGCGCTCCACGACTCGACCGAGGTCGCGCGCTCGTTGCCGGCCTTGAGCATGCCGCCCGGGCCGAAGGCCTCGATGCGCTGATCGTAGCCGTAGACACAGCGGCGGCTGTTGTTGATCTGCACCAGCGCCCCCGAACGCGCCTCGAGCGAGATCGCGCAGCTGTCGATGTCGCCCAGGCGGCCGATCTGCGCATCGACCAGATTGGCGCCGAAGGCATGCACGCGCGCGATGTCGCCGGCGAGGTAGCGCGCCATGTCGAAGTCGTGAATGGTCATGTCGCGGAATAATCCGCCCGAGCCTTCGATGTAGCTCGTGGGCGGCGGCGCCGGGTCGCGGCTGGTGATGACCGCGAGCTCGAGCCGGCCGATCTCGCCGCGCTCGAGCCGCTCGCGCAGCGCACGGTAGGACGGATCGAAGCGCCGGTTGAAGCCGATCATGACGCGCGGCCGTGCCGGGGCGATCTGCTGCCAGCACGCGCGTGCCCGCGCCAGATCGAGATCCACCGGCTTCTCGCACAGCACCGCCTTGCCCGCCTCGACAGCCTGGATGATGAGCGGCACGTGGCTCGCAGTCGGGGCCGCAATCAGCACCGCGGCAACTTCGCGGTCGGACCAGACCTCATCGAGCGTCGCCGCCGCGTGCACGCCGAGCTCGGCGGCGGCGAGGCTCGCGGCCTGCGCGACGACGTCGTACACCTTGAGAAGCCGCGCACGCGCACTGTGCGCCACGTTGCGGGCATGATGCCGCCCGATGCGACCGCAACCGAGAACTGCCATGCCAACCATGCTGTCGTGAGCCGCCTGCGCGCTGTTCAACGCCGCGTGAGGAATTCGTAGCCCGGCGCGACGCTGATGCGCCAGCTGCGCACCGGACCGGCCATGACGTTGAGATAGTAGAGATCGAAGCCGTGCGCCGCACTCACCGGGTGGTAGCCGCGCGGCACCAGCACCAGGTCGCGATCCTCCACCGCAAGGGTCTCATCGAGCGTGCGGTCGTCGGTGTAGACACGCTGCACGGCGAAGCCGCCCGGGCGCGCCATACGGTGATAGTAGATCTCCTCGAGCTGCGTCTCGCCGTTCCCCGCGGTGTCGTGCTTGTGCGGCGGATAGCTCGACCAGTGACCGCCCGGCGTCACCACCTCGACCACCAGCAGCCGCTCCGCAGGGACCGTCTCCGGCAATATCTGGTACACGTAGCGGGTGTTGGTGCCCGTCCCCCGCACCTCCTTTTCCACCTCCTCGGGCCGGATGAGGCGCACCGGGAAGCGCCCCTCGGCGGGCGCCGAGCCCACCGCGAGCTCACAGCGCGTCTGTGCCGTGAGGCGCGCCTGGCTGCGCGGCGGCACGTAGACCGCGAACGGCTTGCCGCCAAAGGGATGGTTACGCTCGCCGATCACCCCTAAGTCCCTGGCGTCGGCGCTTACCGTGGCGCGACCCGACAAGAGCACCAGGCACTGCTCGCGCTCGGGAAGCTCGCGCGTGAGCATCTGCCCCGGCGCAATGTCGAATACCTCGAAGCCCACGTAGCGCCAGCGCGCGCTCTCGGGCGTGATCCGGTGCACCTGCCGCGCCCCGGGTGAAAGATCGGGCTTCACGAGCAGGCTCGCCGTCACGGCACGCCCCCGCCGACGAGGCGCTTGAGGTTGCGGTAACCGAGGGTTGCGTAGGTCAACGGGTCGGCCAGCTTCGGATCCTGCTCGGCCTCGAGCACCACCCAACCGGAGTACTCCGGCAGCGCTCCGAACACGCCCTCGAAGGCGAGGCTGCCGTCGCCCGGGACCGTGAACACTCCGGCGAGCACCGCGCGCAGAAAGCTCCAGTTGCCGCTTCTGGCGCGTGCGGCAATGTCGGCGCGCACGTCCTTGGCGTGCAGGTGGCAGATTCTCGTCGCGTAGCGCCGTGCCAGCATGAGCGGGTCGGCGCCGGCAAACGCCGCATGCCCGGTATCGAGCAGCAGCCCCACCTCGGGGCCGGTCGATTGCATCAGCGCGTCGATGTCCTCCGCGCTCTGCACTGCCGTGCCCATGTGGTGGTGATAGGCGAGCCGCACGCCCTCCGCCGCCGTGACCGCCGCGATCTCCGTGAGGCGCTTGCCGAGCTCGCGCCAGTCGTGCGCTGTGAGTATCGGACGCTCCGACAGCGGCCGCTTGAGATCGCCGTGCACCGCGCCGCTCACCTCGGCAAACACCAGCACCCGGCTGCCGAGCGCCTTGAGGAGCTCGAGGTGCGGGCGCAGGCGCACTCGCTCCTCGCGCGCCCCCCACACGAGCAGCTCGGCCGAATACCAGCCCGAGACGCACGCGAGATCGAAGCGCTCGAGCACCGCGGCGAGCGCACGCGCGTCGCGCGGAAACTTGTGCCCGAGCTCCATGCCCTCGAAGCCGATGTCGCGCGCCTGCTCAAGACAGGTCTCGAGCGTGATGTCCGCGCCGAGCTCACGCAGATCGTCGTTCGACCAGATGATGGGATTGGCCCCCAGGCGGACGCGCATGTTACTCATCGCCCGCGCGAGCGGTGCGCGCCGCCACATAGCGCTCGCGCGCCGCTCTCACCGCGGCACGCTCGGAAACTTCCGGGATCGGCACGTCCCACCAGTGACCGCCGGCGCTGGTGCTCGCCGCCGGGTCGGTGGCGATGACCAGCACCGAGGTGCGATCGGCGCGGCGCGCCTCGGCGAGCGCGCCGCTGAGCTCGGCGACGCCGGCCAGCTTGCGCGCGTGCGCGCCCAGGCCGCGCGCGTGCGCCACGAAATCGAGGCCCGCCGCGCCGTCCGCGCCGCGCAGATTGTTGAAGCTCGCATTGCCGGTCGAGCTCTGCAGCCGCTCGATGCAGCCAAAGCCGCCGTTGTCGAGCAGCACGATGATGAGCCTCAGGCCCATACGCACGGAAGTTGCGATCTCGCTGTTCAGCATGAGGTAGGAGCCGTCGCCCACCATCACGATGACTTCGCGCGCGGGCTGGGCGAGCTTCACACCGAGCGCGCCCGCGATCTCGTAGCCCATGCAGGAGTAGCCGTACTCGAGGTGATAGCCGAGCGGCTGACCGGGCTGCCAGTGGCGATGCAGCTCTCCCGGCAGGCCGCCGGCGGCGCACACCACGATGTCGGAGTCGAGGGCTGCTCTCTGCACCGCACCGATCACCTGGGCATCGGACGGTCGCGTCTCCCTCCCCTCCACCGTGAAGCTGGCCGCAGTCTTGAGCCACCGGCCACGCTCGCTCTGCGCACGCTCGGTCCACACGGCCGGCGCGCGCCAGCTGCCCAGCGCCTCGCTGAAGCGCGTGAGGCCCTCCCGCGCGTCCGCGATGAGCGGCAGCGCACCGTACTTGCCGGCGTCGAAGACCTGGACGTTGAGCGCCACGATGCGCCGTCCCGCCGCTCGAAACAGACTCCCCGAGCCCGTCGTGAAGTCCTGCAGCCGCGTGCCCACCGCGAGTACCACGTCCGCCTCGGCGGCGAGCGAGTTGGCGGCCGCGGTCCCGGTGACGCCGATGCCGCCGAGATTCAACGGATGGCCCGCCGCGAGCGCGGACTTGCCGGCCTGCGTCTCGCCGCTCGGGACCCCGTGACGCTCACAGAATCCGGCCAACGCTGCCTCGGCCTCCGAATAGAGCACGCCGCCCCCGCAGACGACGAGCGGCCGCTGCGCCCCGCGCAGCAGCTCGAGCGCGGCACCGAGCTCCGCCGATGCCGGCGGTGAGCGCCGCGGCGTCCACAGCCGCTCCTCGAACAGGCTCCGTGGCCACAGCTGCGCCTCCGCCTGCACGTCCTGGCAGAGTGCCAGCGTCACCGGCCCGCATTCTGCCGGATCGGTGAGTACCTGCATCGCCCGGTGGAAGGCCGCGGCAAGCTGCTCGGGCCGCGTGATCCGGTCGAAGTAGCGCGACAGCGGGCGCAGGCAGTCGTTCGCGGTGACCAGCCCGTCGCCGAAGTCCTCGAGCTGCTGCAGCACCGGGTCGGGGGCACGCGTGGCGAATACGTCCCCGGGCAGCAACAGCACGGGCAGCCGGTTTACGTGCGCCACCGCCGCCGCGGTCGCGAGATTGGTGGCGCCGGGGCCGATCGAGGTGGTGCAGGCCATCATACGGTGACGGCGCGAAGCCTTGGCAAAGGCCACCGCCGCATGGCCCATCGCCTGCTCGTTGTGAGCGCGGAGCGTCGGCAGCACATCGCGCGCCGCGTACAGCGCCTCACCGAGCGCGGCCACGTTGCCGTGACCGAAGATCGCCCACACGCCGGCGAACACCCGGCGGCGCTCGCCGCCCGCCTCGGTCCACTGCGCGGCCATTGCCCGCACCAGTGCCTGCGCCACCGTGAGCCGAGTTGCCGTCAACGCCTGTTCCCCTTAGCCGCCTGTCCGGGTCGCGCCTCGCGCACCTGAGAGCCAGGCGGCGATCTGCGCGTGAAAGCGGTCCGCAACTTCCCGGATCAGCGACTCGTCTGACAGCCGTCCTGCGAGCCATGCCGGTGCGACACCTTCGAATATGCTACCGCCGGTGATGAAGCCGCGCACGATCGGGCTCGCGGCGGCGTCCCCGGGCGCAGCGGCTGTCACCAGCACGCCGCGGCAGTAACCGTCTTTAGCCGCGATCACCTGCGCGCACCGGGCATAAGCCGCGGCGTCGGCTGGCGGCGCGAGCGCCCACCAGTCCGGACGCACGCCGAGCTCGTAGAGACGCGTCATTACGGCAGCTGCATCGTCCGCAGCGCCGATCTCGAGCAGCAATTCGCGCCCCGGCGCACGGCAGGTCGCGGCGAGGCGCATGAGGCTCTGCTCCTGCGCGGCCCGACACCCGCAGCTCACCGTGATCCCCATCGGCCACTCGAGGAGCGGCTGGGCCGGCGGCGCTTCCTCGGTCTCTGCCTGGCGCGCGAGCCACAGGCTGTGCCGCTGCGCTGCAGACAGGGCCGCAGGCCCCGAGCTTCCATCGAGGCGCACTCCGATCCCGGCACGCGCCGCTGCGACCTTCACGGCCGCCTCGACCGTGAGCCGCCCGAGCTCAGCGAGCTGCTCGCCGGCGGCGCCCGTCATCGCCGCAGGGACCGCGGCATTCAATACGAACAGCGGTGACGGTGCCGCCTCGCGGGTCGTCACCCAATGCAGGTGCTGAAGCTCGGGGTCGTGGCGCAGCGCGCGCGAGCTGCTGCCGCGGGCGAGGTAGTGAGCGAGCTCGGGAAGCGTCGCAAACTCCGACGAGCACATCAGGCGCGACACCGCGATGGCCCCGCAGGCGTTGGCGAAGCGCGCGCTCACCGCGTGCGGCTCATCGCGCAGATAGCCGAGGAGAAACCCGGCGAGGAAGGCATCCCCCGCGCCGAGCACGTTGTAGATCTCCACTGCAAATCCCGGCACGCTGAGGGCCTCATCGAGCCTGTCCGGGATGCCGCCGTCGAAGACGACGCAGCCCTTCGCTCCCCGTTTCACCACCATGACGGCAGCTGACAGCGCGCGTATGCGGCGCACGGCATCGAGGGTGTCCTCGCTGCCGGCGGCGATGTGCATCTCCTCCTCGGTGCCGACGATCAGATCGCACTCGGGAAGCACCGGGGCGAGCGCGGCGGTCACCCGCGCCGAGCGCGCGTAGCGGCTCTCGCCGGCATCGTGCCCGCCGATGCCCCAGAGACTCGGGCGGTAATCGACGTCGAGCACCACGCGGCGCGCGTGCGCCTTCGCGATCGCAATCGCCTTGCGCTGCGCCTGCGCTCCCGCAGCGATGGAGAAGTGCGTGCCGGTCACGAGCACGGCCCGTGCGCAGGCGATCAGCCCGGCGTCGATGTCGTCCTCGCAGAGTGCGCCGTCGGCGCAGTTCTCGCGATAGAAGATCAGCGGAAAGGTCTGCGCATCGCGCACGCTCAGGAGCACCAGCGAGGTGAGGCGCTCGCGGTCGGTGCGCACCCCGCGAGTATCGACCCCCTCGCGCACAAGCTGCGCGCGCACGAAACGTCCCATCGGCTCGTCGCCGACCCGGGTAATCAGTGCGGCCTTGAGTCCGAGGCGCGCGGCGCCGATTGCGATGTTGGCGGGGCTGCCACCGATCGCCTTGGCGAAGCTGGCGACGTCCTCGAGCCGGCTGCCGAGCTGCTGGCCGTACAGATCGACGCTGACGCGGCCGATTGCAACCAGGTCGAGTGAATTGCTCATGTGTACCGGAAAGATACTAGCCCAGGGGCGCCAGCGTCATGTCGCCGGCCCCCGGCCGCTCAGGCACTTAAGTATCATTCGGGTAAGGTCTTCACGGCACTGCTAACCTTGAGCCCGGCAGACCCCGCTGCCGCCGCTGCCCAAAGACCCACTCGATGACATCCCGCGATCACAGTCACCACCCTCACGACCACGACCACGGCCATCACGACCATCGCCACGGAGCCGACGCGCCCGAGCGGCGGCTGGTCACGGCGCTCGCAATCCTCGGCATCTTCACCCTGATCGAGGCCCTCGGCGGCTACTTCGCCAACTCCATCGCACTGCTCGCCGAGGCCGCGCACATGCTGGCCGACTCGGCCTCGCTGGTGCTCGCCATCATCGCCATGCGCGTGAGCCGGCGGCCGGCGAGCGCGCGACGTACCTACGGGCACCGCCGCTATCAGCCGCTCGCGGCGTTCGTCAATGGGCAGCTGCTGCTCGCCCTCACGGCCTGGGTGGTGTACGAAGCGGTGCTGCGCCTGATGATTCGCCCGGCGGTCAACGGGCGGCTGATGCTCGTCATCGCGCTGCTCGGCGGAGCCGCGAACCTGGCGGCATTCCTGGCGCTGGCGGGCGCACGCTCGCTCAATGAGCGCGGTGCGCGCGCGCACGTGCTGAGCGACCTGCTGGGCTCGGCGGCGGCAAGTATCGCGGCGATCGTGATTCTCGTGGCCGGCTGGACGGTGGCCGATCCGCTGCTTTCGCTGGTGGTATCGGCGCTGATCCTGCGCTCCGCCTGGGCGCTGACACGCGAGTCGGCGCACGTGCTGCTCGAAGGCGCACCCGCCGGCTGCGATGTGCGCACCATCGAGGCCGAGCTCCTCGGCCACGTACCGGGGCTCGTCGGCGTGCATCACGTACACGTCTGGTCGATAACCGGCGAGCGTCCGACGGTGACGCTGCACGCCAACCTCGCCGCGGGCAGCGGACATGGCGAGGTGATCGCCGCCATCCACGCGCGCCTCGCGCAGCGGCTGCGGGTCGAGCACACGACGGTGCAGATCGAGGAGGAAGGCGACTGCGAGACGCCCGGCTGCGGGCCGCACGCCGCCCTCTCCGGGCACGGCCAGGCGCCGCGCTAGAATGTGACGCCAGGGGGTGAGTCCATGTCTGTCCGCCGATCGCTGAGCCTGACGTGCGCCGCACTCCTCGCCCTCGCCGCATGGGCCGACCCCGCGCGCAGCGCGCCGCCGGTCCCGGACGTGGTCCGCGATGCGGACGTCGCCATGGGGTATGACGCCAAGGGGCGCTGCCCGCAGCTCATGCACGCGGACCCGCAGGACCGCAGCGCCGCGCTGGTGGTGCTGCTCGTGGGTCCGACGGGTGTGCCTTCGCGTGCCTCCATCAAGTCGTCTTCCGGCTCGCAGAGCCTGGATGCCGCGGCGCTGAGTTGTGTGCAGCAGCTGCGGTTTCTGCCCGCAGTGCACGCCGGAGACGGCAACGCCATCGACTCCTGGCAGGAGATCGCGTGGAAGTGGGGACGCTTCCACACCGAGACCGCAGCCCCCGCTCCCGCTGCCACAGCTGCCACAGCCGCCACCGCGGCGCGCCCGGCGGAGGCGCGCGTTTGCCTCGATGCGAGCGGCAGGCTCGCGCAGGCGCCCGTGATCACGCGCTCCTCGGGCGATGCGGGTCTGGATGCGGCGGCGCTCAACGCGGCCCGCTCGGCCGCCTCCGGGTCGTACGCGCGCGGGGGCTGTCTGCGTTTCGCCGTCACTCCCGATGGTACGAGCCACGACGGCGCCAGGTGAGCACGGGCGGCGCCTCGGGGAAATCCTCGATGCGCTCGAATCCTTCTATGGCGAGCAGTCACCGCACTGGCCCACCGACCCGTACCTGTTTCTCATCTGGTGGCAGTGTGGCTATCCACCGAGTGAGGAGCGCTGCAACCTCGGCTGGGCGTCGCTCAGGGCCGCCGTGGGAGTGAGCCCCGCGGAGCTCCTCGCGGCGCGAGCTGCGACGCTCGCGCGCGCGCTCAAGGCCGGCGGCATAGTTCCCGCGATCCGCGCGGAGCGCGTGCAGAGCATCGCCCGCAGCGTACGCAATCAGTACGGCGGCTTCAGCAGCCGGACCCTCGCGCGACTGCCGATCCCCGAGGCGCGCCGGCTGCTGCGCACCTTTCCCGGCATCGGCGCCCCGGGCGTCGACCGGATCCTGCTGTTCGGCAGCCTGGAGCCGGTGGCAGCCGTGCCGTCGAACTGTCCGCACGTCGTGACGCGCATCGAGTCGGGCGCCGTGCCGGCGCGCTACACCGCGGCCTACTCGAAGGCGCAGCAGGCGCTCGCGGCGCTTCCCGCCGACTTCGCGGTGCGCCGCCGCGCCTACCTGCTGCTGAAGCGCCATGGGCAGGAGCTGTGCAAGCTCAACAGCCCGAGGTGCGGCGACTGTCCTATTGCCGGGCGCTGCGCGTTCGCCATGCGGCGCGCGCGCCGACGGCGCCCTGGCGCCTCGCCAAGCTAGCGCATGAGGATCGTGTAAGCGATCCACAGCTGCATGGCGCAGCCCACCACGAAGGCGACCGTGCGTAGCCACGGCACCGCCAGCGTGTAGGCCGCGGCATGCACGACGCGCGCCCAGAAGTAGACGCAGGCGGCGGTTGCAACGGCGGCATCGTGGATGCCGGCGACTGCGGCGATGAGCACCAGGGGCGCAAACACCACCAGGTTCTCGACGGCGTTGTAGTGCGCGGCCTTGAGCCGTTGCGCCCATTTGGCGAGCGGCTTGGGATTCTCCGGGTAACCCACCGCATCGAGAAGGCCGCGGACCAGGATCTCGTTCAGGATGTAGGGCACCCACAAAAGGCCCGTCAGCACGCTGACGAGCGCCAGATACTTCAGCTCCGGGCTCATGGCATCTCCCCTCGCGGCCTTCGATGGGGCCGCCCATGCGCCGCGCAGTGTACGCCGTCTCGATGCATTAAACTGCCCGCGCCCGCAAGGAGCGAACCCATGAGCGCCTTTCCCGAAGACGTCTATACCGAGCAGTCCGCCGATCCCGACACCCTCGCCAACCTCGGACCGCTGCGCCGCCTGGCGGGCATCTGGGAGAGCCAGGCCGGCATCGACATCAACCCCAAGGCGGACGGGCCGCAGCGCCGCGAGTACAGCGAGCGGATCGAGCTGCAGCCCATCGATGCGCAGTCGAACGGACCGCAGCTCTTCTACGGGCTGCGCTATCACACACGCATCCTTGCCCCGGACGAGGATGCGACCTTTCACGATCAGACCGGGTACTGGCTGTGGGAGCCGGCCACGGGACTGGTGCTGCAGACGCTCAGCATCCCGCGCGGCCAGGTGGCCATCGCCGCGGGCCACACGACCCCCGATGCCAACGAGCTGGTGCTCACGGCCGAGCGCGGGCGCACCGACTACGGCATCTGCTCGACGGCGTTTCTTGAGTATGCATTCCGCACCGACTCCTACCGCATCGAGGTGGTGTTCAACCCCGACGGCAGCTGGAGCTACGTGCTCGACACCCTGCTGATGGTGCACGGCCGCGCGGAGCCCTTCCTGCACCGTGACCGCAACACGCTGCGCAAGGTGGCCGAGCCCACGCCCAACCCGCTTGCCGCTCTGCGCGCCTCCGGCTAGAGCCGGCGCAGCCGGCAAAAATCACGCTTTTTGCCGGCGGCCCACGGAGTAATGTCCGCCGAAATCGGCCGCAGGCGATTCGGCCAGTGAACTACCCCGACGGGCTCGCGCCGGTGAAGCGGATCGCCGTGGCTCCGGTGATGGGCCCGGTGGTCGCCCTGTCGCTCACGTACAGCTCGACCTCGCGCTCGAAGCGCAGGTCGCCCTGCACGACGGCGCCGGGCCCGATGACGATGCGCGGCTTGTGAGTATGGAAGCTGAACAGGCTCGTGCCGCCGCGTTTCACGATGATCCCGCCCTCGACTCTCGAGCTGCCGAGCACGTCGATGTCGCCGTCGACGGTGCGCAACCCGCCGGCGACATGCGCGCCGTTGAGCGCAATGCGGCCGTTCACGTTGGCGAGCGCTCCGCCGACCTCGGCACCGTCGGCGAGCGTCATCCCGCCGTTCACCGTGCTGACCTCGTGGACCACGTGCGCGCCCGCACCGAGGCTGATCCCCCCGTTGACCGTCGCCAGCGACGCGGCCGTGGCGTGCGCACCGAGCGCCACCGAGCCGTTCACCGTGCCGGCGCTGCCGACGCTCGCATTGTCATCGATGTGGATCGAGCCGTTGACGGTGCCCAGCTCGCCGCTCTTGGTGCCGGCCGGTACGTGGATCGAGCCGTTGACGGCGTTGGCGCCCGAGCCGTCCGCGGTGACATCACCCCCGGGCATGTTGAAGCAAGCTGCGAGCAGGACGAGCGCTGCAAGGGGGAAGTAACGCACCATGTCCGATCTCTCCCGCGGGCCTTCAGGCGTGCAAGCTTAACTCCTCGCCGGCCTTTCTTTCATCCCGTCATCGAGCAGCCCGCCGCGGCGGATGCTCCGCCCGGCGCGCTCCGGACCGGTGTTCGTCGGCTTTCAGTTGCGCGCGGCGACGCTCAGGCGGCGCCGGCAGTGCGGCCCGGGACGGGCTTGAGCGCGCGAAAGCGCCCCGTGGGAGAGAGCTCCTCGTTGCGCGTCTGTGCGTTCCACAGCGCGTTGCGGCGCGCGACGAACGCACTCTTGGAAAGCTGCTCGAGCGAGCTCGCCTTGGCGAACAGGAACCCCTGACCGGCGACACAACCGAGCGCCAGCAGCGCCGTCACCTGCGGCTCGAGCTCGATGCCCTCGGCGACCGTCTCCAGTCCCAGCGTCTCACCGAGCGTCACCACGGCGCGCGCCAGCTCCGGGCCGTTGTCGGTATTGGTGAGGTTGCTGACGAAGGAGCGGTCGATCTTGAGGATGTCGATCGGGAAGCGATGCAGGTAGGACAGCGAGGAATATCCGGTACCGAAGTCGTCGATCGCGAGTCGCACGCCGAGCGCCTTCAGGCTGTGGAAGCGCTCGAGGTTGGCATCCGTGTTGGACATGATCGTGCTCTCGGTGAGCTCGATCACGAGATTGCCGGGCTCGAGCCCGGACTCGGCGAGCGCCTGCGCGACATCGCGCGCCAGCTCGCCGTGCTGCAGGTGGCGGCCCGAGATGTTCACCGCCAGGCGCAGCCCGGAGCCGCCGGCGATCGAGCGCCGCCAGGCGCACAGGTCGCGACACGCCTGGCGCAGCACCCAGCGGCCGAGCCGCGCGACGTGCCCGCATTCCTCCACCACCTGGATGAAGCGCCCGGGCATCAGCACGCCGGCCTCCGGATGGCGCCAGCGCACCAGCGCCTCGACGCCGAGGAGGCTGCGCGTGCCGAGATCCACGATCGGCTGGTACTCGATGAAGAATTCCTGGTTGGCGAGTGCGCGGGAGATATCGGCCTCGAGCCGCAGCCGCTCGTGCAATATCGCCTGCATCTGCGGCTGGAAGGTCACGTGGCGGTTCTTGCCGCCGGCCTTGGCGTGATACATGGCGATGTCGGCGTTGCTGAGCAGCGCTTCGGCGCCCGCCTCTGCGGCGGAGATCGCGACGCCGACGCTGGCGGCGACCCGCACCTCGCGGCCATCGAGCTGGAACGGCCGGTTGAGCGACTCGACCAGCGAATCCGCCACCCGCCCCACCTCGCTCAGCCGCTCGATGCCCTCCATGAGCACCGCGAACTCATCGCCCCCGAGCCGCGCCACGGTGTCCGAGGCGCGCGTGGTCTTGACGATGCGCTGCGCCACCGCCTGCAGCAGCCGGTCGCCGGCGTCGTGCCCCAGCGAATCGTTGATGTTCTTGAAGTTGTCGAGGTCGAGGAACATGACCGCGACGCACTCCGTGCCGTGTTGCGCGAGCGTCAGCGCGTGCTGCACGCGGTCGCGGAACAGGTTGCGGTTGGCGAGCAGCGTCAGCGGGTCGTGGAAGGCGAGCTGCCGCAGCTGCTCCTCCAGTGCCTTGCGCTCGCTGATATCGCGGAAGTTGAGCGCCAGGCCGGCCACCGCCGGGTCCTGCGTCAGGTTGCTGCCGACGGTCTCGACCACGTAGCACTTGGCGCCGCGCTCGACCCGCAGCTCCACCGGGCCGACGGTGCCCGACGGTCTGGCCGCGGCGACATCGACCAGGAACGCCCGCAGCTTCTCGGCATCCTCGCCCGCCCATAGCCCCGGCAGGCTCCGGCCGATGATCTCCGCGGGCTTCAGTCCAAGCGTGCGCTCGGAGGCGGGCGAGGCGAACCGCAGCACGCCGTCCGCGCCGACGATCATGATGACGTCGGACGCGTTGGCGATCAGCGAGGCGTAGCGCTCCTCGACCAGGCGGGCCGCGCGCTTCTCGCGCACCAGCGCATCGCCGCGCAGCACCACGCTCTGGCGCACCATAAGGAGCAGCGTCAGGGAGAACACGATCATGGTCATGATGTTCGCCGGGCCGATGACGTCGCCGCGGCTTAAGTACACCAGCACCAGGAACGCCGCCAGCATCGCCGCGTACGGCAGTGCGCGGGCCAGCGCGTCGGAGGTGCTCGAGCTCTCCCGCGCGGGCGCCGCCATCGAGCGCAGCTGCTCGCGCGCGGAGGCCACTATCGGCACGTAGTACGACAGGTACAGCACGTCCTGGAAATCGCCCGGCAGGTAGTAGCCGCGCACCTTGGCGAGCGACCAGACGATGTCGCCGACGAACATGGTGGCGAAGCCGGTGAGCAGCAGCAGCGGTACACGCCACCCGCCGGCGTGCCCGGAGCCGGTGAGCAGCAGCACTCCGAGCATCAGCAGCAGGATGCAATCGAGCGTCACGTACGCCTGGCTTAAGACCTCCTTGAGGAGGTCCATCTCGGGGCTGGACGCGGCCGGACGGATCACCAGGAACCAGAAGAAGGCGCCGAAGCCGACCGCGAAGATGGTGGCGTCCATCGATAGCTGCATCCAGGGCACGCGCACCGCGGCGGCGCGGATGAAGTACACGGCGGCAGCCGCCAGCGCCACGTAGAAACTGCAGTAGAAGAAATCCGCCGGCCCCGGGAAGGGGTCCCCCCGCCCCACGAGCCAGGAGGTGGCCGCGATGCAATCGCCGATGGCATAGAGCGCGACGGCCGTGGCGAGCCACCCCCAGGCGCGGCGCAGCGGACCGCTCTCGGAGCGGCGCGCGGTAACGGCGCATACGGTGATGGCACCGAGTGCGGCCGGGAACCACGACAGCAGTCCGACGTAGTGCGTGATCTTCGGCCCGCCGGAACCGGTGAGCATCCAGGCGGCGGCCCCGGCCGCATACACCACCAGCGCCGCGAACAGCCGGCTGACCCAGCGCGCAGATGTGGCCACGCCGCCCGAGTGGAGGCCGGCCGGATGCACAGGTGCTGCTTGAGTGTCCACGAGCTCTTGGTATTACTTAAGTCCGCCGGGCGCGGCCGCACCGCCCGCCGTTTACAGAGTCGGCCACCGCAGAGAGAATTTGAGACTAAATCGCTGCGCCGGCTAGGAAAAAATCCCGCGGCGTGACGCAGTTCTCTTAGCCGCAAATGGAACTGGGCAGTCCGTTCAATTTGTGCCTTGGCGCGGGCGCAGCGCGAGCGCCGCGGCCAGGCCGCACAGCGCCGCGAAGCTCAGCCACAGCCCGGGCACCGCCGCATTTCCCGTGCGGTGGATGAGCCAGGTGCTGATCGCCGGCGTGAAGCCACCGAACAGGCTGGTCGCGAGGCTATAGGCGAGCGCAAAGCCGGTGGTGCGCACCTCCGGCGGCATGATCTCGGTGAGGCACACCACCATGGCGCCGTTGTAGCTCGCGTAGAGGAACGACAGCCACAGCGCAGTCACGAGCAGCTTCGGGAGCGAGGGCACGTGAGTCAGCCACAACAGCAGCGGATAGGCGGTCAGCAGCATCAGCACCGTGCACGCGATGAGCAGCGGTCGCCGTCCGATGCGATCCGAGAGCGCACCCATCGTCGGGAGCCAGAGGAGATTCGAGGCGCCGACGGCGAGCGTCGCGAGGAAGCCGTCGAGACTCCCGAGGTGCAGGACCAAGGTGCCGAAGGTCGGGGTGTAGGCGGTGATCATGTAGAAGGAGACGGTCGTCATGGTCACCATGAGCGCCCCCAGCCCCACGATCCTCCAGCTCTGAATGAGCGAGCGCAGCAGCTGCCTGAGGCTCGGCCGCTGTCGCCGCGCGCTGAACTCCGCGGTCTCCTCGAGCGAGCGGCGCAGCCACAGCACCGCGGGAATGATCAGGCAGCCGAGCAGGAGCGGCACCCGCCAGCCCCACGCCGACATCTGCCGCGCCGACAGCTGCTCACTCAGCAGCAGTCCGACGGCGGCGGCAAACATGACGGCGAGCTGCTGGCTCGCCGACTGCCAGCTGACGTACAAGCCCTTGCGGCCGGGCGGTGCAATCTCGGCGAGGTAGACCGACACCCCGCCGAGCTCCATGCCCGCGGACAGGCCCTGCAGGAGCCTCCCCGCGAGCACCAGCAACGGCGCCGCGATGCCGAGCGTCGCGTAGCCGGGCGTCGCGGCGGTGAGCACGATCCCCACCGCCATGAGGGCCAGAGTGAGCAGCAGTCCCGCCCGCCGTCCGTGGCGATCCGCGTAGGCTCCGAGCACGATCGCGCCAAGGGGACGCATGAGAAAGCCCGCCCCGAAGGTGGCGAGCGCGAGCAGCAGCGACAGGTAGGGAGTCGCGGCCGGAAAGTACGCCGCACCGATGGCGCCGGCGTAGTAGCCGAACACCATGAAGTCGTACATCTCGAGGAAGTTGCCGCTCGCGACGCGCACGATCGCGCCGAGCCGCGCGCGCCCTGCCCGCTCCACTTCAGGCTCGCCTCGGGATGACCGGCAACACGACGTGCGAGGGGTGGTCCGCATCCATGTAGACGGTGTTGCGCGCCGCGCGCCGCGTGAGGCCGGTGCCCTCGGCAGCGCCGCTGTTGGGATTCACGTCGAAGTGCGGAAAGTTGCTCGAGGAGACATCGAGACGCAGCGAGTGGCCGCGAACGAAGCGGTTCGAGGTCGGGAAGGCCGCGATCGTGATGCGATACACCGCGCCCGGCGTCATGAGCGCGGGGTGCTCCCAGGAATCGCGATAGCGGCAGCGCAGGATCCCGTCGGTGAGGTTGAGCGCGAAGCCTCCCGGGAAGTCCTCGCTGGGCGGATACACATCGAGGAGCTTGATGGTGAAATCCGTATCCAGCGCATCGGAGCTCACCCACAGCTGCGCCTCGATGGCGCCGGTTACTTCCACGTCCTCCGCGAGCGCACCGGTCTCGAAGACCAGCACGTCGGGGCGCGCCGCGAGCGGCAGGTACGGCTCCCGTGAGCCGTAGAATGCCGGTCCCTCGTGCTGATCGTAGCCGCCGCCGCGCATCAGCGGCTCCCCTGAGGTGACGGTTCCGCCGATCGTCGGTACCGGGTGATCGGGGTTGAAGTCGTAGCTCACCGCGGCCGCGCGCGCCGCCGGCGGTGCGCTCGACAGCCGCCCGTCGGCGCTCAGGTAATAAGCTGTCGTCTTCTGGTCCGGGATGGGCCAGTCGCGCTCGCTGCGCCAGCGCCCGCCGTGATCCAGCCGGCCGGCGGTGGTCTTGCGCCCGCTGCCGCCACCCATCACGAAAATTCTCACCGGCGGCTCATCCTCCGGGTAGCGGACCGCCTTCAGATAGCGGTCGAACCAACTGAGCCGCCGCGCGAACAGATCCCCGCCGTCGGCATCCAGCGTCGCGCCCGCACCGAAATCGACGTCGCCGGCATGCGGCGTCGAGCGCGCGCCGTGCGTCCAGGGTCCCATGATGAGCCGCACGGGGCCGCGCTTCGCACGGGCGAGCCCCTGGTAGTTCTCGGTGGCGGTGCGTGCGTAGGCGTCGTACCAGCCCGAGAGGTGCACCATGGCCGCATCGGCGAACGGCCCGTAGAAGCCCGCCGCATACAGCCCGAGCTGCTTCCAGTAAGCGTCGAAGCTGCCGTGCTGCCACTGCTCGTAGACGTAGCTCTCGTAATCCGGAATGAGGCTCAAGGGCGTGTGGCCGCGCTTCCACGGCATGCTGGCGAACCATGCCTTGAGATCGATCGCCTTGAGCGCCGCGAGTCGGCGCGGATCCTTCTGCACCTCGGGGCTCTCGACACCTAAGTTGTAGGCCCAGGTCACCTGCTTCAGCTCGAACGCGCCACCCTGGCGGATGCCGCCCTGGTAGGCGTTGGAGAAGCCGCCGCAATCGATATACATCGCCTTCAGTCCCGGCGGATCGAGGCAGGCGAGCGCCACCTGGGTGTGGGCCGCGTAGGAAAGTCCCATCGTACCGATGCGCCCATCGCTCCACGGTTGCGCCACGAGCCAGCGGCAGGTATCGAAGCCATCGGGCCCCTCGTTCAGGTACTTGATGAACTCGCCCTCGGACTCGTGCCGTCCGCGGCAGTCCTGGAAGATCACCACATAGCCGTGGCGCACGTAGTACGCCGCCACCTCGGCGCGCGTCTTCGGCGTCGGATCGGCGGCGCTGATGTCGCGAAAGTAGGTGACGTTGCGCCCATAGGGTGTGCGCTCGAGGATCGCCGGAAAGCGGCCCGCGACGGCCTTGCCGGCGCGCGCCGGCCGATAGACATCGGTGGCGAGCCGCACGCCGTCGCGTATCGCGACACGCACATTGCTCTCGAGCACGACCTCGAAGTCGGCGGCGGCCGCCTCGTCGCCGCGCTCGGCGCCGAGGAGAATGCGCTCGAGGCCGGCGAGGCCGAGGGCGCCCGCCAGGGCTACGATGCGCCGCCGACTCACCATGCGCGCGACATCCGTGCCATGATCCGCGTATGACCCGGCGAGACGATTCGAGCATCACACGGCGCAGCTTTCTCGCCGCTGGGGTGACGGGCGGCGTCGGCGCGCTGCTCACCGGCACACTGCGCGGTGGCGAGCCGCCGACGACTTCCCCGCCCGGACCGAGCTCCGCCCCGAGCGTCTCGGCACCAACGTCCGAGGCGCGCCTCATCAAGAAGGCAATTCCGGTGAGTGGCCAGTGGCTGCCGGCCATCGGCCTCGGCACCGATGCCTTCAAAAACGAGCTGAGCGATGACATCCGCGCCGAGATCGCCCGCATGGCTGAGCTCGGCGGCACGGTCATCGATACGGCCGCCGCTTATGGCGACAGCGAGGCGATCATCGGCGAGGCGCTCGAGCGACTTGGCATCCGCGAGCGGATGTTCATCGCGAGCAAGCTGGTCGGCAACGCCACCTTCGGTCCCGCGGGTGCGGAGAGCTACGCCCGTTCCCTCGAGCGGCTGCGGACGCGGCGCATCGATCTGCTGCAGGTCCACAATCTCAACGGCGTCGCCGAGCTGATTCCCGAGCTCGAGCAGTGGAAGAAGCAGGGCCGGATCCGCTATCTCGGCGTCACCACCTCGCGCGGCAGTCAGCACGCCGACCTCGCCGAGGTGATGCGCAGGTTCCGACTCGACTTCATCCAGGTGGACTACTCGATCGCCAACCGCGAGGCCGCCGAGACCATCCTGCCGCTCGCGATCGAGCGCCGGATCGCGGTGCTCGTCAACCTGCCCTTCGGGCGCTCCTCGCTCTTCCGGCAGGCGGCCGGCAAGGCGCTCCCCTCCTGGGCGGCCGACATCGACGTCACGAGCTGGGCGCAGTTCTTCCTCAAGTACGTCATCTCGCACCCGGCGGTGACCTGCGCGATTCCGGGCTCGACCAAGGTGAGCCACCTGGAGGACAACCAGGGGGCCGCCCGCGGCCGCGTTCCCGACGCCGCGCTGCGCCTCAAGATGGAGGAGTACTGGGACGGCAAGGGCTGACGGCGCCCTGCGATCCCGCGAGCCTGCGCGCAAGGCGCGGTACCTCTACGGGTACTTGCGCTCGACCACGCCGCGTACCGGCTGCGTGTCGTACACCAGCACGATCGACTCGATGTGCCCGGAGTCGCGGTCGAAGTTGAACACGTCGGCGCAATCGAACGCCACGTGCGTGCCGTCCTTGAGCGTCCAGTCGTAGAGATAGTAAGCGACGGCCCGCAGGTGGCCCTCGGCACTCACCAGCACGTCATGGACGGTGAGCTTCGATCCCCTGGAGGAGCTCGCCACTTTCGATACGAACTCGCGCACCGGGAGCTTGCCGAGGAACGGCGACCGCACCCAGCCCTCGGGAATGAAGAGCGCCGCGGCCTTGTCGGCATCGCCCGCCTCGAGGGCCGCGAGATACTTGCGTACGGCTTGCTGCATAGAGCCTCCCGTCTCACTTGATGGTCGCGACGCCCGCCTTGCAGGCGACCTCGTCCTGCGAGCCGGTGCCGCCGGAGCAGCCGATGCCGCCGATGAGTTTGCCGCCCTCGACGAGCGGCATGCCGCCGCGCGAGCCGATGACGCCATCGAGCGTCATCACGTAGTCGAAGCCCTTCTGGATCGCGCTCTCCCACACCTTGGTTTCGCGGCGGAACAGCACCGCGGCGCGCGCCTTGTGCTCGGCGATCCGGATCGAGGCGAGCTGCGCGCCGTCCATGCGCTGGAAGGCGACGAGGTTGCCGCCCGAATCCACCACCGCCACGTTGAGCTTCCAGTCGTGCTTTCTGGCCTCGGCCACCGTGACCTGGATGGCCGTCTCAGCCCGTGCCAGCGAGATCGGCGTCCCATAGGGGATGTCGAACGGCATCGCGGGCGGCACGTTATCGAGCGGGTTCGCGGCCGGCGGCGCCTGCTGGGCCCGGCTCGAGGTGGTGCCGGCGGCGATGGCGGTAGCCACGAGGAGGGTCACGAGCTTGGAAGACATGCGGGCGCTCCCTTGTTCTTGGCTGGACTGCGCCTATCTTAGCGCCGCGCGTGCGCTCGAGCCTCGGAGGCTAGAAGAAATACCGGGTGAGGTGGAAGAAGACCGGCGCCGCGAAGCTCAGTGAGTCCACGCGGTCGAGCATCCCGCCGTGTCCCTCGATCATGGCGCCCCAGTCCTTGACGCCGAGGCTGCGCTTCACGGCCGACAGAGTCAGCCCTCCGAGGAATCCCATGACGACGATGACGAACGACATGGCGAGCGCCTGAAGCGGCGAGAACGGCGTGATCCAGTACATGGCGCCCCCGACCGCGGTCGCCGCCAGTCCGCCCCCGATTAGTCCCTCGACGGTCTTCGAAGGACTTACGGCCGGCGCGAGCCGGGTGCGTCCCAGGAGCTTGCCGAACAGGTATTGCAGCACGTCGCTCATCTGGGTGACGAGCAACAGGAAGAAGATCAGCAGGGCATTCTGCCGCTCGTATCCCGGGATGCGCAGCAGCAGCAGCGCCGGCGTGTGGCTGACGCAGTACACGGTGACCATGATGGCCCACTGGATCTTTGCGGTGCGCTCGAGATATCGGTGGGGATCGCCGGCAAGTGCCGCGACCGCTGGCAGGATGAGAAAGGCGTAGACCGGAATGAGGATCGTGAAGAGTCCGTACCAGTCGTAGCCGATGAGCCCGTATTGCAGCGGAATCAGCACGAAGAAGCTCAGGAACAGCGGCAGGTGGTCCGCGGGCCTGGTGGGGGTCAGCGTCACGAATTCCCGCAGCGCGAAGAATGACATGCAACCGAACAGCACCAGCGTCGCGATCGGGCCAGCGAGGAACGCCACGGCGAAGATCGCCACCATGACCCACCAGGCACGGATGCGGCTGTTGAGATTCCCGACCACCCCGCGCGCGCTATCCGAGGCGGCGCGGGCGCGCAGCAAGCCGCCCAGCAGCGTGGCGATGACGAGCAGCGTCAGCACGCCGCCCATCAGCCAGTAGAACTTCTCGCGTCCACTCATGCGAGCGCCACTACCGCCGCCCGCGCCCGCTCGAGAAACGCCTCGCGCGCCTCATCCGCGCGGCGCTCGAGCGGCGCGCCGAAGCGCAGTGTGCAGGTTACCGGTATGGGCACGAAGGTCCCCCTGGGCATGGCGCGATGCATATTCTCGAGGTACACGGGCACCAGATGCACGTCGGGAAAGCGCACCGCGAGGTTGTAGAGACCTGAGTGGAAGGCGGCCGGGAGCGGTCCCGCGCCGCGCGTGCCCTCCGGGAAGAAAATGAGGGAGCTGCCCTGCTCGAGCGCCTCGGCGAGCGGCGCGAGCGGATCACCCTGCCCAGTCTCCTTGTGCCGCTCGACGAACACCACGTTGAGCACCCGCCGCGCCACGTAGCGCCGCAGTCCGCCACGATCCCAGTAATCCCTGGCCGCTACCGGACGCGTGTGCGCACGCAACCGTGGGCCGAGCGCCGCCCAGATCGCCAGCGTATCTAAATGGCTCGTGTGGTTCGCGAAGTAGATGCTCCGCCCGGGCGTGGGCGCCGCCTGCCAGTGCGCGTGCGCCCCGACGAGCGTGCGCATCACGCCGCACAGGATGGCGGCCAGCGGTCTCATTGCCCCGGCCGCGCCCTCGCCGTGAGCGCCTGCGCGAGCGCGCGCGCCCGCGTCGCACAGGTGAGGAATCCACCGACTGCGACCACCGACAGTGCCACACGCAGCGCGTAATGCGAGTGCCACAGCTGCGTCTCGACGGCGCCCAGCACGCAGCCGGCGGTCAGCACCGCCATGCGCTGCGGCTTGGCCATCGGCCCGCGGAAATCCTGCGGCAGACCGAGCGCACCTCCCAAGGCTCGGATGTAGGCCGTCGACACCGCGAGCAGTGCTCCGCACCAGCCGAGCCAGGCGACTGCGGCGGCGTAGCCCGTCGCCACGATGATGGCGCTGTCGGCGACGCGATCGGGGAGCTCGTTGTAGAGCCCGCCGACCGGCGATCCCTTGCCTCCCTCGACCGCGACCATCCCGTCGAGCAGGTTGCACACCAGCCGCAGCTGGATGCATGCCGCGCATGTCAGTAGTGCCCACGGCGCGCCGGATACGGCGAGCGCGGCGGCACCGATGGCCGCGAACACCACGCTGGCAACGGAGATCTGGTTGGGGGTGACGGGCGTGCGCGCCAGAGCGGCCGTGAGCGAGCGGGCCCAGCCGCTCGAGCGACTTTTCAGCGGACGCCGATTGGCTGCCTCGCTCATCGGCGGGCAGTGTAACCTGTCACTCGCATGGCAAACCTAAGCGTCGGTTTCATCGGACTCGGCAACGTCGGCAGCCGGCTCGCCGGCAACCTGCTGCGCCACGGTGTGGATCTGACCGTGCGCGACCTCGACCCGCAGCGCGTCGCCCCCCTGGTACGCGACGGCGCGAAGGCCGCCGCCTCCCCGAGGGAGCTCGCGCTTGAGGTGGATCTGGTGATCACCTGTCTGCCCTCGCCGGCGATCTGCGCCGCGGTAATGGAGGCGCCCGACGGCGTACTGGCGGGACTCTCGGCCGGGAAGATCTGGCTGGAGATGAGCACCACGGATGCCGCCGAGGCACGGCGGCTCGCGGCGCGGGTGGCAGCGCTCGGCGCCATGGCGCTCGACTGTCCGGTCTCCGGCGGCTGTCATCGCGCCGCCACCGGCAACATCTCGATCTTCGTCGGCGGCCCGCGCGCGGCCTTCGAGCGTGTGCTGCCGGTGCTGGCGATTCTCGGGCGGCGGATCCTGCATACCGGCCCAGTGGGCTCGGCCTCGGTCCTCAAGGTGATCACCAACTACCTGTGCACCGTGCACCTGGCGGCGCTGGCCGAGGCGCTCACGGTGGCGAAGGTGGCGGGCCTCGACCTCAACATGACCTACGAGGGGATCCGAATCTCCTCGGGCAACTCCTTCGTCCACGAGACCGAGTCGCAGGTGATCCTGAACGGCAGCCGCGACATCAACTTCACCATGGACCTGGTCATCAAGGACGTGGGCCTGTTCGACACGCTGGCGCGCGAGCAGGGGGTGCCGCTCGAGCTGTCGCCGCTGGTCCTCGGACTGTTCGCGGATGGCGCGCGCCGCTACGGGCCGCGCGAGCATTCGCCGAACATCATCCGCCGTCTCGAGGAGGCCTGTGGCGTCAGCGTCCTCGGCGAGGGCTTCCCGGCGCAGATGGTCGACGACGAGCCCAAGGCGCCGGGTGCCGAGGTGGTGCCGCGGGCGCGGCGCGCGCCACCGCCGTAGCGGCCGCGCTGTTATTATGTGGGGGTCATGATATAAACGCCGTGCGCCGCGACGGCACGGGCATGGCGAAACGCATCATCCTCGAGAAGCGCTCCATCGACTACGTGCCGCTCGCCGAGCGGCACGGCAAGGTGTGGCATCTGTGGCCGGTGTGGTTCTCGGGCGATGCGCACCTCGCAACGCTCGCGGTCGGCGTCATCGGCATCACGCTCGGCGGCAATCTCCTCTGGACCTCGATCGCCGTGCTGCTGGGGTGCGCGCTCGGTACCTTCTTCATGGCGTTCCACTCCACCCAGGGCCCGCAGCTGGGGCTGCCGCAGATGATCCAGTCGCGCCCGCAGTTCGGCTACACCGGGGCACTGCTGGTGTGGCTGGTGGCGATGGTGGCCTACGTCGGCTACAACGGCTTCAACCAGGTGCTGGCCGCGCAGGCCCTGCACCAGATCATCCCGGCGATCGCAGCGACATCTCCCACCGCCATCGTGCTGTTTGCGCTGCTCGCCGTGAGCCTCGCCGCGATCGGCTACGACCAGATCCACCGCGCGCAGCGCTACTTCGCCTACCTGATGATCGCCATCCTCACCGTGTTCACGCTCGGGGCATTGCTGGCGCTGCGTTTCCCGGCAGCGCAGTGGCAGCTGAGCGACTTGCGCCCGGTAGCGTTCCTCGCGCAGCTGTTCGCCGCCGCCTCCTATCAGCTCAGCTGGTCGATCTACGTGTCGGACTATTCGCGCTACCTGCCGCGCGACGTCGGCGTGCGCGAGTCGTTCTGGTGGACCTATCTCGGCGCCTTCGTCGGCGGCGCGTGGATGATGCTGGTCGGCACGGTGGCCGCCGCCGCGGCGCCGCGGCTGGACGTAGCCGCCGCCATGCAGCAAGCCGCCGACCTGGTTTTCCCCGGCCTCGGGAAGCTCCTGCTGGCGGCCGCCCTCCTCGGCCTGGTCACCATCTCGTCACTCAATTTCTATGGCGCTTCACTCACGCTGCTGAGCGTCGCCGATACCATCCGGCCGCTCAAGTGCACCGTGGGCAAGCGCCTGCTGAGCCTGGCGACGGCGTTCCTGGCGAGCACACTCCTCGCCCTCAATTCCTCGGGTAACTTCGTCAGCCGCTGGCAGGACCTGCTGTCGCTGCTGCTGTATCTGTTCACTCCGTGGACCGCCATCAACCTGGTGGACTTCTACGTCGTGCGCAAGGGCCACTACTCGATCCGCGAGATCTTCAACTCGCGCGGCATGTACGGCCGCTGGAACTGGCGTGGCCTGCTCGCGTATGTGATCGGCTTCGTCGTCATGATCCCGTTCTTCAGCACCGATCCCTACAAGGGACCGGTGGCGCGCGCCCTCGGCGGTGCCGACATCGCCATGCTGGTCGGGCTGCCGGTCGCGGCCGGCATCTACCTGCTGCTGTGCCGCTCGCTCGATCTCGAGCGCGACCGGCGGCGCGCGGCGGCGGCCGACGTCGGCCTCGATCCCGACGACGGCGTCGCGGCGAGCGCCCACTGAAGCTTTGCCGCCATGCCCAAGATCGTCGACCACGCACAGCGCCGCGACCAGATCGCCCTCGTCGCCTGCCGCGTGGTCGCCGCCCACGGCTTCGATCAGGCGAGCATGGTGCGCATTGCGCGCGAGGCCGGCTATACCACTGGCATGCTGGCGCATTACTTCGACAGCAAGCAGGAGATCATCATTGCGGCGCTGCGCCTCATACTGCGGCGCATCGAGGAGCGGCTGCTGCGCCCGGCGCCGTCCTCGGGCCCGCCCGACCTGCTGACGCTGCTCACCGAGGCGCTGCCGGTCGATGCACATCGGCGCATCGAGTGCGCCTTCTGGGCGACTTTCTGGGGGCAGGTATCGGCGGACAAGCGCCTGAAGCGCATCAATGCCTGGGTGCACCGCGAGTACATGCGCCTGTTCGAGCGCTGCCTCGCACGCTGCTGGCCGGAGTGGTCGCAGTGGCCGCCCGCGACCCGCGAGCACGTGCTGCGCTCGCTGGTCACTTTTATCAACGGCCTCACCGCGAGCGCGGTGGCCAACGCCAACGACTGGCCGCCGCGGGCGCAGACCGGGCAGTTGCGGCTGCAGCTCGAGCTGCTGCAGGCATGGGCGCGCGGCGCAGCCGGCGCCCCGCGCGCGCGCTGAGGCGGCGGGCGAGGTGAGCGCCGGTGCGCCGCTTCACCTTTCTCAGAAGCTCTTCGACACCTGGAACATCACCGTGAGCGGCTGCAGCGTCGCCACCTGCGGGATGACCCCGCCGGCGGCGTTCAGCTGCGCGTAGCCGATGTAGCCGATGTCGCCGAGGTTCGGCTTGGCATTGAAGAGGTTGTGCACGTTGATCGAGTACTCGACCTCTCCCTGATCGATGCCGAAGCGCAGGTTGACCAGCGCGAACCCCGCACGCATCGCCTCCGTGCCGCCGCCGCCGACCAGCAGCGAGATCGCGTTGCCCTGGTAGCTGTAGTCGGCGGACATGAAGCCCTGTGAGTCGGCGGTGAGGGAGTGCGTATACACGAGGCCGGCGGAGCCGGTGAAAGCCGGTACGCCGGCGACGCGCGTACCCGGGTTGACGCCAAACAGCGCCAGGTTGCCCGGATCGGTCACGTCCGTGTCCTCGTAGCCGAGGCCGAGCCGGAACTGCAGCCCCGGCAGGCCCAGGCGGCCGCTGGCCTCGAGCTCCGCGCCGCGGACACGCGCGTGGTTGCCATTCACCTGCGCGTAGAAGCCGCACGCGAGGGCCACCTGCTGCTGCACATTCGCCCACTCGATGTCATACGCGGCCGCCGAGATCAGCATCGAGGGCAGCTGCGTCTTGGCGCCCACCTCATAGGTCCAGAGCGTGTCCGAGCGGATGTGCGTGATCGCATCCACCGACAGGCTCGGCAGCGTGCACCCCGGAAAATTCGCCTGCGCGCCGCCGGCACGAAATCCCTTCGACGCCGAGGCGTACGCCATGGTGGCCGCGGTCGCCTGCCAGGAGAGCGCCACCTTCGGATTGAAGCCGGACTGGCTGTTGGCCTCGGGCTGGCTCGGCGTGGGCCCGCCGTTGAGGAAGCCGTCGGCGGTGTAGTCGGTGGTCTGGTTCAGCCAGTACTGCCGCCCGCCGAGGGTCAGCGTCCACTGCGGCGCGAACTTCCAGTAGGCCTCGCCGAAGATCGACTTGTCCTCTTCGGTCCCCGGGTTGGTCTGCGTCCAGATCTCGTCATTCGGCCAGGCCGGCGAGCTCAGCGTGCAGGGGAACTGCGGCGTGCCGAATGGGCAGGCGGTGGTCGCCGGACTGTCCAGGCCGTTGGCGTAGGTCGGCGGGATCGTGAAGCGCGTGTGCGTGTTGGAATAGAACGCGCCGAAGGTGCCGCTCCAGTTGTGCACCGGGTCGAAGGAGATACGCGCCTCGCTCGCCACCTGATCGTGATGACGGTCGCCGATCCACAGATACGGCTGTGTAGGCAGCCCGGTCACCAGATACACCGGCCCGGTGAGGATCTGCTGCGTACCGTAGGTCGAGTCCTCGACGTCGTAGGTATGGCGGTAGAAGAAGCTATTGGCCCACGTGATCGAGTAGCCGGAGCCCGAGTACTTGAGGTCGAGCGTCGGCATGGTCCAGCTGTCGGTCGCCTGGGGCTGCACGTCGAAGGCCCGGTCGAGTGTGTAGTCGGGCGTGAACTCCGGCAGCGGCGCGAAGGTCGCCGGGAAGCCCTTGTCGTAGGAATCCTGGAACATCACCCGCAGCTTGACGTCGAGGTTATCGGTGGCGTGCACCAGCAGTGCCGCCGAGCCGCCGAGGGTCTGTTCCGCGCCCTGGTCACCCTTGCTGGTGCGCGGCACGGACAGGAACGGATCGTCCGAGCCGGGACCGCCCTGGTCGGTGGGGAAGCTGCGGTTGAGATAGCCGGCATCCCAGTTGGCGAACATGACGAAGCGCACCGCCGCGGTGCCCGGCACCAGCACGATGTTGCCGATCAGATTGCCGCCGCCGTCGGGGCTGCCGCCGCCGGAGGTCGCCCCAGCCTGGTACATGTAGCCGAGACCGGAAGTCTGGGTGTCCGGCTGCTTGGTGATCAGGCGCACGTTGCCGCCGAGCGAGCTCTCGCCGTAGAGGGTCCCCTGCGGTCCCTTCAGCACCTCGATGCTGGCGAGGTCGACCACGCGCGGATCGAGCGAGCCCGGAACCGGCGTGTCGTCGATGTAGAAGCCGGTGGCGCCGGCGGTGCCGAACAGGTTCTGTCCGGTGATGCCGCGGACCGAGACGGTGCGTGCATCCGCAAAGCCCGTCGGACCGCCGCCGTAGGTGAACGTCAGGTCCGGGGTCTTGGTGGCGTAGTCGGCGAAGGACTGCACGTTGTAGTCCTTGATGGTCTCGGCGGTGAAGGCCGTGATGCTGGTCGGCACCTCGGCGATCGACTCCTCGCGCTTACGGGCGCTCACGATGATGGTCGCCACCTCGCCGCCGCTCTCGGCTGCCTGATCCTGCTTCTGCTCCTGCGCGGCGGCCGGCGCGGATTGCCCGAGCGTGAGCAGCAGTGCCGCGGCTGCGCCCGCAGTCAGCGGGTACGCGCATCTCGATCCCTGGTGCGAACGTTTCGATTTCATATCAGTTGCCCCCTACCCCTGCCGCCGTGAGAAAGCGATTGATGACCGCGGCGCACTGCGCCGGCTGCTCCCAGAACGGGTTGTGACCCAGCCCCGGAAAAACCTTGACCTCGGCCTGCGGCAGCGCCGCGCGCAGCGTCTGCCGAACCTCCTCCTGCATGAGCGGGTCGTCACCGCCCCAGATGAGAAGCGTCGGCGCCTTGAGGCGCGGCAGCGTGCGCTGCAGGTCGGAGTCGCTCAGGCCCTCATCCAGCACCGCGATCCATACGCGCAGCGGGATCGCGGCCGCATCGCGCCGCTGACGCCTGAGGAAATCCGCATCGACCGGCGTGGGCGAGGACCACCACTCGATCATGAACTGCGACTCCGGGTCGAGCGGCTCGTGGAGCGCGTGGATCGCCGCGGCGTAGTCGAACTTAGGCGCGTGTGGCGGCGCGCCGGGCCGCGGTCCGCCGCTCGAGGAGATCAGCACCACCCGTCGGGTGCGCTCCGGCCAGAACTCCGCGAAGGTCTGCGCGATGAAGCTGCCGAGAGAGTGCCCGACGATGTCGGCGCGCTGGATGTGCAGCGCATCGAGCAGCAGCTTGATGTCGTAGGCGAAGTCGAGCCGCGTGTAGCAGCAGTCGGGCTTGCTCGAGCGGCCGTGGCCGCGGATGTCCACCGCGATCAGCCGCAGGTCCGGCGACAGGTAAGGAATGAGCGGCACCCAGTCGCGGGCGTTGTCGGTGTAGCCGTGGATCAGCACCACGGGCGTACCGCCGGGATTGCCCATGGTGAGGTAGGCCAGCGTCTCGCCGTCGGGGAGCGCCACGCTCTGCTTCATCGCGTCGAAGGCGTCGAGATCGATCGGGGCGGGAGCCGTGCTCGCCGCGGCGTGTGCGAGGGCCGGCAGCAGACCGAGCAGCAACACAGGCGACCACGCACGGCAGCGCGCCGCGCTGCGGCGGAGGGCCCGGGTCAAGGTCGCGTCGCGGTTCAAGCTGACACGCGTCGGCAGAGCGGCCTGTGGATAGTATTATGTCCTCGATAATATATAGCGGTCCTTGGGGGGCCCGCAACAGCCGTGTGCGGGAAGTCGCACCGGGCGAGGCCCGCGCCGCCGGTTATTTCGGGGGGCGCTCGCGCACCACGCCGACCGGCAGCGTGTCCGCCGCCCGCATCTGCGCGTCGCCGAAGGCATCGGGGCGCGCGAGGTAGTCGAGCGCCATGCCGAAGGCGTCCTGACCCCAGAACGCCTCCTCACCGACCACCAGCGTCGGCACGCCGAATATCCCGCGGGAGATCGCCCACTCGGTGTTGTGGCGCAGCCGCTCCTTTACCTGCGGGTCGCTCACGGCCCGCTGCGGCTCGGCGACGCCGAGCTCGCCCGCCAGTGCGGCGATCACGGCCGGGTCGGTGACGTCGCGCCCGTCGCGGAATACGGCATCGAGCACCGCGCGCGCGGCACGCGCATCGCTCCCGGCGGCGACAACCAGGCGCAGCGCCGCGAGCGGATTGAAGGGATGCGTCGGCGGGAAGCGCAGCGGCACCCCCGCCTGCCGCGCGCGCCACAGCACGAAACGGTAGGTGAAGCGCCGCTTGGAGGGAATCTCCGCGGGTCCGAGCTGCCCGAAATGCGACAGCAGCGCCGCGAGCAGCACCGGCACGAACTCGACCTCGACGCCCGCAGGCAGCCGCTCGAGGTCGCGCAGGCCGAGGTAGGCGAACGGCGAGATCACGTCGAATACCCACGACACTTTGACCGCTTGCCTCATTAGCCTTGCGCCCCTACGACACACGCACCACGAGCTTGCCGAAATTCTCGCCCTGCAGCAGGCCCATGAGGCCGCGCGGCGCGTTCTCGAGCCCCTCGATCAGCTCCTCGCGATACTGCACGCGTCCTTCGCGCAGCCACGCCGTCATGTCGCGCTGGAAGGCCGGGAAGCGCTCGTTGTGATCGAAGATGATGAACCCCTGGATGCGGATGCGCCGGCGCAGCACCGCGGAGAGCAGCGCCGGCGTGCGGTCCGGGCCCGCGGGGAGCTTCTCGAGGTTGTACCAGGCGATCAGCCCGCACAGGGGAATGCGCGCGCCGACATTGAGGAGCGGGGCCACCGCATACAGGACCGCCCCGCCGACGCTCTCGAAGTACACATCGATCCCCTTCGGGCAGGCGGCGGCGAGCTGCTGGCTGAGATCGGCGGCCCGATGATCGATGCAGGCGTCGAACCCCAGTGTGCCGACCGCGTAGCGGCACTTCTCGGCGCCACCGGCGACGCCCACGACGCGACACCCCTTGAGTCGCGCGATCTGCCCCACCACCGAGCCCACGGCGCCGGTGGCGGCCGCGACCACCACGGTGTCGCCGGCGCGCGGCTGGCCGATGTCGAGCAGCCCCACGTAGGCGGTAAGCCCCGGCATGCCGAGCACCCCGAGCGTCCAGGAGGGATGTGCGAGCGCGGCATCGATGCGCAGCAGATCGCGTCCGTCGGAGACGCCATAGTCCTGCCAGCCGACGTTGGCCACCACCAGCTGTCCGGCCGCGAACGCCGGGTTGTTCGAGGCCTCGACGACGCTCACCGTCTGCGCAGTCATCGGCGCCCCGATCGCGACCGGTGGCACGTACGACGGCGCGTCGTTCATGCGCCCGCGCATGTAGGGATCGAGCGACAGATAGCGCGTACGCAGCAGCACCTCGCCTGCGGCCGGCACCGGGACTGCCAGCTCCTCGAGCCGGAAGTCCTCCGCCACCGGCGCACCCTGCGGCCGGCGTGCGAGCACGATGCGGCGGTTGCTGGCAGCGCTCATCGCAGGAACTCGAGCTCGACGCCCGGTGGCGCCGGCGGATCCGGTCCGACGAACAGATCCCCGAGCAGCGTCGCCCCGGGCTCGACGCTGTAGGGGGTGAAATCCCGCACCCCGGCCTCGTACAGCACGCTGTCGTCGATGAAAAACCGCCCGCTGCACTCGCGTGCCGGCCGGGTGAGGATCGCATGCGCGGCGTCGGCCACGATCTCGGGCTTGCGCGAGCGGCGCAGCATCGCCGCTCCGCCGAGCGCGAATTCCACCGCCGCGGTGGCGATCGTAGTGCGCGGCCAGAGCGCGTTGCAGGCGATGCCTGCTTCCGCGTACTCCTCCGCCATCCCCAGCATGCACAGCGACATGCCGTACTTCGACAGCGAGTACGCGAGATGCCCCGCGAACCACTGCGGTTTGAGGTCGAGCGGCGGCGACAACGTCAGCACATGCGGATTGGCGGCACGCTTGAGATACGGCAGGCAGGCGCGCGTGGTGACGAAGGTGCCGCGGGTGTTGATCTGCTGGATGAGATCGTAGCGGCGCATGTCGATCTGCTCGGTGGCGGCAAGGTTGATCGCCGAGGCGTTGTTGATGCAGATGTCGAGGCCGCCGAAGTGCTCGGCGCACTGCCGCACCGCCGCCGCGACCGTCGCCTCGTCGCGCACGTCCACGGTGAGCGGCAGCGCCTTGCCGCCGGCACGCTCGACCTCGGCGGCCGCCGTGTAGATGGTGCCGGGGAGCTTCGGATGCGGCTCGGTGGTCTTGGCGGCGATGGCGATGTTGGCCCCGTCGCGCGCTGCGCGCAGCGCGATCGCAAGTCCGATGCCGCGGCTCGCGCCAGTGATGAACAGTGTCTTGCCCGCCAGAGTCACGGCCCTCTCCCCTTCAGAATGCGCCCGCTGCGCCCTTGAGCTCGATGCGATTACCTTCCGGATCCTCGAGATAGAGCGACGGCCCCTCGCCTTCCGCACCGTAGCGGGCGGCGCTCTCGCCGGCCGCGACGCCATGGGACTCGAGGTGTTTGCGCAGCGTGGGTTCCTCGAACGGCGCGATGCTCAGGCAGAAATGCTCGAGGTTCGGGCCGTGCGTCGCGCGCGCCCCCTCGCGCGCGCCGAGCGGACCGTCCGCGGTCACGAGATCGATGAGACTGCGCCCGGCGCGCAGCTGCGTCAGCCCGAGGGCGGGCTGCTCGCGCTCCACCGTGCAGCCAAGCGCGCCGCAGTAGAACTCGAGCGCCCGCGGCAGATCGCGCACCCGCAAAACGATGTGATCGATGCCGCTGATCCTGAACGCCGGCGCGGCCATGGCGATGCGCGTGCCGTCACCGGCTCGCGAGACCGAAAATCAGGCCGTTGAGATTCGTGAGGTTCATGTGCCGCCCCCTGCGAGTGACGCTTGGCCGTGCGCGCTTGAAGCAGAATAGCGCAATCGCCGCGGCCGGCGCGACCACGCGCGCACGTTGCGCTGCAAGCAGGTACCCTTAGCGACACGCCTTCAGTCGCGTAAGGAACAGCCATCGATGCTGCAGCGGATCGCCGGACTTGTCGGACTTGCGTTCGTGGCGCTGGCGCAGCCGGCACGGGCGGAATGGCTGGACCGCACCGAAGCGATCATGGGCACGCGCATCTACGTCGAGGTGTGGGCGGACGATCGCGCGCAGGGCGACGCGGCGATTGCGGCGGTGATGGATGAGATGCGGCGCATCGATGCCCTCATGAGCCACTACAAGCCCGACAGCGAGCTGTCGATGATCAATGCGCGTGCGGCGCAGGAGCCGGTACAGGTCGATGCGGAGCTGTTCGACCTGATCAAGCTGTCGACGCATTTCTCGCAGCTCACCGACGGCGCCTTCGACATCACCTATGCGAGCGTCGGCTACCTTTATAACTACCCGCTGCACGTGCACCCGAGCGAGGAACAGATCAAGGCGGCGCTCCCCGCGGTCAACTGGCGCTACCTGGTGTTCGATGCCGCGCACCACACGATCCGCTTCGCCCACCCGGGCATGCGCATCGACCTGGGCGGCATCGCCAAGGGCTACGCGGTGGACCGTGGCGTCGCCCTCCTCCAGGCCCACGGGATCGCCCATGCCATCGTCACCGCCGGCGGCGACAGCCGGCTGCTCGGCGATCACCGCGGCCGTCCGTGGCTGGTGTCGATCGCCCATCCCGACGAACCGCACAACCCGGACAAGGTGGTGACGCGCATCCCGCTCGCCGATTGCGCCGTGTCGACTTCCGGCGACTACGAGCGCTACTTTGATGAGGACGGCATCCGCTATCACCACATCATCGATCCGCACACCGGCCACTCGGCCACCAAGGTGCGCAGCGCCACCATCATCGGGCCGACCGCGACCCAGACCGACGGGCTGTCGAAGACCGCCTTCGTGCTGGGACCGGAAAAGGCCCTGGAGATCATCGAGCGCCTGCCAGACTTCGATGCGGTGTTCGTGACCCCCGCAGGCAAGCTCCTCTACTCGAAAGGCCTGCGGCCGCCGCAACCGCGGCCCCCCGGCGCACCGCCCGCCGCGCCGCCCGCGCCCCCGCACTGAATCTGCGCCTGAGATCGTCGCGGCACACGGCGGACGCCTGAGCCTCGCTAACCGCGCCCGCGGCGGCGCGCCGGTGACGCTGAGCTGCTAGGCGGCGCCGCCGTGACGGTGCTCGAGGAGTGCGTCGACTTCCTGCTCGGCCGCCAGCCAGTCGGCCACCTCGTGACCCGGAGCGAAACCGCGCCGCTCAGCGCGCAGGTACGCGCTTTCGGCAATCATCGCGTGGCGGTCGGCGGCTGAGATGCTGGTGGGCCGCCCGGTCTTGGCGCGCGCCGCCGGCGTGCGCCGCGGTGTCGCGCCGCGCGCAGTCGGCTCGGCAGGTGTGGGAATGTCAGCGGTACGACGTGTGGCCATGGCTCCTCCTTTGCAGCGGCCCGACAGGACTTTGCGGCCTGCGCCCGCACTAACGCAAGCCCCAAAAGGGCGAGCGCCTGCCACGCACGATATATATCAGCCGGGAATTCTTTAAGTCGCTTTGCGCACCGCGGTGGTCGCCGCCCGCGCCGCTCGCTTGCCGCGTACCGGCCGAGCGGCCGGGCGGCTGCGCGCACCGCCGTTGCCGGAGCGTACGCCACCACGCGGCGCCGGCCGCGCCTTCGCCTTCGGTGGCTCGGCGAGGTCGAGTGCCTGCAGGTACTTGCGGAACCGGCCACCGAGCGCCGGATGGCCGAGCGCGTACTCGACGGTCGCCTGCAGATAGCCGAGCTTGCTGCCGCAGTCGTAGCGCTTGCCGGCGAAGCGGTAGGCGTACACCGCCTCCTCGTGCATCAGCGCCGCGATGCCGTCGGTGAGCTGGATCTCCCCTCCCGCCCCGCGTCCGAGCCTCTCCAGGTGCCCGAAGATTGCCGGCGTCAGCACGTAGCGGCCGACGACCGCGAGATTCGACGGCGCATCCGCGGGCTTGGGCTTCTCGACGATGCTGCGCATCCGGCTGGTGTCGGCCTTGTCGCCCTCCACCGCGACGATGCCGTACTTGTCGGTGTCGCGGCGCGCCACCGCCTCCACTGCGAGGATGCTGGCGCGCTTGGACTCGTAGACGCGCGCCATCTGCTCGAGACATCCGATCTCGCCGCGGATCAGGTCGTCCGCCAGATGCACGAAGAAGGGCTCCGGCCCCACCGCCGGCTGTGCGCACAGCACCGCGTGCCCCAGACCCAGGGGCGCCGGCTGGCGGATGTAGATGCAGGAGGCATACGAGGGCAGCACGCTGCGCAGCGTCTTCAGCAGATCGCTCTTGCCCTGGCTCGTGAGCAGGTGCTCGAGCTCCTGGTCCGAGTCGAAGTGGTCCTCAATGGCGCGCTTGGAGGCGCCGGTGATGAACACCAGGCGGCGTGCACCGGCGGCGAGTGCCTCCTCGACGGCGTACTGGATGAGGGGCTTGTCGACGACCGGCAGCATCTCCTTGGGGCTCGCTTTGGTCGCCGGCAGAAAGCGCGTGCCGCGTCCCGCGACGGGAAACACCGCCGTGCGGATGGCCGCTTTGGAAACGCTCATGGAAGCTCCCTCCTCACGACGGGCGCACGCTGTGATCGGCGCGCTCCGCCCACTTGAATACCGCGGGCTGCAGGCTGTCCCACGCGCGGCATTTTGGGCAGTGCCAATACCAGCCCACGCTGTTCAGACCGCAGTCCTCGCACTGGTAGCGTCCGCCGGCATCGCCGATGCGCGCCAGCAGCGCGCTGAAGGAAGCGGCATCGGCCACCGACTGCACGCCCGGCCCGAGCTCGGCGGCGATGCCCGGCAGGCGCGCCACCTCGCTCGCGGGAGCCGCGGTCGCGAGCAGCCATGCGAGCTGTCGCGGCGTCACACGTCCGCTCTGCCGCAGCCGCTTGTCGAGCTCCTCAAGCACCTCCGCCCCGCCGCTCGCCCCGGCGATGCTGAGCACCGGGGGGATAATCTCGAGCGCCAGCCCCGGCGCCATCTCCAGCGCCTGCAGGTAAAGGAGCAGCGCTCCGGCGCTGTCGCCGGCCGCTGCGGCGATGCGCGCCGTCAGCATGTCCGCGCGTGGCAGCTGCGCCTGATGCGTGCGCGCCTGGCGCAGCAGGGTGCGTGCCCGCTCCGGGTCGCCCTGCAGCAGCGCGTGCTCGGCGAGCTCGCACAGGTAATGTGCCGCGACCCGGCGCCGCTCGAGCTGCACATTCGCGGGCAGCGCATGGAAGATCTTCAGCGCCTTGGCCCAGTCGCCCTGGGACTCGTAGATGCGCACCAGGTGATCGAGCGCGGCGTTGCGATACTCGCGCGAGGCGCTGAGCTCCTCCAGCACCTGCTCGGCACGATCCATGAGACCGGCGCTCAGGTAATCGAGGGCGAGAGCGAACGCCGCCTTGTCGCGTAAGCTGCCGCTCCCCTGGTCGCGCAGCCGCGAGTGGATCGCGATCGCGCGCTCGACCTCGCCGCGGCGCCGGAAGAGGCTCCCGAGCGCGAACTGGATTTCCGCGGCGTCGCCGTCGGCTTCCGCCATGCGCGCGAAGATCTCCGCCGCGTGGTCGAAGCGATCGTTGATCAGGTGATCGAGGCCGACGTAGTAGTCGCGTGGCAGCCGCACGGTACGCGCGGCGCCGTTGCGGCGGCCGAGAAACCAGGCGGCGAATCCGACCAGGATGAACGCCAGCGCGAGCAGCAGTGGGGGCAGCTCAAACACAGCGCAGACGATAACAGGTCCGCGGGGCGAGGGTTAACCACGCCCGGCGCTTAGCGCCCTAGGTCAGTCGCGGATCGGGCGGCCCGCGCCGTCGTTGACGCGCTCGCGCAGGTCCTTGCCCGGCTTGAAGTGCGGCACGTGCTTGCCCGAGAGCGCCACGGCCTCGCCGGTCTTGGGGTTGCGCCCCTGACGCGGCGGGCGGAAGTGCAGCGAGAAGCTGCCGAAGCCGCGGATCTCGATGCGCTCTCCCTGCGACAGCGCATCGCTCATGATCTCGAGGATCTGCTTCAGCGCCAGCTCGACGTCCTTGGCCGGCAGGTGCTTCTGCTTGGCGGTGATGATCTCGATGAGCTCGGACTTCGTCATGGCACTTCAGCTGCCGCGCTCGCCGCCCGAGCCGATGTGCTCCTTGAGGAGATCGCCCAGGCTGGTGCCGCTGGGCGCCGCCGCCTCCGAGCGATAGCTCTGCACCGCCTCGGCCTCGTCGTGCGCCTCTTTGGCCTTGATCGACAGCGAAATGGTGCGCGACTTGCGGTCGACGCCGGTGAACTTAGCCTCGACCTCATCGCCCACCTTGAGCACCGCGCGCGCGTCCTCGACGCGATCGCGGCCGAGCTCGGAGGCGCGCAACTGTCCGTCGATGCCGTTGCCCAAGTCGATGACCGCACCGCGGGCGTCGACTTCCTTCACCACGCCCTTGACGATCGTGCCCTTGGGGTTGTCGGCGATGTAGGCCGAGAACGGGTCCTTGGCGAGCTGCTTGATGCCGAGCGAGATGCGCTCGCGCTCGGGATCGATCGACAGCACCATGGCCTCGAGCTGCTGGGCCTTCTGGTAGTTGCGCACCGCCTCCTCGCCCGGCTGATCCCAGGAGATGTCCGACAGGTGCACCAGCCCGTCGATGTTGCCGGGGAGACCTATGAAGATGCCGAAGTCGGTGATCGACTTGATCTGGCCCGCGACCTTGTCGCCGCGGTTGTAGTTCTCGGCGAACTCCTTCCACGGATTGGCCTGGCACTGCTTGAGGCCGAGCGAAATGCGGCGCCGCTCCTCGTCGACGTCGAGCACCATGACCTCGACTTCCTGCCCGGTGTGCACCACCTTCGCCGGGTTGACGTTCTTGTTGGTCCAGTCCATCTCCGAGACGTGCACCAGGCCCTCGACGCCGTCCTCGATCTCGACGAACGCGCCGTAGTCGGCGATGTTGGTGACCTTGCCGAACACCCGCGTGCCGGGTGGATAGCGCCGCGCGATGTTCTCCCACGGATCGGCGCCCAGCTGCTTCAGCCCCAGGCTGACGCGCGAGCGCTCGCGGTCGAACTTGAGAATGCGGACCTCGACCTCATCGCCGACCTTCACGACCTCGGAAGGATGCTTGACACGCTTCCACGCCATGTCGGTGATGTGCAGCAGGCCGTCGATGCCGCCCAGGTCCACGAACGCGCCGTAGTCGGTGAGGTTCTTCACCGCCCCGCGCACCACCGCGCCTTCCTGCAGGTTCTCGAGCAGCGCGGAGCGCTCGGCCGAGAACTCCTGCTCGACAACCGCGCGACGCGAAACCACGACGTTATTGCGCTTCTGATCGAGCTTGATCACCTTGAACTCGAGCGGCTTGCCCTCGAGGTAGGAGGTATCGCGCACCGGCCGCACATCGACCAGCGAGCCCGGGAGGAACGCCCGCACGTTCTCGATCTCGACCGTGAAGCCGCCCTTGACCCGGCCGGTGATGACACCGGTCACGATCTCGGACTTGTTGAACGCCTCCTCGAGGCGCGTCCAGGTGCGGGCGCGCTTGGCCTTCTCGCGCGACAGGCGGGTCTCGCCGGTACCGTCCTCGACCGAGTCGAGGGCGACCTCAACCTCATCGCCGGTCTTGACCTCCAACTCACCCCGCTCGTTCTTGAACTGCTCGAGTGGGATGACGGCCTCGGACTTGAGGCCTACGTTGACGATGACGACGTCGGGAGTGACGTCTATCACCAGCCCGGTGAGGATCATGCCGGGGCGGATGCGCTGATTGGCTAGACTTTGCTCGAAGAGCTGGGCAAAACTTTCTGACATACCTTCACTTTGCACGCCGTGCGTGCCGACTCTGGAGCCACTTCCGTGCGGCCCAGGAAAACCTGACAGGCGCCCGCCTCTTCGCTGGCGCCAACTTCACATAACCTCCAACCTTTCGTACGCGTGCCTTGACGGGCGGCTTCGCTACAGCCACAGCCGGCGAGCGGCCAGCAGCTCCATCACCCGGGCAACCACCGCCTCGACGGTGAGACCGGTCGAGTCGATCAGCTGAGCATCGGGCGCCGGACGCAACGGGGCGACCTGACGGGTCTGATCCCTCAAGTCCCGCTCGGCTATCTCGCGCGAAAGGGCGGCAAGGCTAACATCGGACCCCTTGTCTTTCAACTGCTTATAGCGCCGCCGCGCCCGTTCTTCGGGGGTCGCCGTAAGGAATATCTTGAGCGGGGCCTGGGGGAAGACCACGGTGCCCATATCCCGGCCGTCGGCCACCAGTCCCGGGGGTCGGGCGAAGGCCCTCTGGCGCCTCAGCAGCGCGGTGCGCACCTGCGGCCAGGCCGCAACCCGCGACGCACCGGCGCCTGCAGCCTCCGAGCGGAGCTCGCCGCTCACGTCGCGGCCGTTGAGGCGCACCTGCTCCTCCCCGTCGGGCCGGGAGCCGAATTCGACCTGCATGGAGCGCGCGAGCTCGGCATGCGCCGCCGCATCCTCGCGCGGCAGCCCGCCCGCGCCGCCCGCAAGCGCCACAAGTCGGTAGAGGGCGCCACTATCGAGGAGGTGCCAGCCCGTGCGGCGTGCGACCGCACGACTCACCGTGCCCTTGCCCGAGCCGCTCGGGCCGTCGACGGTCACGACCGGGCACGGCGGGGAGACGGACACGGGGCTCACCTCAGAGCGCCTCCAGGCGCAGGCCGGCCGCGCGTGCCGTCTCGACGAAACCCGGAAAGGAGGTGGCGACGTTGGCGACGTGCAGAATCTCGATCGGCTCGGTCGCGCGCAGCGCGCCGACCGCGAACGCCATCGCGATGCGGTGATCGCCGCGGCTGTCGATGGTGCCGCCGCCAAAGCCCTGGGCGCCGCGCAACCACAGCCCGTCGGGCAGCAGCTGATGCTCGATGCCGAGAGTCCCCAGACCCTCCGCCATGGCGGCGAGGCGATCGCTCTCCTTGACGCGCAGCTCGAGCGCCCCGCGCACCAGCGTCTCGCCGCTCGCGCAGGCCGCGGCGATGAAGAACGCCGGAAACTCATCGATCGCGAGCGGCACCTCGGCCTCATGCACGGTGATGCCGCGCAGCGCCGCAGCGTGGATCTCGAGGTCGGCGACCGGCTCGGCTCCCGGCGCGCCACTGCCCGGGCGGGCAGATACGCGGATGTCCGCCCCCATGCGGCGCAGCAGGTCGAGGAGCCCGGTGCGGGTGGGATTGATGCCGACGTTGGTGAGGGTGAGGCTCGGGCTCGCGGCGAGGCACGCGGCCACGATGAAGAACGCCGCCGAGGAGAAGTCCGCCGGCACCGCGACGTGCGTGCCGCGCAGCGTCTGTCCGCCGTCCAGCGACACGGTACGCCCCTTGTGCTCGAGCGTCGCCCCGAAGCTCAAGAGCATGCGCTCGGTGTGATCGCGCGACGGAGCGGGCTCGGTGACGGCGGTGCGACCGGCGGCGGCCAGCCCCGCGAGCAGCACCGCGGACTTCACCTGCGCGCTCGCCACGGGGAGGCTGTAATGAATCGCGCGCAGGTGCGGCGTGCCGCGGATCTCGACCGGCGGACGCCCGTCGTGAGTGCGGATCTGCGCCCCCATCATGGCGAGCGGCACGACCACACGCTGCATCGGCCGTCGCATGAGCGACTCGTCGCCGACGAGCGTCGAGTCGAACTTCTGCGGCGCCAGGAGTCCCGTGAACAGGCGCATCGCCGTGCCGGCGTTGCCCATGTCGAGCGGCCGCATCGGCGCCCGGAACCCCCCCGGAGCGACGCCCTCGACCCGCACCTCCGTGGCGCTGCTGCGCTCGATGCGCACGCCGAGCTCGGTCAGCGCATTGAGCGTCGACAGACAGTCCTCGCCCGCGAGAAAGCCGCTGATCTGCGTCTCGCCTGCGGCGATCGCGCCGAGCATCAGCGCCCGGTGGGAGATCGACTTGTCGCCGGGCACGGTGAGGGTGCCCGCAACCGAGCCGCCGGGGGCCAGCCGGTAGCGCGCCGTCGCACTCACAGCACCGCCCGCGGGTAGGAGCCCAGCACGCGGAACAGCGAGGCGCGTTTCTTAAGCGCCGTGAGCGCCTTCTTCACGTGCCGCTCGTCCGCGTGGCCCTCGAAGTCTATGAAGAACACGTAGTCCCATTTGCGCCGGTGCGAAGGGCGCGACTCGATGCGCGTCAGGCTCACCCGGTGGCGCGCCAGCGGCTCGAGCAGCCGGAACAGCGCTCCGGGCGCATCCGTGTGGCCGACCGAGACGAGCAGCGTCGTGCGGTCGGCGCCGCTCGGGGAGAACAGCTTCCGTCCCAGCACCAGGAAGCGCGTGGTGTTGTCGGCGCGGTCCTCGATCTCCGCCGCCAGCACCTTGAGCCCGTAGATCTCCGCCGCAGTCTCGCCGGCGATCGCGGCGCTGCCCTTCTCATCGCGCGCCCGCCGCGCGCCTTCCGCGTTGGAGGAGACCGGCACCTGCTCGACTCCCGGCAGGTGCTCCTCGAGCCAGCCGCGGCACTGACCGAGCGACTGCGCGTGGGAGCAGATGCGCTCGATGCCCGCCAGCTCGCTCATCCTGCCCATCAGGTGATGGCGGATGCGCAGCTCCACCTCGCCGCAGATCTTCAGCGGCGAAGTGAGGAAGCGATCGAGCGTGTGATTGAGGGTGCCCTCGGTCGAGTTCTCGATCGGCACCACGCCGAAATCCGCGTTCGCCGCCTCCACCTCGTGGAACACCTCGTCGATCGAGGCGAGCGGCAGCGCTCGCACCGAGTGCCCGAAATGCGTGAATACCGCCGTCTGCGTGAAGGTGCCTTCGGGACCCAGGAACGCCACCTTGAGCGGCTCCTGCTGCGCGAGGCAGGCCGACATGATCTCGCGGAACAGGCGCAGCACCTCCGCATCGCGCAACGGGCCGGAGTTGCGCTCGCGCGCGGCGCGCAGCACCTGCGCCTCGCGCTCCGGGCGGTAGAAGTCCACCGTGCGCCCGGTGCTGCCGCTCTTGGAGATGCCAACCAGCTGGGCGAGCTTGGCCCGCTCGCTGATCAGCCGCTGGATCTCGACATCCACCGCGTCGATCCGCCCGCGCACCTCCTCCAGGTCGGGCCGCGGCGGCGGCGCTGGCGCACTGCTGCCGCCCGCGCGGCGCGCGCGGCGAGCCGCGGTGCGCTGCGGTCTCTTCATACGATGCGCGCCGACAGCACGCCCTCGATGGCGCGGATCTCGGCGAGCAGCTGCGCGCCCACCGCGCCGTCGGCGTCGATCAGCGTGTAGGCGTACTCGCCGTGCGACTTGTTGAGGAGGTCCGCGATATTGACGCCGTGCATCGCCAGGCGCGTCGAGATCTGCCCCACCATGTTGGGAACGTTGCGGTTGGCGACGCTCAAGCGCGTGGTATTCGGCACCCGCGGCAGCACCGCCTCGGGGTAGTTCACGCTGTTCTTCACGTTGCCGTTCTCGAGGAAATCGCGCAGCTGCTCGGCCACCATGATGGCGCAATTCTCCTCCGCTTCCCCGGTCGAGGCACCGAGGTGCGGCAGCGTGACCACCTTCGGGTGGTCCTTGAGGGCGTTGTTGGGAAAGTCGCAGACGTAGCCGCGCAAATGCCCCGCGTCGAGCGCCGCGATCACCGCCGCATCGTCGACGATCGCCGCACGCGCGAAGTTGAGCAGCGTACCGCCCGGCTTCATGAGCGCGAGCCGCGCGGCATTGACCAGGGCGGTGGTCGCCTCGTTGAGCGGCACGTGCACGCTGATGGCATCGGCGCGCGCGAACAGGTCCTCGAGCGAGCGCGCCTGCTCGACGCTGGAGGCGAGTTGCCAGGCGCGCTGCACGGTGATCTGCGGATCGTAGCCCAGCACCTTCATGCCGAGCGCCAGGGCGGAGTTGGCGACCTCGACGCCGATGGCGCCGAGTCCGATCACGCCGAGCGCGCGCCCGGGGAGCTCGAAGCCCACGAACTGCCGCTTGCCGCGCTCCACCGCGGCGTCGATCGCCGCGTCGTCGCCCGTCAGCGCGCGCGTGAACAGCCACGCGGGGCCGAGGTTGCGCGCCGCCAGCAGCAGGCCCGCCAGCACCAGCTCCTTGACCGCGTTGGCGTTGCCGCCCGGGGAGTTGAACACCGGGATGCCGCGCGCGCTCATGGCCGCCACCGGAATGTTGTTGACGCCCGCGCCCGCGCGGCCGATGGCGCGCACGCTGCGGGCGATCGAGTGCGCCTCGAGCTCGGCGGAGCGCAGCAGGATCGCGTCCGGACTGGCCACCTCCGGCCCCACCTCGTAGCGATCGGGCGGCAGCCGCTCGAGCCCGCGCGGACTGATGCTGTTGAGGGTGAGGATGCGGTAGCTCATGGCTCGCGAGTCTCAGCCGTGACGGCGCTCGAAGTCCCGCATGAAGGCGATGAGCGCCGCAACTCCCGCGGGCGGCATGGCGTTGTAGATGCTGGCGCGCAGTCCGCCGACCGCGCGGTGCCCCTCGAGGTTCACGAGCCCGGCGGCGCGTGCCTCGGCGAGGAACGGCGCCTCGAGCGAGGCATCCTTGAGCCGGAACGGCACGTTCATCCACGAGCGGCACTCGCGCGCCACGGAATTGGAGTAGAAGCCGGAAGCATCGATCGCCGCATAGAGCTGCTCGGCCTTGGCGCGGTTGCGCTCGCCCATCGCCGCGAGTCCCCCCTGAGCCTTCAGCCAGCGCAGCACCAGTGTCGCCAGATACCAGGCGAAGGTCGGCGGTGTGTTGAGCATCGAGCCTTCGGCCGCCACCGACTGGTAGTTCCATACCGCCGGAATCCCGGCACGCGCCCGACCGAGGAGCTCCGTGCGCACCAGCAGCATGGTCAGCCCCGCCGGCCCCAGGTTCTTCTGCGCGCCCGCATAGATGAGTCCGAACTTCGACACATCGAGCGGGCGCGACAGGATCGTGGAGGACATGTCAGCGACCAGCGGCACGGCGCCGGTCTCGGGGACGTAGGGAAACTCCACCCCGCCGATGGTCTCGTTGGGGGTGTAGTGCACGTAGGCGGCCCCGGCCGTGAGTCGCAGCCCCTGCCGTGCCGGCACGGTGGTGTAGCCCGAGGCCGACTCATCCGCCGCCACGTTCACCCCTGCTGTGAGGCGCCGCGCTTCCGCAATCGCCTTGGCAGACCAGTAGCCGGTGTTGAGGTAATCGACCGCCGTCTCGACGGGCGCGAGATTGAGCGGCACGGCGGAGAACTGCGCGCTCGCCCCGCCCTGCATGAACAGCACCTTGTAGTCGGCCGGCAGCGCGAGCAGCTCGCGCAGCAGCGCCTCGGACTCGCGCGCGAGCCCGAGGAACGGCTGGCCGCGATGGCTGATCTCCATCACCGAGGCACCTGAGCCCTGCCAGTCGGTCAGCTCCTGACGGGCCTGCTCGAGCACCTCCACGGGCAGCGTGGCCGGCCCCGCAGCGAAGTTGAATACTCGCACTCGACCTCAGGCCTCCGGCGCAGGGCTCGCGGGGTCCGCGGAGGTCCCGGCCGAGGCTTCCTCGTCGGGGGCCTCGAGGCTCGCGACGCGCTCGATGCCCACCAGGCGCTCGCTCTCCTCGAGGCGGATGAGGCGCACCCCCTGGGTGTTGCGGCCCTGTACCGAGATCTCGTCCACCGCGGTGCGCACCAGCGTGCCGGTGGAGCTGATCAGCATGATCTCCTGTCCGGGCAGCACCTGCAGCGCCGCCACGGTGTCGCCGTTGCGGCCTCCGGTCTGCAGCGCGATCACCCCCTGGCCGCCGCGGCCGTGAGACGGGAAGTCCTCGAGCGGCGTGCGCTTGCCGTAGCCGGCGGCCGAGGCCGACAGCACCTCGCCCGCGCCCACCACGATGAGCGCGATCACTTCCTGGCCCGTGCCGAGGCGAATGCCGCGTACGCCGGCCGCCTCGCGCCCCATGTAGCGCACCTCGCTCTCGCGGAAGCGGATCGCCTTGCCGCCGCTCGAGACCAGCATGATCTCGCGCTCGCCGTCGGTGATCGCCACCCCGACCAGCTGGTCGTTGTCGGCGAGGTCGACCGCGATGATGCCGGTCGAGCGCGGCCGCGAGAACGCAGTGAGCGGCGTCTTCTTCACCGTGCCGGCGCGCGTCGCCATGAAGATGAAGTGCTGCTCGTCGTACTGCTTGACCGGCAGCAGTGCGTTGATCTTCTCGCCCTCCCCGAGCGGCAGCAGGTTCACCATCGGCTTGCCGCGCGCCCCGCGCCCGGCCTGGGGGAGCTCATAGACCTTGAGCCAGTAGACCTTGCCGCGGTTGGAGAAGCACAGCACCGTGTCGTGCGTGTGGGCGACGAACAGCTTCTCGACGAAGTCCTCGTCCTTCACCGCGGTCGCGGTCTTGCCGCGCCCGCCGCGCCGCTGCGTCTGGTACTCGGTGAGCGGCTGCGCCTTGGCATAGCCGGTGTGGCTCAAGGTCACCACCACGTCCTGCGGCTCGATCAGGTCCTCGGTGGTGAGATTCAGGTGGTCGCGGTTGATCTCGGTGCGGCGCGCATCGCCGAAGGTCTCGCGCATCTCGATGAGCTCGCCGCGCACCACCTCGGTGAGCCGTTCGGGGCGCGCCAGGATGTCGGAGAGGCCGCGGATACTGTCCAGCAGCCCCTTGTACTCCTCGACGATCTTGTCGCGCTCCAGACCCGTGAGGCGCTGCAGGCGCATGTCGAGAATCGCCTGCGCCTGCGCCTCCGACAGCCGGTAGCCGCCGCTGTTGAGACCGAACTCCGCGGCGAGCCCCGCGGGGCGCGTCGAGATCGCGCCGGCCCGCTCCAGCAGCTCCGTGACCAGCCCCGGCGGCCAGGTGCGCGCCAGCAGCGCCGCGCGTGCCTCGGCCGGCGCCGGCGACGCCTTGATGAGGGCGATCACCGCGTCGATGTTGGCGAGCGCCACCGACAGACCCTCGAGGATGTGCGCCCGTTCGCGTGCCTTGCCGAGATCGTAGATGGTGCGCCGCGTGACCACCTCGCGCCGGTGGCGGATGAAGGCCTCGAGCATCTCCTTCAGCGACATCAGCTTCGGCTGCCCGTCCTGCAGCGCCACCATGTTGATGCCAAACACCGTCTCCATCGGTGTCTGCGCGTACAGATTGTTGAGCACGATCTCGGTCACCTCGCCGCGCTTCAGCTCGATGACGATGCGCATGCCGTCCTTGTCGGACTCATCGCGCAGACCGTCGGAGGCGATGCCGTCGAGCTGCTTCTCGCGCACCAGCTCGGCGATGCGCTCGATGAGCCGCGCCTTGTTGACCTGAAAGGGGAGCTCGGTGACCACGATCGCCTGACGGTCGCCGCGACCGACTTCCTCGATAGTCACGCGCGCGCGCACCGACAGCCGCCCGCGCCCGGTGCGATAGGCGGTGGCGATCTCCTGCGCGCCGTTGATGATGCCGCCGGTCGGGAAGTCCGGCCCCGGCATGTGCTGCATGAGCGCGGCGAGCGGCACGGCGGGATCATCGAGCAGCGCCAGACACGCGTTGACGGTCTCGATGAGGTTGTGCGGCGGGATGTTGGTCGCCATGCCGACCGCGATGCCGGTCTGGCCGTTCACCAGCAGGTTCGGGATGCGCGTCGGCAGCACCGACGGCTCGGTCTCGGACTCATCGTAATTGGGGGTGAAGTCGACCGTTTCCTTGTCGATGTCGGCGAGCAGCTCGTGCGCGATGCGCGTCATGCGCACCTCGGTGTAGCGCATAGCCGCCGGCATATCGCCGTCCACGGAGCCGAAATTACCCTGCCCATCCACCAGCAGGTAGCGCATGGAGAACGGCTGCGCCATGCGCACGATGGTGTCGTACACCGCGGTGTCGCCGTGCGGGTGGTACTTGCCGATCACATCGCCCACCACGCGCGCCGACTTCTTGTAGGCCTTGTTCCATTCATTGCCGAGCTCGCGCATGGCGTGCAGCACCCGGCGGTGTACGGGCTTGAGGCCATCGCGCACGTCGGGCAGCGCACGCCCGACGATCACGCTCATTGCATAGTCGAGGTAGGACTGCCGCATCTCCTCTTCGAGGCTGACGGGCAGAATTTCGCGGGCGATTTCAGCCATTCACTATGCGATTACGGAGGCCCACTCGGGCCGTGAAATAAAGGAGAAATTCTACCATGAAGCACGGCTGCGGCCCTTAACTCGCGCACGCTCGCGCGCACCGTCGGGCGCGCGCCGATATACTGCCGCGTGTGCTGAGTTCTGAAGCCACCCGCACCGCCAACGCCGACCCAGGCGAGCTCGGCAAATTCGATGCGCTCGCCTCCAGGTTCTGGGACCCCCACGGGGAGTTCCGCCCGCTGCATCTGCTGAATCCGGTGCGCGCCGGCTACATCGCCGCGCACGCGCCGCTTGAGGGTCGGCGCGTGCTCGACGTCGGCTGCGGCGGCGGACTGCTGGCCGAGGCGTTAGCCCGGGCCGGCGCGACCGTCACCGGCATCGACCTGGCACCCGGCATGATCGAGGTCGCGCGTCTGCACGCCGCGGAGTCCGCTCTCGCCATCGATTATCGCCTGGTGGAAGCCGAGGCGCTGCGCGCGAGCGGCGCCAGCTTCGATGTCGTCACCTGCCTGGAGATGCTCGAGCACGTGCCCGAGCCCGCCGCCATGGTGGCATGCCTCGCCGCGCTGCTGCGGCCGGGCGGTACCCTCATCGTCTCCACCCTGAACCGCAACCTGCGCTCCTTCCTGCTGGCGATCGTCGCCGGGGAGTACCTGCTGCGCCTGCTGCCGCGCGGCACCCACGAGTACGCGCGGCTCATCCGCCCGGCGGAGCTGGCGCGCTGGGCGCGCGCGGCCGGCCTGACGCTCGAGGATCTGTCGGGCATCGAGCTCAATCCCTTCACCGGGCACGCGACGACGAGCCGCAACGTGGCCGTGAACTACCTCGCCTGCTTGCGGCGCTGAGGCGCGCGGTGTGAGCACTGCCGCGCTGCTGCTGCTCGCCGCCGGCGCAGGCCTGCTCGCCGGCGTGGTGCTGGGCGCACTGCTTGCGCAGCTGCGCGCCGCGCACCGCCTCGAGGCCCTGCACGTCGAGCTGACCGCAGCAAGAGTGCGGCTCGAATCGACGGCGCTGCAGGAGTCCGAGCGCGTGAAGCTCCTCGAGCAGTCCGAGACGCGGCTGCGCGCCTCCTTCGACTCGCTCGCGGGAGAGGCGCTGCGCGCCAACAGCCAGCTGTTCCTGCAGCTCGCGCGCGAATCGCTGGGGCGCGAGCAGGTGGTGGCGCAGGGCGCCCTGAAAGAGCGCGAAACGGCGATCGCACAGCTCATCGAGCCGCTGCGCGCCGCGCTCGCCCGCACCGAGGCGCAAGTGCAGACGCTCGAGCACGAGCGCCGCGAGGCCTTCGCCAGCCTGCGCACGCAGATCGAGAACCTGTCCGGCGGGCAGGCGCAGCTGTCGCGCGAGACGCGCAACCTGGTAACGGCGCTGCGCCGCCCCGAGGTGCGCGGGCGCTGGGGCGAGCTCACGCTGCGCCGCCTGGTGGAGCTCGCCGGTCTCACTGAGCACTGCGACTTCAGCGAGCAGCCGCGCGTCGTCGGCGAGGACGGCACGCTGCGCCCGGATCTGGTGGTGCACATGCCGGAGGCGCGCGACCTGGTGATCGATGCCAAGACGCCCCTCGATGCCTACCTGCTCGCGCTCGAGGCCGCGAGCGACGAGGAGCGGGCCCAGGCGCTCAAGCGCCATGCGAGCCAGGTCGAGGCGCGGGTGCGCGAGCTCGCCGCCAAGAGCTACTGGGCCCAGTTCGAGCGCAGTCCGGAGTTCGCCGTGCTGTTCCTGCCCGGCGATCAGTTCCTGTCCGCAGCTCTCGCCGAGCGCCCGGAGCTGCTCGAGAACGCGCTCGCGCAGAGCGTCATCATCACCACGCCCTCGACCCTGATCGCACTGCTCAAGACGGTCGCCTACGGGTGGCGGCAGTCGGAGGTGGCGCACAACGCCGCGATCATCCGCGACCTGGGCCAGGAGCTGTACCGGCGGCTCGCGACTTTCGACGGGCACCTGGCGCGCATGGGGCAGCGGCTGGCCGCGGCGGTCGAGGCCTATAACGCCGCGGTGGGATCGCTCGAGCGGCAGGTGCTGCCGCAGGCACGGCGCTTCACTGAGCTCGGCGTGACCGCCGATGCACCGCTCCCGGTGCTCGAGCAGGTGACCGAGCTCGCGCGCAACACCGGCACGACGCCGACGCTCGCCGACCCGCCGGCCTCGAGCGAATGACGCCGGCTCGGCCGGTGGCCTCCGCGACCCGCGCCCTGGCCTGGCTGTACGCACGCGAGGAACAGCGGCCGCTGCTTGCGGCGCTTGGCGCCCTCGAGGACGAGATCGCCGCGAGCCTTAAGTTCGGACTCGATCACCAGGTCGCGCACGCCCGCCTCGCGTGGTGGCGCGAGGAGTGTGTGCGCTGCGCCGAGTCGCAGCCCGCGCACCCGCTGACCCGCACGCTGCTCGAGTGCTTCGCCGGCCGCGATCCGGCGCCGCTTGCGGGACTTTCCGGCCTGATCGACGTGGCGGCGTGGGACCTGGCCGCCGCGACCTTCGGCACACGGCGCGAGCTCGGCGGCTACTGTGAGCGCTGGGCCGGAGCACTGGTCGTGCCGCTCGCAAAGTTCGCCGCCCCGCAGCTCGACGTGGCCGTGGCACGCGCCCTCGGCGCGGCGCTGCGTGAGACCGAGCTCCTCGGGAGCCTGGCGCGCGATGCCCGCCTGGGGCGCTTGCGGCTGCCGCTCGAGGAGCTCGTTGCCGCCGGAGTGGACGCGCAGGAATTCCCGTCGCCGCCGTGGGCGCCGGCGCTCGCGGCGCGCCTTGCCGAGCGCCACCAGGAGCTACGCGCGCAGCTCGCGCGGGCGGTGCACGCAGTGCCGCCGCCGGCGCAGCCCGCGCTCCGTCCGCTGCTCGTCTGGGCGGCGCTCGCGCACCTCGATTCGCGGCGTGCCGAGCGACGCTTGCCGGGGGCGCCGCCGGCAAGCGACCATCACGCGCCGCTCGACGGCTGGCGTGCCTGGCGCGCGGCACGGCGCGCGGACTCAGGCCGCCTGGCCCTGTAGCGCTGCAGCACTGACGGGAGACCCCTCGCTTGACCGACGGCTTCGATCCGCGCACACACCAGGCGCTGGCCGACGAGCTCGCCGGGCGCGTTATCGCCATTACCGGCGCGAGCACCGGAATCGGGCGCGCGGTGGCGCTCGACTGCGCGCGCCACGGCGCCAGCGTGGTGCTCATCGGTCGCAACGAAAAGAAGCTCGAGGCGGTGCACGCCGAGATCGCCGCCCTGGGTGCGCCCGAGGCGAGCATCGGCGTGCTCGATCTCGAGCATGCGCTGGCTGGCGACTACGACGCGCTGGCGCAGGCACTGAGCGAGCGCTACGGTCAGCTCGACGGCCTGCTGCACAACGCGGGGCTCCTGGGTCAGCTCACTCCCATCGAGCACTACGACGTGCCGACCTGGTGCCGGGTGCTGCACGTCAATCTCACCGCGGCCTTTGCCCTCACCCAGGTGCTGCTGCCGGCGCTGAAGAAATCCGCCGACGCCTCCGTGGTGTTCACCTCGAGCAGCGTCGGCCGGCGCGGCCGCGCCTACTGGGGCGCGTACGCGGTCTCGAAGTTCGCCCTCGAGGGGCTCTCTCAGGTGCTCGCCGATGAGCTCGAGCGGGTGAGCGCGATCCGCGTCAACACCCTCAACCCGGGGCGCGCGCGCACCGCGATGCGTCGCCAGGCGTACCCGGCCGAGGACCTCGCCTCGGTGCCGACTGCAGAGGCGCTCACCGGTCCTTATGTGGCGCTCCTCGGGCCTGCGAGCCGCGGCGTCACGGGCCGCGCCTTCGATGCTCAGGTCCCGGCGGGCTCCGCCGGCGGCGCGATGAGCGAAGCGACTTCCCCCGGCTCGAGCTCGCGCAGCTGACCGCGCCCCAGGGCTCGCGGCAGCGCCACGGACCCGAGCTGCGTGCGCAGCACGCGGCTCACCAGCGCGCCTTGCCGCTCGAACAGCTGCCGCACCTCCTTGCCGCTCGCGCCGCTTACGCGCACGGTGTACCAGCGATTCGCGCCCTCGCCCCCCGCCGGATCGCAGCGCTCGACGGCAAGCTGCGCGCCGCTGTCGAGCGCGCCGCTTAAGATTCCCGCATGCTGCGTCTTCGCGAGCTCGCCCCGCAGCCGCACCCCGAACTCGCTCGCGAGGCAGCGCACCCGACGCTGCAATTTGAGCGCCAGCGCGCCGTCCGGTGTGACGAGCTCAAGCCCGCCGTCGATCCGCGGCATCGGGCTCACGGCGATGAAACGCTTGCCCGCACGCCGCGGCAGCCGCGTCAGGGTCTCCTCGAGCGCCTCGCCCGGCGCGCGGTGCAGGAGGAATACGCGCGCCGCCCCGGGCGGGGAGCTGAGGCGAATGCGCCGGCCGTCGAGCCTGAGCTCATCGCTCGAGTGCGCGCGGCTGCCGAGCGCTGCGACTTCGCCGTTGACGGTGAGGCGGCCGGCGCGGATCCAGCCCTCGACCTCGCGGCGCGAGGCCATTCCCGAGCGCGACAGGAGCTTCTGCAGTCGCTCGGGACCCGCGCTGGTCGCAGCCCGCACCGCCGCCGCGCGCGGCGCCGGGCGCGCCGCCAGGCGACGGCGCATCAGCCGTCCAGATCGCGCGGCGCGGCGACCAGCTCGTGCGAGCCGTCGGTGCCGGCGGACAGCTCGTCGTCCTCGGTCGCGTCGTCGGCCTCGAGCGTATCGAGCGGTGTGCCGCCGCCGGCGCTCGCCGCTCCGGCCGTCGGCCCTTCCTCACCCGCGAGTGTCAGCTCCAGGTTCAGATCCCCGATCGCCCTGAGCTCCGACAGCGGCGGCAGCTCATCGAGGCTCTTGAGGCCAAAGTAGTCGAGGAACTCGCGCGTCGTGCCGAGCAGCTCGGGATGGCCCGGCACGTCGCGGTGCCCGACGACCCGCACCCAGTTTCGTTCGATCATGGTGCGCACGATGTTGGGATTGACGGCGACGCCGCGCACCGCCTCGATCTCCGCGCGCGTGATCGGCTGGCGGTAGGCGATCAGCGCCAGCGTCTCCAGCAGCGCCCGCGAGTAGCGCACGGTGCGCTCCGGCCAGAGGCGCGAGATCTCCGCGGCCAGCTCGCGTCGCACCTGGATCGAAAAGCCGCTGGCGGTGTGCTTGAGCTCGATGCCGCGATCGGCGTACTCCGCCGCCAGCGCCTCGAGCGCCGCCTGCAGCTGCTGCGGGGTCGGGCGGTTCCCCTCCTCGAACAGCCGCGCGAACTCGGCCACGGGAAGCGGCTGCCCGGCGGCGAGCAGCGCGGCCTCGATGACGTTCTTCACGTATGACTGGTTCATGCGGGATCCTCGTCGGGGTCACCGGCCGGCGCGCGTCTGGCCGCCTTGGTGTCGGAATCGGGCGCCTGCTGCGGCGTGTTGTCGGCCACCACCCGCAGCGTGCGTTGCGGCGCGGCCGCGCGCACGTGCAGCGGGGCGTAGGCTTCCGCCTGCACGATGTCGATCAGGCCTTCGCGCATGAGCTCGAGGATCGCGACGAAGGTCACGGTCACGCCCATGCGGCCCTCCTCGGGCCGGAACAGCTGCCCGAACTCGAGGAAGCCGGCCGCGCCGAGCGCCGCCAGAATGTCGCTCATGCGCTCGCCGACCGACAGCCGCTCGCGCTGGATGTGATGGTGGGCGAACATCTCCGCGCGCGCCACCACGTCCTTGAACGCCAGCAGCATCTCCTGCAGCGTCACCTGCGGAAGCGTGTGCACCACGCGCCGCTCCTTGAGCTCGGCCGAGGTCGGCCATACGTCGCGCTCGAGGCGGTTGAGCGTATCGATCTCCTGCGCGGCGCGTTTGAAACGCTCGTACTCCTGCAGCCGACGCACCAGCTCCGCGCGCGGGTCCTCGCCCTCGTCCTCGCCGCTGCGCGGCCGCGGCAGCAGCATGCGCGACTTGATCTCGGCGAGCGTCGCGGCCATCACCAGGTATTCCCCGGCGAGCTCGAGCTGCAGGTCCTGCATCAGCTCGATGTACTGCATGTACTGGCGGGTGATCTCGGCGAGCGGGATATCGAGGATGTCGAGGTTCTGTCGCCGGATCAGGTACAGCAGCAGGTCGAGCGGCCCCTCGAAGGCCTCGAGGAACACCTCGAGCGCCTGCGGCGGGATGTAGAGGTCGCGCGGCAGCTGCGAGAACGGCTCGCCGTTCACCACCGCAAACGGCATCTCCACCTGTTCGGGGGCGCCCTCCGGCGGCACCGGCGGCAGCGCAGCGTTGGAGACCACGATCGTCAGGTTCGGCTTCATGGTCAATCCGCGCGCAGGTGCATGCGGCGGCGCACTTCATCGAGCGTGTCGCGCGCCGCCGCGCGCGCCTTGTCGGCTCCCTCGGCGACGATGTTGCGCACCGTCTCGGGGTTGTCCTCGAATTCCTGAGCGCGCCGGCGCATGCCGCCGATCTCCTCGACGATGCGCTCGATCACCGGCTGCTTGCACTCGAGGCAACCGATGCCGGCGCTGCGGCAGCCCTCGCTCGCCCACTTGCGCGTGGCGTCGTCGGAATAGATCTTGTGCAGATCCCATACCGGGCACTTTTCCGGGTCGCCGGGATCGGTGCGCCGTACGCGCGCCGGATCGGTCTTCATGGTCTTGAGCTTCTGCACCACCGTGTCCGGATCCTCGCGCAGCCCGATGGTGTTGCCGTAGGACTTGGACATCTTGCGGCCGTCGAGCCCCGGCACCCTGGGGGTTGAGGTAAGCAGCACCCGCGGCTCGGGCAGGATGCTGACGCCGCTTCCCTCGAGGAAGCCGAGCAGCCGCTCGCGGTCGGCGACCGTGATGCGGTTGTTCCCCTGCACCAGTGCCCGGGCGCGCTCCAGCGCCTCGGTGTCGCCGCTCTCCTGAAACTTGCGGCGCAGCTGCCGGTAGGTGGTGGCGTTGCGCGAGCCGAGGCTCTTCACGGCGCGCTCGGCGTTGGCCTCGAAATCCGGCTCGCGCCCGTAGATGTGGTTGAAGCGGCGTGCGGTCTCGCGCGTCAGCTCGACGTGCGCCACCTGGTCCTCGCCCACCGGCACGTAGGCCGCGCGGTACACCAGAATGTCGGCGCTCTGCAGCAGCGGGTAGCCGAGGAAGCCGTAGGTGGCGAGGTCCTTCTCCTTGAGCTGCTCCTGCTGGTCCTTGTAGCTCGGCACGCGCTCGAGCCAGCCGAGCGGGGTGATCATCGACAGCAGCAGGTGCAGCTCGGCGTGCTCGGGTACGTGCGACTGGATGAAGAGCGTCGCCACCCCGGGATTGAGGCCCGCCGCCAGCCAGTCGATCAGTACCTCGCGCACGTGCTCCTGCAGCTGCGTGGTGTCGTCGTAGCCGGTCGTGAGCATGTGCCAGTCGGCGACGAAGAAGAAGCAGTCGTACTGGTACTGCAGCTCCACCCAGTTGCGCAGCGCGCCGTGGTAGTTGCCGAGGTGCAGCCGTCCGGTAGGCCGCATGCCGGACAGCACGCGCCGTGCCGGCGCGGGCGAGCTCACGTGCCTCCCCGCAGCGGCACTGCAGGTCTCATGAGGATGGGGCCGTGGCTCACGCGCTGAATTATAGCGCACGCCCGGTGATCGGACCGAGTGCGCCCTTGCCGACGCGCACGATCACGGGCGGCGATACCGACAGGTCGACGACCGTGGTCGGCTCGATGCCGCAGTCCCCGCCATCGAGTATCGCATCGAGCTCGTGCGCGAGACGCCGCTGGATCTCGCGCGCCTCGGTGAGCGGCTGCGGCTCGGAGGGCAGCAGGAGCGTGGAGCTCATGAGCGGCTCGCCGAGATCGCGCACCAGCAGGCGCGGCACCGCGTGGTCCGGGATACGCACGCCGATGGTGCGTCGGCGCTGGTGCTGCGCGCGGCGCGGGGTGTCGCGCGTGGCGCGCAGCAGGAAGGTATAGGGACCCGGCAGGCAGGCCTTGAGGATGCGGAACTGCCAGGTCTCGAGCAGCGCGAAACGCCCCACCGCGGCGAGATCGGCGCACACCATCGTGAAATGGTGATGGCGATCGGCCTGGCGGATGCGCCGTACGCGCTCGAGCGCATCCTTATCGCCCATGTGCCAGCCGAGCGCATAGCAGGAGTCGGTCGGATAGGCGATGAGACCGCCGGCGCGCACCACCTCGGCGGCGCGATGGATGAGGCGCGGCTGCGGATCGACGGGGTGCAGTTCGAGCAGCTCGGCCATCGCGGGCGTGCGTGGAAGTCGGACGCGGGGCGTGACAATATACGCGGCCGTTTGCGCCGTATACCCCTGACCGCCGCCACCACCGCCGCTTACAACCCATGCAGGCCCTCACTGAGTTCGCGCCGCTCGTGGCGTTCGCCGCCGCGTATTACCTGCGCGGCCTGTACGTCGCGACCGCGGTGCTGATGGCGGCGATGCTGTTGCTGCTCGCCCTCGACTGGCTGCGGCTGAAGCGCATTCCGCCGCTGCACGCGCTGTCGACCCTGCTGGTGCTGATCTTCGGCGGCGCGACGCTGCTGCTCCACGACCGGGTGTTCATCCAGTGGAAGCCCACGGTGTTCTTCTGGCTGGCGAGCCTCGCCTTCCTCGGCAGCCGGTGGCTCGGCGAGCGCACGCTCACCGAGCGGCTGCTCGGGCCCGCACTGACCGAGGCGTTCGGCGCGCGGCTGCAGGTGAGTGCCGCGCTGTGGCGCCGCCTCAATCTGCTGTGGGTGCTGTTCTATTTCCTGCTCGGCGCGCTCAACGTCGTGGTGCTCATGTATATGAGCGAGCGCGCGTGGGTGGCGTTGAAGCTGGTCGACTTCGTACTCATGCTGCTGTTCGTGCTGGCGCAGGTGCTGTGGATCGCCGCACGTGCGGTGAGCCCCGCGGCGCAGGCGCTGCAGAGCGGCGATGGTCGCGGCAGGTAATGCCGTGATGGCGCAGATGCGCGCGGCGCTCGAGCGCGAGCTCGCGCCCAGTGCGCTGCAGATCAGCGACGACGGCGCGCGGCATGCGGGCCATGCGGCCGCCGGCCGCGGGCACTTTCGCGTCGCGCTGGTGTCGGAAGCGTTTCGCGGACGCTCGGCGCTGGAGCGTCATCGCATGGTGTATGCGGCGCTCGCGCCGCTGCTCAAGACTTCGGTGCATGCGCTCAACATCACGGCGCGCACCGCCGACGAGAACGACTGACCCTCAACCTAACGGGATGCTCCGTATGACCCTCACCCCTCCCCGCCTCCTCCTGCTCGCCGCGACCCTCGGCGTACTCGCCGCTTGCCAACCCAAGTCGAGCACGCCGGCCGACAGCTCGCCGCCCGTCGCGACCGTGAACGGCGTGCCGATCGCGCGCGATCTCTACGACTACTACGTCAAGGGCGCGACCGGCAAGCCCGCGGCGGAGCTCCCGCCCGACGTGCGCGACAAGCTGCTCGACAACCTGGTGCGCGCCGAGCTGGTGTCGCAGGAGGCGGTCCGCCAGGGCATCGACAAGACCGGCGACACCGCCTACATCCTCGAGCTGTCGCGCCTCAACGTGCTGGAGCAGGCGCTGTCGGACCACTACCTCAAGGACCGGAAGCCGACCGAGAGCGAGCTGCGCGCCGAGTACGAGTCCGACATGGCCCAGGCGCCCAAGATGGAATACCACGCGCGCCACATCCTGGTGGCCACCGAGCCGTTCGCCGAGAAGCTCATCCAGCGGCTCGACCGGGGCGAGAAGTTCGAGGACCTCGCCAAGGTCGAGTCCATGGACCCCTCCAAGAGCAACGGCGGGGACATCGGCTGGCTGCGCGCCGGAATGCCGCCGCAGCTGATGAACGCGCTCGCAGGCTTGAAGCCCGGCGACTACACCAAGACCCCGGTGCAGACTTCCTATGGCTGGCACATCCTGCAGCTGGTCGAGTCGCGCCCGCTGTCGCCGCCGCCCTTCGATCAGGCGAAGCAGCGGGTCGAGCAGATCGTCGAGGCCAAGAAGTTCCGCGCCTACATGGATGAGCTGATGCGCACGGCGAAGGTGACCAAGACGCTCGAGTCGCCCGCGGCCAGCCTGCCGGCGCCCGCACTGGCGCCCGCGGCGCCGGCAACTCCGGCATCGCCCGCCCCGGCTGGCGCGCCGGCGACCAAGCCCTAGGACTGAAGGTAGCCGCACCGCGCTCGAGTGAGCGCGGTGCGCTGCTCAGGCCGGGGTATTGTCCTCAAGGAGCTGCGCGAACTGCTGCTCGTCGAGCACCTCGATGCCGAGCTGCTGCGCCCGCTTGAGCTTCGAGCCGGCATCCGCCCCGGCGACTAGGAAGCTGGTCTTCTTCGAGACACTCCCCGCCACCTTCGCGCCGCGCAGCGTGAGCGCCTCCTGCGCCTGCTCGCGGCTCATGCCCGTCAGGGTTCCGGTGAGCACGAAGGTCTTGCCGGCGAGCGGCGCGCCTGCGCTGCCAACCGGCGAGTGTTCCATATCAGGCCACTTGACACCTTTATTACGTAAGGCCTTGATGACCCTGCGGTGATCTTCCGAGGCGAAGAAGGCCGCGACCTGTGCGGCGACCACCGGCCCGACGTCCTCGACCCGCTGGATCTGCTCCTCGCTCGCGCGCATCAGCGCCTCGAGCGTACCGAAGTGACGCGCGAGCGCGAGAGCCGTAGCTTCGCCGACCTCGCGTATCCCGAGCCCGTACAGCAGGCGCGGGAGCGTGGTCTCTTTGCTCTCGGCGATGGCCGCCACGAGGTTGGCGGCGGATTTCTCGCCCATGCGCTCGAGCTCGGCGAGCTGCGCGGTGCTGAGCGAGTAGAGGTCCGCGGGCGAGCGCACCAGCTCGCGCTCGACGAGCTGCTCGATCACCTTGTCGCCCAGGCCCTCGATGTCGAGCGCGCGGCGGCTGGCGAAGTGCCGCAGCGCCTCCTGGCGCTGCGCCCGGCAGGTGAAGCCCCCGGTGCAGCGCGCCACCGCCTCGCCCTCAACCTTGAGCACCTGCGAGCCACACACCGGGCAGCGCGCGGGCAGCTCGACCTGCGGCGGCGCAGGCTGCGGGCGTTTCTCGAGGATCACGCCCACGAGCTCCGGGATCACGTCCCCGGCGCGGCGCACGGTCACGGTGTCGCCCACACGCACGTCCTTGCGGTGCACCTCGTCGATGTTGTGCAGCGTCACGTTGCTCACCGTCACTCCGCCGACGAATACCGGTTCGAGGCGCGCGATCGGGGTGAGCGCCCCGGTACGGCCGACGTTGAACTCGATGTCCTTCACTACCGTCAGCGCCTCTTCCGCCGGGAATTTGTGTGCGACCGCCCAGCGCGGCGCGCGCGATACGAAGCCCATGCGCTCCTGGTCGGCGCGCGAGTCGAGCTTATAGACGACACCGTCGATCTGGTACGGCAGCCTGCTGCGCCGCGCGCCCAGCTCCCGGTAATAGCCGAGGCAGCCCTCGACGCCGTGCACCGTGCGGACATCGGGCGACACCGGCAGTCCGAGCTCGCGCAGCAGCTCGAGCAGCTGCGTCTGACCTGCCGGGAGCTGCGCGCCCTCGAGCTCTCCGAGCCCGTAGAAGAAGGCATCGAGCGGCCGGGCCGCGCTGATCGCCGGATCGAGCTGGCGCAGGCTCCCGGCGGCGGCATTGCGCGGATTGACGAACACCTTCTCGCCGCGCTGCGCAGCCCGGGCATTCATGCGCTCGAAGCCCCTGAGCGGCATGAATACCTCGCCGCGCGCCTCGATGAGCGGCAGGGCGCGCCCATGCAGCCGCTGCGGCACGCTGCGGATGGTGCGCACGTTGGCGGTCACATCCTCGCCGGTGACGCCGTCACCGCGGGTCGCGGCGCGGGTGAGAGCGCCGTGGCGGTAGATCAAGGTGATGGCGAGCCCGTCGAGCTTCGGTTCGGCGACGTAGTCGAGCTCGCCCTGCCTTGCAAGGCGCTCGTGGATGCGCCGGTCGAAGGCGCGCACCTCGTCGTCGCTGAAGGCATTGTCGAGCGACAGCATCGGCAGGCGGTGCACGACCTCGCCGAAGGCGCTGCTCGGCGTGCCGGAGACGCGCTGCGTGGGGGAGTCAGGCGTAACGAGCTCGGGATGTGCGGCCTCGAGCGCGCGCAGTTCCCGCATCAGCCGATCGTACTCGGCATCCGGGACCGACGGGTCGTCGAGCACGTAATAGCGGTAGTCGTGCTGCTTCAGCTGCGCGCGCAACTCGGCGGCGCGCGCCGCCGGGTCGCCTGTCACGAGGGGACCCCGCTCGAGAGTCGTTCACGCAACGTGGCGATGCGCGCCGGAGTGAGCGGCATGCCGCTCTCGTCCTGCAGTACGCCGCACAGACGGTTGTTGAGGCTGCGGGCCGTCGTCACCAGCTGCTCGAACGCCTGCGGCGGGGACATCGGCCCCGGCAGCACGGCGAACAGCGACAGGCCACCGAAGTGCTGCGAATCCATAGTGTCCACGTCGAAGGTTCCCGGCCGGCTGAGGCTCGCGGCGGAGAGCACCGCGCGCCGCTCCTCGTCGCCCTTGTGGAAGATGTCGAAGCGCCCGAGCACGAAGCCCTCGGCCGCCAGCGCCTGGCGCAGCGAGCGCCCGGCGAAGCGCTCCGCCTGCGTCGCAACCAGGCGCAGCGCGACCACACGGCGCTCGGCATCCGGCGGCCAGTCGACCAGCGGCGCAGGCGCGGCCGGCAGCTCCGGCAGAGCGCGCGGTGCGGGCTGCGCAAAGTCGGCCGCGGAAGCCTCTTGCTCCTCTGGCGCCCCGTCCTGCCCCGCGTCATCCTCCGGTGCGATGTAGGGCTCCGCCACCTGCGGCTCCGCCGTCTCTGGCCCGGCTGCGTCCGCCTCTGCCTCGGTGGCTGCAGTCGCGTCCGCGTGCGCCTCGTCCGGGTACGCCGCCTCGGCCGTGTCTGCGGCTGCCGGCGCGAGCACCGGGACGGCGGCCGGCTCGTCCGGCAGCTCGACGAGCGGCGGGTAGCGGCCGGCGAGTGGCTCGCGGGCGTGCATCTCGGGAAGCTCGAAGTCGGTCTCGGGCGGGCGCGTCGGCTGCGGCCCCGGCTGGCTGCTGCGCGCCTGTCGCGGGCGACGCAGCTCCCACACCGTGAGCACGGCGAAGAACGCCACGCCCAGTATCAGCAGCGCCCAGCGCAGCTCAGACAACCGCCGCCTCCTCCATCAGACCGCCGCAAGCCGCACCGCCTCGTCGACGTCGACCGTGACCAGGCGTGACACGCCCGGCTCGACCATGGTGACGCCGATCAGCTGCGAAGCGAGCTCCATGGTGGCCTTGTTGTGCGTGATGAATACGAACTGCACGCGCGCGGACATGTCGCGCACGATGTCGCAGAAGCGCCCGACGTTGTACTCATCGAGCGGCGCGTCCACCTCATCGAGCAGACAGAAGGGCGCGGGATTCAGGTCGAAGATCGCGAACACCAGCGCCACGGCGGTGAGCGCCTTCTCACCGCCCGACAGCAGGTGGATGGTGCTGTTCTTCTTGCCCGGCGGCCGCGCCATGACGGCCACGCCGGCGGTCAGCTTGTCCTCGCCCACCAGCTCGAGATAGGCATGGCCGCCGCCGAACAGGCGCGGGAACTTGTCGCGCAGGCCCGCGTTGATGCGCTCGAAGGTGTCATCGAAGCGGCTGCGCGTCTCGCGGTCGATACGGCGCATGGCCTCGGCGAGCGTGTCGAGCGCGGCCGTGAGGTCGGCGAACTGCCGGTCGAGGTATTCCTTGCGCTGCGTCTGGTCCCTGAGCTCATCGATGGCCGCCAGGTTCACCTGGCCGAGCCGCTCGATGTCGGCGCGCGCCTCGGTGAGCGACTGCTCCCAGGCGCCGACGCTCGCTTGTGCGGCGAGCCCCGCGAGCACCGCGGCGAGCTCGCAGCGGGTCTCGGCGAACTGCTCGGCGAGCGCCGCCCGGCGCACGTGCGTCTCCTGGGCTGCAAGGCGCGCGGCATCCATCGCCTCGCGCGCAGCGCTCACGCGCAGCTCGGCGGCGAGGCGCTCCTCATCCAGCGCGCGCAGCGCGAGATCCGCCTCCTCGAGCGCGGTGCGCGCGACGGACAGCTCCGACTCGACCTTGAGGCGCCGCGCCAGCGCCTCGCCGAGCCGCGCCTGCACCTGGATGATCGGCTCGTCTCCCGAAGCCAGCTCCTCTTCCAATGCGGCGCGCCGCCGCGACAGCTGCTCGCGCTGCTCGAGCATCCGGCTCACCGCGACTGCCACCGAACCCTCGGTGGAGCGGCGCGTCTCGACGCGCACGTGCAAGTCACGCGCGGCGAGCTGCGCCGCCTGCAGAGCGCCGCGTGCCGCACCGAGCCGCACGCGCTGCGCCTCGCGCTCCGCTTCGAGGGTCGCGCGCGCCGCTGCCAGCTGTCCGCTCGCGTCTTGCGCTCGGGCCAGCGCCTGCTGGGCGCGCGCCAGCGCCGCCGCAGCCGTGGACTGCTCGCGGTCCATCTCCGCCGCCTCGTGCCCGAGCCGCGCCGCCCGCAGCGTGGATTCCTCGGCGCGCACCCGCCCGGCCTCGAGCGCCGCGCGCAGGTCGGCGTGCTCCGAGTGCGCCTGCCGGATCGCCTGCTGGGCCAGATCGCCGGCCGCCTCGGCCTCAGTCAGCTCGGCGCGCGCCGCGGCGAGTGCGGCTTGCGCCGCCTCCGCCCGCTGCTCCGTCGCCGTCACCGCCGCGCGCAGCTCGGTCAGCCGCTGCTCGCGCGCGATCACGCCCTCACGTGGATCGGCGCCGCGGCTGACCCGCAGCCAGTCGCGCCCCAGCCACTCTCCGGCACGCGTCATCAGGGACTCGCCCTCGGCGAGGCCGCCGCGCTCCTTGAGCGCCGCGGCGAGCGAATCGGCGGTGCGCACTGCGGCCAGCCGCGCGAGTACCGCGGGAGGACCTGACACGTGGGCCGCGAGCGTGCGCGCACGACCGCGTCCGGCCGCGCCCTTCTCGATGAGGGTGACGCGTCCGGCGGTGAGCGTACCGATCGCCGCAGCCACATCCTCGAGGCGTGGCACGCACACGGCCTCCAGGTAGTCGCCGAGCGCCGTCTCGACTGCCCGCTCCCAGCCGGACTCCACCTCGAGGGTAGCCGCGAGTCGTGGCTGGCCGGCGAGGCCCGCCCCCTTGAGCCACGCCGGAGCCTCGCCGGTGCGGCCTTCGAGCGCCGCGCTCTGCAGCGCCTCGAGCGTGGTGAGCTCGGCCCGGGCGCCGGCGCGTGTGGCGCGCGACTCCTCGAGCGCGACCTCCGCGGCGTGCTGCACGCTGCGCGCTGCCTGCAGCCGCTCCTGTGCGGCCTCGAGTGCCGCGCTGCGCGCATCGCTGGCGAGGCGCGCGCGTGCCTCGGCGTCGGTGAGCTGCCGCAGCTCGTCGTCGCCGCCCGCCTGCGCGAGCGTCTGACGCTCGGCCGTGAGGCGTGCGGCAAGCGCCGCGAGGCGCGTCAGCTGCATCGTGAGCTGCTCGATGCGCGTGCGCTCGACCTGCGCGTCCTGCCCGGCGGCACCGGATTGCAAGGTGTGCGCCTCCCAGCGCTGCTGGGCGTCGTTGAGCTCACGCTCGACCGCCTCGAGCGCCGCGGCGGCACGCTGCTCGCATCGCGAGGCCGCCGTGAGCTCGGGTGCCAGCCGGGCGAGCTCCGCGCGAGTCGCCTGCAGCTGCTCCTCGTCGCGCGCGATGTGCGCGGCGAGCTCGGTGAGCGTGGCGGTGGCCTGCGTGAGGTCGTCGCGCTGTCGCTCGCGCAGCTCGCGCGTGTGCTCGAGCGTCTGCTCGAGGCGTGAGATGTCGGCGCCGGCCTCGTAGTAGCGCGCCTGGACCGCCGACAGCTGCTCGCCACGCTCGCTCTGCGCGACGCGCTGCTTCTCGAGCTGCGCCTCCGCGGTGCGCTGCGCCGTGAGCTGCGCCTGCATGGCGAGCTCGCAGCCGCGCAATTCCGCGTCGTGAACTTCCGCGCCGCTGTCCAGGTCACGCAAGCGCAGCGCGATCAGCTCGGCGGTGAGGCGGCGCTCGGTGTCTTTGAGCGCCTGGTAGCGCCGCGCCGTGGCCGCCTGACGCTGCAGATGGCGGATCTGCTTCTCCACCTCATCACGCAGGTCCTGCAGCCGCTCGAGGTTCTCGCGCGTCTCGGCGATGCGCGCCTCGGTCTCCTTGCGCCGCTCCTTGTAGCGGGAGATGCCGGCCGCCTCCTCGACGAACGCCCGCATGTCCTCGCTCTTGGCGTCGATCACGCGCGTGATCATGCCCTGCTCGATGATGGCGTAGCTGCGCGCACCGAGGCCGGTGCCGAGGAAGAGATTGGTGATGTCCTTGCGACGGCAGCGCACGCCGTTGATGAAGTAGGCCGACTGGCCGTCGCGCGACACCGCCCGCTTGAGCGAGATTTCGCCGTAGCTCGCGTACGGCCCGCCGATCTTGCCGTCGGCGTTATCGAATACCAGCTCGACGGTGGCGGTGCCGACCGGCTTGCGCGCGCTCGAGCCGTTGAACACTACGTCCGCCATGCTGTCGCCGCGCAGGTACTTGGCGGACAGCTCGCCCATCACCCAGCGTACGGCGTCGATGACGTTCGACTTGCCGCAGCCGTTGGGACCGACGACACCGGTGAGATTGCTGGCGAGACTGATGTGGGTGGGATCGACGAAGGATTTGAAGCCGGCGAGCTTGATCTTGGTCAGCCGCATCGCTTGCCTTCTGCCCCCCGCGTCCCGGTCATCCGGGGATGGTGTAGTGTAGAGGAATATGCCGTCGACGCCCACCACGGAGCTCGAAACCTTTGCTAATCCGCAGCTCGCGCGCGACTACACCATCCGTGTGCAGATCCCGGAGTTCACTTGCCTGTGTCCACGCACCGGGCAGCCGGACTTCGCCACGCTCGATCTCGAGTACGTGCCCGACCGGCGCTGCGTGGAGCTGAAGTCTCTCAAGCTCTACATCTGGTCGTTCCGCGACCGCGGCGCCTTTCACGAGGCCGTGACCAACGAGATTGCCGATCACGTGCACGGTGCGCTCGAGGCGCGGTTCCTGCGCCTGACCGCGCGCTTCAACGTGCGCGGCGGGATCTGCACTACCGTTGTCGCCGAGCACCGACAGCCCGGCTGGCAGCCGGCTCCGCCGGTGACTCTGCCCTGATGGGGCCCGGGCCAACGCTGCGCTGCACCCGGCAAAGGCGCCGCCCGGCGGCATCTGTACACGCCAAAGTCGGCCGGTATAATCGCGCGTTCTTCGCGAGCCAGACCATCGTTCGAGGAGCGTTTTGATGCCGGCCAAGAGAGCAGCGCCGAAGTCCGCCAAGGGCCGCAAGGCGGCCGCCCGGCCTGCCGTTCGCAAGATCGCCGCAGCACGCAAGAGCGAGGCCGCGCGCGGCCGCTCGGCCGCCCACGGACGCAAGAGCGCAGCCCCGCCGAAGAAGGCCGCCGCGCACGCCGCACCTGTGCTGGCCGGGCCACCGGCTGAGAAAGTGAGGCCGGCACGTCCCGCGACGCCCGCGCCGCGTGGGCTCACCCGCCCGAGTGCGGCAGCCGCCGTAACGCCGGCGCGCGCTGCTGGCGCCCCGGGCTCCGAGACCGACGACGTCGAAGCCGCCGAGCCCGGGAGCCTGCTGGCCGGACCGCGCAACGTCCAGCCGTATATCGTCAAGCGCGGCGAGCTGTACATGAGCAAGGAGCAGCTCGACCACTTCCGCAGCATCCTCAACAGCTGGAAGCGCGACCTGATGGTCGAGGTCGACCGCACCGTCTCGCACATGAAGGACGAGGCGGCGAACTTCCCCGACCCCAACGATCGCGCCACCCAGGAAGAGGAATTCAGCCTCGAGCTGCGCACGCGCGACCGCGAGCGCAAACTGATACGCAAGATCGACGATGCGCTGAAGCGCATCGAGGACGGCTCCTACGGCTACTGCCTCGAGACGGGCGAGGAGATCGGGATCAAGCGCCTCGAGGCGCGCCCCGTCGCCACCCTCAGCATCGAGGCGCAGGAGCGGCGTGAGCGGCGCGAGCGCCAGTACGGCGACCGCGACGACCGCTACCGCTAGCGCAGCGACCGCGAGCTATCTCGGGCGCTTCGCGCCCTCGCCCACCGGGCCACTGCACCTCGGCTCCCTGGTTGCCGCTCTCGGCAGCTTCCTCGACGCCCGTAAGGCGGGCGGCCGCTGGCTGGTGCGCATCGAGGATCTCGATCGCGAGCGGGTGATCCCGGGGTGCGCCGACACCATGCTGCGCACCCTCGAAGCCCACGGTCTCGAGTGGGACGGCAGCGTCGAATACCAGAGCGAGCACACCGCCCGGTACGCGCAGTCGCTCGCAACGCTCACGGCCCGCGGTCTTAGCTTCGAGTGCAGCTGCACGCGAGCCGAGCGCCTCGAGGACGGCTACCGTGGCACCTGCCGTGGCGGTCCGCAGCGCGCCGGTCCCACGGCCACGCGCTTCCGTGTCGATGACGGCGAGCTCGCCTTCGAGGATCGCGCCCAGGGGCGCTGCGCATTCAGCCTGCGCGAGCGGGGCGATGTGGTAGTGAGACGCCGCGACGGGGTGTTCGCTTACCAGCTCGCGGTCGTGGTCGACGATGCGCAAGCGGGCATTACCGATGTCGTACGGGGCGCGGATCTCCTGGACAACACCCCCTGGCAGATCGCGCTGCAGCGGGCTCTGTCGCTACCGACGCCGCGTTACGCACACCTGCCGCTCGTCGTCGAGGCAGCTCGGGGCAAGCTCAGCAAATCCCGCCGCGCGCTGGCGCTCACCCCAGAAGCGCCAGGAAGTCAACTATATCAGGCACTTATGCTCCTTCGCCTGGACCCGCCGCTCTCGCTCAAGCTCGAGCCTGCCGCTGTCATTCTCGCGTGGGCGCGCCGCCGCTGGAGTCTGGACCGATTCCAGGGAGTGACGGAGGTGCTGCTGCCCGGATAGGCTCGGGAAGGAAGTTGGATGTTTGGAGTTGGGTTCGCAGTGCCGTTGTACTAAGGTAGCGCTAGACGCCCGGCACTAAGGAAGGTGCACCACCGAAAGTGAGGGACGTGCGATGAGCGAACCGCGCACCATAAAAAAGTATCCCAACAGGCGGTTGTATGACACGGTCGAGAGCCGTTACATCACCCTCGCCGACATCCGCCGGCTGGTGATCGAGCGCATCGACTTCGTCGTCATAGACAAGAAGACCCAGGGGGACATCACCCGCTCGATCCTGCTGCAGGTGATCGCCGAGCAGGAGCACGGCAATGAGCCGCTGATGAGCCGTGACTTCCTCTCGCAGGTGATCCGTTCCTACGGGGTCGCCGGCCGCGGCATGGTGGGCAGCTATCTCGAGCAGAGCCTGCGCCAGTTCGCCAGCCAGGCGGCCGGCCGGCCGCCGCAGGGCTGAGCGCGCCCGCCGGCGACCGCACCAGCTCAGCCGCTAATGCGGCGCGTCGACGTCGCGCATCGACAGGCGGATGCGTCCCTGGCGGTCGACCTCGAGCACCTTGACGCGAATCACATCGCCCTCGCGCAGCTTATCGCTGACGCGCTCGACGCGCTCGTTCGAGATCTGCGAGATGTGCACCAGGCCGTCGCGGCCCGGCAGGATGGTGACGAACGCGCCGAAGTCCATGAGGCGCGCAACCTTGCCCTCGTAGATCTGCCCCACTTCAACGTCGGCGGTGATGAGCTCGATGCGCCGCTGCGCCTCGCGTCCGGCGGTACCGGCGACCGAGGCGATCTTCACCGTGCCGTCGCTCTCGATGTCGATGGTAGTGCCGGTCTCCTCGGTGATCTGGCGAATGACCGCGCCGCCCTTGCCGATGACGTCGCGGATCTTCTCCGGATCAATCTTGAGCGTAATGATCGACGGCGCCCACTCGGACATCTTCTCGCGCGACTGATGGATCACGCGGTTCATCTCGCCGAGGATGTGCAGCCGCCCGTCGCGCGCCTGCTCGAGCGCCACCTTCATGATCTCGGGCGTGACGCCCTCGACCTTGATGTCCATCTGCAGCGCGGTCACGCCGTCCTTGGTGCCGGCCACCTTGAAGTCCATGTCCCCGAGGTGATCCTCGTCGCCGAGGATGTCGGTGAGCACCTGGTAGCGATTGCCCTCGAGTACCAGGCCCATGGCGACGCCCGCCACCGGAGCCTTGATCGGCACACCCGCATCCATGAGCGACAACGACGTGCCGCACACGCTCGCCATGGAGCTCGAGCCGTTCGACTCGAGGATCTCCGAGACCACGCGGATCACGTACGGGAAGGTGCTCATGTCGGGCATCACGGCGTTCACGCCGCGACGGGCGAGGTTGCCGTGTCCGATCTCGCGCCGCTTCGGCGAGCCCATCATGCCGGTCTCGCCCACCGAGAACGGCGGGAAGTTGTAGTGCAGCATGAACGGCTCGCGCCGCTCGCCCTCAAGGCCGTCGATGATCTGGGCATCGCGGGTGGTGCCGAGGGTGGTGACCACCAGCGCCTGCGTCTCGCCACGGGTGAACAACGCCGAACCGTGGGTACGCGGCAGCACGCCGACCCGCACGTTGATCGGGCGCACGGTGCGCGTGTCGCGCCCGTCGATGCGCGGCTCACCGTTGAGGATGCGCTGGCGCACGATGTTGCTCTCGAGCTTGAACAGCACGCTCTCGACGGCTTCCTCGGTCCACTTAGGCGCGTCGCCGCCGGTGAGCGCGGTGAGCACCTGGTTCTTTATCTCAGTGAGGCGCGCGTGTCGCTGCTGCTTCTCGGTGATGCTGTAGGCCTGACCCAATGCCGCCTGCGCCTGCAGCGCGACCGCCTGGGTGAGCTCGGCATTGTCCGCCGCCGGCTGCCAGTTCCAGCGCGCCTTACCCGCCTCGCTGGCGAGCGCCTTGATGGCACTGATGGCCACCTGCATCTGCGCGTGGCCGAAGACCACCGAGCCGAGCATGACGTCCTCGGAGAGGCCTTTGGCTTCGGACTCGACCATGAGCACGGCATGCTCGGTGCCCGCCACCACCAGGTGCAGCTGCGACTCGGTGAGGTCCTTCGCCGTGGGATTGAGCAGGTACTGCCCGTCGCGGTAGCCGACACGCGCGGCGCCGATGGGACCATTAAAAGGAATGCCCGAGAGCGCGAGTGCCGCCGAGGCGCCGAGCAGCGCCGGGATGTCGGCGTCGATGTCCGGATCCATCGACAGCACCGTCGCCACGACCTGCACGTCGTTGTAGAAGTTATCGGGGAACAGCGGCCGGATGGGGCGATCGATGAGACGCGAGGTCAGCGTCTCCTTCTCGGTCGGCCGACCCTCGCGCTTGAAGAAGCCGCCGGGGATACGGCCCGCCGCATAAGTCTTCTCGACGTAGTTGACGGTGAGGGGAAGGAAATCCCGTCCCGGCGCTGCGCTCTGTTGCGCGCAGGCGGTAACGAGGACCACGGTGTCTCCCATGGAGACGCGTACCGCACCTTCGGCCTGGCGGGCGCATTCGCCCGTCTCAATGGTGACCGTGTGCGGGCCATACGGAAATGACTTGCTGACGACGCTCAAGGCTTCATTCCTCGGAAGTGGTGGGTTCGGCCGAAAACCAACAGGGCCGCGCGTCCCATGACGGCGGCCCCGGATGTTCTCAGCGGCGCAGTCCCAGTCGCTCGACGAGCTCCTGGTACTTCTGCGGTTGGGTGTCTCTGAGGTAGTCGAGGAGCTTGCGGCGCTGATTGACCATCTTCACCAGCCCGCGCCTCGAGGCGTGATCGCGCTTGTGCGTGGTGAAGTGCCCGCCGAGGTCGTTGATGCGCTCGGAGAGCAGCGCGACCTGCACCTCGGGGGAGCCGGTATCGCTCGGCCCGCGGCGGAATTGCGCGAGGATCCCGCCCTTTTTCTCGCTGGTTAAAGCCATTGCCCGATAGTCCTAACTGCTTGTCCTGAGAGACCTTTTGGTAAGCCGCATATTGTACCTGCGGGCAAGGGCGGGCGACAAGCTTCCGACCTCTCCCGAATGAGGTAAACGCACCCGCGTGTCGTACGTTTTTGTAAGCGGACGGGCACGTTGCCTCAAGGCCTGCGCGGCATTCCGCGCGCAATCCTCGGGGGGTGTTGCGGATCCCTTGCAGCGCACCAGGGACGGGCATAGGCTCCTCATAGAGGTGATTGCCATGCTGAAACCACTCGCCATCGGCGCCTGCCTCGCCTTGCTCTCGGCCTGCGCCGCCACTCCCAAGAGCCCCGACGCGACCCAGGCCGCCGCGGCCGTTACGCCCCCGCCGGGCTGCGTCGCCCAGACCGCGACGCGCATTCCGGTGAAGGACGGTGAGTGCGCCGGCTTCGGCAACACGTATACGCAGCAGGATATCCAGAACACCGGCCAGACCTACGCCGACAAGGCGCTCGGCCTGCTGGATCCGTCGGTTCGCGTCGGTCACTGAGACGTGAGCTTCAGTCCGTGCTGAGGTCGCTCCCCGGGCTGGCGCTCGCGCTCGCGCTGACTGCGTGCGCCAGCACACAGGCCCCGACCCTGCGCCCCGCGAGCACACTGAGCAGCCTGCCGCTCGGCTGCGTGCCGGATGCGAGCACGCGCAAGTGCGACGCCTTCGGCACCTATTACAAGGGCGACGACCTGCGCAGCACCGGCGCCCAGCACGTGGGCGCGGCACTCAACATGGTCGACCCGGAGCTCACTCACTAATTGGCCGCCTCAATCGGGGTTGAGGAGCCTCTTCGGGCGCACCCTCCCCGAGCCGTCGGCGGTCCCCAGACCTAAGAAGCGTCCCGCGGCGTCATAGAGACGCACGCGCGTCGCGCCGTCCGCCGTCACCGCCGGGGTCTGCGGGCCGCCGGCGACCGCCTGACCCTTGAGAAGCCGCGCGACGCTCGCCTCGGGAAGCGCGACTTTGGCGAGATGCTGCAGCGGCAGATCCGCCGGCAGGAGCGAGGGGTGCCCGCCCCGACGGCACTCTTCCTCGAGCGACTCAAGCGTCCGCATAGGCTCATCCCCGAAGGGCTCGACCGAGAGTCGTCGCAGCGCGCTCACGAACCCCACCGTGCCGAGGCGTTCTGCGATGTCCTCGGCGAGCACGCGGATGTAGGTGCCCTTCGAGCAGCGCGCCTCGAGCTCGAGCGACTCGCCCGCCAGGTCGAGCAGCTCCAGTGCATGAATCTCGATGGTGCGCGGGGCGCGCTCGACCGTGCGGCCGGCACGCGCCAGCCGGTAAAGCGGCGCCCCGCCCTGCTTGATGGCCGAATGCATCGGCGGCACCTGCGTCTGCGGTCCGAGAAATCCCCGCAGCACCGCCTCGACGGCCGCGCGCGTTAAAGCGGGCACCGCGACGGTGGCCGTCACCTCGCCCTCGGCATCGCCGCTGGCGGTGCGCCGGCCGAGCGTGACCGTGAAGCGGTAGCGCTTCGCTCCCGCGACGATGTCGCCGACGATCTTGGTGGCTTCGCCGATGCAGATCGGCAGCATGCCGGTGGCGAGCGGATCAAGGCTGCCGGCATGCCCGGCCTTCACTCCGCCGAGCAGGCGCCGCACGCGCTGCAGCGCCGCGTTCGATGACAGGCCGTGCGGCTTGTCGAGCAGCAGGATTCCGCTCGGCATCCGCTTCAGCGGTGCGGCTCGCCCGTGCCGGCTGCGTCGCTCCCGGAAGGTGCCGCATCGTCCGCCGCAGCCTGGTCCGCCGCCGCGACGCCGTGCCCGGCGCCATCTGCGGCGGCGCCACTGCGGGCGCGATCCTGGTTCACCGCCCGGTCGATGAGCGAGGTGAGGCGCTGCGCGTCCTCGGCGCTCTCGTCGAACACGAATTCCAGCCGCGGTGCGTGGCGCAGCGCCAGGCGCCGCCCGAGCTCACCGCGCAGGAAACTCGCGGCGTGGGTGAGGCCGAGCTGCACCTGGGCGGCGGGCACACGGTGTGCGAACGGCGTGAAATACACCCGCGCCGTGCCCATGTCGGACGCGACCTGCACGGCGGTGATGGTGACGTTGCCGATGCGCGGATCCTTCACCTCGCGCGCGATCAGCGCCGCGAGCACCCTCTGGATCTCCGACTCGATGCGCCGCGTGCGGGCCTCGCTCATGCTGGCGCCCTCATGACAGCGTGCGTGCGACCTCGACGCGTGCGAAGCACTCGATCTGATCGTTGACGCGCACGTCCTGGTAGTTCTTCACGCCGATGCCGCACTCGGTGCCGGCGCGCACCTCGCCAACGTCGTCCTTGAAGCGGCGCAGCGACTCGAGCGCGCCCTCGAAGATCACCACGTTGTCGCGCAGCACGCGGATCGGGTTGTTACGCCGCACCAGGCCTTCGGTGACGAGACAGCCTGCGACCACGCCGAACTTCGAGGAGCGGAACACCTCGCGCACCTGGGCGATGCCGACGATCTGCTCCTTGATCTCCGGCCGCAGCATGCCGGTCATCATCTGTTTCACGTCGTCGATGGCTTCGTAGATGATCGAGTAGTAGCGCACCTCGACGCCGGTCTCCTTCATGGCATCGCGCGCGCCGGCATCGGCGCGCACGTTGAAGCCGATGATGAGCGCGTGCGAGGCGGCGGCCAGCTGCACGTCCGACACGGTGATGCCGCCCAGGCCGCTGGCGATCACCTTCACCTGCACCTCCTCGGTCGACAGCTTGGCGAGCGCCTCGTTGAGCGCCTCCGCGCTCCCCTGTACGTCGGTCTTGATGAGCACCGACACCACCCCCGCCTTGGCTTCGCCCATCTGCGAGAACACGTCCTCGCCGCGGGTGGACTGGCGCGCCAGCTTGACGTCGCGGAACTTGCCCTGCCGGTAGAGCGCGACTTCGCGCGCCTTGCGCTCGCTCTCAGCCGCCAGCAGCTCATCGCCCGCATTCGGCGGGCTCGACAGTCCGAGCACCACCACCGGCATGGAGGGCGGAGCCTCCTCGACGGCCTTGCCGCTCTCGTCGAACATGGCGCGCACGCGGCCGAACTCCGAGCCGGCGATTATCGGGTCGCCGACGTGCAGCGTGCCCTTCTTCACCAGCACGGTCGCGACCGCGCCGCGTCCCTTCTCGATGCTCGACTCGATCACCACGCCCGAGGCGAGCCCGGTGCGCGGCGCGCGCAGCTCGAGCACCTCGGCCTGCAGCAGGATCGCTTCCAGCAGCTGGTCGATCCCCTGTCCGGTACGCGCCGAGACGCTGACGAACATGTTCTGGCCACCCCAGTCCTCGGCGATCACCTCGTGCTTGGAGAGATCGGTGCGCACGCGGTCGATGTCGGCATCGCTCTTGTCGATCTTGTTGACGGCCACCACGATCGGCACGTTGGCAGCGCGCGCGTGCTGGATCGCCTCCACGGTCTGCGGCATGACGCCGTCATCGGCCGCGACCACCAGCACCACCACGTCGGTGGCCTTCGCGCCGCGGGCGCGCATGGCGGTGAACGCTGCGTGGCCCGGAGTGTCGAGGAAGGTGATGACACCCTTGGGCGTCTCGACGTGGTAGGCGCCGATGTGCTGGGTGATGCCGCCGGCCTCGCCCGCCGCCACCTTGGTGCGGCGGATGTAGTCGAGGAGCGAGGTCTTGCCATGATCGACGTGACCCATCACGGTCACGACCGGCGGACGCGGCTCGGCGTCGGCATCGGCCTGGCCGCCCTGCAGGTCGGCCTCGATCTGGTTCTCCTTGAGAACCTTGGGCGTGTGGCCCATCTCCTCGACCACCAGCACCGCGGTGTCCTGGTCGATCGGCTGGTTGATGGTCGCCATCACACCCATGTTCATCAGCACCTTGATGACCTCGTTCGCCTTGACGGCCATTTTCTGGGCGAGCTCGGCCACGGTGATGGTCTCGCCGAGCCCGACCTCGCGCACCACCGGCGCGGTCGGCATCTCGAAGCCATGACGGCCTTCCGGCGTGGTCGGCAGCGGCCGCGACCGGGCGCGGCGCTTCTTCTTGTAGCGCGAGCTGACATCGCCCGTGACGTGCAGCTCCTGGCGCCCGTAGCGCGTGTGCTTGTCATCGGCAACAGCGGGTGCTACGGCCGGCGGCCGCTCGCGCACCACGGCGGGCGGGGCTGCCACCTGCGGCCGCTCGCGCTCACCGCCACCACCACTACCACCGCCGCCGCCGCGCCGGTCGTGCTCCTCGCGCTCGCGGGTGCGGCGCGCTTCGTCGTCGCGCGCGCGCTGCTCGGCCAGACGCCGCGCCTCTTCCTGGGTACGCCGCCGGCTCTCCTCCTCCTCTGCGCGACGGCGATTCTCGGCCTCGAGGCGCTCGCGCTCGCGGCGCTCGGCCTCCTGGCGCTCGGTCTCCAGCCGCGCGGCCTCCTCGGCCTCGTGGCGGCGGTGATCAATCTCGTCCTGCTGCGCACGCGCCTGCTCCTCGAGCACGTCACGCTTGATGTAGGTGCGCTTGCGGCGCACCTCGACGTTCACGGTGCGCGCACGCCCCTGGGTGCTCGCCAGCTTCAGCTCGCTCTGTGTCTTGCGCTTCAGGGTGATCTTGCGCGGCGCGCCGTCGCTCTCGGCCTCGCTCCCGTGGCTGCGGCGCAGGTGCGTCAGCAGCTCGAGCTTGGCGTCGTCGCTGATGCGATCCTCGGGGCCGTCGACCTTGATGCCGGCCTGATCGAGCTGCACCAGCAGCCGGTCCACCGGCACCTTGAGGACTTCCGCGAACTGGGAAACGGTCACTTCCGCCATAGGCTCAAGCCTCGCTTGCGAACCACGGCGCACGCGCCGTCATGATGAGCGCCGCCGCCTTGTCCGCCGCCAGCCCTTCGATGTCGGCGAGCTCGTCCACCGACTGCTCGGCGAGCTCCTCGCGGGTGCGTACGCCGCGCCGTGCCAGCGCCAGCGCCAGATCCGGGCTCATGCCCTCGAGCAGCAGCAGGTCGTCCGCCGGCATCGACTGATCGAGCGTCTCCTCGCTCGCAATCGCCTGGGTGAGCAGCACGTCGCGCGCCCGGTTGCGCAGCTCCTTCACCATGTCCTCGTCGAACTCCTCGATCGCCGCCAGCTCCGCCTGCGGCACGTAGGCGATCTCCTCGATGGTCGAGAAGCCCTCCTGCGCGAGGATCGTGGCGACGTCCGCGTCGACGTCCAGCTGCTTCATGAAATTCGCGACCAGCTCCTTGGCCTCCGTCTCGCTCTTGGTCTCGGCATCCGACTCGGTCATCACGTTCAGGTCCCAGCCGGTGAGCTGGCTTGCGAGGCGGATGTTCTGCCCGCCGCGGCCGATGGCCTGGCTCAGCTTGTCCTCCGCAACCGCGATGTCCATGCTGTGCGAGTCCTCGTCGACCACGATCGACATGACCTCGGCGGGCGACATGGCATTGATCACGAACTGTGCCGGGTTGGCGTCGTGGGGAATGATGTCGACGCGCTCGCCGGCGATCTCGTTCGACACCGCCTGTACGCGCGAGCCGCGCATGCCGACGCAGGCACCCACGGGATCGATGCGCGGATCGTTGCTCTTGACGGCGATCTTGGCGCGCACGCCCGCATCGCGGGCGGCGCCCAGGATCTGGATCAGCCCCTGACCGACCTCCGGTACCTCGAGCTTGAACAGCTCGATGAGGAATTCCGGAGCGGTGCGCGTCAGGAACAGCTGCGGGCCGCGCGGCTCGGAGCGCACCTCTTTCAGGAACGCCTTGATGCGGTCCTGGGGCTTGGCCTGCTCGCGCGGGATCATGTCGGTGCGCGGCACGAAGCCTTCGGCGTTGGAACCTAAGTCGACGTAGATGCCGTTGCGATCGAGGCGCTTGACCACCCCGCTCACCAGCGTGCCGACGCGGTCGCGATACGCATCCACAACCTGGGCGCGCTCGGCCTCGCGTACCTTCTGCACGATCACCTGCTTGGCCTGCTGCGCGGCGATGCGTCCGAAGCCCACCGACTCCATCGGCTGCTCGACGAAGCCGCCCACCTGGACGGCAGCATCGACGTCCAGGCCGTCTTCGAGCCGCAGCTCGCGCTCCGGCACCTCGAGCTCCTTGGAGTCGTCGGCGAACACCTTCCAGCGACGGAAGGTGTCGTAGTCGCCGCTCTTGCGGTCGATGGCGACGCGCACATCCCACTCCTCGCCGTGTTTCTTGCGGGTCGCGGACGCGAGCGCGGCTTCGAGCGCCTCGAAGATCACTTCCTTGTCGACGCCCTTCTCGTTGGAGACGGCATCGACCACCATCAGAATTTCCTTGTTCACTTTCTCACTACCTCACGACGCCAACCGCGCCTTGCCAATCTCTGCGAACGCCACCGCCACCCGCTCCTGGTCCACCGCGAGCGCGATCCCGCCCGCATCCACCGCCAGCAGCTCGCCGGTGTAGCGACGCCTGCCGGCGCGCGGCTCCTTCAGCTCGACGAACACCCGCGAGCCGACGAAGCGCCCGAAATGCGCGGGCGTGCGCAGCACGCGATCAAATCCGGGCGAGGACACTTCCAGCGTGTAGGCACCCGGCAGCGGATCCTCGACATCGAGGAGTGCGGAGATCTCGCGGCTCACCCGCTCACAGTCCTCGAGCCCCACCCCGGCGGCGGCGTCGATGAACACCCGCAAGCTGGAGCGTCCGTGTCCCGCGCCGTACTCGAGCTCGACCAGCTCGTAGCCGAGTTGGCCGACGAGCGGCTCGATGAGCAGCAGCAGTCGCTCGCGCAGTGTTGTCGCCATCCGTTCCGTCCCGCCTCGCGGCGCTAAGCGCCGCCCAAAAACAAAAATGGGCCCCAAGGCCCATCTCACCGTCCGCCCACCTCCACAAGGGTGTGAAAAAAACAAAAGCCCCGTGGGGGGCTTTCCGGTCGTACTGTCTCGGGGGTAGCGCGCGGGGCCTCAAAATCCCACAACCGCGATACCAGCCACCCGTCCCCGCGCGGCATACAGCCAGATGCGCGGGGGCGCGCATTCTACCCGAACCCGGGGGGCAGTGGAACTGCGCCGGCTCCCCGTGACCCCCGGGAGCAGGCCCGACCCCGCCGCGGGGGTGTGCCGCGCGGGCACCTCAGACCTTTATTATGGTGCACTGGCGCCAGGAGCAAACCCTCATGAACGACAACACTACCCGGCCCGCGCTGCGCGCCCCGCGCGGCAGCGAGCTCAGCTGTCGCAGCTGGCTCACCGAGGCGCCGCTGCGCATGCTGATGAACAATCTCGACCCCGAGGTGGCCGAGCGCCCCGCGGAGCTCGTGGTGTACGGCGGCATCGGCAAGGCGGCGCGCAACTGGCAATGCTTCGACCAGATCGTCGCCGCGCTGCGCGCCCTCCAAGACGATGAATCGCTGCTCATCCAGTCGGGCAAGCCGGTGGGGGTGTTCCGCACGCACGCCGATGCGCCGCGGGTGCTGATCGCGAACTCGAACCTGGTGGCGCGCTGGGCCGACTGGGATCATTTCAACGCCCTCGATAAGCAGGGCCTGATGATGTTCGGCCAGATGACCGCGGGCTCGTGGATCTACATCGGCAGCCAGGGCATCGTCCAGGGCACCTACGAGACCTTCGTCGAGATGGGCCGAAAGCACTTCGGCGGCAAGCTCGCCGGCAAGTGGATCCTCACCGCCGGTCTTGGCGGCATGGGCGGCGCACAACCGCTCGCCGCCACGATGGCTGGAGCCTCGATGCTCGCCATCGAATGCCGCCCCGAGCGCATCGTCAAGCGCCTCGCGACCCGTTACCTCGACGCGCAGGCGGCGAGCCTCGAGGAGGCGCTCGAGCTCCTCGAGCGCGCCCGCCGCGAAGCTAAGCCGCTGTCGGTGGGCCTGCTCGGCAACGCCTGCGAGGTGCTGCCGGAGCTGCTGCGCCGCGGCGCCCGCCCCGACGCGGTGACGGATCAAACCTCGGCACACGACCCGGTGAACGGCTACCTGCCGTATCAGTGGACGGTCGAGCAGTGGGACCGGCTGCGCGTCGGCAACCCGCAGCAGGTGGCGCGCGAAGCGCGCAGCTCCATGCGCCGGCACGTCGAGGCGATGCTCGAGTTCCAGAAGCTCGGCATCGCGGTGTTCGACTACGGCAACAACCTGCGCCAGGTCGCCTTCGATGAGGGACTGAAGGAAGCGTTCGCCTTCCCGGGCTTCGTGCCGGCCTATATCCGGCCGCTCTTCTGCCGCGGCATGGGGCCGTTTCGCTGGGCGGCGTTGTCGGGTGATCCGGAGGACATCTACCGTACCGACGCGCGGGTGCGGGAGCTCCTCCCCGACGACCACCACCTGCACCACTGGCTCGACATGGCGCGCGAGCGCATCCAGTTCCAGGGACTGCCGGCGCGCATCTGCTGGGTGGGGCTCGGCGACCGGCACCGGCTCGGGCTCGCCTTCAACGACATGGTGGCGCGCGGGGAGCTCAAGGCGCCGATCGTCATCGGGCGCGATCACCTCGACTCCGGATCCGTGGCGAGCCCTAATCGCGAGACCGAGGCGATGCGCGACGGCTCGGACGCGGTCGCCGACTGGCCGCTGCTGAACGCGCTCCTCAACACCGCGAGCGGCGCGACCTGGGTATCGATCCATCACGGCGGCGGCGTCGGCATGGGCTACTCGCAGCACGCCGGTGTGGTGATCGTGTGCGACGGCACAGCGGCGGCGGCGCGGCGCATCGAGCGCGTGCTGTGGAACGATCCGGCCAGCGGCGTCATGCGCCACGCGGACGCGGGCTATGAGCTCGCGATCGAGTGCGCACGGGAGCGCGGCCTCAACCTGCCGTTCCTCGGCCCGCCGCGCTGAGCGCATGCCCGAGGCACTCAAGGTCTGGCGCAACGCGCGCCTCGCCACCTGCCAAGCGGGGCTCGGGGTCATCGAGCGCGGTGCGCTCCTCAGCCGCGGCGGCCGCATCGAGTGGGTGGGCGCGGAGTCGGCGCTCGGCGAGGCGCTGCAGGCAGCGGGCGCGGCCGGCGCTGAGGAGCACGACCTCGCCGGCGCCTGGGTGACGCCCGGGCTCATCGACTGCCATACACACCTGGTGTTCGCCGGCAACCGCGCCGCGGAGTATGCGGCGCGGCTGCGCGGGCGCACCTACGAGCAGATCGCGCGCGCCGGCGGCGGCATTCTCTCGACCATGCGCGCGGTGCGCGAGGCGAGCGAGCAGCAGCTCATCGATGAGAGCGCCCCGCGTCTCGCGGCGCTCGCCGCCGAGGGCGTCACGACCATCGAGATCAAGTCCGGCTACGGCCTGACGCTTAGCGATGAGGCCAAGATGCTGCGCGTGGCGCGCCACCTGGGGCGCGCCTTTCCGGTCACGGTGCGCACCACGCTGCTCGCCGCGCACACGCTCCCGCCCGAGTACCAGGGCCGCGCCGATGCTTATATCGAGGCGATCGCCAGCGAGTGGCTGCCCGCCTTGAGCGCCCAGGGGCTGGTCGATGCGGTCGATGTCTTCTGCGAGAAGATCGCCTTCAGCGTCGCGCAGGCCGAGCGGCTGTTCGCGGCGGCGGACGCACTCGGCATCCCGGTAAAGATGCACGCCGAGCAGCTCAGTAACCTCGGCGGTACGCTCATGGCAGCGGGCCGGCGTGCGCTCTCCTGCGACCACCTCGAGTACGCCGGTCCCGCCGAGGCGCAGGCGCTCGCCCGCTCCGGCACGGTCGCGGTGCTGCTGCCGGTTGCCTTCTACTGCCTGGCCGATGAACGCAGGCCGCCGATCGCCGCGCTGCGCGCCGCCGGTGCCGCGATGGCGCTCGCGAGCGACTGCAACCCCGGCTCCGCCCCTTGCTGCTCGCTCCTGCTCGCGATGAGCATGGCGACGCGGCTCTTTGGGCTCACGGCGGAGGAGGCACTCCTGGGGGTCACGCGTCACGCGGCGCAGGCGCTCGGTCTTAAGGCCGAGCGCGGCGCGCTCGCCAAGGGTCTGGCGGCGGATTTCGTGGTATGGAACGTCGGCTCCCCGGAGGAGCTCGGCTACTGGATTGGGTTCAACCCGCGCCGGACCGTGGTCCGCTCGGGCGAGGTGCTGCGATGGCCGAACACGACCCCCTGAAACTCGGCGCGCGGCCGCTGCGCCTCGGCGAGCTGCGCCGCGCCTACGAGCATCCGCTCACGGTGCAGATCGACGCCGGCTGCCTGGGTGCCGTGCATGCCTCGCACACGGCAACCGCGCGGCTCGCGGCCGCGGACGCCCCGGCCTACGGCATCAACACCGGCTTCGGGCTGCTGGCGCAGACCCGCATCCCCGCCGCGCAGCGCACGCTCCTGCAGCGGAACATCATCCTGTCGCACAGCGCCGGCGTGGGACCGCTGCTCGATGAGGCGGTGGTGCGCCTCACGATGGTGCTGAAGCTCGCGAGCCTGCTGCAGGGGTTCTCGGGCGTGAGCGAGGAGCTGGTGCGCTTCCTCGAGCGCCTCATCAACTCGGGACTCACCCCGTGCGTGCCGAGCCAGGGCTCGGTCGGCGCCTCCGGCGACTTAGCCCCGCTCGCGCACCTGTCGCTCAGCGTTCTGGGCTTGGGCGAGATCCGCCGCCACGGCGAGCTGCTCCCCGCCGCGGAGGCGCTCGCGCAGGAGGGCCTGAGCCCGCTCACGCTCGGACCGAAGGAGGGACTGGCGCTGCTGAACGGCACGCAAGTCTCCACCGCGCTCGCGCTCGCAGGTCTGTTCGAGCTCGAGACCGCGTTCGCGGCCGCGGTGGTGAGCGGCGCACTGTCGGTCGATGCGCTCGCCGGGAGCGATGTGCCGTTCGATCCCAGGATCCAGAGCGTCCGCGGTCACAGCGGCCAGGCGCGCGTCGCGCAGGTCTACCGGGAGCTGCTCGCCGGCAGCGCGATCCGCGAGTCGCACCGCGACTGTCCGCGCGTCCAGGATCCGTACTCGCTGCGCTGCCAGCCGCAGGTGATGGGCGCCTGTCTCGATCTGCTCAGCACGCAAGCCGCAACTCTTGCCACGGAGGCCAACGCGGTCACCGACAACCCGCTCATCTTTGCCGACAGCGGCGAGGTGCTCTCGGGCGGCAACTTCCACGCCGAGCCGGTGGCCTTCGCCGCCGACATCCTGGCGCTCGCCGCCACCGAGATCGCCTCGATCGCCGAGCGGCGCGTAGCGCTGCTCATCGATCCGAAGATGAGCGGACTCGCGCCGTTTCTCGCGCCCGACAGCGGCGTCAACTCCGGCTTCATGCTGGCGCAGGTGACGGCCGCGGCACTCACCGCCGAGAACCGCATGCTGAGCCACCCGGCGAGCGTCGACAGCATCCCGACGTCCGCCAACCAGGAGGATCACGTCAGCATGGCGACGCACGGCGCGCGCCGGCTGCTCACCATGACGCGCAACACACTCACCGTAGCTGCGATTGAATTTCTGACCGCGGCCCAGGGGATCGACCTGCGCGCCCCGCTCAAGACCTCAGCCAAGCTCGCCGCCGCCCACGGGGCGCTGCGGCTGAAGGTGCCGTTCGCGAAGAGCGACCGGCTGCTGGCGCTCGACATCGAGGCCGCGCTCAACACCGTGCGACTACCGGAAGTGCAGTCGCTGGCGCGCTCGCTGTTGCCTAGTTTTCGCTGATCCTTAGCCGGTCGCGTACTGCGCCGACTTGTCCGGCGTGTTGTCGGAATCGTCGGGGTCGTCGGGTCCAGGGGGCCCGCCGCCCTGCTGCTCGCGCTTGATGCGCTCGTAGATTTCCTCGCGATGCACGGCGACGTGCTTCGGCGCGTTGATGCCGACGCGGACCTGGTTCCCCTTCACGCCGAGAACCGTGATGGTCACGTCGTCGCCAATCATTACCGTCTCGCCGACCCGGCGCGTCAGAATCAGCATCTCTTGACCCCCGATTTATATTTTTGCAGCAGCAACGATCGACCCCTTCGGTCCTCGTGCGCGTCCGGCGAAGGGTACGCGGAATTACCGGCAAAGAAAAATTTGCCGCGTCGCAATAGCGCTCGTCCTTGAACGTTTCCGCCATATTACCGGACCCGTCCCCGGCCGGGGCGCCGGCTTCACTTAAGCGAGTGTTCAATAGCGGCTGCCGCCTCCCCGGCGCGCGGTCCGAGCAGCACGTGCACCACGTCCGGCACCGGAAGCGCGACGCCGCGTACCGGCAGCGACTCAAGCGCTCTCGTATCGACCCGCGCCGCATCGCGCAGCGTGACGCGCAGCCGCCCGCCGAGCGCCTGCACCGTGACCACGTTGCTGCGCCCGCCGAGGGCCTGGAGAAGCTGTGCGGCATTGGGCAGCGCCGGTGCAGCTGCCGCCGCCGGCGCGACCGGCGGCTGCGCGGGCGCCACCGTAACTGGCAAATGTCCGCTGCGCTCCCCGCCTGCGGTGCGCAGCAGCGCGCGCATCTCCCCGGCAATCTGGTCGGCGACCGGGCCCACGACGACCTGCAGCGCGTTGGCCGCGGGACGCACCACACCCACGGCGCCCAGGCGCTTGAGCGCGCCCGGATCGACCGCCCCCTGGTCGTTGATGGTGAGGCGCAGCCGCGTAGCGCAGGCATCGAGCGAGACGATGTTGGCGGCGCCGCCCAGGGCCGCGAGGTAGTCGCGCGCCCGCTCCCCGACGGGCGGCGGCGCGGTAGCCGTGCTTCCCTCCCCGGGATCGCGCCCCGGCGTGCGCAGGTCGAAGCGCACGATGACGAAGCGGAACAGGAAGTAGTAGAGCGCGAAATACAGCGCCCCCACCGGCAGGAGCAGCAGCGGGCGGGTGGCGCGGTTGAAATTCAGAATGTAGTCAAAGAGTCCCGCGGAAAAGTTAAAGCCGAGGTGAACACCGAGCGCACTCATGATGATGAAGGCGACCCCGGTGAGCAGCGCGTGCACGCCAAAGAGCGCCGGGGCGAGAAAGATAAACGTGAACTCGATCGGCTCGGTGACACCGGTGAGGAATGAGGTGAGCGCAATCGATCCCAGGAGTCCGCCCACCGCGCGCCGGCGCTCGGGCAGTGCCGTGTGGTACATCGCCAGACAGGCCGCCGGGAGGCCGAACATCATCACCGGGAAAAAGCCCGCCATGAATACGCCGGCGCTCGGATCGCCGGCGCGGAAGCGGTTCAGATCGCCGGTGATGCCGTGGTAGTCACCGAGCAGGAACCAGGCAATGTTGTTGATGATGTGATGCAGCCCGGTGACGATCAGCACGCGGTTGAGCACCCCGTACACGAACAGCCCGGCTGCGCCCGCGTGCAGTACCGTCTCGCTCAACACGTTCATGCCGGCTTCCAGGCTCTGCCACAGCAGGCCGAACAGCAGCGCAAGCCCGAGGCCGGCGAAGCCGCTGATGATGGGCACGAAGCGCCGGCCGCCGAAGAAGGCGAGATAGCTCGGCAGGTTGATGTTGTAGAAGCGGTTGTAGAGCGCCCCCGAGATCAGTCCGGAGAGGATGCCGACCGGGACGCTCAGCTTGCCGATCTCGAGCGCCTTGTAGTCGCCGAGCGCCAGATCGCGCGCCCGGCCGGCGAGCCCCGCGACCGCCTCCGGCGGCACCGCGATCAGTGCCTTGGCACCCTCGGTGGCCACGATGTAGGCCACCACGGCCGCAAGTCCCGCCGCCCCGTGGTTCTCGCGCGCCAGCCCTACCGCGACGCCGATGGCGAACAGCAGGCCGAGGTTGGCGAAGATCGCACCGCCCGCCCCCGCCATCGACACCGAATTGAGGAGGTCCGGCTGCCCGAGCCGCAGCAAGAGCCCGGCAATCGGCAGCACTGCGATCGGCAGCATCAGCGCGCCGCCGACCCGCTGCAGGCTAGCGAGCAGGTGCTTCACCGGGGCGCCTCTCCCGACCGCTCCAGCAGGGGCTGCGCGAGCGCGCGCACGGCGGCGGCGTCGCGCTGCGTCAGTGCCTCCTGCGCCAGCGCGCGGCACTCAGCGAGCGTCACGCGGCTCAACACAGCCTTGAGCCGCGGGATCACCGTCCCGACCGCCGACAGCTCCCTGACGCCCAGCCCGACGAGCAGCGGTGCCGCGAGCGCCTCGGAGGCGAGCCCGCCGCACACCGCGACCATGCGCCGGTGTGCCGCGGCGGCCGTCGCGGCGCGCTCGATGAGCCGCAGCACCGCCGGATGCAGCGCATCGAGCCGTGGGGCGAGCTGCGCGCTCGCGCGATCCATGGCAAGCGTGTACTGCGTGAGATCGTTGGTGCCGATCGAGAGGAAGTCGGCCGCCGCCGCCAGCTGGTCCGCGAGCACGGCGGAAGCCGGCGTCTCGATCATCACGCCCACCTCGATGGTGCGCGTGAGCCCACGCTCGGCGCGCACCTGATCGAGCACGGCGCGCACCGCCGCGAGATCACCGCTATCGGTGATCATCGGCAGCAGGATCCGGCACTGCTCGCCCGGGCGTACCGCGAGGATGGCGCGCAGCTGCGCCTGAAGCAGCGGCAGGTTGGCGAGACTCGTGCGCACACCGCGTAAACCCAGCGCCGGATTCGCCTCGGGGGGCTGCGGCAGGTAGGCGATCGGCTTGTCGCCGCCGGCATCGAGCGTGCGGATCGTGAGCGGGCGACCGCCGAGCGCATCGGCGATCTTCTGGTACTCGGCCGCCTGCTCGGCCTCCCCGGGGGGCAGCTGGCGGTCGAGAAACAGGAACTCCGTGCGCAGCAGCCCGCAGCCTTCCGCGCCATCGCGCACCGCGGCCTCGGCCTCGGCGACCGAGCCCACGTTGGCGAACACCTCGATGCGCGTGCCGTCGGCGAGCCGGCATTCACGCTGCGCGGCCGCACGCTCGGCGGCGAGCCGTGCGCGGCGGGAGGCGAGCGTCGCGCGGGCGGCGTCGAGCCTCGAGGACGACGGCTCGATCTCGAGCACGCCGCGCTCGGCATCGAGCAGCAGCTGCGTACCGTCGCCGAGGGTCATGGCGCGGGGTCCGAGCGCCACCAGCGCCGGCAGGCCCATCGCGGCGGCGATGATCGACACATGCGAGGTCGCCCCGCCGGCGGCCATGGCGAGCCCCACCACCCGCGCGGCATCGAGCGAGACGAGCTGCGAGGGCAGCAGCTCGCGGGCGATCAAGATCGATTGCTCGGGGAGCTCGAGCTGCGCGGCCGCGCTCCTGCCGCTTAAGGCCAGCAGCACCTGGGTCTCGAGGTCGAGGAGATCGTCCACCCGCTCGCGCAGCCGCGGGTCGGCAAGGGCGCGCAGCGCGGCGGCGGCCGCCCGCAGTGCCTGCCGCCAGGCAAAGCCGGCGCTGCGGCCCCGCGACAGCTCGAGGCGCGCCGCTGCGAGGAGCTCGGGATCGTCGATGAGCTCGAGGTGCGCGGCCGCGATCTCGCCCGCCGCCCGCGCGCCCGCGCCCTCGGCCGTCGCGGCGGCACGTCGCTCGAGACGCGCGCGCACCGCCGCCCGGGCACGATCGAGCGCCGCACTCTCCTGCCCGAAGCCTGCGCCTGCCTCGGCAACCTGGATCTCGGGCGGGCGGAACTGCACGGCGCGGCCGACCGCGAGGCCGCGGCTGGCGATGACGCCGGGTAGCGCATCGCCGGGTCCAAGGGGTGGCGCTTGGGGCGCGGCATCCACAGCCGGCGCACTCACTGCGGCGCCGGCGCGCACGGCGCGCAGCGTGCTGCCCGTTGCCGTCGGAGCCGCGGTGGTGGCGCCGATCGCGGCGGCGAGCGTGCTCACGGCGAGCGCCGCGTCCGGCCCCGAGGCACGGATCTCGACCGCGTCTCCGTGCTGCGCGCCGAGCGTCATGAGCGCGACCGTGCTGCGCGCATTGGCCTCGTGCCCGCGGGCCATGACGCGCACGTCCGCGGCGAGGTCCTTGAGGGAGGCCGCCAGCAGCGCCGCGGGGCGCGCGTGGATCCCGTGCTCGAAGCCGATCGTAACCCGTCGGGTGTGTACCTCTCCCGGGGCCGCGGCCGCGGCGCTGGCCCGCGTCGCAGAGCTCTCCGGGACGATCTCCATGAGAAAGTCCCCGACCGCGACTGCGGAATCGAGTGTGCGCCTGAGGATCCGAAAGCCGCTGTCGGCCGTGACGATGACCGGCGTCAGAACGCTCGGCGCGCGGCGCGCGAGCAGGTCCAGATCGAAGGTCAGCAGCCGATCGCCGCTGCGCACCCGCGCTCCGGGCCTGGCGATCACCGTGAAGCCGGCACCACCGAGCGCGACGGTATCGATGCCGACGTGCATCAGCACCTGGCAGCCGCCGGCGGTGCGCAGCGTCACCGCGTGGCGCGCGGCGGCGATCAGCACCAGCTCGCCGTCGCAGGGCGCGTGCAGCGCGCCTGCCGTGGGATCGATGGCCACGCCGTCGCCCATCATGCGCCCGGCGAATACCGCATCCGGGGCCTCATCGAGCGAGGTGCTCCAGCCCGCAAGCGGCGACGCGAGCGTGATCAAGCCTTCCGCGGGTGCGCTCGTGCTCATGGCGAGAGCTGCACCCAGTCGATCGCCCACAGGGGATCGAGCGTGCGCTGCGTGAAGCGCAAACACAGCGTGTGCACGCCCTCAAGCGCGGGCAGCGTCGCCGCAGGCAGCACGGTGACGGCGTCGTTGCTCACCGCGGGCGCGAGCGGCAGCACCGCGAGCGGCGCTCCCGCGCAGCTATCGAGGCGCACCTCGAGCTCGCCGGCGGGCGTTCGTGGCGTGTTGAGATGAATCGCATCGCGATCCTTGCCGATCTGGAAGTTAAAGGGCACTTGCCCCACCGCCGCGGTAAACGTCGACGCGCCGGTCAGATCGATCGCCGGCAAGCGCCAGCAGGGATCCTGGATGTCGATGAGGAAGATCGCGCGCCGGCCCGTGAGCGGCGCGTCATCCTCGAGGTTGAGCGTGTCCTTGTCGGAGCAGGTCTTGAGGTCCTGGCTGAAATGACGCTCGAAACGCGCCACCTGGCGCGCCGGCGCGAATACGTCGTCGGAATAATTTACGCCGAGGAGCCGGTAGCGCTCGAACTCGGCGCCCAGCCGGCCCATAAAGCCGTTCCAGTCGATCCGCTCGGGGGGCGACCAGCCGACCTCGGCGAGCGCCGCGGCGCGCGGCCAGGTCATGTAAGCCGTGTTGGCCTCGGTGCGCACGTGCTCGGTCCAGAGGTTGGCCTGCACGCCGAGCACGTGCCGCGCATCGCGCGCGAGGGATCCGGGCAGCGGATTGAACCCGTAGACGTCCTCGAGCGTGATCACCCCGCCGACGCCGGGTGGCTCGACCGGCCCGGCGCCCTGGCTGTGGTCCAGGTAGAGCGTGGGCGCCGGCGACAGCACCACATCGTGCCCGCTGGCCGCGGCAGCGACAGCGCCGTCGACTCCACGCCACGACATGACCGCCGCATCCTCCGGCACCCCGCCCTCGAGGATCTCGTCCCAGCCAATCAGGCGACGACCGCGCGCGGCGAGGTAACGGCCCATGCGGGCCGTGAAATAGCCCTGCAGTGCTGCCTCGCTCGGTACACCGAGCTCGCGCATGCGCGTCTGCACACGCGCCGACGCCTGCCATTGGTCCTTGACCGCCTCATCGCCCCCGGTGTGCACGAAGCGGCCCGGGAACAGCGCCATCACCTCATCGAGTACTCCTTCGAGAAAGGTGAAGGTCGGCTCGTCGGGGTTGAAGAGGTTCGGGAACACTCCCCAGTCGGACGGCACGACGGTGGGCGGATGGTCGGTCGAGGCGAGCTGCGGGTAGGCGACGATCGCCGCGGTCGCGTGCCCCGGCAACTCGATCTCGGGAACGATGGCGATGTGGCGCACGGCGGCGTAGGCGACGATGCGCCGCACCTCTGCCTGGGTGTAGAACCCGCCGTAGAGCCGCGGCTTGCCGGTAGCGGGATCGATGTCCTTGAGCGCCGCACTCCCGGACGGCACGCGCCACGCCCCGACCGTGGTGAGCCGCGGATATTTTTTGATCTCGAGCCGCCAGCCCTGATCGTCGGTGAGGTGCCAGCCAAGCACGTTGAGCTTGTGCAGCGCCATCCAGTCGAGGTAGCGCATGACGAACGCCGGCGACTGGAAGTGCCGCGCGGAGTCGAGCATCAGTCCCCGCCAGCGAAAGCGCGGTGTGTCGCGGATCGAGAGCGCCGGCAGTGCGATCGCGCCATCGTGCAGCGTCTGCGCGGCGATGAGCTGCCACAGTGTGACGACGCCATAGAAGAGTCCCGGCGCATCGCCCGCGGACACCTGGATCGAGCCCGGCGACACCTCGAGCCGGTAGCTCTCCGGACTCGAGCCTGAAGAGCCTTGCAGCGCGAGCGAGATCGCGCCCGGCGCTACCGGCTGGTCGCTGCGTACGCGGACCTTCAGCTCGAGACCGTGGCTGAGGCGTACGAGCCCGGCCAGGTACTCGGCGGTGCGCCGCGCCTCGCGGCTGCGCGGGATCACAAGCTCCGTGCCTTGCTTGAGCACGAACACGCCCGGATGCGACTGCACCTCGGCGGGCGCCGGAATGACCTCGGGCAAAGATGGCGCAGAGCCGGCGGCGCCCCACACCGGTGCCGCGCTAAGGCCCGCCGCCAGCAGTGCCGCGGCTATTCCGACGCGCGCGCGCCGCGGTCGCGTCATTTCGGGGTCTTGAGGCGCTGCGCGAGCTGCTCGCGCAAGCGCTCGGCATCCGCCGGTGAGAGTTCCCCGAGGACGCCGTGGCGATGCGGCGGGATGTGCCCGGTGGCCGCCCTCGGCTCGCCGAACACGTAGTGCTCGAACAGTGCCCGCCACGCCGCGCGCGCTGGCTCCGGGAGCTTGCGGATGTTGAGGATGGCATGGCGCAGGCTGTCGTAACCGGAATCGCTCCCGAGAGCGGCGCCGCTCGCGTGCCACCAGTAGTTCACCAGCACGTTGAGCGGCTCGAGGGATTCGACGTGGTGCCACCACAGCGGCGGAATGAACAACGCATCGCCGGGGCCGAGCTCGGCAGTGCGCGCGGCGGCGAGCGCCGCGCGAAACCGCGGGAAGCGCTCGAAGTCGGGCTGGTGCAACTGCACCAGGCTCATGGGCGCGCCGGTTGGCGCATAGTCGAGAGGTCCGACATAGAGATTGACGATCTGCTCGGGCGGAAACAGCGTGAAGCGACGCCGCCCGTACACCACGCAGCCGACGTTGAACCACTCATCCAGATGCGTCGGGGTGGTGATCGCGTTGCCGAGCCAGATGCGTGGCTCGGCGGAAGGATGCACCAGCGGCAATGGGTTTGCCGCCGCGAAGTCCGGCAGGCACTGGCGCAGCGAGGCGCTTTGTACCGCAACTGCCGGCGCGCGTTCGTGGCCAGCGTAGCGCAGCGCTTGCTCCGCCACCGTGCTCAGTGGCAAGCGATTGCGCACAAAGTTGAAACCGTCGAGACCCTCGCGGTAGAAGATGCGCCCGCGCTCCTCCGGCGCCGTCATGATGGCATCGACCACTGCACCGCTGTCGAGCGCGCGCAGGTACTGCAGCAGCGCCGCCACGGACCCGCGGCCGGCGGCGATGACCGGCCAGTCGCTCACCAGTCCGCGCAGCACCGCGGGCTCGCCGCTTTCGAGCACTTCGTGCCGAATGCGCTCGCCGTCGCGGGTCGCGAGCTCGCGGATGGCAGCAGGACTTACCAGAAGTAGGCCTGCAACGCCGGCTCGCGCCGCCGTGGCGGGATCTGCGCCAGCGTACTCTTGTGGTCCGGATAGTTAGTCGCGCTGCGCCGGATCAGGTTATCGATCTCATCGAGGTTGTAGCGCGCCTCCGTGGCGCTCGGCGCACGCAGGGCCGAGGGATCCGGAAACACCCCCATGCCCGCCATGAGCGCGTACCAGGAGAAGACCGGGTAGCCGCGCCCCAGCACCTGCTGGCGGACGGCAGGAACGATGCTCTTGCCGTTCATCCACAGCGAATAGAGCTTCTTCAGGTTATCCGACAGGTTGAGATTCGCCGCGTTGGCCCGCCAGTACTCGGTGTCGGTACGGGTGTTGGTCTTGTAGTGAGTCACGATGTAGTCGCGGATACCCTCGAAGTGCTCATTCATGAGGCCGTTGAAGCGCTCCTGCGCCGCCTCGCCGAGGTCGCCGCGCTCGAGGAATTCGGCGAAGGTCGTGGCCGTCTGCTGAATGAAGAGGAGCGCGGTCGCCTCCAGCGGCTCGATGAACCCCTGGCTCAGACCCACCGCCAGGCAGTTGCGGTTCCAGTGCCGCGTGACCCGGCCGACGCGCATCTTCAGGTGCCGCGCCGGAACGTCGGCATCGAGGAGCCCGAGGTGACGGCGCAGCTCGGTCTCCGCCTCATCCGCCGTGCAGAAGCTGCTGGAATAGACATAGCCGTTGCCGAAGCGCTCGGTGAGCGGGATCTTCCAGGCCCAGCCGTGCCGCAGCGCCGTCGACACGGTCTCGCAGGGAATGCTCGCATCGATCGGCGTCGGCAGCGCCACCGCCGCATCGTTGAAGAGATTGGTGGAGAAACTCACGTAGGGCGTATGCAGCGCCTTCTCGATGAGCAGTCCCGCAAAGCCGCTGCAGTCGACGAACAGATCCCCCGCGATGGTCTCGCCCTCGCGCGTGCTCACGGAGGCGATCGAGCCGTCGGGCGCGAAGTTGGCCTGCGTCACGTGGCAGCTCACGTAGCGCACGCCCCTCTCGACCGCCTTCTGGTGTAGAAACTGCCCGAGCAGCACCGCATCGAAGTGATAGCCGTGCCAGATGTCGAACGGGAAGCTATCGGGCGCCTTCGGCGCGCGCCGCTCGCGCGCCACGCGCGTCGCGATGAAGAAACGATCCGGATGCGCGTGCACGTCGGCGCCCTGCACCCGGGCCTCGACGTTGTGCACGAACTGGCTCATCGTGAGGTTGTCGAGCATCGAGGCGAACGGGTGGAAGTAGCTCGGGAACCCCGGACGCGTCGACCAGCCCTCGAAGGTGATGCCGGACTTGTAGGTGGCGTGGCACGGCGGCATCCATTCCGCCTCCTCGATGCCTAAGCTGTCGAAGAAGCCCCGCAGCCAGGGCGTCGAGCCCTCGCCGACGCCGATGGTCGGCACCGCGGGCGACTCGAGCAGGGTGATCGCTACGCCGCGACCGATGAACGAGCGCGCCAGGATGAGCGCCGTCATCCAGCCGGCCGTGCCGCCGCCTACGATGACGATCTGCCGCACGCCGGCCGGCGCCGGGCCCGAGGGCACCGCGCTCGGCGGGCTATAGGAATAATTGAAGAGCGTGGCGGTGGTCATTGACTGGCAAACGTTACTCGCCCCGCGACGCGGGCGCCAAGGGCCGCGGGTCGCGGGTCGCGGCCCGTCCGATCCCTCTCGAGGCTTCCCGGGCGGGCGGCAGGAGGGGAGAAGCCCGCCCGCCCGGAGCCTCAAACTACGCCTTCAGAACTTGGCGTGCACCATGAGGTAGTACTGCCGCCCGTTCTTGTAGAACGCGCGCGGCTGGTCCTCGTTTGCTGCGTAGTACTTCAGGATCGGATCGTTGAGATTCTCGCCGTCCAGGGTGAGGCTGAAATTCTCGTTCACGATCCAGGCAAGCGAGGCCGCCAGAGTGCCGATCGAGTCCTGCGTGAACGCGGTGCTGCGATCCAGTCCGCTATAGAACGCCGAGCGGTAGTTGTACGACACGCGCGCGCTGAAATGCGCGTTTTCGTAGTACCCGCTGAGGTTATAGACGTTCTTCGATGCGCCCACCAGGCGGTCATCACCGGCCGACGGGCCCGTAGTCGGCACGTCAGAGGTCTGCACGGCATCGGTGTAGGTATAGTTGGTTTCGATGCCGAAGTTGCCGAAGGACTGGATGTAGCTGAGCTCGATGCCGTCGGCGCGGCCCGACGTGTTGATCGGAATGCTCAGCAGGTAGGGTACCGACACGAGCCCCTCGTTGGGGGGAAAGCCCGCCGTCGTCGGACCGGAGGTCGGGAAGTTGAGTGTCTCGCTCCCGTAGCCGATGTAGTTCTTCAGATCCATGTAGAAAAGGGTCGCGGCGAGCAGCGAGCGCGGCGCAAAGTACCACTCAAGTCCCGCGTCGTAGTTCCACGACCTGATGGGCTCAAGGTACGGGTTGCTCCCCGAGCCACCGCCGGTACCGGTGGCGATCCCGGGCCCGAGCAGGCTGAAGCCGCCCGCAAGCGCCGAGTAATCGGCACGCGTCATGGTCTCGCCGACCGCGAAGCGTCCGACCAGGTCGGGGGACAGGTCGAGCTTCAGGTTCGCGCTCGGCAGTATGTCGTTGTAGGCCTCGTCGACCGGCAGCCCCTCGTAAGCGCCGAACAACGAGCCGACGACCAGGTTGGGCGTGCTCGCGGGACAGGCGCCCGCTGAGGCAGGAATCGTCGCCGTGCAGCCCAATGGGAACCAGTTGATCGTGTCCTCAGTGGTGTGCACATATCGCAGGCCGACGTTCGCGCTCCATGCCTGGCCCTTGAAGTCGGCCTGCACATAGGCGGCCGTGTCCTTCTCATCCAGCTCGAACCAGTAGGGCGGATAAGCCCGCATGACCGGGTCGCGCTGTACCAGCCCCGGACCGTTATAGGCCGCCAGCTGCGCAGGCGACCAGTACCAGATCCCGGTGGGGATCTGGCCGCCGAAGGTGTCGAAGTTCGATGGGTAGTTCGAGTAGGTCGTCGGATAGTTGAGCGGACTCGTGCCACCGCCATTCGGCCCGCTGAAGGTCGGGCCCTGCGCGATCGAGCCGGTGGAGTCGCGGTCGTGCTTCGTGTAGCGCGCGCCGAACTTCAGGTCCTGCCAAGCGCCCTGATCCGGGACGTCGAACGTCGCATCGAGCTTGGCCCAGATCTCCTTGTCGATGGTGTCGATGTCCTGCCCGCCGAAAATCCAGCCGAAGGTCAGCGCCTGCGGGTTGCCGGGCGGGAAGGGTTGGGTGTAGTTAACGCCGGGGAGCCCGAAGCTCGGTCCACTGCTGATGCCGTTCAGGCTCCAGTAGGCAGGCGCTCCCACCCCCGGCTCGGTCTCGGCTACGTTCTGTGTAGGGGTCTTGCCGTGACCCTCGGAGCTGCCGACCTGGGCCAGAAGCGCGAGCTGCTCGCTCAGACGGAAGTGGCCATCGAGATTGATGAAGTACGAATCCGCGCTCTCGTCCGGCCGGTCGATCTGGTCATAGATGCCGTGGGCGAGTCCGGGCACGCCGGCGAATGTCGCGCTGGTGAGCGTGTTGTCAGCCACCGTATAACCCGGCTCAGGCGCCTGCCCCGAGCCCTGGGCGAGATAGTGAGTGTTCCACAGCAGGTAGTTGCGGTTGTAATCGGCCGCCTCGAGCTTGGAATAGAAACCGGACAGGTCGAGCTCTACCGCATCGCTCGGCTTGAACTCGAGGTCGACGAGCCCGCCGGTTCGCTTGCGCTCCTGCTCGAAGAGTGCTGCCCCCATCTCGTACGGGTAGTACACGCCGGAGAGGTTTGGATCGGCTTTCGCGATCGCGCTGCCCGGCAGGATCTGCTCGTACCCCAGCAGCTCCACGCCGTCGCGGCGCAGGTGGCGGTCCTCGAGGAAGCCCTGCACGAGCACCCCGAAGGTGCCGTCATCGTTACGGTAGTTGAACAGTCCATTCGCCTGCGGATCGGTCTTGGAAGGTAGGTCCGCGTACACCGCACCGGCTGATACCTGGAAGGTAAGCGGCTTGTTGAAATCCTCCAGCGGCCGGCGCGTGATGATGTCGACCGAGCCCGCGACGCCTCCCTCGACCAGCGAGGCTTCCGAGGTCTTTTCAATGACCACCTTGCTGACCACTTCGGAGGGCAGCAGGGTGTAGCTCACGCTGCGCCCGACGGTGCCGGTCTGGTCGAGCACGAACCAGTCACCCGAAGCGACGTTGTGCCCGTTGATCAGGGTCTGCGTGAGACTAGGTCCCGTGCCACGCATGCTGACCCGGTCGTTCTCGTCGAAGCCGCCCTCATTGGCGCCCGCGGGGCTGACGGTGAGGCCCGGTACGCGCTTCAGGGAGTCGGCGACGTTTTTATCCGGCATCTTGCCAATGTCCTCGGCGGTGACCACCTCCACGTCGTTGGTGGCGGCGCGCTTCTGCGCGAGCGACTGCTGAGTCGCATAGCGGATGCCGGTGACCACCACTTCCTGCAAGTCGGTCGGCTTGGCCGCCTGATCGGCGGCGGCCTGCGCCGGCAGTGCGCCGTCGCTCGGTGGCTGCACCACAGTCTGCGCATGGAGCGCTGTGCTGCCCCCGGACAGAGCCATGGCGACCGCCGTTCCAATCAACGTCGACCTTGCGATTCTCATGATTTACCCACCCCGAAGAATGTTTGTCGTTAGCCGTTGCACTTCGAGAAGATCGTCGCTACCCCCTGCGAGAACCCGCAGAACACGCGTGCCGAGCGCCCTACGAGAGGTCCGTGTGGCCGGACCAGTTACGTGCCAATATAGTACCAATGTTTGAATAACGCTATACCCGTTGATACCAGATGTACGTGAGTCAATTTTTATAAGATAAAACAGTATTTTAAACTGACCTGTGTATTCTTCTCGCAACAGACTGGTTCTATAGTGGTAGCATGAATCTCCTTGCGGCATCAGCCGGAGACGCCCCTTGACGCTGTTGTCACAGACGGTCGGCAAACTCGACGAACAGAGCAGCCTGCCGCTCTACCAACAACTGCAGCGCGCGCTGCGCCAGGCCATCGAGACACGCGTGCTCGGTCCCGACGATGCGCTGCCGCCCGAGCGCGATCTCGCCGAGGATTTCAGTGTTTCGCGTATCACGGTGCGCAAAGCGATCGAGGGGCTGGTCAGCGAGGGCCTGCTGGTGCGCCGTCAGGGCTCGGGCACTTTCGTGCTGGCGCGCGTCGAGAAGAATTTCTCCAAGCTCACCTCGTTCTCCGAGGATATGCGTGCGCGCGGACGCAATCCGCGCAGCGTGTGGCTGCGCAAGGCGGCCGGCACCGTGACTCCCGAAGAATCGCTCACGCTGCGCGCGAGTCCCGGGACACCCGTGTACCGCTTCAACCGCATCCGCTTCGCGGACGATGCGCCGATGGCGCTCGAGTACGCGACCATCCTCGCCTCCTGCCTGCCGTCGATGGAGGCGGTCGAATCCTCGCTGTATGCCGCGCTCGAGCGCTCCGGCAACCGCCCGGTGCGCGCGTTGCAGCGTCTGCGCGCGGTGCTGTTCACGGCCGAGCAGGCCGAGCTGCTGCAGGCGAAGGAGAAGGATGCCGGCCTGCTGGTCGAGCGGCTCGGCTTCCTGCAGGACGGGCGTGCCGCCGAGTTCACGCAGTCCTTCTATCGTGGCGACATCTACGATTTCGTCGCTGAGCTCTCGATCGCCACGTGAGCACCTCTGCTGCGAGCACCCGCATGTACGGCGAGGCGGCGCAGGCCCCCGCCGTGGTGGGCGCACAGCTCAGCGCGAACGCCGAGCGCGCCGCACGCCTCGGTGAGCGGCTGCGGCGATCGCCGCCGCGTGCGGTCGTCACCATCGCGCGCGGCAGCTCCGATCATGCCGCCACCTTCGCGCGCTACCTGATCGAGACACGCTTAGGGATCCTCACCGCCTCCGCCGCACCGTCGGTGAGCTCGGTGTATGACGTGGCACCGGATCTCGCCGGCACCGTCGTGCTGGCGATCTCACAGTCCGGTGAGAGCCCGGATCTCTTGAGTGCGGTGAGTCGCGCGCGCTCGGGCGGCGCGCGCGTCGTCGCGCTGCTGAACGCCGAGAGCTCGCCGCTCGCGCAGCTCGCCGATGATCTCCTGCCGCTCGGTGCCGGGGCGGAGCTCAGTGTCGCCGCCACCAAGAGCTACATCGCCTCGCTCGCGGCGATCGTGCAGCTGGTGGCCGCCTGGGCCGAGGATGCGGAACTCGCTGCGGCCCTCGCCGCCGCGCCCGAGCAGCTCACGCGCGCCTTCGAGCTCGACTGGGGCGCGGCGGTCGCGCGTCTGATGCCCGCCAACAACCTGTACGTGATCGGCCGCGGCTTAGGTCTCGGGATCGCCCAGGAAGCGGCCCTCAAGTTCAAGGAGACCTGCGGGCTGCACGCCGAAGCGTTGTCCGCCGCCGAGCTGCGTCACGGACCTATGGCACTGGTGCGCGCGCACTTTCCGCTGCTGCTGTTCACGCAGAACGACGAGAGCCGCCCCGGGGTCGCGCAGCTCGCCGCCGAGCTCGCCGCGCAGGGGGCCGACGTGATGGTGGCCGGTACCGAGGTGGCCCGCGCCACCGTGCTGCCGAGTCTCGCGGCGCATCCGGCGATCGAGCCGCTGCTGCTGGCGCAGAGTTTCTATCGGATGGCGAACGCGCTGTCGCTGGCGCGCGGCCGCGACCCGGACCGCCCGCCGCATCTCTCCAAGGTGACTGAGACCGTCTGATGAGCGTAGCGCTGGTCAACGGGCGGATGCTGCTCGGCGATGGACACGCGGGCGGTGAGCTCACCGAAGGGCAATGCGTACTTCTCGAGGCGGGACACATTGCCGCCATCGCCGGTCCGGGCGAGCGCCGCGTGCGGCGCGCGCGCCGCCACGATCTTCAGGGCGCGCTGCTCCTGCCCGGCTTCATCGACTCGCAGGTGAACGGCGGCGGCGGCGTGCTGTTCAACGACGACCCCGGCGTGGATGCGATCCGTGCCATCGGCCGCGCCCACCGGCGCTTCGGAACCACCGGCTTCCTGCCGACACTGATCAGCGATGATCTCGACGTCGTGGCACGTGCAATCGCCGCCGTGCGTGCCGCGATCGAGGCGGGTGTCCCAGGGGTGCTCGGCATCCATATCGAGGGGCCGTTCCTCAACGTCGAGCGCAAGGGTGTGCACGACCCGGCGAAGCTGCGCGAGCTGGACGCCGGTGCGGTGGGACTGCTCACCTCGCTGCGCGTTGGCCGCACGCTGGTGACGCTCGCCCCGGAGATGACCACCCCGCAGATCATCCAGGGTCTGGCGGCAGCCGGGGTGGTGGTGTCGGCCGGCCACACCAACGCCACCTACGTGCAGATGTCGACCGCGCTGCGCCACGGGCTGACCGGCTTCACGCACCTGTTCAACGCCATGTCGCAGCTCACCGGGCGCGAGCCGGGAGCGGTGGGCGCGGCGCTCGATGACCCCGGCAGCTGGTGCGGCATCATCGTCGACGGCCTGCACACGAGCCCCGTGGTGCTGCGCATCGCGCTGCGCTGCAAGCCTCACGACCGCTTCATGCTGGTGACGGATGCGATGCCGAGCGTCGGCACCCAGGCCACTTCGTTCGAGCTGCAGGGTCGGCGCATCCTGGTGTCGGGCGCTGTGTGCGTGGATGAGGACGGGCGCCTCGCCGGCTCCAACATCGATATGGCGAGCTGCGTGCGCAACGCCGTGCACATGCTGGGCGTGCCACTGGCGCAGGCCGTGCGCATGGCGAGCCAGTGGCCGGCCGAGTTTCTCGGTCTCGGCAACGAGCTCGGACGCATCGCCCCGGGGTATCGCGCCAGCCTGGTGGCCGCCGACGATGATCTCAAGGTTCTCGAGACGTGGATCGACGGGCGCTCGAGCGAGGACTCAGGCGGCTAAGTCCGCTACGCCAATATCCGCTAGAGTGCGCGCCTGATGGCCACCAACCCTCAAAGGCGCGCGGCCAACTGCCCGGTTGCCGAGCTCGTGGACTGCGACGCTGCGACGATCCGGCGTGACGTGCTGTCGCAAGTCAGGCCGGTGGTGCTGCGCGGCCTGGTACGTCATTGGCCGGCTACGCGTCACGGCCTCACCTCGCCGCAGGCGATCCTCGGCTATCTGCGCCGGCTCGATAACGGCAGCCTGGTGAACGCGATCCTGATGCCACACGAGGCCCGCGGCCGCCTCGGTTACAACGCCGCCATGAGCGGCTTCAACTTCGTAAGGAACCGCGTAACTGTCTCGAGCGTCGGCGAACAGATTCTGCGCTACGCCGCTGCCGCGCGTGCGCCCGCGGTCGCGGCTCAAGCGGCGCGCATCGACGAGTGCCTTCCGGGGTTTGTCGACGAGAACCCTCTGCCGCTCCTTGACTCCTCTGTGCGGCCGCGGCTGTGGCTTGGCAACGCAGTCACTACGCCCGCCCACGTGGACGAGACCCACAATATCGCCTGCGTGGTCAGTGGTCGCCGGCGCTTTACACTGTTTCCACCGGAGCAGATCGGCAACCTCTACATCGGGCCGGTCGATTTCACACCGACTGGCGCTCCGATTGCCTTACCTTCACTGACCGAGCCCGACTTCGAGCGGTTTCCGCGACTGCAAGTGGCCTTGGAGCATGCGCAAACGGCCGAGCTCGAGCCGGGTGATGCGCTGTATATCCCCGCGCTGTGGTGGCACCAGGTCGAGTCACTTTCCAGTTGCAATGTGCTGGTCAACTACTGGTGGCACCCGATTGCGGGCGAGGCGGTTGGAGCAAGTCCGGTCTTCGACTGCCTGCTGCATTGCATGCTCACGCTGCGCCGCATGCCCTCTGAGGTGCGTGCCGGCTGGCGAGCGGCATTCGAGCATTATATCTTCGGACCCGATGCTCCCCTCAGCGATCACATACCGCCGGAACGGCGCGGCGTCCTGGGCGAGATCACACCCGAGCTTGCACAGCAGATCCGTGACCAGCTGCTTGCGCGCGTCAAGCGCTAGCTGCCAGCGGCGCGCGCTGCGCCCCTCGCTTGCCGCGATCATCGTGGCGGCGTTCGCCGTGAGCTGCGCACAGCCCGCCGGCAGCGCGCTCGGCGCGTCGGCAGCGCCACCGCGCACGCCGACCGAGCTCACGGTCGACGGTGCCCGGCTGCGCATCGACCTCGGAGCGGATGACTTCAGCGCCGGCAGCGCCGCGCTCATCGCCTGGGTGCAGCGCTCGGCGGGCATCGTCGCCGACTACTACGACGGCTTCCCCATCGCTGAGGCGACCGTCGAGCTGCGCCCGAAGCCCGGCGCGGGCGTACAGGGCGGCACTACCTATGCGGACCCGGACGCCCTCATTCGCATGCGCGTCGGACGCGAAGTCACCGCGGTACAGCTCGGCAACGACTGGGTGATGGTGCACGAGATGACGCATCTGGCGCTCCCCGATGTGGGCGAGGAGCACGCTTGGCTGTCGGAGGGACTCGCGACCTATGTCGAGGGAATCGCGCGCGTCCAGGCGGGCAACCGTACGGAAGAGGACGTCTGGAGCGAGGAGCTGCGCTCGATGCCGCGCGGGCTGCCGCAGCCGGGCGATGCGGGCCTCGACCGCACCCATACCTGGGGGCGCACCTATTGGGGCGGAGCGATGTTCTGCCTGCTGGCGGATGTCGACATCCGCCAGCGCACCCACAATCGCAAAGGCCTGCAGGATGCGGTGCGCGCCATTGTGCGCGCCAGCGGCGGGCTGCGCGCCGCCTGGCCGATCGAGCGCGTGCTCGCAACCGGAGATGCCGCCGTCGGCACCTCGAGCCTCGAGGAGCTGTACGCCCGCATGAAGACCTCCGCCTACGCTCCCGATCTCGAGGCGTTGTGGCGCTCACTCGGTGTCGAGGCCGACGGCGACACGGTGCGCCTGAACGACGCGGCGCCGCTCGCGAGCGTGCGCCACGCGATCATGACGGGGAATAAGCACCGCTCATGACGGCGGTCGCGGTGAGCGCCGCGCACAGCAGCAGATACTCGCCGATCAGTGTGCCGCGCAGCACGCCGGGTGCGCTGCGCTCGCCACTGGCGATGGCCGGCAGGAGCCGCAGCCGGTTGACGGCCGCGAGCGCGAGCAGCAACGCAAACGCCCCGGCCTTGCCGAGGAGCAGGAGTCCATAGGGTCTGCCGAGAGCCTCAAAGTCCGGCAGGAGCGAGGTGGCCATCGCGATACCCGCAACCGCGATCACTGGCACCAGCCACACCGCCAGGCGCGAGAACGCAGTGAGCACCTGCGCAATCTCGCGCGCGGCCTCGAGTCGCGTGACGCGGTAGAGCGGCCACAGTGCGCCGAACCAGAACGCGACGACTGCCACGTGAACGAGCAGCAGTGGCACGAGCAGCGCCGCGCGCTCACTCTCCGCGGCATGGCCGCTCAGCACGAAGGACAGCGCCGCGAGCGCCGCGCCCGCGAGCAGTACGCCGGCGCGCGGCGCGGTACTGCGGCGCGCGCCGACGGCGAGCAGGACGAGCGCCGCAAGCCGCGCGGCGAGTTCCGCTCCCGAGCCGGCGAGCGCCAGATGCACGAGCCTGGGATCGAGCACCCCGGACCACTCGCCTGCAAGATGCGCAGGCTCGATGGCGCATTGCACGGCCACAACGATGAGCGCAATGACGGCGGCGCGGCGCGCATCGACGGCGATGACCGCGGCCGCATGCACCGTGTACCGCGCCAGCTGTACCCGGAACAGCGCCATGCCGGCCGCCTGCAGCGTGAGCGCGAAACCCAAGGCCCGCAGCACGAGCCATGCGAGATCGGTCATTCGAGCAATGTGAAGTGCAGCTGTCCCGGCACCATGTGGCCGTCGTGCCCGACGACCCGCCACGTGAGCCGATAGCTCCCCGGCTTCAGCGGCGGCAGCGGCACGGTGATCTCGGCAGCGGCTGCCGCTGGGAGCGGCGTCAGCTTCTGTCGCGGGCCACCTGCGGACTCGACCCACAGCGCGGTGAGCTGCGCGCTCTCGGAAAAGGTCAGAGTGAGCTGCGCCGGCGAGCCGTGCAGCACGCTGCCGTCGGCGGGAACGCTGCGCGTCAGATGCGCGTGCGCCTGCACCACGCTGCTGCTCAGCAGCAGCACGAGCGCAGCACAGAGAACGGGCCTTCGCATGTGCGACATCCTAGACCGATTTGTGGACCTTAAGTTAAGGCGAGGTTACAGCGCGCGCACCGCAGAATGCGCACTGCGGGCCGCGACACAATTCCACACACTTCTTAGATGCGACGTGCATTGCCTCGATCCGGAACTTCGGCCATGATCGTTCACTCGTAGTGGAGAACGCCCAGGGACCCTCGATGGCGCGTCCTCAGACAGCCTCATTCGTTACCGTGTTTGCGGCACTGTTTGCCGCGTTGGCCGGTTGTTCGAACCGAACCAATGTGTCGGCAATCGGCAACACCCCGCCGCTCTACACGCACGTGTATGTCACGGCGCAGGCTGTGTGGTTCAACAACAGCGCCACCGCCGGTCCCGACGACGGTGGCTGGGCGCAGTTCCCACTGTCGACCCCCGTGACGGTGGATCTGGTGGCCGACTCCGGTGGCAATTTTGCCTATCTCGCCACGGATCTGAGGCTTGCCCCGGGCTCCTATTCCCAGGTGCGCTTCATTCCGGTCGACGCCTCGACGCCGCTCACCGCCTCGGCACAGACGCTCGGCGCCGAGTACAACATGGAAGCCGATTACGTCGACAGCAGCGGTGTCACCCACCAGCTGCCCCTCGAGCTGCTGAACCCCGACAAGGGCCTCGGCATCCAGACCACACTCAGCGTGCCCATCGGCGGCGTGGGCGCGGCGGCGCTTGCCGGGACGAGCTCTCCCGTGGAGCCGACACCGCTCGGCACGACCACGACCGGCACTACCACCACGACCACCCCCACGACGAGCTCCGTCGGCTCGTCGACGACCACGGCGGAATTCGCGCTGAACCTTGACGGTGCGCGCGACCTGACCGCCTTTACCTATGGCGGCGTGAATGCCGTGCTGCTGAGCTCGCACATCAGCGCCTATGACTTGTCACAGTCGGGTGGCATCCAGGGGCAGCTCACGCTGACCAACCTCACTCTCACGAGCGCCAACGGCACGCCGGGCATTGAGGTCAGTGCGGAGTCGCTGAGCGCCGACGGCACGCGTTATTTCGTGGTGGCGAACAGCCCGGTGGCCGCGGACGGCAGCTTCACTCTCTACCCGCTCGCGGCCAACTCCTCGAACAATGTGGGCTATGACATTGTGATCCACGGGGCCGGCATCGCCACCATCATCATCAAGGACATCATCATCCCGCCCGTCGGCAGCAGCGGAGTGAGCAGCTCGAGCCTCACGGGCGGCGCGACGAGCACGACAACCACGACCAGCACGACGGGTGTGACCGAGACGAATCCGGACACCTCGCCCATCACGCCGGCAAACCTGGTATCAGTGGGAACGCTGCTGCCGCGCGCTGCGAGCAGCTACACCGCCAACATCGCCACCGCAACCGGCGCGCCGCTCCCGGCGGGTGCTGAAGCGGCCTTCTACCAGACACTGCCCTCGACGGGCGAAGTGCCGTACGTCATAGAGGCCGACCCCATCGATCCCTTCAACCAGGTGCTCGCCAACCCGCAAGCGCTGTCGAGCGGAACCGTCGACTCGGGCACCTATGTCTCGAGCGGCGCAACCGTCACCTTGGTAAGCGCCGCGCCGCTCGAGGGCGCCGGGACCTACCGGGTTGCCGCCACCGCGCCCTTCTATGCGGACGGTGCGCTTACGGTCACGGTGTCGGCGCCGACCACGGCGGGGGTCACCACCGCTGCCCCGGTGACGCTGGGGACGCTCGCATTCGCGGCCGGCAACTCCGCCGCGTCAGTTTCCGCCACGGTGAAGCCCGCCACGGCCGGCAAGTACGATCACGGCGAGATCATGCTGAGCCAGAATGGCCAGCTGGTCGCGAGCGGCTCGCTCGATGCGGCGCTGCAGGCGGGCGGTGGCTCGGTGCAGCTGACGGGCGTCCCGGGCGGAGCCTCGACCAGCCTCTACTACCTGACAGTGCGTGCCTGGAACTCGAGCGATCCTGCCGGAACCCTCACCCGGCAGTGGTACCAGACGCCGGTCGATCTGCGCGCCGGCGGCTCGGCGAGCGTACAGCTCACCGTCAACTAGCCCGCCCGACCCGGGGCTCCGCGCTGCGAGGGGGTTGGCCTTCGGCCGCACGCCCAGGAAACCGGTAGACTAGCGGGTTTTCGGGGCCTGGAACCCGCCCCGACTCGCTGCAACTATGGAACGCAGGGCAGATACGCGTCTCTAAAGACGAACGCGCCGGCAAGGCGCCGCCTTAGATCCTTGAAGGGGATGAGCCTGATGACCGTCGATCGCGCCCGCCTGCCGAGGCGGCTCCTGTGGACTGCGTGCGCCCTGGCGCTGGGCCTCGCCACTCTGGCCGGCTGCCACCCCAGCGATCTCGTCACCTACGGCACCGGGGTCGTGACCATGTACGACGCCGGCGGGGATACGGATTTCGTCAGCTACATCGTCAGCATCGACAGCATCACCCTGACACGCAACGACGGCCTGGTGATCGAGCCCTTCGTTACCCCCGAGATCATCGACCTCGCGAAGCTCCACGACCTTACCGAGCTCGTGGAGAACCCCGCCATCCCGATCGGGACCTACACCTCGCTCACCCTGCTGCTCGACTACACCGCGCCCGACATCACCGTGAACGTCAACGGAGTGGTGACCGCCGCCACCCCCGTCGACACCACCGGGGCGGATGTGCTCACCGTTTCCCTCACGGTGAACTTCGATCCGAACAATCCGCTGGTCATCAACGCCCTTGAGTGCGCCCGGCTCGCCATCGATTTGAACCTGGCGGCTTCCAACACCGTCAACTTCAGCGCCTCGCCGCTCACCGTCACCGTACAGTCCATGATAACTGCGACCCCGGCACCCGAGGACAGCACCGTCATGCGGGCGCGGGGAATCCTGGTCGTCACGCAGCCCGACATGAGCAACTACATCGTCAACATGCGTCCGTTCCAGGACCTGGTCTCCGCGCTCGGCGCGCTCACGGTCAACACGAGCGCCACCACGTACTTCAACATCAACGGCGTCGCCTACACGGGAGCCGCGGGGCTCGCGGCGATGAACGACCTCCAGGTGAGCACCCCGGTCGCGGCCTACGGCACGTTAGGCAGTTTCTCGACCATCACCCCGGGCTTCACTGCGACGGCGGTCTATGCCGGAACCAGCCTCGAAAGTCCGCTCGCCGACTACATCACCGGAGTGGTGTCTGCGCGCAGCGGCGACACGCTGACCATACACGGCGCGAATTGGCTGAGCAGCCTCGGAGTACTGCAGTCCTACGCCGAGCTCCCGGTCACCGTGGACTCCGCGACTGTGGTGAGCGAGGACGGCGTGGCGGCGAGCGGGCTGTCGCCGCAGTCGATCTCGGTGGGGCAGCTGATCAATGTCTCAGGTGTTAGTACCCTCAACAGCAGCAACGTCGTGACCGCGCTCGATGCCAGCAGCGCTCAGGTACGCCTCCAGCCGACCCCGATCTGGGGCACGCTCAACTCCGGCGCGGCGGGCAGCATGTCGCTCGATCTGCTGTCGATCGCGGACTTCCAGCCTTCGGTCTTCAGCTTCATCGGCACGGGGAGCAGCGCCGCCAATGATGCCGTCGCGGCCGCCTACGTCGTCGACACCGGCACGCTGAATGAGAGCGGCACCGCGGCAGGCACGCTGCTTCAGGCCAATGGCGTGGTCGCGCCCCTCGGCGCCGCGCCGCCGGACTTCACGGCCACGGCCGTGACCGCCGGCACCGCCCTGCCGCAGCAGCTAGTGGTCGAGTGGGATAGCGGCGGCACCACGGCGCCCTTCAGCAGCGCGAGCAGCGCCGGGCTGGTGGTCAATCTCGCCAACCCCAACCTGAGCAGCACGATCCGCTACATCGGCACCGGACCGGCCAGGACCGATCTGAAGACTCTGCCCGCGAGCCCGACGATCGTGTTCGCGAGCGGCACCCCGCTCACGCTGGCGATCAACTCCGCCGACACCATCTCGGTGTTCAACCACGTCACGGGCTTCGCCACCGCACTCGCGAGCACGCTGAATGGCACCAATGAGGTGTACCGCCTGGTGTGTGTGGGGCAATATTCGGCCACCAGCAACACCTTCACTGCCACGCAGGTGTCCCTGAACCTGGAGCAGTAGACTCAAGCGCACCACCGGGAGCGCGTATGCCCTGGAAACGGCGTCCGTTCACGCGCGGTCCATTGGCGCGAGCCCGTAATATCGCCGACCTGCGCGAGCTCGCGCGGCGGCGTGTGCCCGGCCTCGCCTTCGAGTACGTCGAGGGAGGCGCCGAGGATGAGAGCTCGTTGCGCGGCAACCGCGCGGCATTCGAGCGGCTGCGCCTCGTGCCGAATACGCTGATCGATACCTCCGGGCGGCAGCTGCGCGCCACGATACTCGGGACCGCGTCCGCCGCACCGCTGGTCATTGCGCCTACCGGGCTCAACAACATGCTCAACGCCGGGGGCGACCTGGCACTGGCGCGCGCGGCGGCGCAGCGCGGCATTCCCTACACCTTGAGCTCGCTGTCGACGACCCGGCTCGAGGAAGTGGCCACGCGGGCCGGCGGGCGGCTGTGGTTGCAGCTGTACGTGCTCAAGGACCGCGCCATCGCCCGCGATCTCATGCAGCGCGCCGCGGCCGCGGGCTATGAGGCCCTGGTGTTCACCACCGACGCCAACGTGTTCGGCAGCCGCGAGTGGGACCAGCGCAATTTCCGTTCCCCCGGCAAGCCGACGCTGCGCGCGGCGCTCGATGCGCTGCGCCACCCGCGCTGGATCTACGAGGTGCTGGTGCGCAACGGCATGCCGCGCTTCCGCAACGTCGAGGCGTTCCTGCCCCCTGGCGCGGGCAGCGCAGTCGGAGGCAGCACCGTACTGCCGGGGCTGTTCGAGGCGACCATCACCTGGGACGACATCGACTGGATCCGCCAGTTCTGGCGCGGCAAGCTCCTCATCAAGGGCGTGCTGACGGTGCGCGATGCCGAGCGCGCCCGCGCCCTGGGGTGCGACGGCATCGTGCTCAGCAATCACGGCGGACGGCAGCTCGATTACTGCGTAGCCGCGATCGATATGCTGCCCGAGGTGGCCGCCGCGGTCGGCGGGCGCTTATCCGTCCTCATCGACGGCGGCTTCCGGCGCGGTACCGACATCGTCAAGGCGCTGGCGCTCGGCGCCGAAGCGGTGCTGCTCGGGCGCGCGACGCTCTATGGACTCGGCGCCGGTGGCGAGGCCGGGGTGGCGCGGGCGCTGGAGATCCTCACCACCGAGACCGACCGCACGCTCGGACTCCTCGGCTGCAACTCGGTGAGCGAGCTCAGCCCGCAGCACGTACGGCGGGTCTGACGCGCGGGCGGCGGCGCGGTCGTTAACGCTGCGGCGACTTGAGAAGCTCGGTGAGATCGTCCTTCCACAGCGCCGCCACGCTGTGCGACCCGTGGCCGCGGGTGCGCTCGCTGTAGGGGATCAGGATCGCGCGGCCGTGCGGCACACGTTTGATCTCCCGCTCGAGGGTGCCGAGCTCGGGTGGGTTGATGAGGTCGTCGGCGGAGTTCACTGCGAGGAGCGGCGCCGCGATCGTCTCGAGCGCCGGCGCGGGATCGTAGTCGCGCGAGGCCTCGAGCGCGTACAGGAAGTCGTTGGCGTCACTGGTCCTGAGCTGCGCCTCAACGTAGCTGTCGATCGCGCGGTCGGCGCCGACGAGCGTCGGCACCTCCTTCTGCCGCAGCGCCGGGTTGCTGCTCATGAGCCACAGCATCTCGATCGCGGTGCGTAACGAGGGTGGCTCGCTCGTATAGTCGCCACCGGCCCAGGCGGGATCGTTGCGGATCGCATCGATGACCGTGCGGCGCCAGACGCGGTTGCGGCCGGAGATCTGCGTCGGCAGGCTCGCGAGCGGCATGAGCGTGTCCATGAAGTCCGGGTGCTGCTCGCCCCACAGCCATGTGTGCATGCCGCCCATGGAGGTGCCCATCACGAGGCGCGCGTGATTGACCTTGAGTCCCTGCGTCAGCAGCAGATACTGCGCCTGCACCATGTCGTTGTAACCGTAATGCGGAAAGCGCGCGTGCAGGCCGTCGCTCGGTTTGCTCGACTTGCCGTGCCCGATCCCGTCCGGCAGCACGATGAAAAAGCGTGTCGCATCGAGCGGCTCACCGGGACCGAACAGCTCGCCGGCGAACTCCGGGCGGATGAAGCCGCCGCCTGACCCGGTGGTGCCATGCATGATCAGTACCGCGTTGCGCACCACGCCGCGCGCATCGCTGCGCGGCGCGCCGAGAGTGCGGTAATGGATGCGCAACTCCGGGAGCGACTCCCCGGAGGCGAAGTGAAAGTCGCGGATCAGGTAATCGCCCTCGACGGCAGCCGGATAATCGGCCGCTGCTGCCGGCAGCGCGGCAAGCAGCGCGGCGAACAGCAGCGCGCAACCCGAGCCCGGGCGCCCGAGCAGCGCCAGTCCCGCAGCTCTCATGCGGCCCCTCTGAGACGGCGCGTCACCCACTCGTCGATCACGCCCTCGAGCACGGCGAGCGGCATCGGCGCGGCGGACAGCCCGGCGTCGTGGAAGTCGCGGATGTCGAACTTCTCACCGAGCCGCGCGCGTGCATCGGCGCGCAGCTTGAGCCAGCGCGTCTGGCCGACCTTGTAGCTGGTCGCCTGGCCCGGCCAGGTGCAGTAGCGCTCCACCTCGGTCGTCATGGACGTGCGCGCCTCACCGGTGGTCTCGACCATGTAGACGATGGCGCGCTCGCGGCTCCAGCCCTTGGCGTGCAGCCCGGTATCGACCACGCAGCGCGCCGCGCGGAACAGCGCCGACTGCAGCATGCCGAGGCGGCCGATCGGGTCGGAGGCGTACATGCCCATCTCGGCGCACAGCTGCTCCGCGTACACCGCCCAGCCCTCGGTGTTGGCCGAAAAGCCGCCACCCGCCTTGCGGATCAGCGGCAGCTGCGGCATCTCCAGCACCAGTGCCAGCTGGAAATGATGTCCGGGCTCGGACTCGTGATAGACGAGCGTCGGCAGCTTCCAGCGCGGCCATTCGCTGGTATCGCGCAGATTGATGTTGAAGATCCCCGGGCGCGAGCCATCGAGCGGCGGGCGCTCGTAGTAGCCGCCGGGGGCCCCGGCTTCCGTGTAAGCGGGTACGCGTCGGACCTCTACCGGGGCCTTGGGCATGATGCGGAAGTACTGCGGCAGATGCGGCTGCAGCTGTTTGATGAGGCCGTTGCAGTAGTCGATGATCTGCGCACGTCCCTCGTCGGTGTTCGGATAGAGGTACTGCGGATCCCTGGCGAGCGCCTGCGCACGCTCGGCGACCGAGCCCTGCGTGAGCCCCTGCGCCTTGAGAATGACCTCCATCTGCGCGCCCAGGTCCTTCGCCTGCGTGAGGCCGAGCTGGTGGACCTCCTGCGGCGTCATGTCGGTGGTCGTGCCCTCGCGCAGCGCCACCTCGTAGAGCTTCGGTCCCTGCGGCAGGTGGCCGACGCCGGCATCGTGCAGCGCCCGCGGGCGCAGCTCGCGCAAAGCCGCGGCCTGGCGGTCGAGAGCCGGATATACCTCCTGCTCGAGGAGGCGCGCGGCATCCGCGCCCCAGTCACCGGCGAGTCCCAGCTTGGCGGTGCGCGCGGCGATCGACTTAGTGAGCACCGAGTCGGCGGGAGCGGCGCCGCGCAGGATCTTCATCTGCTCGAGCGTGTGATCGACGATGAAGTCGGGCGGGATGACCTTGAGTCTGGCATCGTGCCGCACGCGCTCGGTCTCCTGATCGAGCACCACGGCAAAGGCACGCAGGCGCGCGAGATAGGCATCCGCGTCCTCCTTGCCGGCGATCTTGTGCTGACGGTCGAGAAAGGTCGGCACGCTCTGGTAGCTGCCGGTCAGCTGGCTCACGACGTACGGCCGTACACCCTCGCCGTACGCGAACGGCGCGTAGCGCTCGGCGGTCACCAGCTGGAACATGACGGTGTCGTAGTTGGCGCGGTCGGCGCCCGTTACCGAGTTGCGGTCGAACGCCTTGAGGCGCTTCAGGTGCTCGGCGCTCTGCCGCTTGTCCTCCCTCACGGCCTCGAGGGACACGTCGCCGAGCTTGGACTTCGCCCACGCATACTTGCCGTTGTCGAGCCCAAGGCTGGTCAGAAGCTGAGGGCGGCGGGCGAACCGCTCGTCCATGAAGGCGTCGAACAGCGCATCGAGCGATGCTGCCGCCCCAGCGGGCGCGGCGGGCTCGGTGGCGCGCGCCGCGCGCGCGAGCGAGGCAGTCATGGTGGCGGCTATGACGGACCCCGCCGTCGTCAGAAATCGTCGACGATCGAACACGAGCGCACTCCTCTTCGCACCGCTCAGGCGGTGCGTCAGTTACCGAGACCTTCACGGGCGGCCGCAACGGCCGCCGGCCGTCACGCCGCGAGCGTTCCCTTGCGCTTGGCGGCGTGCGTGGCGATCAGATCCATGATCCCGGGCGCAAGGCAATCGTACGGCTCGAGCTTCAGCTCCTTGAGCCGCGCACGCACCTCGCCCATCCTGGCCGGCGGAAAGCCCGACTCGATGATCGAGGACACGAAGGCGGCAAATTCCGGCGCTGACCAGCCGCTGTCCTTCGACAGCTCGGTATGCACGAAGTCGAAGCCGTAGAGAGGATGATCCTTGTTCTCGATGCGGCCGTACATGTGCGCGCCGCACGACGTACAGGCATAGCGCTGGATCGGCGCCTTCTCGTCGACGATCTTGAGCTTGTTGCCGTTGGCGCTGACGCTGAGCTTGTCACGGCCGATGACGGCCACCATGGAAAACAGCGCCGCCTTCGGCTTCCAGCACTTGGTGCAGCCGCACACGTGGTTGAAGGCGGTGTTGCCCTTGAGCGTGATGGTCACGGGCGCGGAGCTGCACAGGCACGTGAGCGTGCCGCCCGGAAAATCGGTCTTGCCGGCCTTGACCCCGTTGTCGACGGCCGGATGGATCTTGACAGCCATGGCGTTCTCCTGCTTGCGCGATTGAGTGTCGGTTGCGTGTGACGCGCCGCCCGCGTAGCGGGCGCCGCGTTCAGAAAGTGACCACCGAGCGGATCGACTCGCCCCGGTGCATGAGATCGAAGGCGTCGTTGATGCGCTCGAGCGGCATCTGGTGGGTGATGAGATCGTCGATGTTGATCTTCTTGTCCATGTACCAGTCGACGATCTTCGGCACATCGCTGCGGCCGCGCGCGCCGCCGAAGGCGGTGCCCTTCCACACGCGCCCGGTAACGAGCTGGAACGGCCGGGTCTTGATCTCCTGGCCGGCGCCGGCGACGCCGATGATGACCGACACGCCCCAGCCACGGTGGCAGCATTCGAGCGCCTGACGCATGAGCTCGACATTGCCGACGCACTCGAAACTGTAGTCCGCGCCGCCGTCGGTCAGGCTCACCAGCTGCGGTACCAGATCTGCGCCCAGCTCCTTCGGGTTCACGAAGTGTGTCATGCCGAAGCGCTCGGCGAGCGCTTTGCGGCGCGGGTTGATGTCGACGCCGATGATCCTGTTCGCGCCAACCAGGCGCGCACCCTGAATGACGTTGAGCCCGATCCCGCCCAGGCCGAACACCACGACGTTAGCACCGGGCTCCACCTTGGCGGTGTTCATGACGGCGCCGAGGCCGGTGGTGACGCCGCAGCCGATGTAACAAACCTTGTCGAACGGGGCGTCCTCGCGGATTTTCGCAACCGCAATCTCCGGCAGCACCGTGAAGTTCGCGAACGTCGAGCAGCCCATGTAGTGATGCACCATCTCACTGCCGATCGAGAAGCGGCTGGTGCCGTCGGGCATCACGCCCTTGCCCTGGGTGGCGCGGATCGCGGTACACAGGTTGGTCTTGCGCGACAGGCACGACTTGCACTGCCGGCACTCGGGTGTGTAGAGCGGTATCACGTGATCGCCCGTCTTCACCGAGGTCACGCCCGGTCCGACGTCGACGACGATACCCGCGCCCTCGTGCCCGAAGATCACGGGGAACAGTCCCTCGGGATCGGCGCCCGAGCGCGTGAACTCATCGGTGTGGCAGACGCCGCTCGCACGGATCTCGATCAGCACTTCGCCCGCCTTCGGGCCGGCCAGGTCCAGCGTCACCACCTCCAGTGGCTTGCCGGCAGCGTACGCAATGGCAGCCTTGGTCTTCATGCCAGTTCCCCATTCTTAATGGCGCGCGCAGCGAGCGTGAGAGTTTACGCGCCCCGAAGGCGATTGCCATAACCCCTTGGCAGGAAGCGACCTCCCGGAGCGACAATGGCCTTCACGAGGCAAGCGAAGCACGAGGCGCGCTATGGCAGACACGGTGTTCGGCAAGATCATTCGCGGCCAGATTCCCTGTCACAAGATCTACGAGGACGACAAAGTGCTTGCGTTCCTCGACATCAATCCGCTCTCCGCCGGTCACACGCTGGTAGTCCCCAAGGAACCCGCCGAAACCATGGACCGCCTCTCGGATGAGTCGGCGGCGGCACTCGGGCGCTTGCTGCCGCGCCTCTGCCGTGCCGTGATCGCGGTCACCGGAGTGCGCGAGTACAACGTGCTGGAGAACAATGGCTCGGGCGCGCACCAGGCGATCCCGCACGTGCACTTCCACATCATCCCCAAGCCCAATGCGCGCGAGGGCTTGGTGATCGGCTGGCCGATGGGCACATTCGACCACCAGGCGGGATCCGAGCTCGCCGCGAAGATCGCCGCCGCGATCAGCTGAGGCTCAGCGGCCCCCGCCCGCCTCGTCCCTACCGGCGCGCAGCGGCGGCCCCGTCAGCGCGGAAACTTTCCATGCCCTGCCGCACTCCAAGCGCGGATGAGCTCACGCGCGAGACGAGTGCTTGCGCTCACCGGCGTGGTGACGCTTCATGCGGGCGCGTTGCTCGTGCTCCTCGCCGAGACGCGCACCAGGCTCGTCCCGGCGGCAACGGCGACACCTGCACTTCTCGTGCTGCTGCTGTCGGCGCTCGAGCCGCAGCGCGAGCAGCCCCGCTCCGGCCGCAGCGCGCCGTCTCCAAGCGGACGCGCACTCGAAAAGGCGCCGGTGCACGGCGACCTGTTCGAGCACATGCACGAGCCCGGCGACGAGGGACCGTCGCCCTGAGCGGCGCTTTCATCGCTTTGCCCTTGCGGGGATTGACCTTATCTCGCTCGAAGCCGTGCTATTGCCGCCGCGGGGGTGCGCTTGTAGAATGCGCGGCCCTACTGGTGCGGGGTGGAGCAGTCTGGCAGCTCGTCGGGCTCATAACCCGAAGGTCGCAGGTTCAAATCCTGCCCCCGCTACCATTTGCAACGGATTGCACCGCTATGCACCGGATTGCAACGTCAAGTGGCCTCCCTTCCTGATCGGCCACGGTGATCCAAATCGCCGCTATTCCACATCCTCCCGGGTGCGCGTCCCGATGAGCAACACCAGCTGCACCAGCAGCGCGCCACTGGCGGTTCTTGTTGACCCCCTTTCTGCCGTTCGCCAGCGACCGCTTTCAGGAGGTGAAATCAGGCGGCGTGCCGCGCCGTCGCGGTCGCCTAGTCAGCGAGCGCGTTAGGTGTCGCCGGCGTTCGGTCGGCGTTCCCTTTGATCTTTGTTGTCCGCCGTCGAGGCTCTTTGGTTACCAGACGTAACTATCCGCATCTTCAATGCGTCCATTTGAGTCGAGAACGATCATCCACGTCGAGATGCCACCTTCCTGATGGACTTCGTAGACGTCGTCGCCGAGCGTGTTCACACCGCGGAACTCAATGGATTGCACTGCACCCATACGGGTAAAGCGTCTATCCAGACGAACCATTTGCGCGGCAAGCTGCGCGTACCATGGGGTCATCTGGTCGTAATCGGGCTTGCCCGCAAGCACTCCATCGACCAATCGCCGCAGCGCCACGTAGCTGCCGGCTGTAGGGGTCTGACTCTGATATTTTGCGTCATTGTTGACCATGATCGCCCGGGCCGTTGGTGCATCAACGCGGGGCATTGGGACGGGTGCGTCAGCGTTGTGCTGAACAAGTCCCGTGACCTGCCCCTGCGCATCACGCACAAACGTGATCGGGATCCCGGCCGCTGTAAAGTAAAGCGGGCTGTCGGCCACGAGTTCCGTGCGATCGTAATCGTAATCTGGTATTTGCATGAACAAGCGCGTGCCATCCCGCGTTACAGCGTGGACCAGATGTGCTCCGCGCACGTAGAAACCCACATACTGATCGAGTACCGCAGGCGTCAGCGTCACGGGCCCGTCGTCGCTGCCTGCAACGGGCGGTGTGACCTGTGAGGCGACCGCCACCAGGCTCAGTGCCAGGGCGCTGAGTAGCACTGTGGCCACCGACCCCGACTTGGGCTCTCTAAAGATGAAGGCAATCCTTTTTTCGAGGAACAACCGGGACTCGGCAGTGGCCACCGCCGCGCTGATGTAGCCCGCCGGTCGTTGGCTCACAGCGATCAGCATTTCCCGGTATTCATCCTTACTGACACCCCTTTCCAGAACCCGCGCGTCGCAGTCAATCTCAAGCGCCAGGCGCAGACGGTACAGTTGCCACCACAAAGGGAAATTCCAGGGCATCAGTACCACCAGGCACAGGGTAACCGTCAGCAACTGCGGGTCGTGCTTCGCCAAATGCGCTTGCTCGTGCGCCACGGCCATCGCCTGACGAGACAGCGAAGCCTCGAGAAGCCACTGCGGTACCACGATGCGAGGGCGCAGGAAACCCACCACCGCAGGGCCAACATCGGGGGCGATGTGCACTGAGACGCCGCCCACAGTCCCCGTTTTCCATCGCCGCCTGCGCCGCACTAAATGGGCATGATTGACAGCTAAAGCCGCGAGGATCGCCAGCGAGACTGCGATCCAGATGCGCAGCAGCATGCGATTCTCGCTGTGGACCGCGGCGGCATCGCGCGCGCGTTGTTGCACCCACCTCAATGGCGCGATGTGAACGGAGGTCAACTCGCGCAGCGCCGTCAACCTGTGCGAGACCGTCGGTGTCCCGAGATCGGGCGCCTGTATGGAAACCGAGCTGACGAGCACCGGAATCGTCAGCGAAGCCAGGATCGTCACCGCCCAGATCCAGCGACTTCGCGCACCGCGAGATCGTGCGGCATACTCTGCGGCAAGGCCGGCGCCGCTGAGCAACAGCGCGAGGACCAGGAGGTACAGCATCCACGCGAGCATTTGGCCGTACTGTTTAGGGTCTGCCCTCGAGCAGGTGGCGCATGCGACAAATCGGTTTAGTGAGGGTCCTGTCGGCTATGACGCCAGGATCCGAGGCGTGCCGGCCGATGCCTGATCGCTGGTGGACCCTTTCGGCTGCTGGAACCTCGGCTACCAGCGAACACAACGCGCGTCCGCGATGAGTCCGTTTGCGTCCAAAGAGATCATCCACGTCGAGATGCCCCCTTCCTGGCGGACTTCGTAGGCGTCGTCTCCGTACTTGTTCACACCACGGAACTCGACGGACTGCACGGCACCCCAGCGTGCGTAAACCCTGTAGAAGTTCCCCTGATGCTGGATGTGGTCCACGAACCACGGAGTCATTTCGTCGTCATTCGGTTTGCCGGCAATCACGCCATCGATAAATCGCCGCAGCGCGGTCTCGCTGCCCGGTGTCGGAGTCTGCCCTCGATATCGGGCTTCATTGTTGGCCATGACCGTCTGAGCCACTGATGCATCGATGCGTCGCATCGTCACTGAGCACGATCCGCAATTAACGATGAGCCCGGTCGTTTCTCCCTGCGCATCGCGCACGAATGTGATGGGGTGCCCGGTGCCCACAAAGTTCATCTGGTTGTCGGGATCGAGTCCTACCGGGTCGTGGCCCGGAAGCTGCCAAAAGAGGCGTGCGCCCTCGCGCTTTATCGTGATGACTGTGTTAGCTCCGCGCACATAGAATCCCGCATACCGGTCGAGGACAGCGGGCGTGAGAATCACGGGGCCTTGATCGCTGCCGGCTGAATTCCCGAGATTCGGCGGTGTCACCTGTGAGGCGACCGCAATCAGCGTCAATGCCAGCGAGCTCAATATCAGCGTGGCCGCCGAGCCCCACTTGACGGGGTCCCTGACCATAAGGGTAATCCGATCCTCCAGAAAAGATCTCGACTCCGACATGGCGGCCGCCGCGCCAATGTAGGCTGATGGTCGTTGACTCACATCGATCAGCATTTCGCCGTATTGCCGCTTGTCCAGACCGCTCTGCAGCACCCGGGCATCGCAGTCGACCTCGATCGCGTAGCGCAACCGATGCAGCTGCCACCACAAGGGGAAATTCCAGGGCATCAGCACGACCAGGCACAGAGCAACCGTCAGCAGCTGCGGGTCATGACCCGCCAGGTGCGCCTTTTCGTGCGCAATAGCCATTGCCTGTCGCGACGCTGACGCCTCCACTAGCCACTGCGGCACCACAACGCGTGGACGCAGCAAGCCGACCACCGCCGGGCCAACATCCGGGGCGATGTACACGAGAACTCCGGCAACCCGGCCTATCCGCCAGCGCCGTTTGCGCCAGTTCACGTACGCGCCGTTGAGAGCGAGGGCTCCAAGCAGCGCCGCGGAAACAGTCATCCAGGCGAGTTGCAACAGCCGATTCTCACTGTGCGTCGCGACGATGTTATGAGTGTGCTCGTGCACCCAGGTGAGCGGGACCACGGGCACCGAGGTCAGCTCGCGCAGCGCCGTCACCTTGGGCGGAGCCGTCGGTGTCCCGAAATCGGGGGCTTGCAGCGACACCGAGGTGATCAGGAGCGGGATGCCGAGCGAGGCTACGATCGTCACCAGCCAGATCCAGCGACCTCGCGCCCGATGCCGCCGTGCGGCGTATTCCGCCGCCAGCGCTGCGCCGCTGAGCAACAGCGTGATCACGAGGACGTACAACATCCAAGTGAGCATGGAGGGACCTGCTACCTCGATTTGTCCTCGAGCAGCTTTCGTAGGCGCCGAAGCTCTTCGCCACTGAGCTTCTGGTCGGACACGAGCCGTGCGAACAGCAGCTCGGACGAATTCTTAAAGAGCTTTTCGAGCAGATGCTTCAACGCGCTCTTCTGCGCCGCCTGCCGCTGCACCGCAGCGAAGTAGCGGTACTGGCGCCCCTCCTCCTTATGCCCGACATAGCCCTTGGCCTCAAGCGTGCGCAACACCGTCAAGACCGTGGTGTATGCCAGCTTATCACTCAATTCACTCTGCACGTCAGTGACGACGGATGGCCCGGATTCCCAGAGCACATGCATGACGTCCGCTTCACGGTCGGTAAGAGATATCTTCACGACGCCTCACTACTACAGCCTTAGTTAAGGCTAAGCGGGGCCCGCCCGCTTGTCAAACGAAGGCGGGCCCGCTTTTGGCTCGAAAACTCTGGTGAGCTGCTGATGCGAAGCAACATTCCAGTTTCGCCACATCGGTTTGCTAAGTCGCCGCCCAGAGCTGCCGAAGAGTGATCCACGAGTCTTGGGCACGCAGTCGCGGTGACCTGATCGGACTACTATATATTTAGTTGACTGGCTTGCCATTCCGCCTATACTCAACAACTATAAATATAGTGGTCAAAGGCCCCGCAGGATTAGTCCCTACAACACACCCGGGCGATCGCGCGTTTAAGGAGAACGTCAATGAAATCAAGAATTGTGCTCACCGCTGCAGTGGGCGTTTTGTCGACGGTGGGGATCGGACTGGCGTCGGCAGATCCCGCTGAACATGCAAGTACAACGGCGGCCCAATCTTTCACCAACTACGCTGCGCCAGGCGCGGGCACTCAGCCTGGCCAGGGCACCGTCGGGATCGGCAACAACGTATGGGGGACGATCACGGGATTCACCCGTGACAGTAACTGGGTCCGGCACGGCTTCCTGCGACGCAGTAACGGCACCTTCACTGTCTTCGACGATCCGAACGCGGGCACTTGTTCAACACCTTGTGAAAGCGTCGCCCCGGGCACGCGCGCTTACAGTATCAACGACTCGGGGGCGATCACGGGATATTGGACTGACAGTAGCAACGTGGCATACGCCTTCGTACGCGCTCCTAGCGGCGAGTTCACCGAGTTTCATGCTCCGGACGCGGGCACAGGACCGGGCCAGGGCACCTACCCCGGCTTAGACGGCGCGTTTGCCATCAACGCGGCGGGGGCAATCACGGGGTTTTACCTTGACTCGAGTTCTGTGCCGCACGGCTTCGTGCGCTCTCCCAATGGCCAGATCACCGAGTTCGATCCCGAGAACTCCTTATATACCGCCCCCGTCGCCATAGACTCGACGGGGACGATCACGGGATACTACTGCGACTCAACCACCAACAACCTCCGTAGCTTCCTGCGCACGCCCAAAGAAGGCATCACCGTGTTCGATGCCCCGGGCGCTGGCAGTGATGACTGCAACAGCCTCGGCACATTCGCAGCAGGCATCGAACCGCCGGGGGGTGCAGAAGGAAACTATAGCTACACGGACGCGAGCGGTGTGTATGAGTCTCACGGTTTCCTGCGCGATGCCCGGGGTGCCTTCACAACGTTCGACCCCCCCGGTTCCCAGGCTACCTATCCTAGCGGCAACAACGTCTTAGGAACGATCACGGGAAGCTACATCGGCTCGGACGGGGTGTTCCACGGCTTCGCGCGGGGTCCCTTCGGCAAGTTCATCTCGTTCGATGTGGGCGCGCCCGGGACCGTAACCCCTGAGTGCATCAACCTGGAGGGGGAAGTCTCCGGAACCGACCTGGACGCGAGCGGTGTGCAATACGGCTTCTTTGGAAATCCCTTCTTCAACGATCAGGAACAATTTGACAGTGAAAGCGCTACTGCGACTCCTAGCGTGACCCCGCAAGACCCGAAGGTCACTCCACTTGCAAAAAACGATCGCAATGGGCGGCTGTTCAGGCTGAAGTGACCGCCGGGAAGATTCGCTAAAAACGAGGTACCACATTCTTCACGAATTGGAACGGAACAAAGCCGCCCGCCCAAAGGGCGGGCGGCACGTCCTTAAATTTGGCAGAGAGGTGGAGATTACGAACTCCCAAGTCCTTCTTTTCACCGATTTATCTGGCGAGATAAAGCCAACAGGCTCGCCAGTCCATCAGCGAGGCCCCGACTGTCTGCTCTCCGCCATTCGAGTGGCAGCCTTCGGGAAAATCGGATCCGGCTTGCGGGTGTCATCTTCGATACATGCGGTGCAGACGTCACTGTCTAGCTCGCGGCTTCCCGAGACAGTCCTCTCCTTGATGCGGTCTGTTGCAAAGCGGTGCGATCTGGCGCCCGGCTGATCCGGGATACGACCCGGCACCAGCCAAGTCGGGGCGAACACGACCGTCGCGCCGCTGGTCATCGGCGGCCTGCCCCGCCGTACCGTGCGGTCATGAAGATTCTTACGCAGCGCGACCATGTCGAAGACGAAATGCCGCGGCGCGGTCGCGCCCGCATTGCAGGCAGCGCCATCGCTGCTCGCTTCGGTCGATTCGCAGATTGTCCGGCGTCAGCGCGTGTCCGCGGCCACAATGCCTTGGAATTTCCTCCTGCCTGTTCTTGCCGCGATCGATATTGGGGAAGTGGACGACCGCCGTTTACTGAAGGCGCATCTTTAGCGCATCGGAACCGGGGTAATTTATCGGCACTGCGGGTACGTACCCCGATGTGAACCCACCTGGTCCGCCGGGAACCGGCCCCAGCCGTTCCAGGCAACTGTGGAGAAAGTTGATTCCCGATATCCCGTCCTCTGCATTCACCGGCACCAGCGAGGGCGGAACATAAAGGGGCGGAACCCAATTGCGCAGTATGAGCGTGTCCGAAGCGCCATCTTGGTAGCTGAGTGAGATGGTGATCTCCTGCGCGTCGTGGAGCGCCGCGAGCAGCTTCTTCGCGGGCGCGATCTCCAATGCGGCCTGGACTACATTGATCCTGCTCGGCCGGGCCAATGAGCTGGGCGGTCAGCGGCTCGCGCTCACCCTCGAGGGTGAATCTGAGTGCAGTGATCGGGGCGCGCGGCTTGCGGAAGGCGTTCGGCTCCTTGCTTACCACTTCAAAGGCGCCTGCGGCAACCTGGACGACGGGTACATTGCCCTCCATCGATGCATAGATGCCAAGTCGATTCCGCATCGAACAGCGTTGCCAGGGCATTGGCAACTCGCGTATCGGTGCTCGTCGTTTCGCGCTTCGGAGAAGATTGCGTTCAAAGCGACACTCATATTAGGCGGCAGTGCTGAGCACGAAGTTCACGTGAATGGCGTCGTAAGGAAAGTGCACGCGACCATCGTCGGAGCGCTCGACCAGACCCGCATTCAACAGAACATGTACATCGCTGTGGACGGCGCGCACATCACGTTCGACACGCCGGGCGATCTCCCGGATCGCTAACGGGCCCTGTCCTGCCATTGACTTGAGGATCACCCAACGCTTCGGCGTGATGGTCTTCCAGAGTACCTCCTCGGAGGCAAAGGAAATGTGTGCGCCCTGTCGCTGACCACGGAAAGCTGCGGCCGTCCGTCGCTGCACATCTTTTATGGACGACACTCCAACGGTGACAGTCTTCATCGTCCTCTCCTACGTCGTCTCACGGCTGCCCAGAAGTCATCTTGCAACTGAGCGAGATCCCTAAACTGATAGGGGACCTCAATCTCCTCGACGTGCTTGTGATCGCCTTTGCCCGCTTCGTTGTCGAAGCGAAGCACGCAGCGTCCGTTTGCCATGTACGCCATTCGGTACTTGAAGGCGTGAGTAGACTGCGAAAGCGGCTTGGGCAGTTTCCAGATCACGATCTCGACGAAGGCGCGCCGCGAAAGCACGAAGCGCTCGCGCATCAGTAGCTCGGCCCCCATGTTGCTTACAGTAGCAACAACTGAAGGCGTTGTCTACGAAAGCAACAGCCCAGACGGAGCAACCAGGAGCGGTTGCGAATCGGGCTCACGTCGCAACGCGACTACGCAACGGCAGATCTGCAGCCCGCAGCTCAAGCGAGTTGGAAAAGGAGTGCGGGTTGGTGCAAAGCAGTGCGTTGCGGTGCACGGCTGGCGGGGGATAAGGAGCGGCACCATGCGAGTCGGGGTGAACACGATACTTGTGCACCTGTTCACCGGCTTCTGCCTGCCCTACCTTGGCAGTCATGGAGATTCTCACGCACCGCTCCCATGTCGGCGGCGAAAGGCCGCGGCGCGGTCGCGTCCGCATTCCAGGCAGCGCCATCGCTGCTCGCCTCGCTCGATTCGCAGATTGTCCGCCGTCAGCGGGTGTCCGCTGCCACAGTGGGTTGGGATTTCCTCACGTCGTATCTTGCGGCGATCGATATTGGGGAAGTGGACGACCGCCGTACTATTAGTCGCGAGCACGCCCCCGCTACCAAACTAATAGTATTAAATTCAATCACTTATAAAACAACAGACCCGCTACCATAGTCGCGGGCCGCGTTAGGTTCGTCCTGCCGGCGAGTGGGCGCCGGAAGAGTCTCTCCCGCTGGGTGACTCTTGAGTTCTCACACGTCTCAGGTGTTGGTTCTCGTGAACATTTAAACATCGGCTGAAGCTCGAGCTCCGAGCCTGAGTCCACGAAATGGGGCAGCGTCACTGAAACCGCGGACTCAAGCTCCAAGCCGTACTAAAGGGCGTTTTACTTTCGTGTACGACGACTCGTATGGCCGATAGCACTAATGTCGGCGCGTATATAGCCGGTGAAAGTAGCGCTTCGGTTGATTTGCCTGTAACTTATATATTACACTTGGTCAGATGTTCGAGGTCCGGCAGACGGCGGAGTTCTCTCGCTGGCTCGCAGCCGTAGCAGATCCGGTCGGGCGAGCCGCAATCCTGACGCGGCTTGGCCGTCTGGCGCTCGGTAACCCAGGTGATGTGAAGCCGGTCGGATCAGGAGTTTCGGAGCTGCGCATCGATGTCGGACCCGGATATCGAGCGTACTACATGCGCAGTGGCGACCGGATCTTTCTGATGCTCGCCGGCGGAGACAAATCTACACAAACGAAGGATATTCAGCGTGCCGTTGAGATGGCCAAGGCCCTCAAGGCGGCGGAGCGGAAGAAGCAGCAAGTCAGGAAACCGAAATGAGTACCAAGATCAATGCCAAGGTGGCGCGCCGGCTGGGCGTTCGGCGCTTCGACGCGGCCGAGTACCTGCGGGACGAGGCGGATATTGCCGCGTACCTAGAAGCTGCTGCAGCGGAGGAAGATCCGCGCGTGCTTGCCGCTGCGCTCGGCGATGTCGCCCGGGCTCGCGGCATGTCCGAGCTTGCGCGGCAGACTGGGCTTACACGTGAGGCTCTGTATCGCTCCCTGTCGGCTGACGGAAACCCTGAACTCGCGACGTTGACGAAGGTGCTGCGGGCATTCGGCTTGCGATTGACCGTCCAATCTGCGACGCCTTGAGTCTCGCCGAGCGACCGGGTAACTGCGGACCGCGGGACACTGGCGAGAACCCAGGCGGCCGCTCTGTCGAACGGGCCTGAGAGCCCGACTGCTGTCGTGCACCCTTTCCGCCTCGTCGCAAATCCGTATTCACCTGGCGACAACGTTGAGAGGTAGATACTCTTGCAGAAGCGGTAGTCTCCGCTGGCAGTCCGCTCATTCTCCCTTCCGCTGTAATCGCAGAAGGTGATCCAGAATTATCTCGGCGTCGATTCCTACGACGGCGTACAGCGTCGCGCACGCTGTGAGCACCAGCCCACTGTGAACAAAAGCAATCGGCAACTCGTACCGACTAAGATGTGAAGCGACGAGGCTGCCCACGGTGATCAACCCTCCGCTCCAAACCAAACTCAGGGAGATCGCTCCCTTGAACCGTTGTCCGACCCGGTCAACTGTCGATTGGCCAAACACTAGACCAATATCTCCTTGATCCAACGTCCCGCCTCGGCAATCGCGCGAGTGCCCTGGGGCAGCACTGCATGGAAGAGTGGCCAGTCATGCACCATCTCCGGCCATACGTGCAAACGTACATCGACTCCCTGCACCGCGGCTTTTTCGGCGAAGGCTAGCGACTCGCTGAGCAACACCTCATCGGTGCCAACCTGAATCATGACTGGCGGCAGCCCCGACAGCTCGCCGTTCACGGGCGATGCCCAGGGATGCCTCGCATCAAACGCGCCAACGTAGATCCGCGCCACCTCGCACATAGTCTGGTGCGTAAGCATGGGATCCGCTGCGGCCCTGAGCTGATAGGAAGCACCGGACTGTGTCAGGTCGAGCCAAGAACTGATGAGGAGCAGCCCGCCGGGGCTCGGCAATTTCGCTTCGCGGAGTCGCAAGACCGTTGCGGCTGCCAAGTTGCCACCGGCCGAGTCGCCAGCCAACACGATGCGGTTTCCCGCAAAACCTTCCTCCACGAGCCAGCGATAAGCGGCGAGTGCATCATCGAGTGCGGCGGGAAGCTGATGCTCCGGGGCGAGGCGGTAGTCAATGCTGAACCCCGTGATACCGGCAGAGGCCGCCAGGCGCGATACCAGATGTCGGTGCGTATTCAGACTGCCGAAGAAGAATCCCCCACCATGGAAATAGAGCAGCGCGCACCCGGGCAGCGCGTCCGGGGGCGCAATCCTTTCGCCAACAGGCCCGGGTGGCGGGATCGGCGCCACGACGCATCCCGGCGCGAGCGGGACGGCCGCAAAGAACTTCTCAAACGACTCGCGCTGCTCTACAACCGAGGGCGGCTGTCCCCTGCGATTCGTCTCCGCGGTGCGCCATTGTTCTTTGAACGCCGCGATCGCTGCGGCATCTTGTGTGCTCATCGCCGTGCCGCTCCCTGCTTCCGCCGCACTAGAAGCGCGCCTTCAGCGCGATGCCGTATTGCGCTGGCGCACCTAGGTTGTACTGACGCGCTGCCAGGTTTTCATTGCCAAACATCGTGGTCATGTACCAAGTGTTGGTCGCATTGTTGGCGAACAGCCGTACCGAATAGCGCCCGCCGGGGCTATCCCACACCATGCTCAGATTGAGGATGCTGTAACCGTTCTGGGTGTCCCCCGGGGTGTTGAATTCGCGAAAGTAGTACTGAGTGGTCATGTAAAGGTCGGCGCGCGCCGTGAGGCGGCCGCTTGGGGACTCGCCGCTGCGGTATTGCAGTCCCAGGCTCCCTGAGGCTTTCGGCGCGCGATCCAAGTAGTTGCCCTGGAGATCCTGATCGCCCGCCGCACGATTGAGCACATCGACGTTCATGAACCCGGCGCCGTAGCGGGCATCGAGTGTTGAGGCATTCGCGTTGAGCGCCCAGTGCTCATCCGGCGCCCATACGCCTTCGAGTTCGAGGCCCTTAACCGTGGCGGACGGCGCATTGACGATGTCGGAAGAGAAGCCGACGATCTGCTGCACCTGGAAGTCCGTGTAGTCGTAGTAAAAGGCGGTGGCGTTGACGGTGAGTCGCCCATCGAGCCAGCGGTTACGGAGCCCCAGCTCGTAGTCCGTGATCTTCTCCGGATCGTAGGTGTTGTTCGCACATGCGGACTCATTGACGCCACCCGCCTTGAACCCCCGCGAAACGGTGAAGAAGGCGTTCTGGTCCTTGTTGAAGTCATATTGCAGTCCCCCACGCGGCGTGAAGGCGCTGAAATCCAGCTTGGTATTGAGATCCGTACACTCGGCAAACAGCGGGACATTGCCCACGGGCGTTTGCAGGCCGAAGGCATTGGTTTCGGTTACATCCTGTGATTCTTTGGAGTAGCGGGCTCCGGCGAGAACCTTCAAGTGCTCTGTGAGGTGATAGTCGCCGTCCACGAAAGCTGCGTAGGCAGTGGTCTCATACGGAGTTGCACTGATCGCCAGGAAGGCGTCGGGCGGCAGCGTCGCAAAGCCCGATGGGAAGAGAAATTGCTCGCCTAAGTCCAAACTGTCACGGAGGTAGTAAAGCCCCGCCACCCAGTCGAAGCTGGCGCCCTCTCCCGACAAATTGAATTCCTGGCTGAAGGTATCCGACTTGTTCTGGTCCGTGACCGCAAAGATGTTGAGATTGGTGCCATCACCGTCGTAGCTGTTGTCGTACCGGTAGGACGTATAGCTGGTCAGGGATTTGAATTTGACGGGTCCCAGATTCCAGGTGAGCGTCGCGCTCCCGGCCCAGGAGTTCAGATCGCTGGTGCTGGGAAGATCGGCGCTGGTCTGGCGCGGACCCGTGGCCGCGGCGCCGGGCAGAGCTTGTGTGAGAAGGTAATCTCTGGCTCCACTGCCGTTCGCACCGTCGAACGCCAGCACCAGGGTGGCCGTGTCTGATAGATCTGCGGCGACCTTCAAACGCGCCGCGAGTGTCTTGTGATCATCGACGCTCGGACCTCCCGCAACGACGTTCTTGATGAATCCGTTCTGTTGGTCGTCCTCATCGACGACCAGACGGACGCGCAAACTGTCATTGATGGGTGCGTTCAACAGGCCTTGGGCGTGGTATTCATCGTAGCTCGCATACCCTGCGATCAACTGCCCTTCGAACTTGTCGGTGGGGTCTGTCGTGATGAAGTTGACGGCTCCGCCGGTCGCGTTTCGCCCATAGAGCGTGCCCTGCGGCCCACGAAGCACTTCAATGCGATTGAGATCGATCTGATCGAGCCCCGTGGCCGCGGTGCGCGTCTGGTAGATCCCGTCCACGTACACGGCCACGCCCGGCTGGATGGCTGGATCGACCAGATTCATTCCCACGCCGCGGATGCTGATCTCGGTGACTTGCACGGAGTCGCCCACCATGAAATCAGGTGTTTGAAACTGCAGCGCCGCGACGTCCTGGATGCCGCGCGTCTGCAGGGCGTCGGATCCGAGCGCCGAAATGGCAGCCGGCACTTCCTGAATGTTCTGTGCGCGCTTTTCCGCCGTGACAACGACCTCCTGAAGCGTAGAGGTCGCATCGCTCGCCTGCGCCGATGGCGTTGTGGTCTGGGCGAGGGCCGGAGCTGCTACTGCGAAGGCAGTCACGAGCGCTGGAGCACACCGTGCCGATACGAACTGTGGCGTCTTCATATTCCCCCTCTGGTCCAACCAAGCGGGCCCGCTGTGCCCCGGGCGCGCTAAGTTTTTACGTTCGGGTGCTGATAGTTCCTCAAACGAAAGGCCGATGTCAATTAATTTTTACGTTCTGGTATTAACCGAAACTCGTACATAAACTAAGCCGCGATGAAGGCTCCATCACGTCGTAAGAGAAAGCCACCGGGGTCTCCAGGCAGCTCGCGGCTGGATCAAGTCCTCGATGAGGCGGCCAAGTCGTTGAATGCTAAGGGAGTGTCTCTCACCACCCTCGGTGAGATCGCCGACCGCAGAGGGGTATCCCGACCCGCTCTCTACCACTACGTAAAAGACCTTGAGGACCTGGTCTTCCAGACCTATCGGCGATCCTGCGAGATCATCCTGCTGTATCTCGGCGCGGCCGTGGAGAAAGGCGGGGCGGCCCTCGAGATTCTCGGGCATTTCCTCGATCTCGCGCTCGCCCAGGACGCGCCAGAGCTCGCCGCTCTGGGCGAGATCGGCATTCTGCAGAGCGTGCCGCGCCAGAGCGTACTAAGCCTGTACGAGGGTGCGGTCGCACGGTTAGCGACGGTCATCGATGCGGGAGTTCGGCGCGGTGAAGTGCGGCCATGTGATGCTCAAGTGGTCGCCCGCACGATCATCAGTATCGTCTTCTGGTTGCCGGTTGCCCCGCGCTCGTCGTCGGCGCTCCAACCTGTCTCACGGGACGGCCTGACCGCGGTTGCGAAGGATCTCCTTACGCACGGTTGGTCCACGGACCGGCATGCGGCTCCCGACGTTGAAGCGATCGACCTCACCCCACTGTCGGTTGGCACCTTTAGCGTCTTCGACCAGGAATCGATCGCTCAGGAGAAGCGGCGCCGGATCCTCGTGACCGCCTCCCGGCTCTTCAATCGCAAGGGCCTCGACGCCACATCGCTCGAAGAGATAGCGGCAGCCGTGGGGGCGACGAAGCGCGCCCTATACCGCCACGTCGGCGACAAGGAAGCCCTGCTCGCCGCCTGCTATAGACGCAGCTACGAGATCTTCCTGTATCTCCTTGCCAGGGCCAACGAATCCGGAGCGTCTTACCTCGACCGGGTGACTGCCTACCACGAGGCGGCATCGATCGTTCAGCTGCGCGAGGACATCCAGCCGTTGCGGCCCATGGTGGGCTATGAATCGCTCTCGCCCCGTGCGAGGTCGGATGTCACCGAACTCTCGGGCGAGTTGATCAACGGGTTCTCCAAGCTATTCTCGGCAGGGGTTCAGGAGGGATCTCTGCGCGACGTCAATCTTCATGCGACGATGTTAATTCTTCCTGGAGCCTCGACCTGGCTCGTGAAAGGCATCGTGGCGGTCGATGAGGCTGGCCAGCGGCACATCGCGCGAGAAATCTCCGAGCTGTTCACGCTTGGGCTGGCGACCAACGTCGGGGAAGTCGCCGCCAGCGGCAATCGCTGATGAGGCGCCCGCCCTACCGGCCCCTCACGCGACCTCGAAGAGACCCGCGGCGCCCATTCCGCCACCGACACACATCGTGACCACGACGTACCGTACGCCGCGACGTTTGCCCTCGATCAAGGCATGTCCGACGAGCCGTGCTCCGGTCATGCCATAAGGATGCCCAACCGCAATCGCCCCACCGCTCACATTCAAGCGCTCGTCCGGGATATCGAGTCGGTCCCGGCAATAGATGACCTGGACGGCAAAGGCCTCGTTCAGCTCCCATAGGCCCACGTCCTCGAGCTTTATCCCGGTACGCTCAAGCAGACGCGGCACGGCGAACACGGGGCCGATGCCCATCTCATCGGGTTCGCAACCGGCGACGGCAAAGCCGCGGAAGATCCCGAGCGGCTGAAGACCGCGCCGCTCCGCAAGGCGCGAATTCATGATGACGCAGGCGGACGCTCCATCGGAGAACTGACTCGCATTGCCCGCCGCGATGACACCCCCCGCGAGGGCCGGCTTAATCCTCGCCACGCCCTCATAGGTCGTATCAGGCCTGATGCCCTCGTCTGACTCGACCGTGACCTCCTTTGTGACCATCCGGCGCGTCGCGGATTCGACGATTCCCGCGGTGACGCTGATCGGCACGATCTCCGCGGCAAAGCGGCCCGCATTTTGCGCGGCGGCGGCGCGTTGCTGGCTGCGTACACCGTACTCGTCCTGAAGCTCGCGGGAGATGCCATATCGCTTGGCAACCGTTTCCGCGGTCTGCAGCATCGGCCAATAGATTTCAGGCTTGCGCGCCGTCAGCCAGATTTCCTTCAGCATGTGAGGATTGATCTGGTTCTGGACGCAGGAAATCGATTCGACGCCGCCTGCGACCATGATCGGCACCTGATCGACGAGGACCCGCTGCGCGGCGATGGCAATGGCCTGCAAGCCGCTCGAGCAGAAACGATTTATGGTGGCACCGCTCGTAGTGACCGGGAGGCCCGCGCGCAGCGCGATCTGACGCCCGATGTTGCACCCGGTCGCGCCCTCCGGCCAGGCGCAGCCGAAGATAACGTCCTCAACTTCGGCCGGATCAACACCGGCACGCGCCACGGCGTGCTGCACGGCGTGAGCGCCGAGAGTAGCGCCGTGAGTCATGTTAAAGGCGCCGCGCCAGGATTTCGCCAGCGCGGTTCGGGCAGTAGAGACGATGACAGCCTCGGTCACCACACGAGCTCCTTATCCGAGGTCAGTTGAAGGTCTTGCCGTCGGCGGCAAGGCGCGCGAGCAGCGGCGCGGGCTTCCAGAAACCCGGATCGCCATGCGGATTGGCGGCAAAGCGCTCGAGGCTTCTTAAGACGTGATAGAGCCCGACGGTATCGGCGTAGAGCATCGGGCCACCCCGATGCGGAGAAAACCCGTAACCATTGAGGTAAACCACGTCGATGTCGGAGGCGCTCTGGGCGATGCCCTCCTCCAGGAGCCGTGCGCCCTCGTTCACGAGTGCGAACACGCAGCGCTCGATAATCTCCTGGTCCGGGATCTGGCGACGTGCGAGGCCGATGGAGGCGGAATGCGCCACCACCAGCGCGTCAACCTCCCGATCGGGATAGGCAGTACGGTCACCCGAGCGATAGATATACCAGCCGGAGCCAGTCTTCTGGCCAAACCGGCCCTTCTCACAGAGCTTGTCGGGCAGCGTCGAATAGAGAAGGTCCGGCCGCTGCACGCGCCGGCGCTTGCGGATCTCCCGGCCGATGTCGTTGCCCGCGAGATCGCTCATCCGGAACGGCCCCATCGCCATCCCGAACGTTTCGAGCGCTTTGTCCACCTGTGCGGGCATCGCACCCTCCTCCAGCAGGAATGTCGCCTGGCGGCCGTACTGCTCGATCATGCGGTTGCCGATGAAGCCATCGCAGACGCCGGCGACCACGGCCACCTTGCGGATCGTCTTGGCGAGCTTCATGACGGTCGCCAGCACGTCCTTGCCGGTCTGCCGTCCGCGGACCACTTCCAGGAGCCGCATGACGTGGGCAGGGCTGAAGAAATGCATTCCCACCACGTCCTGTGGCCGATGGGTAAAAGCAGCAATCCGATCCAGGTCGAGCGTCGAAGTGTTCGAGGCGAGAATGGCGCCTGGCTTCGTCACGCGGTCGAGCATCTCGAAGACCGATTGCTTGACGTTGATATCTTCGTAGACCGCCTCGATCACCAGATCGGCGTGTGCAAGCGCCGCGCTGTCAGTGATCGGGCGCAGCCGTGCGAACTTCTCCTCAAGTCCAGCGGGGGTCAGGCGGCCTTTCTTGACTGCGCTCTCCCAGGACCTGCGGATGCTGGCGAGCCCGCGCTCGAGCGCCTCCGCCCTGGCCTCGAGAAGCATGACCGGAAAGCCTGCGTCGGCGAACGCGGTGGCGATGCCGCTGCCCATGGTGCCCGCCCCGATCACGGCCACGGAGCCGATCGGGCGAAGCGGCGTATTCTCAGGGACGTCCGCGATTTTCGCGGCCTTGCGTTCACCCAGGAAGGCATGGATGAGCGCTTGCGATTGCGGCGTTTGCATGAGCTCGATAAACGTCTTCCGCTCAAGCGCCAGCGCCTCATCGAAATCCTGAGTCACCGAGGCCGCGACTACCTCGATGCATTTAAGCGGCGCCGGGAAGGGACCGGACGCGGCCGTCACCGAATTGCGGGCGAACTGCAGGTAGGCTTCATGGTTCGGGTAGTCAACCTTTCGGTCGCGGGCGCGGGGCCAGGGGCCGCCCTGCCCCGCAACCTTCGCGGCGAAGGCGACGGCCGCTTGGGCAAGATCGCCCTCTGCCACTTTGTCGAAGAGTGCCGTACCCGCGAGCTCCTCGGCAGGCACGGTAGCGCCCGAGACGATCAGGTTCAGCGCCGCCTCGAGCCCGACGAGCCGCGGCAGGCGCTGGGTGCCGCCGGCTCCCGGGAGTAGGCCGAGCTTCACTTCGGGCATTGCGATCTGAGCACGGGGCGCCACGACCCGATAGGGACACGCCATCGCAAGCTCAAGGCCGCCGCCCATGCAAACCCCGGCGACCGCAGCCACCACGGGCTTGCGACTTGACTCAATGATGCGGATGACAGTGGGCAGGTTGGGTTCGGCCGCTGCGGCCGGCGTGTTGAACTCGCGGATATCGGCGCCGCCTGAGAAGTTCGGGCCGGTGCCGATCAGGACGATGGCTCTTACCGCCGCGTCGGCGTTCGCGCGATCGACCGCATCGACGATCGCGCGGCGTAGGTTCAAGGACAGGCCGTTGATCGGCGGATTGTCCAGACGGACCACGGCAATGTCGCCCTGGGGTGCGTCGATGGTCGGCATGGTTTCTCCTCGACCCGGGGACGCGACGGTAGAGTGTGGTTCAGGCCGCCGTCAAATCGAACGGCGTGATCCCTCCGCATTCGCAATATTCATTTGATTGATCCGCCATAATCCATAGGGTTCTCCTCAGCAACCGCCAATGGACGTGCCCGATGGATCTTAATTTTTCGCCTGAGGAGGAGCGCTTTCGCAACGGGGTCCGAGCGTTCGTGGTCGCGGAGCTACCGCACGCCATCCGCGACAAAGTGCTGGGGCACAAACGCCTCGAGCGCGAGGACTTCCTGACGTGGGTGCGGATCCTGAACACGCGCGGCTGGGTCGCGCCGAGCTGGCCCAAACGATTCGGCGGCCAGGAGTGGGATCCCGCGCGCCAGCTCATCTTCGAAGAAGAATGCGCTCTTGCCGGAGCGCCGCCCGTGCTGTCCTTCGGCCCGCGCATGGTGGCGCCCGTCATCATGACCTTTGGCAATCAGGCGCAGCAGGAGTATTTCCTGCCGCGCATTCTCAACGGCGAGCACTGGTGGTGCCAGGGCTATTCCGAGCCCGGCGCCGGATCCGATCTCGCCTCGCTCAAGACCCGCGCCGAGCGCCGCGGCGATGCCTATATCGTGAACGGCCAGAAGACCTGGACCACGCTCGCTCAGTACGCCAACTGGATCTTCTGCCTCGTAAGAACTTCGAGCGAAGGTCGCCCGCAGACGGGCATCTCCTTCCTCCTCATCGACATGAAAACGCCCGGCATCACGGTCCGTCCAATCGTCATGCTGGACGGCGAACATGAGATCAACGAAGTCTGGTTCGACGACGTCGAGGTTCCCGTCGCGAACCGCGTCGGCGAGGAGAACAAGGGCTGGACCTGCGCGAAGTTTTTGCTGGGTCACGAGCGCGTCTCGAACGCCGCACTGGGCCCAAGCAAGCGCGCACTGCGGGAGTTGAAGGCGATCGCCGCCGCCGCGCCGACTGGCGGTAGCCGGCCGCTCATCGAAGTGCCGCGCTTCCGCGACCGGATCGCCGAAGTCGAGATCGACCTCATGGCGCTCGAGGTCATGGTTCTGCGGGTCATTGCGATGGACCGCGAGCGCCACACGCCAGGACCCGAAGCTTCACTCCTCAAACTCCAGGGCAGCCAGATCCAGCAGACGATCTCGGAACTCGCCATGGAAGCCCTCGGCCCCTATGCCGCGCTGCATCAGCCGCAGGCACTCGCCCCAGACTGGAACGGCCCGGTCGCAGGTCCTCCGGAAGGCATCGGCATCACGGCGCGCTACTTCAACTATCGCAAGGTGTCGATCTATGCCGGCTCGAACGAGATCCAGCGCAACATCATCGCCCGCCACATACTGGGACTGTGAGAGAGCATGGACTTCACGTTCACCGAAGAACAGATCCAGATTCGCGACTCACTGCGGCGGTTCCTCGCGGAGACCTATACGCTGGAACGTCGCCGTGCAATCGCGCGCTCAGGCACAGGGTGCGATCCGGAAGTTTGGCGTCAGTTTGCGGAGCTCGGAATCCTAGGGCTCGGGATCCCGGAGGAATTGGGCGGGATCGGCGGCAGTGCGTTTGATGCCATGGTGGTGATGGAGGAATTGGGGCGGGTGCTCGTCATCGAGCCGTATCTACCGAGCGCGGTGGTCGGCGCCGGGATCCTCGTTCGCGCCGGAAACACGGCGCAGCAGCGGCTCCTGCGGGACATCACGTCTGGAGCCGTGAGAATCGCGTTCGCGCATGGCGAGCCGCACTCGCGCTGGGAATTGGATGCGGTTGCGACCCGTGCGGTCCGCCAGGGTGCGAGCTGGGTGCTCCGCGGCCGCAAGGCAATGGTCACGGATGGTGTGGGTGCCGATTTCCTGGTGGTCTCGGCCAGAACCGAATCCGGCCATTCGCTGTTTCTCGTGCCAGGCGCGAGCGCGGGAACCACACGCACGGCGCTCATGACTCATGACGGCTCGAGCGTCGCCGAGATTGACCTCGATGGAGCTCGGCTGCCGGCCGATGCGCTGATCGGAACTGAGGGCGGTGGTTTGCCGCTGATTGAAGCGGCGAGCGATGCGGCCATCGCGGGACTGTGCGCCGAGGCGGTCGGCGCGATGGACGCGCTCCTCGCGCTCACCCTTACCTACGTGAAGTCTCGCCGGCAGTTCGGCGTGCCGATAGGCAGTTTCCAGGCTCTGCAGCATCGAATGGCAAACATGCTGCTGCACGCAGAACTGGCACGCTCGATGAGTTATCTCGCGACGGCCAAGCTCGCGGTGAGCGATGAGGCGGGACGTCGCCGCGCGATGTCGGCGGCTAAGTTCCTCGTGGGCCGCTCGGCGCGCTTCGTTGGCCAGGAAGCGGTCCAGCTCCATGGCGGCATGGGAATGAGCGATGAGCTGGCGACCTCTCACTACTTCAAGCGGTTGAGGCTCATCGATGCGAGCTTTGGCGACAGGGACCACCACCTGGAGCGCTTCGGAACGGTGATGACCGCCGGCTGAACCGCAGCAGCAGTGCCATCACGAACATACATTCAATCCCAACCATTCCGCGATCAGCGCCGGCTTTTCATTCCCTTCGATCTCAACCCGCACGTCGAGCACCATTAGCCATTCGCCGGGGCGGCGCTCCCGCAGGTCCTTTAGGGCGAAGCGGCCGCGAACTCTGGCACCAGCAGGGACGGGAGCCAGAAGCCGCAGCTTCTCGAAACCGTAGTTGAGCGACATCGCGGCCGCTGCGAGTGGAGTTGACCCGGTTCCGTGGACACCTCAACGTAAGGTTTGGAGGGGTTCACGATGGCAAAGAAGACGGTCCGGTACACGCCGGAGTTTAAGCAGCAGATGGTCCAGCTGGTACGCAGCGGACGCACGCCGGCGGAGCTTTCCCGGGAGTTCGGGCCGACGGCCTGGACGATCGGTCTATGGGTCAGGCAGGACGCTCGCGACTGTGGCAAGGGCGACGGCGGCTTGACGACGGCGGAGCGTGAGGAGCTCACCCGATTGCGGCGCGAGAACCGCAAGCTCAGGGAAGAACGGGAGATCCTTGCAAAAGCCGCGGCCTGGTTTGCGAACGAGAAGCCCGCGACACCGAAGCGCTCTTCGGATTCGTGAAGGCGAACCAGGCCACCCACTCGGTGCGGGTCATGTGCCGACTGCTCAAGGTATCCCCGAGCGGCTTCTATGCTTGGGAGAAGCGTCCGATGTCGCCTCGGGAGCGGGCAGATATCGGCCTCACGGCGCGCATTCACGAGATCTATCGGCGCTCGCGCGAGACGTACGGCTCGCCGAACATCCATGCGGAGCTCGCCGACGATCACGGGATTCACGTCGGACGCAAGCGCGTCGCACGGCTGATGCGTGCGGCGGGACTGCGTGGGGCGACGCTGCGCAAGTTCGTGGTGACGACGGAGAGGGGAGCGCAGAGTTCGCCGGTGACCGATCTGGTCGAGCGGCGCTTCTACGCCGAGCGGCCCAATCGGCTGTGGGTAGCGGATGCGACCTACATCCCCACCTGGAGCGGCTTTCTGTATCTGGCGATCGTACTGGATGTGTTCTCGCGCAAGATCGTCGGCTGGGCAATGGAGACGCACCTGCGGACCGAACTGATGCTCGCGGCGATCGACATGGCGATCACGATGCGCCGGCCGAGAGAGGTGATCCATCACTCCGATCACGGCTGCCAGTACACCAGTTATGCCTTCGGCAAGCGCTGTCAGGAAGCGGGCATCATGCCCTCGATGGGTACGGTGGGCGATGCGTACGACAACGCGATGGCGGAGAGCTTCTTCGCGACTCTCGAGCGCGAAGTGCTCAACCGCCGGCGCTTCAAGAGCCAGGCCGAGGCGAAGATGGCGATCTTCGATTGGCTGGAAGGTTGGTACAACCCGCATCGTCGACACTCCGCGTTGGGTTATCGCTCGCCGGTCAACTACGAGCGCCATGCGCTGCAGAGCGAGGCGGCATGAGCACGCGACCTCCAAGCTCTCAGAGGCCGATCCGCAGGGCTATCACGGTAGCGGGTACCCATGCGATCACCGCTCCTGAGGCTTCCTACGCGGTCGATTTCTCGAGGCTGTTGGAAAATGCAGAGCTTCTGCCGCCTGCGGCGGCAGACTGCACTGCTGGTAAGATCGATGAACATGGAGGAAGACGAGAGTTCGTAACTAAGACGGAAAACCGTCCGCGGAAGCGGGGCAACTCCAC
>CAWDQL010000010.1:0-21382 GCA_963804465.1 uncultured Gammaproteobacteria bacterium
ATTGCGGTTGGTCGTGGCCTCCTGAGCCAGCCCGAGGACCGGCAGGAGAGTGAGCGCCGCCAGTGCTGCAGCTGCACGGGCCAGCGAGTTCGTGCGGGCATACCCGATGCGCATGGCAACTCCTCAGAAGACGCTCCTCATGAATACTACTGTGACGTTGCAACCTGAAGATTGGCCAGCCGCTCGCGCAGTACTTCAGGTGAGCTCCTTCGTTTCGGCAAGGCAGGATGTAAGTGGCACCCGGCCGACGGCGGCGGCTGGGCCGACCCGCCGTCCACCCATCGACTGACCCGTCATCCTGCGGCCCTCGGCCGTCACTAGAATTCGGCCTCGAGGGCGGCCTTGCCCCACACGGACAGCGGATTGCTCACCTCATTCCGGGGCGTACACTGGCCGGCACGCGGCGCTCGGGGAGTTCCTATGCCTTCGGAAATGGTCGACGTACGCAGCGACACGGTCACCCGGCCCACCCCGGGGATGCTGCAGGCGATGATGGGCGCGCCGGTCGGCGATGACGTCCTCGGCGAGGACGAGACGGTCAATGCCCTGCAGCGCGAAGCGGCAGAGCTCTTCGAGAAGGAGGCAGCGCTCTTCTGTCCATCGGGCACGATGACCAACCAGATTGGTATCAAGGTGCATACGCGCCCCGGTGATGAGGTGATTTGCCATGAGCTCGCCCACGTCTACCTCTACGAGGGCGGCGGCATCGCGTCCAACAGTGGCGCATCCGTGCGGCTGCTCAAGGGAGGCAACGGCCGCTTCACCGCCGAGCAGGTGAAGGAGAGCATCAATCGCCGCGACGATGCCCACCTGCCCTGGACGCAGGTGGTAGCCATCGAGGACACCGTGAACAAGGGCGGTGGCTGTTGCTGGGACCTCGGCGAGATCGCGCGCATCCGTGCCGTCTGCGCGGAGCACGGTCTGGCGCTTCACTTGGATGGAGCGCGTCTCTTCAATGCGCTGGTGGCCCGCAAGGAGGCCCCCCGCGACTATGGCCGCCTCTTCGACACCATCTCGGTGTGTCTTTCCAAGGGGCTCGGTGCACCCGCCGGGTCGCTCCTGCTCGGCTCGCGAGACCTGATCTCAAGAGGGCATCGGTATCGCAAGGTGATGGGTGGGGGCATGCGTCAGGCGGGGTATCTCGCGGCCGCGGGACGCTACGCTCTCAAGAACAACGTGGAGCGTCTGCAGCAGGACCATGCGCGAGCGAAGCTTCTCGAAGCAGAGCTACGTGCGTTGCCGTATGTCGAGTCGGTGCTGCCCGTGGAGACGAACATCGTCATCCTCAATCTGAATGAATCGGTGAGCGCAGAGGAGTTTCTGCGGAAGCTTCGGGAGCGGGGCGTGCTCGCATCGCAGATGGGGCCACGGGCCATTCGCTTCGTTTTTCATCTGGATGTGAGCGACACGCAGGTAGAGATCCTGCTCAAGGCGTTGCGCGAGGCCTGATCTGCGCACCAGCCTTCAGATAGCCGACGTCCGGATCGGCCTGGAGGATGAGGGGAATGGACCCCCCGTTCTTCTGCTTCATGGCTTTCCGGCCACTCGTTACCTGTGGACGCGCGTGACCCCGCACCTAGTGGCGGCAGGCTTCCGCGTCATCGCTCCGGATCTCGTGGGGTACGGGGAGTCGCAAGCGCCGGCGGGCGTGCGCATCGACATGGCAAGCCAGGCTGAATGGATGCTCGCGCTCCTCGATCAGCTTGGATTGACCCGCGTCGCAGTCATAGCTCACGACGTGGGCACGGCCGCCGCACAGCTGATGGCCATCAAGGCGCCCGAGCGGCTTCGCGGACTCGCGCTGCTCGATGGGGTGTACAGAGACAACTGGGCCATGGAGGCAGTTTCTGGCATCCAGGCCTGGGATCCGGCTGATGCTGACAGACTCTTCCCCGTGCTCCGGCGGCGCCTGGGCAAGAGCGGCGCTCTGCGCGAGATGTTGAATGCCTGGCAGTGTGAGGGCGGAGGCTTACGCCTCATCCGCGCAGCGAAGGACCTGGACCCGCGGCAAACCGTGGGGATCGACGAGCAACTCAAGTCAACAGGCATACCGGCGGCGGTTCTCTGGGGCGAGCACGATGACTTCCTGCCGATCGAGGGGGTTGGGCAACGGCTCGCCGAGTTGCTTGAAGTCACTCTCATCCGCCTTCCCGGCGGGCATTTCACGCCGCTCGATTGTCCGGTCGCAGTTGCTGACGCGCTTTGCGCGTTTCTACGGCCTCTCTCCTGATTCGTCGTCTGCTTGCCCCGCTGTTTCGCGGCATGGCGGCGCCGCCGGCCCGGCAACAGGCGCGCCGCTCGCGTCGCTGGGTTCCCGAGCCGAGGGCTTTGCGGGTCGCAGTCGCGCCCAGGTAGACGAAGCCCACCTCGGCGGCATCGGCGGGCGGGCGCGCGAGAACGGCGCGCATCTGCGGCGCGCTCACCCGCAGCCGACCGTTTCCCGCGTCCTCAAGGCTCCCATCGGTGACGCACAGATCTGACAGAGACACGGGCGCGCCGGCCACGGGCTCGGCGGCACTGCTTGCCACGGCGCCGGCAAGCAGGGTGAGTCCAATGCAACCAGATCGCAGCAGCATGTCGACACCCCTAACCGCTGGCGGAGTGCTCGCCGAGAGTCGCGATGAGCTCTCCCAGATGCCGCTCGTACTTGCGCCAGCGCCCGGAAGAGCTGCCGTAAATCGGGCGGCGTACCTGGGAGGCGCTCGCGGTGAGCGACACCGACTTGTTCTGCTGAATGTCCACCGCCGTGTCGCTCCAGTGAAGTCCGCAGTGCGCGGCTACCGCTGCACCGATCCGTATGGGTTCCGCGACGAGCTCGCGGTAGTGGACTTCGTGGAGATGCTCGCCGAGCGTTGCGCGCCAATGTGCGACGAGACGGTCGTACGCGGCGTAGTAACGTGCCAGCTCCTTGAGGTCGTAGCTGAACGGGTACCCCGCGGCAAACAGCGTCCGGTACATCGCGAAGCAGCTGTCGAGAGGTGAGCGGCTCACGAGGAGGATCCGCGCCTCAGGCAGTGCGCGACGAATCGCCCCCAGGTAGAGATAGTTGAGTGGCAGCTTCTCGATCACGGCATCGGCTGGCGGACCGGCGAGCGCGAGGCGTGCGTATTCGTTCGCGACCGACTGCGAATCAGCCCGGGCAGCGCGCGCGAACACATCCCCGTCCCCCTGCACGGCGCTCATCAGTGCGTGCGAGAAATTGTCGGTCTCGCCGTTCGAGCGAACACCCGGGAGGCCGGTGAGGATCCGCTCGAGGAGGGTGGTGCCGGAGCGCGGCAGGCCCACTATGAAGATGAATCGCGAGGAGTCGACCGATCCGGCGCCCGCCGACGAACTCGCTGCCGCATCGAAGAAGCTCTGGTCGTAAACCTGGGCGATACGCCCGAGCTTCGCTTCATCGACCGCGACGTCGTAATCGAGCCTCTCCCGCCGCGCGCGAGCCGCAGTGGCGAAGGCGCCAAATGCCTCATCGAACCGCTCGAGGTCATCGAGCTCTTTCCCGAGCGCGTAGCCTAAGAAGACGCGGGCGCGATAGTCGTCCGAGCGGCGTGACAGCAGGGTCTCGAGCTCTTCGATGTGATTGGCCGCAGCCGTCTGGACGCGGAGCTCGGATCGCAGCAGGTAGCTCGCATACTGGCCGGCATCGTTCGCAACGGCGCGATCGCAGGCCGCCTCGGCCTCTTGCAGCCTGCCGAGGCTCCTCTCACTGCACGCGAGGTTGTACCAGAACTTCGGATCCCCCGGCGCGAGTTGCGTAGCGCGCAGATAGAGCTCATTGGCGCGCTCGTGCTTGCCTAAGGCCATGGAGATGAAGGCCAGGCCGTCGTAGGCGTCCGCCGAGCCAGCCTCGAGCCGCAAGGCGCTGGTCACGGCCTCCTCGGCCTCCGCTGCACGGCCGAGCCTCATGAGCGCGAAGGCGCGCAGGCCGTGCTCGGGCCGCAGCGCGCGCGCACCATCGACTGCGCGCTCCGCGTGTCGGAGTGCCTCATCGAGCTGCCGGGCGTTCATCTGCGCCGGGGCAGGGCTCCTAGCTTGCGCGGGTGTATCGGTCATTTCGGTTCGAGGCAGCTTGGGTAAGCGTCGAGTGTCCGGGTGGTGGAGCGGGCGGGTCAACCCGACCTCGCATCGCACCAAGCTTCGAATCCGTGGCGGCTGCGCCACGCCTAACAAAATGGAGATCTCCTAAGAACTCGCGTGACCGGACGAAGAATCCTCATAGACTGGGTCAAGAACGTGTCACATAGTGAAGCTGGCCATTTGAGCGGTGGGGAAACGCTCTAAGTGGTTGAGCCGGCGGCCCGCAGCGGGTCGCAACCAGGGGGAATTCAGCTATGCGCCAGCATTCAAATACACCTCGATTCCAACCGAATATCTTGCGGCGGACCCTGAAGGCGATCACTCCCGTGCGGGCCGCGGTGTGCGTGGCGCTCTACGGGCTGTCGCCCGCAGCGCACGCGCAGCAGGCGCCCGCCGCCCAGGCGGATCAGGCCCCCGCGGCGCTCCAGGAAGTGACCGTGACGGCGACGCGCCGCACGCAGACACTGGAAGCGGTGCCCTACAGCATGTCCGTGGTGAGCGCCGACCGGCTGGCGGAGAGCGGCGTGACGGATCTGAGCTCGCTCGCCACCGAAGTGCCGGGCTTGAGCATGTATGAGTACGGCGCGCGCTTCATCACGGCCACCGTACCCATCATCCGCGGTATCAATGCGACGGGTGAGCCGACGCGCGGCTTCCGCGCCTTCGAGCAGGCGCCGGTGGGGACCTACATCGGCAACTCTCCGATCGACGGTTATTTCCAGCTGGATGACCTGAAGCAGGTCGAAGTCCTGCGCGGGCCGCAGGGCACGCTCTACGGTGCCGGTACCCTCGCCGGGGCACTGCGGCTCATCCCCAACTCACCGGAGCTCGACAAGTGGGAGGGGCAGGTCGAGGGGAGCGGCGGCAAGCTCGAGCACTCGGACGGGACGCCGTATTACGTCCGCGGCCTCGTCAACGTGCCGCTCGGCGACGTGCTCGCCTTCCGGGCGTCGGCCAAGTACGACTATGAGCCGGGCTTCGTCAACACCTACGGGCTCTTCAAGCGCACCAACAACGGGCTGTCGGGGATCCCGCTGCTCGCCGACCCGGCGGAGCCGGTGACGAGCCCCGCGATCTACCAGGACAAGTCGGACTGGAACTTCCAGAAGACCTTCACCGGGCGCGCGAGTGTCCTCTTCAAGCCCGCCGAGGCGTTCACCGCCGAAGTTGCGATCCTGCACTCCAACGCGGAGGGCGATGGTGGGCCGCAGGTCAATCCCGATTTCCCGGGCGGTACATCACCGCTCGACCCCGCGACGACCCTGCCCTCTGGCGGCCCGTACCGGGAGTTCTCGCAGATCGATCAACCGTGGTCGCGGTATACGAACCTGACGAGCGCGGATCTCAGCTACGACGCCGGATTCGCGACCGTCTCGTCCACGAGCTCCTACTACACGACCTCGGGCTCGGCACTGCAGGACAACACTTACAGCCTGGGCGGCCTCGCCAACGGCGGCTATCTTCCCTACTACGCCGGCGTGCCGACCAACCCGCGGTTCGTCTATGACCAGGTGTTTGCCGATCACGCGCATACCTTCACTGAGGAAGTGCGCCTGGTCTCCAAGAGCAGCCCGGACAACCTATGGGACTACGTGCTCGGCGTCTTCTACGAGAACCAGACGCGCGTGGGATCCTGGACCATCGCGGTTCCCGGAACGCCGGAGTATCAGGCGGCGCAGGGGTGCCTCCCGGGCTGTTACTTCGACGTCGGCGTGGCGCCCGGGGATGTGACCTTCCAGCAGGTCGATACGCAGAACTTCCAGGACAAATCCGTGTTCGGCGAGCTCACCTGGCACTTCCTCGGGGCCGGGCAGGTCACAGTCGGGGCGCGGCACTTCAACCAGGAGTTCACCGACGCCCAGTCCTACGACGACTACAACTTCCTGACGCTCCTGCCCGCGACCCCGCACGAGTCGCCGGCCTCGAAGACGGTCGGCAAGGTCAATCCCTCCTACGAGTACGCGCCGGATCAATACGTGTATGCGGCGTGGTCGCAGGGCTTCCGCCGCGGCGGCGCAAACTCGGTGCCGCTCGTGGGTCCGTTCCGCGAGAGCCCGCTGCTGTCGACTTATGCGCCCGACAGCACCAACAACTATGAGGCGGGGCTCAAGGGCCGCTTCAGCAACGGACTCTCGTACACGGTCGCGATCTTCGACATCAAGTGGGATAAGCCGCAGATCTCCTCCAGCCTGCCGTCCGGGAATCTCGCCGTGTACAACGGCAACACGGCCGAGTCGAAAGGCTTCGAGATCGAGTCGAGCGGCCCGCTGTTCGTGCCGCAGCTCATCTATTCCGCGAGCTTCGCGTATGCCGACGCGCACCTGACCAGCAACTTTTCGCTCCCGGCCAACAATGGCGCGCAGACCGGCACCATCGTTCCGGGGCTGATCACCGGCACCAGCGGCGAGCAGATGCCCGGCAGCCCCAAGGAGAGTGCCAGCTTCGCGCTCGACTACGACATGGCGCTGTCGGCGGGCTACGACCTCACCTTGACTGGCAACTACGTCTACCGGAGCGGCGCGCCGATGCAGCTGACGCCGACACTCGGCGTGACCACAGTGCAATACTCGGGCACCTATGACCTCGTGAATTTCAACGCCGCACTCAATCACGCGCCGTGGCGCACGACGCTGTACATCACCAATGTCTTCGACCGGCAGAACGTCCTGGTGCCGCCGACGCAGTTCAACGAGCTCGGCAAGCTGACGAATGACTACCTGGTGAGCGTGCCGCGTGAAATCGGCCTGCGGGTGGCTTACACGTTCAAATAGGCTTCGCAGCCGGGAGGCCGGCGCATAATGCCTTAAGCGCCCGCTCCATCCGATGGGGGTCCTCCAATGGCAACGCCAGGTCTTGAGTCGGCGTACCGATCCCGCTGCCCGCGGCCGGCACTGACTGCGCGCCGGCAGCGGCTGATCTCCTCGGTGGTCTGGGTGGCGACGATCGCCTCACTCCTCGGCGGGCCCGCGATGGCTCTGGAGCAGACCACTGCGCCCGCCACCTGCGATACGCCGCAGCATCATCAGCTGGACTTCTGGTTGGGCGACTGGCAGGTATTCGACGGCGAGACCAAGCAGCTGGTGGCCTACGACCGCGTGGAGAAGAACTACGCAGGCTGCGTCGTCGAGGAGTACCTGACCTTCCTCACCGACATGTACCGGCGCCCGGGCGTCAGGGCCCGGCTGGCCGGCATCGCCGTCAATCGCTTCGACGGCGAGCGCTGGCTGCAGATGTGGGCCGACAATCAGTGGGGCGCGATCTTGCTGCGCGGTGCGCCGAACGCCGACGGCAACATGGAATTCGTGACGGTGATTCCCTCGCGCCACCGCGACGTGAAGCTCGTGTACGAGAAGCACACCGACGGGACGCTGCGGATTCTGCAGTACGTGGCGCCCGCGGGCAGCGGCAAATGGTCGCAGTACGGCGATCTCATCTACCGCCCGAACCACTGATGCCGGTACAGGTTCAGGAACACCTGTGGATTACTCTAAGCGACGGGTGCCGTCTCGGCGCCCGCCTGTGGCTTCCCGAAGCCGCATCGCACGGCAAGGTGCCCGCGGTTCTCGAGTACATCCCGTACCGCAAGCGCGATGGCACGCGGGGGCGCGATGACCCCATGCACGGCTACTTTGCCGAGCAGGGCATTGCGGCGATCCGTGTCGACATGCGGGGCTCGGGTGAGTCCGACGGGCATCTCGCGGATGAATACCTTAAGCAGGAGCAGGACGACGCGCTCGAGGTGATCGCGTGGATCGCGCGGCAGCCGTGGTGCAGCGGCGCGGTCGGGATGCAGGGCAAGTCGTGGGGCGGCTTCAATGCGCTGCAGGTCGCCGCCCGCCGGCCGCCCGCACTCAAGGCGATCATCACGACGTTCTCTACCGACCATCGCTATACGGATGACATCCACTACATGGGTGGCTGTCTCCTCAACGACAATCTCTGGTGGGGCAGCATCATGCTCGCCTATCAGAGCCGCCCGCTCGATCCTTTGATCGTCGGCGACGGCTGGCGTGCGCGCTGGCTCGAGCGCCTGGAGAAGCTGCCGTTCTTTCCCGCGCTGTGGCTTGAGCATCAGCGCTACGACGACTACTGGAAGCACGGCTCGGTGTGCGAGGACCTCGCCGCGATTGAGTGCCCGGTGCTCGCGATCGGCGGCTGGACGGATGCCTACACCAACGCCGTGCCGCGGCTGCTTCAGGGCCTCAAGGTCCCGCGGCTCGGGATCATCGGTCCGTGGGGACATCTTTATCCGCATGACGGCGTGCCGGGTCCTGCGATCGGCTACCTGCAGGAGGCGCTGCGCTGGTGGGATCACTGGCTGAAGGGTGTCGACACCGGGATCATGAAGGAGCCGATGCTCCGCGCTTACATTGAAGACCCCGTGCCACCCGAAGGCACCCGCACGTTCACGCCCGGACGATGGGTCGGTGAGCGCGCGTACCCGTCTCCTGATATCAAGCCAAAGCGCTTGCATCTGCGGGCGGACCGGAGCCTCGGCGAGCAGCCGGGCGGGAGCACCGTGTTCTCGATCCGCTCGCCGCAGAGTCACGGCAAGGCAGCCGGGGAGTGGATGGGTGTCGGCTGCCCGGGGGAGCAACCGACGGACCAGCGTTTCGATGACGGCGGGGCGCTCGTCTTCGACACGGCGATCCTCGATCGCGAGCTCGAGGTGCTGGGGGCGGCTACGCTGCGCCTGAAGCTGGCGGCCGATGCGCCCGTCGCGCAGCTCGCCGTTAGGCTTGCCGACGTGGCACCCGACGAGCGAGTCACGCGCGTCAGCTACCAGGTGCTCAATCTCACCCACCGCGAGAGTCACGAGCAGCCGTCTGCCCTCGAGCCGGGACGGTATTACGAGGTGGCCGTGACACTCAATGCCTGCGGTCACCGCTTCCTGCCCGGCCATCGTATCCGGCTCGCCATCGCGAGCGCCTATTGGCCGATCGTCTGGCCCGCACCCTACCCGGCGACGCTCTCGGTGCGCGCAGGCGAAAGCTCGCTCGACCTGCCCGTGCGTCAGGGTGCCGACAAAGGCACGATCGCGTTTCAGCCGCCGGTCCATGGTCCGCGCACTCCCGTGACCGTCGTCGATCCCGGGGTCGTGCGGCGATTCACGCTGCAGGATCACGTCACGGGCGAGACCGCCTACGTGACCGAAGGCATCGGTGGGGTGTTCGGTGAAGGAGTCCTGCGCTTCGATGCCGTCGACGTGCAGATCGCGCATGGATTGAAGCGGGAGCTGACGATCAGGGACGACGATCCGCTGTCGGCACGCTACGTGCTGACGCAATCCTATGAGATGGGTCGCGAAGGGTGGCGCACGCTCGTCAATACACGCGCGCAGATGCGTAGCGACCGGAGCACTTTCTACCTCTCGGCCACCCTGACCGCGCGCCTGAACGGCGAGCTCGTCGCCGAGCGCCAGTGGGATGTCGCGATCCCGCGCGATCTCATCTAAAGGCCATGCACGCGACTCAACCTGCGGAGCCGGCACAGAAGGAGCTTTTCGGACAGCCGCGCGGTCTCGCGACGCTGTTTCTCACCGAGATGTGGGAGCGCTTCTCGTACTACGGGATGCGCGCCATCCTCATCCTCTACGCCGTCGCCGGCGTTCGCGAAGGGGGGCTCGGTCTCGACGACCACGTCGCGAGCGCGGTCTACGGTCTCTACATTGCCGCGACCTACGTGTTCGCGCTCTTCGGCGGCTGGATGGCGGACCGCCTGCTCGGCGCACAGCGTGCCGTGATCGCGGGCGGCATCCTCATCATGTTCGGCAACGCGCTGCTGGTTTTAGGATCGGTGCAGACCTTCTTCCTGGGGCTCGCCGTCATCGTGCTCGGCGTGGGGCTCTTGAAGCCCAACATCAGTGTCATGGTGGCGGAGATCTACCCGGAAGGCGGCGCGCGGCGCGATGCGGGCTTCTCCATCTTCTATGTCGGCATCAGCGTCGGGGCGCTCCTGGGCTCGCTCCTCGTGCCGCTCGCGGCCGACCGGCTCGGCTGGCGCTGGGGATTCGCATTGCCGGTCGTCGGCATGCTGCTCGGCCTGTCGCAGTTCATGCTGACTCGCAAGTGGCTTGGGTCTCGCGGCCGCATCACCGAGGAGCGCCGCTCGTGGCGCGCCTGGCTCCCGGTGATGGTGTTCGTGGCGGCGGTGGCAGCGATCGCCACGCTTACACTCACGGGCGCACTCACCATCGAGCCGGTGAGGCTCGCGACCGCGGCCTCCTGGGTGATCGGTCTGTTCGCGCTCGCGTACTTCGTCTATCTCATTTTCTTCGCGGGCTTGAGCCGCGAGGAGCGCGGCCGGGTGTACGTCATGGCGGCGCTGTTTGCCGCCTACGCGATCTTCTTCGCTGGCTTCGAGCAGGGCGGGGCGTCCTTGAATCTCTTCGCCGAGCGCTACACGGACCGCCGCATCTTCGGCTGGGAGATGCCGGCCGGAGTGCTGCAGGGTGCGACCGCCTTCTACACCATACTGTTTGCGCCGGCATTCGCAGCTCTGTGGATCGCACTCGGTAAGCGCGGCAAGGACCTGGCGCCGTCCACCAAGTTCGGCTCCGGGCTCGTGCTGCTGGCCGCAGGCTATCTCGTGCTCTATGTCGCTTCCGGGTACGTAATGACCGGGATCAAGGTGCTGCCGACCTGGCTCCTCTTTGCCTACTTCCTCCAGGAATGCGGCGACCTGTGCCTCTCGCCAGTCGGGCTTTCCTCGATGACCAAGCTCGCGCCGCGGCGCTTCGTGGGCCAGGTGATGGGACTGTGGTTTCTGGCCCTCGCTCTCGGCAACAACATGGCGGGTCAGCTCTCGGGGGAATACGACGCGCGGAATTTAAGCTCGCTCCCGACGCTCTTCCTCAAGATCGCCATCGGCGCGCTGATCGCGGCCGCGATCATGCTGCTGCTGACGCCGACGGTGAAGCGCCTGATGGGCGGGGTTCGCTAAAGAAGCTTCGCGACCGGACTTGCCAGCGCAGCGCCGAGCAGCGCGTGCTGTTCCAGATCGAGATGCACGCCGTCGACCGAACTCGACGGTGTCACCGTTCCGGCATCGAAGTACGGGCATTCGAGCGCGGCGCAGATCTCGCGATACGCTTGTGGAAGCCCGACGGACTTCGCCGCGGCGCCTTCGAACTTCCAGGCGATCGGCCCCTTAGGCATGCCGATCGGTGGCGGCGCCACGACCAGGACGGGTGGGATCGGCATGCCGGGCTCGATCGGCGCCTGCCGTATGGTCCGCACCAGCGTTGCAATGCCTTGCGCTGCGTGGGGAGGCGCAATGGGGATGCACGGACTGGATGACGAGCGCGAGCGGCGAGTGCATCTCGATCTTCTGAGCGAGACCCACCTGGCCGTTCCGCCCGGGCAGGAACGGATCTTCTAAAACCGTTCTGCGACCGTTCAAACAATCCTCGAGTACCCGCACCTCGTGCCCGCGCTTGAGCAGCGCTCCTTCCAGCACCCCCGGCCAGCGTTGCCTGAAGGGCAGTCGCTCTCGCGTCGTCGGGATGATTCCCCAGGAGAGCGAGTCCGCGTAGACGAGGATCTGTTGCATGAGCTTAAGCGCTTAGAGCCGCTGCGCGAGCCGCGCCGCTACCCACGCATGAAAATGATACGTGGCCGTATCCATCGCCGGCGAGAACACGCCGCCGTCGTATCCGGGTGAGGCGCGACCGAGCTGCAGCTGCTCCACCGCCGTCAGGTCCTGCTCGAAGACGATGCGCCATGCGGACAGCGTCGCCGCGCGGCAGCCGCGATAGGCGTCATTCGTCGCCCCGTCGCCTACGTAGAAGATGCGCAGCTCCTCGCGGGTGCGGTCGGGTGCTTCCGGGATGAGGAGCATGGCGAACGCATGATCCGCCTGGAAGCCGAGCAGCACGTTGGGATACAGGGTCGGATACTCGGCCACCCGGAGCCGATCCTCGGGCCAGCCTGCAAGACGCGGCAGGTGGACGCCGGCGATGTCGCTGCCGCGATAGCTCAACGACCCCTGGCCGGCAAAACTGTCGGCGAGGAAACAGTAGTGGTCCTCGAGCCTCGAGTAGCTGTTGAGCTCCGGGTGCACCCAGGGCAGGTGATAAGCCTCGCAGTAGTTCTCGACAGCGAGCTTCCAGTTGCAGGGAGCGCTGAGGCTCAGGCCGGAATCGCTCGCCCCGGCGTGCAGCTGCGACCAGCCGTCTGTTCCGAGTAGCCCTTCCGCACGGCGCTTGAGTTCGCCCGCATGCTGCTCGAAGTCGGGTGCATCGCCGCTCAGGTTGACGAACAGGATTCCCAGAAATAAGGCGCTGCGGACGAGTTTAAGGCCGTGGGACGAGTTGTCGAAGCCGCTCGCGTGGTGCTGCTCGATGCCGCCGATATGAGGCGTGGCCTTGAGATCGCCGTTGGTCGCGTAGGCCCAGCAGTGATAGCGGCAGGTGATGAGACCCTTGACCTCGGTCGGCTCGCTCACGAGCTTCATGCCGCGGTGGCTGCAGACATTGTGAAACACCCGCAGCGTACCGTGCCGATCACGCACCACGAGAAGCGGCAAGCCCATGAACTCGATCGGCTGCGCATAGGGCCTGTCTGGAATCGAATCCGTGAAGGCGATCCCCGCCCAGGTGTGCGCCATTACCGCGTCGCGCTCGAGGCGAAAGTAGTCGCCATCGACGTAGGTGACGTTCGGCAACCCGGTTGCTTCCCCGATCGGCCGCATCACCTGCCTGAGGCGCTCGGGCGTCAAGAAAGCTGAAGTGTCTGGTGCCGGCATCGCTGCGACGCAGCGTATCACTCCCCGCGGTAATCGGCGTTCCGCGGTGTGCGCGGGGGGCCCCCATGCTCTAAGCGCCTAATTAAATCCTACGTGCGACTAAGAAACATCCGGCCCGCTCAGCGTGCGGCGCCGGAAGATAGGCGGGCGGAGAGAGTCATAGCTGGGAAGCGGATCCGATGAAACGCCACGTCCGGGCACTGGTCATCGGCGGCGGCGTCGTCGGCTGCAGCGTTCTCTATCACCTCACCAAACTCGGCTGGCGGGATGTTGCGTTGGTCGAGCGCAAGGAGCTGACCGCAGGCTCGAGTTGGCACGCCGCGGGCGCTTTCCATTCGCTGAACAGCGATCCGGCGATGTCGCGCCTTCAGGCCTACACGGTCGCCCTCTACCCCGAACTGCAGAAGGTCTCCGGGCAGGACATTGGCCTCCACTACCCGGGCGGCCTCAATGTTGCCGCAACCAGGGAGCGTTGGGACCTGCTGCGGGCGGATGTGGCGCGCCACAAGACGATGGGTCTCGATACGCGGCTCGTCGGTCCGTCCGAGATCAAGGATCTCTGCCCCATCATGGAGACGCGCGGCGTGCTGGGCGCGATCTACGACCCACAAGAGGGCCACCTCGACCCCTCCGGCGCGACGCATGCGTTTGCGAAAGCGGCGCGGCTCAACGGAGCGGAGATCTACCGCTACACCCGTGTGCTGGCGCTGCGCCCGACCGGTCGCGGCACCTGGGAGGTCTCGACCAACTCCGACACGATCGAGGCCGAGCATGTGGTGAATGCGGCCGGGCTGTGGGCGCGCGAGGTCGGCCGGATGGTCGGGGTCGACCTGCCGCTCCTGCCGATGGAGCACCACTACCTCATCACCGAGGATCTGGCGGAGCTCACCAACGCGCCCCGCGAGCTGCCGGTCGTCGTCGACCTCGATGGCGAGATGTACATGCGCCAGGAGCGGCGCGGCGTGCTGCTCGGTGTGTACGAGACGCCGGCGACCCCATGGGCGGTCTCCGGGACCCCGTGGGAGTATGGGGACAACGAGCTCCTGCCGCCCGATCTCGACCGCCTGACCGGAGCTCTCGAGAAGGGATTCACGCGCTTTCCGCTGCTGCATTCGGCGGGCATTCGCAGGGTCGTCAACGGACCCTTCACCTTCACGCCGGACGGCAACCCGCTCGTGGGGCCGGTTCCGGGCGTGCCCAACTACTGGGCGGCGTGCGGCGTGATGGCGGGTTTCTGCCAGGGCGGCGGAGTCGGGCTGGCGCTCGCGACGTGGATGATCCACGGCGAGCCGGACGGAGACGCGTTCGCGCTCGATGTGGCCCGGTTCGGCGACTATGCGACCAGGGCGTACGTGCTGGAGAAGGCGCGCGAGTTCTACTCGCGGCGTTTTCGCATTGCGTATCCGAACGAGTACTGGCCGGCGGGCCGGCCGTCGAGGACTTCGGCGCTCCACTCGCGCCTCGTGGCGCGCAACGCTGTTCACGGCGTCAGCTACGGGCTCGAGTACCCGCTTTACTTCGCGCCGCGCGGCGAGCCGGCCGAGGAGCTGCCGACGCTCAGACGTTCGAGCGCCTTCGGCCCGGTCGGGGCGGAGTGCCGGACCGCGCGCAGCCACGGCGGGATCCTGGACGCGAGCTCGTTCAGCCGCTTCGAGTTCACAGGCCCCGCCGCGGAGAGCTATCTCACCCGGCTGCTCGCGGGCAGGCTCCCGGAGGTCGGCCGGGTGAGACTCACGCCGATGCTCTCGCCGGGCGGCCGGCTGATGGGGGATCTCACGACGATGCGTTTAGGGCCCGAGCGCTTCCTGATCTTTGGCTCGGGGTACCTGCAGGCCTGGCACATGCGCTGGTTCCGCGAGCATCTGCCGGCAAGCGGTGCCAGCGTCCGCAATCTCTCCATCGACTGGGGCGGCATCGCGATCTTCGGTCCCCGCTCGCGCGAGCTCCTCGCAAGGGTGACGGGCGAGGACGTGAGTGCCGCCGGATTTCCCTTCATGACGGCGCGCTTCATGGACGCAGGCCTCGCCCCGGCGCTCGTAGCCCGCATGTCGGTGACGGGCGAGCTCGGCTACGAGATCCATGGCGCCCAGGTGTACATGGCCGCGATCTATGATCGCCTCACCAGCGCCGCCGTCGACCTCGGCATCATCGACGTCGGCATGTACGCGCTGCTGTCGCTGCGGATCGAGAAGGGCTTCGGTATCTGGACGCGTGAGTTCTCTCGCGACTACACGCCGCTCGAGTGCGGCCTGGCGCGCTTCGTGGCCTACGACAAGCCGGACTTCATCGGGCGCGACGCGGCGCTGCGCGACCGGGATGCGCCCCCGGGGCGCCGGCTGGTGCTGCTTCAGGTCGACGCGCATGATGCGGAGGCGAATTACCTCGAGCCCGTGTGGTCGGGGGATGAGCGCGTCGGCTTCGTCACTTCGGCGGCTTACGGTCACACCTGCGGCAAGAGTCTGGCGATGGGCTATGTCTCGAATCACGCGGCGGCGGCGGAGACGCCGCTCCACGTGACCATCGTCGGCGAGCGCCGCGCCTGCCGGATCCTCGGCGAGCCGCCGATCGATCCCAAGGGGTCACGGATGAGAGTCTGATGGCGGGCGAATCCGAGAAACGCCGCCGCCGTGCACCTAAAGTGCGCGCCACACATCCGGCGGCGGCGACCTTCATCACGCGCGCCATCCCACCGTATGAAATGCTGGGCGAGGAGGCGCTCGCGCTGATCGAGCAGCGGGCCGAACAGCTGCTGGAGGAGATCGGGCTCGAGATCCGCGGCGACCTGGATGCGATCCGGCTGTGGCGCGAGGCGGGTGCGGAGATCGAGAACGACTGCCGCATCCACGTGCCGAAGGGGCTCGCCCGCTCCATCGTGCGCCGCTCGGCTCCATCGACTTTCACTCAGCATGCCCGCAACCCGGTGCGCAGCGTGACCATCGGCGGCCGCTGCACGGTGCTGGCTCCCGCCTACGGCTCACCGTTCGTGAGCGATGCCGAGCGCGGCCGACGCTACGGCACGCTCGCTGACTTTGAGAACTTCGTGCGCTTGAGCTTTCTCTCGCCCTGGTTGCATCACTCGGGCGGCACGGTGTGCGAGCCGACGGACGTGCCGGTCAACAAGCGCCACCTCGACATGCTGTATGCGCACATGCGGCTCTCCGACAAGCCCTTCATGGGCTCGGTCACCAACGCAGCGCGCGCGGCAGACTCGATCGAGATGTGCCGCATTCTCTTCGGCCGCGAGTTCGTCGATAGCCACTGCGTGATCTTAGGCAACGTCAACGTGAACTCGCCTCTCGTACTCGACGGCGAGGCGAGCCGCGTCATCCGTACCTACGCGGCCGCGAACCAGGCGCCGGTGTGCGTGCCTTTCATTCTCGGCGGCGCGATGGGACCGGTAACCACCGCAGGGGGCCTGGCGCAGTGTTACGCCGAGGCGCTCTTCTGCGTGGCCTTAGGACAACTCGAGCGCCCCGGCTCGCCCGCCATCCTCGGCAATTTCCTTTCCTCGATGTCGCTACGGAGCGGCGCGCCCACCTTCGGTACCCCGGAGCCGGCGCTCGCCTACTTCGCGATCGGCCAGCTGGCGCGGCGTCTCGGGGTACCGCTGCGCTGCGGCGGAAACCTGTGCGCGTCCAAGGTGCCCGACGCGCAGGCCGCGAGCGAGAGCGCCAACTCCCTCTGGCCCGCCATCATGGCGGGGGCGAACTTCGTGCTGCACTCGGCCGGCTGGCTCGAGGGCGGGCTGGTCATGAGTTACGAGAAATTCGTGATGGACCTCGATCAGTGCGCGCTGATGCACGTGGTCGGCGCAGGCATGACACTGGATGAGAACGGCTTCGGACTCGATGCCTTTCGCGAGGTCGGTCCGGGCAAGCACTTTCTGGGATCCGCCCACACGCTGCGCAACTTCGAGACGGCTTTTCTCGATGCCGAGCTCGCCGACAACAACTCCTTCGAGCAGTGGCTTGAGGACGGCTCACACGACATCTTCTGGCGGGCGACGCGTCGCTGGCAGAGCCTGCTCGCTGGCTACGAGCCCCCGCCGATCGATGCCGCGACGGACGAGGCATTGAAGGAGTACATCGCAAAGCGCAAGGCGGTGCTGCCGGATACGGCCTACTGAGTGGCCGCGAGCCGCCCGGAAGCTCAAGCGTTGACAGGGAAGGAGGAGCGCGGCATCGTCGGTGCGAGTTCGGGAGGGGCGGGGAGGGGTATGGCCGGCGTCAGCCGATTCGAGGTCGCCGAGACGCAGGTGGTAGTGCCACCCGAGCTCCAATGCCTGCAGACATCGGATGCGGCGCGCTCGCAGTTCGCTTCCCGCTACACCGCTTACCGGCATCCGCTGCGTTTCTCCTCCGACGACCCGAGCAAGCGCTGCGACACCTACTACCTCTCGCCGTGGATGGTCATGGCGGTGGTCGACGTCGCCTCCATCGGCAAGTTCGAAAGCCCGCTACAGGGCCAGGACATCGTCGAGTTCCACTACCGCATCTCGGGCGGCATCGAGATCGCGGGATCCTGGGGCGAGTGCCGGCTGGTCGAGCCCTCGTGGCTCCTCTGGTTCCAGCCGCAGGGGTGTGATGATGCCAGCGAGCGCTTGGGTGCCTCGCCCCTCGGACGTGAGACCTGGGTGAGCCTTTACTGCGACCGCGGCTGGCTCGATCAGGTGAACGAGCGCGCGGCGACCCCCCTCGAGGTGGCGCTCTCCACCGACGAGGAGCTACCGCTCGCTCCCTGCTACCGTTCCGGGCCGCACATCGGCGCCACCATTCCGCTGCTGCGCGAGCTCGTGCGCGCCAACCGCGACGACCCGCTGCACTGGTTGTACGCGTGCGCCAAGGCGAACGAGCTTCTGTACGTCACACTGAGCAACATCGGCGTGCATGCGCCGCTCGACGAGGCGCGCCTCAAGCTGACGGGCCGTGATCGCCGGCAGCTGCACGCAATCCGCGATGCGCTGGCCGCGGACTTCGTGGCTCCCCCGCGCCTGCCGGTACTCGCACGGCGCGCCGGCATGAACTACTCCAAGCTCTGCAGCGGCTTCCGCCAGCTGTTCGGCGAGACGACCGCAGAGTTTGTGCGCCGCCAGCGGCTCGAGTTCGCGCGCGAGCTGCTGCGGACCTCGGACCTTCAGGTGCAGCAGATCGCACGCCGCGCCGGCTACGCCCACCACGGCAGCTTCACCGCCGCGTTCACGCGCCAGTTCGGCTACTCACCGAAAAAAGTCTCGCGCGCTGTCGCCTCCGGCTGACGATCGCTCGGACGCCGGGCACCTCATAGGCGCCCCCGTGGGCGTGATCCGGGGGTCCCGGGTAGCGATGCGTATCCCTCTGATGGGGGAGGGGCGCGAATTACTCATCGAACCTGGCCTAAAGTCCACGGCACAGCCACCGGAATGTGAGGCCCGCTATGCCCTCAACAGTCACTCGAACTGCAATCGTCACCGGCGCCTCGCGCGGGATCGGACGCGCCATTGCGGAACGGCTCGCGCATGACGGCCTGCAGGTGATCGTCAACTACACCGCCAGCGAGGCCGAGGCGTCCCGGCTCGTCGCCAGCATCAAGGCCCGCGACGGGCGGGCGCTCGCGGTCCAGGGCGACGTGAGCAAGCCCGCCCACGTGACGCGCCTCTTCGATGTCGCCGACAGGGAATTTGGCGGCGTCGATGTGCTCGTCAATAACGCCGGAATCATGTCGATGGTACGCATTGCCGACACCGATGATGCGACCTTCGACCGCCTCGTGGCGGTGAATCTCAAGGGCACCTTCAACGGCCTGCGCGAGGCGGCGCGACGCCTGCGCAGCGGCGGGCGGATCGTCAACCTATCGACGACTCTCGTTGGCACGCGACTCGAGACCTACGGCGCCTACGCTGCTACCAAGGCCGCGGTCGAGGTATTGACGTCGATACTCGCCAAGGAGCTTCGCGGCCGCTCGATCACGGTGAACGCCGTCGCGCCCGGCGCGACCGCCACGGAGCTGTTCCTCGAGGGCAAGTCGCAGCAGGTCATCGATCGCATCGCGAAGACGAATCCCTTCGAGCGGCTCGGTAAGCCGGAGGAGATTGCCGCCGCAGTCGCCTTCCTCGCCGGCCCTGACGGCTCGTGGGTCAACGGGCAGACATTGCGCGCAAACGGCGGCGTAATCTGAGCGCTCGAGCAGCGGCCCTGACGGCAACGGGCCGGCTAACGGGTTGGCCGGCGGCGCGCTAGCCCGGAATCTCCGCCTCGACGAGCTTCGCGAGCAGGGTCAGCGACTCCTGCCAGCCGAGGTAGCAGGCCTCGGGTGGTATGGCTGCCGGTATTCCCTCCTGCACCACCGTGAGCTCGGTTCCGACGATGACTTTCTTGAGGGTTATGGTGGTCTGCATTTCCCCGGGGAGGTTCGGGTCATCGAATGCATCCGTGTGGCGGATGCGCTCGTTCGGGACGAGCTCGACATACTTGCCGCCGAAGGAGTGGCTGCTGCCGCTCGAGAAATTCGTGAAGGACATGCGGTATGTGCCGCCGACTCTCGCCTCCAGGTGGTGAACCTTGCAGGTGAATCCATTGGGTGGCAGCCACTTGGCGTTGGCGTCCGCATCGAGAAACGCGCGGTAGACCCGCTCGGGCGGAGCGCGCAGCACGCAATGAAGTCGTACGGTGTTGGTTGGCATGATCGTTCTCCAGACCTCAGGTGCGTTGCATCATCTGCACGACGTTCGAGTCACGTAAGAATCGACATTCACCGCGGCGGTAAGCCACGCGAAGACTCTCATGTGGCTTGTCTGCCGGAGCTATTCCCAGCGCTGCGCGTTCTTCGGAAAGCCGGGACGCTGCGCGCGCACGACGCAGAACCGCTGACCAGTCGGCGCCTCCATCACCACCCAGCGCTCGAGGCGCGCCGCGACTTTTGCGCCGAGCTTCGTCAGCCGCTCGACTTCGGCCGGGATGTCGTCGGTCTCGATGTCGATATGCACCCGGCTTTCGTGATCCACGCGCTGGATCTCGACGATCGGCTCATCGGGTTGATTTTCAAGCATGCGGTACGGTCCGCGGCTGCTCGGATGGTTGAGGTCGACCGGGCGGCCGAGCGCGTCACCCCAGAAGCGCGCGGCCGCATCGATGTCGGCAGTATTGCAGTCGATCAGTACCGCGCACAGGCGTGAGTGATGCATGGCAGTGTCCTCGCTCAGCGGATTACACGGTGGTCTTTAAGTATCTCTATCACCCGCTCGATCGGCAGTGCCTCGATGGTATGCCCGTTGCCGGTCATCGTGGTCGCCTTGAGCATCGAGTTATAAACGGCCTCCTCGGTCGCCTCGATCGCGGCGAGGAACAGCGGCGACATCGCGCCGGTCGTCACCACCTCCTCCTTGCGGGTCAGCGCCCGGTCGTCCATATGGATGCGCATCGCCGACGCCGTCGAGAAGGCAATCGCATACTCGCCGCTGCCGTTTGAGGCGGTGCCGCCGGTGCGCGCCAGCCCGAGCCACGCCCGCGAGGCGAGGCGCTTCAAGGCGCGCGCATCGAGCGGCGCGTCGGTGGCGATCACCATCATGCAGGAGCCATCGGCTTTGTCGTGCGCCGCGCCGGCTTTTTCGAGTTCCTCGCGCAGCTCGTAACGGCCGAGCTCAACTCCGACCGGCGCGCCGCCGATGGTGAGCACACCGCCGAAATTCGTCTGTACGAGGACCCCCACCGTGTAGCCGCCGAACTTCTCCGGCACGCGGCGTGAGGCGGTGCCGATGCCGCCCTTCCAGCCGAAGGCTGTGGTTCCGGTGCCCGCACCGACCGCGCCTTCCTCGACCGGACCGCTGCGTGCCGCCTTGAGCGCAGCAAACACGTCGTCCGCAGTGATGTGACGGCCGCGGATATCGTTGAGATAGCCGTCGTTGGTCTCACCGACCACGGGATTGACCGACATCACGTCTTCGTTCCCCGGGAGCTGCAGCATGTAGCTCACCAGGGCATCCGCGACCCGCGGCACGGCGAGGGTCGAGGTGAGGAGTATCGGCGTCTCGATCTCGCCGAGCTCTTCCACCTGCGTGACACCGGTCAGCTTGCCGAATCCATTCCCCACGTAGATCGCGGCCGGCACTTTCTCGCGAAAGAGATTCCCGGGATGCGGCACGATCGCCGTCACGCCGGTGCGGACATTGTCGCCGCGGATGATGGTGGTTTGACCGACAGCGACTCCCGCCACGTCGGTGATGGCATTGAGGGGCCCCGGCGGAAGAACCCCGACCTTGAGTCCGATGTCCGCGGCACGCGGGCGGGCGGCGGGAGTCGCGGCCTGAGCGGCGCTGATCAGGCCTGCGAGCAGGATCGCTGCTGCGCCAAGCGCCAACCGCCCAGCCCGCGCCCGAGCCACCGGGTCGCAGGCCGCGCGTGCGCGTCTGTCAGAAACTGCTGCGGGATCCAACTGCGCCACTCCTCGCGACTCCGTCAGCGGAAAATGCTAGCGGTATCGGCGCGGATTCGCCACGGCATTAAGTGCCGCGCATGCGCTCCCTTAGCCACCGGACCAGCGGCTCCAGACCGTCGCGCCGGACGAAATAGACCCGCCCTTTACCTTG
>CAWDQL010000011.1:0-74229 GCA_963804465.1 uncultured Gammaproteobacteria bacterium
ATGTGCGGCCGAGGCATCCCCGAATGTCCGACGAGACCGACCCGCTGCACGCGGCGCGCGCAGCCGAGATGACATCGCTCTGGCGTCTCGCCGTGCGGTGACTTCGGGTTTTGCCTTACGGTCTATGTCCAACCGAGTCGTGAAACGTGAGGGTAGAAACACCTTCAATATGCAAGCGTAAGTTGCGGAAAGTAATACCATGGTTGTACCCGAGGGTCGGAAATATCAGTCCTCGGCTCTCAGCCGAGACCCATTGCTCCCATTGCTTGGGCCATTACGCCGGGACGCGCGCTGGAAGCCGTTTCTGCATAGGCTGGGCCAACACGCTTAGGACTACGTCATGCCGAGCACTTCTGGGACAGCCACCGCCGCGGATTCGCGCTCACGACCTGATCGACCCATATGGGTGGACTTGGTCAACCCGACGCAGGATGAGGCCGCAAAGGTCGCCGCAGAATATCGCGTCCATGTGCCATCGCGCGAATCCCTGCAGGAGGCTGATCGCCAGCATGTACGGCATGAACTTCCACAACATGCCGGAGTTAGCATGGCGTTGGGGCTATCCGTACGGATTGGCGCTGATCGCCGTGAGTACATTGTTGCCAATCCTCTGGTTCAAGCGACGCGGATGGTGGTAAAGCCGATAGCCGTCACGCGCCCGGAGACAAGCAATGACTAGCAGGTGGGTGCACGAGTTCACAGCAGCCGCGTTAGTCGCTGCAGCCGTGTTGCCATTCCCGAATCGCACATCGGCCGGTGAAGCGACGCCTTCCGTGTCGCCGACGGTGGTGAATTTGATGACTCGGGACCTGGTCGGCGTTCCGAACAAAGAAGCGCTGATGATCACGGTGACGTACCTGCCGGGCGGCGCCTCACTCCCGCACCGTCATGACGCACAAGTGTTTGTGTATGTTCTGAAGGGCGTCATGACTATGCAGGTCGACGGGAGTGCGCCGGTGACTCTCGGGCCGGGGCAGACGTTTTACGAAGGCCCCAATGACGTGCATCGAGTCTCCGCCAACGCCAGTAAGACGGAGCCTGCCAAGATCCTGGTTTTCATTATTAAAGACAAAGGCAAGCCGGTCTCGCGCGTGATACGGTCCGAAGGAGGCTCGCAATAACCTGGTCAAGGCCCGATGAGGCGGCGGTTGCCTGGGTGTAAGCTGCCGTTCATGGTGGATGGGAACCCCTTACTGGGCACATGGAAATTGAAGTCCCACGTTGTGACGACGGCACGCGGCGAGCGATCGACGCCGTTCGGGGAACACCCAACGGGTTACCTAATTTACTCAGCCGATGGTCGCATGCAGGTAATCGGAGCCGCGAAAGGTCGGATAGTGCCGGCCGGCTCGACCCCGCCGGACGATGAGCGTGTGGCGCTCTACGACTCGATGTTTGCGTACGCAGGCACGTACTCGGTGGAGGCTGGCAAAGTCATCCACCATGTCGACATCTCCTGGAACGAAGTCTGGACTGGTACTGATCAAACTCGACTCTTCGAGGTGAACGGGAACTCCCTCACTCTTACAACGCGCGTCGCGGATCCGGCCAGTGGCACGGAGGCTCATTACGCTGTTGTGTGGGAGAAGGTAGCGCCGACGCGAAAGTAGACTTCAGCCGGCAGCTCATCGAGCCAGGTTGATCGAATGGTGAAGGGCTCGGACGCAGACACCGGCGACGGACGGCGAGTTGCCGGCCCGATGCAGCCGGCGCATCCTCTGGCTGGCAATCGGAGCGTCCCTCTAGTCCCATAGCACCCCGGGGGTACCCTCATGACATGTGAGCTGCGCAGGCGCGCAGTGGTATAGCGTGAGTCCTGTCCCAGGCGCGATGATCGCGGCGCGACGTATTTGGGCGGCAGCGTTCGCCACGGTGGCTGTCGCATGCCACAGTGACACGGCGCCGGATTTGAGTCGGCTCTATGCCTCCGGCATGGAAGAGGCGCGCACGCCGCCCGTCATCTTGATTCCCGGAGCTCTCGGTTCGCGACTCTTCGACAAGCAAAAGCGCAGTGAGGTATGGCCGGGATCGACGCTGCACCTGTTGGTCGGTTCCAAACAAGACCTGGTACTGCCCTTTGACCCGGTCACTCTGCAACCCGCCGATGACGGCCTGGAAGCGAGCGGGCTCTTTGAAGAGGTGCTGAACGCCGACTTCTACGGCGCAATCCTGCGCACACTGCGGCAATCGGGGGGCTTCGTTCCGGGAAAACTCGGTGCGCACGCGGATCCGCGGGTGCGGCGGTACTACGTATTCGCCTACGACTGGCGGCAGGACAACGTAACGACGGCGAAGCGTCTTGATGCACTCATCGAGCAACTTCGTCGCGACTATGATGATCCGACTTTGAAAGTCAACGTGATCGCCCACAGCATGGGCGGTCTCATCACGCGCTATTACCTTCGCTACGGCACGGTCGATGCGCTGGAGGGCGAGGGCGACTTTCCCATCAACATGCGCGGTGCGGCAAAAATCGGCACCGTTGTGTTGCTGGGTACACCGAACTTAGGGTCGGTGAGCTCGCTGCAAAGCATGATCCTTGGTCACGCGGTCGGCCTTCGCCGGATTGAGCCGGAGATACTGGCGACCATGCCGAGTATCTACGAGCTCTTGCCGCATCCCTTGACTGACTGGTCCGTAGATCCTACCGGCAAGGATCTGGATCTGGACCTCTATGACGTGGCGACCTGGAAGCGTCTGCAATGGTCTGTGTTTGACCCCAACGTAGCTGGCCGTCTCAGAGCCCGTTTCAAACGGCATGGTGAGGCTGATGCATACATCTCGGCGCTGCAGGCTTACTTTGCCCGAAATCTTGAGCGGGCGCGCCGCTTCATCTGGTCGGTGACTTTCGCGGAGCCAAGCTCCCCGGTCAAATTCGTAGTGTTTGGCGGCGATTGTGTGTTGACGCCCGCGCGCGTCGTGGTCGAGCCACAAGCAGGCCAGTCGCTGGGACGGCTGTTTCCAGAGGATGTGCGGCACAGGGTGGTTGGCGTGGACTACGCCCGGTTGATGTTGGAGCCGGGGGACGGCGAGGTAACGAAGCCGTCGCTGCTCGCTCGCGAAGCGCTCAATCCGGTCGCGCCGCGAAACGACGCGCTCTTCTTCCCGCTCGCCTACGCCTTCTTTCTCTGCGAGAACCACGCGCGACTCACGGGCAACATACATTTTCAGGACAACCTGCTGAACGTGCTTCTCACCCGTGAGCACCCATGGGAAGCAGATCGCGAAATGAAGCATTAAACCGAGCCCCGCGTGCGCAGGCCGGCAGTCTCGTTGGCGATCTGCAGCACACGCACGGTGGCATGCGGATCGTCCCTTTCCAATCGGTAATCTTCGGGGCCTTATGCGGCTACAATGCCGGGGCCTTGAAGAGGGAGCCATCCTATGGATCGTTCCAAGAACAGGTTTGACAGCATCCCTGAAACGATCGGCCACACGCCGATGGTCAAGATCAAGAAGCTCGCCCCGGCGCACGTGAAGCTGTACGTCAAGATCGAAGCATTCAATCCAATGGGATCTGTCAAGGATCGCCTCGCGCTCGGCGTCATCGAGGACGCCGAACGCAGCGGCAGTCTGAGTCAGGGAGATAGCGAGACAAACGATGAGTGCGGATGAGGACTTTATTCCGTACCTGGTACTGGTCTGCTTCGACCGGGGGACCGATCTACGCGATCGCATCGAGGAGTCGCTGCCGCTGCTGCTGGAGGCTTTGAAGGAGATTGGAAACGTGCAGCCCGCGATGTCCTCTTACGATGGGTCAGCGGTCAGTTACCTGGTATCCACTTCGGCCGCCGTTCAACCGGAGCAGGTTCTGGAGCAGCTTAAGTCTGCGAAGTCGCGCCGTGGTTCGCCGCTTAAGACTCATGACAGGGTGTTGGTGATCTCCGTAGGACCTGGGCTCGCTCAGCGCCTGGAGCGTGTCACCGACTGGCTCAGCGAACACGGCTTGCTCGCCTAATAGTTGTCAGTGCCGTGAGCGCGGATGGACGCGGCTGACCTCCCAGGTGAGGCGACCGGGCCAACGCGTCTCGCGGTACTCGGAGCGCTTCCGCAGCCTTTCGTGACGTAGATACCGGTGCGAGTCGCTGGTCCGGCCTCAAGCCGTGACCCTGATCCCAGCGACACTCCAGCCATCTGGGTAGGCTTCCTGTTGAGGAAGCCGCTCATTATGTTAGTCAAATACGCCATGGTTGCCATGGCCGTATGTACGGCCGCGATCTGCAGCGCATCGCCCCCTATCTATAAATACGTCGATGCCGACGGCGTGGCGCATTTCACGGACAAGCCGGACTCGAGACGATACGAGTTGATCGATCTCACTCCCAAGGGGTTGACGCGCAGTGGCGATCAATACGACCCCGGGCTGCTGGCGCGGGCCGTGCAGTACGACGCCATCATTGAGGCGGAGGCGAAATCCGCAGGCGTTGAACCCAATCTGCTTAGGGCTGTAATCGTCGTCGAATCGGGTTTCAATTCCCGTGCAGTCTCGAAGCGCGGCGCAGTTGGCCTCATGCAACTCATGCCCGCGACGGCAACGCGGTTTGGCGTATCCAATCGCTACGATCCGCGGCAGAACGTGCGCGGCGGCGCCCTCTACCTTGGCTTTCTAATCACTCGGTTTCGCCAGAACGTGCGTCTCGCACTCGCCGCCTTCAATGCGGGGGAAGACGCGGTAGAGCGAAATTCGGGCCAGATTCCGCCTTTCATTGAAACGCTTGAATACGTCCCGAAAGTCCTCAAGATTTACCAGGCGCTGACCGAGCGGCAGCAGCGTCGGATTGGCTTGGCTGCGCTGCCGCGAATCTAGGGGCCGAGGAAATCCAGCGGGCACGGACGCACGCGCCTCGAAATCTGGCGATCGCGCGTGAGCTGCATTGGGGCAACCAGCGCCGGCCCAACAGCCTTCGCGAAACTGGTGATTCCAGACGCCCGAATTTCCTAGTAAGCGTCCCTTTAGTTCCGGCGAAGCGCTCGGCGAGTTTAGGTATCTAGGGATACCAGGCCCTCACGGATGGCGTAGCGGGTGAGGTTTGCAATGTCGTGGATGTCGAGTGCGCTCATCAGCTCGCCCCGATACGCCTCGGCAGTCTTGGCACTGATTCCAAGCTGTTTCGCGATTTCCTTGGTGCTGTGACCTTCGGCGACCAGCTGCAGCACTTCGCGTTGGCGGGGCGTCAGTCGCTCGAGCGAGGTTCGCTCCCGATCGACCCGTTTGAGGCAGTCAGCGACTACGTACCCGGCGACCGCCGAGCTGAGGAACCTCTCGCCGCGCGCGGCGGCGCGTATGGCCAGCTCCAGTTCAGCGGGACTGTCGGTCTTTACCATGTAACCGACGGCTCCGGCGCGCAGCGCTCGGAGGACCGAATCTTCATCCGGTTTCATCGACAGAATCACGACGCGTGTGCTGGGAAAGGCACGCGCAATCCGTGCAGCGGCGTCCAGCCCATTTAGGTTGGGCATCATCAGGTCCAGGACGATGACGTCGGGCTGTCCGGTCGCGATCAGCCGAAGCGCCTCATGACCGTCGGCGGCCTCGCCGACGATTTCGATCCCAGGCGCTGTCTGCAGCAGCGCACGAATGCCGGCCCGGAACAGCGTATGGTCGTCCGCCAGTACAACGCGTATTGGCGCCCGTCCGGTGCCCCGACTCCGGCGCAGCCCCTGATCGGCTGCCCGGTGCGCGTCGTGCTGGCACTCGGGTGACCCGTCATGGTCGGCATTCAGGGAAAGCGCACGCTCTGTTCGCACTGCCGTAAGCCCTGTTCCGCTGCCTACGGTACGTATATTCCCTTATTGCATGTCGGGCGGATTGCGTTTTCCCGCCCTCACTTGCCTATGCTTGCTGCGTTAGCGGTGCGCCCGCCGGAATTGACTGGGTGTCTGGCCCTCAAGCCAGTGAAAGCTGCGCGAGAAGTGGCTCTGGTCGGCGAATCCGACCGACAGTGCAATGCTGGCGAGTGGTTCTTCGGTCGCCTTGAGCAACTCCGCCGCCTTCTGTATCCGCTGCTCCAGCAGATAGCGATGTGGCGGCACTCCGACGCGCTGTTTGAATGCTCTGGCGAAATGATGCACGGACAATCCCGCGTGCGACGCCAGCGCTTCGATGGCGCTGTTCGCCCACATGGGTTTCGATGTATTCCCTGACCCTTCGGAGCTTGCCGGGCGCGAGCCCTCCCCGGGGAGCCTCGACGGCGAGATGGCAGTTCATCGAGCAGCGCGATGCGGGATGGGACAGCTGGCCATCCGCCATGCCCGAGCACTCCGGCTGATCCTGCAGCGTAGTCATGTCGTCGGATTTTCCGCCTTTTTTCAAAGGGCGGGGTGGGAGACAGCGGACTCCGAGTTGGCTAAGTAATTGATTATTGGCTCCCGCGGTTGTACCACAGGAACCTCCTAAGTCACTGAGTGCACGGGAGTTGCGCGACCTACGTGATCGAGTACCCGGCGTTAACCTTACCGTATGGGCGTGCAGTACTCTCTTCCAGTACTAGGTGCGTCCGGCTTCGTACAGCTTCAGCGTACTTGCAACCGCGGCTTTGCTTCTGGAGACGACGGCATCGAGCCTTAAAGGCTAGCGAAACCGACCGATACGCATGTATGTCCATTCAACACACAATGCGGGGGTAGATCATGAGCGATAGAGCCGGCCTCGTGGCGCCGAGCAACGGATTCACACGGCGGCAGGCGATAGTCGGTGTCGCGGGTGCATTCGGGGGTCTGGTGGGCTCAACCGGCGCTTGGGCAGGAGCTGAGGATGGGATATCTCATACAGCGGACTCCATTCACCAGGAGCCTGTGTTCGCGGCCAGCCTGCAGCGCGTCTACGAAGCGCTTACCGATGCGAAACAATTTACCCGCGTCATACAGCTCAGTGGGGCCCTGCAGGCCATGCACCTGCCCGACAAACCCGCGGAGATCAGTAGCGAAGCAGGAGGTGCGTTTGCGCTTTACGGCGGGTACATCACGGGCCGCCAGGTCGAGCTGGTGCCGAACGTGCGGATTGTCCAGGCCTGGCGAGCGGGCAGCTGGCCTCCAGGGGCCTATTCGATTGTCAGGTTCGAGCTCGTGGAGCAGGGGCCCGGGTCCAAGATCGTCTTTGATCACACGGGCTTTCCTCAGGGCGAGGCGGAGAGCCTGGCATCGGGATGGAGAGTTCACTATTGGGAACCGCTTGCTAAGGTCCTGGCATAAAAAATGCGCAAGCGGTTTACGTCGCGTTCCTCTATTCAAATCGACGGCTTCCCGGAACGATCCTAGGGGCCTGGAGCGCGCGGCGCGCGCTATGGCACTTAAGAAGTCTGCTCGGGGTCAGGAAACGACCGTCGATAGGCTGGTGTCTATCGAGGGTCGCTGAGCGGGCCGATCGGGGACATCACGGCGGCCCCAGCACAGCAGCGGCCATTTCGGTATCCATGTATTCCGTTACCTCTACCAACTTGCCCTCGAGTAGACGGCACACGTAGCAGTAACTGTTGTTGTAGGCCTTGCCGGACTTGGTCGTTACTTTACCGCGCGCCTCGACGACTACGTAATCGCCTTCGGCAATCATACGGTGCGCCTCGCAGGTGTAGAGATCCGAAAAGCGAGCGAACAGGGGCTTCATAAGCTCATTCAGGACCGCCTGTCTTCCGCTCCATGTATGGCCCCAAGTGGAGGTGCCTGCGATCGTCCAGCAGAACTCCTCCGCCATGGCCTCTGCGAAGGGCTTGAGATTTCCTCGCGCCAGCTCCGCAAAGATATGCTGCATCACCGCCTTGTTATCGGTGCTCATCGCAACGCTCGGTGTTACCTCTTGGGATATGCCGTGAAAATGTAGTCATGCGTCGCGACAGGGGTATGGCACGCGTACCCGCATTCATGGCCGGTCATGGAGAGGGGTGAAGGCGCGAACGTGTCCGACGCTGGATCATAAGCGAATTGGGCATAGGCCCACCCGTGCGTGTTAGGGAATCTCTTGGAATCCTTCTCGATAAACGAAACCGTTTTGAGAGCCTCCGGGATCTCGACAAAATAAGGCGATACTGGGTTCTTCGTTTTGATCCACTCGATCTTCACAACCTTGGATCCCTCGGGGAAAGGCTTGCCATTGCCCGGAATCCCTTCCTTATAGGCGGCTATCATCACGGGATTCGCAAGAATCGCCTTGATACTAGTCTCCGTCGCACTCACCGCGACGTCCTGCCACGTGTCGTATCCCCGAATATCAGAGAAGCCCAGCCCTTCTGGGACGGTGGTTCGTGGCTGCGCGTGCACGGTTTCCGGCCTGGGGCCGGTCGGCGCAGTGATCAGGACCGTGTGACTGAATTCCGTCAACCGCGGGCGCCGAGTCCTAATCGTCAAACGTCCCCTAATGCGGCGCCGGCCGCTCCGACACTTCCATCGGTTGTTGCATAATGACATCGAGCGCGATCACGAAGCCAAAAATGACCGTAAAGAAGTCGATCGTCAACGCAGTGACATAGGCTGCGGCGGTGTATTGGAGGCCTTCTAAAACGTAACCAAGCATCGCCAGTGTCACAGCGGAGCCGAGTACAACGAAAACCGCGAATATCGCGGGCGGCGGTAGTTTGCCGACCACCTTGCGGCGTCGGCACGGATAGGTGACCTGAAGAGACAGCATCGGTAGTGCGAAAAGCACGCCAGAGGCTCGCCAGATCCACTTTTCCTGAATGTCATAGAGCCCAAGTAGCGCCGGCAGCAGCGCACCCGCCGTCAATACGAAAATGTACGTCATGACCGTTTTTGCAAGGTATCTGTCGAGCAGTGACAACTTCGCTCCAGCGGCCGGTCGGAGGGTCAACAAGAGCGCCGAGAACCCCGCGAACGTGATCATCAGGCCGGCCAATGTGTACAAAAGGGTTGCACCTTTGATTTCCATGTTTTGCTCCACCTAAGAACCAAACGTTTGCCAGCGTGGCCAAGCTGAAAGCATGTTCCTCATCGAATTGCGTGCGAGCAATGCGGCGTTCTTTTTGTCGATCGACGGCTTCCCCGGTTGAAGCCGCACCCGGTCGCATCAGCCAGTGGCCGACTGATTAGGGCTGCATCGGTCTCGCGCCAAGTTGGGACAGTGCGATCGCCAATCCAAAAGGGGGACCGGCGTGCTTCGCACCGGCCGCTGGAGGCACACCGCAGCTCACCGGCTGAAGTCGAAGAGATCGAACAGGTCGCCGATGGCCGGCGAATTGACGGGCACATACGGGTCGTCTCGCGTGACCGGATTGGGAAGGTTGTCGCGGCTGCGGTGGGTGATCGTGCGAACACCCCAGTTGCGCTCGATGAACTTGGCCGTGGACACGTGATCGGTGTAGGTGTGCGAAATGTGTCCACCCGCGGAGTACGGCGACACGACGATCATCGGGATGCGCGTGCCGTCGCCGAAAAAGTCGAGCGGCTGCACATAGCCCGAATCGAAGTACCCGCCGCCCTCATCGAACGTGATGAAGATGGCCGTATCGGCCCACAGCCCGGGGTTCGACTGCACCAGATCCACGATCTTCTTCACGAAGCCCTCGAACAGGATCAGCTTCGATGACGCTGGATGACCGTCGACTAGCTCGCTCGGCTTCACGTATGAGACCGCCGGCAGCGACCCGGCTGAGATGGCAGCGTAGAGGTCCGCGGTATCCTTGAGGTGGTGAGCGCGTGACTGCGGATTCGTCATGATCGAGGTGGAATATTGAGCCCAGTTGCAGATCTGACAGTACTGATCTCCGGGACTGACCTTGTACTTGTCGTTTAGGTAGCGATTGAACTGATCGCCGTAATAGGCCCATGACACCCGCTTAGCATCGAGCGCGTTGCCGATGTTGCGCACCGAGGAGGGCGGGATCGTATACACGGTGTTGTGGGCGTTCGCGTCCGTGTAGGCGTTACTACCGTCGCCGAAGTAGCCGGCGTTGTAGTTGTTGACCAGGTAGTAGTGACCGGCCGTGCAATTCGGGTCGACCGCGTGCTTAAGGGCCGCGAGGTAATTGCGGACTGGCGCCACACCGGGCTGCGTTGCATCGGAGCACTCGACGTACGAGCCGCCGCCATAGTTCGCGTGCGGCGCAACCGCGGTGGGCGAGCCGGAGCCGCCGCCGTAACCGTCTTCCGTGTAGAAGTTATTGGTGCCTGGCTGTGGATTGGGATTCTCGATTTCGGAGAGCGCACTCGTATGACCGGCCACCGGCGTTCCGGGAGCATGCGGGTCGAGCGGATTGACGGGCGGCACCCGCGCGTGGCCGTGTCCGTCGCTGAACCAGATTGCATCCCCCGTGCCGAGCATGATGTGGTTGGCCCCGGTGCCGCCGGCCACGGCCTGATGATAGTTGTCGCTCATCGAGTACGTGTCGGCCAGGTACTTCAGATACGGCGCATCGCCCTGCTGCACATTGTAGAAGCCCATGGAGGTCGAGCCCTCACCGGTCGACGCGTCGTTGAATCCGGCCGGCTGGGCCGCACCGTTGGAGCCCTCGCCGACAGTCACCTCCACCCAGGGAAACAGCCGTGCGGTGCAACCCGAACCGTTGGCTGGCGTCGCCGCCGCAGCGTCGCAATTCAGTTGCTGCCACATCTGAAAGAAGCGATGCACGGGGCTCGCTGCGTACGCGTCATACGGATAGCCCGGCGAGGAGAGTTGATACGGGCCCGGGGGCAGATTGCGCGCATCCGCGCCCTCGTAATGAATGCGGGCATCCGGTGTTCCAGTGGTCTGTCCCGTGCCTCCGGTCAGCAGATACTGGTAGTAGTCGTCCGCCAGACCGTTCTCGATGCTTTTCGCGGCGGCAATGTTGGCTTCTGTGACGCACGAGGTGCCCGACTTGATGCCAAGCTGTTGGCAGACATAGGGGATCGACGGTCCGCCTGCGAGCGCCGGCGGCAGCACGCTGTAGGGGGTTTTTAGCGGCGTCAGCTGGTAGGTCGCCAGATCGGATGCCGAGTACTGTAGAGCGGCACCATAGTTCGGGCCGGGCGAGCCGTCGGTCTTCACGATTCCCTTTGACAGCAGGTTCAGCACCGACTCCTGGTGGTGAACGGGCTGATAGGTGGCGAAGATCTGATCAAAGGTACGGTTCTCACCGATGATGATGATCACATGCTTAATCGGCGAGACTGTCTCTTTCTCATGCGCGAACGATGGTGTCGTGCAGCTCAAGAGCTGCGCGATCATTGCCCCGATGATCGCGTGCGACGCCGCGCGCTTGAGCGACTGTCTCCCTGACTGGACACATGGCATCGGAGACTCCCTTGATGGACGCTACCAACGAGACGTCAGGGCTAGGCCAGAAGAGGATATTGCGTGTTGTTGACGCTAAGAAGAACGAACACGCGAGGCGCAGGATGAGTATTAACTGTGCTGTACGTTGCCGCGGCGCGCGGCATTGCTTTGTTTGTAGTTGAATGATTTAGAGTAACTTAAGCGCAGAATGCATTGAAATATAAGTAGATGGCTCCCCGGGTTGCGGCGGGAGACAGTAGCGCAAGTACCTGAGCTGCGCGGAATTCTTGCCAAGCTTTCGGCGCGGCTAGCCGGTAGCAGCCCCGCGAAACGTGGGCTGCGAGGATTTCGCGTGAGATGCGTTGAGAGTGGCGATGCACCTACTGGCAACGAGCGGAACTGAAGGAGCGTGTAAACTCATCAGCGCGCTGGCAAGCGAACACTGCGTACGCACGCACCGAAGATGAAACCAGCGCAGGCGGGGGCGGCGACACTCCTCTGGAGGTCCTCAACGACCTGGTGAGCAGGTAGCACGCTGCAAACAGCTTAAAATAACAAAGGGGGGACTATGTTTCATCAACTGCTTACGCCGGTCGGGGACAGTCTCGGGCTGTCCTTTATCGTGGCGGTGCTGCCGGTGCTGGCCGTGCTGCTGCTGCTCGGCGTGCTGCGGCGGCCTGCGTGGCAGGCGGCGCTCGCCGGATTGCTGGTCGGCCTCGTGGTCGCAGTCGGGCCGTGGCAGATGCCGTTCGGACTGGCGCTGCACTCGATGCTGCACGGCGCGACGTTTGCGCTGTGGCCGGTGATGTGGATCGTCGTCAACGCGCTCCTGCTTTACAACATCGCCGTGCACTCGGGCCGCTTCGACGCGTTCCGCTCGTGGCTCCTCACCCATCTGCCCGATGACCGCCGCGTGGTGCTGGTCGTGGTCGGGTTCTGCTTTGGAGCGCTGCTCGAGGGAATCGCCGGCTTCGGCACCCCGGTTGCGATCACGAGCTCGCTTCTCATCCTGGTCGGGTTTCCGCCGCTCGAGGCCCTGGTGTTCGTGTTGATTTTCAACACTGCGCCGGTGGCCTTCGGCGCCCTCGGTGTGCCGGTGACGGTGCTCGGGGCGGTGACCCACCTGGATGCGCCGACGCTGGGTGCGATGATCGGGCGGCAGCTGCCCGTACTGGCGGTGATCCTGCCCTTTTACGTCATCGCGCTGTACGGCGGGTGGCGCTCGGTGCGCAAGCTCTGGCCGGTGCTGCTGGTGGCCGGCGGTAGCTTCGCCGTCGCGCAGTTCATCTCATCTAACTACATCAACTACACGCTCACTGACGTGCTCTCCTCGCTCAGCTCTCTGCTCGTGACGCTGGCCTTCGTCAAAGTCTGGCGTCCGACGCCGGAGCCGGAGTTTGCTATCAAGGGCACTACTACCGCCGGCGAGAGAGCAGCGGGCGCGGTGCCGGCATGGCAGGGGTGGCTGCCCTGGCTGATCGTCTCAGCAACCGTGATCCTGTGGACCTCGTTCTCGGTGGCGAAGAAGTTTCAGCAACAGATTCCCTGGCCCGCTCTGCACAAGGCCATCGCCATCACGCTCTACCACGACAAGCCCTATGATGCGATCTGGAACTTCCAGCCGCTCGGTACCGGCACGGCGATCCTGCTCGCCTGCGTCATCACCGCACTCCTGTTTCGGGTGTCGCCGGTAGCGTTCCTGGGCTGCGTGGCGCAGACCGTACGGCAGGTTTGGCTCGCGGTAATCACCGTGATGTTGATCATCGCGCTCGCCTACCTCATGAACTATTCGGGCCTCGCGTACACCCTGGGGGAGGGAGCTGCGTCCACCGGTTATTTCTTCATCCTGTTCTCGCCCTTCCTCGGGTGGGTCGCGGTGCTGCTCTCGGGCAGCGATACCTCCGGCAACGCACTCTTCGGCAACCTGCAGGTAGTGGCGGCCGGGCAGCTTCACCTGAACCCCATCCTGTTCGCCGCGACCAATTCCTCTGGTGGCGTGATGGGCAAGATGATCTCCCCGCAGAACATCGCTACCGGGGTCGCTGTGACCAAGCTCAAGGGCCACGAGGGCGCGGTATTCGCACGCATTTTCATCCACAGCATCATCCTGACACTCATGCTGGTGGCGCTGGTGGCGATCCAGCAGTTTCTGATTCCCGGTATCATTCCAAGCGCGCCCGCGACGCCCTGAGGCTGCTCATTCTGCGGAGCCGCACCTAAGGTCTACGCCCGTGCAAGTCGCCTTGTTCGTGCCGTGCTACGTCGACGCGTTCTTCCCCGAGGCCGCTGTGGCGACGCTCGAGCTGCTCGAACGCCTCGGCGTCGACGCCGAGTACCCGCTCGACCAGACCTGCTGCGGTCAGCCGATGGCCAACAGCGGCTGTCACGTAGAGGCCGCGGGCGCCGAGCGGCTGTTCGTGAAGAACTTCGCGGGCTTCGACTACATCGTGACACCCTCGGGCAGTTGCACCCACCACGTGCGCGAGCATCTCACCTCCATCCCGCAGACGGCCCAGGTGGCCCGGGTGCGAGCGCGCACCTTCGAGCTCGTGGAATTCCTGCACGACGTGCTCAAGGTGCGCGAGTTCCCTTGGGCGCAGTTCCCGCACAAGGTGGGCTTGCACATCGGCTGCGCGACGCTGCGGGGGCTGCGCGAGGCGAAAATGTCGGAGATCGACGAGCCGGCGTTCTCGAAGCCGCGGCAGCTGCTCGCCGCGGTCAAGGGCTTGCGCTTCGTGACACCCAACCGCCCGGACGAGTGCTGCGGATTTGGCGGCACATTCTCGGTCTACGAGGAGCCGGTATCCGCGAAGATGGGGTACGACAAGGTGCAGGACTATGTCGGCGCCGGCGCCGAGTACATCGTCTCGCCCGACATGTCGTGCGTGATGCACCAGAAAGGTTGTGCTGAGCGTCTCGGCCTGCGGATAAAGTTCCTGCACATCGCGCAGGTACTGAACGGCGCACGGGCATGAAGCGCATCGATCACGCAGAAGCGTCCTCGCGGTTCATTCGTGCGCGAGACCATATCGAGTTCCATGACAAGCGGCTATGGGACCTGCGCAAGAAGCGCGACCGCGAGAGCGAGGCGCTGCCCGAGTGGCAGGAGATGCGCGCGCTCGCCTCGGCGATCAAGGAGCATACGCTGACACACCTCGCCGACTATCTCGAGGAGTTCGAGCGGCAGGCGATCGCCAACGGGGCGCACGTGCATTGGGCCAAGGATGCTGCCGAGCACAACCAGCGGGTGTTCGACCTCCTGCATGCGCACCAGGCCAGAACGCTGGTCAAAGCGAAGTCGATGCTCACCGAAGAGTGCGAGATGCGGCCATATCTGGAGGCGCGCGGCATCACCGTGGTAGAGACGGATCTCGGCGAGCGGATTCAGCAGCTGGACGATGAGCCGCCGAGCCACATCGTGGTGCCGGCCGTGCACAAGCTGCGCCGCGATGTGGCCGCGGTCTTCGCCCGCACGCTCGGCACCGACCCGGCCAATCATGATGTGCATTACCTCGCCGAGAGCCAGCGCCAGACGACGCGCCCGTACTTTCTGCGGGCGGATGCCGGGATGATCGGCGCGAATTTCGTCGTGGCCCGCACCGGCAGCATCGTCGTGTGCACGAACGAGGGCAACGCGGACCTCAGCATGAACCTGCCGCGGCTGGTGATCGCTTGCGTGGGAATCGAGAAGCTGGTTCCGCGGCTCGAGGACCTCGCCGTATTTATCCGCATGCTCTCACGCAATGCTCTCGGCTCGCCGATTACCCAGCTTACCTCGCATCTGCGCGCGCCGCGGCCCGGCGCAGAGCTGCACATCGTGCTGGTCGACAATGGGCGGTCGGAGCGCCTTGGGATGCAGGACTTCTGGTACTCGCTCAAGTGCATCCGTTGCGGTGCCTGCATGAATACCTGCCCGGTATATCGGCGCAGCGGCGGTTTGAGTTATGGCGCGACTTACTCCGGACCGATCGGCGTCATCATTGACCCGACTTTCAACCTGCGCAAATACAGTGGGCTGCCCTTCGCATCGACACTGAACGGCAGCTGCACCAACGTCTGTCCGGTCAAGATCAACATCCATGAGCAGATCTACAAGTGGCGCAGGATTATCAGCGAGCGGCACCAGTTACCGATGGTCAAGAAGGAAGCGATGAAAATCGCCGGCCGCATCATGGCCAGCCCGCGGCTATATCGCGCTGCCATGAGCGCGGCCGGGGTCGGGGCGGAGTACCTGCCGCACTTCCTGGTGTACAACCGCCTGAATGCGTGGGGCAAGCAGCGCGAACTGCCGCAGGTCCCGCCTGCGACTTTCCGGCAGTGGTACTTGGCGAACCGGCTGAAGAAGCGTGCGGCCAAGCGAAAATGAGCAGTCGTGACGACATCCTCACGCGCGTTCGCCGTAACCAGCCGGCGCCCCGCGAGCTGCCCGTGATTCCGTTGTTCGACGCCGGGCGCTCCGCCTCACTGGCCACGTTCAGCGCGAGTCTCGAGCGCATGGGCGGGCGGGTGTTAGCGCCGGCACAGCCCGGAGAGCTGAACGCGTTGGTCAGCGGGCTGTTTCCGGACGCGAAAATCGTCTGTTCCGCCGTGCCCGAAGTCACCGGGAACCGTCGGCTACAGGACATCGAGGCACCCCAAGACCTCGCCGACGTCGATGTCGGAGTCGTGCGCGCCCTGTTCGGCGTGGCCGAGACCGGCTCGCTGTGGCTCAGCGAGCAGCAACTCGGGGAGAACGCCCTGGGCTTTCTATCGCAGCATCTCGTGGTACTCCTCGACCCCGAGGCGCTGGTCGTGAATCTCCACCACGCGTATCAGCATGGCGGGTTTGCCGCCGCACGCTACGCAGTGCTCATGACCGGTCCCTCCGCGACCGCCGATATCGAAGGCGTGCTCATTCACGGCGCACAGGGGATTCGCACTCTGACCGTCGTTCCGGTCGCAGCTAACCATGTGGCGTGGTCGTGACGAAAAAGCGTGAACTCCGCGCGCATGCCCTGGCGAGGCACGACTTATGCGGCAAGCTGAGTGTGAGCTCACGACTACCAGGAGACCCACTGCGATGTAGAGAAGACTATCCGGCTAGCCGAGTCGCCTCGACTCGGGGCCTCGCACAGAGGGGCGCCGCTCAGAGAGGCATTTGTACAGATGGCCTTGCTTGCCGAGGGTGCTAGGCTATCAGGTCAGTAGATATGGTTGTCCTGGGTTCAAAATGAATATCCTCGAACGTGCTGGACGTTGCTCAAAGCCTCAGCTAAGCAAGCAGGTCTTGGCTTCCGTCTTGTTGTTGGCTTTCGCGATCTGGCCGCCCGACCTTTTGGCCTATCAAGACGCACAAGCTCCGGAGATGGCGGCAACGGCAGCGCCGCCTCCTGCGCCCCAGAGTCCCGAGCAATTGCAACAGCTGGTTGCGCCAATCGCGCTGTATCCAGATTCATTGGTAGCGCAGATTCTTGCGGCGTCCACGTTTCCCGAGCAAGTCGTCGAGGCCGATCGATGGGTACAAGCGAATCCTGGTTTACAGGGCAGCGCTTTGGGTCAAGCTCTGGACCAGCAGCCTTGGGACCCTAGCGTCAAGGCAATCGCTGCATTTCCATCCGTCCTCGGAAATATGGACAAGAACCTGACTTGGACCTCATCGCTGGGCGACGCCTACTACAATCAGCAACAGGATGTGATGACTGCTATTCAAGTGATGCGCCAGCGGGCGCAAGCAGCGGGCAATCTGCAGAGCACGCCACAGCAAACCGTGGAGACGCAGGATTCGATGATTGCCATTGAGCCTGCTAGCCCCGATGTCGTTTACGTTCCTGCCTACGATCCGTGGTTGATTTACGGATACCCGATCGTGGCATGGCCAGGTTGGTACCCGTATCCCGGAATCTGGTTTGCCGGTCCATATCTCTCCTTCGGGGTCGGTTTCGGAATCGGCTTCTTTGGAGGTTTTGGATGGGGTTGGGGCCATTGGGGATTCGATTGGTATCACCGCTACCCAATTTATAACCATGCCAGGTACTACTCGCGGAGCAATACCTTTTATAACCGAAATAGCTACTACCGGGCAGGAGGCGCGCAAGGCGTAGCAACGAACGTGCAGCGCGGAGTGAGCACCAACCGAGCTGGATACGCCGAACGCCCTGCTGGCCCTGCCGGTGGACGCTCCACCGGCGTTTACAATAGCCCCGGCGCGACGCCGCACCCTTTCAGCGGAAGTGCGCCTGCTGCTCGGGGATATGCCGAACCTCATGGCGAGAGCGGCATCCGCTCGGGCGCTTTCAGCAACTACGATCATGGCGGTGAGGTAAGAAGCTTTTCGTCACGGGGAAGCGCCAGTGTCGGTGGCGGCCACGGCGGCGGCGGCCATGCCGGCGGTGGAGGCCACCGCGGCTGACCGTGGTAAGCGAGGTCCCGTGACGTCCATGGCTCGTAGAGACTCGGAAATGGAGAGGCGCCAGATGCGGCGAACAAAGCTGAAGATCGACACTGGGCATGGGGCCAATCTGCCTAAACTGGCCGCAATCGCCACGCTCTTGATGGGGTGCTTTTGCCTCCGTTCCGTGGCGCAGCAACCAGGTCAGAAGACATTTTCATCGGCTGAGGAAGCGAGCAGCGCACTGGTCGCGGCTGTGCAGAGTGACGATGAAAAGGCGATGCTCAATTTGCTTGGTCCAGACGCAAAACACATCGTCTCGTCGGGGGATGAGGCCGAGGATGCCCGTAGCCGCGCTAATTTCGTGCAGAAGTATCTGGAAATGCATCGTCTGGTGAATGAGCCGGACGGAACGACCATTCTGTATATCGGCGCGAGGAACTGGCCCACCCCCATACCGCTCGTGAATAAGGGCAATTCATGGTATTTCGACACGGAACTGGCTAAGAAGGAGATTTTGTACAGACGAGTTGGCCGGAATGAACTGTCGGCGATTCGGGTTTGCCAGGAACTCGTGGCGGCCGAAAACGAATATCGCCGCACGCAGCACGACGAATATGCCAGCAGAATCACTAGCGATAACGGGCAACACAATGGTCTCTATTGGCAAGCGGCGGCGGGCGAACCCCAGAGTCCCGTCGGACCACTGGTGGCATCCGCGGTCGCTGAGGGCTATGCCGACGGGAAGGGCGCTCTAACTCCATACCGCGGTTATTACTTCCGTATCCTGTCGCGGCAGGGGAAACATGGCCCGGGCGGAGCGAAGAGCTACGTCATAAACGGCAAGATGACTGAAGGATTTGCCTTCACGGCTTTCCCGGCCCAATACCGGTCGTCCGGCGTAATGACCTTTATCGTCGGCAGCGATGGAGTCATATATGAGAAGGATCTCGGGAAAGAGACCAACGATCTTGCCGGACACATGAAGACATACGATCCAGATGCTACCTGGCACAAGGCTCAAGACACGCAAGCGAGCGCCCGCGAATCGGAAAGCAAGTAAACGGGGCTTAGACCGCGGCACTTGCTGATTGAGCTCCTGACACTCTCCAGGTCATCGGCGTCGCCGGATTTGCGACCGTAGGCTCGGCAAAGAAGTCCTGGCGGGCGTCTCACGTGAAGTCGCGTGCGAGCGCTCCAAGTGCGCCGTACACTTGCTGGGCACGCTGCCCAGTCATCATGCGCAGGAGCCCTCGAAAGCTTCGGGGAGACTAACGTGAGTACTAGCGCAACTGTGCCTGAAGTCATCCTGTACCACGGCAAAATCACGACGCTCGATGAATCGCGGCCAGAGGCCAGCGCAGTCGCTATCGCACAGGAAAGGTTTCTGGCGGTGGGCCGCGAGGAAGAGATCGTGCCGCTGGCCGCCAAAGCGACACGCGTCATCGATCTCAAAGGCCGCAGGGCCCTGCCAGGCCTCATCGACAACCATCTGCACATTATCCGCGGCGGTCTGAATTTCAATATGGAGCTGCGGTGGGATGGTGTGCGGTCACTCGCAGTCGCGATGGAAATGCTAAAGCGCCAGGTGGCGCGTACGCCGGCGCCGCAATGGGTGCGCGTAGTAGGTGGTTTCACCGAGCAGCAGTTTGCTGAAAAGCGCCTGCCCACCATAGCCGAACTCAACGCGGCCGCACCCGATACGCCGGTTTTCATCCTGCATCTCTACGACCGGGCGATCCTCAACGGTGCGGCGCTGCGTGCGGTTGGCTATACGAAGGCTACTCCAAATCCTCCCGCCGGCGAGATCATCCGCGACGGCGCGGGCAATCCCACGGGGCTGCTGCTTGCGAAACCCAACGCAGGCATTCTTTATGCGACTCTCGCCCGGGGGCCGAAGCTGCCGTTTGACTACCAGCTAAACTCGACCCGCCACTTCATGCGTGAGCTCAACCGGCTCGGCGTGACGGGAGCGATTGATGCCGGAGGAGGTTTTCAGAACTACCCGGAGGACTATGCGGTAATCGAGAAGCTGGCCGCCGACGGTAACCTGACCGTCCGCTTGGCTTACAACCTCTTTACGCAGAAGCCGAAGCAGGAGAGGGAGGATTTTCTCACCTGGACGCGCAGTTCCAAGTACAAACAGGGCGACGAATACTTTCGTCACAACGGCGGTGGGGAGATGCTGGTGTTCTCCGCGGCGGACTTCGAGGATTTCCGCCAGCCGCGCCCGGATATGCCGCCGCAAATGGAGTCCGAGCTCGAGGAAGTCGTGCGGATTCTTGCGCAGAACCGCTGGCCGTGGCGCCTGCATGCTACTTACGACGAAACGATCAGCCGGGCACTCGATGTGTTTGAGCGCGTGAATCGAGACATCGCCTTCGACGGTTTGCACTGGTTCTTTGATCACGCCGAAACGATCTCGGATCGCTCGATCGATCGTGTCGCGCGCCTGGGTGGCGGAATCGCCATCCAGCACCGGATGGCCTATCAGGGTGAATACTTTGTGGAGCGCTACGGAGCGCGGGCCGCCGAAAGCACGCCGCCCATTAGGAAAATCATGCGGCGAGGCGTTCGTACCTCGGCCGGGACCGATGCCACGAGGGTGGCCTCCTACAATCCGTGGGTCTGCCTCAACTGGCTCGCGACCGGTCGCACTGTCGCCGGTCTTGGCCTATACCCCGAGAGCAATTGCCTGGACCGCGAGACGGCGCTGCGGATGTGGACTGAGCGTGTCACATGGTTCTCCAACGAGGAGGACGCCAAGGGGCGCATCAAGGCAGGACAGTACGCGGATCTCATTGTGCCCGATCGGGATTATTTCGTTTGCCCGGCTGCTGAGATCGCGGACACGACTTCGGTTCTCACGATCGTCGGAGGAAAGGTGGTCTATGCCGAGGGCGAGTTTGCCTCTCTTGATGAGGCCGCGCCGCCACCGGCGATGCCGGACTGGTCTCCGGTAAGGACCTACGGAGGGTACGCCGGCTGGGCAGCTCCGACGGCTGGCCAAATGCCGAGCGGCGCACGCTGCGTGTCGGATGGGTGCCATGTGCACGGGACGGGGCAGGTCGCTTCAGCGCAGCTGCCAGTCGACGACCTGCATGCATTCTGGGGCGCGCTGGGCTGTAGCTGCTGGGCGATCTAACGCGGCGGCTTTCGCGCAAGCGTCACGGGATCTGGGGTTGCATCCGAACGTTCTGCGCAAGTGGGTAAAGGATTCCAGGGAGAACGCCGAGCAGGCCTTCCCTGGTCCGCACGGGGCGGCTCCCAACATGGGAATAGAGTCCTTCCGTCAACTTGCCGACGGCGCTGGCAAAGTCAGGGAAGGAAGCAGGGTACCCGTCGAGGTCAGGAGATCTCTTAGTGATTCGCGCTGCGTGAGCGAACAACCTAAGACGAGACTCCAAGCTGCTGGTTGACCATGACCCGGAGGCGCGGCATTGCTAGAGCACTACTCGATAGGACTTTAGTTGCCGCACTGACTTGACCGCTCCGCAACATTTTGGAGGACAGGCTCACAACCGGCGGCTAGGGTTGCGCAGAAGCTTTCAAGAACCGACTCCAGCTGAGTCATCTCCATAGACATCTAGCCCAAAGAAAAGCCGTCCACCAACGTCCAAGTTTCAATCACAGGGGGCAGGGTTCGCGCAGCCGCGACCTGGTCCGGGAATCACCCAGCCAACTCGCGGCTGCGCGGGATAGGAACCCTTAGGCCCTATCTTCCGGGATCACAGGTCGTAGCGATCGAGGTTCATCACCTTGTTCCAGGCCGCGACGAAGTCACGCAGGAATGCCTGCTGCGAGTCGCTGCACGCGTAGACCTCCGCCAGGGCTCGGAGCTGGGAGTTGGAACCGAACACGAGATCGACAACGGTGCCGGTCCACTTGAGCTTGCCCGTTGCCCGATCGCGCCCCTCCAACACGCCTTCAGAGCTGGTGGACTTCTGCCACTTCGTACTCATGTCGAGGAGATTCACGAAGAAGTCATTGGTCAGTGTTTCGGGCCGCTTGGTGAAAACACCATGTTGGGACTGCCCGAAGTTTGCATTCAGGGCGCGCAGACCGCCGATCAGGACCGTCATCTCAGGGGCGGTCAGCGTCAGCAACTGCGCCTTGTCCACCAGCAGCTCACCCGTCGACCCCTCGAGTCCCTTGCGGACGTAGTTGCGGAACCCGTCTGCAGCCGGTTCCAGTACGGCGAATGACTCCACATCGGTCAGCTCCTGCGAGGCATCCATGCGCCCGGGCGCGAAGGCAACCCTAACCTCGTTGCCAGCCTTCTTCGCAGCTGCCTCAACGGCTGCGCAGCCGCCGAGAACGATCAGGTCGGCAAGCGAAACCTTCTTTGCGCCGGACTGTGCGCTGTTGAAGTCCTTCTGGATTACTTCCAGCTGCCGCAGAACCTTGGCCAGTTCCGCCGGCTGGTTGACTTCCCAATTCTTCTGCGGCGCCAGGCGTACACGCGCGCCGTTCGTTCCGCCGCGCTTGTCGCTGCCGCGGAACGTGGCGGCAGACGCCCAGGCCGTGGTGACCAGCTGGGAGATGGAAAGTCCGGATGCCAGGATCCTGGTCTTCAGGGCTGCGGCGTCCTGCTCGTCGATCAGTTTGTGATCCACCGCTGGAATGGGGTCCTGCCACAGCAGCTGCTCCTTAGGAACGAGCGGGCCAAGATAACGTGACCGCGGACCCATATCGCGGTGCGTCAGCTTGAACCACGCTCGGGCGAAAGCGTCCGCGAAGTGATGCGGGTGCTCATAGAAGCGCCGGGAGATTTTCTCGTAGGCGGGATCGAAGCGCAGCGCGAGGTCGGTCGTCAGCATCGCGGGCGCATGATGCTTAGATGAATTGTGCGCATCCGGCACGGTACCAGCGCCCGCGCCACCCTTGGGCTTCCACTGGTACGCACCGGCCGGGCTCTTAGTCAGCTCCCACTCGTAGCCGAACAGGTTCTGGAAGAAGTCGTTGCTCCACCGGGTCGGCGTAGCGGTCCAGGTCACCTCCAGGCCGCTCGTGATGGCATCCCCTCCCTTGCCCGTGCCGAACCTGGCGGCCCAGCCGAGGCCCTGCGCCTCGATATCGGCGCCTTCAGGCTCCGGGCCCACGAGCGAGGCATCGCCCGCACCGTGGGTCTTGCCGAAGCTGTGACCGCCGGCGATGAGTGCCACCGTTTCCTCGTCATTCATCGCCATGCGGCCGAAGGTCTCGCGGATGTCGCGGGCTGCCGCGAGCGGATCGGGCTTGCCGTTCGGGCCTTCGGGATTGACGTAGATGAGTCCCATCTGCACCGCGCTGAGCGGACGCTCGAGATCGCGGTCGCCGCTGTAGCGCTCATCCGCCAGCCACTTCCCCTCGGGGCCCCAGTAAATGCCCTGCTCGGGCTCCCAGGTGTCCTCGCGTCCGCCGCCAAAGCCGAAGGTCTTGAAGCCCATCGACTCGAGGGCGACGTTGCCCGCGAGGATCATGAGGTCGGCCCAGGAGATCCTGCGCCCGTACTTCTGCTTGGTCGGCCACAGCAGCCGGCGGGCCTTGTCGAGGTTCGCGTTATCCGGCCAGCTGTTAAGCGGCGCGAAGCGCTGCTGTCCGGCTCCCGCGCCGCCGCGACCATCGCCAATGCGGTAGGTGCCGGCGCTGTGCCATGCCATGCGAATGAACAAGGGGCCGTAGTGGCCGAAGTCTGCAGGCCACCAGCTCTGTGAATCCGTCATCAAGGCACGAAGGTCTGTGATGAGTGCATTCAGGTCGAGACTCTTGAATTCCGCCGCGTAGTCGAACTCCTCGCCCATGGGATCGGACCTGGAGGAGTGCTGGTGCAGGATTTCCAGCTTCAATTGATTGGGCCACCAGTCTGCGTTCGATGGGGCGCCAGCTACCGTGTGCTTGCGCGCGCCGCCCGAGAACGGGCATTTGTCTTCGCTTTCCATGTGCTTCTCCGATTGAGTCTCGTGCTTCACCACACGGGGGGCAAAGTAACGCCTCGGCATCGATACATCCAATCGATCCTCTGATTGAGATCAATAGAAAGGCTCTATCGTGACCACGGGGGCGGGAACGGCGACGTTGGCGGAATTTGAACGGAATCCACGAATCTCGCGACTCAAAGCACAGTTCCAACGTCATGGAGAGTAGCAATGCAGTTGAATCGCGCCACCCGCAACGCGGTGGCTTCCTTCTCCCTCGGGGTAGTCGGCGCTCTGACTCTCGTCGCCTGCGGAGGCGGCGGCGGGGGCTCTGCCAGCAGCACCAGCAATAGTCAGCCGAGTGCGCAAGCGAGCAGCGGATTTGCCGACACCGCATTGGTGTCGGACAAGGTCGGGGTTGTCGCTACCACCACTACGATTGACGCCAACTTGTCCAATCCCTGGGGTGTGGCGATCGGCCCGGGCCTGCCTTTCTGGATCGCCGACAACAACAGTAATCTCTCGACCCTTTACAGCGGCATGGGCGAGAACGAGACCGGCAGCGTCACCGGCTCGAACGAGGTCGGAATCGCCATTGCGGACTCTGCAGCCGGCGTGCCCGCCAACCCCACCGGCCAGGTCTACAACGGCAACGGAGGCTTCCTCATTGCTACGAGTGCGGGCCAGGAGTCAGCGCTGTTCATCTTTGACGGAGAGGGCGGCACCATCGCAGCCTGGGCAACCGACAGCGGCGCGACCGCAGTCACGGCGTACGACGACGGCGTGGCGAACGGTGCCAATCACGCCGTGTACAAGGGGTTAGCACTGGGCAGTGTCGGCGGTTCATCGTTCCTCTACGCGACTGACCTGCATAACAACAAGGTCGACGTGTTCGATACTAACTTCGCCAAGCCGGCCGATATGCAGGGGAAATTCATTGACCCTGAGGTCCCCGCAGGCTTTGTGCCCTTCGGCATAGTGGCTCTGAATGGCCAGTTATTCGTCAGCTTCACGATGCAGGACGCAGCGAAGCACGACGAAACGACAGGCGCGGGTCTGGGTTACGTTGACGTATTCGACTTCAGTGGCAACTTCGTAAGCCGATTCGCATCGGCCGGTGCGCTCAATGCGCCTTGGGGAATGGCACTCGCGCCTGCGGGGTTCGGTTCGCTGGCAGGGGATCTGCTGATCGGCAACTTTGGCGACGGCAAGATAACCATCTTCGCTCCCAACGGCACCGCATTGGCGACTTCCATGGGGGCGCTCACGGTCACTAACGGTGGAGCCATAGCCATCCCCGGCCTGTGGTCGCTGGTGTTTGGCAACGGTGACCCCGATAAGCCCCTGACGACGCTCTTCTACACCGCCGGCTTTGCGGATCAGACGGATGGAGTCTTCGGCAGCATCGCAGCGACGAGCGCTACTCCGCCGCCCAACCCGTATTGAGCGATCAGGGGAACCCGGGACCCGACATAAGGCCATTATTCGTGTAGGTGGGGTCGGTATCGGGCAAGTCGGTGAGTTCTGAGTGTGTGCCGCGTGGGCTCGTGCCGGGTGCGAGCCCACGCCTCTTAGAACCACCGGCGAGATGGCTAACGACCAATCGCTCTAACGGGCCGGCGACCAGTTCGCTCAAAAAGCGTGCCCCTACTGAAGAAAAGCATGAGCCGGCGGTGTGCACGGAACTGCTGGAATTATAAGGTTATTGGGCTCCCCGGGTTGCAGTCCGAGTGTCTCGCAAGCCATTGAGTGCACAGCAATCCCGTCCGATCCGTCGAGACGACTACCCCTGCCGTTATCCCGGCAAACGTGGGCTGCGAGGATCGGGCGTGATCGCTGGCGTGAACTGCTGAGCAAGCTACGCCAGTTGACTTGGTTCTAAGGAGGAGGGGATTGGAGACTCCGATTCGCAGGCAGACCGCCCATGCGCGCATCCGACCGATTCCACCAGCCACCCCCCAGTGCTTGAAATAGTGCAACCGTATCAGCGTAACGATTGACCTGCGCCTGCACTTGGGCGCTGACGGCGGTTTGATAGGTCTGTTCGGCGCTCAGTAGCTGAAGATAGCTAGCGTAGCCGGCGCGCTGCTGAGCACGCACGACATCCAGTGTCACCTTGGCCGCTTCTGTGCTCGCCGCGGAGGCGCGCAGTGCGTCGGCGTCGTGCTCGAGAGCAGCCAGGGTATCGGCCACATTCTGAAACGCCGCGATCACGGCGCCGCGGTATTGTTCCTGCGCCTCGAGGTAGGCCGCGCGTGCGGCGCGCTCCCTGTGCATCAGCGCGCCGCCCTGAAAGATCGGCTGAGTGACCTGGGCACCCAGGTCCCAGAAACCCGCATCGCCCGATGTGAGACTGCTCAGAGTCAACGCTGAGGCACCGAGGTCGCCCGTGATGGTGAAGCCGGGTAAGCGATTGGCGACGGCCACTCCGATCTGCGCGGAGGCGATGTGCAGGTTCTCTTCAGCCTGACGCACGTCCGGGCGCTGTTCGATGAGTCGGAAGGGCACGCTCAGCGGCAATTCCTGCGGAAGCTTCAGCTTTGACAGCTCGAACTGCTCGGGCAGTCCCTCGCTGGCCAGGGCGCCGGAGAGTGCTGCCAGCAGGTCGCGCTGCTGCGCGAGCTGCTTAAGCAGCGGGGGCAGCGTGGCGCTCGCCTGAGCAACCTGGGCTTCCTGTGCGGCCACATCGAGCCGGCTGGCGTATCCGCTCGCCTCCTGCCGGCGCAGTACCTCCAGGCTTTTCTCGTCTGAGGCGATGAGCTCGCGAGTCGTCCTGACCTGCTCGCGAACGCCGGCCTCCTGGATGGCCGCGACCACGACGTTGGCGGTTAAAGCGAGATATGTGGCGGTGAACTCGAAGCGCGTCTGCTGTTCCGCGGCGGCCATTGACTCAACCAGCCGCCGGTTCAATCCGAACACGTCGGGTACAAACGACACGCTGACCTCAGGCGTGAAGAGATTGAAGAGCAGAGCGCCGGAGCTGGGCGTCGGGGAAAGCTCGGCCGAGGTCTTGGTGCGGCTCGCGGCGAAACCTGCGGAAACGGTTGGGTAATACGCGCCTCGTTGCGCGAGCATGTTCTCGTGCGCAACGGTGAGCGCCGCTTCGGCGGCCTTTAGGTCCGGATTGGCTTTCAGCGCGCGCTCGACCAGGGCGTTCAACGCGGGCGACTCGAATAGCTCCCACCATTCGCCAGGAATGTCCTGCCCGTCGAGGAAGCGCTGCGCCTCGCCCCCTGCCAGGTTTGCAGCGGACGCGGTCGGGGCCAGGGGAGCCTGAGTGTAGCGGGTGACATCGGGCGCGGCGGGGCGCACGAAATTCGGCCCCACCGTACACCCAGCCAACAGCAGTGTGAGCGCCGGTACTGCGCAGCGTTTGGCAGAGGCGTTGCGGACGATCATGTGTGCGCCTCCGGGACCGCGAAGCTGTCTCGGCCGAGGAACGGCATGTAACAGGCCGGCACCACGACCAGAAGCAGTATCGAGCCGAGCAGCATGCCGCCAACCACTACGGCAGCCAAAGGACGTTGCACTTCGCTGCCGATGCCGGTCGAAAGCGCTGCCGGCAGCAGCCCGATGCCTGCTGACAGGCTCATCATCAGCAGGGGCCGCATGACGCGGGTCGCCGCCCTGAGCATCGCCTCATCGGCGGAATGCGTGAGGCGCCGCTGCTGCGTGAAGGTCGTAATCATCAGAATGCCGATCATGACGGCGACGCCGAACAGGGACACGAACCCAATGGCAGCGGAAATGCTGAAGCTGAGACCGAAGAGATAGAGCGCGAAAATGCCGCCCGCGATCACGAAGGGAATACCGAGCAGCGCCAGGAGGCACTCGCGCGCGGAGTTGAAGAGCGCGTACAGCAGGCCAAGGATCAGGACGAGACTCACCGGAATGACAATGGCCAGCCGTTCCTTGGCGGCCTGAAGCTGCCCGAACTCGCCGGCCCACACCAGGCGATACCCGCTTGGCAATTTCACATCACGTGCGATGCGCTCCTGCGCCTCGGCAACGGTGCTGCCCAGGTCACGCTCCCGGACACTGAACTTCACCGGTATGAAGCGCTGATTGCTCTCGTGATAAATCCACGCGGCGCCGGTGTCGACGTCAATGGCGGCCAGTTCCCTCAGGGGAATGTAAGCGTTGGTGCCTGCGCCTGTCGCAGCGGCAACCCGAATGTTGCCAATGCTCTGCACCGAATCACGGAAGTCCTTCGGGTAGCGGACGGCGATATCGAACTGCCGATCGCCCTCGAGCACCGTCGTGGCTGAGGCGCCTGCGGTCGCAGCCTGGATCACGGTGTTGACATCTCCCGTATTCAACCCGTACCGCGCGGCACGGCCGCGATCGACCTTGATGTCGAGATTCGGCTGTCCAAGCACCGGGAACACTCCGAGGTCCGTTATGCCCCGGATATGGCTCATTTCCTCCCGCACCCGCTCGGCGAGCTGCGTGAGAGTTTCGAGATTCGGGCCGATGATCTTGACGGAGTTGACCGCCTTCACCCCCGAGATGGCTTCCTCGATGTTGTCCTGAATGTACTGTGAGAAGTTGAAATTGACCCCTGGGAGCTCGCGCTGAAACATCGCATTGATCCTGTCGGTGAGCTGCTCCTTCGTGAGGCCCGCGGGCCATTGCTCCTGGGGCTTGAGCACCGCGAAGAGCTCGACGTTGGAGAAGGGCGAAGCGTCGCTACCGTCATCGGGGCGGCCGTGCTGGGAGAACACGGTTACCACCTCAGGGAAGCGCTTGAGGATGGCGCGCATCTTGCGCGTCGCAGCCTCGCCGTCCTCGAGCGACAGCGTCATGGGCATCGAGGCGCGGATCCAGTAGTTGCCTTCCTCGAGTGCGGGCAGGAATTCACTTCCGAGCCGGGGCACCAGCCAGGCCGCGGCGGCGAGCGCCACGAGGCCCGCGACGATGAAGACAGAGCGGCGGGCGAGCACGAAGCGCAGCACGGGATCGTAGAGGCGGTGCAGCGCACGAACGATCAGCGTTTCGCTTTCGGCCACGTGTTCGGGGAGCAACAATGAGGCCAGCGTCGGGGTCACGGTGAAGGTGGCGATGAGGGCTCCCGCCAGCGCGTAACCGTAGGTACGCGCCATCGGCCCAAAGATGGCTCCTTCGACCCCCTGCATCGTGAACAGCGGAACGAACGCGGCCGCCACGATGAGTGCCGCAAAGAACACGGCACGATCGACCTGAACGGCGCTGACGAGGATCAGTCTCAGGCGATCGGTCCAACCGTGTACCGGAGTCGCATGATGCGGCGTAGTCGAGGGATCGGGACCCCACTCACCGCGTGCCAGGCGCTGCAGCAATCCCTGTCGCTCGGCCAGCGGCGCCTGGAAATTGCGAAAGACGTTCTCGACCAGGATGACGGCGGATTCGACGATGATCCCGAAGTCCACGGCTCCGAGGGAGAGGAGGTTGGCGCTCTCGCCTCTGGCCACCAGCGCGATGATCGCAAACAGCAGCGCAAAGGGAATGTTGACGCCCACGATGATGGCGCTGCGCAGGTCACCGAGAAAGATCCACTGGATCAGAAAAACCAGCAGGCAGCCGAACGCGAGGTTGTGCAGTACCGTGTGAGTAGTGACGTCCACCAGCGCACCGCGGTCGTAGATCGGGACCAGTCGCACGCCGGGCGGGAGACTGCCGTCGTGATTCATCGAATCGATCTCGGCCTTGACCTTCGGCAGCATGTCGGCGGTCTTTTCCGTGCGACTCATGACAACGATGCCAGCCACGGCGTCGTCTTCACTGTCGTGGCCCCAGATGCCGAGGCGCGGAACGAACCCTACCGACACCCGGGCAACGTCCTTGATCTGCACCGGCACCCCGCCCGACTGGGTGAGCACGATGTCCTGAATGTCGTCGAGCCTTGAGCCCCGGGTCAGATCGTCGTTGCCGCCATCGTCGATAAGACCCACGCCGCGGATGTTGATCGACTGCTGGCCAACGCGGATCTCCCGACCGCCGACGTTGGCGTTCGCGTTGCCGAGCGCACCCAACACCTGCGCGACGCTCAGGTTGTAGCCTTCGAGCTTGTGGGGGTCGACTTCCACCTCGAATTGCTTGCTCGGTCCGCCCCAGCTGTTGACCTGAACGATGCCGGGGATGGTCAGCAAGCGACGGCGCACGATCCAGTCCTCAACGGTGCGCAGATTGGTCAGACCGAAATGCTTCGGCCCCACCACCTGGTAGCGGTAGATCTCGCCGGTGGTGCTGTTTTGCTGGATCTGAGGCGTTACGCCACCGGGCAGATTGACGTTCTGCTGCAGGGCGATCGCCGCCTGTGCATAAGCGAAGTGAAAGTCGACGCCGTACTTGAAGACCACGCGCACAAACGACAGTCCGTAGAAGGATGTCGAGCGAATGACGTCGATCCCCGGGGTCGTGTACAAGCCGATTTCCATCGGTCGCGTGTAGTAGCGCTCCATCTCCTCGGCCGACAGCCCCGGAGCCTGGGCTGTGATCTCGAGGATGACGGGGGTCGGATTGGGATAGGCCTCGATGTTGAGCGCCTTGAACGCAACGAGTCCCGCGCCGGCGAACAGCAGCAGACCGAACACCACCATGGCACGGCGGCTCAGGCAGAAGGCGACGAGGGACTTGAACACGGAGCGGGGCTGCGACTTGCTCAGGAAGCGGTCAGTCGCTCGGCGGGGCCTCGAGCAGATTGCTCAGGAAAACTCCGCCCTCGGTCACTGCGAGCTCGTTGGCCTTGAGTCCTGAAAGCACCTGATAGCGTCCGTCGCGCTGGAGGCCGAGCGTGAGAGAGCGCTCGGCGAAGTGGCGTTGATCGGTCGTGACCCAGGTGATCATCGAGCCATCGCCCTCGCGAACGACGGCGGTAGTGGGGACGGCGAGGCTCTTCACGGGCTCTGCGGTGCGGATAACGATAGTGGCGAGCATTCCGGGCCGAAGGTCGCCCTTCGGATCCTCCACTCGGGCGCGCGCGGTCAGGCGGTGCGTGTTTGGGTCAATCGTCGAGTAGACCCTCGCCACGCGGCCGATGTACTCGCGATCGGAATAGGCGGGGACCTTCACGGTGACGCTCTGTCCGGTGCGTACCCGCGGGCTGTCGGTTTCGGGGACGTTGGCAATCACCCACGTGGTGTGAGCAGCTGTTCCGGGCGAATCGAACTGGCCGGTCGCAACCATGCGATCGATCTCGGCGTCCGTCTTGCCGAGCGCGCGCAGCGCATCACGGGCGGCTTTGACAGCGGCCGCCGCGGTCTGTTGTGCGGCGATGGCTCCCTCGAGTTCTTTAGGTGCGATGCCATTCGCCTCGCCCAAGGACTGCGCGCGCATTAGCTCCTTGCGGGTCATCTCGAGATTCGCTGCGGCGCTGATGAGGGTGGCCTCTGCCTGGATGACCGCAGGATCTTCATCGAAACTGACCGTGCCGACGGTCTCGGACTCGACGGCGAAGGAAAATGTACCCACAGGCTCGACCTTGAGGGCACTGCGCTGCTCGGGAGACAAGTCGAGCGCTTTGGCGGCGGGGGCCGCGGGGCCCGGCCCCGAAGTACCCGGATCAGCAGCGGACGGCCCAGGGCTGCGGCGACAGCCGAACGCGAGCAACGCAAGGCCGGTCGCTGCGCTGATCAGCAGAATGCGGCGGGCAGAATTCAGCATATCGGTCGGCAATAGATAAGAGAGGGCATCGGGGATAGCGCCCCACGGAGACTGCAGACGGTCAGGGCCTGCCGGCAGTCTAGGGAGCCGGCGTGAGCAAGGGGGTGAAAAGAGCATTACCGATCGGTAATGCTCGCGGCGCGAAAGACTCTAGGCGCCGACCGCGGGCAGCACCAGGCGCGCGATCAAACCGGGCCCGGCGTCCTCGAGTTGGAGGCTCCCGCCGTGCAAGCGTGCGATCGCCCGCACACTCGCGAGGCCCAGCCCCCAACCGGGAACAGCGCGATCGAGCCGGTAGAAGCGGGTGCCGACGCGCGTGCGCTCCTCCTCGGGTATCCCGCGCCCATTGTCACGCACGGTAAGGGTTACCGAGGCGCCCTCGCGGCGGGTATCGACCTGGATCGCGCCGCCGCTGGGGGTGTATTTGATCGCGTTGTCGATCAAGTTCGCGATCGCGTTTGCGAGCAGGTCGCCATCGCCCGTGACGCTAGGCTGGGAGTCCAGCGTGTGAGTGAGCGTCAGGCCCTTGGCCTCCGCCACCGCGTCGTAGAGATCGAGGGCGTTGACCGCGATCGCGTTCAGCGAGACTGTGGCGAAGGTCTGCCGGCGAGCACCCGATTCGACTTCGGCGATTCGCAGCAGCTTGTCGAATACGACGTTGAGGTCCTGGATCTCGGCAATCGCGAATCCAACCGCCTCCGGCAAGACGTCCGCGGGTTTGGCGGCGTTCTGAGCCGTATACAGACGCGCGAGAACTCGTGACAGTGGCGTGCGAATGTTGTGGGCGATCGTATTGGAGACGTGCCGGACGCCTTCCATGAGAGCGTGGATCCGATCCAGCATCGCGTTGATGTCGCGGCTCAGGCGCGCGAATTCATCCTCTTGTGCCGAGATCGGCACCCGCTGCGCCAGGTCGCCGCGCTCGATCTGGGCAGCCGTTGCGCGGATGGTGCCGATACGACGTTCGAGCTGCCGCCGAAACAGCAACGCCCCGCCAACCGCCATCAGGAGTGTCACGGTCGCACCAGAAAAGATCGCATCGCGAATGATCTCCTTGAGCTCATGCTGGTCCTGCATGTCTCGCCCGACGATGAGGATGCTGCCATCGTTGAGTGCCGTAACGCGCAGCCGGCTTCGGGAGGGCCTGCCGGCGCGCAGGACCTGGCGCTCGGAGATGCTGTGCATCGGCGTGGTGATCTCCGGCGTGACCGCGAGATTACCCGCGACAACGTGGCGGTCCGGCGCGACCAGGGTGTAGACCTCGGTGTCGGAATCGATACCGTCCCCAAGGAGATTGTTGATGCGGCTGCCCAGGGCGGGGGAGCCGCCGCTCTTGTAGTAGTCCACGAGTCGTTGTGTCGTGATATCGATCTGGCCGTCGATGCGCCGCTGCCAGACGCCGACAGTCTGCGCGTAGAACACCACCAGCAGCACGGTCATCGTGAATACCACCAGCGCCCCGAAGATCAGCGCCTGGCGAAAGGCAATCGAGGACCACCAGCGCGCGAGCGCACCGCTCATCCCTCTGCCTCTCGCGATGGCGCGGCAGACGAGAGCGTATAGCCGACGCCGCGCACCGTGTGGATGAGCGGAACCGACGCATCCTTGTCGATCTTGCTTCTCAGGCGACTGATATGTACGTCGATTACGTTGGTCTGCGGATCGAAGCGATAGTCCCACACCGACTCCAGCAGCATGGTCCGAGTTACGACGCGTCCCTGGTGCAGGAGCAGGTAGGCGAGCAGGCGAAATTCCCGCGGTTGCAACGCGATGGGCCGCCCGGCTCGCTCCACGCTGCGGGCGATAAGATCCACCCGCATATCGGCTACGCGCATCTCCCGCATAGCCTCGTCCGGTTGTGAGCGCCGCAGGACGGCCTCGATACGCGCCGCAAGCTCGGAGAACGCGAACGGCTTGGTTAGATAGTCGTCGCATCCGTCCTTGAGGCCGCGGACCCGCTCATCGGTCGCAGCAAGTGCGCTCAGGACGACGACCGGGGTCTTGCGGCCTAATGAGCGCAGTGTCCTGAGTATCGACAGGCCGTCCACGTCGTTCGGCAGCATGCGGTCGAGGATGATCAGGTCCCATGCGTCTTCCACCGCTCGGCCGATGGCGTCGACGCCATTTCGGCAGACGGCGACCCCCCAGCCGAGCTCGCGCAACCCGGTAGCAACGTATTGGGCGTTCTCCGTGTCGTCCTCGATGATGAGGCAACGCCGCATGATTGGGTGCCGAACTCGTAAAGTGCCCATAGTATCGCGCAGGTCTGCGGCTCCCGAAGGCAAGCCCTCATTTTCAGAGCGGACCTTTCCAATCGGTAATCTTCAGGGCTTTCTTTGCGGCCACGCCAGCTGTGATCCGCCTTGCAAGTGCGCCCCATCGAGCGATGCGCGCGAGAGTCACCTTCACCCTATCAGCCACCGTGGCGGACTTCGGGTGTTCAGGGTATTAAGCTATCTACTACCTGAGATAGACTCAGTAATATAATGATATATAATGAATTTGCCCCCCGGGTTGGAGTCGAACCAACGACCAACGGATTAACAGCCGGCCTCCGTGCTCTCTGGCACTCCTCGCCACACCTCTCCACACTTTGGCCGAGTTCGTACCCCTTGATTCCTGAGTCGTTAGGTATCGCGCAGCTTGCGGCCAGGTGTGTGCAGGAGTGTCGCGCGGACTAAGTCACTGCACTGAATTTGCACGGAATGGCCAACGGAGTTTCGCGGCTTTGGTGCATTTGGTCGGGCGATGGCTCCGTGCAATTCCGTGCACTGCGACCCTCGGGGTGTAATTCCGTTGCTCGCCGGTTCGATTCCCGCGTGCATGCGTCCAATTGTTCCTTGTTGCCGAAGGCGGCATACATGCTTGGGCGACAAATTCCCATTGCCTTCTTGACGTCACTGAGCCGCCTCGCATCCGCAAACGGTTGGGAGCTGATCAGAGGTTTGCCATTCCTCCATCAACGTTGAGCTCAACTCCCGTGATGTAGGAGGCGTCATCAGAGGCGAGGAACGCCACCGCGCCTGCGATTTCTTCCGGGCGCCCGATCCGCCCCAGCGGGACACGAGAGGATATGCCCGCCTTGAAGCCGTCGATCTGCTCTTCGGTCAGGCCGCTGCGCCCGAAAATGGGTGTGGCAATCGGTCCCGGAGCCACGGCATTGACCCGAATGTTCCGCGCCTTCAGTTCGGTGGCGGCCGTACGGGCAAAAGAACGCACGGCGGCCTTGGTGGCCGCATAGATTCCCATGTTCTCGGTGCCCTTGCTGGCTGCGACGCTGGTATTGAGGATTACGGAGGCCCCGGCATTGAGATGCGGGATCGCCTTCTGAAGTGTGAAATACACGCCCTTTACGTTGGTCGCGAACAGCTCGTCAAACAGCGCTGCCTGCGAGGCGGAGTAGGGCGCGAATTTGGCGATTCCAGCGTTCGCGAACAGTACGTCGATCTTGCCGACCTTGGCCTCGACAACGGAGAACAGCCGCTCGATGTCCTCGAGCTTTGATGCGTCGGACTGCAACGCCACAGTTCCGGAGCCGATCGCACTCACCGCCGCGTCCAGGGTCCTTCGGTCCCGTCCGGTGATCACTACCCGCGCCCCTTCCTCGTGCAAGCGCTTGGCGCTCGCCAGGCCGATACCGCTGTTACCACCTGTCACCACCGCCACTTTGCCTTCGAGTCTCTTCATGATGAATCTCCTGGTTCGAATTGCGTTAGTACAGTATTATTGCACTATGGAACCAGTTGCAAAGACCGTATGAGAATGAGCATATGACCCGTTTCGTGCATCCCGCGGCTGAGGACATCACGCTCGCAGGAGTGCTCGGCGCGCTGAGCGATCCAATGCGGCTCAGGATCTTCAAAAAACTGCTCGAGAGTCGCGACGGATCGCTGTCGTGCTCGGCAGCGGCGCCCTGTCCAGAAATGGCTAAGTCCACGCTTTCACATCACTTCCGCGTGTTGCGTGATTCCGGGTTGATCCGGACGACAAAGCAGGGCGTGGAAAACCTCAATTGCGTGCGCTGGGGTGAGGTGAACGCGCGTTTCCCGGGTCTGCTCAAGGCCATCATGAAGTTTCAGCGGTGAAGGCCTGTGTGCCTTCCTCTGCAAAATGGCGCACAACTTGAGTAATGATTAACAGGAATTACCTATGAGAGCGTTGATAGTCGGAGCGGGGAGCGTCGGCGGCTATTTCGGCGGCCGCCTGGCGGCTGCGGGACGAGACGTGACCTTCCTCGTCCGCCCTCGGCGCGCCGCCCAGCTGGCGGCTGGGCTCACGATAATCAGTAAGGGCGAGGAGACCAGGGTACTCGTCAAGGCGATCACGATGGGCAAGCCGGCGGAGGAGTTCGATCTCATCCTCCTGGCAGTCAAGGCCTATCAGCTGGATGCCGCGATCGATGACTTCGGGGCCTATGTCACTCAGGGGAGCATGATTGTGCCCGTGCTCAACGGGATGAAGCATGTGGACGTTCTGCGTTCCCGTTTTGGATCGCCCCATGTCATTGGTGGGGTCGCGAAAATTGCGAGCACGCTGGATGAGGAGGGCCGGATATTGGATCAAGCTGATTTCCATGACCTGGCTTACGGCGAATGGAGTCGCGAAAGGTCCGGCCGTATCCTGGCTCTCGACCAGTTCATGACAGGAGCCGGTTTCGATGCCCGGCTGTCCGCCGACATCGAGCGGGACATGTGGGAAAAGTGGGCCATGCTGGCCAGTCTCGGCGCCATCACTTGTTTGCTGGATGGCGACATCGGTCAAGTGGCGCGCGCACCGGGCGGTACCGATCTCGTCAACAGTCTTTTCGGAGAGATCGTGGCTGCCATTGATGCGGCCTGGCGACCGCTCTCGAACCCGTTCAAGGCTCAAGTCCTGTCGCTATTAACCGATCGGCGGTCCAGTCTGACCTCCTCGATGTATCGCGACATGAAGGGTGGTTACCCTGTCGAGGTGGATCAGATCATTGGCGATCTGGTGGTGAGAGCGACCGAGAAGGGAATCGCCACACCTCTATTGTCCGCTGCTTTGACGCGGCTAAGAGTTTACGAACAGGTGCGGGCGGGCAGGAGCGGCCGGTGACAACTCCCCGAATGGCCTATGCGTGTCCGTCGGACTCGACCAGGGCCGCTTAACGTGGTGTTAGCGACCGTTCGACGCTCCAGCAGGTGGCTCGCGGTTATTTACGGCGCGAGCGGTGACGCTGACGTGGCCGTGTTCTCCATTGATTCATACGGCGATCTCACGCCCGCAGCGACCTCGAGCTCGATCGGCGTGAGCGCCTTTAGCGGCGTGGCGATAAGCGAGTAGCGGCGATTTGCAGCTGCCGATGGCCCGGCTCTCGAGTGAGCGGGTGGCCAGGTATGATCCGTCGTAAGAAGTTGACTTGTTTGCCGGTCTCCTGAGGAGAGTGGTCCTGAGGTGAGGCCTTCATCACCCATCGAGGAGACAGCGGATGAAATGCATTGCCGCAACCCTGGCGCTGATCCTGGTACTCGCGATCGGTACGGCGGGAGCCGCCGAGGCGCCCTTCGACGAGGCTACCTTTCACGAGCTTCTCGCGAGCGGCCAGCCGGTGGCCCTGGACTTCTCCGCCAGCTGGTGCCCGACCTGCCGCGCCCAGGCTCCGCTCTTGCGCTCGATCACGGGCGAGCCTGGGTTCAAGAACCTCACGCTGCTGGTCGCCGACTACGACAAGGAGACGGCGCTGCGCAAGACCTACAACGTGAGCATGCAGAGCACGCTGATCGTGTTCCGTAACGGCAAGGAAGTCGCGCGCTCGACGGGCGACACCAGCCGCTCGGGGCTCACCCGCCTGCTCGGCACCGCGCTGCACTAGCGCTCCGTTGCGGGATGAGCTTCGGCCCCAGCACGTACGCTCTCGGCGCGCTGGCCGGCGTGCTGACGATGCTCTCCCCCTGCGTTCTGCCACTGGCGCCGATTCTCATGGCCGCCGCGGTCGGGCAGCACCGCCTCGGGCCGCTCGCGTTGGCGGCAGGCGTCGCGAGCTCTTTCACGCTCCTCGGAGTCATCCTGGCTGCCTTCGGCGCGCGGCTCGGGCTTGGCAACGAAGCGTTCAGAATTGTTGCTGCAGTGCTGTTCGTCGCCGTCGGCATGCTGCTGGTCTCGAGCCGCCTGCAGGCCGCCTTTGCGCAGCTCACCGCAAGGCTCGCCGGTGCTGGGGAGAACCTGCTGACGCGCTTCACCTTCGACGGGCTCGGGGGCCAGTTCGCGCTTGGGGCGCTGCTCGGCATCGTCTGGACCCCATGCGTCGGTCCCACTCTGGGCGCCGCCGTGACCCTTGCCAGCCGCGGCCAGGATCTCGGTGAAATCGCGATGCTGATGTTCGTGTTCGGAATCGGGGCCAGCCTGCCGCTGATCGCGATCGGGGTCCTGTCGCGCGCGGCCTTCACGCGCAGCCGCAGCTCCCTGCGTGCCGTCGGTGTCTGGGGTCGAAGCGTCCTCGGCGTGCTCCTCATGGCTCTCGGGCTTCTGAGTCTCACCCACGCGGATCGTACGCTCGAGGCGTGGCTCCTCGATCATACTCCCGCATGGCTGACGGCCCTTACGACGCGGTACTGAGGATCGCGCCTCTACTGATCTGCCTTCGCGTCCGCAACCACCCAGGGCGCGTGGGGAGATTCGCGAGGGTCTCGAGATCGAGCTGCTCCTCGACATGTTGACCGGGCCGTTCTACTACCGCGGACTCTTCGGACACGCGCCGATCACCACGCACATGACTCACGACGTCGTCGAGTACGTTCTCCGGATCGTCAGGCGTCCCTAGCTGATGAGGGATTGCCAATCGCAAGCGCGCAGCGCAGCTGAGGCGGAACCCTTTGCTTGCCACGGCGAGCGACTTGCGGCCCTGAGTTACGTGCCGTATGGGCATGTGTATGGTTCACGCTCATTAGATCGTGCTGGCAAGGTTGTCGGTGCGCGCTTCTGCGTCGTCGCGAGAGCGCCAATCCTGCGATAGCCGCGATTGTCTCTGCTAGGCTAGGACGGTCGGAAGCGTCATTCGGGCAAGATTGGCAATGATGGGCGGAACATTGATAAAGACACTTCAAAGCGTTCCTATACCGGCTTTACTCCTGATCGCAACTGCGCTGGAAGCCAGCGGCGACGCCATTGTCAGATTGGCGATCTACGATCACGTCGGTCTGATCCGTATCGGGCTGTTTCTCGCTGGCGCGGCGCTGCTGTTAGGCTACGGATCGTTTCTCAACCTAGCACCGCTCGACTTTGGGCGCGTGGTCGGGCTCTACATTGCGACGCTATTTGTGGTCTGGCAGGTCATTAACGTCATCGTCTTCCGATCGTTCCCGACAATGCCCATCTTGGTCGGTGGTGCCTTGGTGATCGCTGGAGGTGCGATCATCAGTCTTTGGAAGCCCGCTTAAGACAGTTCAAAATAATTCCCCACCGATCGGCGATTACCGACAAAGGCGCTGGCTTAGGCATGCCACCTTTCCTGGTCTCAGAGGTGACCCCATCAAGCGCAGCGGGCCGGGGCATAGGCTCGTGATGGAGAGCGAGGAGAGCCGTCGACTGCCGCTGCCGCAGCTCTCCCTGCTGGCACTCGGCCTCGGAGTCATCACTGGCCTTGGCGCCGTGCTTTTCCGAGATCTGATCGGCCTCGTTCACAATCTGCTGTTCGCCGGTCAGGCGATCGTCCACTACGACGCCAACATCTTCACCGCGCCCGCGCCATGGGGTCCGCTGGTGATCCTGGTTCCAGTGCTGGGCGCCGTCCTCGTGACCTTCCTGGTGACCAATTTTGCTCCCGAGGCCAAGGGCCACGGGGTGCCGGAGGTAATGGACGCGATCTACTACAGGGGCGGAGTGATCCGGCCGGTCGTGGCGTTGGTGAAATCCCTGGCCTCGGCCATCGCGATCGGCAGCGGTTCATCAGTCGGGCGGGAAGGGCCGATCATCCAGATCGGCTCGGCGCTCGGCTCCACGCTGGGTCAGATCATCCGTATGCCGGCGGGCCAGCGGATCTCGCTGGTCGCCGCGGGCGCAGGAGCCGGCATCGCGGCCACGTTCAATACTCCAATCGGCGGGGTGATGTTCGCCATCGAGCTGATGATGCCCGAGGTGAGCGTGGAGACCTTTCTTCCGGTCGCGGTCGCGACGGGGACTGCGACATTCGTGGGCCGCTGGTTCCTCGGTGATGCGCCCGCGTTCCACGTGCCCCCGCTTCAAGCCATGGCCGTCGATTCGAGCGCGTTGCTTGTGCTCGTCCTGTTCGCGGTGCTGGGCGCCCTCTGCGGTCTTGGGGCGGCAGGTTTCATCCGCGGGCTGCATCTGGCGGAGGATCTCTTCGATCGGATCAAGTCGCGTTACGTGCGGCACATGCTCGGCATGCTGATTGTCGGTGTGCTCATGTACCTCCTGCTCCGCACGCTGGGTCAGTACTACGTCGATGGCGTCGGCTACGCGACCGTTCAGGCAGTGCTGGCAGGGCAGATCTCGACATTCTGGCTGCTGGGCCTACTGAGCGCCTGCAAGCTGTTGGCCACCTCCCTCAGCTTGGGATCGGGCTCTTCCGGCGGCATCTTTTCGCCGTCGTTGTTCATGGGCGCCATGCTTGGCGGGGGCTTCGCGGCGCTCCTGAACGCCATCGGTTTGCCAATTCAGCTCAGCGTTCCCGCCTTCGCCATGGTCGGCATGGGCGCGATGGTGGGCGGCGGAACCGGCGCGGTCATGACCGCTGTCACGATGATCTTTGAGATGACCCTCGACTACAGCATCGTGATGCCGCTGATCGTGGCGGTAGCCGTGAGCATCGGCGCGCGCCGGGTGCTCTCTCGCGAGACCATCTACAGCTTGAAGCTTGTGCGCCGCGGCCGGGCCATTCCAAAGGCGCGTCACGCCAATATGTTTCTGGTGCGCTCCGCGCGCCAGGTGATGGACGCCGACATCCAGGTGTTGCCGGCGGAGGCGAGTTTCGATGACTATCTGCGCCAGCCCGAGCATGCCGGGCGTCTGCGCCACGTCGTGGTCACCGACAATGGTCACATTTACGGGGTGATCCGCGTCAACACGGGCCTCCGCCGAGGCTTGGAGGGCGCCCATACCGGCGTGAGCTTGCGCGATGTCGCCAGCCGCAATTTCACGGTGGTAGGGGAGAACGAAACCGCCTTCGACGTTATCCGCCGCATGTGGCGCCGGGGTGCCATCATGGCGGTAGTCGTGCGCGGGCGAGGGATCCCACGTGGAAGCGACGTTGCCGGCGTGATTACCAAAGAGCATGTCGCTGACTCGGTCGCGGACAGCGTCAAAGCCTATCCTGAATAGGCTCGGCTAGCTGGAATGGCCAACGCTGGTTGTTGAATGCGAGGGCCGGGCTGGCGCTCGTCTCCCTACCGCACTGAGGCGTACGGTGCCGCGGCTGCCCAGAGTTCAGCGGCACCGAGGCGCACTCGAAAGTCCGGGTTCGAATACACGTAGCGGATGATTCCGGACGTATCGATGATGAACACCGACGGCACCGGCAATTCGTGGAGCGGCTCGCCGGTCGTCGCATCGAGGTCGACGCCGTACTTGCGCTGCTGTGCCAGCGTCGCTTCGTCCACGTGGTAAGCGATGTGGAACGCCTTCGCGGCCTCGAGACGGCTGTCCGACAAGAGGGTGTAGTGAATATCCGTCGCCTTGAGGCTCGAGTACAGGATCGCGGGTCGGTCGGTGCTCAGGAACACGATCTCGAATCCGCTGTCGCGCAGCTTTGGCTCAACATGCCGGAGGTCGTTCAGCTGCGTGTTGCAGTACGGACACCAGCCGCCGCGATAGAAGATGACGATCGTTGGCTTGTGGTAGCCATCGGGGCTGAACGTGCGGACAGCGCCTTCCTTGGTCCTCGCCGAGAAGGCCGGCGCGCGCGCACCGGCCGGCAGCGGGTGAACCTGGTTGGGATCGGTCGGGATGTCGGCTGCGGCCGTGACCGCAAGCAGGGTGGCCGCGAGCGCAAAGGACAGGTACGAAAGCGTCATGGGAATTCTCCGGTGAGCCGGGCGGCACCAGCCGCCATGCAGTTGGGTTGAAGCTTAGGCGGCCGCGACGTGCCGGAACATGTATCGGCGGGCCTCAGCGTCCATTTCCGTCTTGAACGTGAAGCGGTCTTTGAGAGCGTTCGCGCGTTGTGCTGCCGGCCGGGCGCTGATCAAATCGAACCAGCGCTTCAGATTCGGGAACGTCGCCCACGCGTCATCGCCGAGGATGAAGGGCACGACGCGAGCCCAGCCCCACGCCGCCATGTCCACGATCGTGTACTCGCTACCGAGCAAATAGGGCCCGTTCGCGAGTTGTGCGTCGAGAATGCCGTAGTGGCGGCGCGCCTCGAACTGGTAGCGCTCGACGGCGTAGTCGAGGCCCTTCGGCGCGAAGTGCTTGAAGTGGACCGCCTGGCCCGAGTAGGGTCCGACGCCCGTCGCGATGAACATCATCCACGAGAAGAGCTCGGCACGTGCCTTGGGCGTGTGCTTCGGGAGGAACTGGCCCGTCTTCTCGGCGAGGTATAACAGGATCGCGTTGCTGTCGAAGACGCGCACCTCGCCGTCGACAATGGCCGGTACCTTGCTGTTGGGGTTGATCGCGATGAAGTCCGGAGCGAACTGCTGCCCTTGGCGCGTATCGACCGGGATCACCTCGTACGGCAGGCGGCATTCCTCGAGGAACAGCGCGACCTTGGCGGGGTTTGGCGAGGTGTTGTAGTAGAACTTGATCATGTCACAGGCTCCGGAGTAGTCAGTCAGCGGATGGTGTCGGCGGTCTGCCCGAAAAGGATCTTGCGGCTCTCCTCGGTGACGACTGGGCCGGAACGGAGTGCCTCACCGCGAGCGTAGGCGCGCACGGTCGCGGGCCGGGCAGCGATTTCATGGAACCAGCGCGCGAGCGACGGGAACTGCGCGAGGTCCTGAGATTGCATCTGCCACGGCACGATCCACGGGTAGGACGCGACGTCCGCGATCGTGTACTCGCTCCCTGCAAGGTACGGCACGGTTGCGAGTCGGCGATCGAGAACCCCATAGAGGCGATTGGTTTCCTTGACGTAGCGGTCGATCGCGTACGGGATCTTCTCGGGGGCATAGCGGCTGAAATGGTGGTTCTGTCCGGCCATGGGGCCGAGGCCGCCGACCTGCCAGAACAGCCACTCGAGCACCGTCTTCTGGCCGCGCCGATCGCTCTGCCACAGGCGGCCGGCTTTCTGGGCGAGGTAGACGAGGATAGCGCCTGACTCGAACACTGTTATCGGTTCGCCACCGTCGGCCGGCGCCCGGTCGATGATCGCGGGCATCCGGTTGTTCGGGCTGAAAGCCAGGAACTCGGGCTTGAACTGATCACCCTTCGAGATGTCCACCGGCACTATCCGGTAATCGCCGCCGACTTCTTCGAGGAACATCGTGATCTTGTGGCCGTTCGGCGTTGGCCAGTAATAGAGCTCGATCATAGGATGGCCTCGTGCTGTGGTGAGCTGTCTGTTGGCGCTTCGGCGTCGGGGGGACGATTGGCTCAGAACCGCTCGACCCAGGGTCGCAGTTCGATTTCCCACGTCCATGCGTCGCGCGGTTGGCGGGCAAGCTGTAGGTAGGTCTCGGCGATCGAGTCGGGTTCGAGCACGCTCGCCGGGTGCGCAGGATCTGATAGGCTGCCGGGCCGTCGGATGACGCCGTCGATGACGATATGGGCGACGTGGATCCCGAGCGGTGCGAGTTCGCGTGCCATGCTTTGAGCGAGCCCGCGCAGCGCAAACTTGCCCATTGCGAACGGCGCCGATTGCGCATAGCCCTTGGTGCTGGCAGATGCCCCGGTCAGGAGTATCGTTCCGCGGCCGCGTGGCACCATCTGGCGCGCCGCCGCCTGGCTCACGAGAAAACCGCCATACGCGGTTACGGCGATGGCGCGCCGGACTTCGGCGGGATCGAGATCGACGAGGGGACCGCGCAGACGCCCGCTCGCGTTGTAGACGACGAGTTCCGGCTCGCCGAGAGCGTGGGTCACGGCGTCGAAGAGCGCCGCGACAGCCGGTGCCTCGCTCGCGTCACAGACGAATGCACGCGCGCCGCTTTCGGTCTCGAGGTCGCGGAGCTTCTCTATAGTCCGGGCTGCGAGCGCCACCTGGTAGCCCTCGATTCGCAGGCGCCGCGCGAGCGCCGCGCTCAGTCCCGCCCCTGCGCCCACAATCAAAGCGGTCGGCTCAGTCATGTTCGTGGCCTCACATTGATGTTCTAAGCAATCTGCCGCCTTCGGCCTCCTCAACGTCGAGCGATAGGCACCCGCAAGTACCTTTAGCATTGACCGGGTTGTTGAAGACGAAATTGACCGCCGCATCTGCTCGCAGCAACTCGTCAATCGGCGCTGGGCCCTGCAAGAGAAATCCCTGTGCGTAGTCCACGCCGAGCTCGCGCAACCGCTGCAGGATTTCCGGCTGATCGACGAATTTGGCTACCGTCTTCACGCCGATTCTCCTGGCGACTTCAACAAAGCGGTGAACCGCGGCTTCGTCGAGCGAATCCCTCAGCAGATGACGGATGAATTGGCCATCAATCTTCAGGTAGTCGACCTTCAACGTCTTCAGATGGCCGCAGGATGAGATGTCGGCGCCAAAATCGTCGAGCGCGACCTTCACGCCCGCCGCACGCACCTTCTGAATGAAGATAGTTGCGTCGGCGAGATTAGTCACCACTGCGGTTTCGGTGATCTCAAAGCACAGCTTCGCGCAGACCTGTGGTCCGATCTCGGCCAGAATATCGATCGCCCAGGCATGGAAGGCGCGATCGCTCACGGACTGTCCGGACAGATTCACGCTCAGTGAGTCGATCATATCGAGTGACGGCAAGGCTTTCATCCACGCGCAGGCTTGTTTGACAACCCACCGATCGATGCGCGACACGAGGTGGAAGCGCTCGGCCACACCGGGAAGGCCGACGTCGGCCTTTATCGAAACGCGATCGGCATCGACCAGACTGATAAGGGAGATCGGAACATGGCATACGCTCGACGCCACCCGGGCTAAGGCGTCAAACGCTGCCTCCGGTGCGCTGTCGAGCACTTCCAATGCCCTGAGGCCATCGAGGGATTCCGCCTCGTTCTCGCGATTCGGCGTGCGTTGCATCTCCAAAACGACTCCCGTCTTGCACAATGCGCGGCCTGCGCGCCAGGTGGACCACAAACCGGTCAGCGGAAGCACAGCCTTCACGCGGGCGGCGGTGCTGTGCGCATGCCTCAGTCCCGCGGCGGGTTGCTCGATGCATTCAGCGCGGCAAGCAGCGCCGCGCATGATGCGCGCAGGCGCCGCGCGACGGCACACACCGCATCAGATCTGCGCCGTACCACCGTCGACGAACAGCTCGATTCCGGTAATGAAACTGGAGTCCTCCGATGCGAGGAACAGCGCCGTGCTCGCGATCTCCTCCGGCTGTCCGATCCGGCCCATTGGCACGAGAGACACGAACGCGTTCTTCATTTCCTGCGGAACACCCGCGAACACACCCGTCTCGATCGGTCCGGGGCTGATGACATTCACCCGAATCTTTCGAGACCTGAGGTCATTAGTCCAGGAGCGGGCGAATGAGCGCACAGCGGCCTTGCTGGCGTTGTAAAGGCTCATTCCCTCGAAGCCTTTCACGCCCGCGATGGAGCCAGTCATGATGATCGATGCGCCGTCCCGCAGGAGCGGGAGTGCCTTTTGCACGGTGAACAGCGTGCCGCGTACGTTGAGGTCGAATGTCTTAGCGAAACTCTCCTCTGTTATCTTTGCGAGCGGAATGTTGAATTCGCCCAGGCCTGCGCTGGCGTAGAGCACGTCGATATGACCCTTCTGGTCCTTGACCGTGCGGTAGAGCCGATCGATGTCAGGAAGTTTGCTTGCGTCTCCCTGAACACCCGTGACGTTGCGGCCAATTGCCGCGACGGCTGAATCAAGTTCCTTCTGCCGACGACCCGTGATGAAGACGTACGCGCCTTCGGCGACGAAGCGCTTCGCAGTCGCCAATGCCATTCCTGAGGTAGCGCCCGTGATTACTGCAACTTTGCCTTGAAGCTTGCCCATGAGGATTCTCCCGCTGCGTTCTGTGGCCCGTGGATCACCACGGGTGAGAGTGTGAGACGCTTGCGGGGTGCTGATAAGTGGGTCTAAATTGATATAATTCATACGGTGGACGTATGAATTGGGATGGTGCGCCCGTCTGCGGGCCCGGCCGCGTCAAGCCTCAACGACAGGAGATACCATGGATCGCCTCGCCTTGATGACGTCGTTCGTCCGCGCGGTGGAGACCGGGAGCTTTTCAGCCGTGGCGCGAGAGCTGGGGACCACCCAGCCCAATATCAGTCGCCACATCGCCTCGCTCGAGCAGCATCTCGGCACCCGGTTGCTGCATCGCTCGACGCGCAAGTTGACTCCGACCCCCGAAGGCGAGCGCTACTACGCTGATACCCGTCGCGTGCTCGATGCGATCGCCGAAGCGGAGTCCAACGTTCGCGGCCAGGAGATACCCAGCGGCGTGCTGCGTGTAGCTTGTCCGACGCTTCTCGGACGCTCGTACCTGCTGCCTCGCGTGAAGACCTTTCTGAATCGTTACCCTGAGGTGGAGCTGGATCTGCAGATCGGCGACCGCTTTATCGATCTGATCGAAGAGGGCGTGGACGTAGCCATTCGCATTGGCGCACTCAAGGACAGTGCGCTCAAGGCGCGCCGCATCGGGATGGGCGAGCGCGTGTGCGTCGCTGCCCCGGACTATCTAGCGCGACACGGGGCGCCAAAGGTGCCGACCGACCTAAAGAGGCATGACTGCATCCTCTACACATTGTTGTCGTCTGGTCATGTCTGGCCATTCAAGGATCGTGACGTCGCCGTGCACGGTCGCTTCAGAGTCAACACCCCGGATGGGATACTCGCTGCAACCTTGGACGGGCTCGGAATTGCCTACTCGCCGGTGTGGTTGTTTGAAGACGCGCTGCTGGATGGTCGAGTGCAACTGCTTCTGGAGGACTATCCAGGACCACCGACTCCGATCCAGATGATCTACCCCGAGCGGCGGCTCCTGCCTCAGCGAGCGAAGGTGTTCATGGATTTTGTTGCGGAAGAATTCGCCCACGAGCCGGCGCTGAACGAGGGGGCAGTTGCCCAACTGAGAAGCCGCAGGCGGCGCCCCAACAAGCGCTGACTACAAAGATGTCGCGCAGACGGCGATTTCGGACGTCCGACGCTAAGCCTGGCCGCCTTAACGCCTTTATGGCCGATTCGGGCTGCGAAGTCGGAACGCACGAGGAGTACGACAAGATCGACGCGGAGACAGTGTGATGAAAGCCACCTTGTTCGTCATTGAAAATGACAGAGATCACGCCGAGGCGAAGGCGTTGATCAAGACGCTCATCGGATCCGAGGATGCCGCGGATCAGGCGCGCATGACAGCTCAGGCACGTCTGATCGAGGCCTACAAGCGCGCCCGCTGGCCGCGGCGCACGCCGTCGCTGCCGGACCTCCTTACCTACTTAATGGAGCAGCACGGTCTTCGCGGGCTGATTTGGTACCACTTCTGAGGACGCCCAGCCGGTCTTCTGAACTCAACAGCGTGTCTCCAGATGGCGGCCATAGGACCACTGGGCCTGTTGCTATCCGGTCACTTCTGATTGTTCGATGTCTGAAATGTGACAGTGACCGAGGCCTTCTTATCAGCGAAGGATTTTCGAAGGAATTTGCAGAGTTACAGCGCAATCCAATACTGGCCGGCTGCGCTTTGCACAAACCCGCACGGCGACCCAAGCTCCCCAGCTAGCGTGAAATGCCGCGCGTGCCACCTTTGACATCTGACGGTGCAGGGCGTATTTATTTCTTCGGTCGGGAACGCTAGAACAAGACTAAACAGTATCCGCGGGAGACTCAGATGACCTCACGCGAGTTAAGCTTTGAGTTTTTTGCCGCTGTGAGGCTGTTACGACTTGGCTCCCTGGCCACGTTGGTCCTCGGCGGATCGGCGCTGATGCTCGTTTCAATGCCGGCACAAGCCGTCCCACCTTTCGCCCGGCAGACGGGTTTGGCCTGCGAGGCCTGCCATACAGTACCCCCGGAGCTGACGGCATTCGGCCGGCGCTTCAAGCTCAACGGATACACCCTGACCACGAGACCACCGCTGGTCCAGGACGTCGACGACTACAAGCGGAACACGGTATGGCTCTCCGATCTGCCGGGACTCGGCATCCTGTTGCAGGCCACCTACAACCATTACGACCGGGCGCCACCCGATAGCCAGGTGCCTGGCGCCACTGCGCAGAGCGAGAATCTCGAGTTTCCACAGCAATGGAGCATCATCGCCGCCGGGGCGGTCACCGACCACGTCGGTGGCTTTCTGCAGATGACCTATACGCAGCCCAGCGGGACGTTCGGCGTCGATAACACCGAGATCAGATATTCGGACCACACGGATAACAATGATTGGGTCTGGGGCTTGCTGGCCAACAACAATCCGGGCAACCAGGATGTATGGAACTCGGTTGGGGCGTATCCCACCCTCGACTTCTCCAACCAGTCGCTCTGGAGTTCGGGAGGAATCGCCGGCGCCGCCCTGTCTGGGCCGTTCTTTGAGGGCCTTGGGGGGTTGGTAGCCGGTCCGACCGCCTACGTCTGGTACAAGGATTCGTTTTATCTTGGACTGTCCGAGTATCACGCCGCCGTGTCCGGCAGTGTGAGCACCACGCTCGACAGCAGCAACCTCGCCGTGGGCGGCGGCGTCGTCCAGAATTGGGCCCCGTATTGGCGCGCCGCCTATGAGCACGACTGGGGCTACAACGCGATATCGGTTGGCACCAGCGGCATGTACACCAAGTTCACGCCGAGCCTCATCGCGGGCCAGACAGTCGACCCCGGATTCATCAACCGCTATCTGGATGTGAGCGTTGACACGCAGTACCAATACAACGGTCAACACAACAATGTCTCGTTCCTCGCCCGCTACACCCATGAGACCCAGGAGAACGACCCCGGGCTGGTGCCGACCTATTTCAGCAACTCGGTCGATCATCTCGACGCATGGAACGTGACGGCAACGTATTACTACAACCGTCACTATGGCGGCCTGATCAACTTCGCTCGCACCACCGGTACTTCCGATGCCACCTTCTATGGAGGTAGTGGCTCACCGGGCAACCAGTACGAGGTGTTCGAGCTCGACTGGCTGCCCTGGTTCAACTTCAGGTTCATGCTGCAGTACAACGTTTACCAGGTCGTCAACAACAACCAGAACCCGTTCATTCTCTTGCAGGCAAGCCATCCCAAGGCATCGGACAACAACACGTGGGATTTGGGCCTATGGATGGACTTCTGATGAAAACCCTGACAAGTAATGTGGTCATGGTCGCCGCGATCGCACTCACGGCCACAACCGTTCGTGATGCACCTGCGGCGCCGCTGCCGCCTGTAGGCGGCACGACGAGCGTCGTGCCGCCTGATGCCTCGACTTTGGACGCTCGGGCGCTGGTGAGCATGGCCTGCTCCAAGTGCCATGGCGCTAACGGAGTCAGCATCTCGCCGCTCTTTCCTATTCTGGCCGCACAGCGACCGGGCTACATCGAGATGGAGTTACAGCTATTTCGGCAGCGTGAGCGCAGCGATCCCCACGCGCGCGCCTTCATGTGGGGGATAGCGCGAGCTCTTACTGACGAGCAAATCGAGGGGCTCGCGCAGTACTTCTCGAGCCAACCACCCGCGAGCGGCACGCCGTCGCGCGACCCAGCCTTGGCCGAGAAGGGCAAGAGGATCTATGAAAACGGGGTGCCGGAGCGTGACATTCTCGCTTGCCTTCCCTGCCACGGTCCCAACGCCGAGGGAGTGCGCACATTTCCACGGCTGGCCGGCCAGCATCGAGACTATCTTGCGCGAGAACTGCACGAGTTCACCGGTCAGCTGCGCGAAAGCGAAGTCATGCATCGCTTCACTCAAAACCTCACCGCGGGTGAGATCGCCGCAGTGACCGAGTATCTTGCCTCCAAGTAGATCCTGTGTCGGAGAGGGAAGCGATGAATAGCCGAACAAGCGGAGGAATGCAGTGCTCGCGCCGGTCGTTTTGGCTGCCTGCGGGATTGGCGGTGCTCGGGATCGCCGGTTCATTGGCGGCGCTGCCCGCATCAGCCGACTACCAGGTGGTCGCCGTCACTAACGGCGGCACCATCGACGGTGTGGTTACGCTCTCAGGCGCCGCGCCCGCCATGCCGCCGATCAAGGTCGACAAAAATCCGGATTACTGCGGAGCGAGTATTCCCGATCCGACGTACACGGTCGGTTCTTCCGGCGGGTTGGCGAACGTGATTGTCTATCTCAAGGACATCACCAAGGGCAAGGCTGCGCCCAGCGAACCGCTGGCGTTGGTCAACAACCATTGCATGTTCTCGCCGCGAGCGCAGGGAGCGATGGTCGGGGAACAGATCAAGGTCTCCTCGGACGACCCGGTTCTGCATAACACCCATCTGCGATTCGGCCAAAACAATGCGACGATTTTCAACATCGCGCTGCCTTTCAAGGGATTCTCCGTGACCAAGCCGCTGCCGGAGCGTCCGGGGCTGATCGATGTCAAGTGCGACGTACACGAGTGGATGCGCGCGTGGATCATGGAACTCGACAATCCCTACTACGCGACGAGTGATGCTGACGGTCATTTCACCATCAAGGATGTGCCTGCGGGCAGCTACACGCTGGAGATCTGGCATGAGGCCGCAGGTGAGAAATCCCAGCCGGTGGTGGTCGCGGCCGGCAAAACCACCAAGTTGAAGATCACGGTAGCGGCAAAATGAGCCAACTTCATCTCCGGGAGTTGCCCTGGCGGGTAAGGGATCGGCCTCATCGCGAGAGGTACATATGTTAGTTCGCGTCGCCCAATTGGTTCCGATGGTCGCGGGTCTGTTGCTTGCAGTTGGCACCGCCGGGGCGGACACCGGGGACGCTCGCAACGGCAAGGCGGTGTACGAACGTTGGTGCATCGGGTGTCACGGCGCGGAAGGCAACGGCCAAGGCGAGTCCGCCCAGTACATGAGCCCCAAGCCGCGAGACTATCGCGAAGGTACCTTTAAATGGCGCTCCACGCCGTCCGGCTCGCTGCCGCTCGACTCCGACCTCGAACACACCCTGCTGAACGGGGTCTACGGCACGTACATGCCGAGCTGGCGCTTCCTCGGTGAGCGGGAGCGTGAGGACGCAATCGCCTACATCAAGACCTTTGCGCCGCGATTCGCGAGTGAGCAACCCCAGAAACCGATCAGCATCCCGCCCAATCCGGGTTATGGCGATGAGTCGGTCAAACGCGGAGCGGCGATCTACCAGAAGTACAACTGCGGACAGTGTCACGGCGCCGGCGGGCGCGGCGACGGGCCCTCCGCGCGGGGGCTCAAGGATGACTGGGGCAACGCCATCGTTCCGTACGACCTGACCAAGGGACACATCAAGTGCGGCGACGAGCCCACCGATATCTATCGAGTGTTCATGACTGGTTTATCAGGCACCCCCATGCCGTCGTTCGCCGACTCAATGAGCCCCGCGGACGCTTGGGATCTGGTGCACTTCATAGAGAGCTTGAGTCCGGAGTACCCGAAGAACGTGACCGCGGCTCGTTAAAGACCCGACAGAACCAATAATCAGGGGTGAGCGCCATGCCAGAGGCGGGAACAGCAGCAGAGGCGTTGCACGGCCCATACGCGGGACTGGATCTGGATGCACTGGTCGATTGGCCGGTGGTGCGAGCCTGGCTGTACTGGGGCATGTTCTGGCTGATGGTCGCACCCACGGTGGGCGCGTTGCTCGCCGGGATGTTCGACTATCCCGAGTATCTCGGCACCAATCTGGCGCTGACCTTCGGGCGACTGCGCCCGGTGCATGTCAACGGCGTCATCATGGGCGCATTCTCCGGCCTCTTTATCGGGGAATGCTATTACCTGGTGCCGCGTCTGTGCGGGGTGCGGGTCGCGTTCAATCGCTGGGGCGTCGTTTTCGCCTGGGTGTGGAACGTGTTCCTGGCGGCCGGACTGATCGCGATACCGCTCGGCTACAACCACGGGCTCGAGGCCGGCGAGCTGCCGCTGCTCGCGGAAATTCCGATCTTTATCTGCACTGCCGTCGTCACTTTGCAGTTTCTGACGACGATCGGCCGGCGGCTGGATCCGGCGCTCTACGTGGCACTCTGGTACCTGATCGGTGCCTTCGTGTGGACGTCGCTGAATCTGGTATTGGGCAGTTTCATCCTGCCCTACACGATCGCGGGCATCAACAGTGCGGCGTTCCACGGACTCTATATTCACTATATCGTCGGCCTGTGGATCACGCCGGCGGGTTACGTGTTGATCTACTATTTTCTCCCGCTCAGCGTGCGCAACCCGCTCTACGCTCACAAGCTCTCGCTGGTTGGGTTCTGGTCGCTCGCCTTGTTTTATCCCTTCGTCGGCATTCACCACTATCTCTACAGCCCGATCGCCGACTGGGCCGAGACGCTGGCGATCATCACCTCGATGCTCCTGATCATTCCGGTGTGGACCGTGCTGGTGAACTTCTTCGGCACGGTGAACGGCCGCTGGCGCGAGTTCGGGGCGAATCTGCCGGCGAAATTCCTGATCATGGGCGCGATCATGTACTTCTTCGGCTGCTTTCAGGGCTCGCTCGAGGCGTTGCGCTCGATCCAGCAGCCAACCCATTTCACGGACTTCGTGATTTCACATTCGCATCTCACGGTGTTCGGAACCTTCGTGGTGTGGGCGATGGGCGGATTGCTGTACATGTGGCCGCGCATGTGCGGGCGAGAACTGTGGTCGTTCAAACTCGGCAACTGGTCTTTTTGGCTGATCACGGTCGGCATCTCCACCATGGGTATTGTGCTGAGCGCCGCGGGTCTCCAGCAGGGCTTCCAGTGGATGAACGGCGCCGAGTGGGTGGACACGGTGGTGCAGATGCGGGCGTATTGGCTGGTACGCACCCTGGCGGGAATCTCGATGGATGTCGGGATGTCGCTCCTGGTCATCAATCTCATGATGACCGCTCTCAATAGGTCGGATAAGGCAATTGGCTTTAAGCCCGCCAGGCGTGAGCCAGACGGCTTGACTCCGGCTGCGGCCGGGGAGCTCGCCCGATGAACGCCCGCATGGTCGCACTGGTGGCCGGGGTCGGCTTCTTCTTCCTTGCGCTGGTCACCCAGGGTGTGCTGCCCTTTTTCGAGCCCTCGGCGACCACCAACCACGTAACGGCCGTGATCCGCAACGATCTCGGCCAGCTTAAATGGATGGCAACGTCGGCCACCGACTACACGCCCCTCGAGAACCGAGGCAGGCTCATCTATCTGCGCGAGGGCTGTTGGTATTGCCATTCGCAGTACGTGCGGCCGGTGACCGGCGAGACGCGTCGCTGGGGACCGGTGAGCGAAGCCGGTGAATATGCGTACGACGTGCCGCATCTGTTCGGTACACGGCGTATCGGTCCGGACCTGACCCGCGTCGGGCTCAAGTACGGCGACGAGTGGCACCTGGCGCATTTCTGGGATCCGCGCATGCTCACGCCCGAATCGATCATGGACCCTTATAGGGGCCTGTTCGATGCACCGTCGGAGGCGGTGAAGATCGTCGCGAGAACACCCTCGGGGCAGACGCTCGAGCGCACTGCAGTGACCGAGAAGCTGTTCGATTTCGCCAGCAAGGAGCAGGTGAAGCTCACGCCGAATGCCGACGGCCTGCTGTTCGTCCCGCTGGCCGCACAGGGCAAATACCCGGTGATCTGGACGCCCAACAAGGAATACGCCGGCGGCAGCGTCAAGCTTGCCATCGAGACCCAGGATGTCGAGGCGCTGATCGCCTACGTGCAGAAGCTCGGCATGAACCGCGGCAAGTGGCGGGATCTGTTCGAGCCGCAGCTGATGGACGGGGCCGGGTTGAGCATGCCGCGCTCGCAGGAATGGATTGAGCATGGCAAGGAGGTCTACGAGCGGCGCTGCATGGGTTGCCACGGTGTGCATGGCGACGGCAATGGGCCGGCCGCAACCTTCCTGTACAAGCAACGGCCGCGCAATTTCACCCAGGGCGTCTTCAAGTTCAGGCTGACCCAGGGGTCGCTCCCGACCGATGGCGATCTGCTGCGCACCATAACGCGCGGGGTGCGCGGCACCGCGATGCCCCCCTGGTACAATTTGCCGCTCAATGATCGGCTCGCCGTGATGCAGTACATCAAGTACGTGCTGGCGGTGGACCGCTCCGATCCCACGAAGCCCCAGTCCTACTTCCTCGAGCAGCCGCCCGACGTGCCCTTGTATATCCCGCCGCCGCCCGCCCCGACCCCGGCCCTCGTCGCGCACGGCAAGGAGGTGTGGCAGAACGCGAAATGCTGGCAGTGCCACGGCACGACCGGCAAAGGCGATGGCGAGAGCGCGGTGGGGCTCGATGACGACTTCAATTTCCCGATTCGCCCCGCGGACCTCACCGGCGGCCAGTTCAAATCCGGCTCTTCGGTGACCGACATCTTCAGGACCATCTCCACGGGGTTCAGCGGAACACCGATGCCCTCCTACCACGACTCGTTTCCGGATGCGGACCGCTGGGCGTTGGCTTACTATATTCTGACGCTTTCCGCCTTCACTGACCCGCTGACGGGAGAGCCGTTGAAGATCTCTGCCGCGGATCGTGTGGCACTGGACAATCCGATGCTGGAAACGCCAGGTCCAGAGCAGGCCTATGGACTCATACAACCTTAGGCGAGAGGGGTAGGTCATGGCAGACTACGAAATACTCGGCCCCTACGCGCTGGCAATCCTGATGGGATTGGGCTCCATATGTATCTTCATCTGGGGAGTCATGGGTGGAGCCCTGACTGAGACCGACCGGGCAGCCCTCGACTTCTATTACGCGGAGATGGCAAATGACCAATTCAAGGACTCACACACATGACGGGTCATGACGCTCCGAACGCCGGGCACGAGACGCACGACCTGCATGAATACGCCGGTGGCTACATAAAGGCGCGCGAAGGGATCATTCCGGTCTGGTTGTTGGTTCTCTACTTCGGGCTGTTCGCGTGGTCGTGCTACTACCTCGTGCACTACTGGGGCGGACTCGGGCCCGGTCGAATCGGGTAGTCGGCGCGCTCAATCGGGGGGTGTCCTGCGGGCTCCCGAGCGGGTATCGGTAGGGTTTCTCAACCGGAGATCGAAGCTTTGCGCGGCGTCAAAATTCTGTTCGGGGTCGCGGTCATCAACCTCATGGTGTTGGCTTTTGAGCTCGCCATGAATGTGATCCGCACCGCACTCGGCTGAGAGGAACGCAACCATGCTGGCTCAAACTGCATTCTCTTTTGCCAGGGCTAGCTCGCTGCAGGTCGTCGCGTTCGTCGGCTTCGCGGTCTTTATGGTCGGCTTCTTTATCTGGGTCGCTTTGCTGGCGCGCAGAAAATAGCGGCCAGTCACCTGCCTTGCCCCGAAGGCGGGCGCTTTGTCGGGGCACATCGGCCATGACCTACTACGCGCTGCTGTTCGTCGCCGGCATCGCGGGCAGTTTTCATTGCATCGGGATGTGCGGAGGCTTTGCCTGCGCACTGGGGGGTGATCCGCGCGGACCCGGCGCCACCGCCGTCCGTCATGCGCTCTACAATACCGGAAGGTTGACCACCTACTGTTTCCTGGGAGGGCTCGCCGGCGGCCTGGGCTGGGCGATCTACATGTGCCTGGGGACAAGGTCGCAACTGGGAATTCCGCTCCTCAGCGAGTCGCTCAACGCTGCGCAGCGGGCTCTGGCCGTGATAGCCGGGCTCCTGATGATCCTCATGGCGCTGCAGTTCTTCGGCTTCCGAGGCTTGCACCGCGTCGCGACCGGATTCGGCGGCTCGACGCTCGTCATCGCGTTGCGGAGCCTCCTCACCAGGCGGGGTCACGGCGCGCCGCTTGCCTTCGGTGTGCTCAACGGCTTTCTGCCGTGCCCCCTGGTCTACGCCATGCTCGCCCAGGCCGCGAGTACCTTTGACGTCCTGTCCGGCTGTCTCACCATGGCGGCGTTCGGTCTGGGAACCTTCCCGACCATGCTCGCCATGGGCGGACTCGGCCGGCTGCTTGCGCCCACGTGGCGGCAGCGCGGCGTCCGGCTGGCTGGGAGCTTCATCCTGGCACTGGGGCTCGTCACGCTCGGCCGGGGCATCGTCCCGATGGCGGCCGGCCACGGCCTGCACCACCTCTGGCATTTCGCATGACGGCGCCTCCCGAGGGTCTGTGCCGCCACTGCCTGCTGCCGCTCGGGCGGCGTGGGTTTGCCCGCACCGTGAACGGCGAGAATTGCCAGTTCTGTTGCTATGGCTGCTGCATCGCCTATCAGGTGAAGAGCGGCAGCGGCGAGGCGTCGGAGGCGGCGTGGCTCCTGGTGCGCCTCGGCGTGGGCAGCTTTTTGTCGATGAACATCATGCTGTTCAGCCTCTTAGTGTATTCGGGGGCGTTCACCGGGGCCGACCGGCGCGTGCTTCCCACGATTCATCTGCTACTCTGGGGGCTCGCGACGCCGGCGGTAGTGATCCTCGGCGAGCCTTTTCTGCGTGAGACTTGGTCGCAGGCTCGGCGCGGGCAGTTGAGCTCGTCCGCGCTCATCATCCTCGGCTCGCTTGCCGCTTACATCTATTCCACTCTCGCAGTCTTCCGGCTGGGCGGCCATATTTATTTCGATACCGCCGCGATGGTGCTGATGCTGTTTACGCTCGGCCGCTATCTCGAAGCGGCAGGGCGCGCGCGGGCGTCGCGCGATCTCGCGCCGCTGTTGGCTGCGGAAAGCGAATCGGCCACGGTGGTTGAAGGGGTCGAAGAGCAGCGCCGGCCGGTGCGGGAGGTGCGTGCTGGGATGCTGGTGCGCGTCAAGCCGGGCGAACGGATCCCGGTCGATGGCCTGATCGTGGATGGCTGCTCGCATACTGATGACTCAGTCATCAGCGGCGAGAGCAGGCAGATCGCGAAGACGGTCGGCGGCTCGGTCCTCGCAGGCAGCATCAATCTTGACGGTCCGTTGCTGATCCGCAGCAGCGGCTCTGGAGACGAAAGTCGCTGGGCACAGATCTGCCGGTCGGTCCGAGACGCTTTACGGCAGTCGAGCCGCACGCAGCGTATCGCCGATCGCGTCGTGGGCGCGTTCGTGCCGTTCGTGCTCGCCCTCGCCGGCGTAACCCTGGCTTTTTGGGCACAGCGCCTGCCGCTCGATCAGGCGATGCTCGCTGCTCTCTCGGTGCTGGTGGTGGCCTGTCCGTGTGCGGTCGGCCTGGCCGCCCCGATGGCGCACTCGCTCGGCATCGGGCAGTTGGCCCGACACGGTTGCCTGGTCCGCAGTCCGGGCGCGCTCGAGGCACTGGCCGTCACGCGCCTGATCGCCTTCGACAAGACCGGGACGCTGACTCTGGGCTGGCCGCAGCTCGTCGATCTTGCGATCGATGGGGTAGGGGAGGATGAGGTACTCGCCCGGCTGGCGGGTCTGGAGCGCCATTCCGAGCATGGCTTGGCGCGTGCCATCGCTCTGGCAGCCAGCGCGCGCGGCCTCGATCCGATCGCCACCGAGGATGTCCGAATCGTTCCCGGACGCGGCTTGCGCGGCGTTGTCGATGGCGAGTGGGTCGCCGCCGGGAGTGCGGCGTTGATGCACGAGCTGGGCTGGCCGCTGCCGCCGGCCCTGGTCGAGCGCGCCGAGGCGATGGCGACGAGCGGCCATTCGGTGGTGTTCATCGGTTGGAGCGAGAAAGCCTGCGCCGGGCGGGCCCGAGCCGCGCTGTCGTTCGACGACACGCCGCTCCCCGAGGCGCGAGCCACCATTGAGGCATTGCGCGCTCTCGGAATCCGGGTGATGTTGCTGACCGGCGATCACGCGGGTGCAGCCGCGCGTGTCGCGGCCACGGTCGGCGTGGACGATTGGCAGGCCGGCCTCCTGCCGGAGGCCAAACGGATCGCTCTCGATCAATGCCGACCAAGCCACGGCGCCGTGGCGATGGTCGGCGACGGCCTGAATGACGGCCCCGGACTGGCGTGGGCGGATGTCGGCATCGCCGTTGGCTCGGCGACCGATCTGGCACGCGAAACCGCCGATCTGGTGCTTCCTCGGGGCGGCCTCTGGCTGCTGCCCTGGGTGGTCGGCCGGGCCCGTGCGGTGCGTGCGAGTATCCTCAGCAACCTGGCATGGGCATTCGGCTACAACCTGATCGCACTGACCTGCGCCGCGCTCGGGCTGCTGCAGCCGATCCTGGCGGCGGCTGTCATGGCCGGTTCGAGTCTGTTGGTCGTGCTGAACTCGCTGCGCCTGGAGCGACTTCCCGGGCCAAGTTATCCGAGCGCGCTGCAGTCATCTGCGGCCGAGCGAGCGGCGAGTGAGCCGCAGCCTAGAGAGCAAGCCCCTACTTTCAAGGCAGCGGCTTGAAATTGCCCACACCCGGGGAGAGAGCGCCCCCACGACCGGAGACGCAAGTCCTTGCGTGCGCGTTCTTGGTTGCGAGCGAGCGGTCGGCTCCGGTGATGCGCCGGCCTCGGTGTACCCCCGGGGCCCGGCAGGGCGCTAGGACCTAACGAGGAGAGCGGAGACTATGAAGCGGTACTTGCTGGCATTTTGCCTTGCCGTTTTTCCCGCGGCGATTTGCGCCCAACAGGCAGATCCCTGTGCCGGATTGGTGGGCGTTGCTCTAGGTCAGTGCCAAGCCAATCAGCAGAAGGTTCAACAGCAGCAGCTGGAGCAACAGCAACAACAACTCGCGCAACAGCAGCAACAGCTGGCACAACAGCAACGACAACTAGCAGAACAGCAGCAACAGCTGGCACAACAGCAGCAACAGCTTCGAGAGCAACAGGAGCGACAGAACCAACTCAACGAACAACAACGGCAAAATCAACAGCAGTTGGACACTATGCGAGAGCAGAGTGAGGTTCTCAGTAAGCAAATGGAGCATGGGAAATCATCGAATCAATCTGTACAGCCAGCGGCGACAGATGATTCGAAGCGTCGAGAACTTAAGAGCTGGAAAGCAGACAATCCCTGGTACGGGACAGACTATGCTAGAACACAGCTTGCGATGCGCTATGCCAAGCAACTTCAACGCGAGCGGCCGGACCTGGTGGGTCGTCCCTTTCTTGATGCCATTTCAGCCAAGGTGAGGGACACATTCGGTCCAGGTCAGTGAGGTTTGGCCGACGACCACGGCCGATCTTCCGGAGAACTCTAATGCGCGGCGTCGTTTTCGGAATGTGTGCACTTGCTGCGGCCGGTGTGTTCGCCACGATGTTTCTTGCAATCTGGAGCTCCCGTCGTGCGAGCGACGAAGAGCAGAACTTACACCAGAGTGTCGTCAGCGAGTTCGTATGGGCGGCGATTCCGTGTCTGATGCTCATTGCGGCCGCCATCTCAGCGGCAATCGCGATCATCGCGTCCAGGGCGCCCAACTAATAGCTCCTGCTTGGGGTGTCACGTTTCCGACGGCCAGGTGTCGCGCTGAGTAATCCGTGCACTGAATTTGCACGAAATGACCACAAAAGAGGGAAACGTGAGCCGCTAGGGCACACTCAAGTGCTTGAATTACGCGCAATTTGGCTCCCCGGGTTGGGGCGCGGACGGTCGCGCAAGTACCTGAGGAGCAAGGAATTCCAGTCAGGCTTTCGGTGCGGCTACCCCTGTGGCAGCCCCGAGAAACGTGGGCTGTGACGATCCCGCGTGGGATAGCCGCCGAGCTCAGATCCTCGCGGTGTCACACGAGCAACTGCTTTTTGGTCTGACGCTCGCAGCGCGAACAGATGCCTGTAGGAACTTTAGAGGGGAATCAATCGGGCAGGTCTCAGCGCATGGCTTCAGGCACCTGCAGTCAAGCCTAGCCGGGGATAAACATCCTCACCGCGGCCGCACCCATGACCGCGGTCGCAATCCAGCCGAGGATGATGAGCGGCCGACTCGCGGTGTAATCGCCCATCACGGACTTTTTTGATACCAGCAGGATGATGACGATCATGAGGGGTACTGCGACGACCCCATTAATGACCGCGCTCCAAAATAGGGCCTTCATCGGGCTGATCGGCGAATATTGGATGCCGAGACCCACGAGCACGCTGACAGCGATGACGGCGTAGAATCCGCGAGCGTCAACTGCCTTGCGTTCAAGACCCCAGTTCCACCCCATGGCCTCGCAAAGTGCGTAGGCGCCAGAGCCCGCGAGCACCGGCACGCCGATCAATCCGACGGCGAGAATACCTAGGGCGAAGAGTAGGTAGGCAAAGTTACCCGCGAGCGGACGAAGAGCGCTCGCCGCCTCCGCTGCAGTATTGATGTCGGTTATTTGCGCGACGTTGAGCGTCACGGCGGTCGCCAGAATGATGAAGTAGGCTGTGACATCCGAGTAGAACATGCCGCTCCAGGTGTCCCAGCGGATGCGGTGCAGTTCCGAAGCTGCGTGGCTAGCATCGCGCACGAGCGGTGCGCTTCCCCGTGCGGCCTGCATGTCCTCGACCTCTTCGGATGCCTGCCAGAAAAACAGGTAGGGACTGATAGTGGTGCCGAATACGCCGACCACTACCGCGGCCGTGTTGGAATTCACTGTGAAGCGGGGCCACACCGTGCGAAGCGCCACTTCACCCCAGGGGACGTGAACCGTGAAAAGGACGGCCGCGTAGGCCAGCAGCGCGAGCGTCAACCACTTCAAGAAGAAAACGTAACGGTGATAGGGGACGAACACCTGCAGCAGCAACGTTCCGATCACCAAGAACCCCGTCATGAGATGACGATTGAAACCCGTGACCAGCTCTGCGACTTCCCCCATCGCAGCAACGTCGGCCGCGATGTTGAGGGTATTGGCGATGAGCAGCAGCAGCACGACGCCTTGGAGCACCCCGGGGGGAAACGCGGTCTTGATATTCGCAGCGAGTCCTTTCCCGGTGACCCGGCCGATGAACCCGCACATCGACTGGATCGCGGCCATCAGCGGGAAGGCCAGCGGCATTGTCCATAGCATGTTGAGGCCGAACTGCGCGCCCGCCTGGGAGTAGGTCGCTATGCCGCTTGGATCGTCGTCGGCGACACCGGTAATGAGCCCAGGTCCCACGCGCGCCAAGGGATGCTCTTTCAGGCGACTCCAAAGGACCCGGAGTGCGGACTGACGCTGCGGTTCATGGCTTCCATCTCGAGAGCTGCGCATAGGCTTAACTCTGACCAGGGACCCGTTCCATGGGGGTGCGCACCTTGGGTTGGCGTGGCGTGGTCATCGTGACCTACGACACGTTCGCCGCCGATGCCAGGATCGTGTGGATCAGCTTGGTTTTGCTGTCCACGCCGACGTGCGCCTTCATCCCGAAGTACCACTGCTTGCCCTTCGCCACCTGGTGCATCTCAGGATCGCGCTTGCCGTCCTTGTTCTTGGTCGAGCTCGGCGCGCCGATAATCGTCGCGTCCACGATAGTGCCGTTGGAGATCTTGATGCCGCTGCGGTGCAGGTGCTCGTTCACCGCGCGCAGCAGCGTCTTACCGAGCTTGTTCCTCTCGAGCAGGTGCCGGAACTTGCAGATCGTCGTCTCGTCGGGCGCACCTTCCGCCCCCAGGTCGATGCCCACAAAGCTACGCATCGCCGCCGAGTCGTACAGTTCTTCCTCCACCGCCGGGTCCGAGAGGTTGAACCACAGCTGCAGGAAGTAGATCCGCAGCATCCGCTCCAGCGGTATCGGCGGCCGGCCGCCTTGCTCGCCAATCTTCGGATACACCGTCGCCACCGCCGCGGTCACTAATTGCAGCGAATGGCAATGGCGGGGGCGAGCGACGGTGTCCCGCGCACCGTATAGCTGTGCCGTTGGCTATCATCGTGCGCTGGCGCACGCAGGCGAATAAATTCGATGTCACGAGACGCGGAGTTGGACCCTGGCAGTGAACAGTAGTCAGCCCACCGCTCGCAATGCCGCGCAGCTGATCCTCATCGTCGGCGGTGGAGCGGGCGGCTTGGAGCTCGCCACCAGGCTCGGCAACAAATGTGGCAAACGCGGCACGGCGCAGATCGAGCTGATCGACAAGAGCCGCACACACCTGTGGAAGCCGCTGCTGCATGAGGTTGCTGCCGGAAGCATGGATCTGGGCGTGCACGAGCTCAGTTATCTGGCTCAGTCGTACTGGCATCACTTCCGCTTCCGCCTTGGAGAGATGATCGGCCTCGACAGACAAAGGCACGAGGTGCAGGTGGCGGCCGTCGTCGATGAGGAGGGGAACGAGATCACATCGCAGCGTGTATTCCATTACGACACGCTGGTGATCGCAATCGGCAGTCTCACTAACGATTTCGGCACTCCCGGCGTCAAGGAACATGCGATCGCCCTTGAGACATCGAGCGAGGCAACGCGCTTTCATCGGCGCCTTGTCAACGCCCTTATGCGCGCACACGCGCAGCCAGAACCGCTTCGGCCAGAGCAGTTGCAGGTTGCGATCATCGGTGCGGGGGCCACCGGCGTCGAGCTCGCCGCCGAGCTGCACAACACGACACGCGAACTGGTGGCGTACGGCCTCGACCGAATCGATCCGGACCGGGACATCAAGCTCAACGTTATCGAGGCGGCTGATCGGATCCTGCCAGCATTGCCAAAGCGTCTTTCTGATGCTGCCACCAAGCTCCTTCAGAGCAAGGGTGTACGGGTGCGAACGTCGGCGCGTGTCGCCGAGGTGTTGCCGAACGGAGTCAGACTCGCGAGTGGGGAAATCATTCCGGCGGAATTGGTCGTATGGGCAGCCGGCGTGAAGGCTCCGGATTTCCTCAAGGACCTGGACGGACTCGAGACAAACCGCGCGAACCAATTGGTCGTGAGGCAGACGCTCCAGACAACGCGGGACGAGAACATCTTCGCCATCGGCGACTGCGCCGCCTGCCCCTGGCCAGGGAAGGATGCGAACGTGCCGCCCCGCGCGCAGGCCGCGCATCAGCAGGCGACCTACATGGCCAGACGGATCGCAAACCGATTTGACGGTAAACCACTGCCGCCTTACCGCTACCGCGACTTCGGGTCCCTGGTCTCGCTGGGCGAGTACACCACCGTGGGCAACCTGATGGGATGGCTGGTTGGCGGCAACATGGTGATCGAGGGTTACATCGCCCGGTTGATGTACGTCTCACTCTACAAAATGCATGAGCTGGCAGTACACGGTTACGCGAAGGTGGCGCTCGACACCCTCGCGCGGCTCATCACCCGGCGTACTGAGCCGCATGTGAAGCTACATTGAGAATCGATAGAAGGATTAGTGTGTAAGTATTTGAAATGGCTCCCCGGGTAGGAATCGAACCTACGACCAACGGATTAACAGTCCGATGCTCTACCGCTGAGCTACCGGGGAACCGGGAGGGACTAGCGAAGGGCGCGGATTCTCCGGTACCGGCCTCCGCGACGTCAAGGAATGGGCTTCACGAAGCGCGACCGCCGGGTTCGGCCTGAGATCTCCTGGTTCCGCCGGCGCCAGCGCCGCAGCAAGCCGCCGTACGCCACGAGGTTGAGGGTGAGTAGCAGGGCGGCGGAGCACCCACTGGATGTTCCAGGTCAGTCCGGGTGGATAGAGCACCCGCACCAGGTAGTGAGCGAGGAAGCCCTCGCTGTAGCCGGCTTCGCCGGCAAGCAGCCGCCAGTGGTTCTCGAGCGGGGTCAGCGGGCAGATCGAGTGCGAGACCTCGACCCAGCCGCCCCAGACGAGCGCCGGCAGATGGAAGAGCGCGATCCAGCGCCAGCGCCACGTCAGAAATCCACCAAAGACGACGAAACTCGTGAACGCGAAGTGCACCACGACCAGGGCATCGGCGAGCGCGGACCAGAGCATGGGTCGCGACGGCGCTGTCCTGCCCAGCCGGCGGGCGGCGCACCCTCAGGCGATCTCGGCGACGACGCGCGTCACGAGGAAACGCGCGATGCGGTCCAGGGCTTTCTCGAGCGTCTGCATGCTGCAGGCGAAGGAGAGGCGGACGTGCCCCGGGGCGCCGAAGCCCGAGCCCGGGACTACTGCGACCCCGGCGTCGTTGAGCAGCATCTCAGCGAACTCGTTGTCGTCGCGGCAGCCGAGCGAGGCAATCGCGCGCGACACCTCGGCGAAGGCATAGAACGTCCCTTCGCCGGGCAGGCAGCTCACACCGGGGACGGAATTCAGCGCCCGCACCACGAAGTCCCGGCGCTCCTTGAAGGCCTGGTTCATTTTGACAACGCAGGTCTGATCGCCGTTGAGCGCCGCCACCGCAGCCTTCTGCGAGATGCTGGAGGGATTGGACGTCGACTGGCCCTGGATGGTGCTCATCGCGGCGATGATTTCCTTCGGCCCGCCGCAGTACCCGATGCGCCAGCCCGTCATCGCATACGCCTTGGAGACGCCGTTGATGGTCACGGTTCGCCCGTAGAGCTCGGGCACGGCGGTCACCAGGCTGCAGAAGGGCTCGGCCCCCCAATAGATCTTCTCGTACATGTCATCGGTGCCGATCACGATGCGCGGGTGCTCGAGCAGCACTTCGCCCAAGGCCCTGAGCTCGGCACGCGAATAGGCGGCGCCGGTCGGGTTGCAGGGGCTATTGAGAATGACGAGCCGCGTCTTCGGCGTGATCGCCGCGGCGAGCTGGCGCGGGGTAACTTTATAGCCCTGGGCGTAGCCTGCGAGCGGCATCACGGGCAGCCCGTCCGCGAGCAGCACCATGTCGGGGTAGGAGACCCAGTAGGGCGCCGGAATGACAGCCTCATCGCCCGGGTCGAGCACCGCCACGCAGAGGTTGTAGATCGTCTGCTTGGCACCGGACGACACCATGACCTGCCCGCGCTCGTAGCTGAGACCGTTGTCGCGCTGGAACTTGGCGATGATGGCGTCCTTCAGCTCATCGATCCCCTCGACGTGCGTGTAGCGCGTGAAGCCACCCTTGATGGCATCGATTCCCGCCTGCCCGATGTGGGCGGGGGTATCGAAATCCGGCTCGCCCGCCCCCAAACCTATGACGTCCTTGCCTTCCGCCTTGAGGCGCGCGGCGCGCGCGGTGACGGCGAGAGTGGGTGAGGGCTTGACGCGCTGGACGCGGCGGGAGACGGGCAAGGTCGCTCACTCCTTTGATAGGTGCTGCGAGCCGCTATATTAGGAGATTGGCTCCGCGTCGGCCATTACGGAGCAGACCGCGGATCGAGCACTTCCACCCACAGTAAGAGCACAGCACCAGACCTGTATGGAAGCCAAGGAGCAGCGGCCCTTCAGACTCGAGGCGGATTTCGCGCCCGCGGGCGATCAGCCGCAGGCGATCGACAAGCTCGTCGAAGGCCTGAACGAGGGTCTTGCGCACCAGACGCTGCTCGGCGTGACGGGATCCGGCAAGACATTCGCAGCGGCCAGCGTCATTGAGCGCGTGCAGCGCCCGACGATGGTGCTCGCGCACAACAAGACGCTCGCGGCGCAGCTGTACGGTGAGTTTCGCGAGTTCTTCCCGCACAACGCCGTCGAGTACTTCGTCTCCTACTACGACTACTACCAGCCGGAAGCCTACGTGCCGTCCTCCGACACCTATATCGAGAAAGACGCCTCGGTGAATGAGCACATCGAGCAGATGCGTCTGTCCGCGACAAAGGCGCTGCTCGAGCGTCCTGACTCGATCATCGTCGCGACCGTCTCCTCGATCTACGGCCTGGGCGACCCGCAGGCCTATCTCGCGATGGTGCTGCATTTGAAACGCGGCGACCGGCTCGAGCAGCGCGCGCTGCTCAGGCGCCTCGCCGACATGCAGTACACGCGCAACGAGCTCGATCTCACGCAGGGGACCTATCGCGTACGCGGCGACGTCATCGACATCTTTCCCGCGGAATCCGAGCGCCAGGCGGTGCGGGTAGAGCTGTTCGACGACACGATCGACTCCATCACGCTGTTCGATCCACTGACCGGGGCGGTCGATCGCAAGGTGCCGCGTTTCACGGTCTACCCCGGCACCCACTACGTGACGCCGCGCGAGCGGCTGACCGGGGCGGTCGATCAGATCCGGGAGGACCTCGGGGTGCGGCTTAAGGAGCTGCGTGCGGCGGGAAGGCTGCTCGAGGCGCAGCGTCTGGAGCAGCGCACGCGCTTCGACATGGAGATGATCAAGGAGGTCGGCTACTGCGCCGGCATCGAGAACTACTCGCGCTATCTCTCAGGCCGCGCGCCGGGAGAGCCGCCACCGTGCCTGTTCGATTATTTGCCAAAGAACTCACTCCTCGTGGTCGATGAGAGTCACCAGACGATCCCGCAGCTCGGCGCCATGTACCGCGGCGACCGCTCGCGCAAAGAGGTTCTGGTCGAGTATGGTTTCCGCCTGCCATCCGCGCTCGATAACCGTCCGCTCAAGTTCGAGGAGTGGGAGAGCCTCGCCCCGCAGATGATCTTCGTGTCCGCGACCCCGGGCGGATACGAGGCGAAGCACTCATCCCAGGTGGTCGAGCAGCTCGTTCGTCCGACGGGGCTCGTCGACCCGCAAGTCGAGGTGCGCCCTGTGGCGACCCAGGTGGACGACGTGCTGTCGGAGATCAGGAAGTGCGCCGAGCGCCGCGAGCGGGTGTTGATCACGACACTTACGAAGCGCATGGCGGAGGACCTGACCGACTATCTCTCCGAGCACGGCGTGCGTGTGCGGTACCTGCACGCCGACATCGAGACCGTCGAGCGGGTCGAGATCATCCGCGATCTGCGCCTTGGCAAATTCGACGTGCTGGTGGGGATCAACCTGCTGCGCGAGGGGCTCGACATGCCCGAGGTGGCCCTCGTTGCGATCCTGGACGCCGACAAGGAAGGCTTCCTGCGCTCGGACAATTCACTCATCCAGACGATCGGCCGCGCCGCGCGCAACATCAATGCGCGCGCGATCCTCTATGCGGACCGGGTGACCGGCTCCATGCAGCGGGCGATGGATGAGACCGATCGCCGGCGCAGGAGGCAGCTCGACTACAACGTGGCGCACGGCATCACTCCGCGCGGGATCGAGAAGCGGGTCACCGACATCATGGAGGGCGCGCGGAGTGAGGCACCGAGCCCGGGCGGCCGCCGCCGCGGCGAGAAGCCGCGCACGGCGGCGGATCTGCGCCCCGAGGCGCTGGTGAAGGAGATCAAGAAGCTCGAGGCCGAGATGTACCGCAAGGCGCGCAACCTCGAGTTCGAGGAGGCGGCGGGGCTGCGCGATGAGATCGCCAGGCTCAAGCAGCTCGAGCTCGGATTTCCCGCACCACCGGCCGACCTGAGGTGAGCTTGCGGTATGCAAAGCGCTTTGGGACGCCCTAAGTGCTTGGAAATCCAAGCTTTAGCTTGCGTGGATCCCATCTCTTCTTGTATCGTTCGCGCCCCTCGTTGGGTGCGATGCGTTTTCAGGCGCGTAGCTCAGTGGTAGAGCATCACCTTGACATGGTGGTGGTCGGTGGTTCGATCCCACTCGCGCCTACCAGACAAAATGAAGGGGCGCTCCTTAAGGGTCGAGACCTCAAGGGAGCGCCCTTTTTTGCTGTCCCTTAAGATCGTCCGAGGACGCTGAGTTTCTCTGAGGACCCGATGCCCGTCGTTACCTTGCCCGATGGCAGTCAGCGCCGCTTCGACCACCCGGTGAGGGTGGAAGAAGTCGCGGCCGGAATCGGCGCGGGACTGGCGCGTGCGGCGCTCGCCGGGCGTGTCGACGGCAAGCTCGTCGACACCTCCTATGTCATCGACAGGGACGCGAACCTCGCCATCGTCACCGACAAGGACCCGGCGGGGCTGGAGATCCTCAGGCACTCGACCGCGCACCTGCTGGCGCAGGCGGTGAAGGAGCTGTTCCCCGAGGCGCAGGTGACCATAGGTCCCGTGGTCGAGGACGGCTTCTACTACGACTTCGCCTTCAAGCGACCGTTCACGCCCGAGGATCTGGCGGCGATCGAGAAGAAGATGGCGCAGCTCGCGCAGGCGGACGAGAAGGTCACGCGGCGCGTGATGCCGCGCGATGCGGCGGTGAAGTTCTTCCGCGACCAGGGCGAGGTCTACAAGGCCGAGATCATCGCCGGCATTCCCGACAAAGAGGACATCAGCCTCTACGGGCAGGGCAACTGGGTCGACCTGTGCCGCGGACCGCACGTGCCGTCCACGGGCAAGCTCAAGGCTTTCAAGCTCACCAAGGTCGCGGGCGCTTATTGGCGCGGCGATTCGCGCAACGAGATGCTGCAGCGGATCTACGGCACCGCCTGGCCCGACAAGAAGCAGCTCGATGCCTACCTCACCCGGCTCGAGGAGGCGGAGAAGCGCGATCACCGCCGGATCGGTAAGGAGCTCGATCTCTTCCACCTGCAGGAGGAGGCGCCGGGAGCCGTTTTCTGGCATCCGAAGGGCTGGACGGTATTCCAGTCGCTCATCCAGTACATGCGCGAGCGGCAAGCGGCCGCCGGCTACCAGGAGGTGAATGCGCCCGAGCTGATGGACGCCTCACTCTGGCAGCAGTCGGGGCACCTTGAGAAGTTCGGTGAGAGCATGTATCTCACCAAGACCCCGGATGAGCGCATCTACGCCATCAAGCCGATGAATTGTCCCGGCCACGTGCAGATCTTCAAGCACGGACTGCGCAGCTACCGCGAGCTTCCGGTGCGCTTCGCCGAGTTTGGCAAGGTGCACCGCTACGAGCCCTCGGGCGCGCTGCATGGACTCATGCGCGTGCGCGCTTTCACCCAGGACGACGGTCATGTGTTCGTGACCGAGGAGCAGATTACCTCTGAGTGCGTGGCGATCACGAGGCTGATCCTCGATATCTACCGCGACTTCGGCTTCGATGAGGTAGCGATCAAGTACGCCGACAGGCCGGCGAAGCGCATCGGCGACGATGCCATCTGGGAGCGGATGGAGTCCGCGCTGGAGACGGCGTCCGCGGCGGCCGGGATCGAGTACACGCTCAACAAGGGGGAGGGCGCTTTCTACGGCCCCAAGCTCGAGTTCGTCCTGCGGGATGCCATCGGACGGGACTGGCAGTGCGGGACACTGCAGGTGGACCTCAACATGCCCGAGCGCTTAGGCGCGTATTACATCGATGAGCGCAGCGCCAAGCGCACTCCGGTGATGCTCCACCGGGCGATGTTCGGGTCGCTGGAGCGTTTTTTTGCGATCCTGCTCGAGCACCACGCGGGGCGGCTGCCGGCCTGGCTGGCCCCCACGCAGGCGGTGGTGTTGAGCATCACCGACCGCCAGGACGAGTATGTCGGAAAGATCACGGAATCCCTGAAAAATCAGGGCTTTCGGGTCGAGTCCGACTTGCGTAACGAGAAGGTCGGCTTTAAGATTCGCGAGCACACGCTGCAGCGTGTTCCGTATCTTTTGGTAGCGGGCGACAAGGAAGTGGCCGCAAATCTGCTTGCAGTGCGTACCCGAAGCGGCAAGGACCTGGGCACGATGGCCCCGGAGACGTTCGCCGAACGACTCCGCATCGAGCTCGAAAGCCGCGGGCGCAGGAGTTTGGAGGGTTAACGAATCGCTAGTGCAATAAAGCGCGTGCGGCGCAACGAAGAGATCAATGCGCCGCAACTGCGTGTGATCGCGGCCGATGGGTCGCAGGCCGGGGTGATGTCGCGTTTCGACGCCCTGCAAATGGCTACCGCAGCGGAGCTCGATCTGGTCGAGGTGTCGCCGACCGCCGAACCGCCGGTCGTGCGCATCATGGACTACGGGAAGTTCCTGTTCGAACAGAACAAGAAAGCCCACTCGGCCAAGCGCAAGCAGAAGCAGATTCAGGTCAAGGAAGTGAAGTTTCGTCCCGGTACGGGCGAGTCGGATTACCAGATCAAACTGCGTAATCTCACGCGTTTCCTCACCGAGGGCGACAAGGCCAAGGTGACCTTAAGGTTCCGTGGCCGTGAGATGGTGCACCAGGACCTCGGGCGCAAGCTCCTGGACCGGGTTTCTGGCGACCTCGCGCCTCACGCGGTGGTCGAGCAGAACCCGCTCATGGAGGGCAAGCAGATGGTCATGGTGTTTGCACCGAAGAAGAAGTAACTCCCTTAAAGGACCGACCAGGTCCCGCGGGGCGTTCGCCCGTAGCGGGTGCTCAAGTCAAGCACCTTGCGAACGGTAGCTATATAAATGAGGAGTTGATCGATGCCCAAGTTGAAAACCAACCGGGCCGCGGCCAAGCGCTTTCGCAAAACGGCGAAGGGCTTCAAGCGGTACGCGGCGAATCGTCGCCACAATCTCGGCCACAAGGACCGCAAGGTCAAACGCCAGGCGCGCTCCGGCGGCTCGAGCCTCGTCGACAAGACCGATGTCGGCCGGGTAGAGCAGCTGCTGCCCTATCACCGCTGAAGCGCACCACGAACGCGTCCACCTTAATTTAGCGAGTAACACCATGGCACGAGTGAAACGTGGCGTGACGGCCGGGCGCCGTCACAAGAAAGTTCTTGGCAAGGCGAAGGGCTATTACAACGCCCGGCGCAAGGTCTACCGCGCCGCCAAGCAGGCCGTCATCAAGGCCGGTCAGTACGCCTACCGCGACCGGCGACAGAACAAGCGCGAGTTCCGGGCTCTGTGGATCACGCGCATCAATGCCGCCGCGCGGCTCTACGGGCTCACTTACAGTCGCATCATCAACGGCCTCAACAAGGCCGGCGTGCAGATCGACCGCAAGGTGCTCGCCGACATCGCGGTGCACGACACGGCGGCGTTCGGCGCTATCGCGCAGCAGGCGAAGACCGCCCTCGGCATCAGCTGAACGGGGGGCCTTTGGACCTCACGGCCCTCCTGCGGCAGGCGCTCGCTGAAGTCGCCGCCTGCGCCGAGCCTGCCGCGCTCGAAGAGACGCGCGTGCGCTGGCTTGGGAAGAAGGGGACCTTCACCGAGCAGCTGAAGGCGCTCGGCAGCCTCGCTCCTGCCGAGCGGCCGGCGGCCGGGGCGCGCATCAACGAAGCCAAGGCCGAGCTCACGCGCGCGCTCGAAGCGCGCCGCGCGCAGCTAGAGCGCACCGACATCGAGAAGAAGCTGCTCGAGGGCCGCATCGACGTCACGCTCCCGGGACGGGGCGAGGAGTCGGGCGGACTCCATCCCGTCACCCGGGCGCGCCTGCGCATCGAGACGCTGTTTCGTCGTGCGGGGTTCGATGTCGCCTCGGGACCTGAGATCGAGGACGACTTCCACAACTTCGCCGCGCTCAACATCCCGCAGAACCATCCGGCGCGGGCGCTGCACGACACCTTCTACTTCCCCGACGGGCGGCTGCTTCGCACCCACACTTCCCCGGTGCAAATTCGGGCGCTGCTCGATCGCGGCGCACCGCTTGCCATCATCGCTCCGGGGCGCGTGTACCGCTGCGACTCCGACATGACGCACTCGCCCATGTTCCACCAGCTCGAGGGACTGGTGGTGGACGAGAACGTGAGCCTCGCCAACATGAAGGCGATCCTGCATGGGTTCCTGCAGGCGTTTTTCGAGCGCGATCTGGCGCTGCGGCTGCGGCCGTCGTACTTCCCGTTCACCGAGCCCTCGGCGGAGGTCGATATGTCGTGCGTCTTCTGCGGCGGGGCGGGCTGCCGCACCTGCAAGCAGACCGGGTGGCTGGAGATCTCGGGCTGCGGCATGGTGCACCCGAATGTGCTCAAGGCGAGCGGCGTCGATCCCGAGCGCTACACCGGCTACGCCTTCGGCGCCGGCATCGATCGGCTCGCCATGCTGCGCTACGGGGTGAACGACCTGCGGCTGTTCTTCGAAAACGACCTGCGTTTCCTGCGGCAGTTCCGGGCGTTCAGCTCATGAAGGTTCCGTACTCCTGGCTCGCCGAGTGGGTGAAGATCCCGTGGCAGGCGCAAGAGCTCGGCGCGCGCCTCACGATGGCGGGCTTTGAGCTCGAGACGCTCGAGCCCGCCGCGCCACCGTTCTCGGGCGTCGTGGTTGCGGAGATTCTCGCCGCGGAGCGCCATCCGAGCGCGGACAAGCTGCAGGTGTGCCGCGTTTCCACCGGCAGCGGACAGCCGCTGCAGATCGTCTGCGGTGCCGCGAATGCGCGCGCCGGATTAAAGAGCGCGCTGGCGACAGTGGGCGCGAAGCTCCCGGGAGAGGTCGAGATCGGCGCCGCCAGGCTCCGTGGCGTCGAGTCGCAGGGCATGCTGGCGTCTGCGAAGGAGCTCGGGCTCGCGGATTCCTCGAGCGGGATTCTGGAGCTGCCGAGCGATGCGCCGCTGGGCAAGCCGCTGCGCGAGTACCTGGCGCTCGATGAGTCGGTGCTCGATGTCAACATCACGCCCAATCGCGGCGATGCCATGTCGATCTTAGGGCTGGCCCGCGAGGTTGCGGCACTCGCAGGGACGCGCGTGACGGGCCCCAGGATCCCGAGCGCACGCAGTGCGCGCACCGATCGCTTCCCGGTCAAGCTCGACGCCCCGGCGGGCTGCCCGCGCTTTGCGGGCTGCATCGTCCGCGGCGTCAACAACCGTGCGGCGAGCCCGATCTGGATGGTCGAGCGGCTGCGCCGCTCCGGCCTGCGATCGATCAGCCCGGTGGTCGATGTCACGAACTACGTGATGCTCGAGCTCGGTCAGCCGATGCATGGCTACGATCTGGCAAAGCTCAAAGAGCGGATCCGCGTGCGACTCGCGCGTGCCGGGGAGACTCTGACGCTACTCGACGGCAAGACGGTCACTCTGGCGCCCGACATGCTGCTCATCACCGATGGCGACGGGCCGATCGGGCTCGCCGGCATCATGGGAGGACTGCGGACTTCGGTGACGGCGGACACCACCGACATCCTCTTCGAGAGCGCTTACTTCGCTGCGCAAGCGGTGCAGGGGAGCGGTCGGCGCTTAGGTCTCCTCACCGATGCCAGCCAGCGCTTCGAGCGCGGCGTCGATCCGACCCAGCAGGCGCGTGCCATCGAGCGAGCGATCTCGCTGCTGCTGCCGATCGCCGGAGGCGCTGCGGCAAAGGTGGAGGTCACCGCAAGCGCCGCGCATCTGCCGAAGCGCCCGAAGGTTTCGCTGCGCGCCACGCAGCTGCAGCGTCTCCTCGGTCTGAAGGTGCCGGCCACGCGCGTCGTGAAGGCACTCACCGGCCTCGGGATGAAGGTCAAGCCGACCTCGACGGGCTGGCAGGCGACGCCTCCCGCGCACCGTTTCGACATTTCCATCGAAGCGGACCTCATCGAGGAAGTCGCCCGACTGGCGGTGTGGGAGGAGATCCCCGAGACCGACGCATCCGCCGCGCAGCGTTTCAAACTACTGCCCGAGGAGCAGCCGGCGGAGCGTTCGGTGCTCGAGGCGCTCGCCGCCCGCGGCTACCAGGAGGCCATCACTTACGCCTTCGTCGACCCCGCACTTCAGGAAAGACTCTTTCCCGGACGCCCCGCGCGCGCCATCTCGAACCCGATCGCGAGCGATCTTTCGGTGATGCGCGTCTCGCTGTGGCCCGGGCTGCTGCGCGCCGCGCTTGAGAATCAGCGCCGCCAGCAGGATCGCATTCGCCTGTTCGAGCGCGGCAACCGCTTTGAGTACGCGGGGAACGTCACCCACGAGATCGACACGCTCGCGGGACTCGCATGCGGGCCGCGGCTGCCGGAGCAGTGGGGCGTGCCGAAGGAGGACCGCGCGCGGGCGGACTTCTACGACGCGAAAGGCGATCTGGCGGCGCTCCTTGCCGGGACCGGAGCGTCCGACAGCTTCACCTTCGAGGCGGCCGAGCTTGCGCCGCTCCATCCGGGGCGCACCGCGCGCGTGCTGCGCCGCGCAATTCCGGTGGGCTGGCTCGGCGAGCTCCACCCGGCGCTGGTGAAGGAGCTTGACTTTACATATGCGCCGATACTCTTCGAGCTGGACCTTGGGGCGCTCGCTGTCAAGAGGGCCGTGTTTGAGGACATCTCGCGCTTTCCCCAGGTGCGGCGGGACCTTGCAATAGTGGTCGATGAGTCGGTGACTTTAAGTGCCCTGGCCGAGCGTGTAACCTTGGCGTCATCAAGCTTGCTGCGTGGTCTCCGCGTTTTCGACGTGTATCGTGGTCCCGGCCTCGAACCAGGTCGAAAAAGCATCGCTTTAGGCTTGATTTTTCAAGATATTTCTCGCACTCTTACGGATGAGGACGTGGAACGTCTAATGACCTCCGTAGTGAGCGACTTGCGCGAGAGCCTGAACGCAAGAATCAGAGAATAACGAAATGGCCCTGACTAAAGCGGAGATGGCAGAAGCGTTGTTCAACCAGCTCGGGCTCAACAAGCGCGAGGCGCGCGAGCTCGTGGATCTCTTCTTTGAGGAGGTTCGTGCTGCGCTGTCGGGCGGGGAGCAGGTGAAGCTGTCCGGCTTCGGGAACTTCGATCTGCGCGATAAGAACCAGCGCCCGGGGCGCAACCCGAAGACGGGGGAGGAGATTCCGATCAGCGCGCGGCGGGTCGTCACCTTCCGTCCGGGGCAGAAACTCAAGGCGCGGGTCGAAGCCTATGTTGGAGCCAAAGAATAACGCCCAGCTGCCGGTGATCCCCGGCAAGCGCTACTTCACCATCGGCGAGGTGAGTGAGCTCTGTGGCGTGAAGCCGCACGTGCTGCGCTATTGGGAGCAGGAGTTCCCGCAGCTGAAGCCCGTCAAGCGCCGTGGCAACCGCCGCTATTACCAGCGCCAGGACGTCATCGTGATCCGCCAGATCCGCAGCCTGCTCTACGACCAGGGCTTCACCATCGGCGGCGCGCGCAACAAGCTCACGGGCGAAGAGGCCCGCACGGATCTCAGCCAGAGCCAGCAGATCGTCAAACAGGTGCGGACCGAGCTCGAAGACCTGATGAAGATTCTGCGGCGCTAGAACGGGCCATGGCCTCCTGCGTCTGTATGCCCTCGCGCGTGACTTCCAGCCCGTAACGGACGCGAGCGTCCGTTACGGAGCCGGGCGGCTCGACGGCTGCGCTGATGCGCGTCTCGCCGTTCTGGCTTTCGATCTTGCCGTTGAAGGGCAAGCTGCGGGTCTTGAGCTTGTTCCAGCAGAGCCGCTTCAGGCCGCCTGACTGACTGCGGCGGCAAAGCTCAGTATCATAGGCCGGTGGCGCCCGTCCCCAGCGCCGCGTCCCCCCAAGAAGAACAAGATCGGTGTCGGAGCGTGGCGCAGTCTGGTAGCGCACTTGCATGGGGTGCAAGGGGTCCCGAGTTCAAATCTCGGCGCTCCGACCAGCCTTTCAGAGTCAGCCAGAAACCTCCGGTGGTCCCATGAGTGGTCCCAT
>CAWDQL010000012.1:0-13487 GCA_963804465.1 uncultured Gammaproteobacteria bacterium
GCTTCTTGCGACATGCGAAATCGTCGCGCGCCAACACGCGCGAAGTCAAGCAAACGCTTTGCCCGGTGACATCTCCAGAGCGAGCTTGCCGGCGCCGGTCATAAATTACCGCTCTACCTCCTCGCTCTGTCACTCATCGAACAGACGCTCACCGAGCAGCCGCCACTGCTCGAGTCGCTCGCGAATGAGCGCGCCGATGAGCGGCATCGAGCCGCTCGACGGGCGAAGGTCTCGTAGTCTTGTCGCCGCTGCGCAGGAGCGCAAACGGCGCCTCAGCACACCAGCTTGAATCGGGCACCGTCACCGACGCGCTCGGCGTAGGCTGGAATCTAAAACGCGTCCGCCACCAGCGCGAGGCGCACGGCGTTCATGATGTTTCCCCGGATCGGTAGCGGTCGCCCGAGGGACGGAGCATTGACCTGGCCCTTGAACGGCTCGTCGATGTGTATGTGCAGCCCTTGCCGGCGGCGCACGACGGCAGCGCCCGGGCGTGTGCGCTCGCTTTCCCGGGCGGGTAGATGGGATGGCGCTTCGTGAGGCGCGCGCGTGCAGCCGTCATCAGCCTTACATCGAATCGGGTTCCGGTGGGCTCGAACACGCTGCAGCACTCGAGCCCGAGGCTCACCAGCCCGATCCCGGTCAGCTCCCAGTTCGCCAGATGCAGGCAGGCGACGATGAAGGGGCGCCGCGCGCGCTGCGCTGCCAACAGGTGCTCGGCGCCTGTGACGGCCACGCGTCCGGATGTCCACAGACGGGTCCATCGCCGACAGCTCGGCCATGGTCCGTCCGAGGTTGCTCCACATTGCCTGCATCGCGCGCTCGAGCTGCTCCGGGCTCGCCTCCGGCTGCAGCCACAGGTAATTGCGCCGCGCACGCGCATCCATACCACGGTGCACCGTGCGGCCGAGCAGGCGGCCGAGCGGCGCGCCCAGCGCGGAGCACACCGCGATCGGCATGAGCCTCATGGAATGATGGAGTGCGGCCTTCCACAGCCCATCGAGCGGCTCGCGGATCCAGTAGCGGCGAAAGGCGCGGCGCGACTCGGGAGCGCCCGAGCCGGCCCGCCGCTGGGGGCGCCGCCGCGGTCATGACCTGGCTCCGCCCTCCGGGCTGCGCAGCAGTCGCAGCCGCTGCCGGGACTCGATGCGATAGATCCGGTCCGCCCACTCGATCTGGCGGCGCCATCAGCGTCGACCAGATGACCGCCGCATGAAAGCCCAGACAGAGCGGCGTCGCCCAGCGGTTGAGCGCCAGAACCCCGCGCATGCACTCGAGGCCCTCCTCACCCCAGAGAGCGCCCACCACACGACGCCGCAGCAGCGCGCGTGCCTGGTTCAGCGCGTTCGCCACGACGATGACTGCGAGTGCCAGCCGGTCACCGGCCAGCGCGAGTGGCACGGCGGTCGCCCAGCCGATGAGCGGCAGTGTGGTGCCGGTCGCGGCCAGCGCCCACAGTCCCGGCGCGTAGATCCTCAAGAGCAGGTATTGCCGTCGCGCAAAGCCGAGGCCCCCGCGCCAGTCGTACGCGACCCGTGTCGGCAGCAGCAGCTCCCGCGGTCCGACGACGGCCTCGCCGCGCGCCTTGAGCGCCGTCGTCAGCGGCAGGTCATCGCTGATGCTGCCCTGCCAGACGCTCTCCATATGCAGTGCATCGAGCGTCTCGCGGCGCAGCGCCATGGTGCCGCCCCAGGCGTGATTGAGATTGCGCAGGCGCGGCAGCGTTGCGATCGATGCATTCGCCGCGCACACCAGCAGCGTCGCGAGGTTTTGCGCATCCGGTACGAGCCAGCGGTAGCCCGAGACCGCGGCGACCTTGGGAGGGGCGAGTGCCGCGACGATGCGGGTCAGCCAGTCGCGCGGCGGGATAATATCGGCGTCCGCAAACACCACGATGCGATCCTCCGGTCGCAGCCGCGTGAGCGCGCTGAGTAGGTTATGAACCTTCTGTCCGGTGTCGGTTGCCGCGCCCGCGATCAAAAGCTCCGCTCACGGCGCGTCCCGCCGCGGGAGCAGCGCCGACAGCGCACCCTTCCATGGGCCGGATCGTGCAGCGATTCGACCACCCATATCAGCCGCCAGGCGCGATACTCCTGCGCGCACAGCCCCCGCCACAGTGACTCGAGATGCCGCGGGACGCCGCGCACCGGAATGATGACGATGGTTGCGAGTGGCTGGGTGATGTTCACGGCGCAGCCGAGCTTGCTTTGGTAGCGGTATACGCAGTAGCAGCCAGGCCGGCGACCATGAGCCATCCGGCCATCCGCGCTCCTGAGGAGCGCCTCAAGCGCAGAGATCGACACCATGATCGCTTCACCTTGACACCAAAACGGGGCGAACGCACGCGACTGGCCCCAGCATTTCTCCCGTAGTCAGGTGCGGTCTTGAGTCGTGCGGTCACCAGAGCGATGCGCAGCGTACTGCTCGGGCCGCCGTGGACTAGCCAGCTCCTCACCCGGTGAATCCTTCACGGACAATCCGCTGATCGGCAGTCGCTGGCTCAATGCCCGCGGTCTGCACCTGTGGCGGCTGCGGACCGCGGAGGCCCTGGCGGCTATGCGGCGGCGACGCCTGGCGGCGCTCATCCCGGCCGAGGATCGCGCGGCCTTCGACCGCGACGGCTTCATCGTCAAGCTGCAGATTCTTCCGCAGCCGCAGTTCGCAGCACTCCTCGAGCAGGTGCGTAAGTACCGCGGAGCGGCGCGCGAGCAGCTGCAGGGCGATGCCGTGACACGCCGGATCGCGTGCGACCACGCCACGCTGACCGCGATGCCAGCCCTGGCCATACTGCTCGCTGATCCTCGCTGGCGTGGTCTCATCGACTACGTCGCCGGCAACTTCGATGCCGAGCCCATGGTCTACGTGCAGACGATCCTGAGTCATGCCGGGTGCGCGGGCGAGGATCCGCAGGAGGCGCTCCACTCGGACACCTTTCATGCCACCGTCAAGGCGTGGCTGTATCTCACCGACGTCGAGGCGGGCGGCGCGTGCTTCAACTACGTGCCGGGCTCTCACCGCCTCACGCGACGGCGCCTCGCATGGGAGCGGCGACAGAGTCTCGCCTGGGTCTCGCACGACGATAGGTACAGCCGGTGAGGGGTCGCTGCGCGTCACGCCCGCGCAGCTACGGGCCTTAGGTCTGCCGCCGCCGCGCGAATTCGCGGTACCGGCGAACACCCTCATCGTCGCCGACACACATGGCTTCCATGCGCGCGGCGCGAGCGTACGGCCCGTCAAGCGGGTTGAGATCTGGGCCTATGGCCGGCGCAATCCGTTCCTGCCCGCGACCGGGCTCGATCTCTTCCGCCTAGCTGCGCTCCGTGATCGGCGCATCGGCCTGTTCTGGTGGTCGGGCGATCTGCTCGAGCGACTCGGCATCAAGTCGCAGGTGTGGAAACCGTGTCCGGATCGCAGCGCCTTCGATCCATCAGCCCCGCCTGTTGCAGCCAGAGCTGACTGAGCCGCTCGACGGGGAGACTCGCGGCGAGCGGTGCGGCTCGGTGGAGGTCGGCCGCCCTGTTGTTCCAGATCACTTATTGGGTCGTCTCATTGGGGCTGCCGAGCGCCGCATAGACTTTGTCCATGATCGGCACATGATCGCCGTAGAAGCACAGTCCCGCCGGACCCGGCACCGCCTCCAGACACTCGCGCAGCGTCCTGATCATGAGATCGGCGTTGGCGAGATGCCGCAGATAGACGACCAGATCCTCACAACCCCGTGGCGGTGGCGCGGTGCACAGAGGCGTCACGTCCTCCGCCGTCACGGTCTCCAGATGCAACGGCCCATGGTTCTCCATGGTGATCGCGAACACGAACAGCGGTTGCGTCCGGTGCCCGGATCGCACCATGCCGCAGATCATCTCGGCGACCGCCCGGTCGCTCACGAACGGCCCTTCGTGTACGGCGCCAGCGAAGCCTTCGATGTCGATGAACTCATCGAAGCCGAGCTTCGGCAGCACGCCGTCGCGGCCATAGAAACTGCCCGGGTACGGGTGCAGGCACACGGTGCGGTAGCCGCGGTCCCTCAGAAACGAGGCGACGGTGGGCGGCTGCTGCCGGGCCGCCCGGCGATAGGGATTGAAGCGATGGATGCCGAGGGCCTGCGAATCGATCCCGCTCAGGAAGGCGAACTCGGTACGCACCGTGTTCGCTCCCCAGGCTCCGACCTTAAGCGCCCCGTGGGCCGCGGCCGATACCTTGAGCGCATCGAAATGCGCGAGAACCTCGCGCCGCACGCCGGGAAAGGTACGGCGTGGATCGAAGAAGGACTCGCTCTGGATGGCAATCAGGTCGGGTTGCACGCCCTCGCGGGCCGTGGCGCCGGACACGAACACCGACGCAGCAAATGTCGGCGCGGTCCGCCGCTCATCGGCCCCATAGCGCCACAGGCTTGCGAGCAGGCCCAACCGGCGCAGGTCCGCGGCCGGATCGTAGCTCGCGGGTGGCAGGCGGGAAGACGCGACGAGCAGCAGGCCGGCGGCGAGGGCGGCGAGCACGACGACGGTGGCGACGAAGGCGCGGATGCCGATCGCGCTCACCAGGGAGGCTTCGAGCGAAACGCCGGCCACGATGGCGCCGCCGATGGCCGCGAGCGCAACAGCCAGGCGCCACATTCCGAGGAACGGGAGGTACAGCCGCGGATGCCTCAGCGCGTCGGTGAAGTACTCGAAATCCTGCCAGATGAAGGGCTCGCGCAGCGCATCGAGCTTGGCGTTGTTCACCAGCACCAGGGCGACGAACAGGGCATCCACGTTGGCGGCGGCAAACCACGGCCGCCGGAAGACGGCGAGCTCCGCGGCGAACACGGCCAGCCAGAGGGCGAGATGCACGCCGAGCGCGGCCCACGGCCGCCGCCACGCGGGCCGCGGCCGGGGACGGAGCGCCCACTCGATGAGGAGCGACAGCAGCACGCCCGCCGCCAGCGCCGGCAGCAGGCGGGACAGCAGCGCCTCAGCCACCGTAGTTCAGCCGCCTGAGAATCCAGCCTGCAAGACTTGGATGCATGACCGACAGCCACCAGGCTCCCCAGCTGAGTGGCACCGGAAAGCTGATGCGGGGCGCGTCCGCGGCCAGGCGCCGCCGGATGAGCCGCGCGGCCTGGCCTGGCGTCAGCAGGAACGGCTTCGGGCCGGGCATGCTGCGGCACATGTCGGAATCGACGTAGCCGGGCATCACCACGCTGACGCGAATGCCCTCCTCCCGCAGCCAGCCGCGCAGCGCCTCGCCATAGGCCTTGAGCGCCGCCTTGCTGGCGCAGTAGCTCGGCGTGACAGGCAAGCCGTAGAACGCTGCGAGTGAGCTCACGAGCGCAATCTGCCCCTGCCGGCGCCGACGCATGGCGGGGAGCAGCGCATCGACGGCGGCGATCGTCCCCTTGATGTTGGTATCGAGCAGCGCCTCGGTCGCCTCCCAGCGCTCCCCGGCACCGTCGGCTCCGATGTTGGTGTTGACGCCGGCATTGGCGATGAAGAGATCGATCGGCTCGGCGGCGCTCACCTCGGTCACCCAGGCGCGCAGCGCCTCGACCTCGCGCAGGTCACCACTGTGCGTCAGTACACGCGCGCCCGCCGCCCGCGTCACTGCCGCGATCGCCTCGAGCCGGTCCGGGCGCCGGCCGTGCAGGATCAGCGTGGTACCCGGTTGCGCGTACTCCTCGGCGAGCGCGCCGCCGATGGCGCCGGTCGCGCCGGTGATCAGGATGCAGCGCGGCGCCGGCACCGCGCCCCTCACAGCAGCTCCTCGAGCGGTGAGCGCTCGGCGGCAAGCAGCGGCGCGGCGTTATGCACCGCGAGGTCCATGCCGGGTCGCGAGTAGAAGCCGCCGTTGACCTGGGTAGCGTGAATGATCGTGTTGCGAAAGCAGCGGTAGAGCTGCGGGTCGGCGGGCTGCCCGCCGCGCCAGAAGTCATCGAGTGAGCCCTGAAAGGTCAGCCCCGGGAGGTCGTAGATCGCCTGGCCGAGCGCAATCGTCGGACAGCCGGCGGCGAGCGAGAGCGTACCGGCGGTGCTGTTCACGGTCACCATGCCTCGGGCGCGTGTGAGCAGCAGACCGAGGTCTCCGGCCTCGAGATACTCGATCCGTCCGCCGAGCTCGAAGCGCCGCTCGAGCGCGGCGATCAGGTCAGCGTAGTCGACGAGCGCCATGTCGAGCGGATGATTCTTGATCACGAGGCGCGCATCTGCGGGCGCGTGGCCGGCAAATGACTGCATGACGACTTCGAGAACATCGTGCATGTCGTAAAAGGGCGAATGCTCGCGGATTTGCGCATCGCCGTTCAGTTGCAGCGGCAGCAGGTAGTACGGTGCTGCCCCGCGCGCTACGCGTTCCGCCCGCCGGAGCTCGCGGCGCTCGATCAGCGCAAGCTGCGTGAAGCGCCGCGTGTAGCCCAGATACTCCACCGGCGCGCTGACCAGCGCGTGGGTTCGATAGCCGGCGAACAGCAGCGGATTGACGACACCCGCGCAGTGGTACATCACGTCATGCCAGGCACGCGCCCGAAACGGAGCCTGAAAGGGCTCGCCATCGCCCGCATCGGGGAGCCGAGCAGCCGCGGTCCTGAACCAGAGTGGATCGCGGGGCAGCCGCGAGCGGGCGTTGACGCCGTCGCGCTCGAGCGTCACCCAGTTGGGGCGGAAGTAACCCTCCTCGAACACGTGGGTTCGCACCCCGTGCCGCCGCGCCCACGCGAGCGCCTGTCGGTGCACCGGCCGTGAGTCGCCGAACAGCACCTGGTCGGTCACCGCCGAGTGGGCGAACTGCTCGCTGAGGAACTCCCCGAGCTGCTGCGCGTGTGCACGGAACAGCCGCGAGGGCCGCGCGCCCCAGTAGGCCAGGTCGCCGCCGTTGAAATTGACCTTGAGAATGTGATGGTCCTGCGCGCGCAGCCGATCCGCGAGCCTGGCAAAGAACGGCGAGCACACTCCCTGCAGCAGCAGGAAGCAGCGCTGTGCGCTCACCGAACGCCGACCCCATCCCCGACCTGCACACGGCCGTCGATCAGCTCGCCCGTCGTGCCGACCGAGCCGTGCAATCGCCCGAGCAGCTCGTCGACGATCGCGAAGTGCTCCGGCCACGTCGGCTCCCTGAAGCGGCTCAGGCGCTCGAGCTGCGCCGCCCGCAGGGGGCTGTCGGGCCGCGCAAACTCCGTCACCACCTCGGCCCAGCGCTTGCCGTCCAGGGGATCGATGTACTCAGGTACCTCGCCCCCCACCTCGCGGAAGACCGGCAGATCGCTCACCACGACCGGCACGCCGAATGACAGTGACTCAATGACCGGCATGCCATAGCCTTCGGCAAAGGATGGGTAGAGGAGCGCTTGCGCGTGGTGCAGGTAGTCCTGCAGCTCGGGATCCGCGCAGTTGGAATGCTCGATGACGAAGCCCCTCAAAGGGTCGCAGCGATCGAGCAGATCGAGCACGTTCTCGCACTCCCAGCCGCGCTTGCCGATGATGACGAGCTTCGGGGCCGCGCTGCCGAAGCGCTCGACGAGCTGCCGCCACACCTGCAGCAGCAGCAGGTGATTCTTGCGCGCCTCGATGTTTCCCAGGATGACGAAATAAGGGCCCGCGAGCGGACGCGCGCCCGGCGCGGCGCGCTTAAGGCCCGAGGCCAACGGCGCGGTCACCGCAGCGGGAATCGCGACGCGAATCTCTGCCGCATGTGCGGTGAGCTCCGCGAGCGTCGCGCGCGAGTTGGCGATGAGGGCGACGCCGCGCTCAAGCGCGGTGCGGATGCGGATCGCGTGCCGGTCACCGTCCCCCGGCGGGACGTACTCCGGATGGGTGATCGGAATCAGATCGTGAACGAAGAACACCGGCCTGAAGCGGTGGTGACGCAGCACCAGGCGGTAGAGGCGCCCCTCGAGCCCGAAGTGTCCGGTGTTGAGGAGAATGTGCCCCCTGACCCGATGGAAGGTGGCGGCGCCGGCGAGTGCGCCCCACAGCACCACCAGCGCAATTGCTCGACGCGAGCGTCCGCCGGGCGGCGCCAGCAGCAGCCTCCACAGCCGGCGCGATGCGCCGGGCGGCAGGAGGAATGCGCAGCACTGCCACACGAGCAGCGCCTGCGCCTCGTGCTGGTAGCGCGCGACGTACGCAAGGCTCACGCGCTCGATGCCGGTCGGCATGCGTCCGCAGAGCGCTCTCCAGGTCAGGCGGGTTGCGTCAATGAGCATGGGTCGCGTCCGAGGCTCGGTCGGCCCCGTTCTGATCGAGCAGCTCCGCCGCCAGCGCCGCGACCGCGGTACGAATGTCGGACTCGCTGTGCTCGCAGCTCATGAAGAAACGCAGCCGCGCCTGCTTCTCGGGCACCGCGGGGTAGAACACGGGTTGTACGTTGATGCCGCGGGTGTATAGACCCTCCGACACGCGCGCGGCGCGGATCGAGCTGCCGACGATCGCAGGAATCACCGAGATGCCGGCGCTGGTACCGGTATCGATGCCGGCGGCGCGCGCGAGCTCCAGGAACAGTGCGCCGCGCGCGCGCAGCACGCGCGCCCGCTCCGGATGCTCGAGCAGGAGCTCAAGGGCTGCGAGCGAGGCGGCCGCCAGCGGCGGCGCCATGCCGACGCTGTAGAGAAAGCCCGGCGCCAGGAATTTCAGGTGCTCGATGAGCGCCGTCGTGCCGGCAATGTAGCCGCCGCATCCGGCGAGGGCCTTGCTGAGAGTACCCATCCAGATGTCGACGTCGGTCCCCGCCACGGCGAAATGCTCGCGGACACCTAAGCCCCCCGGCCCCATGACACCGAAGGAATGCGCCTCGTCGACCATGAGAAAGGCGCGATGTCGGCGCTTGACCTCGATGAAGCGCGGCAGATCCGGGTAGTCCCCGTCCATGCTGTAGATGCCCTCGAGCACGATCAGCACCCGCTCGTAGTCGCGGCGCTGGCGTGCGAGCAGCTCATCGAGCGCGCCCCAGTCGTTGTGCGGGAAGGACACCCGGTGCGCCCCCGCGAGCTGGATGCCCTGCAGGGTGCTGTTGTGGATGAGCTCATCGTGCAGCACCAGATCGCGCGCGCCGAAGAGGCAGCCGATGGTGGTCACGTTGGTGGCGTGACCGCTCACCAGGACCACCGCAGCATCGGTGCCGTAGACCCGCGCGAGCGCCTGCTCCAGCTCACGGTGCACGGGGCGCTCGCCCGAGACCGCGCGGCTCGCGGAGACTGAGGTCCCGTATCGATCGATCGCGGCCTTGGCCGCCGCGGCCACCGCCGGATGGCCGTTGAGTCCGAGGTAGTTGTAGCTGGAAAAGTTGAGATACTCCCGGCCCGCTATGCGGGTCCGGGCCCCGGCGATTCCCTCGTGCGCCTTGAAGAAGGGACTCGCGATGCCGAGCTGCGCGGCGCCGTCGGCGATGATGCGCAGCTGCTGGTACCCCGGGTGCAGATCGAAGCGGCAATAGCGGTCGGACGCCGCGGCGTCGGGCGCATTGCGCCTCACCGCCGCGCCCGCGGCGTCCCGGGCAGAGCGAACGCGGGTCTCGAGGCCGCGCTGAATCAGGTCTTCCTTCATCTGCGCGCTGAGGCCGGGTGAGCTCTTGCGCTGCATGCTAATTGATCATCCTGCGGCTCGCGGTCGCGCCCGTGAGCAGCTGCGCGGCGAGCCGCTCGAGCTCCTCCGCCGGCAGCTCGCCCCCGTGCTGACTCACCACCTTCTCGACCTGGGCGCGCGCTTCCTCCTGAACGCCCTCGTGCGTGCCGCCGCGCAGCTGGGCGCTCAACCATGCCGCCATCTTGGAGACGGTCGGCGTGTCGCTCAGCAACAGCACCGGCGGCCGCACTCCGAAGCGGCTCTCGAGAGCGACCGATAACTCCACGCCCATGAGTGAATCGAGACCCATCTCCTGCAGCGACAGGCTCGCATCGATCTTATCGGCGCCGGTGCGCAGGATCTCGCCGATCTCGACCTTCAGCAGCTCGATCAGTCTCTTGTCGAACTCCTCAGGCGGGAGCTCCGCCATCAGCTGCCACCAGTCGAGGCCACCATCCTCCTGGGCTACGTCGCCGCCGCCTTCGCGTGCGAGCTCGCTGAATTTCGGCGACCCCGCGCTCGGCAGCGAGCGGTTGAGAGCGCTCCATTGAAAGTCGAGAACACCGAGGTCGCTGGAATTCGCCAGCAGCATCGCCTCGAGTGCCGCCAGCGCGGTTGCCGATGCCAGCGCCGCGCCGCCCATGCGGCTCTGCAGCGCCTCCTTGAGCTTCTGGTTGCGTGCCAGGAAGCCGACGTCGCCGATGGCTCCCCAGTGAATGCAGGTGGCGGGCAGCCCCTGTGCGCGCCGTGCGCGCGCGAGAGTCGCGAGCGCGCTGTTGGCCGCCACGTAGTTGCCCTGGCCCGGATTGCCGAGGAGCGAGGTGGCCGATGAGTACAGCACGAAATATTCGATCGGCAGGTGGCGCGTCAGCTCATCGAGCAGATAGGCCCCCGCTATCTTCGGCGCCAGCACCCGCCGGATCTGCTCAGCGCTCATGTCGCGGATCAGGCCGTCATCGACCACCATCGCCGCATGCACCACGCCGCACAGCGGCGGCAGCTCGCGGGCGATCTCTTCGAGGAGCGACTCGAGCGCCGCGCGCTCGGTAACATCGCGGGCACGCGCCAGCACCCGTACCCCCTGTCGCTCGAGCCGCGCGAGTGCGGTGCGCGTCTCGAGCGCCTCAGGGCCGCGGCGGCCGACGAGCACCAGATTGCGCACGCCCCGCTCCGCCAGCCATTCGGCAGTTCGCAGCCCGAATCCGCTCAGGCCTCCTGTGACCAGCCAGGTTGCATTCGAAGCGAGCTGCAGACGCGCGCCCGGGCTGGCGCCGGCTGCCGGAGCATTCCCGAAACGCTCGCGGTAGGTCACCACCAGCTTGCCGATGTGGCGCGACTGCTGCATGTAGCGGAATGCGTCGACTACGTTTTCCACGTCGAAGTCCCGGTGGGGAAGCGGTCGCAGCACCCCGTCGCTAAACAGGGCCAGGAGCTCGGCGAACAGGCGCTGTGCCAGTGCAGGCTCATTCGCCATCAGCTGGTCGGCGTCGATACCGAAGTAGGTGAGATTGTTGCGGAACGGGCGTAAGCCGATGTGCGTGTTCTCGTAGAAGTCGCGCTTGCCGAGCTCGAGAAACCGTCCGAAGGGCTTGAGGATGCGCAGATTGCGGTTGATCGCCTCGCCCGCCAGGGAGTTGAGCACCACATCGACCCCCTGCCCGGCGGTCTGCTCGAGGATCTGGTCGGCAAACTCCAGGCTCCGTGAATCGAATATGTGCTCGACGCCGAGCAGGCGCAGGAAGTCCCGCTTGGCATCGGTTCCGGCCGTGGCGAAGACTTCCGCGCCGCACCAGCGCGCGATCTGGATCGCAGCGAGGCCCACCCCGCCGCAGGCGCCATGGATCAGTACCCTCTCACCCTCGCGCAGCCGCGCGAGATGGTGTAGCGCGTAGTACGCGGTGAAGAAGGCGCTCGGCAGGGTGGCGGCCGCCTCGAAGGAAAGTCCCGCGGGAATCGGCGCCACGGCAGCGGCGCGCGTGACCATGTAGTCGCCGAAGCTCGAGGGCGCGAAGCCGAGCACCGCATCGCCGGGCGCGATCCGGTCGCAGTTGCTGCCGACGCGGCTCACGACCCCGGCGAACTCCAGCCCCAGGCTCGGGCCCGCAAAGCCACCCTCCACGGCCTCGTCTGACAGCAGTCCCAGCGCGTACATGATGTCGCGGAAGTTGACCCCGGTCGCCTTCACGGCGACCTCGAGCTCGCCGTCGCCGGGCTCGCAGCGCGGGCCAGTCATCCAGCGGAGGTTGCGCAGCTGTCCGGGAACGGAGAATCCGAGCCGTGTGGCTTGCTGCCCGACGGCGGGCGCTCCCCCGTCGGGCGCCGGCACGCCGCACAGCCGCAGTCGCGGGGCGTAGCGCTCGCCGCGGTGCGTGAGGATCACCTCCTGTTCGTCCGACCCCGATTGCAGCTCGCGGGCCAGCGCGCGCGCTGTTGCGTCGATATCGGCGGTCGCCGTCTCGAGATCGATCAGGCGCACGCGACAGTTGCCGGCCTCGTTCATCAGTGTGCGCACGAAGCCGAAGAGCGCCGCGCCGCCGGGCGCGCCGCTGGCGTGGCGTCCCGGCAGGAGGTAAGTCGCCGAATCCGCGGTGACGAAGCAGCACAGCGTGGGCAGATGCGAGCTCTCGCACGCACGCGCGATGGCGGCGGCGGCCGCGCAGTGCTCCACCTGTGCGTCGAGCAGCACTTCCGCATCCACAGCGCCGCGCAAAGTATCGATCCCGTTCAGATAGATGATGCCGTCGGGCAGGCGCGCCTGCTCTCCGGCCGCGCCTTGCAGGACTGTGGCGATGTCCCCCGGGTGCGCGACCGCTGCCTGTGTGACGGCGGCCCCCTGCTCCTCGAGGCGCGCGCACAGCCGGGCGCTCAGTTGCGCCGCGTAGCCCGCGCCGTCCGCCAGCACCAGCCATTGCCGCGCGCTCGCTGCCGCCCGCACCACCGGGCTCTCGACCTCGAGGGTGCGCATGGCGAGCAGTAGGAACGGCCCCGAATCGAGCGGCTCGCCGTGCCAATACCGCCCCTGCACGGAGAACCCCGCGCCCTGCACTCGCGCCATCCAGAAGCCGGGAGGATCGCCCCGCTGCGATCGGCTGAGGTCGTCCGCGTCGTTCCACCAGGCGGGATCGCGTCCGAACACGAAGTCGAGCCAGCGGGCCGCGTGTTGTCCGATGATCAAGAGGCAGCCGCCAGCTTGCAGCTGAGCCCGCGCGCACTCGAGTGCGCGCAACGCATCGCGCAGGTCCGCGCCGTCGAGCCAGACGATTGCCAGGTCGGCATCGGGCGCCAGAGCCTCGCTCGTGAGCGCCGCAACCTGAACGGCCGGATGTCGCTCCCGCAGGCGCAGCGCCTCGTCACGGCCTGACTCGTCGTCGCTCAGGAAGCGGTAATCCGCGCGGTCGAAGTCGATGGCGCGGCAGATCTCGCCCCCCAGCGCCGGGCCGCCGCTGCTGATCTCGACGATCCTGAGCCGCCGCCCCTCGGGGAGCCCGGTGAGCGCAGCGTGGATCTGCTCCTGGATCGCGGCGCCGAGGAGCGATCTGAGATTCGCGCCGAGGACCTCACGCAGAAACGCCGCCCCGGGGTTCTTCTCCGGGTGAACCGCGGCGAGACTGCGCTCACCGCGCAGCAGCGCAGGCAGGTGCAGTCCCACGCACCCCACCGCATGGATGATGTGGAAGTAGTCCGGGTAGTCGCTGATCAGGCTGTTCCAGATGTCCTGTGCCGAGCCCGGCGGCGGCTGCTCCTCATCCAGCAATCCGTCCGCGCGCGCGAGCAGGTGCGCGTGAAATGGCCGTGCCTCGTCCACGACCGGATCGATGCCCCGTCCGAGCGCTTCGCGCACGAAGCGGTCACACAGCTCGCTCAGCAGCGGCTCGACCTCGGTGGCGTATTGGCTCACAGCGCGCCGCACGCCGCGATCGTCACAGCATTTCTCAAGCGCAGGCGCGAGCTCCGGGAAGCGGC
>CAWDQL010000013.1:0-94856 GCA_963804465.1 uncultured Gammaproteobacteria bacterium
TCAAGGAAGCTCTGGCACTGGTCGATATTCGTTTGCTCGATCACATCATCGTCGCAGGCGGAGAGGCCATCTCGTTTTCCGAACGTGGACTTCTCTAACATTGTGAATCCACAGCTCTCGACGTCTGATCGTGGGAATGACAGAGACCGGCATTCGCCGACCCGAAACCAGTGATTCGTACTGTGTTCAAGTTACACGTGATTTAACAGTGCAAACTTGGGGCTGAGATCAAAACCCGCCTGTTGCTCCTTCGCGGTGCTGCCCCGGCGCGGCCGATTGATGGCGCGCCGCTCGCCGTTTTCTCTCGACGGCGTTGCGGGGATTCCACGGCGGGTCCTGATCTTCGATAAGACCCGCTTCAATCCCGGAAAGGCGGTCTATCGGTAGACCTCTCCACACACCGCATCGAGGGCGAATAGGGGAAAGGGTGTAGACGTGCACCCTAACCCCAGAATGAAGCATGTCTCTGAGTCCCCGGTGGACCTTCCGTTGCCGATGAGGACTCTTCCTCTTCTGAAGATATCGACCTACTCGCTTTTTCAGTGACTTATCCGCCATGCCAACGTACCTAACCTTTGTGCCCACAACGAAGAGGTAGATGCCTGGTTCTTCCGGGAAGGAGCCGTTCAGTTTGAGCTCGCCGCGATCGTCAAGCACCAACCGTCCAGCCCGTTTAAAGCCAGCCTCTTGTAGCTCTGATAATGATTGCGCCACTTACTGCTTCTTTGCTGTTGCGACTTTGATACGCCGCTTTTAAAACTTGCTGATTTTATCGGTCAGGATGGTCGCTCTCTACACGACCGTTTCTTCGTGAGCCCCGAATCCTAACGTTTACTCGGGTGCTGACGCGCTGGCGGCGCTTTGAACAGGTTTTTCTGGCCGCTCTCCCAGGTCGGAGAACCATTGAAAGGCGCTTATGTGCGCACCCAGACCCGCCAGCAGACCAATACCCCCCAGCACGTAACTGGCGTGCTCACTGAACAGCTTGCCGATCCCAAAGCCGATGGCGCACCAGATGAGCGACAGAGTTATAGCGAGCAGCACATTCAGATAGGGGATGACCATGGCCACAGAGAAGCCGAGAACACATCCCCCGAAGACATACCAGCTCTTGAAGTAGGCACCCGCGGCTATCGAAAGGATCAGCAGTTCGCCCGTGATGATGCTGGCGGAACCCTTGTTGAAAGCGGCGTTGGTCGCGCCGCGGCGCACATCGCCGTCGATCATTTCAAAAGTCCTTGGCCTTCTTTGCTTCCTCATTTGTCTTGGCGAGCGATTCCCTTTGCTGAATCTCCTTCTTAATCTCAGCGGTCGCCTTGTTGTTGAGTTCGATTCCCGCGCTGCGGTAGAAAGCTATGTTCGCCTGGGGCTGCGTGTTCACGCTGGTATAGCTGACCACTACCCCGTCGGTGGACCATGTTCTGGCGGTAGTGATCACTCCCTCGAGCGGAACATTGACCATGGCCAATTCCACGCGGCCAGGTACCTGCCCGCGGCACATGGCGTACTGCTGATCCGTGAGCTCCGTGCGATCGCGAACGTTTGGCCGGCTGTCGTCGCATACCTTCAGTACGTTCTTTTCGATTTCGGCCCGGACCTGGTCCTTGGTAAGGGTGAGAGAGGAATCCTTGGGCGCCCCGAGCGACTTCGACAAGAGATCGGAGATCGTCGATAGATCTTGGCGTGCCACAGTCAGCACGATGTCGACGATCGTCTGCTCGGGTCCGCGCACGTCGAACATCACTGTAGCCGGCTTCTCGAGAACAGTCGTGGAGGCCGAGCAAGTTATATTATCGACGAACACTGGAGTCCAGCGCCCGCGCAGATAATCGAGTGTCTCCGGGGGGACTCCCTTGTTGGCGCCTGCGGAAAAGTCCGGTTTCCTGGCGCACTGCCCGGTGCCGGCCGGTTTGCCTTCCGCCACCATCGAACGTCCGAGCCTGAAGTCCTTGAAGCCTATCTGCTTAGGCCGCAGCTGTTTTAAGACTGAAAGCTCATCAGCCATTTGGTCGGCAAGAGGCTGAAGATCCGCCGGTACGGGACCGACATGGGTAGACATTACGGGCGGCGACGCTGCAGCGCTTACACCTAAAGCGTTCGCGCCAGCTGGGGCTGCAGGCGCCGCGGACGGATCGCCCGGGTTTGCCAGAGAGTTTGGCGGGGCCGCGGTAGCCGGGTTCGATGGCGGCGGTGTTGAGCTCGGCGTGCCCGACGCTTTGGCCTTGTTGAGCAGGTTACCGATGCTGTTACCGATGCTGGGAAGATTGATTGTCTGTGCCTGTGCACAATGAGATCCGGCCACACCGATGGCCATCAATGCCGTCCAGGCAACGGCAAGCAGCGACGCTCTCGACACAAGAAAGCCAGGAGTAGGTACCCTGCAGTCAGCGCTGTTCATATATGCCCCCGCGTCAAAAGTTCGGTTTGCTGGGGTCTGCATTGCTGCACGGAAGGTGCGGCGCGGTGGCAGGCAGCCAGACACTCAAGACCAAGACCTAACGTATGACAATTACCTGTCTCGCTGATGTTAATGTCATCACATGCCCACAGGCAGAGATAGGCCAGAGGCTTTACTTCTGTGAGGTTGGTCGCATTTGGGCCGGAGCGAGTCCTCGTGCGGCAGCAGCCTGAAGGCTAGCCTTCCCGGAAGCTGCCAGTCGCGACTGGCTGTAACGGGGTCACAAGCCGCTTTCCTGCGACAGCTACCCATTGTCATCGCTCGCTCGGCGAGCCGCTCACCCTGCGATCCTGACGGGTTTGGAATCCAGCCGCCGCCGCAGCTCCGCCAACTCCTGCTCCCGGCGGGTGAGCAGCGCCCGGGCCTCGCGATACGCAGCATAGTAGTGATCGACCAAAGCGGCGAGCTTCGTAGTCTGCTCCCGTAGAGCGATGAGCTCGGCCTGCTGGGTCTGAACAGCCTGACGCAACCGGACCAAGACACCGGAGACCTCCTGGCCCCGGTGTTCGCGCACTGCGCGAAGCACGTCCGGGTGATACCGATACAGCGAGTTCCTGGAAACGTTGGCTAACTGGCACAGGGCGCTCACGGTCACGCGTTCGGGGCGATCGGATGCGCCCGCCGTCAGGGTCGCCAGGGCCTGCCTGAGCCGATCAGCGGGTGATGCGGCTGGCACGGCGCGATGTCTCCGGGCTGGCGTCGATCGAGCGCACCATGGCGAGGGCCTCCTTCAGGCGCTCGCGCGCGATCTTCAACGTCTGCGTCGGCAGGGCCGGCTCGTTGAGCAGCGCCTCGTGGCGGCGTGCCTGTTCCAGCCAGTACGCCCGATGCTGCCTCGAAACGGCGAAGTTCCTGCAACTTGCACAGGTGGACGGCTCCCGGCGCAGCGGGTTGGGACCCGTGGTGCTGCCGAGGCACGCGCTATGTTCCTGGCGGTAGACACAGAAACCCCAGTCGCAAACCCCGAGCGTCAGTCCCGAATCGACGAGCATGCGCGCAAAGCGCTTCAGATCCTCCTTCATGCGTGCGCCCCGGAACCGCGGCCGCCTGGCGAGGATCTCGGCCCCGGCGCGGCCACCGAGCTGCGGCGTGCTCAGCAGGTGCTCCCAGGCGGACACGCACTGCTCGAGAATGCCGGCCTCGATCTCGCGATTGAGCCGGTAGTCGGTGCCGGCATAGCCCCGATCCGTCATGCCTCGCTCCCGATGGCCGAAATGCTGTGCCAGGGCGAACAACGCCGAGCGGTCGCGCAGCGCCGCAAAGCGCGCGAAGGTCTTGCGACCTTGATGGGTGGAGAGCCGCCATCGTTTGCCCTCGTGCAGCGGCAGGTCAAACCAACTGCTACACCGGGTGAGGAGTAGCCCCATCTCGCCGGTGCTCATCACTCTCAGTGGAGCGCAGCCGTTGCGTCGCCACTCACTCGCACCGAAGTAATGGCCGCGCGCACGCAACCAGAGTTCCTTGCGCCCTGAGCGCTCGCGATGTGGAGCCGAGAGGGCTTCGAGCACCGCGATTGCATGCAGGGCCGGTGGCGGTGCGATCCACTGGTGGCGCCGACCGTGGTAGGCGGGTTCTCGCTTGAAGATCGCCCCCACGATCACGGCAAGCCCCGGATCGCCGGCCGAGTCCTCTCGCGCGAGCGGCTGCACGCAGCCGCTCTGAAGCTGCAGGACCTCGCTCGCTCGGGGGCCCACCAGGTACGAGATCAGGACGAAGCAGGCCGTGTACAGCACATCCAGAAGGCGGGCGAGATCGGCGGCGGAGGCGATCGGGTGGGGTCCGTTGGCCGTCTGGAGCGTGACGGGCTGGAGCGCATGCGCCGTGGCTTGGCGCCAGACCTCGGCGGTGTGACCGCGGCGCTGTACGGCCGCGACCGTGGTGGCGTAAATCTCGCGTGCCCGCAGCAGATCCGCCGCGCAACTCGAGAGAAACTCGATGGCCCCTTGAATCAAGGCTATGGCGATCGGTTCGGGGGTGTACGGCCAGCTGCGGCGGTTGGCGTCCGTCACGCCGGCCATGCTGGCCGTGCTGCGCCCGGGAAAGGGCTCGACCGTCAGCCCATCGCCAATCTCGGTGCGAAACCGCCGCAGATACACCAGCAGATCCAGGTACTTCTGCACGGTGGTCCGAGCCAGGGGCACGCCCTTCTGGTTGGTCCGCTGCTCAATCGCGCGTTGGAAGCGCAACAGCGCGCTCGCGTCGAGGTCTGCGAAGCGTGAGTAGCCTTCTTCGTCCATCCAACGAAGCAGCTCCCGCAGATAACTGAAGTAACCCTGGACCGTCGTCGCGCGCTGCGGCAACCCAGTGCTGAGGCTCCGGGTGCGGATGAGACCCAGCAGTGTGCGCGCGTGCTCGAGAAGTGGGCCGAACGACGGATCGGTGAAGCGCCGTCCGCTTCGCAACCGGAAATCCCATCGGACCCGCACCGGGTGTTCCTGCTCAAGCGCGTTGGTGGGCGTGAAGATCCACAGAACGTCGTGCCACGTCGACTCGCTCAAGAACCCATCGCGGCGCTTCGAGACGTCCTGAACCGGAGCAATGGCGACGTTCGCCGTAGCCGATTGACCGGTCATCGCAGCTCCGGCAGTGGTGGCAGGAAGGTCTGTTGATGCGTAGCGCCGGCGAGTTCATTCACCGCAAAGCGCGTCAAGATGTCCTCCTCCAGGATGCGAAGCAGCGGGCTGTAGACCACCTCCCAGCGCGCCGGATGAATCCGCGCGGCGGCGGCGCGCAGGTGATCGCGTGCCTGCAGGAGCCGGGCGATTGATGCCGCATCGGCCGTGATGATCGCGTTCGGGCAGGTGAAGCAGCCGAGGAAGTTCGTACACAGCTCGCCCTGGCGCGTGCCGGGCGCAATACCAGCCAGAGGATCCTGGCAGTCGAAGCCGAACATCGATACCGCCGGGCCTCGCGGTGCGGCCGGTGCTGGCGGCCGCGACGCTTGTGGCCCCGCGCTCTCTTCGGGTTCTCCGCCAGAGTGCGAGCGGCTGATATGGCCGAGGAAGGCACGCTGCAGGGCCGCGACACGCACGCCGTGCTGGGCCTCAACCTCCGGGGCTTCGACGTAGCGGACAGTCGTCCCGAGGTGTTGATGGTTGGCGACCGCCTTGACCTCTCGCAGGTCTCCCGAGGCGCGATAGAACGCGCTCAAGACGCTCGGGCGAATCGAAGCGAGTGAGAAGTGCGGCAGGCCGTGCCGAGGGCGAAAGTGGCTTCGGATGAGCACCTTCGCCAATGCGGTCGAGAACACGTTGACGCCGCGCATCCCCTTGAAGAGCAGCAAGTGGCTGCGGGCGCTGCCGCTGGCGTGCGGCCGGAGCCTGCGCGTCCACTCGATGATCTCCCGCACCAGTGCCGGCGGCTCAAATGCAGCGCTGGCGCGGAAGGAGCGTCGCTGTGAGGTGCCGGCCCGGCGCTTCGACCAGATGAGCATCTGCCGATCATCAAGCAGCGGAATCGGTTGCAGACAATCGCACGCGAGCTCGGCGATGGGCTGCGGGTTACCGGCCGTGTGGATCAGGATCGCGAGGTAGTAAGGCAGCAGCGACTCGGCCCGCGGATAAAGATACGGCTCGACCTGTTTGATGCCTCCGTACCGCTTTAATCCGCGAACCAGCGGATGGTGTCCTGCGCCTGAAAGGGTCTTACGCGGCGGAATGATCCCGCGATAGCGCTGATCGATCGCTTCGAGAAGGGCGCCGAGCGAGCGGGCGGGATCGCCACTGCCGCTCTCAGCCCGCTCGCGCCCGCCGCGATCACGGAGCGCACGCAATGCCGTGATGTCGCGTTCACAGGCCTTGAGAATCGCACGCAGCTCGCGGGCAGGCAGTCTGTGAACCCGCCCACCATCGCGGTTGCGCCACGGGAAGGGGTTGAACGGGAAGTGCAGTTCCCCGAGCACACCCGGACGGCATCGGGCCAGCCATCGCAGGAGGCCGCGCAGCGTCATGTATGGGCCCGCACGACTCCACTTGCTCCAGGGCTCGCCGTTCGTGCGGCACTGGATGTTCAACCACTCGATGAAGCGCACCAGAAGATCGTGATGAACATCGGCGAGGCTGTGGAGCGATCCCGACTCGACGATAAAGCGCACGAAGACCTTCACGTTCGCCCACAGCACTTGAATCTGCTGCGGTGAGCGCACCCCGAAATGGTTCCAGAAGGCATCCGCGAGTGCGCGTCTGACATCAGGCGGCAGCGGCAGGGTCGAGAAGTCGATAACCGTGCGACGCACGCGCCGCGGCGGCTCGATGCCCTCTGGCATCCTTGCTGTGCCCGCGATCGTTCGTGGCAGCAGGCGACTCATGCGCGCTCGCCGCGCAACCATCAGCTTGGCGCTCCTGAGATCAGTGAATCGAGCACCTCGCCGAGGGTGCAGGTGTCGACCGCAATGGCGCGCAGGTACCGATCGGTGGTCTCGATGTGCTCGTGTCCCATCAGCACCTTCACAATCAGCAACGGGTTGATCGAGGCGCCTTCCTTGGCAAGCCGCTCGAGGCGGGCCAGCAGCATGCAGGCGAACGTGGCGCGCAGAAGATGAGTGGTCGCCTTGAAACCGCAAGCGCGGCCTGCGCGGTGGATCACCTGCTGGTAGCGGTTCTTGCTCACGACGGTGCCTCGACTGCCGATGAAGAGCGCGGCCGTCTCGACTGCGCTTCGCCTGCGCGCCAAGCGCGCAACCCACGCGCATCGGTAGGTAGACACGTAGCTCGCCGTCTCCTCCAGCAGGCTCGCGGACGCGATAACGTAGCCGCTCTTGCGGCCCTTGCGAAGCACGTCGATGACCTGTGGCGCGGCATCAGGGGCTGCCCACTTTGCCGCCGTCGGCTTGAAGATGTCCTCGACCGTAAGTCGCAGCAGCTCGCTCACTCGCAACCCGGTATAGAGCTGCCAGCGCGCCATCAGCTCATAGGGCGGCACGAGCGCCGCCAGCAGCTCGCGGGCCTGCGACATCGAAAGTGGCCGGGGGAGGCTTGAAAACTGCCGCAATACGAAGAGGTTGGGATCGGCATCATCGGCATGCGCCGCGTGCGAAGGCCGAGCGCGTCGGGCGATCGCGAAGTCGTTCGCGCGACCGACCAAAGGCGAAGCGCGCAGCCACTCGCCGCGCACGGCCCACTCGTAGAACCGCAGCACTCCGCGCACCCGGTGGTTGATCGTGCGAATGCCGTAAGGGCGCTGCGTGTGTGCGCTCGGCTCCTTAAGCATCCGGTTGCGGTAGGCGATAAGGTCGGCCGCGTCCGCCTCACTCCACGCGATCCGGTTCTGCTCAAGGGTCTCGAACCAGTCGTAGAGGATCTCGGCGTAGGTACGCAGGGTATCCGCGGTGTGGGCCCGCTGCACGGCATGCTCGTGCAGGAAGGCGACGGCGGGCTCAATGAGCTCCAAATCCGCGCTGAAGAGTAGCGGGAATCCGGTGGGCCGCGGCTCACGCAGAGGAATGGTCGCTGCGATCACAGCCACCGAACGCAACGCCTCGGGGACCTCCGCCGGCGCCGGCAGCGCCGATTTACGAATGATCCGGACCATGCAGGCCTGCCGGCTTGGTCAGATGCTTGACCGCATCCACGAACGAAAACCCCAGCAGATGCATCGCAAGGTCGATGGCGCCGCCACCGCCCTTGAGGGCGCGAGTGTCATACCACTTGGGACCGGTCGTCAGGATCTCGAAGTCACCGTGCGGCGTGTGCGCGTGCCAGCGGCGGCTTCCGGCGTTCCTGACGGGAATGTAGGTGAGATCCGGCTTGACGGTCGTGGCAAGGCGCGCCAGGGCGACCTCGCTCGGTAGGTCCCGCAAGCGCGCTAAGATCGCGGAGCTGAACGATCGACGCACCCGTTGGCTGCCCACTTGTACCGGAACCCTCCCCGGACCCCTCCCGGGCTACTCGCCTCTGACCGAGGCTGGGCTACTCAAGTGTGCGTCACTGTAAGGCGGGAACCGAGGGGGAATAAATGACGGTTACATCCAGAAACGCAACCTAACACCCCTCGGGCGTGCTCGAGCCGAGCCAGGCCGATGAGCTGATCACCCGGCGCCTCAAGGAATCGCTCGGACTCCTCGACGTGCGGGTGCTCGATCACCTCATCATCGGCGACGGCGCGTGCTTTTCCTTCTGCGAGCACGGCCTGCTGTAGTGCCCCAGGGCCCGGCGGGCGGCCCGGGCAGGGCCGGCGGGCGGCAGGAGCTGCCGCCCGCCGGCTCTCAGGTCCTTACTTGAGCAAAGCCTCCTGCTCAGTGCGCGAGCCGAGCACGGTGCGGATCTTGCTGCGGTCCGATTCCGACTTGTTGGCGTTCTCGACCGAGCCCTCCACCTGGATCAACGTCTTCTCGAACTTGCCGTTGAGGCCGTCGAGCGCCGCCCAGTTCTTGTACTCGGTGACCAGGTAAACGTCCGGATCGTTGGCGCCACGCGCTTCCACGAGAATGACGCGGTAGGACATGATGAGCCCGGCCTTCTTGGCCGCTTCCTGCTCGTGTTTGTAGACGGTGTCCAGCCAGTGCATGTATTCGTCGAAATGCCCGTCGACGGTGCGGATCGCGGCGACGTTGATCACCGGTCCGTCGTTGAAGTCCTTGCCGTCGGCCAGGGCGGTGGCGGGGAGCGTGGTTACTGCGAGCAGCGCCGCGAGGGCGCAGACGACCTGAGTCGTGCGTTTCATGAAGATTCTCCAGAGCTTGTAGAGTTTGTAGGTAGGCTTATTAGCGTTGGGCGATCGGTTTGGCGGAGTTTGCTCCGGCCCGGTCACCAGGCTGCGGCACAAGCTACGCTGATCGGCGCGACCCGGTACTTTCTTTCGCGCCCCGCGCCTTGAGATCGAGGCTCGGGGCTGGTATAAAGCCCGGCCCGGGAGCGGACCAAGGCCTGTTGGGTAAGCTCCTAAGTACCTGATTTCTCTTAAGGTTATTTCTATGTCCCGCGTCTGCGAAGTCACTGGCAAGAGGCCGGCCGTCGGTAACCGCGTCTCGCACGCCAACAACAAGAAGCGCCGCCGCTTCCTGCCGAACCTGCACACGCAGCGCTTCTGGGTCGAGACCGAGAAGCGTTGGGTGACGCTGCGCCTGACGGCCAACGGCATGCGCACCCTGGAGAAGAGGGGTATCGACAAGGTGGTCGCGGAGCTGCGCGCGCGGGGCATGAAGCTCTGACGGCGGCACGGGAGAAGCACTCATGCGCGAGAAGATCAAGCTGCTGTCGACGGCCGGGACCGGCCACTTCTACGTGACGACCAAGAACAAGCGCCTGCATCCGGACAAGCTCGAAGTGCGCAAGTTCGACCCGGTAGCGCGCAAGCACGTCGCCTACAAAGAATCGAAGATCAAGTAACCGCACGCGCCGCCCCTCGCGCGCGTGCCGGAGCTTCCCGAAGTTGAGACTACGCGCCGCGGCCTCGAGCCGCACGCGCACGGGCAGCGCATCACCGCCTTCAGGGTCTACGAGCGCCGCCTGCGCTGGCCGGTCGCGGCCGGCCTGCCGCGCACGCTCGCCGGGCAGCGCATCGTCGCCACCGGACGGCGCGCGAAATACCTGCTGCTGTCGCTCGAATCCGGCACTCTCATCCTGCATCTCGGGATGTCGGGGAATCTGCGCGTGCTGCCCGCCGACGCCCCGCGCATCCTGCACGATCACTTCGACCTGGTGCTCGACTCAGGTGTCGCGCTGCGCTTCAACGACCCGCGACGCTTCGGCAGCCTGCACTTCACGCGCGGCGACCCGCAGCGGCACCGGCTGCTCGCACATCTCGCCCCCGAGCCCTTCGACAGGGCGTTCGACGGCGACTACCTGTGGCGCATCACGCGTCGCCGCCGGGTGGCGGTGAAGCAGCTGCTGATGAACAGCCGCCTGGTGGTCGGCGTCGGCAACATCTACGCGAGCGAGGCGCTGTTTCGCGCCCGCATCCGCCCGCGGCGCCCGGCACGCTCGCTGTCGCGCGCCGACTGCGCGCGGCTGGTGCGGGCGGTGCGCGCCGTACTCGGGCAGGCGATCCGTGCGGGCGGCACGACGCTGCGCGACTACCTCAGGGCCGACGGCTCGCCGGGCTACTTCCGCCAGCGCCTCTATGTGTACGAGCGCGCCGCGCGCCCGTGCCGCCGCTGCGGCACGGCGGTGCGCGCCATCACCCAGGGGCAGCGCTCGAGCTACTACTGCCCCACGTGCCAGCAGTGAGCAGCCCGTGACCCGGCACATCGTGCGTCATCTCGCCAGGACGGATGCGGTGCTCGCCGGCGTGATGCGCGCCGCCGGTCCCTGTCGCCTCGAGGCCGACGCCGGCTGCGAGCCCTTTCAGGCGCTGGCCCAGGCGATCGCTCACCAGCAGCTGAACGGCACCGCGGCCAACACCATCCTCGGACGCCTCATCGCCTCGTGCGGCGCGGGCGCATTCCCCACGCCGCAGCAGGTGCTGGCCGCGCCGCGAGAGCAGCTGCGCGCCGCGGGGTTCTCGTTCGCCAAGATCGCCGCTCTCAAGGACCTCGCCGCCAGGTCGGTGAGCCGGGCGGTGCCCGACCGCTGCACGCTCGAGCGGCTCGATGACGAGGCGATCGTCGCGCAGCTCACGCAGGTACGCGGCATCGGCCGCTGGACGGTCGAGATGCTGCTCATCTTTCAGCTCGGACGGCAGGATGTGCTGCCGGTGGATGACTTCGGGGTGCGCGCGGGCTTTCGTGCCGCCTACGGCCTGCGCAAGCTCCCGCATCCCAAGGTTCTGGCCGCGTTCGGCGAGCGCTGGCGGCCCTACCGCAGCACCGCGGCGTGGTACCTGTGGCGGGCGCTCGAGCTGGCGCGCGCCGGCAAGCTCCCGCCACCCGCCGAGCGCGTGCGCCTGCCGCGGCTGCGCCGGCGGCGGCGCTCCCGCGCGAGCACGAGCAAGAGCTAAGCGCTAGCGCCGGCGCTTCTTGAGCGCGGCCTCGACGATCGGGTGCACGAACTCGCGCACATCGCCCCCCAGGAGCGCCACCTCGCGTACCAGCGTCGAGGAGATGAAGGTGAACTGCTCCTGCGGGGTGAGGAACACCGTCTCGATCTCGCGGTCGAGATGGCGCGTCATGTTGGCGAGCTGGAACTCGAATTCGAAGTCCGACACCGCACGTAAGCCCCGCAGGATCACGCCCACGCTGTGCTCGCGCGCAAACTCCACCGTGAGGTTGGCGTAGCCGAGCACCTCGACGTTCGGCAGATCGTGCAGCACACGCTGCGCGAGATCGACCCGCTCGGCGAGCGGGAACAGCGGCGTCTTGTTGGGATTGGCGGCGATCGCGATGAACACGCGCTCGAACATGCGCGACGCGCGGCGCACCAGGTCCTGGTGGCCGTTGGTGATCGGATCGAAGGTGCCGGGATAGACGGCGTTCAGCTTCATGCGGCCTCGACCCCCCTTAGCCCTTAGGCTCGCGCGTACAGATGATACCCGACCTCCCCGGCGCGCTTCCCCTTGAGCGGCGTCCAGGCCGCAGGGAGCGGTGGCAGGGCGGCGCGCGCAGCGCTTTCGACGTACACGAGCGCTCCCGGGGCGAGCCAGCCGCGCTGCTCGAGCAGCGCCGCCGCTTCGGGCAGGAGCTGCGAGTCGAACGGCGGATCGAGGAACACCAGGTCGAAGGCCTGCGGCGCGCGCCCGAGATACAGCCGCGCATCGCTCCGCCTGACTTCCGCGGACTGCGCGCCCCACTCCTCGAGCGTCGCCCCGAGCGCACGCGCCGCGGTCGCATCCAGCTCGACGAAAGTCACGTGGGCCGCACCGCGCGACAGCGCCTCGAGGCCGAGCGCGCCGCTGCCGGCGAACAGGTCGAGACAGCGGGCCCCCGCCACTCGAGCGCCCAGCCAGTTGAACAGCGTCTCGCGCACCCGGTCAGGGGTCGGGCGGACAGGGGTGCCGGCCGGAAAGCGCAGCTTCCTGCCGCGCCAGGTGCCGCCGATGATGCGCAGCACGCGTGCCTCGGCACCGCGCGCCGCGGGAGCGTTCCTGCGGGCGGCTGTCCTGCGGTTTGACACCACGCCCTCCTCGCAGGGTGCGCACCTTGCCACGATTCTTGCCGGGAGCGTACTCTAGCTGCTGCCTCGTCCAGAAGCGCTCAAACAGCACCGGCGGGAGGGGTCGCGACCGGTGGGACAACCTGCTTTAGTCACCGGCTCGCGCCACAACGAAACGAACAATGCCGACCGCGCCGTGAGGTGCCGGAGGCGCGCGCGGCGTGCCGCGCGGGGTTGAGTTAGGAGTCTTAGCGTTATGCGAAACCTCACTGCGGCCGGGATTGTGGCGGTTGCGTTGGCTGTGGCCGGCTGCTCGGGCTACAGCGACGCCATCGGCCCGACCAACACTCAGGCGGGCAACGGCAATCCGGGCGGCGCGACCGCCCCGCCCGCGCCCGCCGCCAATGCGGCGCTGTTCGAGCCGGAGTTCGGCGTGCTGCCCTACCCGAACGACCTGTACTTCGCCGGCTCGACCGACGGCACGCTCAACATCCAGCCGCCCAATCCCTTCGAGCCGAATCAGGCGGCGGTGAACGCGCTCGATGGCTTCTCGACCACCGCGGTGATCCGCGAGACCTTCGGCGGCCCGCTGAATCCGGCATCGTTCACGCCGCTGTCGATCATCATCGTGCCGGTCGTGACCGACCTGAAGGAGAACCTGGCGACCGTCGGGGTGCTCGGGCCCCCGCTCACCATGGGGGTCGACTTCTCCGCCGCGCTCGCCACCGATGAAGGCGTCGGACCCACGATCCTCGAGATCACGCCGCTCCATCCGCTCAATCCCAGCACCTGCATCAAGAACGGCGCGTTCCTCGGAGCGAACTGCACCACCGGCACCGGCTACCTGGTATTCCTCACCAACGGCATCAAGGATGCCGCGGGCAACGCCGTCGTCCCGGATACCGACTACGCCGCCATCAAGGCGGCCCTCGCCGCGGGCGGCCCGACCTGTCCCGGCATCACCAACGCGACGCTGAATGGCATCTGCCAGCTGACCGGGGCGCACCTCGCGATCGCAGCGGGGCTCGCCCAGGCGATACCGCCACTCGCCAACAGCCTGAACCCGGCCAACATCGTGCTGTCCTTCAGCTTCACGACCGAGTCGACCAGCGACACGCTCGAGCTCCTGTACCAGAAGACCGCGGCGACCGCCAAGGTCGTGCCGCCGACCATCAAGGTGCAGCCGGCGATCCTGCCGACGCAGGCCGGCCCGGTGCAGCTCACGACCAAGACCTTCGGCGGCGCGGGCGCGGCCAACATCTACGTCGGCGTGCTCACCATTCCCTATTACCTCAGCAAGTCAGCGCCCCTCACCGGCTCCTGGCAGGCACCGCCCTTCCCGCTCGACCCGGCGAGCACCTTCGTCACGCGCTTCAACCCGCTGCCGGTGGCGACGCAAAACCTGCAGATCCCGATCCTCATGAGCGTGCCGCTCGCTGTACCCGGTCCCTGGCCGGTGCTCATCTTCCAGCACGGCATCACGCGCAGTCGCGAGGACATGATCGGGGTCGCCGACGGCTTCGCGCAGGAGGGCGTGGTGGTGGTGGCGATCGACCTGCCGCTGCACGGCGTGACCAATGACACGACCGACCCGCTGTACGCGAGCGCCGCGAACCCCGTGTACGCCGGCCTCGGGCTGCCGACGACGCAGATGTCGATCGAGCGGACCTTCGACCTCGAGCTCATCACGCCGGGGACGATCGATCCGTCGGGCTCGCACTTTATCAACCTGACGAGCGCGCTCACCTCGCGCGACAACCTGCGTGAGGGACCGGCGGACCTCATGACCTTCGAGCTGGCGCTCCCGGGCCTCAGCATCCCGGCGAGCGCCGGCATCACTGCGAGCACGCTCGGTCCGGCGCCCATCCACTATCTCGGCCACTCGCTCGGCGCCATCGTCGGCACGGTGTTCATGGGGGTGGTGCCGCCGACGGACGTGATCACCGCGACGCTCGCCAACCCGGGCGGCGTCGTCACCCGGCTGCTCGAGGATTCGCCGAGCTTCGCCCCCGAGATCAACGCCGGGCTCGAGGCCCAGGGGCTGCTGCCCGGAACGACGCTGTACGCGCAGTTCTTCCGCGACACCCAGACGGTGGTCGACTCCGGCGACCCGGTGAACTACGTCGCGGCGGCGACCGCGATGCATCCGATTCACCTGCTGCAGGTCGTGGGCGCGAGCCCGACACCCGCGGGCTGCACTCCGGCTTCGCCGGCGACCGCCGGCTGCCCTGACCAGGTGGTGCCGAACTCATCCACGCAGGCGCTGATCACGGCCTCGCAGTACCCGCCGGCGGGTCTCACCGCGGAGCTGCTGACGCGCATACCGGCGCCGGCGACGCCGGGCGCGCAGCTGAATGCCAGCGGCACGCCGCCCGGTTTCCGCGCCTACGTGAACTTCATCAACGGTGACCACGGCTCGATCATCGACTTCGCGGATCCGGCCGTGACGCTCGAGATGCAGGGCGAGGCGATCAGCTTCGCCTTGTCGAACGGCGAAGAGATCCTCGTCACCACCGCGGTGCCCTCCACCGTCATCCAGCCGTAGCGCGTTGCGCGGGGCGATCCTTCGTCGGCCGGTCAGCCAGCCGACGAAGCCCGCTACAATGGGCTCACGCCCTATGCCTGGACGCGCCCCCCAAGACGCCGCCCGCACGCCCGAGGAGCGCTCCGGCTTCCTCGCGCGGCTGCGTCAGCGCTTAAATCGCGGCGACTCCTGGCTGACGCGCGATCTCGGCGAGCTGCTCGCGGGTAAGCGGATCGACGCGGCGATCCTGGAAGAGCTCGAGACGCGGCTGCTCACGGCGGACGTCGGCGTCACGGCCACCGAGCGCATCCTCACCAGGCTGAAGGAGCGCGTGGCGCGTAACGAACTCGCCGACGCCGCCGCCCTCACGCGCGCGCTGCGCGACAGCATCACCGAGATCCTCGCGCCGTGCGCGCAGCCGCTCCTCATCGATACGAGCCACAAGCCGTTCGTGATCCTGGTGGTCGGCGTCAACGGCTCGGGCAAGACCACGACCATCGGCAAGCTCGCGCGGCGCTCACGGGACCAGGGGTTACGCGTGCTGCTCGCCGCCGGCGACACCTTTCGGGCGGCCGCGATCGAGCAGCTCGAGGTGTGGGCGCAGCGCGCGGGAGCTGAGTTCGCGGCGCAAGCTGCGGGAGCGGATCCCGGTGCCGTGGTGTTCGATGCGCTCGAAGCGGCGCGCGCCCGCGGCTGCGACCTGCTGCTCGCGGACACGGCCGGGCGGCTGCACAGCCAGTCGCACCTGATGGAGGAGCTGAAAAAAGTGCGCCGCGTCATCCAGCGCAGCGTCGCGTCCGCACCGCACGAGGTATTGCTGGTGCTCGATGCCAACCAGGGGCAGAACGCGCTGGCGCAGGCGCGGCAGTTCAGCGCCGCGGTGGGCGTGACGGGACTGGCGCTCACCAAGCTCGACGGCAGCGCCAAGGGCGGCATCGTGATCGCCATCGCGCAGGAGCTCGGCATCCCGATCCGTTTCGTCGGCGTCGGCGAGGCAGCCGAGGACTTCGGCGAGTTCGACGCCGCGGCCTTTGCCGCGGCGCTGGTCGAGGGCCCGCGCGACCCGAGCCGCGAGGCGCACGCGCCATGATCACCTTCGAACGCGTCTTCAAGCGCTACGCCAACGGGCGCGAGGCGCTCAACAACATCACCTTCAACATCCACACCGGCGAGATGGTGTTTCTCACCGGCCGCTCGGGCGCCGGCAAGAGCACGGTGCTGAAACTGATCGCGCTGCTCGAGCGGCCGACGCGCGGCACGGTGCTGGTGAACGGCAAGAACACCCGCGCGCTCAAACCCCGGCACATCGCCGCCTTCCGCCGCCGCATCGGCGTGGTGTTCCAGGACCATAAGCTGCTCGCCGATCGCCCGGTGTTCGACAACGTGGCGCTGCCGCTGGCGGTGGCGGCGACGCCGCTCAAGGAGATCGACAAGCGGGTGCGTGCCGCGCTCGATCAGGTGGGGCTCCTCGGGCGCGAGCGCGCCCTGCCGCAGGAGCTGTCGGTGGGCGAGCAGCAACGCGTCGGCATCGCGCGCGCCGTGGTGAGCAAGCCCCCGCTCCTGATCGCGGACGAGCCGACCGGCAATCTCGACCCCGACCTGTCGCTCGAAGTGATGCGCCTGTTCCGCCGTTTCCAGGACGTCGGCGTCACCGTGGTGGTCGCGACTCACGACCTCAATCTGGTGCGCGAGTTCGGCCAGCGGGTGATCACGCTGGAGAACGGCCACCTGGTTGGCGAGCCGTCCGACTCGCTGCCGAGCGTGGTGGCGAAGCGATGAGCCTCGGCGTCGCACTCACCCGCCACCTGCAGGCGCTGCTCGGCTCACTCGGGCGCCTCGCCCGCAGCCCCTTGTCGACGCTGCTGACGCTGCTGGTCATCGCGCTGGCGCTGGCGCTGCCGGCAAGCCTGCGGCTGCTGGTGACCAACGCGCAGGCCGCGACCGGCGACTTCGGTAATGCCATCGAGCTGTCGGTGTACTTCAAGACCGACGTGCCGCTCGCCAAGGCGCAGCAGCTGGCGACCGCCGCCCGCGCCCGGCCCGACGTCGCCGAGGTCAGACTGATCTCCGCGGACCAGGGGCTCGCGGACTTCCGCAGCTATTCGGGGTTCGGCGATGCGCTCGCGGCGCTCAAGGAGAACCCGTTGCCGCACGTGCTGCACGTGCGGCCGCGCGGCACCGCGAGCTCACCGGGCGCGCTCGAGACGCTGCGCGCCTACTTCAGCGCCTGGCCGGAGGTCGAGCTGGTGCAGGTGGATTCACAATGGGTGCAGCGCTTCAACGCCATCCTCGAAGTGCTGCGGCAGCTGCTGCTGCTGGCGGCTGCGCTCCTCGGCCTCGGCGTGCTCGCCGTCATCGGCAACACCATCCGGCTCGAGATCGCCGGGCGCCGCGCGGAGATCGAGGTCATCAAGCTGGTGGGCGGCTCGAACTCCTACGTGCGCCGACCGTTCCTGTACACCGGCGTGCTCTACGGCCTGTTCGGCGCGCTGCTCGCCTGGGGCATCGTGGCGCTGGCGCTGCTGCTGCTCGGCGATCCGGTGGCGAACCTGGCGCACCTCTACGGCAGCCGCTTCGAGCTGCGCGGGCCGACGGGGCAGGAGATCGGCGCGCTGCTCGGCGGCGGCGCCGCGCTCGGCTGGCTGGGGGCGTGGCTCTCGGCCGCGCGGCATCTGCGCAGCATCGAGCCGCGCGCCTGAAGCGCGCGGCGCGGAGCGTCTCAGGTGGCGGCGGGGATCGCGGCGGCGGGCTCGGCAGAACGGCCGGGCGCGCTGGCGCTGTGCGCGTGGTCGGTGCTCTCCATCCAGCGGCGGATGCGGCGCGCGTCGGCGATGCGGCTGCGCTTGCCGTAGGAGTTGAGCAGCACGATCACCACCGTGCGCGCCTCGATGATCGTCTGCATGACGAGGCAGCGCCCCGCCTGCGAGATGTAGCCGGTCTTTTGCACCACGATGTCCCAGTCGGGCTTCGAGGTGAGCGAATCGGTGCTGCGGAAGGTGACCACGCGCCGCCCGACGAGCACGTCGTAGCTCGAGTCGGTGGAGTATTCGCGAATGGCGGGCACCCTGGCCGCTTCCATGACGAGCTTGGAGAGATCCGCGGCGCTCGCCACGTTCTCATCGGAGAGTCCCGTCGGCTCGACGAAGCGCGAGCTCGTCATGCCGAGCGAGCGAGCGCGTGCATTCATGGCGGCGACGCACGCCGCGGTGCCGCCCGGGAAGTTCCGCGCCAGTGCCTGCGCGGCCCGGTTCTCGGACGCCATGAGCGCCAGATGCATCAGATCCCCGCGCGTCAGCGTGGCGCCGGGCGTGAGGCGCGAGGCGGTGCCGCGGCCGCGGGCGATGTCGTCGGTCGTAACTTCGAGGGTTTCATCGAGCGGCTGGCCGGCGTCGATCACCACCAGCGCCGTCATCAGCTTGGTGATCGAGGCGATCGGCATGGCGACATCGGCACGGCGCGCAAACAGCACCGAGGAGCCGGTCGCATCCAGCACCAGCGCGGCGCTCGAGCGCAGCGCCGGCGTGGCGGGCGCGGCGTGACGGCCATAGCTGACGCGCAAAGCCTGAGCTGAGTCCTGCGCGGCAGCCGTGCCCGCGAACAACAGGCAGACCACTGCCGGGATCCAGATACCGCGTCCCTGATTCATCGACTGCACGCCCCGCTTGAAACACCCGAGCTGGATGAGTGTATCAAAGCACGGGTTATGTCACGCAGGCGTGACGCACTCTTAACTTTTGGGTCCCCTGCGCCGTGCTCATGGGAGGTGCTGAGGCGGCAACGGTCATAAGCCGATTCGGGTGTGACCCGCTGCACGTCTAGCGCGGCCACAGCCAGCCGAAGGTGCCGGCGGTGAGCGAGGCGTAGATCAGCCCGTCGAGAGCACCCTTCAGGGTGAGCCGCCACGAGCGGCTGTACCAGATGGAGAGTTCGCAGAGCGCGAGCGAATAGCCGATGAAGGCCGTGGCGCCGGCAATCTGGAACACCCTCAGGTAGGAGCTTCCCACCCCGAGACTGCGGCCGGTGACGTAGGCGGTGAAGAAACTCACCAGCAGAAGAAAAACGAACCACTGACCGAGCTTCGATCCCATGCGGAACATGCCGTTGGGCATGACGGTCATAACCGCCACCGGACCCTGTTTGAGCTTCTCCTGGAACTCCGGGGACCTCATCTGGTCCCTGCCTGCGGGACGCGGCAGGAAATAGTCGCCGGGCGGGATCGCGAACGGGCGCAGAGCCGCCAGCACCTCGGCTTCGCGCGGCATGGCCGGAAAGTCGCTCTTGTGCCAGAGCGGCGCCATGTGAATCACCGAGCTCGCGGCGAACACGATGACCGAGGCGATGAGGATCGGCAGCCAGAGAGCTGTGAGAGTGACCATGAGACCCCCGTTCTTCTTGTCGTCGCGAGACTCTAATCCACCGGCGGCGCGGCCGGCCACTCCCGAGCCCGCCCCCCCCAGGGACTCGGCGATGAGGGCCGCCGGAGGAGGCGCTTCGGGCCCCCCGGAAGGGGGATGCGCGGAGGCCGGGGCGCCTCCTAAGCTATTGTCCGGTAAGAGCAATTTGAGGCCCGCTCCCGGAACTTCCCCGGTCTTTAGCACTCTAACGTCGTGACTGCTAGAATCTCGAACCCAACGGGAGATCTGATGACTGCAGGTACCGCATTGGTTGCCCGCCCGGGTGACCTGGCACTCGCCGGTCCGCTCGGGAGTCTCGATGCCTATCTCGACCGCGTCGGCCGTATTCCGGTCCTGACGCGCGAAGAGGAGCGCGCGCTCGCGGAGCGCTTCCGCAGCCAGAGCGATCTGGAGGCCGCGCGGCAGCTGGTGCTGTCGCATCTGCGGTTCGTGGTGCACATCGCCCGCGGCTACTCCGGCTACGGCCTGCCGGTCGGCGATCTCATCCAGGAAGGCAATGTCGGCCTCATGAAGGCCGTGAAGCGCTTCGACCCGACGCTCAACGTGCGGCTGGTGTCGTTCGCGGTCCACTGGATCCGCGCCGAGATCCACGAGTATGTGCTGCGCAACTGGCGGCTGGTGAAGATCGCCACCACCAAGGCGCAGCGCAAGCTGTTCTTCAATCTGCGGCGCCTGAAGAAGAATCTTGCCTGGCTGTCGGCGGAGGAGACCGCCGCGGTGGCGCGTGACCTCGGTGTGACTCCGGGCGAAGTGACCGAGATGGAGAAGCGACTCGCCGCCCGCGACCTGTCCTTCGATCCGACGCCCGAGGCCGACGACGAGGAGACCTTCAGCCCCGCCGCCTACCTGCCGGCGCCGGACTCCGACCCGGCCGCGGCGGTCGAGGACGCCGAGAGCGCCGATGACACCACCGCGCGGTTGCAGGGGGCACTCGGGCGCCTCGATGCGCGCAGCCGCGACATCGTCGAGCGGCGCTGGATGTCGGACGGCAAATCGACGCTGCACGAGCTCGCCGGGAAGTACGGTGTGTCCGCCGAGCGCATCCGCCAGATCGAGTCGAGCGCGCTGCTTAAGCTTCGCGGCCTGATGGCCGCCTGAGAGCCCTTTGAAGCACAGCCGGCGAGGGTCGCGCCTTTCGCCGGCGAAAATCAGGGTAATGTCTGACGAAATCACTTCCTGTGATTTCGTCCAATAAAACTGCTAGCGTCGCTCGCCATGCGCACCGTGGCCAACTGGCTGAGCGAGTACGGCTCGAGCCACGAGAACCCGACAAACAAGCTCCTGCACTGGCTGTGCGTGCCGCCCATCGTGCTCTCGGTGATGGGGTTGCTGTGGTCGCTCCCGGTACCGGCGGCCTTTGCCGGCGCCTCGCCCTGGGCCAACTGGGCGACCCTCAGCGCCGCCGCGGCGCTCGTCTACTACCTGGTCCTGTCGCCCGCGCTCGCCGCCGGGGCACTGCTCGCGTTCCTCGCACTGCTCGCGATCACGCAGGCGCTGTCGCAGCTCCCCTGGCCGCTGTGGCTGACTTCACTGGTGATTTTCGTGCTGGCGTGGATCGGGCAGTTCATCGGCCACGCCATCGAGGGCAGGCGTCCCTCGTTCTTCAAGGACTTTCAATTCCTCCTCATCGGGCCGCTGTGGCTGCTGGCGGCCGCCTACCGCCGCTTCGGCCTGCCGTACTGAGCCTCAGCGGCTGCCCGCCGCGCTCGCCACCGCGGCCGCGCGCACCGCCTCGGTCACCTTCTCGTGCAGCGCCCGCTCGAGCGGATCGGGCACCAGCTCATCGCCGCGCGCGAAGCCGGCGATCGCCTCCGCGGCTGCCATGAGCATGCGGTCGGTGAAGCGCCGGGCGTGCGCTTCGAGCGCGCCCTTGAAGAGCCCGGGATAGGCCAGCAGGTTGTTGATGCCCTTGCCGTCGGCCGCGAACGCCGCGCCGCGCTCGCACGCCACCACCGGCTCGATCTCCGGCTCCGGGTTGGAGAGCGCGAAGATCACCTGGCCCTGCCTCACCCGCTCCGGCCGGATCAGGCCCTTGACCCCGGTGGTGGCGACCACGATGTCGGCGCGCTGCATGACGCCCTCGAGCGTCGTGCCGTGGCCGCCCAGCGCCTCGAAACGCCTGACGGCGTCCATGTTGAGATCCGTGCCGATGATCTCGCGCACGCCATAGGCGAACAGCAGTCGCGCGATGCCGTTGCCCGCGGCGCCGAGGCCGATCTGGCCGACCACGCTGGCGCGCAGGTCGAGCCGCGCGTTGCGGGCGCCCTTGAGGAGCGCCGCCAGGGTCACCACCGCCGTGCCGTGCTGATCGTCGTGCAGCACGGGCTTGGCGAGGCGCTGCTGCAGCTGCTGCTCGATCTCGAAGCACTCGGGAGCCGCGAAGTCCTCGAGCTGGATCGCGCCGAAGGACATCTCGATCCCGGCGATGATCTCGACCACGCGTTTGGGATCGGTCTCAGGTATGAGGATCGGCACGCCGTTGATGCCGACCAGATCGGCGAACAGCGCCGCCTTGCCTTCCATCACTGGCAGCCCGGCGAGCGGACCGATGTTGCCGAGCCCGAGCACCGCGGTGCCGTTGGTGATGATGGCAACGGTGCGGTCGAGGGCGGTGAAGTCGTGCGCCGCTTCGGGGTTGTCGCGGATGGCGAGGCAGACGCGCGCCACGCCCGGGGTGTACACGTCGCGCAGCGTCTGGCTGCTGTTGATCGGCTGGCTGGAGACGGTGCGGATCTTGCCGCCGCGGTGGCGGTTGAACACCCGGTCCGACTTGCCGACGAAGCGCGCGATCGGCAGCTGCCCGATGCGCTCATACAGCGAGCGGTCGGCCTCCTCGTCCATCTCGACCGTGATCTCCCACTGCGTGCGCCCCGAGTCGCGCCGCAGCGCGCTCAGGTGCTCGATGGTGAGCCCGGCGTCGGCGATCACCTGCAGCACCTTGGCGAGACTGCCCGGCTTGTGGATGGTCTCGACCACCAGAATCTCGGGAATCTTCATGGGTCTTGGCCCCTCGGCTCATAGGCGCCGCGCGCCTTGGATCCGGCCGCTCTTAGGATACGATACGCGCCCGCGCCCGCATTGGAGAGCCCTCCGTGGCCACAGCCGAGGAAGCCCCGAAGTCCGCCAGGACCTCCAGCCTCGATCCGCTGGATCTCTATGGGGTGCGCGCCACGCTCAGCGAGGAGGAGCGGCTGGTGCAGGACTCGGTCGCGAAGCTCGTCGACACCGAGGTGCTGCCCATCATTCAGCGTTGCTTCGAGGAGCACTGCTTCCCGCGCGAGCTCATCCCGCGGCTCGCGGCGCAGGGACTGCTCGGCTCCTCCATCAGCGGCTACGACTGCGCCGGGCTCAATGCCATCTGCTACGGGCTCATCTGCCAGGAGCTCGAGCGCGGAGATTCGGGCATCCGCAGCTTCGTCTCCGTGCAGTCATCGCTGTGCATGTACCCGATCTACGCCTTCGGCTCCGAGGAGCAGAAGCAGCGCTACCTGCCGCGCATGGCGCGCGGCGAGGTGATCGGCTGCTTCGGGCTCACCGAGCCCCACGGCGGCTCCGATCCCGCCAACATGAAGACCCACGCCAGGCGCCGTGGCACGGACTGGGTGCTGAACGGCGCCAAGATGTGGATCACCAACGGCGCGATCGCCGACCTGGCGGTCGTGTGGGCGATGACGCCGGACGGCATCCGCGGCTTCCTCGTCGAGAAGGGAACGCCCGGCTTCTCCGCCCCCGAGATTCACCACAAGTTCTCGCTCCGGGCCTCGGTGACCGCGGCGCTGTACTTCGACAACGTGGTGGTGCCCGAGAGTCACGTGCTCCCCGGGGTGGTGGGACTGAAAGGGCCGCTGTCGTGCCTCACGCAGGCGCGCTACGGCATCGCCTGGGGAGTTATCGGGGCGGCGCAGGCGTGCCTCAGGCAGCTGCTCGATTACACCGCGAGCCGCAGCCTCTTCGGCCGGCCGCTCGCGGCCAACCAGGCGATCCAGCTGCGCCTCGCCGACATGGCGCGGCGGATCACGACCGCGCAGCTGCTGGCGCTGCAGCTCGGACGGCTGAAGGACTCAGGTCAGATGCAGCCCGCGCACGTGTCGCTCGCCAAATGGAACAACTGCCGCATGGCGATCGAGGTGGCGCGCGACTGCCGCGACATGCTGGGGGGCGCAGGCATCAGCGCGGAATTCGCCCCGATCCGCCACATGCTCAACCTCGAGAGCGTGATCACCTACGAAGGCACCGAGACCATCCACGAGCTCACCATCGGGCGCGAGCTCACCGGGATCAACGCCTTCTGAAGCTCAGCCGCCGCTCGCCGGCAGCGTCATCGCCGCCGGCGCCAGCCAGTAGAAGGCGATCGCGATGAGGATCAGATACGCGAGCAGGATGAAAGTCCAGCCCATGTTGTGGCGGATGACATCGCCCTCGCGGCGCACGAACTTGCTGGTCGAGACACCGACGCTCGCGGTCTGCGGCGCGACCGGCTTGCCGATCTCGGCGCCGACGGAGTTGAACGACGGTAGCAGCAGCGGCGGCATGCCGAGCTGCGCGCCCACCAGCGCCTGGAACTTGCCGAACATGGCATTGGTCGAGGTGTTGGATCCCGACAGCGCCACGCCGATGAAGCCGAGGATCGGGCAGACGATGATGAAGGCGGTGCCGAGGCTGGCGAAGCCCTTGGCGAGCGAGGCCGCCATGCCTGAGTAGTTGAAGGTGTAGGCGAGCCCGAAGATGAACACGCCGACCAGCAGCGCACCCCACATCTGGTGGAAGCTGCGCCGGAACACCTCGCCGACCTGAGCCGTCTTCAGCCGTCCCAGAGCGAGCAGCAGCAGCACCACGATAATCCACGAGGCGAGAATCGCGGTGCCGGCGACGTAAGGGGTGAAGTTGAAGGCCGCCGTGAGGCTCGGCTTCGCCGCGCTGCAGGTGCTGGCGAGCGCCGAGCAGCCCACCGCCTGCGCCTTGTACCAGCTCACCTTGGGCAGCGTCGACCAGGGACCGGTCCAGGCCGCCACGACGATGAGCAGCACCGCGAACGGCAGCCAGGCCTGCAGCACCTCACCGGTCGAGAGTCCATGTCCCTGGGATTTGCGGGCGGCGTCCGCATCGACCGGAACACCGCCATAGCCGAGCACGGCCTTCGGCTGCCATAGCTTGAGAAGGACCAGCAGAGCGGCGAAGCACACGATCGCGCCGGCCACATCCGGCAGGTACGGCCCCCAGTAGCGGGCCACCGGGTACTGGCCCGCGATGTAGCCGAGCGAGCCCACCACCGCGAGCGGCCAGCCGCCCTTCATCCCCTCCTTGCCGGAGACGAGATAGAGGAGCACCCACGGCGGCAGCAGGGCCAGCACCGCGACGATGGTGCCGACCGCGCCCGAGAGCGCGAGCAGCGGATAACCGGTCACCGCGGCGAGCGCGATGATCGGGGCGCCGAGCGCGCCGTAGGAGACCGGCGCGTTGTTGGCGATCGCGGCGACGCGGATCGCGTTGATGTCCGAGATCCCGAGCGAGATCAGGATCGGCGCCACCACCGCCCACGGATAGCCGAAGCCGACCAGGCCCTCGAGCAGCGCGCCGAACGCCCACGCGAACAGGATGGTCTGCACGCGCACGTCCAGTCCGCCCCGACTGATGAGCCAGCGGCGAAAATTCTCGAACAGTCCGCTCACCGACAGGGTGTTGAAGAGCATCATCCCCCAGAAGGTGATCCAGTCGACGTTCCACACGCCGGTCCCCGCACCGTAGATGTAGGCATGCGAGCCCTGATCGGCGGGCATCTTCCACACCCACAGCGCGAGCACCAGGGTGATAACCGAGCCGATGAGCGTGGCGAGCCACGCGGGAATGCGGAACACCGCCAGCATGACCAGGAGCGACACCACCGGGATCAGCGCCACCAGGCAGGTGAGCGTCAGGTTACCGAGCGGGTCGAGCACTTGGGTGAACATGGTTTCTTCCCCTGGGGGTCGGCGCGATCGGCAGGTCGGCGGGTCGCGCTGTGGTTCTTGTTGCGACTGCTCCTGAAAGTGACACCAGCGCGTCCGTGCTGCGGTCCACCGACAAGCTAGCACGGGCCGGGGCGGCGGCTCAACGGCAAGCCCCGTGCGGGGCCTTGAGCGTACGCGGCGACGCTTCAGCGCGGCCACACGATGCTGCCGGCGAGCAGCATCAGCAGCGCCACCCAGTTGATGGCGGCGTCCCAGCGCGACTCGAGCGGCGGTGCGCCTGTACCTGGTGCGCTGTGCGGTGTGTCCATGGCCCTCATTGCGCGGCACGGCGCTCGCACCGCGGCGGCGCGATTGGGGCGAGTGGCCGGCGAATCGTGGCGGAATGTGGCGGCCCGGCGCGCAAGCCGGCCCAGGCGACAACGTGAAATGCCGACTGCGCCGCTTTCTTAGCCGGCGCGGCGGCGGTAGCCTCTCGACTCCATGAAACGCCTGATCGCAATCGTCGAGGACGAGGCCGCCATCCGCGACAACTACGCCGCCGCGTTCACGCGCGAGGGCTACACGGTGCGCACCTACGCCACCCGCGCACAGGCGATGAGCGCCTTCGCCGCGCGCCTGCCGGATCTCGCAGTCATCGACATCTCGCTCGAGGACGAGCCCGAGGGCGGCTACGAGCTGTGCCGGCAGCTGCGCGCGCTGTCGCCGGCGCTGCCGATCATCTTTCTCACCGCGCGCGACAGCGAGCTCGATGCGGTCTCGGGGCTGCGCCTCGGGGCGGATGATTTCCTCACCAAGGACCTGAGCCTGGCGCACCTGTCGGCACGCGTGAATGCGCTGTTCCGCCGCGTGGATGCGCTGCGCAAGCCCGAGCAGGCGGGCGATGTCGTGCGCCGCGGCCCGCTCACTCTCGACAGCGAGCGCATGGCGGTGCAGTGGGACGGCAAGGTGGTGCTGCTGTCGCTCACCGAGTTCTGGATCGTGCACGCGCTCGCGCGTCATCCCGGCCATGTGCGCAGCCGCCAGCAGCTGATGGACGCCGCCAACGTGGTGCTCGATGACAACACCATCACCTCGCACGTGAAGCGCATCCGGCGCAAGTTCCAGACAGTCGATCCGCAGTTCGACGCGGTGCAGACCGTCTACGGCATGGGCTACCGCTGGGTCGAGTAGCGCTTGGGTCCGCGATGTCGCTGCGCCTGAAGCTGCTGCTCCTCGGCCTGCTCACCCTGGTGTTGCCGTGGGCGGGCTGCCGCTATGCGGTCGAGATGGAGTCGGCGCTGCGCGAGGGCGAGCAGACCTCGCTCGAGTCGGTCGCCGAGACGCTCGGCGCCTCGCTCGAGGGACGCGTCGATCTGCTCTACCGCGCGCCTGCCCCAGAGGCCCCCGACGCGCCACCCGGGAGCGCGGCCGCCTTCCTTAAGACCGGCCTCTACGACCTGAAGCCGCAGCTGCTCAACGCGGCGCCGCTCATCGACGGCTACTCCGAGGACTGGCCGCGCGACCCGTCTGCCTGGGCCTGGTACGAGAAGGACGCCCGGCATCGCGTCGGCGTGCTCGCGGGCGTGTTCGAGCGCGTGCTCTATCTCCTCATCGACGTGCGCGACGAGCACCCGGTGTTCGATGCGCCGGGCCTGTCACCGCTCGATCCGCGCGGCACCGGCGATCGCGTGTGGCTCGGGTTCGAGGACCCGGACGGCAACGAGCGGCAGGTGTTCGTCGCGGCCACCGGTCCCGGCACGGTCACGGCGCGCTACATCGAGACCGGCGAGTACGGCGAGCAGTTGAGCCCGCTCGAGCCGCGCATCCGCGGCGCGTGGCAGCTCGCCCCCGGCGGCTATCGGCTCGAGCTGCGCGTGCCGCTGTCGATGCTCGGCTCAGGGTTCGGCGTACTGGTCGACGATCGTGACGCGCGCGGCGCGGCGCCCGTGAGCTACGGGAGCCTGCATCCCGATGATCTGCGCACGCTCGGGCATTTGATCCTCGCATCGCCGGATCTCACCACCTATCTGGCGCAGTTCACGCAGCCGGGCCTCAAGCTCGCGGTGTCGACGCCCGCAGGACAGATGCTGGCGCGGGTCGATGCGCTCAAGGAGGTGGCGGTGCTCGCCCCGGCGCCGCCGCTGATCGCGCGCCTCTATCGGCGCTTCGTCGACCGCCCGGGGGTGCAGCCGCCGATCGAGGCGCGGGCTGCGATCTACGGCCGCGACCACCGCACGGTCATCGGCACCCTCGAGGTGACGCAGACGCCGGATCGCTGGCTGCGGCTGCGCGATCGCGCCCTCACTCACATGCTCAACCTGACGCTCGCGACCTCGGCGCTGGCCGTGATCGCCATGTTCGCGTTCGCCGCCTGGCTGGCGCTGCGCCTGTCGCGCCTGCGCCAGGCGAGCGAGTCGGCGCTCACCCGCGCCGGGCTGGTCACCCGCTTTCCCGATACCGAGGTGCGCGATGAGCTTGGCGACGTGGCGCGCAGCTTCTCCACGCTCCTCGGCCGGCTCAACGAATACACCGGGTACCTGCGCACCCTCGCCGGCAAGCTCGCGCACGAGATCCGCACACCGCTCACCATCGTGCGTTCCTCGCTCGATAATCTCGAGGCCGAGCGGCTGCCGGAACCGACCCGGGCCTATCTCGAGCGCGCCCGCCAGGGGAGCGAGCGGCTGAATGCCATCCTCGTGGCGATGGGGGCGGCGACCCGGGTCGAGGAGGCAATCAGCAGTGCCGAGCGCAGCCGCTTCGACCTCGTGCCGCTGCTCGCCTCCGCGGTGGCGGCCTACCGCGGCGCTTTCCCGCAGCGGCAGTTCGCGAGCGAGCTGCCGCCGCAGCCGGTGACACTCGACGGTGCCCCGGATCTCATCGTGCAGATGCTCGATAAGCTCATCGACAACGCCGTCGACTTCAGTCCCGCCGGCTCGACCATCACCGTGCGGTTGCTCGCCGAGCCGGGTGCGGCCGTGCTCGAGGTAGAGAACTCAGGCCCCCCGCTGCCTTCCGAGGCCCCCGGACGCCTGTTCGAGTCGCTGTGGCAGTCGCGCAGCGAAGACGACAACCGTCCGCACTTCGGACTCGGCCTCTACATCGTGCGACTGATCGCCGAGTTTCATGGCGGCACGGCCTCCGCCGGCAACCTCCCGGGAGGGGGCGGAGCCCGCTTTTCTGTCCGGCTCGCCCGCTAGGGGGGTCGTTTCAGGGGTGCGCGGATCCCGCGGTTGTCGGCAATACGCCACATGTCTTTTTCGGTTGGAATCAGTATAATTTGTGCACGGAAAGCACCGTCGGTAAAGGACTTTAGGGCTCTAACGGGGGGCCGAGGACTGCGACGATGATGCGTCCAAGCAAAGGGAGGATAAGGATCGCATAACGAGAAAACTCGGGGATCGACGCGGGCACGGGTGAGACAGCGGCTACCTTTTAGCGGCTGTCAGGAACGATAAAACGCGTGGAGAACCATGCGGGCCTCGCGATAGAAGCCGGAGCTGCGCTCCAACGTTTCAGCCGTAAGTTTAGATGCTCGTGACGAACGCGACATGCCGCTGCGTCAGTGCCGGAATCTTTATTTGAATCCGGAGTACGGGCGCCTCGGTCGGAGCTGACAGCGAGCCACCGGGTCGGTTGATGGGATGACATAGAGCCCCGCTCTCACGAGCGGGGCTTTTTTGTTTGCGCCGCCGCGCGAGGCGCGTGGTCGAGCGCGTCCCGAAAGTCGTCATCCGACACAAACTGCCGAATCACCCGCATGTCCTCGTGACGTGCGTAGCTCATCGCATAGGCCAGGAAACGTATAGGGTCCGCAAGCGCCTGCTCGGGTGCTTCGAACCAGATTACGCGACGAGCCAGCTCGAGTGTCTGCGGCATCACGGGAATTGAAATCACGGCTCAACCTACTCCAAGGAGGTTGAGAATCCCGCGCGCCGCCTCGCGCCCCTCGAACACCGCGGTCACGACGAGATCCGAGCCGCGCACCATGTCACCGCCGGCGAACACCTTCGGGTTGGTGGTCTGAAATGCGTTCACCTGTCCCGCCGAGACGCGCACGCGCCCGTTGTCGTGCAGGCGGATACCGTGCGCGGCGAACCACGGCGGCGGGCTCGGCAGAAAGCCGAACGCGAAGATGACCGCGTCCGCCGGCACGATCTGCTCCGAACCCGCGACCGGCACCGGCACACGGCGGCCGCGCGCATCGGCAGCCCCGAGCTGCGTCTCGATAAGCTTCACGCCCTCGACGCGCTCAGCACCTACGATCTCGATCGGCTGGCGGTTGAACAGGAACTCGACGCCCTCCTCGCGGCTGTTCTTGTAGTCGCGCCGCGAGCCCGGCATGTTGCCTTCATCGCGCCGGTAGGTGCAGGTGACCGACTCCGCCCCCTGCCTCAAGGCGGTGCGGTTGCAGTCCATGGCGGTATCGCCGCCGCCCAGCACCACGACGCGCTTACCCGCCATGCTGATCAGCGAATGCGCCGCGCCTTCGAGCTCGAGCTGGTGGCGGATGTTGGCAATGAGATAGGGCAGCGCTGCGTACACCCCGGGCAGCTCTTCCCCGGCGAACCCGCCCCTCACCGGCGTGTAGGTGCCCATGCCGAGAAACACCGCGGCGTACTCCTTAAGCAGCGCCTCGAAGGCCAGGTCGGTGCCGATCTCGAGACCCAAGCGAAACTCGACACCCATGCCTTCCATGATCGCGCGGCGTGTCTCCACCACCTCCTTCTCGAGCTTGAAGGGCGGGATGCCGAAGGTGAGCAGCCCGCCGATGCGCGGGTGGCGATCGAACACCACGGGCTTGACGCCGTTGCGCACCAGGATGTCGGCGCAGCCAAGACCCGCGGGTCCCGCGCCGACGATCGCGACGCGCTTGCCCGTGGGACGCACGTGCGCCATGTCGGGCCGCCAGCCTTGTTTGAGCGCCTCGTCGGTAATGTACTTCTCGATCGCCCCGATGGTGACGGCGCCTAAGCCGTCGTTGAGCGTGCAGGCGCCCTCGCACAGGCGGTCCTGCGGACAGATGCGCCCGCAGACCTCGGGGAGCGAATTGGTCTTGTGCGAGAGCTCGGCCGCCTCGAACAGGTTCCCCTCCTCGATCAGCTTCAGCCAGTTGGGGATGTAGTTGTGGACCGGGCATTTCCACTCGCAGAAGGGACTGCCGCAGCCTAAGCACCGGCCGGCCTGCTGCGCGGCATCCGCCGCCTCGAACGGCGCGTAGATCTCGCGGAACTGCGTGCGGCGTGCTTCCACCGGGATCTTGGCCGGCTCGGCGCGTGGAATATCGAGAAACTGCAGCGTGCGGTCGGCCATCGGCTTCGCCTCAGGCGGCGCGCCGCAGGTTCTCGATCAGCGAGTCGATCGAGGCGGCCTTGGGCTTCACGACCCAGAACTTCGGCAGATAGGTGCGCAGGTCGTTGTGGATCTCTCCCGCCCAGACACTGCCGCTCTCGGCGATGTGCCGCTCGAGCAGGCCCTCGAGATGCTGCACGTGCGACTGCATCGCTTCCGGGTGGATGCGGCTGATGTCGATCAGCTCGTGGTTGTAGCGGTCGACGAAGTTGCGCTCCAGATCGAGAACGTAGGCGAAGCCGCCGGTGAAGCCGGCGCCGAAGTTGACCCCGGTGCGCCCCAGCACGCACACCGCCCCGCCCGTCATGTACTCGCAGCAGTGGTCCCCAGCGCCCTCGATCACCGCGACCGCGCCGGAGTTGCGCACCGCGAAGCGCTCGCCGGCAAGCCCGGCGGCATACAGCTCGCCGCCGGTGGCGCCGTAGAGACAGGTGTTGCCCATGATCACCGTATCCCGGGCGGTGAAGCGCGCCGCCGCCGGGTGGCGCAGCACGATGCGCCCGGCCGCCATGCCCTTGCCGACGTAGTCGTTGGCATCGCCCTCGAGATAGAGGTTGAGTCCGCCCGCATTCCACACGCCGAAGCTCTGGCCGGCGGTGCCGGTGCAGCGCACCACGAGCGGTGTCTCCTGCATGCCGTAGTTGCCCCAGCGGCGCGCGATCTCCCCCGAGACGCGCGCGCCGATCGAGCGGTTGAAGTTGCTGAGCCGGTAACTCCACTCGCCGCCCGCCTTCGCCTCGATGGCGGGCAGCATGTCGCGCACCATGCGCTCGGCCAGCTCGCCCTTGTCGAACGGCGCATTGGCGGGCGTGACGCAGAACTGCGGCGCCTCGCGCTTCAGCCCCGTGGTCGAGAGGATCGGACTTAAGTTCAGCTTGCGCTGGCGCGGCGTCGCCCCGGGAAGCACCTCGAGGTACTCGGTACGGCCGATGATCTCCGCGAGCGTGCGCACCCCGAGCGAGGCGAGGATCTCGCGCACTTCCTCGGCCACGAAGCCGAAGTAGTTGATCACCATCTCGGGGAGCCCGGTGAAGTACTTGGTGCGCAGCACCTTGTGCTGCGTCGCGATGCCGGTGGTGCAGTTGTTGAGATGACAGATGCGCAGGTACTTGCACCCCAGCGCCACCATCGGCGCAGTGCCGAAGCCGAAGCTCTCGGCGCCGATGATCGCGGCTTTGATGACGTCGAGCCCGGTCTTCAAGCCGCCGTCGGTCTGCAGCCGCACCCGATGGCGCAGGTTGTTGGCGCGCAGCGTCTGGTGCGTCTCCGCGAGCCCGAGCTCCCACGGCGTGCCGGCGTACCTGATGGAGGACAAGGGGCTCGCGCCGGTACCGCCGTCGTGGCCGGAGATGGTGATCAGGTCCGCGTACGCCTTGGCGACGCCTGCGGCGACCGTGCCGACGCCGGGCTCGGCCACCAGCTTCACCGACACCAGCGCCGCCGGGTTCACCTGCTTCAGGTCGAAGATCAGCTGCGCCAGGTCCTCGATGGAGTAGATGTCATGGTGCGGGGGCGGGGAGATGAGCCCGACGCCGGGACGCGCGAAGCGTAGCGCGGCGATCATGTCGTTGACCTTGTGCCCCGGGAGCTGCCCGCCCTCACCGGGCTTCGCCCCCTGGGCGATCTTGATCTGCAGCACCTCGGCGTTCACCAGGTACTCGGGCGTCACGCCGAAGCGCCCGGAGGCCACCTGCTTGATCTTGGAGTTTCTCTCGGTGCGGTAGCGTGCCGGGTCCTCGCCTCCCTCGCCGGAGTTGGAGCGAGCGCCCAGGCGGTTCATGGCGATGGCGAGCGCCTCGTGCGCCTCGGGCGAGAGCGCCCCGAGCGACATGCCGGCGCTGTCGAAGCGCGCCAGGATCGCTTCCGCGGGCTCGACTTGCGCGAGCGGGATCGGCGCCGCGGTGGCTTTGAGCGCCAGCAGATCGCGGAACGCGGCCGGCGGGCGGCTGTTCACGAGCTGCGAGAACTCGCGGTAGTGCGCGGCGTCGCCGGAGAGCACCGCCGCCTGCAGCGCCGCGATCACGTCCGGGTTGTACATGTGGTACTCGCCGTCGTGCACGTACTTGAGGAGCCCACCCTGTGAGAGCGACTCGCGCGCATCCCAGGCGCGCGCGGCGAGCGCCAGCGAGTCGGCCTCGAGGTCGGCGAAGTCGGCCCCCGCGACGCGGCTCTCGGTGCCGGTGAAGCACAGGTCAACCACCTGGTCGGCGAGTCCGACGATCTCAAACAGCTGCGAGCTGCGATAGCTCGCGATAGTCGAGATCCCCATCTTCGACATGACTTTGAAGAGCCCCTTGCGCAGCGCCGCGCGGTAGCTGCGCCCGAGCTCGAGGCGTGCCGCGAAGTCGAGCTTGACCCGCCCGCGCCGCATCATCTCGAACAGCACCTGGTAGGCCATGTACGGGTAGACCGCAGTTGCGCCGTAGCCGATGAGGCAGGCGAAGTGATGCGGCTCGCGTGCGGTGCCGGTCTCGACCAGCAGGTTGCACTTGCAGCGCAGTCCGGTCTTCACCAGGTGCTGGTGCACCGCGCCGGTCGCGAGCAGCGCGTGCGCAGGCACGCGCCCCTTGACGAGATAGCGGTCGGACAGCAGCAGCACCAGCCGCCCCTCGCGCACCGCGCTCTCGGCCTGCGCGCACAGCCTCAGGATCGCGCGCTCGAGGCCTTCTTCCGGCCGGTACTGCAGATCGAGGAACTCGTGCGTCACTGCTTCGAGCGCGAGGATCTGCCGCAGCTTGCGCTGCGAGAGGATCGGCGAGCCGAGCACGATCTGCCGCGCGTGCTCGGGCGCGGGCACGAAGATGTTGCACTCCGGGCCGATCTGCGTCTGCAGCGACATCACGATCGATTCACGCAGCGGATCGATCGGCGGATTGGTGACCTGGGCGAACTGCTGGCGGAAGTAGTCGTACAGCGAGCGCACCCGGTGCGACAGCACCGGCATCGGCGTGTCGTCGCCCATCGAGCCCACCGCCTCGTTCTCGTCCACGGCGAGCACGCGGATGATGTCGTCGCGCTCCTCCTGCGTCACGTTGAACATCTTCTGGTAGAGGGCGAGCGTCTCGCGGTCCATCGGCTCCGCCGCCAGCCGTGCGTCCACCAGGTCGCTCTCGAGGTAGCGCACGCCGGCGCGCAGCCAGCTCTTGTACGGATGGCGGCTTTTAAGCAGCTGGTCGATGTCCTGCGTGCTGAGAAGACTGCCGCTCTCGAGATCGAGCGCGATCATGTCGCCGGGGCCAAGCTTGCCCTTCCTCACGACATCCTCGGGTTTGTAGTCCCACACGCCGGTCTCGGAGGCGACGGTGAGGCGGCGGTCGCGCGTGACGCAGAAGCGCGCCGGCCGCAGCCCGTTGCGATCGAGCGTGCACGCGGCGTAGCGGCCGTCGGTGAGCACCACCCCGGCGGGCCCGTCCCACGGCTCCATGTGCACCGAGTAGTACTCGTAGAAGGCGCGCAGGTCCGGATCGAGGGTGTCGAGGCCGTGCCACGCCGGCGGGATCAGCAGCCGCATGGCGTGCAGCGGGTCGAGGCCTCCCATGAGGAGCACCTCGAGCATGTTGTCGAGACTCTGCGAGTCCGAGCCGGAGAGCGTCACCAGCGGCAGCACCTGACTGAGGTGCGGCAGCAGTGGCGAGCGCAGCAGCGGCCCGCGCGCCGTCGCCCAGTTGCGGTTGCCCTGGATGGTGTTGATCTCACCGTTGTGCGCGAGATAGCGGTACGGGTGCGCGAGGCGCCACTGCGGCAGGGTGTTGGTGGAGAAGCGCTGGTGGAACAGCGCCACCGAAGCCTCGAGCCGCGGATCCTCGAGGTCCGGGTAGAACTCGGTGAGGTGCGCCGGCATCACCATGCCCTTGTAGACGATGGTGCTCGCCGACAGGCTCGGCACGTAGAACACCGGATCCGAATCGAGCGCCTTCTCCGCGAGGCGCCGCGCGAGAAATAAGCGCCGGTTGAACGCCGCCACATCGATCGCCGCCTCGCAGTTCACGAACAGCTGCTCGATCGCCGGCAGGGTCTTCAAGGCCTCGGCGCCGCAGGCTTGCCCTCTCACCGGCACCCGCCGCCAGCCGGCCACCTCCAGCCCCTGGCGCTTGAGCTCGGCGGCCAGCACTACCCGCGCCTCGCCCGCTGCCTGAGCCTCGCGTGACAGGAAGACCAGACCGGAAGCGAAGCGGCTGCCGAGGCGAATGCCGGTCTCGGCGGCGATCGCACGCAGGAAGGAATCCGGCTTCTTCAGCAGCAGCCCGCAGCCATCGCCGGTCTTGCCGTCCTCGGCGATCGCGCCGCGATGGGTGAGGCGGTTGAGGGAGGTGATCGCGGTGCGCACCAGTGCATGGCTCGGCGCATCGTCGAGGCTCGCGATCAGCCCGAACCCGCAGCTGTCGCGCTCGCAGGCTTCTTTATAGAGAGAAGGAGATGGAGCATCCATGGTGACGGTTCCACGCACCTCGCCTGAACGACCGGCCGCCGCTTGCGGTGCGGACTCGCTTAGTCCGCGGCAGCTCGAGGGGGCCGGCAAATTCTTGCGTTGAAGGAGAGCAGCCGGAGCCATGACGGAGGGCCTCTAGCCGCTGTCCCGTCGGTCGACTGTCTTACACCATCACTATGCGTTCGATAATACCGGCCCTTCATTCTCTTGCAAGCACCGATGGCCACCCACGTCGCCGCCCGGCCCGAGCTGCAGCGCCAGCCGCGCTGAATGCCTGCCGGCGTTAGTATGGCCAGGCGCAGCGGAGCGAAGGGGGAAGCTCGATGACACGTTCTGTGCGGCCACTGCGCCGCAGGTCTACGGCGGTCGCCGCCCTGGTGGGGCTCGCGTCCGTGATGACGGGCGGCTCGGCGGCATGGGCTGATGAGGTGCCGGCTATGCCGCACTCGCTGGCAGACGCGGTGCGGATGGAGCATGAGGACGCACTGCCGAGAACCGCCTTCTACGACACGCCATCGCTGCAAGGCAGCAGGCCCGGAGACCTGCTTCGCAAGGCTCCCTTCGATGGGTACGCGCTACCGCAAGGCGCAACCGCCGTGCGGATCCTCTACCACTCGCTGAGCGCCGACGGCGCCGACGTGGCGACCTCCGGTGTGGTCCTGATCCCTGCCGGCCCCGCCCCACCGGGTGGCTGGCCGGTGATCGCCTGGGCGCACGGGACTTCGGGCGTTGCGCGCATGTGCGCGCCCTCGCTTGAGAAGGACATGGAGTACGGCGAAGAAGGCCTCATGCCGATGGTGCGCGCGGGGTTCGCGGTCGTCGCCACCGACTATCACGGCCTCGGAACCAAGGGGCCGCATGAGTACATCAACAAGACGGCGCAGGCACGTGACGTCGTCTATTCCGTCCCCGCGGCACGCGCGGCGGTCGCCGCGCTCGGTCGCCGCTGGGTGGTCATAGGTCATTCGCAGGGGGGACTCACCGCATGGAGCGTCGCCGAGATGCAGGCGTCGCTCAAGGACCCGGACTACCTGGGCGCAATCTCGGTGTCGGGGGCAGCGGATCCTCGGGCGATCCTCGAGCAGATGGGGGAGCCGGGAGCTTCGGCGGCGTTCTACCTCGTCTACATGGCGTACGCGATCCATGTGCGGGCGCCCGACTTCCAGCCGGCCGACATGCTGGTCGGGTCGGCGCTGCAGCGCTATCCCGACGTGACGACCAAGGGGTGCTGGTATTACGCCTACGCGAGCTTTCTCGACGCTCACGGCGGCGCCGTCCTCAAGGCGGGCTGGGATCACACCGCCGGGGCGCACAAGTTCTTTGCCGCCAACGAGCTCGGCCGGGCCCCGGTGCGCGGCCCGCTGCTGGTCCTGACCGGCGAGGCGGACGAGACGGTACCACTCGCGCTGGTGAAGGCGACGGTGCGTCGGGCCTGCAGCAACGGCATCGCTCTCACTTTCCGCTCCTATCCCGGCCTCGACCACGACCCGACGATGGAAAAATCGACACCCGATCAGCTTGCGTGGGTTCGGGATCGCTTCGCTGGCAAGCCGTTCAGCGGCAACTGCGCAAGCCTCCCGCCGTAGCGGCGGTCCGACCTTCATAAGGCGCCACGTCGCCGGCAACCGGTGGCGCGGGTGCTATCATCATCGGCAGGGGGGATTTGCATGCGATCGCAGATACTGGCGCTCGTATTCAGTAGTGCGGCCGCCGCCGTCGCGGCCGCTAACGACACCGCCGCCGATCTCGTCGTAACCGACGCCAGGATCTACACGCAGGATGCACACCACTCCATGGCCGGAGCTGTGGCGGTTCGCGGCGGCAAAATCATCTTCGTCGGCACGGCGGCCGACGCGCAGCACTTCGTAGGGGCGAACACCCGCACCGAGCGGCTCGGCGGGCATCTGGTCCTGCCGGGGCTCGTCGACTCGCACATCCATCCGCTCGACATCGTCGACCTGGACGTCTGCAATCTGCAGAGCAAGGCGATGCCGCTCAGGGAGCTGACGGCATTTGTCGCCGCCTGCCTGGCGCACTACCGGACCCAGCCCGGTCAGCGGCTCATCGTGCACCAATGGAACTATACCGACGGCAACCAGCCGGACCCGGCTCATCCGACGTTGCGCGCCGCGCTCGATGCCGCCTCCACCACCGTTGAGATCCAGCTGCTCGGCAACGACGGCCATCATGGCGCCTTCAACAGCCTGGCGTTGGCGCAGGCGCGGAACCCTGCCGGCAAGGTCATCGGGCTGTCGAAGCCGACGCTGGCGGCGCAGTTCCGCGAGTACCGCACGTTCGTCGGGGTCGACGCGACCGGCGAGCCCAACGGCGCGGTCAACGAAGACGCGCGCTACCTCATCAACGCCAACAGCATGCTCGATGTCGACCTCGAGCAGGTGGCTCAGGCACCGCAGCGGGTGACTGAGAAACTCAACAGCGTCGGCATCACCGCCTTCATGGACGCCATGGTGCTGCCGGCGGCGCTGACGGTGTACGACAAGCTGTACGCCAGCGGACGCATGACGGCACGCGCCCGCCTCGCGCAGTTCTACGATCCCTCGCACACTCGCCGCCCGGACGGGCAGGTGGATTACGACCGGATCCTGGCGCAGGCCATCGCTACGCGCGCCAAATACGCGCACAACCCGCTGATCCGCGCCGATTTCATCAAGATCTTCGCCGACGGCGTGCTCGAGGGAAACCCCTACGCCATCCCCCCGACGCTGCCCGACGCCGCATCGCTCCGGCCCTTCCTGCAGCCGATCTTCGGCCGCGATGCGCACGGCGACGCTACGGTAACCGGCTATGTGGACACTGCCGCCGCGCTGTGTGTCGAAGTGCGCGCCAAGCCGGAGCAGTACTCCTCGCCGGCCGCGGTCGAGTCGTTCATCAAGGCCCATGGTTACCACCCCGCGCAGTGCGCCATCTCCCACGGCGAGCTGCAGCACGCGCGCGAGGTGATCCTGGAGTATGCCCGGCGCGTGCACCTCGCCGGCTTCAATCTCCACATCCATGCGATCGGCGACACGGCGGTGCGCACCGCGGTCGATGCGATCGAGGCAGCACGCAAGGCCGACGGCGTGGCGAGTACCCATGACGGGCTCGCGCATCTGCAGGTGGTCGATCCCGCGGACGTCGCGCGCTTCGGCCACGATCACCTGTACGCAGCATTCACCTACGCCTGGATGGACACCGAGCCCGGCTATGACATCACCGTGATCCCGTTCTTTCAGAAGGTGCTGGGCAACAGTTACCAGGCCCTGCACCAGAAGGGCAGCTATTACGAGTCGAATACCTACCCGGTGCGCTCGATCCAGGCGGCGGGAGGCATTCTGGTGGCCGGCTCGGATGCGCCGGTGGAAACCAGCGATCCGCGTCCCTTCGTCAACATGTCCCGGGCGGTGACGCGCACCTATGCGGGTCTGCCGGCCCTCAGCCCGGAGCAGAGCATTCCGTTGCGCGACGTGATCGATGCGTACACCGTGAACGGCGCCGACATGCTGTATCTGCGTGACGTCGCCGGCTCGATCGAGGTGGGCAAGTCGGCGGATTTCATCGAGCTCGATCGCGACATTCTGGCGCTGGCCGACGGCGGTCATGCGGCCGACATCGAGAACACCAAAGTCCTGGCAACCTGGTTCCAGGGAAACAAGGTCTATTCGCGTCCCGAGCAGCCGTAAGGGGCGACCGGGCGACTGGCCACAAGAAAGACGCCCGCGCACGAGCGGGGGATGGAGAGGTTGTATGCACTCCCGAATCACGCAACTGGCTCTCGCGGCTGTACTCGCCGCAACCGCGGCCGCCGCGCCGGGACTCGCCTGGTCGCAGACGACGAGTCCGACCGCCGCCACCGCCTCCGATCAGGGGCTGGCGGAAGTGGTCGTCACCGCCCAGCGGCGCACCGAGAAGCTGATGGACGTGCCGATGAGCATCACGGCACTCAGCCAGGACGTGCTCGACGAGAAGGGAGTGCACAACATCGACGACCTGTCGCGCATAGCGCCTGCGGTCACCTTCCTCAGAAACGGCATGAGCTCGAGCGGCAACTACAACGACGAGGATTCCGATATCTCCATCCGCGGCATCGATTCGACCGCCGGCGCCTCAACCACCGGCATCTATATCGACGACACGCCGATCCAGACCCGGCACCTGAACTTCGGCACGGTCAATCCGTACCCTGAGATCTTCGACCTGGACCGCGTCGAAGTGCTGAAGGGCCCGCAGGGAACCTTATTCGGCTCCGGCTCCGAGGGCGGCACGCTGCGCTTCATTACGCCGGCGCCGGACCTGCACTCCTATTCCGGTTACGCCAAGGCCGAGTTCGGCCAGATCGAGGACGGCGGCCAGAACTACGAGATCGGCGCCGCGTTCGGCGGTCCGATCATCGACGGGGTGCTCGGCTTCCGGGTCAGCGCCTCCTACCGCGAGGACGGCGGCTGGGTGGATCTGGTGAACTACACCCGGCCCACGCCGGTGGTGACACCCTGCATTTCCAATGCTGCCAATCCCTTCGCGCCGCCCTGCTACGGCGGTCCCGTGGATGTTTACCCGACCATTCCGACCGTCACCAACACGGTCGAGTCCAACGCAAACTGGCACGACACGCAGACCTTGCGGGTGGCGCTCCGCTGGATGCCGAGCGACAACGTGACCGTCGACCCGTCGTTCTACGTGCAGAGCCTGCACATCAACGACACCGGCGCGTACTGGGTCGACATCTCGAATCCGGCCGACAACGTCTACCTCAACGGTAACGCGCAGCGCAATCCGAGCACCGATCCGTGGTACATCGGCGCGCTCAAGGTCAATTGGGACCTGCCATGGGCCAACTTTGTCTCCAACACCTCGTATTTCTCCCGCGACCAGCATTCGGTGTCCGATTACAGCCAGTGGATCAGCACCGTATTCTTCTTCAACCAGTACCCGGCCGCCGGCGATGTCAGCTCCTCCTTCTTCACCGATAAACAGAACAACTTCACCGAGGAGCTGCGCCTGAGCTCCAAGGATCCCGACGCGCGGGTCCAGTGGACCGCGGGGGCCTTCTACCTGCACGCGAATGAGAACTCGACCGAGTTCATCAACAGCCCCGACGCCTGCTCGGTACCCGGAGCCCCGTGCACCGACGGCGCCAATCTCGCGTACCTGCAGCCGCGCTTCAGCATGATCGACGAGCAGAAGGCGGTATTCGGCGAGCTGGGCTTCAAGCTCTCCAGCATGTTCAAGCTGACCGCGGGCGTGCGCTACTCGGACCTCGACTACACCGGCAACGTGCAGGAGATCGAGGAAGGGATCTTCGGTGAGCAGCAGGTCAACACCACGAACTCCGGCAACGACAAGCCGCTCACGCCGCGCTTCGTCTTCAACTTCACGCCCGATGCCGACAGCCTCTATTACGCGAGTGCGGCCAAGGGCTTCCGGCCGGGCGGCATCAACACGCACCTGCCGCCGCCATGTACTGCGGGCCTGCCAGCGTTGCCGACGACCTTCTCATCGGACTCGCTCTGGCAGTACGAGGTCGGCACCAAGGACACCCTCCTCGACCGGCGTTTACAGGTGAGCGGCTCGCTGTACTACATCAAGTGGAAGAACATCCAGCAGTTCGTGTATCTCACCTGCGGCCTCGGCTTCGACTACAACCTCGGCTCGCTGACCGGAGAGGGAGGGGATCTGCAGGTCGACTGGCGCGCCACGCAGGACCTCACCCTGGGATTCATGGCTGCCTACACCGACTCCTCGTTCGACGGTCCGGTCAACCTGGCTGGGGTTTACCCCCTGATCTCGAGCGGCGACCATCTGCCGGCCTCGCCCTGGAATATCGATCTGAGTGGCGAGTACGTCTGGCATTCCATGGAGCGCAAGCCGTATCTGCGGTTCGACTACCAGTTCGCCACCGCACAGCACACTCTGATCCCGTTCCTCGATCCGGCGAACGTGCCGAACGACGATCCGACGCTGCAGGGCCTGCCGGAGATCCGCATTCTCGATCTGCGGGCCGGGCTGCGCTTCGGCGGCTACGACCTGTCGCTGTTCGTGCAAAATGCGCTCAACTATCACGCACCGATCTTCACTTCCCGCGACCTGGCGACGACCGCGCTCAACGGCTACACGACCTCTCCCGGAGGCGCGGCCTCGGACTTCGATACCAACTACTTCGCACGCGGGTTGGCGCCACGCACCTACGGGGTGACCATGGCCTACAAGTTCTGATATGGCTGCAGCGCTGCCTCGTCGTTGGCTGGGATTGCTGCTGACGGGAGCGGCCATGATCCCTGCTGCCTCCGCCGCCTCCCCGACGGCGGCTCCCTGGCCGACACGGGCGTGGCCCGCGGCCTCCCCGCAGGCAGTGGGCCTCGATCCGGCGGGGTTGCAGGCCCTGGGGCAGGAGATCGCAGGCGGTAAATACGGCTACATCGACTCGATGCTGCTAATCCGCCACGGCCGCGTCGCCTTCGAGCAGCACTTCAGCCACGACTACCGGGCGCTGTTCGTCGGCAAGGGCGCGCCGTGGATCTACAACTACTACGACCCGGACTGGCACCCGTTCTACAAGGGCAGCGCGCTGCACACCATGCAGTCGGTCTCCAAGTCGGTGACCTCGACCCTCGTCGGCATCGCCATCGAGCGCGGCGAGATCCCGGACGTCAATGTCGCCGTGATGCCCTACTTCGCGGCGTTCCGGGCAGCACCCGATGCCCGCCGCGATCGCATGCGGCTGTGGGACGTCCTGACCATGACCACCGGCATCCGGTGGGACGAGTTCTCGGCCACCTACACGGACTCGAGCAATAACTGCGCGCAGATGGAGGCATCGAAGGACTGGGTCCGGTACGTGCTCGACCAGCCGATGGCGGCGGAGCCCGGGGCGACCTTCGTCTACAACAGCGGTGCCACCGAGCTGCTGGCGTATATCCTCAGGAAGGCGACCGGCAAGAACCCCGACGACTACGCACGCGAGCACCTGTTCGGACCGCTCGGCATCCGCGACTTCCAGTGGAAGCACACGCCTCTCGACCTGCCCGATACCGAAGGCGGCCTGTATCTCGCGCCGCGCGATCTGGCGAAGCTGGGACTGCTGTTCCTGCACGGCGGCGTGTGGAGTGGCCGGCAGATCGTGCCGGCGGGTTGGGTCGAGCAGTCGACTCGCTGGAGCATCGACACCCACTGGCACGCGCCGGGGTACGGGTTCCAGTGGTGGGCACTCGCCGGAGAGGACGGTGCGGCACCCGAGGCGTACGCGGCCATCGGCTACGGCGGCCAGTACCTGATCGTGGTCCCGCGGCTCGATCTGATCGCGGTGTTCACCGGCTGGAACATCTACGATGAGCGCAGCCTCCCGATCAACGTCGCCTTGGAACGCGTGCGGGCACTGGTCAAGGACCCACCGTAGCAGCGGCCAGTCCGCCGCGCGCCGCCCTGTGCTCTATCGGATCCTGGCCGACGAGCACGCTGGTGATATGCGCAGCCCGGGGCGCGCCGTTCGAGCCCGTCCGTGACATGTCGCGTGCTCACTGCAGTGTGGCTTTCGCCTGTAGTTTTAGCTAAAATAGCCAATATGAGCAAGCAAGTCTCGGCCAGCGACGCCAAGAACAATTTCGGCGGGCTGCTCGATGACGTCGTGGCGCTCGGCCGCGTCGAGATTCTCAAGCACGGCAGGCTGGTCGCCGTAGTGCTCTCGCCGCAGGCGCTCGCCGCCCTCGCCGGCGCACACCCGGATCCGGGTGGCCGCTGGGGTGAGCGGCATATGATTCCGCCCGAGCGGGCCGCAGCCGCGCGCGTCGTGCGGCCCTCGAAGGGATTCGATGAGGAGTAAGCGCGCAGTCGAGGCGCCGCTGGCGCCCGCCGAGGTAGCCAGGATTCTCCGCATCTGCTCGCCCGATGGGCTCCTGGTGGGCGGCCAGGCGCTGGCCTTCTGGGCTGACCATTACCAGGTGAGGCGTCCTGCCGATCTCGAGTCAGGAGTGACGGCGGACGCCGACTTCATTGGCGATTCGGCGCTCGCCAGGCGCCTTGGCAAGGAGCTCGGCTGGACCACCTGGATTCCAACCCTCGATGACGCCACGCCTCAAACCGGCAAGGTGACACGCCGTCTCAAGAATGGCACGGTGAAGCAGGTGGACTTTCTTTCCGGAGTGGTCGGTCTGACAACCAAGGATCTCGCCCGCCGGGCAGTCGAGGTCGAGATACCGGGCGCGGGGGTGCTGCGGGTCATCCATCCCATCGACGTGCTGGACAGCCGCATCCAGAACCTCCACGCCTTGCCCGAGAAGCGCACCCGGGCCGGGATTGCGCAGGCAAGGCTGGCCGTCGACGTCGCGCGCGCTTGCATCAGGCAGGAAATCGCGGAGGCAGGCGAGCGCGCCGGGCTGAAGCTCCTCGAGCGTGTGGCGGACATCGCCACCGATATTGCCGCGGTGCGCGTGTTCCTTCTCTACGGGGTCGATCCGCTGGCAGGGGTTCCGCTCGAAGACTTTCGCACCACCTCAGCCCTTCACAAGGCGCGCTGGCCGCAGATCATCGCCGGCGTCAACGCGAAGCGGGAGACGATGCATCGCCTGGCTGCGAGGCGCACCAAGGTCGCGGACTGAAGCCGGCGCGTGCGCCGCGTCGCAAAGCGCGACGCGCGCCGCAATCGCCGCTTGCATCGCGCGTCTCGCTGCCCCAACATTCGCGCCGCCGCCAACCGTGAGCGGCCAGCGAGGTGTTGGCACCGCAATGAAGCAGCGCAAAGTGTCGACTGACAGCGACTCTGGGCCCCGTCTTCAACGTCTGAACGAGTATCTGGAGAGGAATTTCCCCGACTTTTTCGCCGAAGCGCGCTTTCAGGTCGGGGATGACGCCTACTTTCTCTACGCCCGCTTCGGGCAGTACCTGGCACGCATCATCGAGCAGAACCGCGCCCCGGGAAGGGTGATCAACCGCGGCTTCACCGTGCTCAACCGCATGGCGCGCGCCTCGGCACGCTCCCCCAGCATCCGCCAGATCCTGGTCTCCGGTCCTCTCGAGTACATCGTCGATGCGCCCAAGGCGCGCGCGCTGGCGCGCAAGCGCCTCTCGCCCGTGGCTCAGGGGTATCTCGAGAGTCTGTGCGAGTGATAAGCGCGGGCTAGAACCGCTCCCGCCCGGGAATTTTGAGATTGTTTATGCGGCTGCGGCCGAGGAGCTTGAGCAGCAGCCCGCGCCCAGCCCGCAGCAGTGGGTAGAGAAGACGGGCGCGGCGCGCCGAGCTGAACAGCCAGCGATTGCCTCGCCCGAAGGCGCCCGCCGGCCTTCCCAGAACGGCGAGCGCGTGGATGGCATCGGCGCCGTAGTGAAGCTCACCATCCACTTTGAGCGCCATGCCCTCGTCGATATCCCATCCCCGACCGGTGATCTCCTCCAACACCGCAGGTCGGGACCGCGCGTCCACCAGCTCGAGCCCCGGGAGCGAGCCTCCCCGGGCAAGGGCCCAGCAGTAGGCGTCGCACACGGGGCATTGCCGGTCATAGACCAGCTGGATCTCGCTGGCGCTCATGCCGGCTGCGGCGCTCCCTCCAGCCGGCCAAAGAGCGCCGAGGTGCGGAAGCGCACCAGCATGCGCATGTTGAAGAAGTGCATGCACCCGAGCAGCACGATCACTAGGCCGACCTTGGTGCTGAGGTACTCCACCGCTCCCACCAGGTCGGTCGGCTTGACCCCGTAGCGCAGCGCCAGGGACACGAACCCCAGGTTCACGAGATAGAAGCCCACCAGCAGCAGGTGATTGATCGAGTCTGCAAGACGCTCGCGACCGTGAAAGTTCTCAACCAGGAAGATACGACCGTTGCCGTGCAGGCTGCGGCCCACCCAGATGGTCAGCGCCACGCTCACTGCCACGTACACCAGGTATGTCCAAAGCATCATGATCCGCCTCCTTCTGTTGTATAGTTAGCTCATTCGCTAACTATCTTAGATCAATTAGCTAATTAGTCAATAGGCTAATTATTGAGGCCGGCATGAGTCTCGATCAGGTATTCGAAGCCCTCTCCTCCACCGTGCGCCGCAAGGTCCTGGCCTATCTGTCTGCCACCGAGCTCACCGCCGGGCAGATTGCCGAGCGCTTTTCGATCTCCAAGCCCTCGATCTCCAAGCACCTGTCGATTCTCGAGAATGCCGGGCTCATTGCCAGCGAGCGGCGCGGACAGTTCATCTACTACCGGCTGGTGCGCGCCAACCTGCTGAACACCCTCAATGGGTATATTCAGGAGGTGTGTCCGGTTTCACGCCCGCTGAAGCGCGAGAGCGCGCGGATCGCCAAAGCCAAGGATTAAGGCGGCGGCTCGCGCCCCGCGAGAGGCACCACGAGGAGTTGCGTGCGGCGCACGACGCGCAGCTTCAGCTCCGTCCCCGGAGGCACGCGCGACAGCTGCCGGTGCAGCGCGTCGATCCCGTCTACCCCCTGGTCGTCGACCGCCACGATCAGGTCGCCGGGGCGCAGGTCGGTCTTCGCCGCCGGACCGTCCTGCTCCCGTGAAAGTATCTCGACCGCCCGCGTCGCGGTGAGGCCGAGCGCCCGCACCAGCCGCCGGTCGAGCGGCCGGTCGCGCGCCGCGATCCCGAGCCACGTGCGCCGCACCCGCCCCTGAGTCAGGATCTCGGTGAGCACCCACTGGGCGGTCGCTGCCGGAATCGCAAAGCCGATGCCCTGTGCCATCGGGATGATCGCGGTGTTGATGCCCGTCACTGCGCCCTGAGCATCCACCAACGGACCGCCGGAGTTTCCGGGGTTGAGGGCGGCGGTGTGCTGCACGATGCCTTCGATGAGCCGACCCTGGCGGCTGCGGAGCGAACGTCCGAGCGCGCTCACGACACCCGCCGACACCGTCGACTCGAAGCCGTACGGATTGCCGACCGCCACGACCAGCTGACCGGCGCGCAGCCGCTGCTCGCTCGCGAGCTGCGCGTAGGGGAGCGAGGCGGCCTGGGCGCGCAGCACCGCGAGATCGGTGGCCGGATCGCGGCCCGCCACCACGGCGGGCACGGTGCGGCCATCGACGAATGACACGCGCGCATTCGAGACACGCTGCACGACGTGCTCGTTGGTAAGGAGATAGCCGTCCGGCGTCACGACGACTCCCGAGCCGGCGCCGCCCCGGGCTCGCGCGGCCTCCTCGGCGCCGCCCGTGTACACGCTGACCACGGCCGCTCCCACCTGCTCCACGGCCCCCACGACGGCCGCGGAATAGGCATCGAGGGGCGCTGCGGCGGCCTCGGAATTCTCCGGGTCGCCGGTCTGCGGGTGCTCATCCAGCATGAGGCGAGGCATGGGGACCTCGGCCGCCAAACTCAAGCCCGCGAGTCTGGATTCCTGCGAGAATCCCCCGCGAGCCCCATGATCTCTCTCGCTCAAACCGCCGCCCTGCTGGCGGCCGCGATCGTCGCGGTCGCGCTGTTCCGCTTCCTGCGCCTGTCCTCGATCCTGGGCTACGTCGCGGCGGGCCTCGTGATCGGCCCGTGGGGCTTGAATCTCATCGGCGACGTCGCCCACGTCATGCAGGTGTCCGAGTTCGGCGTGGTGCTGCTGCTGTTCATCATCGGACTCGAGCTGCAGCCGACGCGGCTGTGGGTCATGCGGCGCCTGGTCTTCGGGCTGGGCGCGGCCCAGGTGACGGTGTGCGCGCTGCCGCTCGGCGTGGCGGCGTGGTGGTGGCTGGGGCTGCCGCCGATCGCCGCTGCGGTCGTCGGCTTCGGCCTGTCGCTGTCCTCGACGCCGCTGGTGCTGCAGCTGCTGGCCGAGCGTAATCAGTTGAAGACGCAGCACGGCCGCGCCGCCTTCGGCATTCTCCTGTTCCAGGATCTCGCCGTGCTGCCGGTGCTCGCGATCCTGCCGCTCATCTCGCGCGAGGCGGCGCACCCGGCCGGCCCCTGGTGGGCAGGGCTGCTCAAGCTCCTGGTGCTGGTCGTGGCCGTCATCATCGGCGGCGGGCGGCTGCTGCTGCGGCCGGCGCTGCGGATCGTGGCGCGCATCCAGATACCTGAGGTGTTCACGGCCGCCGCGCTCCTCACGGTCATCGTCACCGCGCTGCTCGCAGCGCAGGCGGGGCTGTCCGCCTCGCTCGGGGCGTTCCTCGCCGGCGTGCTGCTCGCCGACAGCGAGTTCCGCCACGAGCTCGAGGCCGACCTCGAGCCCTTCAAGGGGCTGCTGCTGGGACTGTTCTTCGTCTGTGTGGGGATGTCGGCCAATCTGGGAATGTTCCGCTCCGAGCCGCTGGCGCTGCTCGCCGTCACCGCGGGCTTCGTGGGCGTCAAGATCGTCGCGGTCGCCGCTCTCGGGCGCCTCGCCCACTACCGTAGCAGCTCGGCGTGGCGGCTCGGCTTTACGCTCCCCGAAGGCGGCGAGTTCGCCTTCGTACTGTTCACGCTCGCCGCACGGCAGCGGATCCTGTCGGCGGAAACGGCGGACCTGCTGATTCTCGCGGTGACGCTGTCGATGATGCTTGGACCGCTGCTGCTCATCGCCCAGGAGAAGGTCACCCAGCGCTGGCTGCGCCCGCCCGCGGCCCCCTACGACGCAATCGAGGAGCGCGACACGCAAGTCATCATCGCCGGCTTCGGCCGCTTCGGGCAGATCGTCGCGCGCGTGCTGCGCGGCAAGCGCCTGGCCTTCACGGCGCTCGACAGCAGCCAGACGCACGTCGATTTTCTGCGCCGCTTCGGCAACAAGGTGTACTACGGCGATGCCTCGCGGCTCGATCTGCTGCGCGCCGCGGGCGCCGCCACGGCGCGCATCCTGGTGCTGGCGATCGACGACGTCGACGCATCGGTGCGCACCGCGGTGCTGGCGCGCGAGCAGTTCCCGCACCTCAGGGTGCTGGCGCGCGCCCGCAACCGCCAGCATGCCTTCGCGCTCATGGATGCGGGGGTGAGCATGATCGTGCGTGAGACCTACGGCTCGAGCCTCGAGATGGCGTGCCGGGTGCTGGAGGCGCTCGGCATGACCGCCGCCACCGCCCGCGACACCGTGCGCCGCTTCCGCGAGCACGACGAGGCGACGCTGGCGGCGCAATACGCGGTGAAGGAGGACGAGAGCAAGTTTCTCGCCACCACGCGCGAGGCCGCGCAGCAGCTCGAGAAGCTGTTCGAGGCCGACCAGGCGAAGCCCGACTGATGGACGAGGCGCGCGCGGTACGCGAGTTCTGGTTCGGCGAAGCGCCGCTCACGGCAGCGGCGCTCAAGGCGCGCATGAGCTTCTGGTTCGGCGCGAACGGGGCGCACCAGGACGAGGAGCTCCGCGGGCGCTTCGGCGCGCTGGTCGAGCGCGCCGCCGCCGGTGAGCTCGCGAGCTGGGCCGACGGCTCGCGCGGGCGCTTGAGCCTGATCCTGTTGCTCGACCAGTTCCCGCGCAACATCTTCCGCGGCACGGCGCGCGCCTTCGCGTACGACGACCAGGCGCTCGCTCTGACGCTCTCCGGCATGCAGTCCGCCGCCGACGGCGCGCTCGATGTGGTGGAGCGTCTCTTTTTCTACATGCCGCTGCAGCACGCTGAGAGCCTCGAGGCGCAGGACGAATCGGTCGCCGCCTGCCGCCGGCTGCTCGGCGAGGTGCCCGGCGAGCTTCAGGGTGCCTTCGAGGACACGCTGCGCTCGGCGCAGCACCACCGCTCGATCATCGAGCGCTTCGGCCGCTTCCCACACCGCAACCGCGTGCTCGGGCGCACCAGCACCGAGGCGGAAGAGCAGTGGCTGCGCGAGGGCGAGGGCGCCGGCTTCGGCCAGTGAGGCGCGCGTGGCGGGTCTAGCGCGGCTCGCTCGCGAGTCGCTCGAGGCGGCGGATCTGCCGCTCGAGCTCGCGCCGCGCCTCGAGCAGCTCCACCGCGAGCGCCGCGCCGCTCACGTTGACGCCGAGGTCGCGCATCAGCCGCCCCACGAGCGCCAGGCGCGGGAGCGCCGCGGCAGGAAATTCCCATTCGCCCGCCGTGGCGCCGCGCGGTGCGACCACGCCCAGCTCGGCGAGCTCGTGCACCGCGGTCACATCGATCCGGCACAGCCGGCAGATCTCGGTCACGGTGACCCAGTCGCTCTCGCCGATCAGCTCACCGCTCAAAAGATGTGTGATCTCGCTCATCGCTCACCCCGTGAGATCGGCGCGCGGATTGAAGTCGAGCTTGGCGCGCATCTCGCCATAGATCGCCTTCGCCTCCGCCGAATTGGCCGGCGGCAGTACCACCTTGAGCTGCACGTACTGATCGCCAGGCGTCTGGCCCGGAAGTCCGCGCCCGCGCAGCCGCAGCTTCTGTCCCGACTGCGCGCCTGCGGGAATCTGCATCTCCACCGGCCCGCCGAGCGTCGGCACCTTCACCGTAGCTCCGAGCGCCGCCTCCCAGGGAGCCACCGGGAGCGTGACGGTCACATCGCGCCCGTCGAGCTGATAGAGCCGGTGCGGCAGGATGTGCGCCTCGAGATAGAGGTCCCCGGCGCGGCCGTCGTCGGCCGCGGGCTCACCCTGGCCCGCGAGGCGAATCAGCTGGCCTTCGGCGACGCCGGCCGGGATCGTGACCCGCACGGTGTGCGTGCGCAGCTCGAGCGTGCCGTCGGATTTAAGCTCCGGGCGCTTGAGCTCGAGTGTCGAGGTGGCGCCGTGGAACGCCTGCTCGAGCTCGAGATCGACGCGCGCGTGATGGTCGCGGCCACCGCGCCGCCCGGCCGCGCCGAACGGCGAGCCGCCGCCAAAGAGCGAGGAGAAGAAGTCGCTGAAGCCCTCCTCCTCGGAGGCGCCCGCATTGGCGCCGCTGCGCCGCCGCGCGCGGCCCGAGCTGCGTCCCGCACCGGCGCTCGGCGCGCCGCCGAACTCGAAACCGCTCGCCCAGTCCGGCGGCGGGCGGAACTGCTGGCCGCTCTTCCATTCGCTCCCGAGCTGGTCGTACGCGGCGCGCTTCTCGGTATCCCGCAGCACCTCGTACGCCTCCTGCACCTCCTTGAAGTGCGCTTCGGCGTTGGCCTCCTTGCTGACGTCCGGGTGGTACTTGCGCGCCAGCCGCCGGTACGCCGTCTTGATCTCGTCGGCGGTCGCGGTCCGCTGGACGCCCAGAATCTGGTAGTAATCCCGGTATTCCATGAGCGCTTGTTATTGAGTCCGCGGCGGCACCTGTCAACGCTGCTGTGATTCTAGCCGGCAAAAAAAAGGCGCCGCGAGCGGGGGAAGTCGCATCGCGGCGCGTAAGCAGCGAACACGGGGAAGTTGTTCGCAACTTAGGGGACGGACGGCTCCAAGGGCACGTCCATCGAACCTTGCGGCGATCATCCGATTCGCCGCATTCGGATAGGAGCAAGTGGCGTGCCAAATACTAAAATTCTGTTAAAACAAATACTTAGCAGTGCGTCAGGGCCGGCGCCTGGGTGACAGGAATTGTCACTTTGGAGCGAGGGGGAGCAGAGTCGGCCGCTAGTGCGGCACTACCGGCACGCAGGGCTGGTACTGCGCCTTGAGCGAATCGCAGATGGCACGTGCCTGAGCCTCGCCTGCGGCCGGGGCCTGCAACCGGTAGAGCGGGCCCGAGGCCGTGCCCGCCGAGACCACCTGGGGCGAGAGGCCTGAAAGCTGGGTGCCGAAGCGTGTCTGCAGCCGCTGCCACTCGCGGTCGGCACCGGCCTCGGTGCCGAAGGCCCCGAGCTGCACCGCGTAACGGTTGCCGAGCGGCGGGCCGGCCGCGGAGTTGGCAGCCAGCGCCGTGCTCGCCCCCCCACCGGCGCTCGGCGCTGCCGCAGCCGGCGCGGCCGCCAGTCGCAGGATGTTGACGCCGCTGGCGCGCGAGGCGGTCTGCCCGGGTGCCTGCGGTGCCAAGTGCGGGATCGAGCCGAGCGCGAAGCTCTCAACGCGGATGCGCGCCTCCTGGGCCCAGCGGCCGTTCGGGTGCGCGGCGAGAAAGCCGCGATAGGCATCCGCCGTGCCGAACTTGCTCGCCTGGCTCCAGTCGAGCTCCTCGACGAAGTCGGCCACCCGCTCGCGCGCCTTGGCGGCGAGCTCGCTGTCGGGGTGCTGCTCGAGGAAGTGCTGGTAGGCCTCGCTGGTGCCGGCGGCCTCGGCCGCACGCCAGTCCTGCTGCTCGGCGCTGCATGCGGCAACTGCGAGCAGTACCGCAATGAGGGCGGCGGTGCCTGCGCGGAATGTGATCATGGTCGGCATTCTCGACCCGGTGCGGCCCGTATTATGACCTCGTTTGGCTTGCCGAGGAGCACCCGCATGGGTGAGGACACGCAACGGCGGAGAATACTGGACGAGATCGGCAACGCGCCGACCTTCGTGGCGCCGGGAAGCCGCCTCACCGGGGACCTCGAGACCTTCGGTCCCCTGGTGGTGTGCGGCTCGGTACGCGGCGACGGGCGCATCGGCGGCGCACTCAGCATGGCAGCGGGCGCGGAGTGGCAGGGCGAGGTGCACGCGCAGGCCGCGGTGATCGCCGGGCGCATCACCGGGCGGCTGGTCGTCGACGAGAAGCTCGAGGTGGGTGCCACGGCGGTGATCCACGCCGAGGTCATCGCCCGCACCATCTGCATCGCCAAGGGGGCGGTCATCGAAGGGGCCATTACCGTGACCAGCGGTGAGCCGGTGATCCGCTTCGACGAGAAGCGCACGCTTCAGCCGGCCTGACTGCCGCCGAGCTCGTCGAGGATCCTGCGCTCCGCCCAGGTGAGGTCGTGGAGTCGCTCGATGAAGCCGCAGTGACCGCCGTAGCGCGTCACCGTCACCGACAGCGCCTCAGGTTTCGCGAGCTGTGCCAGGCCGCGCACCGGAATCATCGGGTCATCGACTGAGGTGAGGATATGCGCCGGCACCTCCAGCGTCGCCAGCCGCTCGCCGGTGATCGCATAACCGTTGAGATACTCCTCGAGACTCGTGAACTCCGAATGCCGCAGCACGAGCTTCTCGGTCATCTCCCGCAGGCCGTGCATGTCGGGAACGTCGCTGAAGTCGTAGCTGCCCGGCCACGCCGCCTGCTTTTTGGCAAGCGAGCGCCGCCACTTGCTTACGAAGTAATGCTCGTAGCCCGGCATGGCGCTCTCGAGCGCCACCAGGGTGTCGGTGGGTTCGAGCACCGGCGACACGGCGATCACGCGCGCGAGCTGCAGTTGCGACTCGCGGGCACGCGCCGCCACGCGCAGCAGGAAGTTGCCCCCGAGGGAGAAGCCCACCGCCGCGAGCGGTTTACCCGGGAACTGCCGCTGCAGGGCCTTAAGCGCGCCGATCACCTCCGGCAGTCGGCAGGAGTGAAACAGCCCGCGGTTCAGGTGATGGGTCTCGCCGTGGTCGCGCAGGTTCAGCCGCAGCACCTCGAAGCCGCGCGCGTACAGGAGGTGCGCGAGCGACAGCACGTAGTTCGATTCCGCGTTGCCCTCCCAGCCGTGCAGCAGCACCACGGGTCCAGCCGTGCCGTGTGCGGGACTGGAGATGAAGCACTGCAAGCGCACGCCCGCGCCGCACTCGAGGATGAGCTCGCGCTGCGCGGCGAGGAGTGCCGCCGCACGCCGCAGGATCCGGCCGCGCCTGACGAAGGTGCTGGCGAGGATCGACTGCAGGTGGCAGTTGTGCAGCCACAGCGGCGGCCGGAAATCATCCGTTACAGCGTAAGCACCCGCCGGGCTCATTCGTCGAAGGACTCCAGCGCAGCGCCGAGCTTCAGGCCGGCACGTGCACGTCGGCCGGCGCGCTGCGCAAGCCGGCGTACAACTCGGTGAGGCGCCGCGCCATGGCGGCCGAGGACCAGGTGCGCGCATAGGCGCGGCCGCGCTGCGCGAGCTCGGCACGCAGCGCTGCGTCCTGCAGCACCCGCACCACCGCCGCAGCAAATGCCTGCCGCTCCTCGGGCACCACCAGCGCGCCGCTCTCCGGCAGCAGGATCGAGCGCGTGCCGAGCTCGGCGGTCGAGACCACGGGCGTCCCCTGCGCCATCGCCTCGAGCAGCACCAGCCCCTGCGTCTCGGTGCGCGAGGCGAAGGCGAACACGTCCGCGGCCGCGTAGCAATCGAGGAGCTCGGTGTTGCGGTCGAGATAGCCGACGAAGCGCGCCCGCTCGCCAAGGCTCGCGGCCTGGGCCTCGAGCGCCGGGCGCGCCGGACCCTCGCCGGCGATCACCAGCACCGCCTGCGGCACCGCCCGCAGCACCTCGCGGAACATCTCGATGAGGAAGCCGATGTTCTTCTCGTGCGCGACGCGCCCGATGTAGGTCACGACCGGTGTCTCGGCGGCAAGTCCGAGGCGCGCGCGGAACGCGCGGCGGTCGCCTTCGCGGAAGCGGTCCGCCGGCAGTCCCGTGGGCAGCACATGAATGGGCGTGGTGACGCCATAGTCCATGAGCACCGCGCGCATCGGCTCGGAGGGCGCGATGAGTGCGCGCACGTCGTCGCATTGCGAGCGGGTGAAGCGGCGCGCCAGGGCGCGACCGAGTCGCCGCGGCAGGATCGGCAGGTAGTGGTGCAGGTACTCCTCGAAAAACGTGTGGTAGGTGGCAACGCACGGCACCCCCGCGCGGCGTGCGAAGCGCAGCCCGCCGTAGTGGGCGATGAAGGGGGTGTGGACGTGCACCAGGTCGAAGCCGCCGTTGACGAGCCCGTCGAGGGTGCGCGTGAGCGCGCCCCAGCGCATGCGCCGGTCCTCCGGGTCGCGCGGCACCCCGGCGGCGGGCACGCGCAGCACCCCCGGCTCCTCGCCGGGCGCTTCCCGGTAGAGCGGCGCCACGAGCTGGGTCTCCACGCCCAGGCTGAGCAGATCCTCGCGGAAGGTGCGGATGGAAGTCGAGACGCCGTTGACGCGCGGGAAGTAGACGTCCGAGATGAACAGGACGCGCATGCGCTAGTTCATTGGAAAAATCGCCCGCGGCGATTTTTCGGACATCAGCTTCGTTGCCGGGCGCCAAAGGCGCGACTTTGGCGCCCTGCGCTTGGCAGGCGCCTTGGGTGTCCGATGCATCCCCCGGATTCTAAGCCAGAGACGTGCCGAGTTCCGCGAGCGCGGCGCCGACCGCCGCCCCGGCGAGCACGTCGGAGGGGTAGTGCAGACCGAGCACCACGCGCGAGCCGGCAATCAGGGCGGCGAGCGGCAGCAGCACCCAGCCGAGCTCGGGGAAGTGCGCCGTGGCCTGCCAGGCGAAGGACACGGCATGCAGCGTGTGGCCGGACGGGAAGCTGTAGCGATCGAGCGGTGCCGCCTTGAGGTCGATCGAGGCGTGGGTGATGAACGGCCGCTCGCGCACGAACACGCGCTTCAAGAGCGTGTAGAGCGTCAGTCCCAGCACGCCGGTGAAGGCCATGACGATCGCCGGCTTGAGCGCCGCCGCGCCGTACAGCAGCGGCAGCAGCACGATCAGCAGATACCAGACGATGCCGTCGCCCAGGCGGCTTGCGATCCGGAACACATGCCGCGGAATGGCGAACGCAGCCCCGCGGTTCAGCGTACGGGTGAGACCGTATTCCGCCGCGTCGATCCGGGCCATGAAGGCGTTGAGTCCAGGCGATTTCATACGCGCTACAGCCTCGCGCTGCAGCGCGACAACGGCGTGACATGGGTATGAAAGTTTTGTTACTACAAAGACTTATCGAGTCTTTTGTGTGTGCTGCCTCACATATCTGACGCGACTCCCCGGATTAAGTCACCCCCCGCCCTTCAGCGGGCGGTGAGGCGCGCCATGAGCGCGGCGGCGAAGCGCTGCGCCGAGCCCGGCGCATGCGCGAAGTAGAACGACGGCTCGGCGAGCTCGAGCTCCAGCAGGCGCGGCGCACCCTGAGCATCGCGCAGCAGATCGACGCGCGCATACAGCAGCGTGCCGAACGGCACCGCCGCGAGGATGCGCTCGCCCGCCGCCAGCTCATCCGCCGCCGGCGAGCGCGCCACGATGCTCTCAGGCGCGAACAGCGCCGCGGTTGGTGCTGCGCCCGCGGGCAGCAGCGCGCCCTTGCGGACTGCGTGGCTGAAGCGCCCGTCGATGTACATGAGCGCGGTCTCGCCGTCGCGATCGACGGCCGGCAGATAGGGCTGCAGCATCACGCTGCGCCGCGCGGCCAGCAGGCGGCTCATGTGAGCGATGATCTCGGCCTCACTGTCGCGCACATGACGGCGGGCGTCGCGCGCGCCGGCGCCGACGGCGGGCTTCACGACCAGCTCGCGACAGCGATCGCCGGCGAGGAACTCGGCGAGCACGGTACCCGGCTCCTCCCCGGGCCCCATGTAACGGGTTGGCACCACCGGCGCACCGGCACGCGCCAGCTCGCCGAGATAGTGCTTATCGAGGCTCCAGCGAACCACCGGCCGGGGGTTGAAGAGCCTGGTCACGCGCGCCACCCGCTCGACCCAGCCGAGGAAGTCCGGCAGCCGCTCGTGGTAGTCCCACGCCGAGCGCAGCACTGCGGCGTCGAAGCGCGCCCAGTCGACCTGCGGGTCGTCCCAGTCAGTGATTTCCGCGCGCGCGCCGGCGGCCGCGAGCGCCGCACTGAGCGGCGCAAGGTCCTCATCGAGCGCGCGCGCGGCGCGCGCGGTGACCAGCGCCACCGCGGCCGTCAATCCCTGATTCCCACGCCGCGATCGAGCAGCGTCACCGCGGTCGCGAACAGCGCCGCCGCCGCCAGCACCATGAGCGCGAAGGCCACCCCGACGTTGACGTCGGAAGTGCCGAGGAAGCCGTAGCGGAAGGCATTCACCATGTGCAGGATCGGGTTCACATAGCTCACCTGCCGCGCCCACTCGGGCAGGAGCGAGATGGAATAGAACACGCCGCCGAAATAGGTGAGCGGCGTCAGCACGAAGGTCGGAATCCAGTTGACCTGGTCGAAGTTTTTGGCGAACAGCGCATTCAGGAAACCGGCGAGGGAGAAGATGAGCGAGGTGAGCAGCACCGCCGCGAGGATCACCGCGATGTGCTGCACGTGCAGATGCGTGAAGAAAAGCGACACGACGGTGACCGCAGCGCCCACCAGGAGTCCCCTCACCACCCCGCCGGCGGCATAACCGCCGACGATCACCCAGCTCGGCAGCGGCGACACCAGCATCTCCTCGACGTGCTTGCCGAACTTGGCGCCGAAGAAGGACGCCACCACGTTGCCGTAGGAGTTGGTGATCACCTGCATCATGATGAGCCCGGGCGCGATGTACTGCCGGTAGTCGAAGCCGTCCATGGCGCCGACCCGCCGGCCGATCAGGCCGCCGAAGATGACGAAGTAGAGCGTCGCGGACACCACCGGCGGCACGATGGTCTGCCCCCAGATGCGGATGATGCGGCCGTACTCACGAATCACGATGGTCTTGAAGCCGATCCAGCGCACCACGCTCAGCTTGATCGGCGGCGCGTTGGTGAGCGCTGCCACGCTCATCGGCCTGCTCCGGCCTGCGCCGGCGCCGGCACGGCCGCCGGAGTCGCGCCCGCGGGCTCGCCGCGCACCGCGGCATCATCGCCCCCGCGCCCCTCGACCAGGCGCATGAAGATCTCCTCCAGGCGGTTCACCTTGTTGCGCATGCTGAGCACCTCGATACCGAGCGCCGATAGCCGCGCGAAGATGTCATTCAGGTTCTCGTCCTTCGAGACTTCGACCTCGAGCGTGCGGTCGTCAATGAGGGTAGTGAGGTAGCCCTCGAGGCGCGGCGCGGCGCTGAGCGCATCGCGCAGGTTGAGCACGAAGGTCTCGACGTGCAGCCGCCGCAGGAGACTCGACATGCGGTCGCGCTCGACGATGCGCCCGCCGTTGATGATCGCGATGTCGCGGCACAGCGTCTCGGCTTCCTCGAGATAGTGCGTGGTGAGGATGATGGTGGTGCCGCTGGCGTTGATCTCGCGCAGGAAATCCCACATCGAGCGGCGGATCTCGATGTCGACGCCGGCGGTCGGCTCGTCGAGGATCAGCAGCCGCGGCTCGTGCATCAGCGCGCGCGCGATCATCAGCCGGCGCTTCATGCCGCCGGAGAGCGCGCGCGACATGCCGCCGCGCTTGTCCCACAGCTGCAGCTGCTTGAGGTATTTCTCGGCACGCACCCGCGCCACTGCGCGCGGAATGCCGTAGAAGCCCGCCTGGTTCACGACGATCGTGAACGGCGACTCCCACATGTTGAAGTTGAGCTCCTGCGGAACGATGCCGATGCAGGACTTGGCCGCCTCCAGCTCGCGATCGATGTCGTAGCCGAACACCCGCGCCTCGCCCGCGGTCTTGTTGACCAGCGAGGTGATGATGCCGATGAGCGTCGTCTTGCCGGCGCCGTTGGGGCCGAGCAGCGCGAAGAAATCGCCGGCCTCGACGTCCAGGTCGATGCCCTTTAAGGCCTGCACCCCGTTCTTGTAGGTCTTGGTGAGTCCGCGGACGGAGAGAGCATTCATGGGCGCAGCAGGATCGGGTGTCGCGGCAGCGGGCGCAAGTCAGCACAAACCGCTGCTCGCAGCGGCCGCCCTCGCGCAGTCTCGCGGCCGCGGTGCCTGCGCAACAATGCCTCCGCGGGGGTATTGACCGCGGCGAGCCGGCGGGGCCCCGGACCGGACCTTCAGTGAGTCCGCGCGGCGCCTTAGCGCCGGGAATCGCGGGTCTTGCCGCGCTCTCGGGGCTTGCGACGGCGATCTTTGACGCGCGTCTGCCACACCTCGAACGGATCCCATCCGGCCTCGCGCCGGAGGGCGTCGCGGCGATTCACTGTCCCGGTGAATTCCTCGTTGGCTGCCGATGTTCCTGGGCGCTCAACGGGTCGTCCTTCCACTCCTTCTCGAACCATCTGCTTCACATCGCTCCTGTTGTTGTCCTTGTGGCGTGCAGTCTTTTTGTTCTGCTGTCGCACTGTCCCTGATTAGCGACAGAGTCGGGGAGTCTAAGGCGTGTCTGTGACAAAAGCGACCTCGGCTAAGCGACTGATTATGTTAAAGAGAGACGGCCCCGGACCCACAGCCGAGCCTAAAGCTGGAGGGCCGCTTCAGTCGGCGAAGTACCGCGCGAGGTAGTCGTCGAACGTGCCCCGGTCGGTCGCTTCGATGTGCCGCTGGGCGGCGAGCGACTCCTGCGCCTCCTCGCCGAGCTCAGCCAGGCGCTCCTCGTTGGGCGGGTAGAGCTCGAGAAAGTACGCCTTGTGCGCAGCCGACATGCGCAGCGCGAGATCGAAGAACGACTCCCCGCCCTCGAGCTCGGCCATGAGACGTGCCGAGGGCGTGCGTGCAACGTCGGCGAGCTTCGCCGCCTGGGCGGCGAGCGCCTGGGCGTACGGCCGCTCCGCATCGCCGCGGTCGAGGATCTCGCACACCCCCGCCATCGAGTCGAGGAGCTCCGCCGCCCAGGCGTGCATCGGCACGCGGCGCCCGTCGCGGCTCAGCGTCAGGCCGGGCTCGCGGCCGCGGCGCGCCACGGTGAGGTGGTTGTCATCGAGCGCGGCCTGCTCCGTGAGCCCGATCGGCGCGCTCTCCTTGAAAAGACACAGCGCCAGGAACGCCTCGAGGAAGCGCAGCTTGTTGCGGTTCACGCCGACGGGATCGAAGGCGCTGACATCGAGCGCGCGCACCTCGACGTACTCGACCCCGGCGCGCCGCAGCGCCTTGGTGGGCCGCTCGCCGGAGCGCGCCACGCGCTTCGGCCGGATGAAGCTGTAGTACTCGTTCTCGATCTGCAGGATGTTGGCGTTCAGCTGCCGCCATTCGCCGTTCACCTTGACGCCGAGCGCCGCGTACGGCGGGTACGGGGTGGTGATCGCGCGCTTGAGGTCGCGCACGTACTCCTCGAGGTTGTTCACCGACACCGCGAGTCCCGCCTGGTTGCGGTTGCTGTAGCCGACGTCGCTCATGCGCAGACTCGTGGCGTAGGGCTCGAAGGCCGTGCCCATGCCGAACTCCGGCAGCTGCACGTCGCGCCCGCGCAGGAACGACTTGCACACCACCGGCGAGACGCCGAACAGGTACAGCACCAGCCAGCCGTGGCGACGGTAGTTGCGCAGCAGGTCGAAGTAGCTCGCCGAGATGAATTCGCTCCCCGCTGAGCGCTCGCCGCGCAGCGCCGCGTACGCCTCCCAGAACGGCAGCGGGAACGAGTAGTTGAAATGCACGCCCGAGATCGCCTGCATCATGCGGCCGTAGCGCAGCCCCAGACCGTTGCGGTACACGGTCTTCATGCGCCCGACGTGCGAGCTGCCGTACTGCGCCAGCGGAATATCGGCGTCGCCGTCGATGGCGCACGGCATGCTGGTCGCCCACAGGAGCTCGTCCCCCAAGTGGCGGTACACGAACTGGTGCAGGTCGAGCAGGTACTGCAGCAGCTCCCAGCTGTGGGTGAACGCGGGCGTCACCAGCTCGATCAGCGACTCGGAAAAGTCGGTGGTGATGTGCTCGCTGGTGAGCGCCGAGCCGAGCGCCGCCGGATGTGGCGTGTGCGCCAGTGTGCCTTCCGGCGTGACGCGCAGCGACTCCTTCTCCACACCCTTGCGGCCGCCCTGCAGCACCTGCGGCTCGCCGCTGTTCACGAGCGAAGCGAGCCGGCCCTCGTACACGCGGTCGATGGCAGCGCCGCTCATCGGTCACCAGCGCATGCGGCCGGTGAGCACCTCGAACATCATCTGCAGGTCGCCGCGCAGGCTGTAGAAGGGGTGGGTGAAGGTCGCGGGGGTGTTCTTCTCGAAGCAGTAGTGCCCCACCCAGGCGAAGCCGTAGCCGGCCACCGGCACCGCCCACAGCAGCGCCAGGCGGCCGCTCGCCAGCGCCAACACCAGCAACGCGAGCGCGAGCAGCGTGCCGCTCACGTGCAGCCGGCGCGAGGTGCGGTTGGCGTGCTCACCGAGATAGAACGGGTAGAAGTCGCGAAAGCTCGCGTACCCGGGCGCGCCCGGCTTGTCGGCCGTGCTCATGTCGGGGACGGCTCGGCGAGCAGCGCACCCTGCCAGGCGCGGTGGTCGCGATAGGTACTCAGGCGCTCCTCCATCGCGCGGGTATCCCACTGCAGCTCGCGCGCCTTGCGGATCGCGCTCTGCTGCTGGGTTGCCGCAGCGGCGAAGTCGCCCCCCGCGGCATCGGCGGCCGCGAGCACCTCGAACATCTGCGGGTCGGACTGGATGCCGCCGGTTGCGAGCCTTCCGGCCAGCTGCGCTGCGGTCGCCGGATCGCGCAGCGCCGCGAGCGGCGAGGCGGCAAGGAGCGCCGCCACGTGCTTGCGCACGTAGAAGCTATCGCTGCTCGCGGCGCGCTCAAGGAGTGCGCGCGCCTCGGTCACCTGGCTGTCGCTCGGGTGAGCTGCGAGCAGTCCCACGGCGAGGAGCAGCTGTGCGGAAGCATCGCCCCCCGCGGCGGCGTGCTTCAGCCACGGCGCGCCGTTTACCTGCGGGTGGCAGGCGGCGGCGGCGCGCAGCTGCGCGCCCAGCCAGTACTGCGCCTGCGGGTCGCCGTCGCGGGCGGAGAAAATGAGCAGCTCGCGTCCGCGCGCGGGCGCGACCCCGAGCGTGCTATCCGCCATCGCCGCGAGACCCACGAGATATTCGGCGGCCGGGTCGCCCGCCTCCGCGGCGGCGCGGGCATCCTTGGACGTGCCGCTCGCCCACAGCGCCTCGCCCCCCGTGATAGTAAAGGGCAGCCGCACCTCGAGCCGTGATTCCACCGCCGTACCGCCCTGCATGGCGGGCCGGAAGCGCGCGTGCAGCCACGCCTCGATGGCCGCGGCGGCGAATGCCTGGTCGGGCGCACTCAGCAGGATCTCCGGGTCGCGGGCGCGGCCGTCGACGCCGATCGTGAGCCTGCCGATCACCAGGCCGTTGCGGCGATCGGCTCCCGGGAGCGACGGGTACTCGGGCGCCGGCGCCTGCAGCACCGAGGCGCTTACCCGCGCGGGGCAATCGAGCTCGGGCTCGACGATCCCGGCGGCGCGCAGTGCGTCGTGGCCGTAGTGCGCGAGGACCTCGGCCGCGGCCTCACGCTCCTTGTCGGCGAGCGCACCTTTGAGCGGTGCGACGCGACCGCCGACCAGCTCCTGACAGCCGTTGCTGGCGGCGGCCTCGAGCCAGCCGACCGCGGCGCCGCCGTCCTTCGGCCCGCCCTGGCCCTTCAACGCCATCATCCCGTAGTTGAACTGCGAGGAGCAGTCGCCGAGCTCGGCCATGGCGGCGAACTGGCTGCGTGCCGCCTCGTAGTGGCCGGCCTTGTAGTCACTGAGCGCCGCGCTGAAGCCGGCGTGGGCGAGCGCCGCAGCGGTGAGCGCCGGCACGGCGAGTACCGCGCAGGCAGTTCTGGTCTTCATGGCCTTGAGCCTCCCGGCGGATCAGCGTTCCACGATCGCCGTCACGCCCATGCCGCCGGCGGTGCACAACGACATCAGCCCGCGCTTCGCGGCGGCGTTGCCGGCGAGGAGCTTGGCGAGCGTGGCGAGGATGCGCGTACCGGTGGCACCGAAGGGGTGACCGAGCGCAACGCTCCCGCCCTTCATGTTCATCTTCGAGCGGTCGATGCTGCCTAAGGGTCCCGGCAGGCCGAGCGTATCGCGGCAGTACTCCGGGGTCTCCCAGGCCTTGAGCGTGCACAACACCTGCGCGGCGAACGCCTCGTGGATCTCGTAGTAATCGAAGTCCTGCAGCGTCAGTCCCGCATCCTTGAGCATGGCCGGCACCGCGTACGCGGGCGCCATCAGCAGGCCCTCCTTGCCGCTCACGTAGTCGACCGCCCACACCTTGCCGTAGGCGAGGTACGCCTGCACCGGGAGGTTGCGCCGCGCGGCCCACTCGGGAGTGGCGAGCAGCACGGCGCTGGCGCCGTCGGTGAGCGGCGTCGAGTTGCCGGCGGTGAGCGTGCCGTCGGCGGCAAAGCTCGGCCGCAGTTTCGCCAGCCTCTCGACGCTGGTGTCGCCGCGCACGTTGTTGTCGGTCTTCAGGCCCTGGAACGGCACCACCAGGTCGTCGTAGAACCCCTCGCGCCACGCCGCCGCCGCCTTCACGTGACTCTCGTAGGCGAGCTGGTCCTGCTCGGCGCGCGTGATCTGCCAGCGCTTCGCCATGAGCTCGGTGCTCTGTCCCATCGACAACCCGGTACGCGGCTCGACCACCGCGGGCAGCACCGGGCGGAAATGCCGCGGGCGCAGCCCGAAGAACGGCTTGACGCGCTGCCAGGCATTGCGGCCGCGGTAGCTCGCGAGCAGCAGCTGTTGATAGGAGCGCGGGTAGACGATCGGCGCGTCGCTGATCGAGTCCGAGCCGCCGGCGAGCCCCACCTCGATCTGCCCGAGCGCGATCTTGTTGCCCATGGCGATCGCCGCTTCGAGGCTGGTGCCGCAGGCGCGCTGCAGATCGAGGCCCGGCGTCTGCGGATCGAGCCCCACCCCCAGCACGCACTCGCGCACCAGGTTGAAGTCCTTGGAGTGCTTGATCACCGCACCCGCGGCGACGTCCCCGAGCCGCTCGCCCTTGAGCTTGTAGCGCTCGACCACCGCGCGGAACGCGGCCGTGAGCATGTCCTGGTTGCTGGACGTGGCGTAGTTGCCATAAGAGCGGGCGAAGGGGATGCGCACGCCACCGATGATGGCAACGCGCCTGGCTGCGGATCCGACGAGCATGGCAACCTCCGGGGCGGCGCGGCAGGTTAGAATGCCACGGACCGGAAGGCGTTGTCATTTCAGATCCCCATGGGCGAGCTCACCACCATCATGGCCCGCGACGGTCACGAGTTTCAGGCCTGGCTCGTGGCGGCCCCGGGACGCCCGCGCGGCGCGCTGGTGGTGCTGCAGGAGATCTTCGGCGTCAACGGCCACATCCGCGCGCTCACCGATGCCTTTGCCGCCGCCGGCTACACCGCCATCGCTCCGAGTCTCTTTGATCGGGTGCGCCGCGGCATCGAGCTCGGCTACTCGCGAGAGGAGCAGCAGCAGGGCGCGGGCTACCGGGCGCAGATCGCCCCCGAGATGGCGCTCAAGGACATCGCCGCCGCGGCCGCGGTGGTGCGCCACTCGGGCCGCACCGGCGTGGTGGGTTACTGCTGGGGCGGCACGCTCGCCTACCTCGCGGCGTGCGAGCTGCCGCTCGCCGCCGCGGTCGTCTACTACGGCAAGGTGAGCGCGCACCTCGAGCGCAAGCCGCGCTGCCCGGTCATGTATCACTACGGGAGCGAGGATCAGAGTATTCCGCTCGCCGACGTCGCGGCTCTCCGCGCGGCGCAGCCCGCGGCGCCGCTGTATGTCTACGCGGGCGCCGGGCACGGCTTCAGCTGCGAGCAGCGCGACAGCTACGACGCGGCGGCGGCCGCGCTGGCGCGCACGCGCACACTCGATTTCTTCGGTCGTTACATCGCCGGCACGGAGCCGGCCGGGAAACTGTCATGAAACTGCGAGATCCGGATCTGCTGCGTACCAAGTGCTTCATCGGCGGCAAGTGGGTGGATGCAGCGAGCGGCGCCACCCACGCGGTGCTGAACCCGGCGACCCGCGAGCCGATCGGCACGGTGCCGGACATGGGCGCCGCGGAGACCCGCCGCGCCATCGAGGCCGCGGCGCAGGCGTTCCCGGCGTGGGCGGCGCATACCGCGCGCGAGCGCGCGCTGATCCTGCGCCGCTGGTTCGATCTGATCATGGCGAACCAGGAGGATCTCGCCACGCTGATGACCGCCGAGCAGGGCAAGCCCCTAGCCGAGTCGAAGGGCGAGATTGCCTACGGCGCTGCCTTCATCGAGTGGTTCGCCGAGGAAGGCAAGCGGCTCTACGGCGACGTGATCCCGCCGCACCAGAGCGACAAGCGCATCCTGGTGCTGCGCCAGCCGATCGGCGTGGTGGCGGCGATTACGCCGTGGAACTTCCCGGCGGCGATGATCACCCGCAAGGTCGGTCCGGCGCTCGCGGCCGGCTGCACCGTGGTGGTGAAGCCGGCGAGCCAGACGCCCTACTCGGCACTGGCCCTCGCAGCACTCGCGCTGCGCGCCGGCTTGCCGTCCGGGGTGCTCAACATCGTCACCGGCGAGGCGGGAGCGATCGGCGGCGAGATGACCTCCAACCCCACGGTGCGCAAGCTCAGCTTCACCGGCTCTACCGCCATCGGCAAGAAGCTGATGGCGCAGTGCTCGAGCACGGTGAAGAAACTGTCGCTCGAGCTCGGCGGCAACGCGCCGTTCATCGTCTTCGACGACGCCGATCTCGATGCCGCGGTGGCCGGTGCCATCGCCAGCAAGTACCGCAACACGGGTCAGACCTGCGTGTGCGCCAACCGGCTGCTGGTGCACGCGCCGGTGTATGAGGAGTTCACACGCAAGCTGGTGCACGCGGTCGGCCAGCTGCGGGTGGGCGATGGCCTGAAGGGACCCACCGATCAGGGTCCGCTGATTGATGCCAAGGCGCTCGCCAAGGTCGAGGAGCACGTGGCGGACGCCGTGGCCAAGGGCGCGCGCGTGGTACTCGGCGGCAAGCGTCACTCACTCGGCGGCACCTTCTACCAGCCGACGGTCATCGCCGAGGTCACCCCGCAGATGATGGTGGCGCGCGAGGAGACCTTCGGACCGGTGGCGCCGCTGTTCCGCTTCGCCACCGAGGCGGACGCGGTGCGCATGGCGAACGACACCGAGTTCGGCCTGGCGGCTTACATGTACACTCGCGACCTGTCGCGCTCGTGGCGCGTTGCCGAGGCGCTCGAGTACGGCATGGTGGGGCTCAACACCGGCATCTTCTCCACCGAGGTGGCGCCGTTTGGCGGCGTGAAGGAGTCCGGCATCGGCCGCGAAGGCTCGCGCTACGGCATCCTCGACTACACCGAGCTCAAGTTCGTGTGCGTCGGGTTGAGCTGAAACGCGCTGCAGTGCGCTACCTGAGCTCCCCCGACTTCCAGCACGACGGCGCCGAGCGCATCGGCATCCTGCTGGTCAACTCCGGCACGCCCACGGCGCCGAGCGCGGCCGCGGTGCGGCGCTTCCTGCGACCCTTCCTGTCCGATCCGCGCGTGGTCGAGCTGCCGCGCGCGCTGTGGCTGCCGTTGCTCTACGGGCTGATTCTGCCGCTGCGTCCGGCACGCATCGCGCGCAAGTACCGCCGCATCTGGACCGCCGCGGGCTCCCCGCTCCGCGACCTGTCCGAGCGGCTGCGTACCGAGCTCACCGCGGCGCTGGCGCGGCGCTTACTGGCGCCGCTGTCGGTGGAGCTGGCGATGCTCTATAGCCCCCCCGCGGTGCGCGAGGCGCTCGGCCGGCTGCGCGCTTCGGGCGCGCAGCGGATTCTGGTGCTGCCGCTGTTTCCGCAGTACTGCGGCGCCACCACCGGCGCGGTCTACGACCAGGTGAATGCGGAGCTGCGCCGCTGGCGCTGGCTCCCCGAGCTGCGCTTCGTCGCCGAGTATCACGACCACCCCGGCTACATCGAGGCGCTGCGCGCCAGTGTCACCGAGCACTGGCAGCGCGAGGGCCGCACCTCGCACCTGCTCATGTCGTTCCACGGCATCCCGGAGCGCTACTTCCACCGCGGCGACCCGTACTTCTGCAAGTGCCAGAAGAGCGCGCGGCTGCTGGCGGACGAGCTGCTGCTGCGCGAGTCCGAGTGGAGCGTGGCGTTCCAGTCGCGCTTCGGTCCCTCCGGCTGGCTTAAGCCCTACACCCGCGACGTGCTCAGCGCCATGCCGGCGCGTGGCGCACGCAGCGTGACGGTGGTATGCCCGGGCTTCGCCGTTGACTGCCTCGAGACCCTCGAGGAGATCGACATCGAGAACCGCGCCTGCTTCATGCAGGCAGGGGGCGAGCGCTTCCAGTACGTGCCGGCGCTGAATGCGCTCGCCCCCCATGCCCGCTGCCTCGCCGACCTGATCGCCGAGCATTGCCAGGGCTGGACGCACCTCGAGCACGGCCGGCTGCCGAGCGCGGCGCGCGGCGCGTCCGCTTAGATGACGGAGCTGCTGCCACTTCCGGGCCGCTTTCACGAGCTGAGCCTCGCGACCGACGATATCCGCGCCTCGGTCGATTTCTACGAGCGGCTCGGCTTCTCGCACACGGCCACGACCGACACCTATGCCCACCCCTACGGCGTGCTGACCGACGGGCGGCTGTATCTCGGCCTGCATCAGCGGCGCGTCGCCTCGCCCACTGTCACCTTCGTGAGTGCCGGCATCGCCGCACGGCTGGATGAGTTCGCGCGCCATGGGATCGAGCTCACGCTGCGCCACACGGGCGAGGACGTGTTCAACGAGATCGGCTTCGAGGGTCCGCACGGCGAGGCCGTACGGGTGATTGAGGCGCGCACCTACTCGCCGGCCGAGCGCGCCGGCGGCGAGACTTCGCTGTGCGGGGACTTCGCGGAGGTTTCGCTCCCGGCGGCGGATTTCCTGGTGGCGAAGGCCTTCTGGGAGCTGCTCGGCTTCGTCGCCACTGAGGAAGTGGAGCTGCCGTACGTGCATCTGCCGCTCACCAGCGACCGCCTGGACATCGCCTTTCACCGCCCGAGCACCTTCGATGCGCCGCTGATCGTGTTCCGCGCTCCCGACATGCCGGAGCGCATCGAACGCCTCGGCACGCTCGGCCTGGAGACCGGCGAACCGCTGCCGCACGGCATCGCGCGCGGCGATAACGCGCTACTCGTCAGTCCCGAAGGCACGCAGCTGCTGCTGCTGCAGGGCGAGGAGTAACGCCTCGAGCGACAGGCTCAGTGCGCACCGGTCGCGGCGCGCGCCACGATGCGGAACCTCACCCGCATCTCATCCTCGACCGCGAGCGCGCCCATGAGCGCCGTGAACGGCGTGAGCCCGAGCTCGCTCTGCCTGAGCGGCATCTCGCCCGTCACCGTGAGCGTGCCGCCCGTGAGCTCGTAGTGCAGCGGCACGCGCAGCGTGTGCCAGCGGTCGCGTACCCCGGTCTCGATGAGTGCCGTGGCCTCGCCGGGCCGTGGCGGCTGCACACCCTCGAGCCGCCCGGACCTGAGCACCACCTCCGGATAGTCCTCGCCAGCGAGCACGGCGGGTCCGAGCATGTGGCGCCGCGTGCCTTCGCGCGCTTCCTGGCTGAGGTCGGGGGGAAAGTCCGCGGCACTCTCCGCGGCACGCAGCTGCGGCTCGTCCACCGTGAGTGCGGCGACGGGAACGTGCACCTCGAAGCTCGCCCCGAGCGACTCGGCAGGCACGTAGATCGTCCCATTGAGCGCGTGCGAGGCGATCACGTGGTTGTGCCCGGCGCTCGCGAGCGCCCCGCCGCGATACACCAGCACCGTGAGGAGCGACTGCTCCCCGACGACGTCGTAGGGTGTACCCGTCCTGGGGAGAGCCGCGGGCGGTGCCTGCGGGGCGCGCACCGGCGCCGGGGGAACGGGCGGGCGCGTCGGGCACGCCGTGAGCGAGCCCGCGACGGAAAGCGCCGCCAACACGCGCACCTTGCAACCGCGGCCCACCCCTTTAAGCTTAAGCTCCATGACCCTCCGTAACACGACCCGCCGCTGGGGCGTGATCGCCCAGCTGTTTCACTGGCTCATCGTGGCGCTCATCATCGTGCAGGTGACGCTTGGCTTGACGGCCGACGATCTGCCGAACGGCATGCGCAAGCTGACGCTGCTCGCACGCCACAAGTCGGTCGGCATCACGATCTTAGCCTTGGTGATCCTGCGCCTGGCGTGGCGTTCCCTGAACCCGCACCCCCCGCTCCCCGACAACTTGAAGCCCTACGAGCGCAACCTCGCGCGCTTCAGCCACGGGGCGCTCTACACCCTGCTGTTCGCCATACCGCTGTCCGGCTGGACGCTGTCCTCGGCGCGTGGGTTTCCGGTCAGCTGGTTCGGGTTCTTGCAGCTCCCCGACCTCGTGCCCAAGAGCCGGCCGCTGTACGAATGGCTGGTCACGACTCACGTGACGCTGGTGTGCGTGCTCGGGGCGGTGGTGGCGCTGCACGTCGCCGGAGCGATCAAGCACCACTTCGTGCACAAGGACGACGTCCTGAAGCGCATGCTGCCGTTCACCGGCACCTGAAGGGAACTCACCGATGCGTTGCGCACCGCTCGCCCGGACGCTGGTCCTGACACTGCTCTCGGCGCCCGCCCTGGCCGCGCCGCCGCCCGCCGCGGCGCCCGCGACACCCGTGACGCCCGCGGGCCGGCACTACACGCTCGACGGCGCGAAGAGCTCGCTCGAGTTCACCTTCCTCCAGGCGGGGGCAAAGAACACCGGCCGCTTCCCGCGCTTCGCCGTGAGCCTCGACTTCCCGGGCGCCGACCCGCAAGGCGGACGCCTCGAGGTCACGGTCGAGGTCGCTGCACTCGATACGGGCGACGAGGATCGCGACGAGACGCTGCGGAGCGAGGAGCTGTTCGCGGTGGCGAAATTTCCCCAGGCGCACTTCACCGCCACCCACATCGTGAAGACGGCTGCGGGGTTCGACGCCGAGGGCCCGCTCACCATCCGCGGTGTCACGCGTGAGATCCACGTGCCGTTCACGTTCCGCGAAGCCGCCGAGGGCGGCGCCACGGTGGGCTACATGGCGGGCAAGACGGTGGTGCGCCGGCTCGACTTCGGCGTCGGCCAGGGCGAGTGGAAGGGGACCGAGCAGGCCGGGAACGAGGTCACCGTGGCTTTCGCGCTGCGCCTGACGCGCGCCGCGCACTAAGGAAGGAGCAAGGTCAGCAGATCCTGCGATCTTCTAAAACCTTAGGTAGTCGAGCCGCGGTACCCGTTCGAACGCCTTCTCTCGGGCGACCAAGGTCGCCTCGTACGACAGTGCGGTTGCGGCGATCCACGCGTCGTTCTCGCCCAATCTGCGATTGAGTGAAGCTTGGAGCGCCGCCATCCGCCAGGCAATGGCCCTCGAGAGTTGGACAACGCGAAAGGGTGCCAGGAATTCCACCAGCGCCCTGGGATCCTCAAAGCCTTCCGCAAACTCCCCGAGCGTGATAATGCTGATCGCCACCGCCTGTCGACGGTAGCTCGCCAGGACAGCTCTTGCGGGACCGCTCTTTCGGTTGGCGAGCTCATCTTCAAATTCAATGAGAAAGCTCGTGTCAAGCAGCAGCATTGCGGTCGCGTCTGCGCCGAGGCCCTGCTCCCTTGCCCTGAAACGCCTCCATGGCCGCCAGTAAATCCCCCGCGGTCAGTGCAGGTCGCTCCGAGAGAACGCGGCGAATTACCCTGGAAAAGGATTCTTTGGGGTCGCGCCTTTCCCGTACCAGCAGCTCGTAGGCATCGATCTCGATGGAGATGGTTTTGGTAGCCATGCACAGATCATGCATGGTCCATGCATGGGAATCAAGCCGGTGAACTTAAGTCATTGTTTGCCGGCTCTACAATTCCCGGCGTCCAGTCCCGCTTGGCTGTCCGGTCGTAACGCGTTACAGTGTAACGCGTTACGCGGGAGTGACCGGGCATGGCACAGGCGGCCGAACGAATGAAGGCGATGCGCGCGCGCCGGCTTGAGCGTGGGCTACGTGAGCTCCGCCTGGTCGTGCCGGACGCGCGCTCCAAGGCCGTGCGTCGGCGGGTAGCCCGGGAGGTTGCCGCCCTCGACCGATCGCGCGAGCTCGAGGCGCTGAAGTGGATCGAGGCCGTCGCAGAGTTCGATGACCGATGAGGCGTGGCGATGTCGTGACGGTGCCCACTGCCGGTGACTACGGCAAACCGCGGCCAGCGGTGATTGTGCAGACGGATGCACTTCCGGCCGCACATGCATCCGTCGTGGTCTGCCAGATGACTTCCGATGGCGATGACGCTCCGGACTTTCGCCTCGTCGTAGAGCCCACGGAGCAGAACGGCCTGCGCACGCGCTCGCACGTGATGGCCGACAAGCCCGTCACGATCCGGCGCGCACGCATCGGCAGGAAGATCGGACAACTGGATGAAAGAGACTTAGCGCGACTGAACATCGCATTGGCATTTGTGATGGGGCTCGCTGATTAGCTAGCAGAGCGTGCCGTCGCGGCGCGTGAAGCGCCGCGGTGCGTGCGGCGGACTCCACAGGAGGTCCACGTCCGGGTCGCTGTAGTGCGCCGTATCCTGCGGGTCGCGGTTACTGATCTCGAGGTAGACCGCGGGACGGTCGCTGCGGTTCACGAGCTGGTGGCCGTCGGCGGCGCCCGCCGCAAAGCCGGCGCACATGCCGGCGGTGAGGCGCTGCTCGCCGGCCTGCGTGCGCAGCATCACCTCGCCCTCGAGCACGTACACGAACTCATCCTCGTGGGTGTGCCAGTGGCGCATCGAGGACTCCTTGCCCGGCGGCAGCGTCGTCTGGTTGATGCCGATGCGCGTGAGGCCGAGGGGCTCGCCGAGCTGGCGTCTCTCGCGCGGCAGCACCCGCGAGCGGTACGGCTCCGGGTAACCCGAGCGGTTGAGCGCCGTCAGTGTGCGCGGGTCGAGGGCGGGCTTCTCGAGGGCCATGGCTTAGCTCCTTGGATTCCTGCCGTGCGGTTGACGCGCAGCAGCTGCTTCGGGGAGCATGCCACAGCTCAACATGCCTGAAATATTCGACGACGTCGGGCACTGTGTGGACGCGGTGCTGCGCCGCGTGGGACCGCGCATCGTGCTGGCGCTGCCGCTCGGCATCGGCAAGCCCAATCCGCTCGCCAACGAGTTCTACCGGCGCGCCGCCCGCGACCCCGGGATCAACCTCACGATCATCACGGCGCTGTCGCTCCTGAAGCCCGTGGCGCGGGCGGGCCTCGAGGCGCGCCTCGTCACGCCGCTCGCCGAGCGGGTGTTCGGCAGCTACGTGGAGCCGGAGTACGCACGCGCAATGCGCGCCGACACCGTGCCCGCCAACGTGCGCGTCATCGAGTTCTTCCTCACCCCGGGCGCCTTCCTCGGTGCCCTGCACGCGCAGCGCAATTACCTGAGCGCCAACTACACGCACGTGGCGCGCGAGGTGCTCGCGCACGGCGTCAACGTGATTGCGCAGCTGGTCGCGCGGCGCACGCTCGGCGGCGAGACACACTTAAGCTTCGGCTCCAATGCCGACGTGACCACCGACCTGCTGCCGGCGGTCGAGGCGGCGCGCCGCGCCGGACACGAGCTGCTGCTCATTGGCGAGATCCACGCGCAGATGCCCTTCATGACCGGGCACGCGCAGGTCGCGCCCGAGCGCTTCGACTATCTCATCGACGATCCGCGCTACGACTTCGACCTGTTCGCGCCGCCGCATCCGCCGCTCAGCACCGTGGACCATGCCATCGGCGTGTACGCGAGCAGCCTGGTGTGCGACGGCGGCACGCTGCAGGTCGGCATCGGCGAGCTCGGCGACTCGCTCAGCTACGCACTGCTGCTGCGCCACCAGCAGAATGCCGCGTGGGGCGGCGCGCTGGCAGCGCTCGGTGCGCGCAGCGCCGCGCGTCTCATCGCCGCCGAGGGCGGGGCCGAAGCCTTCACCGCCGGGGTGTTCGCCTCCACCGAGATGTTCGTCGATCAGCTGCTCGACCTGTACCGCGCCGGAGTCGTGCGCCGCCGCGCCTACGACTCGCTCCCTATCGAGCGGCTGCTCGCAGCCGGGAGGCTCGACGAGCGTTTCGATGAGTCGATACTCGGGCGCCTTCTCGAGGTCGGTGTGGGTCCGCTGCTCACCGCGGCCGAGTTCGCCGAGCTCAAGGCTCACGGCGTATTCCGCGAGGAGGTGGAGTACGCGGACGGGCGGCTGCGGGTTCCCGGCGGCGAGTGGCTGCGCGCCGACCTCGGCGACGACAAGTGCCGCGCGAGCATCGCGGCGCAGTGCCTCGGGCGCGAGCTGCGCCGCGGCAAGGTGCTGCATGCCGGCTTTTTCCTCGGGCCGCGCGGCTTCTACGCCGCGCTGCGTGATCTGCCCGAGAGCGATCGCGCGCAGTTCGACATGCGCGGCGTCGCCTTCATCAACCAGCTGTACGGCCCGGACCCGGAGCTGCGCATCCTGCAGCGCCGCGGGTCGCGTTTCGTCAATACCACCATGATGGTGACGCTGCTCGGAGCGGCGGTGTCGGATGCGCTCGAGAGCGGTCAGGTGGTGTCAGGGGTGGGCGGTCAATACAACTTCGTCGCCATGGCGCACGCCCTCCCCGGAGCGCGCTCGATCCTGTGCGTGCGCGCCACCCGTAGTCGCCACGGCCGCACCACCTCCAACATCGTCTGGAGCTACGGTCACGAGACGATACCGCGGCACCTGCGCGACATCGTCATCACCGAGTACGGCATCGCGGATCTGCGCGGTCGCACCGACGAGGAGATCATCATCGCACTGCTCGAGATCGCCGACGCACGCTTCCAGGAGCAGCTGCTCGGCAAGGCGCGCGCCGCCGGCAAGATCCGCGCCGACTATCGCATTCCGGATGCCGCGCGCGACAACACGCCGCAGCGCCTCTCCGGCGCGCTGCGCGAGCTGCGGGCACAGGGATTCTTCAGCGAATACCCCTTCGGCACCGACCTCACCGCCGAGGAAATCGCGCTGGCGCGGGCGCTCAAGTATCTCGACGCGCGCAGCGGCACCGCCTGGGGGAAGCTGACCACGGCGACGGCGGCGCTGCTTACCGGGTGGCCTGCTGCGCGCCACGCGTCAGCTCTCAAGCGCATGGGGCTCGATGCGCCACGACGCTTCGGGGAGCGGCTCGAGCAGCGTCTCGTCGTGCTCGGACTCGAGGTGAACGCTGGCGAGTAGCGCCTAACGCGGTGTACGGGTCGCCGGCAGGGCGCGCCTGCGTCACAGCTTCTCGGGGGCTCTCCAGGCGGTTTTGTAGTAGTCGCGAACGGCCGCCCCGAGCTGGTAGCCGGCAGGGGGAGCCTGGCTCGACACCCGCAGCAGCAGCTCGGGGTGGATCAACGCAGGGGGGTTCGCAGTGGGGCGGTATCCCTTGGCCTCCAGCGACTGTTGAGTCCCGCTCCTGACGTACAGGCAGGCGCTCTGCCGGTAGTAGTACGCGATACGCGTGTCGTGCCAGAGTTTTATCCGCAGTATGTCGTAGCAGATGAAGTCCATGCGGTGGAAGATTGCGGCCCAATACTCAGGCCAGTGAGCGCTGCGGTGGTGCGCGCCAACCTGATACGGGACGGCGGCACTGAAGAGCACCCAGTCTGATGCGCCACAGAGCGTCCGTACCAGGGTTTCGCAGTTCCCTGCGGTCAGGTCCTGAGCGACATCCATGCAGACTGCGAGATCGAAGCGCTTCTCGACCCTGATCGGCTGCGCCAAGTCGGCCGGGTAGAACTCCTCGGGGCGCAGTCCGCGGGCGTCGAGGGGTACGTCCTCGGTGTCATAGCCGCGGATTTCCACCGCACCAAGTGCGCGGGCGGCGTGCAACCAGCTGCCGCGTCCACACCCGAAATTGACCACCGAGTGTAGCTTGCGGACCCCTGCGATGACGCCCAGCAGGTGTCGCGCCGAGGCCAATTCCTGTCCCGTCGCGCGCGCGGCAATATCGACCAGGTGCCTGTCCGCACCACCCTCGAAGATCGCCGCTTCATTCCGCGCGACGGTTCGCCGGAGGCACCATTGACCGCCCGGCCCGCTCGCTATGAACTCGAAGAGCCCCGACTTCACGAAGGCGTTCACCGCACGAAACACGCCGTGATGGAGGCTGCCGCGGTCCGGGTAGAAATCGTCGCCGAGGATGACCCCGCCCGGCTTGAGGATCTCCGCGCTCTCAGTGATCTCCCGCAGCGTCGATTCGTACTGGTGGCTGGCGTCGATGTAGATCCAGTCGAGCGGCTCACGGATCGAAGCTTTGCACTCGGGAAATGTGCCTTGAATGAAGACCGTCTCGGTGTTAGGGAATTTCGCGGCGCGCAGCTCCGCATCGCGTCTGGCGACACGTGTTGGCAACGTCCCCAGGTTGGTGTACGCATCTTTCCAGCCAAAGAACTCGCCGAGGTTCTCCCACGGATCGATCAGATAGAACTTGCTCGGCACCAGCTGCTCGAGGATAGCCTCCGAAAAGTGGCCGCGAAAAACCCCAACCTCCGCCCCGACACCACCGGGCGAGGCATGTTCGAGAATCCAGCGCCGTGCTTCCGTCCGCGTGAGCTCCGCCCGCGGGAAGGGATAGTGGTACTGACTGAGCATCAGCTCGATGTCGAGCTCGCTCTTTAACATCGGCGGGATTGGCAGAACGTTCAGCCGCGCTCGCTGCGCCAGGAAGCGCTCCTGAAAGAGTGATTCGATCCTGGGTTGTTCGGCCTCAGCGACCGGCTGCCCGAACACCTGACATTCGTTGAAGTGCAGGTAGTCCGTTCCGTTGAGCTGGATTCGCACGAACCTACCGACACTGCCCGGCGGCAATCGCGCCGCGAAGGGCTTAAGTGTCCGGTCTCCAAAGACGCTGTCGTCGGCCTTGCGATAGACCTCCACCCAGGCGTCGCCCTCGAGTGAGCTCAATATCGAAAAGTGGCTGAGCCGAGATGCCCAATCACGACGGTTGAAGATGCGAACCTCTTGCAGGTGGAAGCTCTTCCCGAGATCCACCTGCCACCAGGGAAAATGCTCTGCGTCGGTCGTAAAACCCTGCGAGCCATCGATTAACCCATTGTTGGCGCCACGTGCCTCCTCTTGCGGGTCGTGGAAGCGCGACCATCTGGCGGATACCGAGCTTTGGGTCGCCGGTCTTCTACGGGCCAGATTTTTCCTGAACGTGCCCCCGCCGGAGAGACTTAGGTACCAGGACGTTAGCTGTCCGGCCACGGGCTGTAGTAGCAGACGCATGGGGGGTGTCCGGACGGACGGGCGATCTCTCTATCAGCGCTTGCGGCGCGCCGCGCCTCGTGAGCGCCCGACTTTGCGAGCGCGCTTGCGCCCCGAAACCGCCGTATGGCTACTGCGTTTTGCGCCCGACTTCCCCGCCCCGCTGCTCTTGCGCTTCGCCTTCGCTGCCTTACGCTTCGGGGCGGCCGCTTTGGCTTTCTTCGCAGGCTTCTTCGCGGACTTCTTCGTGGCCTTCTTTGCAGGCGCGGCCTTCGCGGCCGGCGCTTTACCGCGCAGCTGATCGAGGATCGCCGGATTCTCCAGTGTCGAGACGTCCTGGGTAACTTCCTCGTTGTTGGCCACTGCCTTCAGGAGCCGGCGCATGATCTTGCCGGAGCGCGTCTTCGGCAGATTGTCGGCAAAGCGGATGTCGTCGGGCTTGGCGATCGGACCGAGCTGCTCGCCCACCCAGTCGCGCAGCTCCTTGGTGAGCGCGCTCGTGTCGCCGGTCAGACGCGGGCCGCGCAGCACCACGAAGGCGAATACCGACTCGCCCTTGATGTCGTGCGGCTTGCCCACCACCGCCGCCTCCGCAACCCGCGGATGCGCGACCAGCGCCGACTCGATCTCCATCGTCCCGAGGCGGTGCCCGGAGACTTTGAGCACGTCATCGATCCGCCCCATGATCCAGAAGTAGCCGTCCTTGTCGCGATGCGCACTGTCGCCCGCCACATAGCAGCGGGTGTGGAACTTCGACCAGTAGGCCTCGACGTAGCGCGGGTTGTTGCGCCAGATGGTGCGCAGCATCGCGGGCCAGGGCTTGCGGATCACGAGATAGCCGCCCGCGTCAGGGCGCTTCACCGTCTCGCCGTGATCGTTGACGATGTCGGCATCGATCCCGGGGAGCGGCTGCGTGCACGAGCCCGGCTTGGTGGCCGTGACGCCGGGGAGCGGGGAGATGAGAATCGCGCCGGTCTCGGTCTGCCACCAGGTGTCGACGATCGGACAGCGGCCCTTGCCGATCACGCGGTGATACCACATCCACGCCTCGGGGTTGATCGGCTCGCCGACCGTGCCCAGAAGCCGCAGCTTCGACAGGTCGTACTTCGCCGGCAACTCATCACCGAGCCTCATCAGCGCACGGATCGCAGTCGGCGCGGTGTAGAACACCGTCACGCCGTGAGTCTGGCAGTTCTTCCAGAAGCGCCCGCCGTCCGGGGTCGTCGGCGCTCCCTCGTACATGACGATCGTGGCGCCGGCGGCGAGCGGGCCGTAGGCGATGTAGGTATGCCCCGTGACCCAGCCGACGTCCGCTGTGCACCAGAACACGTCATCATCGCGCAGATCGAACACCCACTGCGTAGTGAGCTTGGCGCCGAGCAGGTAGCCGCCGGTCGCGTGCTGGATGCCCTTCGGCTTGCCGGTGGAGCCCGAGGTGTACAGCAGGTACAGGGGGTGCTCCGCCTCCACCCACTCCGGATCACACGCCGGCGGCTGTCCCTCGATCACCTCGTGCCACCAGCGGTCACGCTTGCCATCCATGGCGACCGGTCGCCCGGTGCGCTTGAGAACGATGACGCGCTGCACGCTCGGGCAGCCGGCGGCGAGCGCGTGGTCGGTGCTGGCCTTGAGCTCGACCGGGTGCCCGCCGCGCCAGCCGCCGTCGGCGGTGATGACGAGCTTCGCCTCGGTGTCCTCGATGCGATCCTTGAGCGCGGGGGCCGAGAAGCCGCCGAACACCACCGAATGGATCGCGCCGATGCGGTTGCAGGCGTGCATCGCCACCAGCACCTCCGGGACCATCGGCATGTAGATGACTACGCGGTCGCCCTTGCGCACGCCCTGCGCCTTGAGCGCGTTGGCGAAGCGGCACACCTCGCTGTGCAGCTCGCGATAGGAGAGGCGCCGCACATCACCCGGCTCGCCCTCGAAGATGATCGCGGTCTTGTGGCCGCGCTCATTAAGGTGCACGTCGAGGCAGTTCCAGGAGGCGTTCAACCGCCCGTCGGTGAACCAGCGGTAGTTCGGCGCCCGGGACTCATCGAGCGCCACGGTGAAGGGCCGGTGCCAGCTGAGCTCCTGCGAGGCGAGGTCCGCCCAGAAGCCCACGTGATCGTCGGCGGCTCGCTTGCGCAGCGCCTCGAGGTCGCGCGGTTTGATGCGGGCGCGCGCCGTGAACTCGGGCGAGGGCGGGAAGCTGCGCTGCTCGTTGAGGGCCGACTCGATGCTCTTGTCCGTCGTGACTTCCGCCATAACTACCTCTGCGAACTTCTTATTCGAGGCCGCCGCTCAGGACGTGCAAGCATAGCCCAATCGCGCACGCTTCAGGCACGCGCCTCGGCAAGCAACTCGTCGATCATCTGCCGCGCCTTGCCGGCGTAGCCGGAGCCGAAAAGATTCGCGTGGTTCAAGACGTGGTAGAGGTTATAGAGCTCGCCCCGCAGCGCCGCTCCGGGCGGCAGCGGTGCGGCTTTCATGTACGCCCGGTAGAAGGCCGGACCGAAGCCGCCGAAGAGCCGGGTCATGGCAAGATCCGCCTCGCGGTCACCGTAGTAGACCGCCGGGTCGAAGACGACCGGCTCACCCTCGGGGGTGGCGAGCCAGTTGCCGCCCCAGAGGTCGCCGTGCAGCAGCGCAGGCTGCGGGTGGTGCGCATCGAGGAGCGATGGCAGCGCTTCCAGCAACCGCTCGCCGCACGTTGTCAGGAGCGAGCCGAACCCGTTAGCGGCCGCCAGGTTGAGCTGCGGCCTTAGGCGCCGCTCGCGAAAGAACTCCGTCCACGAGGCGAGCGCGCCGTTCGCCTGCGGTGTGCTGCCGATGGTGTTGTCGCGCCGCCAGCCGAACTCGCGCGCGCTGATTTCGTGCTGCGCGGCGAGCCCGGCCCCGAGCCGCTCTTCGCAGGCCTCGGTCGCCGCACTCGCTTCGAGCCACTCGAGGGCCAGAAACGCCGATTCTCCGGCCGTGCCGCAGGCCAGGACCCTCGGCACGCGCAGCGCGCGCGCCCGGGCGAGCTCATCGAGCCCGTCGGCCTCCGCCTCGAACACGGCAAGCGAGGCGCGGCCCGCCAGTTTGACGAACAGCGCCCCGCGGCTCGTCGGCCAGCGGTAACAGGTGTTGATGCTGCCCCCGGCGACGTGCCGCTGCGGCTGCGGTGCGCAGCGCACCCCTGCGAGCCGGGTGATCTCCTCTGCTACGTCGGCGAACGGCTCCATGAACGGAGCTCCGGACGGCGCTTCAGGCGGCGGCCGCCGGCAGCTGCGCCAGGCGTGCGCCCTGTGCCCTCAAGAAAGGTCCGAAGCCTAAACGGTCGTAAAGAACCGCGAGCCCTTTGAGGTCCGGCGCTCGGCGCCTCAGGCCCTCCGCGCCGACCGCGAGCGGCAGGTCGCAGCTGATGCGCGTCAGTCGGCGCGCGAGAAACACCGACTCGCGGTGCTCGGCGAGGCGTGCCCCGAGGGTACCGGCGCCGCGGACTTTGAGTTGTGCGACGCTCTTGAGGTCACCGTAGATCTCATCGAGCGATCGATAAGCCTTCATGAGGGAGGCCGCGGTGCGGTGGCCGATGCCGGGGACGCCCGGGATGTTGTCCGACTCATCGCCCGTGAGCGCCAGATAATCGGCGAAGCGCTCCGGCTTGACGCCGAAGTGACGCTCGACGTCGTGATAGCCGAACTGGGCGCGCGCGCCGAAGTCCCACAGCAGGTCACCATCGCGCATCAGCTGCGCCAGGTCCTTGTCGCGCGTGATGTAGGCCGAGCGCACGCCGCGCGCGCGCATCTGCGCGGCCAGCGTGCCGATGATGTCGTCGGCCTCGTATTCGGGATACACGAACTCGGCTAGACCTAAGTGCCGGCATAACTCCCGGCAGCGCTCGAACTGCAGCGGCAGATCCGCCGGCGCACGCTCGCGGTTGGCCTTATAGGCCGGGTAGATGCGGCTGCGGTAGGAATCGCTCCGACGCTGATCGAAGGCCACCGCGATGTAGTTCGGCCGTACGCGCTCGATCAGATCGCCGATGAAGCGCGCGAAGCCGAACACGGCGTGCGTGGGATTGCCGTCGCAATCGCGCATGTCGGGCAGCATCGAGTGCCAGGCGCGAAAGACGTACACCGACGCGTCGACGAGAAAGATCACGTGCGGCCACCTTAGCAGGTGGCGCCGGCGCGCGTCACGCGCCGTTCATCAGGACAGGTAGGCGCGCAGCCGATCGTGCAGCGGGCTGGAGCGTGGAAAGTGCGCGATCAGATACTCCATCTGGTCGGCGAGCACGCGCCGGCCCTTGAGAAAGATGTATTCGGCGTAGGTCGGCGTGAACGGCACCGCGATCAGCTGCATGCGCGCCTGCTCAGGGGTGCGCGAGGCCTTCTGATTGTTGCAGCGGCGGCAGGCGGCTACCACGTTGGTCCAGACATCCGTGCCGCCCTGGCTGAAGGGGCGGATGTGATCGCGCGACAGCTCGCGCGCCGGGAAGCGCAGACTGCAGTACATGCACAGGTAGGCATCGCGCCGGAACAGCGTCTGGTTGTTGAGCGGCGGGATGTAGTCGTGGCGGGTGTTGCCGGGATTGCCGGTGTGCCCGACGGTGGCGACGATCGAGTTCACCTCGAGCACCGTGCGCCTGCCGGTGCGCGCGTTGGTGCCGCCGTAGAGCTCATAGAGGAGCGAGCCGCACGTGTAAGCGACTTGGGCTTGGGTGTAGAGTCGCGCGGCTTCCTTGTAGTCGATCCACTCGAGCGGCATGCCCGCGACGTCGGTGCGCAGCACCAGCTGCGACAGCCCGCGCGCCGCTGGTGCAGCAACGACCGCGAGGTCGTCAAGGAGGCCGTGGTCGGCGCGATCGAGGTCGATCCCAGGCATGGCGCTGTAAGATACGGCACTTTTGTGCAAGAATTCAACATCGCAAGGTCTTAATTAAATTGAAATTTTCCAGTCACGTGGCCGGCCGGCCACGCACTCGCAAAGGGGCCTTTGAATGTCAGTGACGATTGGTGCGCTCAAGGAGAGCGCGCCGCAGGAGACGCGCGTCAGCCTGACGCCCGAGATTGCGGAGAAGCTTACGAAGGAAGGCGCGCGCGTCATCCTCGAGCGCGGCGCGGGCGAGCGGGCGCGCTTTCCCGACTCCGCCTATAAGAGTGTGACCTGGGCGGACAACGCCGCCGCGGTGCTTGAGTCAGCCGACGTGCTGCTCGCGGTGCAGCCGCTTAACGTTGAGCAGATCGGGCAGCTGAAGAGCAGCGCGGTGGTGATCGGCTTCATGCAGCCGCACGCACGCGCTGCCGAAGTGCGCGCGCTCAAGGAGCGCCGCCTCACCGCGTTTGCGATGGAGCTCGTGCCGCGCATCTCGCGCGCCCAGTCGATGGATGCGCTGTCGTCGCAGGCATCGATCGCCGGCTACAAGGCGGTGCTGATCGCGGCGAGTGAGCTGCAGAAGTTTCTCCCCATGCTGACCACCGCCGCCGGCACCATCCGCCCGGCGCTGGTGCTCATTATCGGCGCCGGGGTCGCGGGACTGCAGGCGATCGCCACCGCCAGACGCCTGGGCGCCGTGGTCGAGGCCTACGACGTGCGCGGCGCGACGCGCGAGCAGGTGAAGTCCCTCGGTGCCAAGTTCGTCGAGACCGGAGTCAGCGCCGAGGGCACCGGCGGCTACGCGCGCGAGCTCACCGCCGAGGAGAAGGCGAAGCAGCAGGAGGCGCTCGATGCGCGCATCGCCGCGGCGGATGCCGTGGTGACGACCGCCTCCGTCCCCGGGCGCCCGGCGCCGAAGATCATCTCGCGCGCTGCGGTCGAGCGCATGCGCCCCGGCTCGGTGGTGGTCGACATCGCCGCCGAGCAGGGCGGGAACTGCGAGCTCACCCGGCCCAACGAGGTGCTCGAGCACCAGGGGGTCAAGATCATCGGCCCGGTGAACCTCGCCGCCGACCTCGCCTATAACGCGAGCGAGATGTACGCGCGCAACCTCTTCAACTTCCTCAAGCCGGCGCTCGTCAAGGGCGAGCTCGCCATCGACTGGAACGACGAGGTGTTCGCGCAGTCCTGCCTGACGCGCGACGGCGAGATCAGGCACGAGGCAACGCGCAAGGCACTGGGAGGCTCGACATGACCGGGATGGTGGCACTTTATATCTTCATGCTCGCGGCCTTCACCGGCTACGAGGTCATCGCGCGCGTGCCGGTGATCCTGCACACCCCGCTCATGTCGGGCTCGAACTTCGTGCACGGCATCGTGCTGGTGGGCGCGATGGTGGCGCTCGGCAGCGCGCACACGCCGCTCGAGAAGACCATCGGCTTCATCGGCGTACTGCTCGCCGCCGGCAATGCGGTCGGCGGCTACGTGGTCACCGAGCGCATGCTCGAGATGTTCAAGGCGAGCGGGGCTCGAGCCAGGGCGAAGGAGACGCACTGATGCCGGGCTTCCTGTCCGCGACGCTCGCGATCCAGGCGAGCTACTTCGTCACCGCGGCGCTGTTCATCCTGGGCCTGAAGCGCATGAGCTCGCCCGTGACCGCGCGCAGCGGCATCCTGTGGGCGGGCGCCGGCATGGGCGTAGCGACGCTCATCACCTTCCTCTATCCGGGGATGTCGAATTACGGGCTGATGCTGCCGGCGATGCTCATCGGCGGTGCGCTCGCCTGGTGGAGCGGCAAGCGCGTCGCCATGACCGACATGCCGCAGATGATCGCGCTCTACAACGGCATGGGGGGCGGTGCGGCGGCGGCCATCGCCGCGGTGGAGCTGTATCGCGGCGAGGCGACGGGTTACGTCACCGTATCGCTCGCGGTCGCCGGCGGCATCATCGGTGCGGTGTCCTTCTCCGGCAGCGCCATCGCCTTCGGCAAGCTCCAGGGGCTGATCACGCGCAGCATCCGCTTCAGCGGTCAGCAGATCGTGAACTTAGGGGTGCTCGCCGCGGCGCTCATTCTCGGGGGACTGGTCGCGAGCCACCTGAACGCGAGCCCCGCGGTGGTCACCGGCTTCTTCGTGCTGGCGCTCATTCTCGGCATCACTATGACGCTGCCCATCGGCGGCGCCGACATGCCGGTGGTGATCTCGCTCTACAACGCGCTCACCGGGCTCGCGGTCGGCCTGGAAGGCTTCGTGCTGGATAACGCCGCGATGATCATCGCCGGCACCGTGGTCGGCTCGGCCGGCACGCTGCTGACACAGCTGATGGCGAAGGCGATGAACCGCTCGCTCGGCAACGTGCTGTTCTCCGGTTTCGGCGACACCGGCGGGGAGGCGACCGGGACGGTCAGCGGGAGCCTGAAGCCCATCGAGGCGAGCGACGTCGGCGTCATGCTGGCCTTCGCCTCCAAGGTGATCGTGGTGCCGGGCTACGGCATGGCGGTCGCCCAGGCGCAGCACAAGATCTGGGAGCTCGCCCAGCTGCTCATCGATCGCGGCGTCAACGTGCGCTTCGCGATTCACCCGGTGGCGGGGCGCATGCCGGGTCACATGAACGTGCTGCTGGCCGAGGCCGGCGTGCCCTACGACCTGATCTCCGATCTCGATGAGATCAACGCCGAATTCGACACCGCCGACGTGGCGCTGATCATCGGCGCGAACGACGTGGTGAACCCGGTGGCGCGCACCGACAAGTCGAGCCCGATCTACGGCATGCCGATCCTGAACGCCGACAAGGCGAAGAACGTCATCGTCATCAAGCGCGGCAAGGGCGCGGGCTTCTCCGGGATCGAGAATGCGCTCTTCTACCTCGACAACACCCGCATGCTCTATGGCGACGCGCAGAAAGCCGGGGCCGAGCTGATCGCGGCGGTGAAGGCGGTCGACTGATGTCTAGGCGCGCCTCGTCACGGTGGCTAGCGCCGTCTGCGCGTCGTTGGATAGCCTGGCGCGGCCTGACTCGAGTTTTTTTCGCCACTGTCGACCGACGCTCCACGCCGTATTCCAGGAGGCTGCAAGCTCGGCGGGACGTTTGACCGCGAGCGCTGCAATCAGAATCTGGGCCTGCTGGACGTCCTTCGCGGACTTCGCCTGATTGATACGGTCCACGGCGACTATGAGCTTGTGCACGGCATAGGCCTCCGCCCGCGGAACAGTGACCGGCAGCCCCCCTGCATAAAGCAGCACCGAGCGCTCCGGCTCGTGAATGAGGAAATCGAGGCGCCGCAGCGGCTCGGCGCCCGTCCCCGCCAACGACTTCATCCGCGCAGGTTTCCCCTGGTAGTCCTCCGAGCCGCGGTTGGGAGTCAGGAAATCCACGAAGTAATCACGGGCGTTGCGATAGCGGGTCGAGACAAAATGATGCGCGACATGTGGAACCTCTTTGAAGGTCTCATCCACCCTACGCAGTATCGTCAGCGGCGGCTCAAGACTCTCACCGATGTTCTCCGAGATGCCCCAGAACTGCGCGAAATCCGCGTCCTGGGTCATAAGGGGCCGCGGGCCCAGGCGCACGCCCAGTACACCTGCGTAGGCTTGAAAAGCGAGGGTGCCTACGAGCACGCCGCGTAGCCTGAAAAAGCCGGCCTTCCAGAGCGCTTCGACGATGCGACCCGAGAGCGGATCGGGGGTCGGCAAACCGGCCGCCACCAGCGCACGTACCAGCGTCTGGCGGCGCTTGAAGCTTGCCTTCAGGGTCGCGAAGCGCTGAACGCGGTCAGTGATGCTTGCATCGCTCGCGGGACCCACGTACTTGTTGCGGATCTTTTCGCCTTCCCGCCACTGGTAGTGCCAGTAGTCGCGACCTTTGGATTGCTTGCGAATGAAGGTGCCCTTCTCGCTGTACTCACTGTCGAATTCGGCATCGAGGGCGCGCTGCACGAGCTCGGCAAACAGTGTCTGTGCGGCGAGATCAATATCCTCCAAGTGGCGTTCTCCTATCGTGTTGACCTACATTATCCATATGTAGGTCAACCGGAAGACTACCCCGGATGACCTACACAATACAAATGTAGGTCAACCAGTTGGAGGCGCCGCCCTCGATGCGATGCGTCTCGACGCTTTCCGGGAGAGCGCTGCCGCCGAAACGGACTGCGTGCAGGCGCGGGAACCGCAGCGCAGTACGGCCGGCGCGGCGATCCAGTGCGAACCGCACCTCACGTGGAAGCTGGGTTCCGACCCGATGGAAGCTGATTTTGCACCCACCCTCGAATTTCCGTATATTAGGCATGTGGCCCAAGTAACTGGGCCAGTTGGCTCAGAAGGGAATACATATGCAATCAGCATTTGTGCTCGCTGAACGACCCGTACCGGAGGTTCTGGCTCGGATTCGTCGAGGGCTGCCAGCAACCATGTTCAATCAGATCGCGGCGACCCTCGGACTTTCGACTTCCGTGCTGGCGGAAAAGCTCGGTATCGCGCGACGGACGCTTGTCCGCAAGCACGGGAGTGGTGCACCGTTGTCAGCGGAGGCTTCGGAAAAGGTGCTGCGGGTCGCCCGCATCTGTAATCTCGCCCGCGCACTCTTCGCCAGCGACCGGGCCGTTGCGCAATGGCTCTTCAAGCCCGATAGTGCGCTCGGAGGCGTCGCCCCCATCGATCTGCTGGACACGGAGCTGGGAGCGCGAGAGGTCGAGGCTCTGGTGCGCTCGTTGAGTCACGGGCAATTCGTCTAAGGCTCGCATGCGGGTGTTCCGCATCGCGGCGGCGCCGTTCGCGCGCTCTCGCAGGGAGGCATTCAGCGGGCAAGGCGCACTCGAGGCCTCCGCCCGCTGGCATACTGCGGGGCGAACGGTGGTCTACACCGCACAATCTCTTTCCCTTGCAGCGCTTGAGATTCTGGTTCACCTCAAACAGACCACCGACCTTCGGCCGTTCCGCTTTTTCGTGGCGGAGATCCCGGATGAGTTCATCGTGATGCCCTCGTCTTTCCCGGCTCGATGGCAGAGCGACTATCGGGTCAGCCGCGCGTTTGGCGATACCTGGCTCAAGGCGGGGGAGCAAGCGGTCCTACGGGTGCCGAGTCTGATCACCCCGGGAGAGTGGAATTTTCTGCTAAACCCACTGCATCGCGACTTCTCATTGGGGTGGGTAGTCGCAGGGCCCAGCCCTTACACGTTCGACCACCGCCTCCTCGAGTAGGATGGCAACCACCGCGTCGCCGCGGCGAGACGGTGCCCGCACCGGCCCGCACTAAGGAGAGTCTCGCCATCCAGCGCAGGAATCTCTTGAAGCTCGGCGCGGCGCTGCCGCTCACCCTCACGCTGCCGGCACGGCTCGCGGCGCGCGTCATGTCGCCGTTCGCGCGCGTGCGCCCCGGAGATCCTTACTGGCCGACGCCCGCGCAGTGGAATGAGCTCGAGGCGGCGGTCGGCGGCAGTCTCCTCAAGCCGCAGGCGCTGTTCGCCGGCTGCGCGGCCTCCAAGGCGGCGTGCGATGAGGTCGCGCAGAACCTGCGCAACCCCTTCTACATCGGCGACCAGCCGGGCGGCACGCAGGTGTCGGGCTGGCTCGATGCCTGGACACCCGCGGCGAGCGCCTACGCGGTGAGAGCACGCAACGCGCAGGACGTTGCGCAGGCGGTGAGCTTCGCGCGCACACACAACCTGCGCATCGCCGTGAAGGGCGGCGCTCACAGCTATCTCGGCACCTCCAATGCGCCCGACTCGCTCCTCATCTGGACGCGCGCGCTCACCGACATCACCCTGCACGACACCTTCGTGGGCGAGGGCTGTGCGGGGAAAGTGGCGCCGTCGCCAGCGGTGTCGCTCGGCGCGGGCTGCATGTGGATCGATGCCTACACCGCGGTCACGACGCGCGCCGGGCGCTACGTGCAGGGGGGCGGTTGCACCTCGGTCGGCGTCGCAGGTCTCATCCAGTCGGGGGGCTTCGGCAGCTTCTCCAAGGGTTTCGGCAACGCCGCCGCGGGACTTCTCGAGGCGCAAGTCGTCACCGCCGACGGTAAGGTGCGGATCGTCAATGCCTGCCAGGATCCGGACCTCTTCTGGGCGCTGAAGGGCGGCGGCGGCGGCACCTTCGGCGTGGTGACGCGACTCACGCTGCGCACCCACGAGCTGCCGGAGTTCTTCGGCGCCGCCTGGGGCACCATCCAGGCGAAGAGCGACACAGCCTTCCGCGCTCTCATCGCGCGCTTCGTCACCTTCTACGCCGAGCGGCTCGCTAACCCTCACTGGGGTGAGCAGCTGGCGGTCAAACCGGACAACTCGCTCGAGATCTCGATGGTGCAGCAGGGCCTGTCGCGCGAGGAGGCGCGCGCGGTGTGGCAGCCGTTCTTCGGCTGGGTGAAGGCTTCCGCCGACTACAAGATCACCGACGACCTCGGCGCCAGCGGCCACAAGGCAAAGAGCTGGTGGGAGATCCAGGGCAACCCCAGCATGATCCCGGACAAGCGGCCCGGCGCCTCTGCCGATCACGGCTACTGGCAGGGTGACCAGGATCAGGTCGGCGCTTTCCTCCACGGCTACGACTCACTGTGGCTGCCGGCAGCCCTCCTCGAGCCTGGCGCGCAGCCCCGGCTCGCCGCGGCGCTGTTCGCCGCTTCGCGCCACAAGAAGGTGCAGCTGCACCTCAACAAGGGGCTCGCGTTCGCAACACCCGCGGCGGTCAAGGCCTCACTCGACACCGCCATGAATCCCGGCGTGACCGAAGCGTTCACGCTCGCGCTCATCGCCGACGGCGAGCGGCCGGCCTATCCCGGCGAGCCACGCCCGCCGATGGATCTCGAGGCTGCGCACCGTGACGCGCGCGCCATCGACGCAGCGACCGCGGAGCTGCGAAAAGTCGCCCCACAGGCGGGCTCGTACCTCTCCGAGAGCAACTTCTTCAACGAGCGCTGGCAGCGGGACTACTTCGGCTCGCACTATGCGCACCTGTTGGCCATCAAGAAGCGGTACGACCCCGAGGGCCTGTTCATCGTGCACCATGGGGTAGGGAGCGAGGACTGGAGCGCGGACGGCTTCACACGACGCAAATGAAACGAGCGCCAGTCATGACTCCGCACCGCCGCCCCGCACCCCTACTGGTTGCCTGCCTGGCGCTCGCCACGGCGGCGCAGACGCCAGCGCCCGCGGCCGAAAGCGCAGCGAAAGCACTGACGACTGCGGAAGTGCTCGCCGCCTCACAGCCCGCCGATTGGCGCACCCTCGACCCGCAGAAGACGCTGTATCTGGAACTGCCCGCGGGACGGGTGATCATCGAGCTGGCACCCAGCTTCGCGCCGCACCACGTAGAGAATGTCGTGACGCTCGCGCGCGAACAGTACTTCGACGGGCTCGCCATCATGCGCGCGCAGGACAACTACGTGGTGCAGTGGGGCGATGCCGACGGCAAGAAGCCGCTCAAGACGGCGCAGCGTACGCTGCCGGCCGAGTTCGAGCGGCCGCTGCGCGGCTTGAGCATCACCCGCCTCACCGATCCCGACAGCTACGCGCCCGTGGTCGGGTTCGTCGACGGCTTCCCGGTGGCCGCCGCGCCGCAGATCGGGCGCGCCTGGCTCGTGCACTGCTACGGCATGCTCGGCGCCGGGCGCGACAACGACGTCGACTCAGGCGGCGGCACCGAGCTCTACGTGGTGATCGGCCAAGCGCCGCGGCATCTCGATCGCAACGTGACGCTGCTCGGGCGCGTGGTGCGCGGCATGGAGCTGCTGTCGGTCATGCCGCGGGGGAGCGGTGCGCTCGGCTTCTACGAGAGCCCGGCCGAGCGCACGCCGCTGCGCTCGCTGCGTGTGGCGGCGGATATCCCGGAGGCCGAGCGCACGTCGCTCGAGGTCTTGAGGACCGATACGCCGACCTTCGCCGCCTACGTCGAGGCGCGGCGCAACCGGCACGAGGAGTGGTTCAAGGTGCCGGCGGGACGAATCGACGTGTGCAACATTCCGGTGCCGGCGCGGCCGGCGAGCGTGCGCGGCCACTGATCGCGGCGGTGCCGGCGCAAGTACCAAACTATCGGCGCCGGCTTGAATTCACCTTCAGCCAGTCCACCAATTCCCGCTCGCCCATCGAGCCCTCGGCAACTGCCACCAGGGTTGTAACTTCCTCGGCCTGCGCGGGCTCCAGTTGCTGTCCGTTAAGGTATAGAAATGCGCGCGTCACCAGCAGAGCCGTGCGCTTGTTGCCGTCGTTGAAAGGATGATTCTTGGCGATCCCGACACCGAGCGTGGCCGCCAGCTCGTAGATCGAGCTTCGCGGCTTGTATGCAAGCGGGTTACGCGGCCGATCCAGCGCACTCTCGAGGAGCCCCGGATCACGCAGTCCGGCCAGGCCGCCGAATTCGCAGACGGCCTCGTCGTGAATGGCCATCGCGATGGCAGTGGTGATCCACTTCGGTTTGGTCACCTCTTAGCCAGCTCGTGCAGGGCGTCACGGTGACGCCGCATGTACTCCCGTGTCGACTCGATTGCCGTCGCGAAATCGGGATCGTAGGGCGTCAGCCGAATGCCCTCCGGCGTCCTGATGGCGAACAGCTCGTCGCCTTCTGCAACACCCAGAGATTCGATGACGTCCTTCGTCAGAATGACGCCGAGCGAATTGCCGACCTTGCGTACCTTAAGCATTGCGGCCATGTGCGTGCTCCGAACCTCTGTTGCGGAGTTATAACATATGTAATACATCCTGCCAAGCGACTGAACAAGGTAGGCAGCGGGTGCCAACCTCTTTCAGCCACTTTACCGGGTGAACAGCGCCCGGCATCTTCCGTCTGACGCAATTTTCAGCGGCCGCCCTTGGGCGGGTGCGGTCCGGGGTGCGGTGCGCCGCGCATCTGCAGGCGCTTCAGGCGCTGCTCGCGCGCGTGCTGCACCATCTGCTGGCGCTGCTCGGGGGTGGCGTTGCGCCACTGCTGGCGCAGCATCTGCCGCTGTGCCGGCGGCAGCTGCTGAAAGCGGTGGAAGTTCTGCCGCACGACCGCCTGCTCGTTGGGAGGGAGCGACTGGAACCTCTGCCAGCGCTGGCGCAGCGCGTTGCGCTGCTCCGGAGGGAGCGACTGCCAGCGCGAGAAGCGATCCCGCGCCTGGCCCTGCTGCTCGGGCGACATCTGCATCCAGCGCTGTGCCCCCTGTGAGAGCGCCTGCTGGCGGGCCGGCGGGAGCGTCCCCCACCTGTCGCCGAGCGGCCCGAGGAGCTTTTGCTGCCCGGGCGAGAGGCTCGACCACGCCACCGGCGCGGGCGGGCTCGCAGCCGGGGCCGAGGGCGAGGCGGCGGTGGGCGGCTCCTGCGCGAATGCAGGCACGACCGCGACGAGGAGCGCCGCGGTGATGAGGAGCGCACGAGCTCGGCCGGTCAGGGTGGTCCGGTCATCCATTGTTCTTGTCTCCGGAGGGAACCGGCCCAGAAGTGCTCGGCGCCGCCGTGGGCGCGGGCGGTGGTGCCGGCGGGGGCTTCGGGGCGCCGTTCGGGACGCCGCTGGCGGCAGGCGGGCGCGCCACCTTCGCGGGATTGGGCTGCGAGAGATAGTTCGGATTCACTTCCGAGAGCCGATCGACACTGCCGAGGAACTCGAGCAGTCCCGCGGGCGGCTGCTGCCCCTGGCTGCCATCGTCCGAGCGGCCCGTCGCGCTGCCGAGAGCGAGCGCACTCAGCACCGCGATCGCAGCGGCGCGATGTAGCCACATCAGGTGTCGCTCTCGCCATTCGCATCGGATTGTGCGGCCGCCCACTCATAGAAGCCGTCCCAGCCCTCCATCAGGTCGATCGAGTCACTGTCGGTGAGCAAATCCACATCCTCGACCGCGGCATGCTGCGCATCGGCGGTCGCGGGCGGCGCCATCTGCGGCGGGCGCTGCCACAGCACGAAGGCCACCAGCAGCGCCGCGGCGACCGCACCCGCGGCCGGCATCAGCGTGAGGCTGCGCCACCAGGCGCGGCGGCGCGTTCCCGCCGCCTCGAGCGCCGCATGGCGCGCCTGGTTCAGCCGTGAGCGTGTGCGCGCATCGATCCGCCGCACGCTCTCCTCGAGCACCGCGCGTGCGTTGCGCTCGAACTGACTCAGCGATTCACTGGTGCGGCTCATAAGTAGAGCTCTCCAAGTTGCGCGCGCAGTGCCTGCACGGCGCGAAAGTAATGTGTCTTGACGCTGCCTTCCGAGCAGCCCATCGCCAGCGCGGTCTCCGCGACATCGAGCCCCTCGAGCGAGCGCAGCAGGAAGGCCTGCTGCTGCCGCCGCGGCAGCTTCTTAAGCGCCGCATCCAGCGCCCCCATCGCCTCGTCGATCTCGAGCCGGCGAACCGGCTGCGGCTCGCTGCTCGCGGCCTGAGCGATGGGGTCGTATTCCTCATCCTCGTCCTCGCCGCGCGAGGGGAGCCACGCCATGACGCGTCCGCGCACGGTGCGCCGGCGCTGCATGTCGCGGATGCGGTTCTCGAGAATCCGGTAGAAGAGCGGCTTCCACTCCTCCGCCGGGCGGCCGGCATAGGCGCGCGCCAGCTGCAGCATCGCGTCCTGCACCGCATCGAGCGCGTCATCCTCGTGCCGCAGCGCCGCCTGGGCGATCTTGAATGCCTTCAGCTCGACGCCGGCCAGAAACTGGTTCAGCGCTCGCGTTTGCGTTTTTGCTTCGGGGTCGCTCAGGTCCACGTCGCCGTGTAGCGCGGCCGGCATGCTATAAGGCGACGCGAGCGTAGCAAACTCGGGCATGACCTGTATAACGCGCGCACGCGCTGCCCGGTTGACGCCCTCGATAAGCGCAAGTCATTGATTTAGCTAATCTGGTGGAATCGGTTCACAGAATGTTCAGGGTGGCGCTCGACACCCCCCTGAGACGGCTCTTCGACTACCTGCCGCCGGCATCGGACAGCGGCTTCCCGGAGCCCGTACCGGGCATGCGGGTGCGGGTGCCTTTTGGCCGTCGCCGCCTGGTCGGCACGGTGGTTGAGCTCGCGGACTCGAGCGAGCTGCCGCTGGAGCGGTTGAAGCCCATCCTCGAGGTGCTCGATCCCAAGCCCCTGCTCGATGCGGCCGCCCTCGAGCTCATCCGCTGGACGGCGGACTACTACCACCACCCGATCGGCGAGGTGCTCGCGGCGGCGGTCCCTAAGGCACTGCGGCTCGGGGCCGGGGCTATCGAGACCGAGGAGCGCTGGACGGTGACCGAGGCCGGCGTGGCGGCGCAGGCCGCCGGCGAGCCGCGCCGCGCCCAAAGTCAGCGCTCGCTTCTCGAGCTCCTCAGCGCCGCCGGCGGCAGCGCCACCGCTGCCCTCCTCGATGCGCGCGGCGGCAATTGGCGGGACGCGGCGCGCGCGCTTAAAGACCGCGGCTTCCTCACCCGGAGCGATGCGGCGCTCGAGCCCGGGAACGAGCCGGTGCGCGTTCGCGCCGCGGGGCCGCAGCTCCTGCCCGAGCAGGACGATGCGCTCGAGCAGGTCGGCAGCTCCTTCGGCCGCTACGCCGCCTTTCTCCTCGAAGGCGTCACCGGCAGCGGCAAGACTGAGGTTTACCTGCGCCTCACCGAGCGCGTACTCGCTCAAGGCCGCGGGGTGCTGGTGCTGGTGCCGGAGATCGGGCTCACGCCGCAGCTGGTGGCGAGATTTCGCGAGCGCTTCGAGGCACCGCTCGCAGTGCTGCACTCGGCGCTCACGGATTCCGAGCGGCTCGCCGCCTGGCGCGATGCCTGGAGCGGCCGCGCCCGCATCGTGCTCGGCACGCGCTCGGCGGTGTTCGCGCCCGTGCCGGCCTTAGGTTTCATCGTCGTCGATGAGGAACACGACGCCTCGTTCAAGCAGCACGAGGGGGCGCTCAGGTATTCAGCACGCGATCTCGCCGTGATGCGCGCAAGTCTCGCGCACGTGCCGGTGCTCCTGGGGTCGGCGACCCCGTCTCTCGAGACACTGCACAACGTCGACGCGGGCCGCTACACACGGCTGCGTCTCCTGCGCCGCCCCGGCGAGGCCCGGCCGCCGCGCCTCGCGCTCATCGATCTGCGCACTAGCGCCATCGACTCAGGCTTAGCAACCCCGGCGGCGCTCGCCATGGAGCGCCACCTGGCCGCCGACGGCCAGGTGCTGATCTTCCTCAACCGCCGCGGCTACGCCCCGACACTGCTGTGCACCGCGTGCGGCTGGATCGCGCCGTGCCTTGAGTGCGACGCGCGGCTCACGGTGCATCTGGCCGCCGGGAGGCTGCGCTGTCATCACTGCGGCGCCGACGCACCGCTCCCGGCGCGCTGCCCGCAGTGCGGCTTTGCGGTCAAGCCCGTCGGCCAGGGGACCGAACGCATCGAAGCGGCGCTCGCCGTGCGCTTCCCGCAGATTCCCATCGTGCGGCTCGATCGCGACGTGGTGAGAAAGCGCGGCGACCTCGAGCAGGTCGTGCGGCGCATGACCTCGGGCGAAGCGCGCATCCTCGTCGGCACGCAGATGGTCACCAAGGGCCACGACTTCCCGAACATCACGCTGGTGGTGGTGCTGAATGCCGACCAGGGCCTCTTCAGCACCGACTTCCGCGCGCCGGAGCGGCTCGCGCAGACCATCGTGCAGGTCGCCGGGCGTGCCGGCCGCGGCGCGCGCCCCGGAGAAGTCCTGATCCAGACAGAATTCCCGCAGCATCCGTTGCTTCAGGGCCTGCTCGCGCGCGGCTACGACGGCTTCGCCGAAACCGCGCTCGAGGAGCGGCGCCAGGCGGAGTGGCCGCCGTTCAGCCGCCTGGCGGCACTACGCGCATCGGGCAAGACGCGCGAGGCGCCGCTCGGCTTCCTCGCCGAGGCACGCGCGCGCGGCGCGAACGCACCCCACGGTGTGCGGCTCCTGGGTCCCGTGCCGGCGGCGATGGCGAGGCGCGCCGGACGCTTCCATGCGCAGCTCCTCATCGAGGGCCGCGAGCGTCCGACGCTGCACCGCTTCCTCGACCACTGGATCGAGGAGGTCGAGGGCTTTAAGAGCGCGCAGCGCGTGCGCTGGGCGCTCGACGTCGATCCGATCGAGCTGTTCTGAGCGCTCGTATAAGCCGCGCCAACCCGCAAACGGCGCGCTACGTGAGGCCAACCGCAGCAGCGCTTCGGGTAAACTCCTCGCGGCGCAATCGCGCGCGTATCTCAATTCCCGAAGAAAGACTTTGAAGCAGGAACTCGAGCAACTGCTGCTGACCGCGCTCGACAGACTCGCCGGCAGTCTCCTCCCGGAAGAACCCCCTGCAGGGAGCGTCGTGGTCGAACGCACCCGCGACGCGCAGCATGGCGATTTTGCGAGCAACGTGGCGCTCCGGCTCGCGAAGAGCGCCCGCAAGAATCCGCGCGAGCTTGCGGCGGCGATCGTCGCCGCGCTCCCGCCGAACGCGCTGGTGGCGCGTGCCGAGGTGGCCGGGGCCGGTTTCATCAACTTCCATCTCGCACCGGAGGCCTACGCGCGCGAGCTCGCCGCGATCCACGAGCAGGGCGCGCGCTACGGTGAAAGCCGCCACGGCGGCGGCGAGCGAGTGCTGGTCGAGTTCGTGTCGGCGAATCCCACCGGACCGCTGCACGTCGGGCACGGCCGTCAGGCCGCCTACGGCGCGACGCTCGCCAACATCCTCGCCGCCGTCGGCTACGAGGTGTCACGCGAGTACTACATCAACGATGCCGGCCGGCAGATGGACATCCTCGCGGCGAGCGCCTGGGTGCGCTACCTCGAGCTGTGCGGCGAGCAGCTGCCATTTCCCGAGAACGGCTACCGCGGCGAATACGTGCGCGAGCTCGCCAATGACCTCAAGGCCGCGGCGTCGGAGACGACGCTGCGCCGCAGCGCCGCTTCCGTGCTCGCCAATCTGCCGCCGGATGCCCCCACCGGGGACAAAGAGGCCTACATCGACGCGCTGATCGCGCGCGCGCGCGAGCTCTTAGGTAGCGCGGGTTTCGCGCAGGTGCAGGAGCTCTCGCTCGAGACGATGCTCACCGACATCCGCGAGGACCTGGGCGAGTTCGGTGTCAGCTTCGATACCTGGTGCTCCGAGCGCGCCCTCGGCGCGAGCGGCGCGATCGATCACGCGCTCAGCGTTCTTAAGTCGCAGCAGCGGCTCTACCGCCAGGAAGGGGCGCTGTGGTTCCGCGCCACCGAGTTCGGCGACGAGAAGGATCGTGTCGTAGTGCGCGAGAACGGCCAGAAGACCTACTTTGCCTCCGACATCGCCTATCACCTCAACAAGCGCGAGCGCGGCTTCGCGCGCCTCATCGACGTGCTGGGCGCCGACCATCACGGCTACGTGGCGCGGGTGCGTGCGGGATTGGCCGCGATGGGCCAGCGGCCTGAATCGCTGGAAGCGCCCCTCATCCAGTTCGTGAGCCTATTCCGCGGCTCCGAGAAGATCCCGATGGGCAAGCGCGAGGCGCAGTTCGTGACGCTGCGGCAGCTGCGCACCGAGGTGGGCAACGATGCCGCCCGCTTCTTCTACCTGATGCGCAGCCACGACCAGCCGCTCGACTTCGACCTCGAGCTCGCCAAGTCGCGCAGCAACGAGAATCCCGTGTACTACATCCAGTACGCGCACGCGCGCGTCGCGAGCGTCATGAAGCAGCTCGCGATGCGCGGGCTCGCCTTCGACCGCGCCGCCGGCCTCGCCGCGGTCGCGCGGCTTGACGGCAGCCACGAGCAGGCGGTGCTGCAGGCGCTGGCCCGCTACAGTGAAGTGCTCGAGCAGGCGGCCGAGAATCGCGCGCCGCACGCGCTGGTGCACTATCTGCGCGAGCTCGCCAACACTTTCCACACCTATTACAACGCGGCAGCCTTCATCGTCGACGATGCATCGCTGCGCAACGCGCGTCTGGCGCTGGTGCTCGGCGTGCAGCAGGTGGTGCGCAATGGGCTGACGCTGCTCGGCGTTTCCTCGCCCGAGAGCATGTGAGCGCGCGGCGCATCCGATGACCCGACTCACCAGCCGCGACTACAAGAGCATCCGCCGCCGGCCGCTCGACTTCGGCCGCTGGCGGGAATTCGGCTACGGCGTGTTCGCCGGCATCGCGGTCGCGGGCCTCGCGTTCCTCTACACCGGCGGCAATCGTCACAAGACACCCGAGGTCGCCGACGCCCCGCACCCCGATCCGCACCGCACGCCGCCCGCCGACAGCGACCCGACGGCGGCAGCCAAGCCGTCCCAGAAGTACGACTTCTACGAGATGCTGCCCAACTTCGAGGTGGTGGTGCCGGAGAAGGACAAGGACGTGAAGCGCGATCTGCCCGCCGGCGCGCCCATCGAGCGCCCGGGCGTCTACGTGCTGCAGGCCGGCTCGTATCGCAACCAGGCGGACGCTGAGCGCGTGCGCGCGCAGCTCGCGCTGCAGGGAGTGCAGGCTAATGTGCAGCGGGTGGCAGTCGACGCCGACGTCTGGCACCGCGTGCGCGTCGGCCCGATCACCAACCTCGAGGAGCTCAACAAGGTACGCAAGCAGCTGCAGGCCGCCGAGGTGGATGCGCTGGTGATCC
>CAWDQL010000014.1:0-17767 GCA_963804465.1 uncultured Gammaproteobacteria bacterium
GGGTGGGAGACTGATCGCTCGACAGCCAACCGCCTACCACTCTCTCGGTCCATGTCCGACGGCGTCGAAATGCCAGTCGCGACAGAGAACCGGAAGACGGTGCTGGAGTGCGAGGGCTGCGATCCAGACGACGTTGGCCGCGATGGCACGTCCGGAGCGTTTTGAGCGCGACGCGCACCGTTGCATAGTCGGCCGCAGTCTCCTCCGGGCGAGAACTGCTCGTAATCTGACGATGGTCGTTAGGATGAGCTTGAGCTCAAATGGGATTGCCGGAGCGAGCGGACTAGTTCCGCATTTTCGTCCGCGCCGAGCGCCCGAAAACTGCGTTCGAGCCGCTTATATACCCAATCCGGCCTTTTCGTTTCGTTGGAATCGCTTTGGACAAGTTGCAGCATCGACCTCGCTGCATCCCGCGCAGCCTGCGTGCGCCCCAGCGCAATAAGCGCATCGAGCTTAACAAGTGGAGCGCCAATGTTTGCGACTCCGATCGACTCGGCAATTGCAAGCGCTTCCTCGTGCCGCTCGATACGCGCGTAACAGTTCGCGAGACGAATCCCGCGGGCGTCGTTCCGGCCCTCGATATTGTCGAGTTCCTGGTGCAGCTTAATCGCCAAGAAATTATCCCCGGCCTGTTCGGCCGCTAAGCACATATCGTTGACAAATGCCCGATCGCCGGGGAAGAAGGACGCGAGCGCTCCAAATTCCTTCAGAGCCTCGGCGTATTCGCGACGAGAACACAAAATCTTGGCATTGATGTAGCGATCCCGGGCGGCGTCGATCTCGCGCGCCACGTCGGGAATGTAGAACGAAATAAAGGTCCGTATTACATCACCAACCCGAGAGTCGGCAACATGACGCTGGTCCGCTTGCCAAGACGTGCGCGGATCCGAAAGCATGACCATCTCGTAGCTTGGGTAATAGTCCACCCCGGGTTCAACGGCACCGATGTCACCGGCAACCGCCCGCAACACCGCTTTCGCGTAGCCGTTGGCGACGATGATGTCATCTTCAGTAAATGTGCGGCCTAGCGGGACCGGCGATGTCGTCAGCACAATTTTGGCCGCGGCGTTTGCTTTGCGGATCAGCTTTATGGATTCCTGCGTGTAATGCAGGGCCTGCCCATAGTCGAGTAGTACGAATGAAAACCTTCCCGGATACTCGGTGACTAGATCCCTCGACGGCACCTCACAAATGAAGCCATCGGCCTGTCGGTCGTACCACGCCTCGATGAGGCCCAACGTGATGATCACTAGATCGGCCGAACGGATCTTGGCGAATAATTCGGTAATTTGGTGCCGTCGCTCAATGGCCCGCTTGTGCGGGACGGCGGAATACCAACTCGGCAGGTTCAGATCGACAATCTTCCCGCTACGCAGGGGGGCAAGGAACCGTACTTGCTCGTCGAAGGAGCATTCTTCGTCCAGCGCGTAGCGCAGTTCCGCAAGGATTGAAGGAGGGGTGTACTTGACCAACAGATCATTGCGCCGCGAGTTCGGCGCCATCTCCTCGGCCGGAAATTCGATCGAACTCGAAATGACGTCTAGGCCGAGGCGAACGAGGTATTCTTCGATATTCCGTGCGAAGCAGGAGCCTATGGCAAAGACTCGTGCGTCGCGCGCGATTCTGAACTTCGGCTTCAGTCGCGGCCGGCAGTCTGGAAAGAGACGATTGTCGGAGGCCGTGCTCACCGGCCAGCGCGAACGATCACTTGCAGCCGATGTTGCAAAGGCCTGTTCCGCGTCGATCAATGCTGCGGGCAAGGGTTCTTTCTTGGCCATTTGGTCCGATTCCTGACCCGCGATTTCACCGGTTTAGTACTGCGATTCCTCTGCCACTATTCTGCAAATCAACGTTCATCCCGGTGCCGATCAGATAGCGGATCATATCATCCGTCGCTTTCCTACACTCTGGGATGCATCTCCATGACGATGAGTGGGACTCCAGTCAGATTGGAGTCGAGTGATTGACCGAGACCGCCCTCGATATCGCTATCAGCACGTTGGCCCGCTACACGGTGATCTCATCCTCCAAGCATGCGGTCTCGACGCTTACCGTCTCTACAATGTCCTCGCCGCGCACTCGCTGGCGCGAGGCGCAGAAGTCGCGAGATATGTGAAATTCAATCCGCGGGGGTTTGCGTGAGCTCTATCCGGCCGTACTCCCGGCTGGCAGAAGGGGCGACGCTGAGCCTCGACACTTCCTCCTCTTGCGGCTACCGGGTCCGCTCCAACGAATACTCGGAGATGCGCGGCCGCTGTGCGCGTGCCAGTCGCTGAAGACTCACCGGTGACGAGATCAGCGGAGCGCGGGGCCGCTCCCCGACTTCGGCGACGCCCGCGTAAGGCTACTTCAACCCTGCGTACCCGTCGACGACGCCGACGCCGGTGCAAAAATCCCAGCCCACCATGCCGCTAAACCCCATGTAGAAGCCGCAGAAACCGGACTTGATGTCCCTGAAGCCGGTCGTAGCGGCATAGATTGTCCCGAGTTGGGCTTGGGAGGAGGCCGCGAAGCCACTCGCCTTGTTGATGATTCCGGCGAGCGCCTGCGCTGACAGACTGGTGCCGCCCACGATGCCCCATCCCCCATCAAAGTATACCCAGACTCCGGTATAAGGATCCGCGTCGAAAGAAAGATCTGGAACACCGCGAGCGGATCCAACCATGCCCCCAACGCTAGATTGGAAGGTCGGGCGCGTTTCGTACGCACTCGTGCCACCGCCGCCTAAAACCCACGGGGCCTCTGTCACATAGTCGCCGGTGGTTTGACTGCGGCGAACGGTCGTTCCGCCGGCGGCAACGACGTTCGGAGACGCGCTGGGATACTCAACGCCGGGGGAATCCCCCGTCGCCGCGACGTACACGACTCCCGGCTCAGTGAAACAGGAGTCATCCAGGTTTGCGCAATTATCGGCGGCGGCCTCGCCGTAGTACTCCTCACCGCCCCAACTCATGGAAACCTCACCCCTGCCGACGCTGCCCTCGGGACACGTGCCGAGTTCGCGCGTGGTGGTGTTGATTTCCGAGTTCTTGCATTTCACGAGGTTGTTCGCGACCAGAATGGCTTGCTGCAAATCCGTGTCGGTACTCGAACACGCCTGTACGAGAAAGAACGTAGCGTTGGGTGCCATGGCATGAGCCCACTCGATATCGAGCGACTGCTCCACTTCCCATCCGCCGCCCGTTGGATCAGGCGGAACGGTCGTGCAAGAGGCGGCGGAGGTCGTGGCTTGAACGACAGAGAACTGACCCGCGGCGAGCGGCAGGCCGAACTGCGCGGAGAAGCCCGTCAAGTCAGCGGTGGCTGATGGATCCCCATACGCATCGACGATCGCAATCCGCCAGCTGCCGCCGCTGGTATCAGTCGTGGTCACATTGGGGTTGCAGTCCGGCGCCACCCCTGCCGTATCTACGACGAGACCATAGTGGCAGGCCAGCGAGGCGGGCGTCTCGTAAGCATACCCAGCATGCGGCGGAGCTTCGTTCGGATTGAATCCGGGGGGCACGAAAAATCGTACGTTGGTGTGAGCCATGAATTTGTGGCCCGCCGGGATCTGTTGCCGCTGACTGGACGCGGGGATGATCAACGTGCCCTTCGAGGACCCCGCCGCCTGCGCCCAGGCCGAATTCGCCGCAGGCGCTTGGGCATGCAAGGGCGACGCCGCAGCGAGCCCCAGTGAGACGCTAACTGCGCCCAACAATGCCGGGCGGCGTGAGTACGTGTTCATCGAAGCCCCCAAAGCGCGTCCATTAGGTTAATTTGAGTCGGATGCGCGTTTTATTTGGAAAGAGGTATACGCCGTTCGCGTTGAGATCTGTAGTCGAGAGAACGAATCGCGCGCAGCTGCGTCAGCAGCACTACCGTCGAGCGCCGCGCCCCCGCGGGCGGCTCTGAGCAGGCGAGCGTCGTTAATTGCGCTTCGACGTCCGCCTAATACGTTTTGGGCTTACCCGGTCGCGACGATGCGCGTAAAATTCCTAGCCCGATAAGGCAGATGAGCTGAGGAGATCGAAAATGGATTATCTCGCGCGCGGCCCCCTCCGAGATAAGGCGCTCGCCCTGGTCGGAGCGCTGGGCGTACTCCTCTCGCTGGGATCTGGGTCCGTCTGCGCCGAGATATCCGTCTCGGGGACCTCCTTTATCAGGGACGGCCATCCGTGGATCCCTAAGGGCTTCACCCTGGTCTCCTTCGTCGCACCCGAGCGTGTCCTGAAGCCGGCTTACGCGGGCGCGCGCAAGTCATATGGGGACACCGTCCTCGAGCGCGCGCGTTCCCTGGGCGCCGACGTACTTCGATTCCAAGTGAGTCAGCCCGGGCTCGATCCACAGTCATCCATTTACGACCCGACGTACCGGGAACAGGTGGTCAACGCCATCCACGAGGCGGAGCACAAGGGTTTTGCGATCATCGTATCGATGCAATGGGAACCCCCGTCTGGCCTCGGGGGGCAGCCGATGATGCCGTCCGACATCACGCACCGCGCCTGGTCGCAGATCGTAAGCGCCCTGGCATCCGATCCGAACGTTATGCTGGAGGTTTTCAACGAGCCCGGCATGTGGGAGGAGACTGCCGGCGCCTGGCCGAAGTGGAAGTCCGGCATGCAATCGCTGATCGATCAGCTGCGCGCGGCGGGCGCAAAGAACCTGCTGTTGATCGACGGCCTGCGCGGCGCTCATTATCTGCAGGACGCGCCCAACCTGTCGGACCCGCTGCACAAGCTTGCCTACGCCATCCATCCTTACATCGACGACCGCGATCACGGCCCGAGCGACTGGACCCGGGACTTCGGCCGCTTCGCGTCCAATCATCCGGTGCTGGCAACCGAGTGGAACGCGACTTCGACGTTGCAGTGTCGGCCGGACGTTCCACAGATCAGCCACGAGTTCATCACTTACCTCAAGGAGAGAAAGATCGGGCTGGTGCTGTGGGCCCTCGACCTCCATGGAACGCTTTTCGACAACAACGATCAGCCTATCGGCTTCAAGGACTTTGCCTGCGGCAAGGCGGGTGCCGGCGCCGCCTGGATCGCTCTGCAGTACTTCCACGAGCTCGGCCCCTAGCGCACGTCAGGACGCTGCCCTCAGGAGCCAGTGATGATTGGTACGGTGACCGAAACGCTTGGACGCGTGACTAGCGCCATGGGCGGCTTGCTCACAGCGTCGCGCGCGGGCAGCGCGCGACGCTGGCAGGACGAGTTGACTCATCCGGTCGACGCCCTGCTGGCGTTCATCGCGCTGGAGAAAGCGCTGATCCTGCGCAACGTGCGCATCGTCGCCGGCAAAAATATCTCGCGGGCGTTCATCGGCACCGTGCGCCTGTTCGTGGTTATCGACGCGCACATCTACCTGTACTGGGCCATCAACCGCCAGATGCCGGGCACTATCTCGTTCCTGGACTACAACGCCGGGGGCTTTGCGCTGTGGACAGTATTCGGCTCAATGACTCACAAGGCTGTGTCTCCGGCCCTGGGAGCACCTTTTAACGCGGCGCTCAACATCCGTTGGATCAACCAGTTCGTGGCGGACTATGTCTGGGAGCTCACCAAGGTGCTGCTGGCGCTGGCGCTCGTGTATGGGCAGTTCATCGTATTTCCGGCACGCAGCATCTCGCAGGTCAACGGCCTGCCGAACCTCCCCCTGCTACTCTCCATGCTCACGCTGGTCGGCCTGCTGGGCAGTGGGCTCGGCCTGGTACTGAGCAGCGCCCGCAAACGCTGGCCGGTCATCGACGCGACTATCGAAGCGGCCATGTGGTTCCTGTTCGTCACCAGCGGAATCTACGAATCCTACGTGCAGCTGCCGCCGCTGATCGGCGACTACTTCCGGCTGAACCCGGTGATGGTAATCATCGAATATTCCCGGGTGGCCTTCGACAGTGGCTATCCGGTGGGCGATCTGAACCTGCTTTATCCGATCGTCACGACTGTGATCCTGCTGGCGGTCGGGCTGCTGCTGCGTGACCGGACTCAGGCGCTCCGCGAATGATGTACCTGTGCGGCATTTCGCAGTCATTGCCCGACGAGGGCGTGGGCCGCAGGCCGCTGCTGCAGAACGTATCGGCTGCGCTGCCCACCGCGCTGCGCCTGGTTCTGCTGGGGAGCGACGCGGTCGCCCTGACGGAGATCCTCGCGATGCTGGCGGGAAACCGCACGCCGGACCACGGGCGAATCGTTGCGAGCCGACTGCGGCGCTCGCCGGTGATTAATACTGGCGGCAGCTCGGGCAGCACACTGGCCCCGCAGCTCTCCGTGCTGGAGAATATCCGCGTCGCAGCGCGTACTCATGGTGTGGACGAAGCGGCGCTGATCGCCCTGGTGGAGTCGGCGTGCCGATTGGGAAAGCTGTTGAACGCGCCGGTGCGTACCTTCAACTGGCCGATGCGGCGCAGACTCGAGGCTACGCTCGTGGCCGCACTGCCCTTCGACTGCTACTTTGTCGATCGGCTGCATGAGCTCGAGGGCGAGTCCGTCTGGCGGCTCGTTCACGTTGCGAGCCGGCGCGGCGCCGGCATCATCTTTACCTCGGCGCGGGAAAAGCAGACCCTGACCCTTGCGCAGCAGGCCATAGTGGTGCGTAACGGCTCGGTCAAGCTTAAGCCGCATATTGGGAAGGCAGTGAGCGCACATGTCCATTGAGAATCCATTCCGGAGAGCCCTGGAGGCAAAGAAGGGCCGCGAGCCCAACGACGACGAGAGCGCGCCGGACCGGACCCTCGAGCCGGCGGTGACGCCGGGGCCGGCGGCGTGGGCGAACGCCGCGCTCGCGCTCAACTTCGCCGAAGCCGCGCGGGCCCGGCGCCGTTCGTTCCTGCAGCGGCTGGCGCTGTTCGTAGGCTTACCGACGCTGCTGGCGACGGCCTATGTGTTCCTCTACGCCACGCCGCGCTACGTCTCCGAGTTCCAGGTGACCTATCAATCCTTCGATCAACCTCCGGTCAGCGGCGGTCAGTCGAATGCATTCGCCGCGATCTTCGGGCTGTCTAACTCGACGGTGGACATGTCGCGGGTCATCGCCTCGTATCTAACCTCGACGGACGCTATGGGCAAGGTCGATGCGGCCGTCAACCTGCGCGCCCACTACAGCAACCACCGGATCGATTGGCTAGATCGGCTGTCGCCGCGGGCCTCGCCCGAGGAGTTCCTCGCATATTTCCAGAAGCGCGTATCCGTCGATGCCCTGATGGGCGGATACGTCATCGTCGACCTCGAGGCGTTCGATCCGCAGACCGCCCACAAGGCAGCCGAGGCGCTCGCCGCCGCCTCCGACGAGATGGTTCAGGCTCTGAGCATTCGTGCTCTCCAGGATGCAGTGCACGTTGCGGAAGGCGAGCTCGCGCGAACCCAGGACCGTCTGCTGAAGGCGACCCTCGCGGTCACGAACTTCCGCAACCAGCATAACAACTTCGATCCGCAGGTTGCCGCCACGCAGCTCGGCACGGTGATTGGCGCACTCGAAAGTCAACTATCGGGATACCGGGCGGCGCTGGAAAGCACCCGCGGGGTTCTCAATGAGGAGGCGCCCGCGGTCAAGGCGTTGCGCGCGCAGATTCGCGCCACTGAGCAGCAGATTGCCGTCGAGGAGAGCCGGCTCGCCACCACGCAGCAGCCGCATGGGTCCGCCAGGACCGAGCCCTATTCGCAGACCGTAGCCGATTTCGTGGCGCTCACCGAGGAGCAGCAGTTCGCCACCGACGAATACACCTCGGCGAAACAGGCAGTCGATGCCGCACGGGCCAACGCGACCAGCAAGAAGCAATACGTCAACACCTTCGTGAGCCCCAATGTTCCGCAGCAGTCGACTTCGCCGGACCCCTTTCACGTGATTGCCGAAACCTTCTTCGGTGCGATTCTCGTGTACCTGATCGGCAGCCTGTTGGTCGGAGCGTTTCGCGACCAGGCCGGCGCCTGAGGCGTGCCGGTATCGCGAGCACCGTGAGGCCCGGTGATTACTGCAGTGATGTCCCCGCAAACCGGCAACTCTGATCCGGTGACCGACGCCTCGCTGCCGGCGACCGGCCGGCAGCTCGCATCTCACCACAGCCTGCTTTCGTTCCTCGCCGGCATCCGCAGGTTTGCCGCTGTGGTCGACTTCGGGTGTGCGGAGGCGAGCTGGCTGCACGCCGCGCGCCGGCTCGGTGCGCTGGAGATCCGCTGCTACGATTTCCCTGACATGCCCGCTGAAGCGCGCGGCCTGAGCCCCCGGGAGTTCTTCCCGGCGGATCTAACTGAGGAGGTAGGCACCGGGCGGAAATTCGATCTGGCGATCTGCGCGGAGGTCGCGGCGCGCTTGCCGCCGGCGAGCGCGGCCGTGCTGGTCCGCTCCCTTACCCAAGCCTCCGACTGGGTTTTGTTTGCAGCCGCCATGCCGCATCAGGGAGGAACGGGCCACATCAATGAGAACTGGATGGAGTATTGGGCTACCCTTTTCAGCGACGCCGGCTTTCTCTGCTACGACATATTGCGAAGGCAGTTCTGGCACGATGCGCGCGTCGCCTTCCACTACCGGCAGAACACGTGCCTGTACGTGCGGCCCGGCTCGCACTACGCTCTCAGAGCACGGGGTTATAAGCCGTCGGCACACCCGCCGTCCCTGGTCCACCCCGAGATGTTCCTGAGGGTCGTGGGCATGGCGGCCACGCCGGACGGGAACCTGGCTACTGAAATAAAGCAGTATTATCAGAGCGCCTGGAGAGGCGCCGCGCTGCTCCCCGGTCAGCGACAGAAGTAGAAGAACATCATGACAAAACGGCTGCTCCTACATGCCGGCATACACCGGACGGCAACAACCGCAATCCAGCGGACCTTCCGCGCCAACGAAGACAAGCTCGCACGGCAAGGAATTCGCTATCCCCGGCACTACGCCCCGACCGAGCGCGCAGCCTGGAACCACCAGCGTCTCGCCTGGGACGTGCACAGCGGCCGGCTCGACCACGACGCGCTGCGCGCCTGGATCGACGAGCTGGCGGCCGGTAGTGAGCCCACCGTCGTGCTGAGTGCAGAGGATTTCTGCATCCTCAAGGACCTAGAGTTTCTGGAGCTGTTCTGCGCGGCCTTCGACACCGAGGTGGTGTTCTATCTGCGGCGGCAGGACAACTGGGTCAACTCCTGGTATTGCCAGCACAAGCGCTGGCCGTTTGACGCCGTGCTTTCCCGGGCCACGCCCGTGGAATTTCTGAGTCATCTGGACGATTTTTACTGGATCTGCTACTTCGACACGCTGGAACGATGGGCGGCCAAGCTTGGCAGGGAACGGGTTCACGTCCGGGTGTTCGAGGCAGGGCAGATCGAGGACCCGGTGGCCGACCTGTGCGATCTCTGCGGGATGCGCGCGCTCCTGGACGTCGAAGTGGGCAAGCTCAACGAAAGTTTGCCGGCCGATCAGGTGGAGATTCTGCGCCGCCTGGGGCTCAACGAACATTCCGATGGCATGCGCTGGGCGGTCCAACGCGCGCTGATGAAAGTGCCGAGCACGGCGAGCGCCGAGATTTTCCCACGCTCGATTCGCTCGCTGATCCTAGGCAAGTACGCGACGCAGAACCAGAAGGTCGCAGAGCGCTACCTGCACCGGCCAGACAAAGTCCTGTTCCGCGACCTCTCCATGGCGAATTCACCCGACTCTCTTGAGCAGACTGTGGACACGGAACAGCTCTTCAGCTTCGTGCGCCATCTGATCGAGGAGCTTTCCTCGCCCCAGGCGGTGCAGCCTAAGCCGCCAGCGAACGGCGCGAGCCGCTCCGCTCCGTCTTCTCCACTGACCGCAGGAGCTACGCCGCCAGTCCAAGAGCCGCCGGCGGGTGCCGCGCGTGCCGTGATCACCAGCTGAATGAGTGAGCGCGTGGACAACCCACAGAATCCCGTAAGCGGTACAGCGGCCATACGAGTCGCATACGTGGTGCTGGCGCACGAGAGCGCGCGACAGGTGGCCGCGCATGCCGAGATGCTCCTGAATGACGACCCGACCGGTCACGTGCTCGTCCACTACGACCTGAATTCACCGCGCGCAGAGTTTGCTGCGCTGAGCGCCGCGCTGGCCGGACACGAGCGTGCCCATCTGCTCGCGAATCGCGTCAGGTGTACCTGGGGGATGTTCGGGCTCGTCGAGGCAGTGCTGCGAGCGCTGCGCGTGATCCGCGATCGCGAGCTGAGTTGTGACTATGTTTATCTGCTCAGCAGCTCGTGCGTCCCCATCAAGCCGATTGCCAAACTGAAGCGCTACCTCGCCGCGCGCCGGGGGATGGAGTTCATCGAAGCCGAGGGGCCCGACTGGGTCGTAAGCGGCCTGCGGGAGGAGCGCTATCGCTTCCATCACTGGTTCTCCTTCCGTACCCATCGGCGGCTGTTCGATGCGAGCTGGAGGATTCAGCGGTCGCTGTTCATCCGGCGGCGCACGCCGAAGGAGCTCGAGCTGCGCTTCGGGTCGCAGTGGTGGTGCCTCACGCGCCAGACCTGTCTCGCCATTCTGGACTTCATCGACCGCCGGCCACGCGTCTATCGATTCTTCCGGACCACGTGGATTCCCGATGAGCTCTTCTTCCAGTCGCTGACCGCGAGTCTCGCCCGCCGGGATCGCATCTTCGGCCGGAATCTGACGTTCTTCAAGTTCTCCCGCAAGGGCCGGCCGGTCACCTTCTACGAGGACCACCTCGAGCTGCTGGAGGGTCTCCCGTACTTCTTCGCGCGGAAGGTGAGCGCGACTGCGAGCTCCATGCGCCGCCGGCTCGAGTCACTGGCGGCGGCGCCGGATGACGGGCAGGACTTGCCTGCGCCGCCCGCGAGCCCGAGTCTGGCCTTCAACTACAGCGAGCGCGTCTCGCAGAACGTCGATTTCCCGCGACCGGGCCAGTTGTTCTACGGCGATCAGCGGTTTCATGGCTGGCCGGCATCGCTGCAATCCTTCCGGCGCGCCTTCGGCGTCCTGCACGGGCCGCCGTGCATCACGCGCGTCGTACGCGAGCATCTGAGCGGCGTCGCCGGCATCACCCTCATCGGGCGGCCGCTGCATCCCGAGGAGATCAACCTGGTCGCGGCGGGCGCCGACTACCAGGGATTCGGCACTCACGACCTCGAGATACGCGACATGGACCGGCCGTTGTATCTCAGCCGGCTGCTGACGCGCGCCAGGGGGTTCCCGATTATCGAGATAGCGCCCGGGGACGACAACGACGCCGAGTGGTATTTGCATCGCGCGTCGAACGTCGTCTTCATTTCCTGCACCCCCGCCGCGGCCGGCGACGAGGAATGGGTGCGTCTCTACTGGATCCTGGCGGCGCTCGACGTGATGAGAAATGCGGAGCGGCGGCCCGCCGCGGTCGGAGAGGCGGAAAGCCTCGACCGCGTGCGCCAGCGCGTCGACGCGTATGTCGACACTGTGTGCGGCGCCAGCCATCGCGACTGGGTGAACAACGCGATCCTCGGGCCAGAGGCCTCTGATCAGCTGGTGCCGCTGCGCTTCGGCGGTGGTGAGCGCCTGCGCAGAGTGTCGCGTCGGCTGCTGTCGCGCCGGCTGCAGGGCCTGCAGCGCAAGTTCGGCGCTGAGATCCGGCCGCTGCTGATCGGGCTGGCCGACCTCGAGCCGCGGCTGGCGGACCTGCCCGGCCCCGAGATGGTGGCGGCACTGCCTGCACAGTGGGCGCAGCTGGTCCAGCACATCGCCACTGCTGAGGTTAGACCGTCCGATCGTCGGCTATCTGCGGTCGCGGATCGTCCAGCGCGGGCGGACCCGCGGACGCAGGCGGAGGGTCAGAAAGTGGGCCGCTCGGGTAGCTGACGTGTGGCGCACCATTAAGAACGAGACGCGGGCCGTAGGCCGGGTGCTGTGGCGGGGCGCCGTGGCGGGGCAGCGTCGCGCGCGGATCCGCCTCCACGGCAGCGACCTCGCTCTGGTGCAGGACCATACCAGCGCGTTGCGCGCCGACGACGTGCTGCTGGTGTCCTGCCTGCGCAATGAGCTGACGCGACTGCCGTTCTTCCTGGAGTACTACCGGGATCTGGGCGTCGATCACTTTCTCCTGGTCGACAACGATTCCACGGACGGTTTCCGCGACTGGATCCGCGGCCACAACGACTGTTCCGTCTGGCATACCCGGGCAAGCTACCTGCGCTCGGATTTCGGGATGCAGTGGTGCAACTACCTGCTGAGCGCCTACGGCAGCGGGCGCTTGTGTGTCGCAGTCGACCCGGATGAGTTTCTCGTCTATCCGCACATGCAGACCCGAAACCTGCGGGACCTGGGATTGTTCCTCAAGGATGATGAGCGCACCTCGATGCACACGCTGCTGCTGGACGCCTATGGCGCCGGCACGCTGGCGGAGACGCTCTATCGCAGTGGCGACGATCCCTTCGAGGTCTGCCCGTACTTCGACCGCGACGGCTACATCCAGAGGCCCGGGCTGCACGATAGCACCTGGGTACAGGGCGGGCCGCGCATGCGCATCCACAACCGCGAGCGGCCGCAGCTCGCGCCGGCGCTCAACAAGATACCAGTGCTGTGGTGGGAGCGGTCCTTCGCCTATCGTAGCTCCATGCACGACGGCTACCCGTATCGGATCAACCGCGCCCACACCCGCGGCGAGGTGTCGCTCACCGGCTGTCTGTTCCACTTCAAGCTGGTCTCGTTGCTCATAGAAAAGGCGCGCGAGGAGCAGGTGCGCAAGCAGCACTACGCCAACGGCCAGGAATACCGGAGCTATCGGGAGGCCGGCCAGGAAATCAGCTTCTATGAGCCGGGCATCAGCGTGCGCTATGAATCGCCGGAGCAGCTGATCCGCCTGGGGCTGATGAGCGCAGGACCGTGGATCTGAGCCGGCGGCTGCACCCCATGAGTTCCCCGAGCGTCAGCGTAATCATTAACACCCTCGATCGCGCTCCGTCTCTCGCGCGGACCCTGAGCAGCCTCGGCCAGCTCCGCTACCCGAACTTCGAGGTGATCGTAGTACGGGGCCCGTGCACCGACGGCACCGATGGGGTGCTGGCGCTGTTTGGCGGGCGGATCCGCACCGCGGTCTGCGAGCAAGCCAATCTGGCGATGTCGCGCAATATCGCCGCGCGGATGGCGGGCGGCGAGATCCTGGCGTTCCTTGATGACGATACGATTCCCGAGCCGGATTGGCTGGACCATCTGGTGGCCGGTTTCGCCGACTCCGGCGTGGGCGCTGTGGGCGGGTTCATCCGCGACCAGCGCGGTATCGGCTTTCAATATCGGACCATCGTCGCGAATCGCTTTGCCGAGGTGCGAGGGTCGGCAGATCCCGACTGCCCGCGTGCGCCCGGGGAGTACCTGAGCCCGACCGGCGCCAACTTCGCGGTGCGGCGCGAGTTCCTGCTCTCGATCGGCGGCTTTGACGAGGAGTACGCCTACTTCCTCGAAGAGACCGACGTGAATCTGCGTCTGCATGAGCGGGGTTGGAGTCTCGTCTATCGACCGGAGGCGGAGGTGCACCACAAGCACCTGGAAAACTCCGTGCGCTACTCGGACGGAACTCCGCGATCGCTATACCGAGTCGGACGGTCCAAGGCCTATTTCGCCTGGGTCCATGGACGTGGGCACTACCCGCAGGATCTCATCCTCGCCCGCGTCGCGGCCGATCGCGCCAGGCGGCGCCGCCGGCTGCTCCTGCTGCGTCTGCAAAGACGAATCAGCCGCGCGGCTGCGGAGCAGCTGCTTAGCGAATTCGATCGCGGCGTCGACGATGGCAGGCAAACTGCGCAACGGGCGAAGACCGGCCGGAGTGCACTAGAGGAGCTGCCCGCGAAAGCCGGTGGGACCGGTTTCCGACCGTTCGCGCCCACCAGGCCGACGGCATACCGGATGCGAGTGTGCTTCCTACTGAACTCCGCCGCGCACGACATGGCGGACGAGCGCAGCAGCGGCTTGTACCGGGCGGCGTGCGCACTGGCCGGACGGGGTCATGAGGTGACGGCCATCTGTCTCGCACCCGGGAGGCGCGCTTCGATCGACTTCGGGGCGCAGCTCTGGCTGCACCGCGTGACCGAGACCCGCCCCTTCGGGCTCGGGCGCGTCTCGAAAGTCAACGGCTGGGAGCGGCTCGGCGCAGCGGCGCGGCGGGAAATCGCACGCATCCAGGCGCGGCGGCAATTTCAGGCCGTAGCGACCAGCCTCGATGGGGTCGAGGCGCTCGCGCGCCTGAACGACCTGCAGCTGCCGCAGGTGGCCGTTCGCCTCACCGACGGGATCGACGTGATCGAGTCGACCCTGGCGCAGGCCGTCGCCGGGACCGGCCCGGCTTACCAGGCGCGCACGCAGGGCTTCGGCGCCTAGATGGCATCGCTGGCTCGCCTGTCGGTCGTGGCGGTGGCACTCGCGGCTCTCGGCGGCTGCACCTGGCTGGCGTCCTCGGGTCCGAGCCGCGCGACGATTGCAAAGCCGCAGCACGGCTCGCGCATCTCAGCGATGCGTCTGGTCGATGTCGATCTCGGCGCGGTGCAGCGGTTGCGTCAGTCCGAGAGTCATCGGTTGTTTTCCGAGGTACTTGGAACGGACGCCCCGGCGTCCGAGCCTGCGAACATCATCGGTCCGGGCGACGTGCTCGGCATCTCCATCTGGGAAGCGCCGCCCGCGGCGCTGTTCTCGCCAGCAGCACTGGTCTCAGTCAGTGGCACCACCGGATCCAACTCGGCGCTGATGACCACTCTGCCCCAGCAGGTCGTCGAGGCCGACGGCTCGATCGAGGTGCCATTTGCGGGCTCTGTGCTGGTATCGGGCAAGTCGCCGCAGCAGGTGGACACGGAAATCGAGCGGCGTCTGGGCGGCAAGGCCAATCAGCCCCAGGTCGTCGTGCAGATCGTGACTAAGAACTCCGCCACAGTGACCATCGTCGGCGATGTCACCCAGAGCATGCGCATGCCTCTCACGCCGAAAGGCGAGCGCGTGCTGGATGCCATTGCCGCCGCCGGCGGCGTCAAAGATCCGGTCAACAAGATCTCGCTGCAGATCACTCGCGGCAAGCAGGTTCACACGCTGCCGCTCGATACCGTGATCCAGAGTCCGGCCGAGAACGTGCGGCTCGCTCCGGGGGACGTGATCACCGCGCTGTTCCAGCCTCAGAGTTTCACGGTGCTCGGCGCCGCCGGTACCAACAGCGAAATTACCTTCGAGGCTCGCGGAATCTCCCTGGCGCAGGCGATCGGGCGGTCCGGAGGGCTGAATGATGCGCGCGCGGACGCCAAGGGCCTGTTCATCTTCCGCTTCGAGGACCCCAGCGCCGTGCCGGCGGAGGCGCGCGCCGGCCCGATGACGCGGGACGGCAGGATACCGGTTATCTATCGCCTGGATCTGAAGGATCCGGCCTCGTTCCTGCTGGCGCAGGACTTTCCCATGCGGGATCGCGACGTGCTCTACGTCGCCAACGCGCCTGCGGCGGAGCTGCAAAAGTTCCTTACGATCCTCACCTCCTCGATCTACTCGGTCTATACCCTCATCAATCTGCAGTAACGCCCAGGCCCGCAGCCCCGGTGGCGGCGCTAGCGCCAGCAGTCGCGCCTCAACCCGGAGTGGCGAAACCCTAGCCACCGCCGCTTGCTTAGCGGGCGTCGCGGGCGACAACGGCATTATCCGCATCGGCACGCCGGGCACGCAGACGGCGACCTACATTGCTGGGATACAGAGCGCGATCATCACCGGGGCTGCGGTCTATGTGACCTCCGCCGGACAACTCGGCGTATTGGGCTCCTCGGAGCGTTACAAGACGGATATCACCCCGCTCGGTCCGCGCACGGAGAAGCTGCAACAGCTGCGGCCGGTGAGCTTTCACCTGAAGACCGATCCGAGAGGTACGCTCCAGTACGGGCTGATCGCCGAGGAAGTGGCCAAGGCGTATCCGGAGCTTGTGATCCGTGACGGAGCGGGCAAGATCCAGGGTGTGCGCTACGACGAGCTCGCACCGTTGCTGCTGAATGAGGTGCAGCAGCAGCAACATAAGCTAGCGGCACAGGATGCGAAGCTCGCGGAGTTAAAGGCGCTGGCCGCAACGCTCATGCCTCAGGCGAGGAACGAGCGAGTCGCAGTGCGCTGAACCGGTCATCCCGTTGAAGACAAGGACCCCGGCCAGGTGCCGGGGTTTTTGCTTACGGCGATCCCTCCGCTGACGCAAGGCTCGCGCTAGCGTTCGAGCACTGCAATATCCCTGCCGCTGTTGTTGAAGTCCACGTTGAAGCCCGCGCCGACAAGGTAACGGATCAGGTTGTCGCTGGGCTGCTTGCCAGCCATCCGCGGGTGTACCTCCATGACGACGAGCCGGATTCCCTTGAGGTCCGCGCCGAGCAGCAGCTCGATCTCTCCGCCCTCGATATCGCAGATGAGTACGTTGGCCCGGTGAGAGGCGATCTCATCCTCGAGGCACGCGGTCTCGACGCTCACCGTCTCGACGATGTCCTTCGCGCCTGTGGCCTGCTGGCGCGAGGCCCAGAAGTCACGCGAGACGTGAAAGCGAACGGGCGAAGCCGTGCTCGGCATGCGCCAGCGGTTGACCAGGACGCGCACCTGCAACTGAATCCCGGCGAAGCCGTTGAACTCGAAGTTGCGCCGCGCATCGCCCGCGATCCGCGCGTTGGCTTCAAAGGTGCGCACGGACGGAGCCCCGACGATCCGCGCGGCCGTCATGCTGACGGCGCCGATGGCGGTTCCGACCTCGAGCACGCGATCACCCGGCTGCACGAGCTTCGTCACGAGGTCCATCTCCTTGCCCTCATAGATGCCCTCGGTGATCGCATGCGTGAGGTTCGGGCCGTAGCGCTCGGGGTCGAGGAAGACTTCGACGTTGCTGATACGCACGACCCTGCCGGGCCTGCCGTTGGCGAGCGCCGCGCGGCGCCGCGCCTCGGCCTCATTCGCCTCGGCGAGCGAGCGTTCATACTCCGCGCGCTGTGCGGCATCGAGGCTTGCCGGCGCACCGATGACCTCGCACTCGCAGAAGTGCAGATAGTCAAAGCCCTCGAGCCGCACGCGCACGAAGCGGGCGCGCGCGCCGGGGAGACGCACAACGTAGGGCTTGTCGCTGAATATTGCGCCGTCCGCCTTGGAATGAACGGCTTCCCAGCTGCGGCCGTTCAGCGAGGCGAGCACGGTGAAATTACGCAGCCTGTGGGCACATACATTGCGGTTAAAGATGCGTACCTCGGAAATGCTGTGTACGTCCCCGAGATCAACCTGCCACCACGGGGATAACTCCCGCTCGGTGTGAAATCCGGCCTCGCCGTCGATCTTGCCGTTGACCGCCCCTGCCGCGTCGGCCTCCGGGGCCCTCGCCTTGGACCAGATCGAGACCGAGCTCTGAGTTGCCGGCCGGTTGAGCGCGACGTTGACCGGCTTGGCAAGCAGTACATCCAGCATGCGATAGCCTTGCTGACCCTTAACTGGAGGCGGGCCATTGTAGCCGCCGCGGGGCACCGGTCGTTATCCCACCGCCCTCGAACCCGACTTGACCATCGGTGGCGGCGCTAGCGTGATCGCCGCGCCGCCTTTGCCTGCCGCGGCGCCCGCATGGCAACCGCCACCGAGCGGCGCGCCCAGGCGCTGAGCTCTGCGGCATTCTCCAGCACCTCCGCCGGAGCCTCGTAGTAGCTCATGCTGAGGAGTGGGCGATCGCGGTACGGCTGAAACGGCGCGCTGCCGCGTGCCGTGTAGTCGCCGCGATTGGAATCGTCCGCGCGCAAGTAGAGAACGTCGTCGGCGATCAGCCCGAAGAAGTATTCATCGCAGTAGAGCCCCGCGCCCCCGAACATGCGCCGGGAGCTGACGGCGCCAAGGCCCG
>CAWDQL010000015.1:0-12970 GCA_963804465.1 uncultured Gammaproteobacteria bacterium
CCTTGATTCGTAGGCTGGGTCTCAAACTTACGCAACCCGCTGAAGCGCTTAGGAAACCCTACCCGAGAATCTCTGAATATTTCGCCGGGTAGGTGGAGACAAGCTGCTGATCCGTCGAGATAGGCAGCGGGATATTCAGAGCGCTTCGGCCGGCAACAGCACGACCGGCCGCACCGCATTTGCTGTCGTCAACAGCGCCGGTGCATCCTTGACGTCGGGGGAGCCGCTCGAAGCACGTGACGCATGAGCACAGAAGAGGCCCGCGCATCCCCGACGACCGGGGACTCACAGCCATCCACTGCGACCGGAGCTGTGTTCCTCAGCTACGCCTCGGAGGACGCCGCCGCTGCACAGCGGATCGCAACGGCGCTGCGTGCGGCGGGCATCGAGGTCTGGCTCGACAAGAGCGAGCTACGTGGCGGGGATGCCTGGGATGCCTCGATCCGCCGGCAGATCAAAGAGTGCGCGCTGTTCGTGCCGCTGATCTCGGCGCACACCGAGGCCCGTGCGGTGGGCTATTTCCGCCGCGAGTGGTATCTGGCGGTGGACCGGATGCTGGACTTTGCCGAGGATCAGGCGTTTCTGCTGCCGGTGGTGATCGACGACACGGCCGAGTCGACCGCGCGGGTGCCGGACCGATTCCGCGAGCGGCAGTGGACACACCTGAAGGGTGGCGAAACCACCCCGGAGTGGGTCGAGCGCACGAGACGATTGCAGACCGAGCCCGTAGCCCCCACACGGCGCGCCGTCCTCCCGGCCGTACGACGGCGGCGCAATTGGTCGACGGCCGTTGTCACGGTTTCGGGTGTGGCGCTGGTCGCCGTGGTCGCAACGACGCTGTGGGAGCGACGCGCGGTCACGGTGCCCAAGGCGGTGACCGCCTCGGTGCCCGCAACGCCGGCGCCCGACCGCCGCACCATCGCCGTGCTGCCGATCGTGAACATGAGCGCCGATAAGGAACAGGAGTATCTCTCGGACGGAATCACGGAGGAGTTAATCGATCAGCTGGCGAAAACACCAGGACTGCATGTCATTGCTCGCACTTCCTCGTTCTCCTTCAAGGGAAAGTCGGACGATATCCCCACGATAGCTTCGAAGCTCAAGGTCGCGAACATCCTCGAGGGGAGTATGCGAAAGTCCGGCAAACGTCTACGTGTCAGCACCCAGCTCGTGCGCGCTGCGGACGGCGAGCATCTCTGGTCTGAGACCTACGACCGCAGCGTCACGGACGTGTTCAAGATCGAAGACGAGATCGCCACTGCAGTGGTGCAGGCACTCAGGCTCAAGCTCCTGCCCGGGCCGCACGCCCCAGCGAAGGCTGCCGACGGTCAGACCCCGAACCCCGAGGCCTATAACCAGTACCTGCTGGGCCGGCACTTCCTGCGCCGCAATACCGTCGACAGCTACCGCCGTGCCGCGGCCGCCTTCAGCAAGGCCGTCGAGCTCGATCCCCGCTACGCGCGCGCATATGCGGGGCTCGCCGAGGCGCAAGCCGACGTCGCGGACTTCACCGACTCCAGCGCGGGTTTCCAGCTCGCACGCGAGGCGGCTGAGAAGGCCATTACCCTCGCCCCGGATCGGGCCGACGGCTACGGTGCTCGCGCGATCGTGCGACACGTCGCGGACCTCGATTACGCCGGCGCGCGGGCGGACTTCGAACGCGCCCTCGCGCTCGACCCGACCAACATCGACCTCCTCACGTGGTACGCACGGTCGCTGCGGTCCCTTGGCGAACTCGACGCGTCGATCGCCGGGTACCGTAAGGTCGCCGAGCTCGACCCGCTGAACTCGGAGGCGCTGGGGCGGCTCGGCGCTCTGCTCACCCTCCGCCGCGACTACGCCGGGGCGCGGGCCTACCTCAACCGCGCGCTCGAATTGGATCCGGACGGCGCCTTCGTGCTCCTTCCGCTCTCAAAGCTCGAACTCGCAAGCGGACATCCGCGCGAGGCGCTCGCCGCGGCACAGAAGATCCGAATCGACGACTTGCGGCTCAGCGCGCAGGCAAACGCCGAGCATTCGCTCGGCGACGAGGCCGCCTCGGAGCGCGACCTCAGGTTGCTCGAGACGCATTCCGCCAACGTCTCTGCGTTCCAGATTGCCGAAGTCCATGCCTGGCACGGCGATCGTGACGGCGCTTTCGCCTGGCTCGAGCGTGCGCGCCGCCAGCGCGATGGCGGATACGAGGTTTTCAAGAGCGACACCTACCTGGAGGGCTTGTACACGGACCCTAGGTATAAGGCACTACTGCGCGAGGTAAACCTGCCGGAGTAGCGATCGGATGCGTCTGGACGACCAGCCGCCGCGCAAGCAATCACGGTAGCTGAGGTTTCTGCAGTTGGACGCCCCGCCTTGCGCAGGGCTTTCTTGCGATGGGTGATCACAGGCGAGATTGCAAGCGTAGATCCGGCCTTGCACTTACGAATAAGAATTCCGGGGGAGTCTCATGCGAATCACATCGAGCAGCGGCAGGCCTCCCGCACCAGTCGTAAAGAGGCGGCCGCGAAGCGGCGTTGCGGGCGTGAGTGTCTGCGGCGCTGCCTTGCTCGCGGCGCTCTTCGCAGCCTCTGCGAACGGACAGCAGCAGGCGCAGGCGCAAACCGCGGCCCAGCCGGAGTTTCAGCAGGTCGTCGTTACCGGCTCCCTCATCAAGCGCACCGACACCGAGACTCCGGCCCCGGTGCAGATCCTCACCTCCGATGATCTCAAGAACACCGGCTACACCTCGGTGACCGACGTGCTGCGCAACCTCGCGGCGAACGGCCAGGGCGCCCTCAATCAGGCCTTCACCCAGGCGTTAGCCGCCGGCGGATCCGGCATCGCGCTGCGCGGCCTCAGCGTTGGCGATACGCTGGTGCTCGTCGACAGCGAGCGCATGGTGGCCTACCCACTCTCTGACGACGTTGAGCGCAGCTTCGTCGACCTCACCTCGATTCCCTTCGAGACTGTCGAGAGCGTCGAGGTTCTCAGGGACGGCGCCTCGGCGCTCTACGGCGCCGATGCCATCGCCGGCGTCGTCAACGTCAAGCTGATGAAAACCTACGAGGGCGCGGAGCTCACCGCCGACGGCGGCGCCACGCAGCACAACGACGGCTGGACCTGGCATGCGGCCGGCATCCTCGGCTGGGGCGATCTCGCCAGCGACGGTTACAACGTGTACACGTCGCTTGAGTGGCGCCGTCAGGAGCTCATCCTCGGCTCCAATCGCACCGGTGTGTGGACGACGACCAACTGGACGGGACTACCGGGCGGCGTCAACGAGCAACCGGGCGCTGTGGGCGCCTCGGGTCTGGTGTATCCCGACAGCGTTACTGGTTACTTGATCAATCCCAACCCCGCCAACGGCCTGCCGGCGGAGACCTTCCTGCCGGGCTGCACCGCGGCGCTGCAGGCCGCGGACAAGTGCACCTTCGCCTTCCCGGGGCAGATCCAGCCACCGACCGAGCAGACGGACTTTCTCACGAAGTTCACGCACGCGCTCGGTACCAACTGGGACATGACGGTCACCGGCTCGATTTTCAATAGCCAGGCCGAGCGGGTCGCGGCGGTGCGCTTCGGCCACGCGTTCAACAACACCGGTCAGGAGGCCGGTTCCATCGTCAACATCGCCTTCCCGCCCGGCGGGCTCGCCTCGACGGTGGTGTACCCCGTGCTCTCGCTCCCGGCCAACTCGCCCCTGAACCCGTACGGGCTGGCGGCCAACCTGGTCTACAGCTTCCCAGACGTCGGCCCGCTCGCCACCACCGCGGAGACCAACACGTACCGGCTGTTCGGGGATCTGCGCGGCACCGCCGGCGACTGGGACCTAGATGCCGAGATCGGCCTGATGTACGCGCTGATGACAGAGAAGTACTACGGCTTCATCGAGCCGGGTGTCGCACAGGAAGACCTCAACAACGGGACCTACATTCCGGGCGTCAGCACCAACGGTGCGGAGCTCTTCGCGCCGGTCGAGACCGGCAGTCGCTCGAGCGGACTCGACGTGCTCGATTTCCATGGCTCGCGCAACCTCTTTGATATGCCGGGCGGCCCGCTGACGTTGGTCGCGGGCGTGCAGTACTTTCACGAGACGCAGAACGTGCGCCAGCCCGAGTCGGTGATCACGGGCGTCCAGGAAGGCGTCCCGATGTTCTCGATCGGCTCGCAGGACGATGCCGCGGGGTTCCTCGAGCTCGGCGGCAAGATCGTCAAGCAACTGGAATTCGACGCCGCGGTGCGCTACGACCACTATGACACCTACGGTGGCCAGGCGACGCCGAAGTTCGGCCTCAAGTGGACCCCGGTCGACCTGCTGACCCTGCGCGGCACTTGGGGTAGGGGATTCCGGGCGCCGTCGATCTCGGAGTCCGGTACCGCGGGACTCGCGTTCGGCGAGGGCAACAGCTATGACCCGATGCTCTGCCCGAACGGCCTGGCCAACGTCAAGGGCACCTTCAACGCACTGTGCCGTTATCCCGCGGTCGGCCTCTCGGCATCTAATCCCAACCTCAAGGCCGTCACCTCGACGAACGCGACGCTCGGCATCATCTTCGAGCCGGCGCCGGCCTTCAACGCGTCGGTCGACTACTACCGCATCCAGCTCACCAACGACATCATCTCGGCCTCCGCCGCCGGTGGCCTCGGGGCGGGCTTCGTCAGCATCGTGCGCGGACCGTCGGCGGTGCTTGCGGAGTGCACGGCGACGACCGCACCGCTGCCATGCCCGACCGTCAACGTGCTCACGCCGGTGGGCTACCCGGCGTATCAGAATATTCCGTACGTGAATGCCGGTATCACCACGACCTCGGGATTCGACGTCGACCTGCGCAGCCGCTTGTTCGACTCCACCAAGGCGGGCAAAGCAACGTTGTCGGTCACCTGGACCCACATGATCCAGTACGAGTACGGCTATCAGGGCACGACCTATGACCTCGTCGGCACGCACGGCCCGACCAGCATCTCCGGTGACACCGGCAACCCGCGCGAGCGCGCGACCGCCTCGCTCACCTGGGACAAGGGACCGTTCTCGACCACGCTGTCGATGAACTTCACCAGCTCCTTCAGCATCACCGACCCGTCGGCGGGCTATTACACCTGTCTCGAGTCCATTCAGGCCGGCGCCCCCTCGGCCTACGGCTCGGTCATGTCGCCGAGCGTGACGGTGCTGCCGGCGGCGTGGGAGCCCTATTGCCGCATCGCGCACTTCACCGACTTCAATCTGTATGCGAACTATGTGGCGACCGAGCACTTGTCCGTGCACGGCTCGATCACCAACCTGTTCAATTCGGATGCGCCGGTGGACCTGCAGACCTACGGCGGCGGCGCAGAGCTGCACTACGACGCAGCGCTTCACCAGGACGGAGCCGTCGGGCGCTTCTTCATGCTCGGCGCGACCTACAAGTGGTGAGGCGGCTGCACGCCATCAACGGCGGAGGAGGTGCGCGATCGACTCGGCCATGCGAGCGTGCGGACAGCGAAGCGACACTATCTGCGAGGGCTCACAAGAGCCAAGCCAAGGCGTCAGAGAGCAAAGTATTCGGCAGTTGCCCGGATATTCAGCAGTTGAGGTTGGGAGCGGCGGGCTAAGTCTTTGAGAATTTGGCGCGCCCGGAGAGATTCGAACTCCCGACCCCCTGGTTCGTAGCCAGGTACTCTATCCAACTGAGCTACGGGCGCGCGCTTCCTGAGAGGATCCCCATCCCGGCCCCTGCCGGAGTGCCGCCCGGCGGGGCGGCCCCGGTCCCATCGGGGGCGCGCATCCTACCACATCGCTGAACCCCTGCTCGACGCGGCCTCGAGTCTGCTTACGGGGCCTTGGAGAGCCGGGCCCCGGTCTGCGGCGCGATCAGACCGCCAGGCGAGCCCACGCCCACAGCACGATCACCGCGCCGACGATCGACAGCAGGATTCCGGCCGGGTGTATGGGCGAACCGGGCGCGGGCTTGCTGAACAGGCGGGCGATGAAGCCGCCGACGAACGAGCCGACGATGCCGAGCACGCCCGTCATGATGAGGCCCAGGTGTCCGGCGCCGGGCACGAAGAACTTGGCGACAGCACCCACGACGATGCCGACGATGAACATCCACAAATAGTGCAGCACGGTCTTTCTCCCTCCTGCGGGACCTGAGCGTGTCTGGTCCCGGTTGTTGTTGTACGGAAAGCGGCCCGCAGCCGCGCCGCGGCCGAATGGCGGAGAGAGAGGGATTCGAACCCTCGAAGGGCTTTTGACCCTTACACCCTTAGCAGGGCAAACCAGGTGTCCAGCCCTGTCCGCCGCATTTTGTACATGCCGTATGTTATAGGGCATAAATCCATGCCTGTCCAGCCGTGTCTGCGGTATGCTTTCCGTACCATTCCGTACGGATAGCCCCTCAAGCCTTGTCAGACCTGTCACGTAAGCGTCTCCGGGATCAGTTGAAACCCCGTCGCGAGCCGTACTGGCAACGTCTCGCCGCGGGGGCATACCTCGGCTTTCGACGCGGCCCGAACACCTGGCTCGCCCGGTTCCGGGGACGAGACAAGAAGCAACTGTATCAGGCACTCGGAGAGGCGCTCGAATTCGATGAGGCAAAGACTCGAGCTGAGGAATGGCTCTCTCAACTCTCCGGATCCCCGGTGCGCGCCATCAAGCGAGGTACCGTGCTTGCGGCACTGGAGACCTATCTCGCTGACCTGCGGCGTCACGATCGCTGGGATGCTGCGATCAAGGCCGAGGGCCAGTTCAAGACGGCGCTCGGCTTTGATCGGGAAAGCCATCGCCACCTCGATCCTCTTGCGACACTGCAACTTGAATCGGCGACCAAGGACGACTTTCTCGACTGGCGCGATCGGCTCCGGCCAGGACGACTCCCGCGCACGGTCAATCGGTTCGTCCGGGCTGTGATTGCAGGGCTCAATCGGGCGCACGGCCTGGGGCACGTCGGCAATCCAGCGACCTGGCGCCTCGAGGGCCTTCCTGACGACGACGAATCCGAAACGGCGGTATTTCTCACGCCCGCGCAGCGGAAGGGGCTCGTCGATGCGGCCTCTCCCGAGGCAGCGGCGTTCCTGCGTGGCCTCGAGCTCTCCGGCGCACGCCCGAAGGAACTCGCGGCGGCGACAGCAGCAGACTTCGATGGCGAGCGCCTCAGGCTTTCTCATCGAAAGGGGCGTCCGCCGAAGCTGCGAGCAAGGTACGTGGTCTTGGACAGACGCGGGGTCGAATTCTTCAAGCTACAAGTAAAGGGCAAGTCACCGGCCGATCCACTTTTTCCAGCACCCAGCGGCAAACCGTGGCGTCGTGACATGTGGGCTCAAGAGGTTCGAACCGCAGTCGCCAAGCACAACAAAAGCGCACGCGGAAGCGTGCGTGTACCGAGCGGCACCTCCGCTTATAGCTTCCGACACGCTCGAATCAGCGAGCTACTGCAGGTCTATGGAGTGGATCCGCTCACCGTTGCCGCACAGACCGGCACGAGTCTCCGAATGATCGAGCGGACATACTTCAAGTTCATTCGCTCGGCGATGCTGGAAAAACTCGCCAACCTGGAAGGGAAGTTAGACACCGAGGAATCCGCGTGATGAAGTCGCGCCACGGCAGAGTTAGGCCGGTGACCTTTCGTGTAGGTTCCGGCGCTGATACTGTGAGGGGCTGTGGTCGACCTGCCAACGCGCAAGCACTAGACGTCGACCAGAGTCAGCTCCGGATGTGCCACCAGATTCGCCACCAACGGGCCGCTTAGATCCAAGTACCCCGCAGGGGGTCCCAGGAGCCCGGAGCAGCACCGTCAGCTACGATAACCGGGTCGGCAAACGAGGTCACCACTTCGACAACGATCGAAAACTCGACGGGAGCCACGGCATCAAGGCGCTGCTTTCGCAACCACGCGAGCCAACGCGATTGAGCGATTTCCGGGTAGCCGACGAGCACCGGTCTCAGCGGCACGAGTGTGACGCCCCGGTACCGGGCCACCTGCTGCATTGACGCTCGCAAGAGTTGGGCGTGGACGGCATGGCGCCGAACCAGGACGTAGAGGTCGAGAAAATCCCGCCACCGCGTGTTGGCCGTGCCACGCGCCAGCGCAGTGACGATCTTCTCGGCAAGCACCATCTCCAGCGGGTAGCCGCGGATTCTCAGTTCGCCACCGAGCAGTCGTGGCAGCCTGACCTCTTGTGGCGCCGGCGAAATGGGGTCGCCCACGCTGATGTCCACATGAAGCCGAACCTCGGCTCGTGAAAGGGCTCCGCCGAGCGTGATGCGGATTCCGCTGTAATTGTCCTCATCTCGAATAACTTCCGCCGTGGCGCGATCGGAATGGAAGACCAAGCCATCGTCCAGCGAGATTTCGGCAATCTCTCGTACTACCGCCAAGGCCTGTGCGGCGCTGTTCTCCAGTGCGCGGGCCGCGAGGTCGATGTCACGGGTCGGCCGGCGAGCGTCCAGTGCGGCTAATAACACTCCACCCTTCAGGATGAAGTCACCAACATACTTGGAGCGCACCAATCGATCGAGAAGACACTCCAAGGCATATAGCTGAATGAGCTCGTCGGTAAGTCGTCCCGTGCGCCTCGCCTCCCGCTGTAGGTCGAGATACCGCCTACCAGCCAAGGTATCCTTGGTAGCGCGCTTCACAGCACAATTTCCAATGCATTGCGAACCGCACGTTCTGCGCCATGAAGCGACTTGGCCATCTCGATCAACGCAGCCGGCTTCGCGCCTCTGCGCCGAAGCCAACGACGCAATGCTTCCCATGCGACATCAGGCCCCTCTCGATGCCGCAGCCGGATCATGTCGATGAGTGATCGCTCGGCCGAATACAAGCCGATGACGAAGCCTTCTCCGACACGCAGCTCCTGACGGCCCAGTGCGAACGTATTCTTGGCAAAAACGTGAACATCCACCGGCGAATCAAGAGCCGGAATTCGGCTGCCGCGCGGGATCGCCAAATCGATGTGATCTGGAATGCGATCGGTCAAGCCGTGACGCGCCAGGGCTGTGACGAGGCAAAGCGTGCCGTTGGGGACCCGATAGGCGATCTCCAGAAGATTCCGATCGCTCAGCGGTGCGTCGGCCCACCTGTACAGCCCCCTGCCAATCTGTTCGATTAGCCCTTGGTCTCGGTATGCATATAAGCGCTCCGCCGATAGGCCAGCGGCTCTCGCGCCGCTGTAGGTGAAGACAGCGGGCAGGTCCCTACGAATCGGAGCTACAGCTTTGCTACGCACCGATGAAAGCGTATACATATACTCATCTCTTGTCTACACTTTCATCGGATCGACAGCCGAAAAGATATGATGTGGCCATGCGCACGAGAGACGCCCTCCTTCGCGAACTTGCCATCGAGCAGGCGAGATTGTCGGAGCTCGAACGCACGCGCGAGGAGGCACGGGCAAAGGTCGAATCGCTGCGTGCGCAGCTCGCCGCCCCCGCAGCCACGATCCCCTTGTCGCTCCCACCCTCATCTAGGGTCAAGGGCGAGGTGCCGGACACACCTGCGGACAAGGTGAAATTGTTCCGCTCGTTGTTTCGTGGTCGGGCGGACATCTTCCCGACCCGGTTCGTAAGCAAGAAGACGGGCAATCCCGGTTACGCCCCGGCGTGCACAAACAAGTGGGAACCACGGCTGTGTGCTCTCAAAGCGGGAGGCAAGTGCGGGGATTGCGTAAATCAGGCCTTTGTCGCCGTCGACGATCAGGTCGTGATGGATCACCTGAGGGGCCGACACGTCATCGGCTGTTACCCGCTGCTCGAGGATGAGACCTGTTGGTTCCTGGCGGTCGATTTCGACAAAAGCTCATGGAAGGAAGACGTCACCGCCTTCGCCGAGACCAGCCGATCCTTGGGGGTTCCGGCCGCGATCGAGCGCTCTCGTTCTGGAGATGGCGCGCATGCGTGGTTCTTCTTCACCGCGCCGGTGTCCGCTAACATCGCGAGGCGGATCGGCTGCCACATCATCACCGAGACGATGAGTCGCCGACACGAGCTGAGCATGCGGTCCTATGATCGACTATTCCCGAACCAGGACACGATGCCACGAGGAGGATTCGGAAATCTCATCGCGTTGCCGCTCCAATACGAGCCCAGGCAACAGGGCAACAGCGTCTTCATTGGTGAACGGTTCGAGCCGTATGTGGACCAATGGGCCTTCCTCGCGTCGGTTCAGCGCATCGAACCCAGCACAGCGGAGATGATCGCGCAGGAAGCCACACGCACCGACCGGGTAGTTGGCGTTCGATTCGCCGAGATCTTGGATGATCAAGAGGAGTCGGCCCCATGGGCGCAATCGAAACTGAATTCCGCGCAGCTTCCCACCGGTTCGCTGCCGTCCGTCGTGAAAGGCGCCCTCGCACAGCGCCTTTATATCGAGAAGACCGGTCTGCCTGCTGCGCTTCTGAATCAACTCAAGCGGCTTGCAGCCTTCCAGAATCCGGAGTTCTACAAGAAACAGCGGATGCGCCTCTCCACGGCGACCACTCCGCGTGTCATTACGTGCGCTGAGGAGCATGCCCAATACATCTCATTGCCCCGCGGCTGCGCGAACGCAGTAACGCAGTTGCTCGCTGAGCACCGCATAGCGCTCAAGATCGAGGACGAACGGCAGCTCGGTTCGCCTCTGGAATCGGAGTTCAACGGCGACTTGACTGACGCGCAGAGTGGGGCCGCTCGAGCGCTCCTCGCGCACGACACCGGAGTGTTCGTCGGACCGCCCGGCATCGGCAAGACCGTGCTGGGCACGTATCTGATTGCCAAGCGCCGTCGCAGCACTCTGATCATCGTTCACCGCAAGCCACTTCTCGAGCAGTGGGTCGCACAACTGGCAATGTTCCTCGGCATCGATGAGAAGCAAATCGGTCGCGTCGGAGGCGGCCAACGCAAACCAAACGGCTGCCTTGACGTGGCGATGATCCAAAGTCTTGTCCACAGGGATAAAGTCCACGATCTCGTCGGCGGCTATGGGCACGTGATCGTCGACGAGTGTCATCACTTGCCGGCGATCTCGTTCGAGCGAGTGCTGTCTGAGGTGAAGGCCCGTTATATCGTGGGGCTCACCGCAACACCGCAGCGCCGCGATGGACACCACCCAATTGCCGAGATGCAGCTCGGACCGATCCGCTACCGAGTGGACGTGAGGAGCCAGGCTGCACATCGCCCTTTCCGTCACAAGCTCATCGTTCGGGAAACGGAATTCCACTTGACCACCGATTCATCAAGTGTCGGCATTCAGGAGATCTACCGAGCGATCGCGAACGATGCGGCGCGGAACACGGATATCCTCAATGACGTGGTATCCGCCATTCAGGAAGGCCGCTCGCCGATCCTGCTCACCGAGCGGAAGGATCATCTCGAGTATTTTGCTCAACGCCTCCGCGGATTCGTGCGCCACCTCATCGTGCTGCAGGGAGGCATGACGACCAGGGCCCGGAACCGCTCTGCGGAACAACTCGCGTCGATTCCGGATGCAGCCGAGCGGCTCGTCCTAGCGACAGGTCGTTACATCGGTGAAGGGTTCGACGACGCTCGGCTAGATGCGCTTTTTCTCGCCATGCCCATCTCTTGGAAAGGAACGCTGATCCAGTACAGCGGCCGACTCCACAGGGGCCACCCGGCGAAAACCGAGGTGCGGATCTATGACTACGTGGACCGACAGGTCCCGATGCTGCTGCGAATGTTCGAGAAACGGCTCACCACTTACCGCGCGATTGGCTATGCGCGTGGCGAGGCGCCGCTCGGACTTGCCGAACCGGTCGAGGAGCGGACCGTAGAGTATGACCAGGAGGCGCTTCGACATTGCGAGGAAGAGCTGTGACACGCCGAACGATTGTGAAGCGCAAACGGTGGCCACCTTCGAAGGCCAAGCTCGCCGCGCTGATCGAGGAGGCCATCATTGACGCGTACAGCGAGTCGGAACAGCGTGTGGGTTTCTATACGCTGCTTGACGAGCGCCTAAAGACCCCGTTCGACACCGAGATCCTCGGCGTTACGGTGACCGTCGAACAAATTGACATGACTGATGACGAGCAAGTCGTGGCGATCTGCCGACGCGGTCGCTCGCGGCAGAGGATTCCTGTTCTTGATCTCCCGCTTCCGAACCCTCGCCCTGCGGGCGCGGAGTGGATTGAGGCATACCGCTCGTGGTCGGTAGGCGCATGACCGCGTGACATTCATTCATTCCGCCTTCGCACGATGAGCGAGTTCCAGTACTATGAGTTCGTCGCGATCGATCGCCCGCTCAGCGCGATGGAGCGCAAACTGTAAACCGGCATCGAGGGTTGACCAGTGTCCGGCGTTCAATATTGACCATGGGAGCGTGCAGCAACCTCCGGATCCTCATCGAGAAATGCCGGTGAAGTCCTGGCCATCCTTCGGTGCCGCTCAGGCCAAAATCCTGGTCAGACTTCGACGCCTGTTCACAGCGCTTCCGGGCTGGCGCTTCTGTGCGGCCCCTCAACCTCACCCTTAGCGGGCCTTTGCGCTGCGCCAATGTTTGACCTCATCATCAGCCGCTACTTTTGGGTGGTCTATTGCCGTCACCTTGTTCAACTTCTGGCGCGGCAGATCGGGTAAATCCGCTGGAGCTGCAACGCCCGTACTGGCGGAAGATGATTCCACACGGGGCCGCATCCTCGCAGCGATGATCGCGCCCTGGGTCGTGATGGGCTTCGGCATCATCTTTGGGGGAGTTCCTGGCGTGTGGAATTACTTTCGACCACAGGACCTGAATCCGTATGTATGGGCCTGGTACCTGTGCATCTTTCTGATCTCCTGCGCTTTCGCGTATTGGGTATTCCTAAGATGGCGCCAAGAAAGCCGTGGAGCTGCGCCTCGTTCAAGCATATTTCTTTGGAAGGCAGGCGCAGGTTACTGAACGGTGGATCAAGCTTTACGCTGCGGCCAGTCCTTTATTCGTCATACTTTGGATCTGGTTTGCGTGGCACCTGGATGCGCCAATACCCAAGTAGGCCTAGCCCTCTCCCGACTTTCCTGCCACCGAGGTCAGGCGCGATCTTGCGAGAT